>CAYXAP010000035.1:34391-83853 GCA_964462035.1 uncultured Sandaracinus sp.
CCGTCGCGCCGCGAAACCCCAACGCTCGCCCCCCGCGCGACAGCCTTGGCAGCCATCAACGACACCATTGTCGATCGGGGACGCTCGTTTTCATCGTTTTCAAAACCAACGACACCATTGTCGATCGGGGACGCTCGTTTTCATCGTTTTCAAAACCGCCCCTCGAACGCGGGTCGCGTGCGAGCGCCTACGTGCGGAGCAAACGGGGACGCTCGTTTTCATCGTTTTCATGCGGTCCTCGGCGCCGGCGAATGAAAACAATGAAAACGAGCGTCCCCGGTCGACAGCGGTGTCAGTGGTGACTGACAGGGGTGTCCAGGGTTTGGGGAACGTCGTGGTTTTGGGGGCGATCCGGGCTTGGCACGGGCGGTGCTCTAGCCCTGGTCGGTCGCCACGTCGGCGACGAAAGGAGAGGAACTCACATGGACAAGATCGGTACCCTGAACAAGCACTTCGTCTGGCTCTTCGCGCTGGCCGCCGTCGGCCTGAGCTTCGCGAGCGGCTTCATCACCTCGGGCATGGGCGGCAAGGTCGCCAGCTTCGTCTACTTCGGCATCTTCGCCGTCAGCGGCTTCCTGGCGATGGCCTTCACCCAGGCCAAGACCCTCGCGGGAGTTGGCGCCTTCATCCTGGCCTCGCTCCTGTCGGCGGGCGGCTACTACCTCGTGATCGCCTCGGCCACCCAGGAGGCGACCGAGGCGATGGGCGGCGGTGCCGAGGCCGGAGCGCTCGGCGCGTTCGTCGGCGGCTTCTTCGCGCTCATCATCGCGGTGGGCACCCTCGTCTCTGGCATCGGCGGCGTCATCACCGGCAACAAGGTCCGTAAGAAGGCTCTCGAGACCGCGTGAGCACCTGCGCGGCCCGCTCGATGGGAGCGAGGCCGCGCGGCGAGCGCCTTTGGCGAATGCCGTCACACCCGCTAGCGTGGTGCGATGGCTTTTCGTCGTTTGATCGTTCGTTGTGTATCGGCACCGCTCGCCGCCAGCAGTTGTGGGTGTACTCCGGGGGCTGCTTGCGCGCCCGAGTAGGACGGCTCGGCTCGGGGCGCCGAATCAGCGCTCGTTGACGCCTGTCGCTCGCCGTCCGCTAGATTCAGCTCGTCCTCATGACCCGGACGCCCCTCGTTCTCGTCTGTCTGCTCACCTTGGCGTGCGCGAGGGAAGGAGCGATGCCCGAGCCCGAGACAGCGGCTCCCCGATCGGCGGAAGGCGCCGTCCCGGCGGCGGAGCCCCAACCCGAGCTCGCCGAGCCTGCGGTGGACCCGAACGCGGCCCGAACGGAGCGGCAGACGCGAGAGCTCGCGCGCCTCTCGGAAGGGGCGCGCGGTTGCTACGCGGTCGGTGCGCGCATCCGGTCCTTCGTCACTCGGCTCCGTGACCGCCGCCGCTTCCCGTACGCCACTCGCTTCGGCGGGCCGAGGACGGTGGCTTCCCCGGGCGAGCTCCGGCTCCGGATCAACGTGCAGACCCCACCGCGGCTCGAAGTGCCCCTCGTGCTGAACGTGCTGCGCCCGGATGGAACGACACGACGCCATGCCTTTCGGCACCGGAACGCTGCCTTGGTATGCGAAGACGGCCCTTCATGTGACCCGGTCGTCACGCGAGACCGGGAGACTGGAGAGGGGCGCTACTCGGGTTGCCCCAACCGCTGTCATCGCATCGGTGGAGCCACCCGAGAGCTCTTCTCCATCGAGCTCCCGGCCAGTCTGGTCGACCAGCCGGGGACCTACATCTTCGTGCTCGGAGCAAACGGCGCCGAGAACGGGGCCACTCATCGAGTCGATGTGCGGGGCCGCCTCTCCTGCGAGCGTTGAACCGCCCTTTCGGAAGGGTTCTCAGGAACCGGAGTCCCAGAGAGCGCCTGCCGAGCCGCATCGGACCAGCAGACTGCCGCGGGACATTCCGGACGCTCCGATGGCTGGATACTCGCCTTGCAGCGTGCTCTTCGTCGAGCCGCCGAGCGTGGACCACCACGCGTCGGACGCGGCGATCTCCGCTTGGTGGGCTGCACGCCACGTGTGGATGTCCGTGCAGGCGCTCTCACCGGCGACGATCTGGTTCTGCTCCGCCGCCAGTGCGGCGCGCTCGGCGGCCATCGCTCGGTCGCGTTCGGTCGGCCCCCCGCCGCACGCGGTGACGCCGAGGCACACGAGGGTGGCCAAGAGAACGAGTCGAATCAGCGGGTGGGAAGTGAGACGGTGTCGAGTGGTCATGTTCATCGTTCCTCCGGTCCGGTCTACGAAGGCACCCAGCTCGCGTTCCGTCGTGGCGTGAACTGACGGATTCTCGTCGTGTTCGGTCGCGCCTGGGCGGCCACGGGGGCGAGAGCGCCAGCCCCGCAGCTTGACGCGGTGCGGCGACGTGGGTACGTGCCCCTCCCCACTCATCGCGGCGCTTTTCGCTGCGACCACGGGTGGTTTCAGGAGTCGACGTGGCGAAGAAGTTCATCGAGGAGCTCAAGCGAACCCACAACTGCGGAGAGCTGCGGCTGGAGAACGACGGCGATGAGGTCGTCCTCTTCGGCTGGGTGCAGAATCGCCGGCACCACCCGAACGCCATCTTCATCGACATCCGCGACCGCTACGGCCTGACCCAGCTGGTCTTCGATCCGGACCACCCGAGCTACGAGGTCGCCAAGCGCGCGCGGCCGGAGTGGGTCCTCGCCATCCAGGGCAAGGTCCGGGACCGCGGCCAGACCGACGACGGCACCAGCCTCCACAACCCGCGCCTCGAGACCGGCGCGATCGAGGTGGTGGTCCAGCAGGCCGAGGTGCTCAACGAGGCCCTCACGCCGCCCTTCCCCATCGAGGACTCGGTGGAGACCAACGAGGACAAGCGCCTCGAGCACCGCTATCTCGATCTGCGCCGCCCGCAGCTCCAGAAGAACCTGATCATGCGGAGCCAGCTGAACCACCACGCGCGGAACTACCTCGCGGACAACGGCTTCCTCGAGGTCGAGACGCCCTACCTGGTCCGGTACACACCCGGCGGGGCTCGACCGTTCTTGGTTCCCTCCCGCCTGTACCCCGGCAGCTTCTACGCTTTGGCCGAGAGTCCCCAGCTCTACAAGCAGCTGCTGATGGTCGCCGGCTACGACCGCTACTACCAGATCGTCCGCTGCTTCCGGGACGAGGCGCTGCGCATCGATCGCCAGCCCGAGTTCACCCAGATCGACATCGAGATGTCCTTCATCGATCAGGACACGCTCTTCACCGTGCTCGAAGGCTTGGTCTTCAGGCTCTGGAAGGAAGTGCTCGGGATCGACCTGAAGGAGAAGTACCCGGATGGCACCTTCCCGCGCCTCGACTTCGAGGAGTCGATGCGGCGCTACGGCAACGACAAGCCGGACGTGCGCTTCGAGCTCGAGCACACCGACCTGACCGAGCTCGTCACCCAGCACGGCGGCGGCAACGTCCCGCTCTTCGCGGCCATCGCGGAGAAGTTCGCGAGCGGCGCCTACCGCAAGGAGCTGCCGGCCGAGATCATCAAGGCCATGGTCGTCCCCGGCGAGCACAAGCTCAGCCGCAAGGACACCGACCAGCTCGAGAAGCTCTGCAAGCAGATGGGCTCCGCCGGCCTCGGCCGCGCCAAGGTCCAGGCCGACGGCACCTGGACCCAGAGCCCCTTCGGAAAGGTCATCACCGACGAGCTCCGCAACGCCATCAACGAGGCGGTCGGCGCGAAGGACGGCGACCTGATCCTCTTCCAGCTCGGGCCGACCGCGAAGGTCCACACCGTGATGGCCAACCTCCGGGTGCACCTCGGCAAGAAGCTCGGGATGATCCCCGAGACCGGCGCCGGCGACGACTGGGAGTTCCTCTGGGTCGTGAACCCGCCGCTCTTCGAGGAAGAGGAGGACGGCTCCTGGGCCGCGGCGCACCACGTCTTCACCCGCCCGCAGGACCAGGACGTCGACAAGCTCGAGACCGATCCCGGACTGGTCAGCTGCTACCGCTACGACCTCGTGCTCAACGGCTTCGAGATCGCCGGCGGCTCCATCCGCTTGCACGACCCGGCCGTCCAGAAGCGTGTCTTCGACGTCATCGGCGTCGGCGAGGAAGAGGCGCGCGAGAAGTTCGGCTTCCTCCTCGACGGCCTGAGCTACGGCGCCCCACCGCACGGCGGCATCGCCTTCGGCATGGACCGGGTCGCGATGCTCGCGGCGCAGACCGAGTCGATCCGCGACGTCATCGCCTTCCCGAAGACCCAGCGGGCCAACGACCTGATGACCGGCGCGCCGAGCCCCGTGAATTCGGAGATGCTCTCGGAGGTCCACGTGGCCCCGATCATCCCGGAATCGGACGACTGAGCCCCCTCAATCGCCGTCACACGCAAGAATCTATCTGACATATTGCATGTGACGGTGGTCGGTGGCAGGTTGGGGCCATGCCTCAGCCTCGCGTCGCCACCGATCCCGGCCGTGAACGCATCGTCGTCACCAAGGCGGTGCGGCGCGCGGCCGACAAGCTCGGGCTGACCCACGCCCAGCTCGCCGAGGTGCTCGGCGTCTCGCCGTCGACCATCTCTCGGCTCGAGAGCGCGCCGCTCTCCCGGCCGAAGGCGATCGAGCTCGCCCTCCTGCTCATCCGCGTCTACCGCTCGCTGATCGGCGTGGTGGGCTCGGACGCCGCTGCGGCGCGCTGGCTGGCTACCGACAACTCCTACCTCCAGGGCCGGCCGGTCGACCTGGTCCAGCGGGTCGAGGGGCTGACCCAGACGCTGGGCTACCTCGACGCGATGCGCGCCCGTGTCTGAGCTCCCGCCCTTCGTCGCGCTCGCCGGCGAGGGGACTCGGGTGGTCGAGTCGCAGTCGCAGGTGGCCACGCTCGAGCTGGTCGACGATCTCGAAGAGCAGAAGTTGCTCGAAGAGCTGCTCGAGGAGACCAAGCCGGGCCGGTTGGCTGCCGGGCCGCACTACCTGATCGCGACGCCCTTTCGGTACCCGCCGCTTCGCCACGGCTCGCGCTACGGGACGACCGACCAGCGGGGGATCTTCTACGGCTCCGAGCGGCTCGAGACCGCGCTCGCCGAGCTGGCCTTCTACACGCTGGTCTTCCTGGAGCACGCCGAGGGCTTCGAGATGCCCACCGTGGACAAGACGGCCTTCACCTTCGGCTATGCCACCGATGTGGGTCTCGACACGACCGACGCCGCCTTCGACGCAGAGCGGGAGCGGCTCGAGGCGCCGGGCGACTACGGCGAGTCGCAGCGGCTCGGTCGACTCGCTCGCGACGCGGGGGTCGAGGTCATCCGCTTCCGATCCGTCCGCTGCCCCGAGGGCGGCGCCAACCTCGCGGTGTTGGCCGTCGACGCGCTCGAGCCAGAGCCCCGCGGGACGGCTGGCTGGACCCTGCGGGTCCGCGAGGGGCGGGTGGACTTCCTCGAGCGCAACGCGTCGAGCCCCCGGCGGCTCGCGTTCGCCGCTGCCGACTTCACCGCCCGCGGCGTCGACGCCCACCCCGACCGCTGACCTGAAGGAACGTCGTCGCCCCCCAGACGTATGCTGAGCCCGCGATGAGTGACGAAGGCGGCAAGAAGCTCGGGCTGGTCGGCGGAGGGCTCGCTGCGATCGGGCTGCTCTTCGCCCGCACCGCGGACGACTGTGGCCGCGCGGGCTCTCGCGTCGCGCGCGCCGGCGGTGAGCTCGGTGCGGTAACGCGCACGGCGGACGATTGGGCGCCGCGGGCGGGTCGCTTCGCCGACGAGATCCCGACGGGAAGGCTCGGCCGCCCCTCCACCCACGGCTGGGGTCACGGCGTCGGGCTGGGCCTCGAGGGCGGTGAGACACGCTGGGCCCACGGGCTCGGTGGCGACGAGGCGCTGCATCCACCGGCGGCCCTGGCCGACGACTTCGCGCCGAGCGCAGCCAGGGGTGGCCATCCGGATGGCGACGTGCTCGCGGATGCGGTGGAGATTGGCGCCGACGTGGCGCTCGATGTCGCGTCCAACCTGCCCGACGACGAGCCGGCCGCGGACGAGCCTGCGCTCGATGTCCTGCTCCCGGTGCCCGGTCCCCGGGTGATCGCGCTGCTACCGATCGACGAGATGGAGGGCGTCGCCATGTACGGCGCGGCGTCATCGACGTTCATCGACGGCTTTCGCGACACGCTCGCTGCGGTCGCCTCGTCACCGAACGCCGCCAGTCTCGCGTTTCGACTGCGGCGCGCGGCGGAGCTGGACCCACCACCGCCGCTGGTCATCGTCGGCTACACCAACGAGCTCGGCTACCGGCTCGACGGGGGCGAGCTCGCCACCGAGCAGATCCGCGATCGCTGCGGCGAGCTCGGCCTGCGCTGCGTGATGGTGACCTGCCCCGGGCCGACCCTGGATGACCGCTGCGGCGCCGACGCGCTCGGCGCCATCAGCCGCTCGCTGATGGCGATGGGCGACGCCCAGCTCGAGCCCAGGGTGGCCGAGCTCCGGCTCCGAAGCAGCCTCGCCGCGCGGCTCGGACCCGGTGCCCAGCTGGTGGCGCGCTGAATCAACGCGGGCGAAGCGCGTACAATCCGCGCATGCGCGCCCTGACCCTCGCTCTCGCCACACTCACGGTCATCGCGAGCTCGGCTTCCGCACAGACGCAGGTGAGCCTGGGCTCGCGCTTCGGCTGCGGGCTGAGCGAGGACGGGACGGTGAAGTGCTGGGGCCGCTGCGATGACGGTCAGTGCGGCTCGGAGGGCGGTGACGCGCGCACGCCGCGACCGGTTCCGGGGCTCGACCAGGTCACCCAGATCGAGGTCGGCTTCGGCTTCGCATGTGCGCTCCGTCAGGACGGCACGGTCTGGTGCTGGGGCGACAACGGCCACCTGCAGCTCGGCGTCGACGACGTGGAAGAGCGCACCGAGCCGGCGGCGGTGCCGGGGCTGAGCGAGGTCGCGCAGATCGCGGTCGGCGGTTTCCATGGCTGCGCGCGCCGCACCGACGGGCAGGTGCTCTGCTGGGGCAGCAACCGCCACGGCGAGCTGGGCGCCCCCGAGTCGGTCGAGAAGCGGGCCGCGGCGCAGGTGGTCCCGCGGGTCGGGCGCGCCACCGAGCTCTGGTCGGGCCAGTACAACGCCTGTGCGAAGAACCGGCGGGGACAGGTCCGCTGCTGGGGTGACAGCTCCTACACCCAGTCGGGCACCCGCCGCCGGAACCGTCGTGCGCCCCCGACGCGGCTGCGGGGCACCGGTGAGGTCGCGTCGATGAGCATCGCGTCCAACCACGGCTGCCTGGTGACCACCGGAGGCCAGCTGCGCTGCTGGGGCTCGAACGTCTACGGTGCCGACGGCGGCACCGAGCCGATCTACGGCACGCCCCAGCCCATCACGGAGCTCTCGAACGTCAGCGCGTTCAGCACGCGTTCGGAGAACATGTGCGCCGTGAGTGAAGGGCGGGTCCACTGCTGGGGCGTCAACCGGCAGCACCACCTCTTCGTGCCGACCGAGGAGGCGGGGCAGGTGGTGGTGCATCCGAGCGCGGTCCCCGGCCTGAGCGACGCGACCGACGTGAGCGTCGGGTGGTCTGCGCAGTGCGCGCGGCGCCAGTCCGGCGGCTGGGTCTGCTGGGGTCGCAACGCCGACGGTGCCGTCGGCGTGGGCTCTCGCGAGGCGATGATCGCGACGCCGACCCCTCTTCCGTGGTGAGCCGTGCTCGATAGTCGTTGCTTTCCGAGGGCGCGTGCGTCAGTCCGTAGAGACTGATGAGCGAACGCCTCGAGACGATCCGTGAGAACAGTGAGCTGCTGGTCAGCGCAGCCAAGCGGATCAAGATCCTGAGCGCCATCAGCTGGCCGGCCGAGACCGCCGACGAGGTGCTCACGCACTGGGAGAAGGGCACCCGGGTCATCCCGGAGATCCGCAAGCCCAAGCCGCTCAGCAAGCGGGTCACCCGCAAGCTCGAGGCGGTCATCGAGCGCTCCGACCGGAGCGATCCGATCCAGCGTTACCTCGCCTACACCGCGCTCAGCTATCGGCGCACGGCGGATCTCCTGGTGCACGCGGGCACGCCCGACTTCCACCGGCTCAGCCGGGAGATCTACGGCGGTCCCGGTGGGCGCCTCGCTGGTGCCAAGCTCACCCACCGCGAGGTGGCCGACCGGCTGCTGAGCGCGACCCAAGAGCTGGCGGACGCCTCCGTCGAGTTCCCCGCCGGCGAGTCCATGGGCCCGGAGGAGCTCGCGAAGATCCTCCGGAAGCGTTTCCGCGGCTTCTTCCAGGAGCGGATCCGGGTGGTCGTGGATCCCGCACTGATGGCGAAGGCGGCGGCGTCGTCGACCCGAGTACGGCTCCGCACCGGCGGGACCTACACCCAGCTCGACGCGCTCCAGCTCGCCGAGCACGAGGTCTTCGTCCATAGCCTGACGGCGCTCAACGGTCGCAAGTACCAGCCCCACGTGACCGCGCTCGGCCTCGGCTCGCCCCGAACGACCGCGACCCAGGAGGGCATCGCCACCTTCGCCGAGTTGGTCACCGGCGCCATCGATCTGGCGCGGCTCCGGCGGATCGCGATGCGCATCAAGGCCATCCACGCGGCCGAAGAGGGCGCGAACATCTACGAGCTCATCGACTCGCTGGTGAGCTGGGGCGAGTCGCCGAGGGAGGCCGTCTACACCGCGATGCGCGTCTATCGCGGTGGCGACCCGAACGGGCGCCACGTCTTCACCAAGGACGTCGTCTACCTCAAGGGGCTCTTCGCCGTGCACACCTTCCTCCGGAAGGCGATCGCCGAGCGGATGCCCGAGGTGATCCCGCGGCTCTTCGTCGGCCGGGTCACCCTCGGCGACGTGCTCAACCTCGAGGAGTCTTTCGAGAACGGCGACATCGCCGAGCCGCGATATGTCCCCGACTGGGCCAGGAACCCCCACGCCATCAGCGCTTACCTGGCCTTCTCGGCCCTGGTCGACCACGTCGACCTGCACGCGATGGACCTCGAGGACGTGCCCCGGGTGGTCGCTCCGCGCTCCAAGATCTCGAAGCACCTGTCCGGTCTGATGCGCTCGGTCGACCCGAGCGCCTGAGCCGGTCCCGGTCGAGCGGTCACGGATCCGGTGCGGATCGGCACTGGGTAGGTGATCTATGCTCCGCGCCGGACGGGGAGCCAAGGACGCGCGCGCGGCGTGGTCCAACCCGTCCCACTGGCACCCACATGCGCACCACCTCTCTCTTCGTCCTCGCCCTCACCCTCTCCTTCTCGCTTCCCGCCGCCGCCCAGCGCGACGGCTACGAGCTGACCCTCGTCGGGAACCCCTTCGCCTACTATGGCGAGAGCTACCACCTCGCTGGCACCGCCTATGAGGTCCGCGGGCTCGCTGGGCTGCGGGGCGCGGGCGGCGCACAGGTGAAGCTCGAGCTCCTGGACCGGCCCGATCGCGTGGAGCAGGTGGTCACGGAGCGCACGGTGCGCGCGGAGAACGACGGCACCTTCGCCATCGACATGGAGATGCCGAGCCGGCCGCTGGTCCGTCCACGGATGCGCGTGACGGTCTCGCAGGGGCAGAACGAGCGCGAGTTCTACCAGGGGATCCAGCTCCGCTCGCCGCTCGTCTTCGATGCGCTCGCCGACCGCAACCGCTACGAGCCGGGCGAGACCGCCCATCTCTGGCTGCGCTTGCGTCGCCAGCGCGATGGCGCGCCGGTCGACGATCGCTCGGTGCACGTGACCGTCACCGACGCGCGCGGCAACGAGGTGCTCGATCAGCGCATCGGAACCAACGCAGGCGGGGTGGCTGCCGTGGACGTGCCGCTCGAGGAAGGAGCGGTCGAGGGTCACTACCGTGCGCTGGTCCGAGTGGACGACTCGGTGGCCGGCGCTCAGCAAGTCCTCACCTTCCAGGTCGCTCGCCGAACGGTCGAGCGCCTCTTCGTCGACGTCGATCTCGCGGATCCGATCGTCGCGCCCGGCGGGAAGATCCGTGGATCCGTCTCCGTGACCACACCGTCCGGAACGCCGGTCGCGGGTGCCTCGGTGGTCGTGACCGGTACCGGCATCGAGACCCAGCAGCTCCGCACCGGCGACGACGGCAGAGCGGCCCTCGATTTCTCGGCACCGGCCTACCTCGCGGGTGACCTCGAGCAGCGCGCCATCGGCGTGCGCGTGGAGCATCCTGCCCACGGCGCGCTCCACACGGCGGCGCCCTTCATGCTTTCGCGGGTGACCTGGCGCGTGCTCGCGAGCGCCGAGGCCGGCGGGCTCGTGCCTCGCGTCGCGACCGAGGCGTACCTCTCCGTCACCGACGCTCGCGGCGAGCCGCCGCCCGAGGGCACGGTCCTGAACATCGAGGGCCCCGGCGTTCGCGGCACCGTTCGTGCGACCACCGACGCCCACGGCCTGGTGGCCGTGCCGCTCACGGTCGAGCCCGGTGACTACGGTCAGGTCGCCGCGCCTTCGCCCTGCGCGGGCAAGGAGGCGGTCCAGATCGAGGTGACGGTGCAGACCTCGCCGCCCGCGTTCAGCGAGGTCTGCGTGCCAGTGGCCGGCGACTCGTCGCTGCTCGTGCGCCCGACGGAGCCCTTCGCCTCGCCCGGTGGCGAGGTCACGTTCGCCATCGAGCGGCCAGCGGGGGCGCGCGGCGACGTGATCGTCGAAGCGCTCCTCGGCGATCGGCTCCTCGCCTCCACGCGCGCCCGCGGCGCCCGCGGCTCCCTCACCCTTCCCCAGAGCGTCGGTGGCGTGGTCGAGCTGCGCGCGCGCCCGGTGACCTCCGTGGACTCGACCGCGCCGCTCGACGAGCGCGGCCTGGTGGCCCACGGCGTCGGCGGTTCCGCGGCGGTGGTCGTCCGGCCGCCCGATGCGTTCTCGCTGACGCTCCAGCCGAACCAGAACCCCTACATGGTCCGCGACGAGGCGGCGATCACCGCGACCACCAGCCAACCCTCACCGCAGGCGTGGATCGCCTTCGTCGCGCGGGATCTCGCCGCGCACGGTGGCGAGAGCCCCTGGAGCCTCGAGTGGCTCGGAGCCTCGCTCGACCGGGCGCTGGTCGCCCCGACCGAAGGCGACGCCGTCCTGGTGCGCGCCTCGCTCGCGGCGCTCGTCGAGCGCGACTTCGGTACCCACCGCCCGCAGCCGCTCGTGACGCCGCCCTGGGGTCTGCCGACCGAAGGGCCGACGCGCGGTCGACCGGAGGTCCTGCGCGATCCGCTCCGCACCCGCGCCGAGCTGATCCGCCGGGGCGCGGCCCACGCCATGCTGCGTCTCGAGCACACGGTGCAGCAGCGGGTCGGCAACCGCGAGGAGCTCGAGAAGTTGCTCACCAAGCGTGGCAACCGCTGGGCCTTCCGGGACGACGCGCCCGAGATCGCCCGCCTGGGCATGCACAACCTCGGCGGCGAGAACATGACCGTGGCGATGATGAAGAGCGCCGACTCCGGCTTCTCGTTCGACTCGGTCGGTCGGCGGATCGCGCGCACCCAGCTCGTGCGTCTGCTGGTGGCCCTCCGCCGGCTCAGCAACCCGGACGATCAGAACGCGGCGCGCGCCGTCGCCGGTCAGCCGCCCGAGCGGTGGCTCTCGCGGCTCGTGGAGCTCGGCACCTTGCCCCGCGAGGCGCTGATCGATCCGTGGGGCAACCCCTTCACCTTCCGTCGCACCGCACGCCCCGCGTTGGTCTTCAGCGCGCAGGCGGCGGAGTGGGAGCTCTCGTCGCCCGGCCCCGATGGGCGCGCGGGCACGGGCGACGACATCAAGGACCCCTTCGCGCGAATCCTCACCGAGGGCACGCCCTACGCGGTGGTGTCCGGCGAGGACTCGCTCATGCATCGGCTCAGCGCGCTGGCTCCGGGACCGGCGACGCTCGTGCAGATGGCGCAGGCCTACAACGCGATGAGTCTCGCGGCGGCCCAGGAACGGACCCGCGGGCCGGTCAGCGGCGCGGTGAGCGAGGCGACCGCCACGGCGTCGCTCCGCGAGCAGGCGCCCGAGATGGATGGCTTCGCGCTGGGGGGCGGCGGCTCGGGCTCGGGCTACGGGCGGGGTGCGGGTGGTCTACGCTCGCGGGCCTCGCGCGGCGGTGGCGCGTCGGACGACCCGCTGGCCGGCCTCGACGACCTCGAGGCGGCTCCGATGGAGGAGAGCGAGGAGAGCGCCGACGAGGACGGGCGCTTCGAGATGAACGCACAGGCCAACGCGCCGGCGCCGCCGCCCTCGCCGCTCGCGGCGATGAGCATGCGCATCCGCGAGCGTTTCCCGGCGACGCTCCACGTCCAGCCCGGGCAGCGCCTCGAGGGCACGAGCGGGACGCTCTCCTTCGAGCTCGCCGACGCGCTGACGACCTACCGCGTCGAGGCGATCGCCTGGACCGCCAGCGGTTGGACCACCACCGCGCGCACCGCGGTACGCGTCGACCAGCGTGCGACCGTCGACGCGCCCGTGCCGCCCTTCGCCACGGTGGGCGACGTGGTCCGGCTGCCGATCCGCGTGGACAACCGCACCGGTGAGCCGCTCGAGGTGCAGGTGGCGATCGAGGGCGAGGGCGTCGCGATCGCGGCCGATCCGATCGCACCCTTCCAGGTACCTGCGCGACGCGGTGAAGAGGTCGTCGTCGAGGTGCGCGTGCCCGAGGTCGGCGAGGGTCACCTCGTCGTCCGCGCGGCGACCACGGATGGACAGCCGCTCGACGCGGTGCGCCGCCCGCTGAAGGTCTGGGCCGACGCGCGAGTGGTTCGCCGGACGATCCGCAGCGTGGTCGAAGGCTCGGGGGACGTCGCCATCTCGATTCCTTCGGATGCCACGCCGCGGGGCGCCGGGCAGCTGCGGGTGGTCCGCGGCTCCGGCGTCTTCGGCGCCCTCGACGAGAAGGGGCTCGAAGGTGCGTGGGCCCAGGCCGTGCTCCGCGAGCCGGTCCCCGAGCCGACGCTGGCCCTGGCCCGACGGATGCTCCGAGCCGAAGATCCGCGACCGGAGATCCGCATCGGCTTCCCGCCGGTTCAGGGCGCGCTCGCGCTCGCGGTGGTCTGGAACGACGACGGCACCGAGGACGTGGTGCTCGAGCGTGCGTTGCGCATCCTCTCCGAGCGGACGCCGACCGGCGAGTCCGAGGGACCGTTGATGATGGCCGCGGACGTGCTGCGCGCGGTCGCCGCGACCCGCGGCCGACCCGCCCTCCGCGAGATCCGCCAGGAGCTCGTCGACCGTCTCGTCGAGCAACTCGCGAGCACGGTCCGCAGCGACGACGTCGGGGTCATGGCCTCCGCGGCGTCTGCGCTCGCGCTCACCGAGGGCGGTGAGGCGCAGGGCCAGGCGCGCGAGCTCCTTCGCCGGCTCGAGCGCGAAGAGGTCCGCTACGACGACCAGAGCTTCGTCGAGCGCAGCCAGGGTCGCGGCACACCGGAGGGTCGCTTCCGGCCCACCGCCGACGTCGCGCTCGCCTACGGCGCGCTCGGTGAGCGAGAGCGCGCGCTCCGCTTCGTCCGCAACCTGCTCGACCTGCCGCTGCCGGGGCACGCCGAAGCCTCGATCGCCGCCGTGGCCGCAGGTCGCCTCGGCGGCGACGCGACGGGGGCGATCGACGTGAGCCTCGACGGCACCTCGATCGATCTCTCCGGTGACCCGCCCGTCCGGAGCGCCAGCTTCCCCACGCCGGGTGCCGGAGACCACACGTTCACCGTTCGTTCGGAGGGCGTCTCGCTCCTTCTCATCGAGCTCCGCTATGCCCGCCCGTGGGACGCGGCGCCGGAGCGCGAGGCGCGCTTCGAGGCGAGCATCGACGGCGCGGTCGGCGCCCGCGACGTGCGCGCCGGGCTCCGCCTGAACGTGCGCAGCCGCCAGCCGCGGCTCGTGCGCACCCCGGTCGCCTACGTCGACCTGCCCTCCGGCGCCGAGCTCGACCAGCCGACCCGCGAGGCGCTGGAAGCCGTGGGCGCGCAACCGACGATGGAGGGGCGAACGCTCCGGATCGTCCTGCCTTCGCTCGCGCCCGGCCGCCAGGTTCGGCTGCCCCTGCCGCTCCGCTGGTCGGTCGGCGGGACCCTGCGTGGGCTCGGCGTGACCGTCATCGACGAGTCCGAAGTCGCCGATGCGATCCAGCCGGCGACGGTGGTGCCGAGCCGCGCGCTCGAGCTCCCGGACCGAGGACCGGAGCCGGAGGCGCCGGAGGCCGAGCTCCCGCCCGACCCGGGACCGCCGGACCCCGAGCCCATCCCGCTCCTCCGTCGGCTGCCGCCGGTCGCGGCCTTCACCCTTCGATCGGAGGTGGCGGCGTGAACCGTTCGACGATCCTCCTCGCGCTGGCCTTCGCGCTCGCGCTCCCCATCGCTCCCGAGAGCTCCGCCCAGACGACGCGTCGCCGCATCACCGGCGGCGAGGTCCAGGGGATGGAGCTCGGCCTCGACGGCTCGCTCGTCGTGCCCCGCGGTAGCAGCACCACCTGGCTCCTCTCCGCCTATGACGTGCTCGGCGTCGATCGGCTCCGGCCCTCGGCCGGCGCGACGATCGTGGTGACCTCGGCCGTGCAGCCGGGCGAGCCGGTCGCCGAGGTCGAGGCGGACGATCGCGGCCGCGCGGTCATCCAGCTCACGATGCCGGAGGACGCGCCGCCAGCGGTCGGCGTGACCATCTCGCTCTTCTCCAAGGCCGAGGTGCAGCGCCGCTTCGAGCTCACCGTCCGCACCCGGATCAACCGCGGCCTGCGCGTCTTCCTCGCGCCGCCTGCCGCCGGTGAGCCGGTGGTCGCCCTCGGCCGGCTGACCGATCACGGGGGCCAGGGCATCGCCGAGGCGCCGATCGAGCTGGTGTTCTCCGATCAGCGGGGCCCGATCGCGGCGCCGGTGCCAGTCACCACCGATCCGCACGGGCTCTTCGTGGGCCGCGTCGACCCGGCCGCCGACGTGGTCGGGACCGTGACGGTCCAGGCGTTCCATGGTCGCGCGGCCGAGCGCATCACGGACAGCGACCGGAGCGGCCTCCGCACCCCGGGCGCGCGCGATCTCCTGGTGCAGCTCGCGCCGAGCAGCCGCGTGGTCGGTCCGGAAGCGGACGTCCCGGTCGACATCGTCGTTCGGCGCGCCGACGGCATGCCCGTGCCAGAGGCGCGGGTCCGGCTCGGCAGCCGCATGCCGGTCGCCGCCGAGGGGATGCAGCAGCTCCCCGACGAGGTGCTCACCGACGAGCGCGGTCGCGCGCGGCTGGTCTGGGAGGCCCCCCGGCTCAGTCAGCCCTTCCGTGACGTGAGCATCACGGTGGCCGCCGGTCACGCCGCGCACGGTGGCGGTCTCGGCAGCGCCGTGGTTCGCGTCGCGCGGGAGCGCTACGGCAGCGCGCTCTCGGTGGAGGGGGGCGCGCTGACCCCGGAGCTCGGCGGACGGATCTTCGTGCGCGTCGCGAGCATCGACGGTCGCGCCGCCGAGGACGTCGGCGTGACGATCCGTGGGCCGCGCATCGGCGACCACCAAGGAGCCACCGACGCCGCCGGCGTCGCCGCCTTCGAGGTCCCGTTGAACCAGGCCACCGACGATGGCTGCGGCGGCGCGTCGAGCGCGTCGCTGACCGTGGTCGTCGACGGCAAGGAGAAGCCCTTCTGTGTGCCCGTCGAGGTCGATGGCGCGGCGCGGGTCTCGATCGCACCGCTGGTGGCGCCGGGCGATCCGGTCGAGGTCCGGATCACCCGGGCCCAGCGCGCGCGCCGCCTACCGGTCGTGGTCCGGGCCGATGGCGCGATCATGGCCAGCGTGGTGGCGGAGCCCGGCCAGGACGTGGTCCAGCTCCCGATCCCGCCGGAGGCCCGCGGTCTCATCGAGGTGCGCGCGCGACCGATCGTCGATGGCCGGGAGGTCTACGGTGGCTCGGTGGCTGCGTGGATCGCGCCGCTCGCCGGCGCGAACACGCTCGAGGAGTCGCTCACGCTCCAGGCGGAAGGGCCCGGGGCGACCCTCGCGGCGCGCCTCGCGGGCTCCGAGTCCGCCACCGCGGCCATGGTGGCGCTTCCGCTCGACTCCGTTCCGGCGCTTCGCGCTCGGCTGCAGTCCTCCGACCCCTTCGCGACCCAGCGCGGGACCCCGACGTTGCTGGGTGTGTCCGCCGTGCTCGCCGAGCTGACGACGCGCGACGTCACCGTGCCCTCGGTCTACCGCGACTCCTGCGAGGGTCGCCGGGGACCGTGTGTGGTGCCGATGCCCGCGCCGAGCAACGCCGCCGGCCGGGGGCTGCTTCGCGATCCGTGGCGCGCGAGCGACCGCTTCATCGAAGGTCGGCTGGCGCTGGTCTTCCGCGCGCTCGAGACGCGTATCGCCGCGTCCGTCCCCGGGAACCTGGACGCGGTCTCGCACGTCGAGCGCGGTCGGCGGGTCCTCGACGACCACGTGCTGGCGTCACTCCCGGAGAGCCAGCTCGGCGGTGAGGGCGCGACGGGTCTCGGCGGCGAGCCGCTGACGATGGCGATGCTGCGGCGAATCGATCCCAGCTTCAGCTTCGATTCGGTGGCCGAGCGGATCACCCGCGAGCGGCTCTTCGTGCTCCTGCTCGCGCTCCGGAGCTTCGTGAATCAGCGCGGTCTCGATCTGCCTTGGGCGCGCCCGGGTGAGCCCGGCCTCTGGCTGCGGCAGCTCGTCGGCCACCACGCCGGCGGGCGAACCATCCAGGCGCGGGATCTGGTCGACGGCTGGGGCCGTCCCTTCGAGCTCCGTCCGACGAACCGACCGCGCTTCTCGCAGCTCCAGCCGGTCGCCGGTCACGAGCTGGTCAGCGCGGGTCCGGATGGCCGGGTCGGCAACGGCAACGACGTCACCGACCCGACCGCGCGGGTGCTCCGCTCGGGGACCATCTACGCCCGAGCCGTCGGCGAGGACGCGCTCCTCGCCCGGCTCAACGGCGTCGAGCTCGGCCGGGCGACGCTGGACATGGCGGCGCGCATCCACGGCCAGGGCGTGCCCGCGATTCGCGCGCCGGACGAGTCTCGCGCGCGGGTCGACCTGGGGACGCTGCCGGCGCTCTTCGAGTTCCCGAGCGACCCGCTCGCGCTCCGGCGTCCCGCGATCCCCGCGGGCTCCGCGGCCGCGACCGGGCGTGAGGTGAGCCTCGCGGTCGGCGACGAGCCTCGCACCTGGGGCGTGCTGGCGTGGGTCGTCGACGGTACCGGTCGCGAGCGCGTGCTCGAGACCGCAGCGCGCGGTGGCGCGCCGGCGTTCGTGACCCCGGAGCTCATGCGTCGCGCGGGCTCGGTGGTGGGCCCGGAGATGGTGCGGATGGGGGAGCCGCTGACCTGGCCGATCCGGGTCGTGAACGCGACCGACGCCACCCTCGAGGTGCCCCTCTCGCCGACCGGGCGAGGGGTCGGGCTCGAGGCGCCCGGTTCGCTGACCGTCGCGCCGGAGACCGGCGCGCGGCTCGACCTGGTGTTCCGTGGCGAGACCCCCGGTCGCGCCCGTTGGGCGCTCGAGGGATCGGGCGCGGTGATCGCGCGCGGTCGGCTGACGGTCGACCGCGGTCTCCACCCGCTCCGCCGGAGCGCTTCGGGGCTGGCGCGCGAGCGCTGGCACGGCGAGATGGGCGACCTGATGGGCGCGCAGCATCCACATGCCCGGGTGGTCCTGCTCGGGCGCGGCGGCCTCGGCGCCGACCCGGATCTGGCGGAGGCGCGACGCGACGAGGCGCCGCTCCTCGGCTGGCACGCTGCGATGGTCGGTCGCGGGCTCGACCCGGATCTGGCCGCGCGGGTGGAACGCTCGAGCGGTCGCACCGGTCGCTCCCCACAGGTCTCGATGGCGGCCTCGCTGGTGAGCCTGGCTTCGACCCTCGAGGCCGAGGACGAGCGGACGGAAGCCCGGCAGCTCCTGGCGATGCTCACCCAGCAGGTGACGAGCGGCTTCCCGCTCCACGCGGAGCTCAGCGACGAGGCCCTCGGTGAGCTCGCCGCGGTCGTGTCGGTGCTGGCAACCAGCGCGGTCACGCCCGTGGAGGGCCGAGTCTGGCCGATGGAGACCTCGGTGATGCCGCGGCCGATGAGCGATCCGATCTCGCGCTTCGTGGCCGGCGCTCGGGTGGTGCTCCGCCGCGCGCTCCACGAGCGGACCGACAAGCCGGCGCTCCAGGCACGGGCGGCGGCCGCGCTGCTCCTCACCGATCCCCGCGACGGCCACGGCCGCGCGATGGTGGCTCGACTCCAGGAGAGTGACGCGCTCCGCCGAATGGGTCTGGCCGGTGAGAACGCCGAAGACTCGTTCGAGGGCACGCTCGCGCTGTCGATCGCGGCGCATCAGCTCGGCGAGGACGCCCTCGCGGAGCGGATGGCGCGCGGCGCTGCCAACCACGCCGGCCTCGCCGCGCGCGGTCGGGGCACGGCGCTCTTCTGGTGGCTCGCGCTCGACGCCTACGGCGTCTTCGGTGCGGAGGCGCCCGCGTCGGTGGAGGTCGACGTCGACGGAACGACCCACACCGTCGATCTCGACCAGGGCGTCGGCGTGCTCGACCTCGAGGGCGCGACGCCGAGTGACGTGGTCGTCGAGGCGAACGAGGGACCGGTCTTTGCTCGCGCGGAGATCCTCTACGGGCGAGCCTTCCAGGCGAACGAAGAGCGTCCGCTGACGGTCGCGCTCGAGGGGCGCCTCGGAGCGGTGGGGGTCCCTGCAGGCTTCGAGGTGCAGGTGACGGCGACCGCCGGGGTCGGTACGCCGGTGGTCGACATCCAGCTCCCGGCGAGCGCCGTGGTCGACGACGGCTTCATCCGTGCGGTACAGGCGGCGGCGGCCGTGCGTAGGGTCGAGGTGCGCGAGCCGGGGTTCCTCCGGGTGCATCTCATCGAGCTCCGCGCCGACCAAGCCGTGACCTTCGCGCTGCCTTTCGTCCGCGTGTCGCCGAGCCCGGTCTCGGGGCTCGGGATGGTCGCCTACCCGGCGTCCCGGCCCGACGCGATGACGGTGCTGCCGCCCCGGCGCATCGGTCAGCCGACGAGGTAGGAGAGCACCAGGTCGGTGACGTGCGCCGCGAGGCGTTCGTCGTCGACCGCGCCGGGCATGCCCACGACGCCCGCGTGGGTGGCGGCGTCCACGGTCTGCACGGTCACGAAGGCCGCGGCCTCCACGTCGTCGATCCGCAGGCTCGCGCGATGCGCTTCGAGGTAGGCGGCGACCGCGTCGATGACGGTCGCGAGGTTGGTCTCGTAGTGCTGCATGCGGCCGACACGGGGGATCTGGTCGCGCAGCACTCGCGAGAGGGCGGGGTTCTCGCGCTTGAGGTCGATCATCGCCTGGACCAGCACCGGCGCGGTCACCGAGGGCGGCGCGTCGCGGTGCTCGCCGAGGGCGGCGAGGGTCAGCTCCATCACCCGGTTCGAGTAGCGGTCGACCAGCTCACCGACCAGCGCCTCCTTGTTGGGGAAGTACTGGTAGAGCGACCCGATGCTCACCCCGGCGCGCTTGGCGACCCGGTTCGTGCTCGTCTTGTCGTAGCCGTGCTCCACCAGAACCTGAGCGGTGGCCTCCAGGATCGCGTCCACGGTCGCCTGCGAGCGCCTCTGACGCGGTCGTTTTCTCGGTGTAGTGCGGACTTTTGCGGCCAAAACGCGACTCTCGGGTCAGCTTCGGAAATGCGAGTGGTGAATGTGAGCAATAGCTCACATAATGTTCGTCACGCAAGGAGAGCCGCCGATGATGAACCCCCTCGATGTCTTCCGTGGACTGCGCGCCATCGCCCGTGTCGTTCGCGATCCGAATCAGCTCGACGAGATCTTCGTGCTCGCCGACCTCTCGGAGAAGTCACCGAGCCTGGAGGAGGCGATCCGGCGTTTCCGCGAGGACCCGGTCCTCGGAGAGGCCTTCGACCGCAAGCCCCGCCTCGGTCCCATCGACCAGGACGCGCTCGGCCGGCTCCCCGAGGGCACCCTCGGTCGCGAGTACCACGAGTTCATGAGCGCCCGGGGCCTGCGCCACGAGGACCTGAAGCTCGTCGAGAACGGCGACGAGCGCGACATGGACTGGATCCGCAACCACCTTCGCGAGACCCACGACCTGTGGCACGTGGTGACCGGCTTCGACACCGATCTGCCCGGTGAGCTCGGCCTGCAGGCCTTCTACTGCGCGCAGGTGAAGGGCCCGCTCCCGGTCCTCATCCTCTCCATCGGCCTCTTCAACACCTTCCTGAAGGCGATGGACGACCTCGACGCCCGCATGGCCGCCATCAGCCACGGCTACCAGCTCGGCAAGAAGACCGGCCCGCTCTTCGGCCTCGATTTCCGAGCGAACTTCGAGCGCCCCTTGGCCGACCTCCGTCGCGAGCTCGGCCTGCCCGCCGACGCCCCGAAGGCCGTCGCCCAAGCGCTGGCCGCCTAGGACGTCGCGAAGCGCGCTTGCTCCTTGCCCACGGCCGAGAGGGACGAAGGGCCGCGCACGTCCTATCCTCGCCACCATGGAAGGCAAGGAGCTCGAGAAGGAGCTGAAGGCGCTCGCCACCGTCGACGCCAAGGAACGCCGCGATCGCGCTTGGGCCGCGCTCGAAGAGCACGCCACCTTCGAGCTCCCGCCCGAACGCTCGCTCGCCGAGATCGAGGCGCAGCCCGCCCACGTGCTCTTCGTGAAGATCACCGAATACGACGGCGCCGACTTCTGGCTCCTCCCGAGCGACTCGCTGCCCTCGCAGGTCCAGGCCTTGATCGACGCCGGCGAGTTCCGGCGCGCGACCGCCCATCCCGACAGCGCTGCCGATGCGATCCGGATGATGACCCTCGCCGCCCTGGGCGACATGAAGGGCGACCTCGGCGCCTTCCGCGCGCAGTGGGCGGGTGAGCTCTCGATGTGGCCCGACGCGACCGCGCCCACGGACGCCGAGCTCGAGCCGATCCTCGGCGTCTTCGAGAGGCTGCAGGTCTCGCTCTTCGACCCGGCTCAGCTGGACGTTCGGATCGACTCCATCGTCCACTGGTGGGGCTGACGCACCCCTCGCGTATGCTCGCGGCCATGCGCGTGCACCTCATCGATGGGACCTACGAGCTCTTCCGCATGTTCTTCGGGGCGCCGAGCTCCACCGACCCGGACGGCGTCGAGATCGGCGCCACCCGCGCCTGGATGCGCTCGCTGGCGACGTTGCTCGCGCAGGACGACGTGACCCACGTGGCCGTCGCCTTCGACACCGTGATCGAGTCGTTCCGCAACGAGCTCTTCGGTGGCTACAAGACCGGCGCCGGCATCGAGCCCGAGCTCTGGAACCAGTTCCCGATCATCGAAGCGGCGACCGCGGCCCTGGGCGTCACGGTCTGGCCGATGATCGATCTCGAGGCCGATGATGCGCTCGCCTGCGGTGCCGCGGCCTACCGCGACCAGGTCGAGCAGGTCGTGCTCTGCAGCCCGGACAAGGACCTCTACCAGTGCGTCGACGACGGCAACGTCGTGCTCTGGGACCGCCGCCGCGACCTCGTCATGGACCGCGCCGCCGTCGTCGAGAAGGTGGGAGTCCAGCCCCAGTCGATCCCCGACTACCTCGCCCTGGTCGGCGACGACGCCGACGGCATCCCCGGCATCCCGCGCTGGGGCGCCAAGTCGACCGCGCAGGTGCTCACCCACTACGAGCACCTCGAGGCGATCCCCGCCGACGCCGATGACTGGGCGATCAAGGTGCGCGGGGCCAAGACCCTCGCCGCCAACCTCGAGGCCCAGCGCGACGACGCCGCGCTCTACAAGACGCTCGCCACGCTCCGCACCGACGTCGCGCCGAAGGAGTCGCTCGACGACCTGCGCTGGACCGGCCCGGCCGAAAACCTCAGCGCGATGGCGAATCGTCTCGGCGCGCCGGACGTGGTCGCGCGCGTCGCGAAGATCGCGAAGGGCTGATCCGGGGCTCCGGGCCTCGGCGGGTGCGTCGGTCCGCCGGCGTCAGCCCGCTGGTGTTCTGCGCGTCGGGGTGCTGGGCGTCGACGATCTTGAGCAGCGTCACGCGGGTCCGCACGATGCCCCGACCGAGAGCCGCGCACTCGACGCCGCCCTCTGGTTTCATCACGCAGCCCGCTTCGGTGAGGAAGGTGGCGACGTCGCCGATCTCGAAGCGCCACTCGCTGACGATGTTGAGCCGCCGCCCCACGACCGCCTGCGGTGGGGGCCGCAGATCGGCGGCACCCTCCCGCACGGCCTGGAGCACGGCCTGGTCGAGGTAGTCGTTGCCGGACGAGCGGGTGATCCACGACGCGAGGAGATCGCCGTCCGGGGCGTGCACGAGCCGGACGTCGACTCGGTCCCAGCGCACGGGCGCGTTCGTGAGTCGCCGCTGGACCATGTAGCGACGCTGCGCGCGCTCGTAGCCCTCCATGCCGCCGAGCTGCGGCACGTCGCCTTCGACCGGCGGCATGTTCGGGTTCCGGTCGGTGACGCCCTCCGGGCCGTGGGCGTAGCGGTTGAGCTCGTCGGCGATCCGCTGCAGCGGGGTCATCCCGCGCCGCCGCTCGCGGAGCGACTCCCGCGCGTCGACCGTCAGCTTCTGGCGCATCCGTCGACCCATCTCGTGGTACCAGCGGTCGGCGTTCCCAGCCTCTTGCCGGTCCTGCCCCAGCTGGTCGCGGAGCCACTGGTTCTCGCGCGCTTCGATCCGCCGCTCCGGGTCCGAGGGCTCGGGCTCTTCGGGGAAGGTCCAGCCAGCGCTCTCGGCGAGGGTTCGCAGCGGCATCAGCCGTGGCTCGGGTCGTGGGTCGCGCTCCTGGGGCTCGGGTTCCGTCGGCTCGGGCTCCGGCTCCGGGTCGGCGACCCGTCCGTCGAGGCCCGGCTGGGTCGTGCGGCGTTCCTGACGCTGAGCGTCGACCACCGAGGTGGCGGCGAGCACGAACAGGCAGGCGAGTGTCGCCCCGGTTCGTATGCTCGCCCGTCCGTTCATCGCCGTATCCCCTCGCCCCATCCTTGCCCGAATCGCCCCGGTCGACCAGTGCGGGCGCAACTCGGGGCCGGAACGTCCGAAGAGGGCCCGTCATGCCGAAGCTCCCTTCTTTTCTGGTGCTCTGCGCCCTCGCCGTTGGATGCGCGACCACCGGCGCCCTCCCGCCCCAGGCCATCGAACACAACCGACTCGGCGCCGAGCGGCTCCAGGCCGGCCGCCTCGACGACGCCGAGGCCCGCTTCCGGCTGGCCCTCGAGTTCCACCCCGGCTTCGCCGAGCCTCACGCGAACCTCGGGTTGGTGATGCTCGAGCGCGAGGACCTGGCAGAGGCGGAGCACTGCTTTCGTGCGGCCATCCGCATCGACCCCGACTTCGACGAGGCCTGGGCGAATCTGGGGGTGGTGCTGCTCCGGATGGGCCGTGTGGACGACGCGACCGATGCCTTCGAAGAGGCGCTCGCCATCGACCCGGGCCACGTGGGCGCGCGGCGCAACCTCGCCGACGTCTGGATGATGCGGCAGGACTTCGCTCAAGCGCGCGCTCACCTGATGCGGCTGGTGCAGCTGGTCGACCGACCAGGGAGCGCCGAGTGGGCGCGGGCGAACGGCATGCTGGCCTACGCCGAGCTCCGGTTGGGTCGTGGCGACGCGGCTCGGTCGCGGGCCCAGCGGGTCCTGTCGGTCAAGGACCGGGAGCCGATCGCCCGTACCGTGCGCGGGATCCTCCACCTCGAAGCGGGCGAGGTGGCCGAGGCCCGAGCCGATCTCGAGACCGCGGCATCAGACCCCTTGGTGGGGTGGGACGCGCGCCTCCGGCTGGCGGCGCTCGACGTCGCGACCGGCCGGCTCGCGTCGGCCCACGACCGCCTCGACGGCCTGCTCCGAGAGCAACCGGACGCTCCCGCGGCCTTCTTGGTGGCGGCGCACTTGGCGCTCGCGGAGGACGATCTCGAGTCGGCTCGGACTCACGCGGAGCGTGCCTTGGCGCTGGCTCCCGGTTTGGGGGCGGCCGAAGGGTTGCTCTCCCGACTGGGAGAGTGAAGCGAAGCACCCACGTTCCTTGATCCCGGAGGCAGCCAGGGCCTACCCTCTCCCGACGCTGGGTCCACCGGCGACGCCGCATGCCCGACCGCATCCTTCAGAGCCGCTATTTCTTCTATGGACTCCTGGTCGCCGTCGGTGGCGTCGGATTCCTCGCTGCCTTCGGGCCGGTCACCAGCTGGGCCATCGCCCTCGCTGGCGCACTCGGATTGCTCGGAGGTCTGATCGTTGCGGGCGGCATGAGCAGTGCCGTTCCCGCGCAGGAAGTGCAGCCGGACGAGGGTCGCCTCGCCGAGCTCACCAAGGAGCTCGACGCGGCTCGCGCGAAGGCGGAGGCCGCCGCCGACCTGCGCTCCGAGCTCGAGCTGACGAAGACGAAGCTCGCGACCGCCGAGGAGTTGAGCTCCAAGCTCGATGCCGTGCGCGACGAGCTCCGCTCTGCCGAAAAGATCTCGTCGGACGCCGAAGGTAGCTTGAGCGCGGCCCGGCGCGAGATGCTCGACGCCGAGCAGATCATTCGCGACAACGTCGACCAGCTCTCCGGTGACCTCGGCGAGCAGATGGCCGCCGTCGAGCAGACGACCACCTCGATGACCCAGATCGCTTCGGCGCTGCAGGACCTCGCGTCGAACGTCGAAGCGCTCGCCTCGAGCGCGGAGGAGAGCTCCAGCTCCATCCTCGAGATGACCGCCACCAACGACGAGGTCGCCGAGAACATGTCGAACCTCGGCGCGTCGGTGCGCGAGACGGTCTCGTCGATCGAGGAGATGGCCTACTCCATCAAGGAGGTCGCTCGGAACGTCGACGCCCTCTCGCTCACGGCCGAGGAGACCTCCTCGTCGATGAACCAGATGGACGTCTCCATCGACCAGGTGCAGTCGAACGCCAACGAGACCGCGCGCCTCTCCGAGGAGGTCGCCAGCGACGCCGAGAAGGGCGCCGAGTCGATCCTCCGCATCATCAACGAGATCAACCGCATCAAGGAGACCTCGAGCGAGGCCGTCAGCGTCATCTCGAACCTCGGCAGCCGCATCGAGGCCATCGGCGACATCCTGAACGTCATCGACGACGTGGCCGAGCAGACCAACCTGCTCGCGCTGAACGCCGCCATCATCGCCGCGCAGGCGGGCGAGCACGGCAAGGGCTTCGCGGTCGTCGCCGACGAGATCAAGGACCTCGCCGAGCGGGCGGGCGCCTCCACCAAGGAGATCGCCGAGCTCATCAAGACGATTCAGGCCGAGTCGAAGAACGCCATCCAGGCCGTGGAGCGCGGCGCCAGCACCGTCGACAGCGGTGTGCTCGTGAGCGCCGAGGCGGAGCGCGCGCTCAAGAAGATCCTCGAGTCCTCGCAGAAGTCGACCAGCATGGTGCGGGCGATCGCGCGCGCGACGGTGGAGCAGGCCAAGGGCTCGAAGCAGGTCACCGACGCGATCGGCCGCATCGCCGAGACCGTGCAGCAGATCGCCGCCGCGACCGCCGAGCAGGCGCGCGGCTCCGAGCTGATCATGAAGAGCGCCGAGAAGATGCGCCTGATCACCCAGCACGTGGAGCGCTCGAGCCAGGAGCAGGCCCGCGGTGGCCGTCAGATCTCGCAGGCCATCGAGGACATCTCGAACATGGTCAACCACCTGCACCAGTCGCACCGCGCTCAGGCCCGGGGCTCCGAGCAGACCCTCGCGGCCGCTCGGCGCATCCAGGAGCTCACTCGCGAGTCCGAGGGCCGCGTGCGGCAGATGACCCAGGCCGCTGACCGCCTGAAGCGGGCCGCGGAGTAGCCCCCACTCGATCCCATGGATCGCGTGGCCAGCGCTCCCTTTAGGGGTCAAGCTCCCTGACGCATGTTCGGCATCGGATCCGGAGAGCTGATCCTCATCGCCTTGGTGGTGCTCATCGCCGTGGGCCCCAAGCGCATGCCCCAGCTGATGAAGGCCGTGGGCAAGGGGATGCGTGACCTCCGCAAGGCCTCGACCGACCTGCGGAAGCAGTCCGGCCTGGACGACCTGATGCGCGAGGACCCGCTCGGGGTCCGCGAGCTCGAGCGGGAGATCCGGCGGCCGGTCGCGCCGCAGCGCAATCAGAAGCTCACCGACGAGATGCGCACCACCGAAGCGCCGCCCGAGGGCGTGGACCTGGCCCTGGCGCGCCGCCGGCTCGAAGCGGAGGCGGAGGCGCCCGACGAGGAGCCGGTCGCCTCATGAGCGACGACGACGAGCTCGAGAGCGCGGTCCCCGGTCCGGAGGACGACGTCGAGATGGGCTTCTTCGAGCACCTCGGCGAGCTGCGCATGCGCCTCGTCCGCGGGGTGATCGGGATCATCCCCGGCGTGGTCGTCGCATGGGCCTACAAGGAGACGCTGCTCGAGTGGTTCCTCGCGCCGTTGGTCCACGCCTACGACAAGCTCGGGCTCGGCGAGCCGGAGATCCACTTCGCGAACCCGGTCGAGCCCTTCATCGGCTACTTGAAGATCGCGATCGTCTGCGGCCTGGTGGGCTCGGCGCCCTGGCTCTTCTATCAGCTCTGGGCGTTCATATCGCCGGGCCTCTACAAGCGCGAGAAGCTGATGGCGATCCCCTTCGTCTTCTTCTCGACGCTCTGCTTCGCGGGTGGAGCGATCTTCGGCTACTCGATCGTCTTCCCGATGGGCTTCGAGACCCTGCTGGGCTTCGCCGGGCTCTTGCCGGACCAGTCGATCACGATGACCCCGACGATCATGCTCGGGGAGTACCTCGGCTTCTCCACTCGGCTGTTGCTCGCCTTCGGTGTCGTCTTCGAGGTGCCGGTGGTGGTCGTGATGCTCTCGTCGGCAGGCATCGTCACGCCCAAGCAGTTGCTCCAGTTCGGGCGCTGGTGGGTGATCATCGCCGCGATCCTCTCGGCCATCCTGACGCCTCAGGACGTCGGCTCGATGATCGTGATGCTCTTCCCGCTGATCGGCCTCTACTTCGGGTCCATCCCCCTCGCTTGGCTGCTCAAGAAGCGCAGCAAGAAGAAGGCCGAGTAACCACTCGGCGCCCAGTCGGGGCCGTTGGGCTCTTGTTCTCGCACAAAGCCACCAAGAACACGAAGACTCACAAAGGGTTCGAGAATGGTCTCGCGGGACCAATCCCAACCCTTTGTGGATCCTTCGTGGCTCCGTGACTTTGTGCGAGAATTCGGTGGAATCGCCACGGACCGAAGCCCGAGCGAACGGGAGGAGAGGAGTCAGTCCCCGAACTTCTCGCGCATCTGAAGGAACTCGAGGAACTCGTGGAGGCGCATCGTGTCGGGGATGCGCATGAAGCCTTCGGGCGTCTGCTCGACGATCTTCAGCCGACCGAGCCGCTGCATCACGGCGTCGACCTCGCCTTCGCTCAGGCCGATCTGAGTGGCCAGACCCGCGGTGTCGAGCGGCACCAGGATGGAGCCGTCGCCGGCCTGCTCGCCGTTGTACTCGGCCTCGTGGGCGAGCCCGAGGATGACCCGCGCCTTCGGGTCCCGGTGCATCAGGATGTCGATGAGCGTGTTGGCGCTGTCGAGACGGCGGGCCAGGCGCTTGATCAGCCGCACCGCGATCTCGAGGTTGTTCATGATCATCGAGCCGAAGGTCTGGGCGTCGATGACCAGCATCTTCGCGTCTTCGATGACCTCCGCGCTGGCGGTGCGAGGCTTGCCGTTGAGGATCGCCATCTCACCGAAGAAGTCGCCCGGGCCGAGGATCGCGAGTTGCTTCTCCTGCCCCTTCACCTCGGTGAAGATCCGCACGCGGCCCGTCTGGATCACGTACATCTTGTCGCCGGCGTCTCCGTCTCGGAAGAGCATGGAGCCGGGCGAATGTTGCTGGACCAGCTGGGCGAGCTTTTCGGCCATGGTCCGGTTGTACGTCCTGGCCGCCGGATCAGGCAACCATCGCCGCGAGCGCAGCCGCGGTCGCCGGCGCGGCCATGGGGTCGAGCGTGAGGTGCAGGCGAAGCAGATCGAGGTCCGCCGGTCGGTCCACGTCGTACCAGGGCTCCGTGAGCGTCACGTCCGGGTTGCGGTCCATCGTCTCTGCCAGCGTGGTGGCCGTGGACCAGCGAATCCCCTCGAAGCGCCACTCGGCGCGGCCGCCGACCAGGGCGTAGCCTCCATCGGCGGTGGGGGTGAGCACGCGGTCGCGAGCCGCTCGGGTGACCCGTCGGAGCAATCGCTCCGGCAGCGTGGGCACATCGCTCCCGATGAGATAGGCGGCATCCGCGCTCCGTCGGAGACCCTGGAGTGCGCGGGCCATTCGCTCGCCGAGGTCGTCGCCCGTCTGGCGTTCGGTGGCGACGGTCGCCAGCTCGGGGTCGCCGAGGACGGACTCGAGGGTCGGGTGATTCGGGTCGCCCGCGACGAAGAGTGTCACCGGGGCGAGCCGTACCGCGCGGGTGAGGACGTCGCGGAGGAAGGCCGCGTGCAGGCGAGCGGCGCCTTCGGCGCCGAGCGCGGGGATCAGCCGGGTCTTGGTTTCGCCAGGGATGGGCGCGCGGGCGAAGACACCGATCGCCGCCTTCACGAGCGCGCGCTCCGCGGCCGCACGGTCTCGCGTGCGAGGAGCCAGAGGATCTTCGCGCCCGCGGACACGCTGCCGCGCACGGTGCCGCTGACCTTCGAGCGGCCGCCGCGTCGGTTGCGGTAGCGGACCGGGACCTCGGCGCATCGGAGTCCCTGTCGAGCGGCGGCGAGCTGCATCTCGATGGTCCAGCCCCAGTTGCGGTCCCGCATCCGTAGGGTTTCGAGTGCGTCCCAGCGGATCGCCCGGAAGGGGCCGAGATCGCTGAAGCGTTCGCCGTAGACCCAGTGGATCCAGCGACACGCGAGCGCGTTGCCGACCCGCTGAGGCGCGGTGAGGCTGCCACGCTCGGAGTCTCCGCGGGTGCGGGAGCCGATCACCAAGGCGGCGCCCCGGTGCATCGCGCCGAGGAGCCGGTCGAGCTCCGAAGGGTCGTCGCTCCCGTCGCCGTCGAGGAAGACCACGACGTCGGGCGGGTCGGCTTCCAGGTGCGCGAGGGCCGCGAGGCAGGCGGCCCCGTAGCCGCGCTCGGGTTCCCGGACGACCTCGGCTCCGGCCTCCGAGGCGACGGCGGCGGTGCGGTCGATCGAGCCGTTGTCGGCGACGATCACCCGCCGAACCCCAGCGGGGATCGCGCCGATCACGGCCCCGAGTGCCTCTTCTTCATCGAGGGCCGGGATGACCACGTCGACGATGGGCGGCTTCGGCAGGGGGGTCATGAAGGGGGTATGCGCGACGGGCGAAGACGTTGCGGCTCGAGCGATGGCTAGCGGGCCATGACCGAGAGCGACTGCAGGAAGCCGATCAGGGCGTCCATCTGAGCGGGCGCCAGATCATAGGTCGGCATCGTCGTGTCTTCGTAACCCGCCACCCGTGCAGCGTCCGGGTCGGTGATGGACTCTCGCAGGTAGTCCGCGTCCACCATCACGGTGCGCCCATCGTCCAGGGTGCGGTTCAGGCCCGCGATTCCGTTCAGCGCGGGCCCGATGCTCGGCCCGCCATCGATGCGGTGGCAGGCGAAGCAGCCCTGGCTCTGGAACAGCTGCTCACCCCACTGCAGCTCGGTCGACCCGGCGGGCGGGCCGATCGGCGTCGGCTCGAGCACGGGCTCGTCATCGCCACAGGCGGCGAGGAGCAGGAGCGTGAGGGTGAGGCGGAGCATCGGCTGAGCTTCGTCGATCGGAGGCGAGGTCCCAAACGCGATCGGCCCGCGCCTCTTTGGAAGCGCGGGCCAGTGTCATCATCGAGGAGAGCGCTCAGCGCTCCATGCGGACGCGCTTGCGACGGCGGCGCGCGGCCTCCGCTTCCTTCTTACGCTTCCGAACGGACGGCTTCATGTAGTGCCGGCGGCGCTTCAGCTCGCGAAGGATGCCCTCGGAGGCCATCTTCCGCTTGAGGTGCTTGACGGCTCGCTCGAGTCCGCGGTCACCAACCTGAACCTCGACGGGCTTGCAGGTGATCGCCTCGCCGAGCTCGTTGTTCTTGCTGCTCTCAGTCATCGAAGGACGCGCACCCTGGCACGGGGACCGCGGGGGTGCAAGCACCCGATGCATGCGATCCATCACGGGGGGCGGATCGCCGCGTCAGTGGCCGAGACGGTCGCAGGCGGCCGTGCTGCCCTGGAAGCAGGCGGCCTCGAGGGCGGGCTGGTCCATGGCGTCGAGCTCCTGCTCCCCGAGGGCGGGCAAGGGTTCCTCTTCTTCGGGCTCGTCGACGAGCTCGTCGGCGGGCTCGGGCTCCGCGGCCTCGGCGGGAGCAGGCTCGGCGGCCGGGGCTTCTTCCTCGCTGGGTCCGCAGGCGAACGCGAGGAGGGCGATGACGAGGGCAGCTCTCATGGGGTCAGGTCTGCCATGACCCCGTAGTGATCGGAAGGGTGGATGCCCTCGACGGGCTGGTCGAAAGCGCGACGAACGTCGATCGGTTTCCCATGGCCCTTGGGGTGCGGACCCCGGACGAGGATGTAGTCGATCCGCCGCGGGGGCTCGTGGTGCTCGGCGGCGAAGGGGTTGGTGGAGCCGTCGAAGGTCACCGATGGCTGGGGCTCGGCGTACTGCCAGACGTCGGCGAAGCGGACGCTCTCGGGCTCGCCGAGGGTGGTGAAGCCGAGCAGGTAGCGGATCTCGTCGGACTCGGGCTCCGCGTTGAGGTCGCCCATGAGGATCGGCGGGTAGCGGCCATCGTCCGGGGCCTCGGTGGCGATGAGCTTCGCCAGCGCTTTGACCTGCAGCTCGCGCACGTGGCCTTCGTCGAGCTTCCAGTTCAGGTGGGTCACGAAGACGTCGACGGGTCCGCAGGGGGCCTCGACGACCGCGTGGAGCACGCTTCGTTGCTGGTCGCTGATGTCGGCGCCGGGTAGCGGGTGGGTGTGATGCTCACGGATGGGGTGCGGGCTCACCAGCGCGTTGCCGAAGGTCATGCGGTGTCCATTGGGGATCCATCCGGCGGTCAGATCGTGCCCTTCGCCGTACACCCAGTGGCGACCGCCGGCGACCTCGGTGGCTTGGTTCTGGGTGCCGTTCGGGGTCTCCAGGCAGAGAATCTCCTGCAGACCGAGCAGATCGGGCGCGAGCCGGTCGACCTCGGCGGCGACGATCGGCATCCGCTTCTGCCACGGGCCGCTCTTGTTCCAGAGGTTCAGGGTCGCGACGCGGAGCCGATCCATCGCTAGAGCGCTGACCAGGAACTGGCGCGAGCTGAGTTCGTGGTCTGGGTGTGTGCCATGGGGTCTCTTCGAGGTGAGAGGACGGCGCCAGGGTGCGTGCTCAGGCCGCGAAGCGGCCGTGCCGGTTCCTGGTCAGCGGTCTCTCAGCAGTCGCGGGTGAAGCAGCCGGTGCGGGTGGCGTCGACCAGGCTGGCGACGATGTCCCGGGTGAGCGGCTCGAAAGACTCGGCGGTACCAGCGACCGCGACGCGGACGGGCTCCACCTCTTGGTGGGCGAACTCGTCTTCCTCGCCACAGCCGGACCAGAGCGAGTAGCCCCAGCCCTCGCCGGCCTTCCACAGATCGACGTAGATGTGCTGGCCTTCGCAGGCGAGGTGGGCGGCGGGGTCGAGGATCTCGACGGTGTGCCGGACCTCCACCGAGAGATCGTCCATCGCGCGCTGGAGCTCGAGGCTCAGCGATTCGGCGAGGGTCTCGTAGGCCATCACCCGCTCCTCTTCCGGGAGGCTCATCCCGACGTCCTTGAACGAGATGTGCTGGAAGGGCAGCCCCTGCGGTCGGCTCATGTGGACGACGAAGGGCGAGTAGCTCGCTTCGTGGGCCGCGCCTTCGACGGCGGCGGTCTCCACCACGGCGTTCGCGGCGACGGCCGCGGCCTCGGGGGCGGACGAGTCGGAATCGCAGCCAACGAGGAGGGCGAGAACGACGAGCGTGCTGGGAACGAAAAAGCGCAAGACGAACGGGATCCGGATCGGAGGACCGAGGATGCCATGAGAACGCCGCCGTGGCACACCGGATTCCATGGACGGCCTGGCGCTGGGGATCTTCGTGGGTGGCCGCTCGAGCCGAATGGGCGAGCCGAAGGGTCTGCTGAAGGCGCCCACCGGGGACGAGACCCTGCTGGAGCGGCTGGTTCGGCTGGGGCACGAAGTCGGGCTGGAGCCGCTCCTGGTCGGCGATGCTTCCCCATACGTGGGTGAGGTGGCGTCAGTGCCTCGGATCGGCGATCAGCCCGGCGGGATCGGACCGATCGGTGGGCTGCGGGGGCTGCTGCTTCAGCGCTCGGTCGCGATCGTCGTGGCCTGCGACATGCCGGCCGTGGATGCGGAGCTGCTGCGCCGATTGCGCGATGCGACCGGCGTGGTGGCGTCGCGAAACGAGCGATGGGAGCCGCTCTGCGCACGCTACGAGGCCGCGCTCGCGCTCCCGGCCATCGATGCCTCGCTCCGCGCCGGGGAGCACTCGCTGCAGCGGCTGCTGGACCGGATCGGGCCGACGGTACTGGCGGTGAGCACGGAGAAGCTGGTCGACTGGGACGAGCCCGGCGACCTCAGCGACGCTCCGCGCGGAGGGTGATCACCACGGCGACCAGCACGATCCCGCAGCCAAGGAGCGTGAGGCCGCCCGGGATCTCGCGGAGCCAGACCCACGCCAGGAGCGTGCTGCCGACCGGCTCGGCGACGGTGGCGAGGCCGACGGTCGTGGGCTTCAGGTGACGGAGGCTCCAGGTGATGCAGCCGTGGCCGATGAGCTGAGGAACGAGCGCGGCCATCAGCAGCGGGAGCAGCGCGCCGGAGTGGCCGAGCTCGAGGGGGACACCGGCCCCGAGCGCGCAGGCGAGCAGAACCACCGTGGCGACGGCGCAGGCGACACCGGTGAACGCCCACGCGTCCAAGCTGTCGCCGTGGCGGCGGGCGACCAGCAGGAAGAGGCCCATGGCGAAGGCTCCGACCAGCGCGAGCGCGTTCCCGGACCACGCCCCGGCGCCCGGACTCGATCGCGCGATGAGCAGGACGCCCCCGAGCGCGATGGCGATCGAGACGCCGTGGCGAGCGGTCGGTCGGTCGGTGCCGGTGACCAGCGCCACCAACGCGAGGAAGACGGGGGTCGCAGTCACCAAAGTGACGCTGGCGGCCACCGAGATGAGCTCGAGCGAGCCGACCCAGGCACCGAAGTGGAGTGCATAGAGGAAGCCGGCGAGCACCGCGTCCCGACCGATGCGTCCCCGGAGCTTTCCTCGACGCCAACCGCGGATGGTCAGCGGGGAGAGGAGGAGCGCAGAGATCCCCAGCCGCGTGGCGGCGGCGATGAGCGGGTGGGTCGGTTGCGCCAGCTTGAAGAGGATGGCCGCGAAGGAGATCGCGGTGACCCCCGCGAGCACCGCGAGACGCGCACGCATGGGCGCCGAGCTGGAGGCAGGGGTCGTCACGGCTGCGGCGGGGAGTATGCTCGGGCTCGGGACGTGACGCGATGAGCGAATCGGAAGAGAAGCGAGAGGAGTCGGGCGGCGAGTCGTCGTTGGACGGGGAGTCGTCGTCGGGTGAGCCGGGCCTCGCACGGAGCCACGGAGCCACGGAGGACCAAGAGTCGGCTTCGGAGTCGGAGTCGGAGTCGGAGGTCGGTTCTCGGGAGTCGGAGCCGGAGTCGGAGTCGGAGCCGGAGTCGGAGTCGGAGCCGGAGCCGGAGTCGGAGTCTGCGGAACCGGGCCTCGGCGAGATCCAAGACGCCCGCCCACTCCAGAAGGGCGGCGACTATCCCGAGGCGGATGAACGCGAGCTCCGAATGGCGGGCATGGGCTGCATTGGCCTGGTGGTCGCCGCGTCGCTCGCGATCGGCGTCGTCTTCTTCGTCGCCTTCCAGTCCATCAACGACCTCGGTGGCGGCTCGGCGACGGCGACGGTCGTATCAGAAGCGCCACAGCGGGAATCGGAGGAGGAACCTTCCGAGCCAGCGAGCCGAGCGGAGCTGCAGGTCGCGTGGATGGAACCGGACGACGGGCTCGAGCTCGCGGCCGCCGAGGGGCGTCCGATCGTCGTCTTCTTCGAGGCAGCATGGGCTCAGGCGAGCCAGGACATGCGCGACGGCACTTTCGAGGATCCTTCGGTGGTCGAGGCCATCGAGCCCTTCGTGGCCGTGCGAGTCGACATGGCCGCCGAGGATCCCGACTCCATCGCCCTCAGGGACGCACACGAGATCACCTTCGTGCCCCACGTGCTCTTCCTCGGCTCCGACGGAGAACCGCTCCGGCCCGGGAGCGGTGGGATGGTCACGCCCGAAGATCTTCGGGTGCTGCTCTCGGACGCGCTCGCGGTGCACCGCGAGCGGGCAGTCACGCCGCCGGAGGCATCCGCGAATGCCGCCGACGCGCCGCCGACGACTCCGGCCACGCCTGCATCAGACGAGCGTCCGTGACCTCGCACGGACCGTCGAAGATCAGCGCGACCTCGCCGAGGTTCGCGTCTTCGACCATCGAGACGACCGCCGGCAAGAGGTAGCTGTGACGCCGATCCGCGTCGTCGATGCGGACCACGCACCGAGTTCCGAGGCCTGGGCGTGTGTCCATCGCCACGAGCACGCCGGCTCCAGTGAGCCGTCGAATGCGGCCCTGGATGAAGCCCATGGGTAGCGCGAGGGTGATGGGGTGGTCGTTGGCCGGGCGCGTGGTGACCGGGTCGACCCCATGCCAAGGCGGGTCGTCACCGATCAGGCGTCCAAAAGCGAGGACAGTGGTGCGATCTGCCTCATCGCCAAGACCCACTCCGATACGGGACCGGGCCTCGCGGTAGTGATGGAGCATCTGGAGGAGGTCGTTCATGCCCATCTGACTTCGCAAGGCACGTGCCACAGGGGCCTCGTCCGAAATCATTGAGGAACTGCCACGCTGTAGCATTGCAGTAGATTTCAGATCTGAATTGTGCGCCGCGCCGGGATTGCACACCTCCCAGAACGGTGTTTGCCAAACGGCCTATCGCTCTCCGACATTGTCTTCCCCCGACTCACATGGGGGAAACGACAAAATTGCCATACCCCTGAGCAGGGACGGACGGAGCTCACTCCTCTTCGTCGGAGTGCTCTTCGAAGTAGCTGATGGTGCTCTCGACCGTGGCGCCGAGCGCCTCGGTGATGAGCTTCGCGACCGCGTCGTCGCTCGTCTTCAGGGCGTCGTAGTAGCGCTGCCGTTGCGTGGCGTGAATGACCACGGGCGGGTAGCCCTGCCGCAGGAGGATCAGGTTCATGATCAGCCGTGCGACCTTCCCGCTCTGACGGGGGAAGGGGTAGATGTGCAGGAGCTGATGGTGAGCCTTGGCCGCCAGGCGCACCGCGTGGGTGGAGCGCTTGGTGTCGGCCGCGTTCATCCAGGAGACCAGCTGCCGCATCCGGTAGGAGATCTTCTCGGGGGGCGCGATCTCGTGGAAGTAGAGCCGGTGGAGCGGCATGTCCTTCCGGTAGGTCGGCTGGGCCTTCCCCTCGAGCTCCTCGGGCGCCAGGCGCGCGTAGATCTTCTTGATGACGTCGAGGCTGATGTTGAGCCGCTTCTTCTCGGTCAGCTCGTAGATCAGCGCTACGGCGTTGAGATGATTGCGGATCTCATCATACGCAGGCAGCCCGGAGCTGTCGCTCGGTGGCTCTTGGAGGATGATCGCTTGGCGAAGCTCCTCCTGCGTGTAGACCACTCCCTCGAGAGCGCTATCGTGGTAAACCCACGACATCTCGAGGCTTTTGTCGAAACGCTCGACGACCTCGCCGTCGGCGGTCTTCTGTAGTTCTTGGAGGCGCGCGACGCGACTCTCCAGGCTGGTGCCCTGCAGCTGCTGGACCAAGTTCGTTCTCCTCGCCCCGGGCGGGGGGCGCGAACCTTACCAAATTGAGCCGCGATCGTTCAACGCGCTTGGGGATTGGCCGAAAGTAGCTCGTCCAGCACGCTAGATAAGCCGTCGAGGTCCGGAATGCCGCGTTCCGTGTGACGAATCTGACCTTCCCCATCGATCACGAAAAGGGTCGGAAGGGCGGTCACGGCATAGGCCCGCTGAATGGATTGGGTCGGGTCGTGCAGGCTCGGGAAGGTCGCGCCGAGGCGCCGATGGGCGTTTCCGACAGCCATCGGCTCCATCGCTTCCACGTTGATGCCGTAGACGCGAACCCGGCCCTCATACGTGTCCGCCAGCTCGTTGAGGACCGGAATCGAACGTCGGCAGGGGCCGCACCAGGATGCCCAGAAGTCCACGACCACCACCTCACCGCGCAGGGCGGTGAGGGAGACACGGTCACCGACGTCTGGTCCGGAGACCAACGGTGCGGTGAAGTCCGGGGCCGTCGTCTGGCACGACGGGATCGCCCCGACCGCCAGGATGACGCTGAGCCCTACGGCCGCACCGAGCCAGGGCGCCAATCGCCACAGGTCCTTGGCCATGGTCTCTTCGCTCACGCGTGCTCCTCCAGGGGAAGTCGCACCACGAAGCGGGCGCCGCCAGTCGGCGACTCGTCCACGTCGATCTCACCCCCATGCTCCAGCACGACCTTCTTCACGATCGCGAGACCCAGGCCGGTGCCGTCGCCTTTGGTCGTGTAGTAGGGGTCGAAGACTCGGGCGCGCTGTGCCTCGGCGATGCCCGGCCCGTCATCGAGGATCTCGATGAGCGCGTGGTCGCCCTCGCGGCTCGCCCGAACCCGCACCTCGGAGCCGCTGCCATCACGGAGGGCCTGGACCGCGTTGCGGATCAGGTTGTCGACCCCTCGCTTGAGCATCATCGCGTCCACTCGAACCGGCAGATCCTCGGTGACCGGCTCGATGATCACCCGGACCGGCGCCTCGCCTTCCCCGAAGACGTCTTCCAGGATGGCGGGGACGCTCCGTTCGATGTCGGCGAAGAACTCGGCGACGTCGGCGTCGGCGAGGTCGGCGGCCGGCAGCTTGGCGAAGTTGCTGAAGGTCCCCACCAGTCGACGGAGCGTGGCGACCTCCTCCTCGATGATGCTGCAGGCGTCGTTCAGTTTCTTTGCGTAGGCCTCGTCCGAGCCGTCGTAGCTGCGACTCATCTCCTGCGCCGCGAGCTGAATGGGCGTGAGCGGGTTCTTGATCTCGTGGGCCAGCCGTCGAGCGAACTGCTGCCACGCCCCGATCCGCTGCAGGTACTCGATGCGGGTCCGGCTCGCCCGCATGTCGCGCACCATCGTGTTGAAGGCGTCGGTGAGCTCCTCGACCTCGTCGGCTCCCTCCGTCGGGACGTGGACGGTCAGGTCACCGGCGCCGACTCGTCGGGTCGCGTTGGCCAGGACCGTCACGCGACCCGTCACCCGGCGTGAGTAGAAGAGCGCGATCAGGAGCGCGAGGACGATCAAGACCGCGAGCGCACCCACATAGACCCGCACGTAGGTCTCGGAGACGAAGTCCGCCTGGTCCTCGAGTCGGCCGATCAGGTCCGCCTGCTCGCCGGCGGCCTGCAGCCCTTCGAAGGCGTCGACCGGAGCCGTGAGGGTGATGGCGACCCGAAGCCGTCGTCCACCACTCAAGGTCACGGGGCGCTCCTGCGAGAGCGGTCGCCAGCGCTCCGGGTCGAGACGTTCCTCGTCGCTCGCTTCGACGAGCGTGGTGTCGCCGTCGAGCACCGCGATCGCGCCGACGTTCTCGTAACGACGCAGGAAGTCCTGCAGGGTGGCTCGCACATCCGTCTCTTCGGATTCGAGGCCGTCACGTAGCGCCGCGGAGCCGCCGATCGCGTCGGCCACGTGCTCGGCGTCCTGCCGGAGCGCCATCAGGTAGGCGCGGTGGGCGCGGACGCCCTCCTCGAGCTGCCCTTTCACCTCTTCGTTCACGCCGGTGCGGTACGCGTCGAGCAGCACTTGGCGCCCGAGGACCAGCGCGCCCACGAGCGGCGCGAGCGCCACGAGGAGCATCGCGGCCAGGATCTTCCGCTCGAAGCGCGAGAGGCTCATCGGCTGCTCCCGGGCACGCGCACGGGCTGGGAGCGGAAGTCGATGGCTCGGTCGGCGCGGCAGATGTCCCGCCGGACGATGTTGACGACCAACGCCCCGATGGGGTCGGAGCTGCCGGAGCCGCGGAGCGCATGGCGGCAGCGGCGGCGGCTGATCGGGTTGAACTCGGCGCGCACGGCGAAGTAGATGCGCTCGCCGCCGATGGATTCGTAATCGTCCGGTCGCCCGATGACCAAGCCACGAACCACGAGGCAACGGTTCACGGCGTCTTCGAGCTCGGGGAAGGTCTCGCGGCTCGAGCCGAGCTCGACCTCGTAGGCCTCTTGCCAGAGGTCGTAGGTGATGCGGCATTCGAAGGCGCGGCTGGCGAAGGGCTGGCTGGACCCTACGCGGTAGGCCTGCGCTGTCAGGACCATGCGTTTCGCGACGCCGCTCGAGAGCGCGCGGCGCACGTCGGGTCGGTCGACCAGGTCCGCGGCCGAGAACGTGAGCCGTGGAACGCCGCCGGCCCAGTGGACCCCGAGCCGTCGGTCGCTCAACTGTGCGTAGGCGGTGCTCGCGAAGACGAGCCCCAGCAGGGTGAGCCAGAACGCCGCTCGACGAGCGGATCGGAGGAGGTGCCGCGTCACCGGTCGAAGAGGTTCAGGAACCCGAGGATGTTGGAGAAGCCGATCTGGAAGACACCGATCCGGCTGTCGAAGCGGAGACCCACGTCGAAGGTGAGGTCGAGGGGCGCGGCCGCGGCGCCGCTGTAGCCGGGCACTGCCAGCTGGAGCGCGCGCGGGTCGGCGAGATAGAGCAGCCCGATGTTGAAGTAGGCGTTGAGTCGCCGGAGCCGCCGACCCCCGCGATAGAGCGGGAGCTCGTACTGGATGTCGAAGCGACCGGCGAGCTCCTCGACGCGCATGTCGGCGATCGCGGTCCCCAGGAGGTTCGGAGCGCCCCGCCGGTCGAGCTGCATCTCGAAGACCTGGCTGGGCACCAGGTCGGTCAGGTCGGCGATCTGGAACTGATAGAAGAAGGGCGCGTCACCGAAGACCGAACCGAGGAAGAGGCTGAAGCGGAGGCTGTGGCCGGTCCACGGGAGCCCCACCCAGCCACGGAAGGTGGTCCGGACCCGCAGGAATTCGTAGCTGCTACCGAGGGCGCTGCTCGCCAGCTCGCCGTCGAGCCGGAAGTAGACGCCGCGCGTGGTCATGGTCGGGTCGTCGCGCTTGTCGTATTCGATCGCCGTTCGGAGCACCGAGAGCCAGCTCAGCTCTTCTTCGATGTTCGGGATGAAGGGGCGGAAGTCGTCGGAGTCGCCGCGACCGTAGGAGAGGCTCGCGGTCGGGATGTTTCCGATCGGGCTCACCAGCTCGACCTGGTAGCCGAGTTGGAGTCGGCTGTTCGGACCCAGCGCGTGGCCGGTGGTCAGCGCCAGCCCGGCTCGGCGATAGAACACGACGATGTTCTTGCTGCGGAACTCCTCCTCACAGTCGGGGCGGAGCATGCCGGTGTCCTCGTCGAAGCAGTCGACGAAGACGTTGCCGTCGCCAAAGTAGTGGCGGCCGTTGTTGAAGAAGGCGAGCGCGCCGAAGCGCCAGCCGCGCGGCAGCAGGGTGGGGTTGTCGTACTCGAGCCGGAAGGCCTGGGCTCGGGTGGAGCCGAGCACACTGAGACCGAGCCGGGCGCCGGTGCCCGCCAGGTTGGTCTCGGCGACCGTGAATCCCAGGTAGGGCAGCGCGTCGCTGCTCGCGTCGCCGTTTCGGCGCAGCCCTTCGGAGATGCCGGCCACGAGCTGTGAGACGACGATCGTGTTCCGTTCTTCGACTTCGATGACGATCACGACCCACCCACGGCGCGATCCGCGGGCGAGCGAGACTTCGACCTCGCTGAACCAGCCCGTGCCGCGGAGGCGCCACTCGATGTCCTCCAGCTCCTCGGAGCGGGGGTCCAGGACGTCGCCCTCGTCGAAGGGGACGTAGTGGCGGATCACCGAGGTCCGGGTGCTCTCGTTGCCACGAACGCGCAGGCCCTCGAAGTAGTAGCGAAGGGTCGGAGCTTCGGCAGCCTCCTCGGGGAGTACTTCCTGGTCGACCTCGCCGGGGTAGTCGTCGGTGACCTCGGCGTCCGCGTAGGCGTCTACGGGCTCGGAGTCGTCGCCGGGCTCGGAGTCGGAGTCGTCGCCGGGCTCGGAGTCGGTCGTCGGTCGTCGGTCGTCCGAGTCGGTCGTCGGTCGTCGGTCGTCGGAGTCGGCTGCCGGCTGTCGGTCGTCGGAGTCAGGCGCGCGCTCCTCGACGGACTCCTCCGCGGCTTGGGCGGCGACGAGCGCCGGACAAGCGAAGCAGAGACCGAAGGTGAGCAGCCAAGCGCGCACGAGCGCAGGTTACCGCCAAACGGGAGGGGCGCCCGTCGGCGCGGTCAGTCGAAGGCCGGCAGCTGGGAGAGCGTGATCAGCGCGAGGAGAATGACGGCGAGGGCGATCAGCGCCCAGACGACGGCCGGGAGCTCCTTGCGCTCGTCCTCACCCTTGGTCTTGGGGCTCGCCTTCTCGTCGCTGGCCTTCTCGCTCATCGCCTCGCTCGCCTTTCGCTTCTTCTTCTTCGCTCCGCTGCGGGAGTCTCCGGCGTCGCTTCGGCGCTCCGGAGAAGCCTCGGGTAGCACGACCTCTGCCGTGCTGTCGCCTCGTTTGGCGTGCCGAAGACCCTGGCTGGTCGCTGGGGGAGCGTCCGGATCGATGTAGACGATGGGGATCGTGGGCTCACGCTTGGGGGGCGGTTCGCTCGCCTGCTTGCCCAGTTGAACGACCTCTCCGGTGACCGGGCCAGGGGCGACCGACTCCCGGGTGGCGGGCATCGGCGGCAGCGGCGGGCCCGTTCGACTGGCCGGCCGATGCTGCTCTCGGTCCGTCATGATCTGGGCGAGGGTCATCTCGACGACGCGCAGGAAGTGCTGCGCGGTGTCGTCGGTGCGGCGCTTCTTCTTCCGAGGAGCGCGCGGGAGCGTGGGGTCGAGGCGCTCTTCCTCTTCGGGCGCTTCTTCCTCTTCGAGGCTCTCGACCTCGGGGAAGGGATCGTCGACGGGCGTCGCCTCGACCTCGAAGTGGCCCTCTTCCCAACCGAAGACCTCGTGGAGCTCCGAGGGGCCCTGGAGCCGGATGCCGCTGAGCTCTCCCCGGGCGTAGCCGATCTCGGCTCGATCGCCGTTCGCGTGGAGCAACACGAGCCAACCGGTGAGACCGGCGCGCTCGCAGTAGTTCATGAGGTCCGCGGCCACGTGGACCTGCAGCGAGCCGCCGCGCTTGGTGTCGTCGCCCGCGCTCACGGGCAGTGGCGGCAGGCGCTGCTGCACCTCGAAGGTGCCGTTCGTCTGGCTCAGCAGGAGCTCGACGGCGTCCTTGCCGTCGTCCCGCTTCGGCTGGTCCATCGCCAGCTGACCGCGCACCAGTCGGACCTCGCCGTCACCGGCATCCGAGCGGAAGATCAGCAGCCCGGTCGTTCGGGTCTCCTCGATCTCGTGGAGCAACGAGGCGACCCCATCGGGGGGGATCGGGCCGTCCATGACCGCCTGCGGCACCGGTGGATGAGGCCCGTTCGACGCGCGAGCGTCAAGGTTCCTTCATTGGCGGTCGTCGACCGGTCCGCGGAAAGGGTCGCCCTCGTTGTCCGCTTCGGGGTCCTCGACCGCGGTGAAGCGGACGCGGGTCGGCAGCTCGTCGTCCACCGCCACCATCCGCAACCAGGTACGGATGGTCTCTTCGCCCCGCTGCACGCTCACACTGAAGCGGTGCCGTCCGCCGAGGTCCCGCAGGTAGAAGACGATGTCCCAGGCTCGTCGGATGGCGCGTCCGCGCACGTGTCGGATGATGTCGCCGGGTCGGAGCGGTCCGGGACCGCGCTCGCGAACCTCCGCCGTGTCCGGATCGAGCGCGCCAACGCGCACCAGCCGTGCGGGATCCGCGAGCGGCACGTGGTGGGCGATGAGCTTCCGACCCCCGCGGCGAAGGCATCCATCGAGCTCGATGACGCCCCGCCTCGCCGAGCGGCCCCGATGGCGGGTGGCGATCTCTGGGTGGTCGTGGGCGATGCGCGCGAGGAGGCGTTCGGGATCGAGCGGACCCTCACCGCTCTGACGGAGCGCTTCGACGAGGGACGTGCTCCGAGTTCGAAGCTCGACGTCTACGCAGAACGCCACCAGCGCGCCGACGTCGGCGGCGGCCGAACCCTCCGCGGTGGGCGGGCTCTCGCCTGGCCGTTGGCGATGACGGGTGTAGCGGTCGAGGAGCTCGTCGTAGGCGAGCTCGCTCGGGAGGGCGCCAGCCTGGTGCTCGATCAGCAGCGCGAGGTAGTCGGCCAGGCCGCGTGTCCACCACTCCGGCGCGTCGGCGAGCCAGGCTTGGATCAGCGCGGGGAGTGGGTCGTCCTGCGTCATCGGGATGCCCGCCTCACCGGCGTCGCTCAGCAGGACGCGACGGCGGGGCTCGCCGAGCCAGGCCTCGACGGCGACGGCGGCGCGCTGGTACTCGTCGAGGCGGGTCTCGGGGGTGGGTGTGAGGTCGTCGGGCGGGAGCACGACCCAGCCGATCTCTCGAAGCCGGTGGGTGTGGTCACCGGGCCGCAGATAGGCGCTCGGTTCACCGTCGCGCGGCCCGAGAGGCTCGATGCCTTCGTCGAGGGAGAGGGTCACCTCGGCGCCCTCGATGGCGAATGCGGTCGCTGGGATGAGCCAGCCGCCCTCGAGCAGCTGCCCGCCGAGCGTCGCGACATCGAGGGTGCCGTCGTCGCAGAGCTCTCGCTGGGCGATGGTGACGCATCCGCTGTCGACGGTGAACGTGGCGCCGTCGGTGCCGAGGGTGATGCTCACCCGCGGCGTCCTCGGCTCGGGCACCTCGGCCGCTGTCGGTTGCGGCGGCGGGGTGGTCGGCCGGGGCTGGCCGCGAGTGCACGCGGCGAGCAGCAGGGCGGTGGCGATCAGGACGCGGCGGAGCTGGAGCGCGAGCGGGCTCACGCAGATAGGCGTACCACAGCGTTGGCGAAGCGCTGGTCCAGCGCGCGGCGCGTGGCGTCGTAGGCGAGCTGGTGCGCCCTTCGGCCGGCAGCGAGGTCGAAGGGGCTGACGCGGGGGAGATCGTCGATCACGAGCGCGTGGACGTCGTCTCGGGCCGGAACGCGAAGGGCGGGAGAGCTCGGCTTTCGCCAGGGCGAACGGCTCGAGAGGTGGTGATGGAGCACGCGCGCCCCGCTCGGCACGCCCGCCAAGCCGGGTCGATCGCGGAGACCGCCGTCGAGGTGCGGCCGGCCGCCGATCCAGACTGGCTGGAAGAGGAGCGGGACCGCGCAGGACGCGTGGATCGCTTCGGCGATCGGTCCACGGTCGCGAACGACGGTCCGGCGAGCGAGGACGTCGTACACGCTGATCGTCACGGGGACGCGGCACGCCTCGAGCCGTGCGACCGGGAGGAGCCGTTCGAGGCGCCGCCGAAAGAGGCGGCCCCGAAGGAGCCCGAGCCCGGCCTTCGGGTCCCAGAAGTCGGGCCGCTCGAGGCCGAGTAGCTCGTCGGCCAGCTCCCCGGCGCTCACGCCCGCGGCCCAGCTCCCGGTCACGAGCGCTCCCGCGCTCGAGCCGGCGACGGCGGAGGGATGGATGCCCTCCTCCTCGAACGCGCGGAGCACGCCGGCGTGCGCGAAGAAGCCAAAGAAGCCGCTCGACATCGCGAGCGTGAAGGGCTCTTCGAGGAGCCATTCGCGAAGGGTCGGGTTCATGCCTGTGATTGCATGGGTGAGGGGGCAGCCGGCGGCAAGGCTCCAGAAACCACGACGCCCTGCCCTCGAGAGCGAGGGTCAGGGCGACCTGGCGTCGGACGACCCGTCAGGCCCAACGAACCAGGGCCGGAGCCGCCACGTTCGGGAGGGAGCGAGTCGAGGGCTTCGCCCGAGCGAAGCGGGAGACTTTCGAAGACGAAAACGCTCACGCCGCACGCACCACCCCCTGGCGGCGAGAGCCGCCACGTTTGGGAGGGAGCAAGTCGAGGGCTTCGCCCGAGCGAAGCGGGAGGGTCTTTCGAAGACCCTCCTAGGGAAAAATGCCGCGCTCGGCGTAGGCCTGCTTGAGCGACTCGAGGGCGAGCGAGTACGCGGCGATGCGCATCGAGCAGCCCTTTTCCTGCGCGTAGAAGTTCACCCGGCGGTAGGTGTTCTTCATGGCCTTCTCGAGACGGCGGTCGACCTCTTCCAGGTCCCAGGTCTCCGAGCGGAGGTTCTGGACCCACTCGTAGTAGGAGACCGTGACGCCGCCCGAGTTGGCGAGCACGTCTGGGATGACCGGGATCCCGCGCTGCGCGAGGACCTTCTCGCCCGACGGGTTGAGCGGGCCGTTCGCACCCTCGATGACGACGCTGCAGTCGAGCGCCTCGGCCTCGGCCTGGCCCACCTGGTTCTCGAGCGCGGCCGGGATGAAGATGTCGGCCTTCGTGGCGAAGAACTCCTCACGGCTGATGTCCTCGCCGCCCTCGTAGCCCTCGATGGAGCCATGGCGGCGAACGTGCTCGGAGAGCTTGTGACCGTTGAAGCCCTCCGTGGAGCGCTTGTAGCCGGTGTGGTCGCCAGTGGCGATCGTGGAGACGCCGAGCTTGGCCAGGATGTTGGCCGCGTGACTACCCACGTTACCGAAGCCCTGGATGATGGCGGTCTTGCCCTCGAGGTCGAAGCGGTTGTCCTTCGCCCACTCGGTGAGGCAGTGGATGGCACCCTGTGCCGTCGCCTTGGTGCGGCCCGGGCTGCCGCCGCAGGTGAGCGTCTTGCCGGTGACGACCGCTCGCTGGGCGTTCTTCGCGCTGTGGTCCACCGAGTTCATGTAGGTGTCCATGATCCAGACCATGGTCTGGGAGTTGGTCCCCATGTCCGGCGCCGGGATGTCGTAGTTCGGGCCGATGTTGTTGCCGAGCGCGTGGGTGAAGCGGCGCGTGATGCGCATCATCTCCGCCTCGCTGTACTTGCGTGGATCGAACTTCACGCCGCCCTTGGCGCCGCCGAAGGGGATCTGCATCAGCGCACACTTCCACGTCATCATGGAGCTGAGCGCCTTGAGGTCGTCGAGGGAGACGCTCTCGTGGAAGCGAAGGCCACCCTTGTAGGGCCCCAGCAGGTTGTTGTGCTGGATGCGGTAGCCCTTGAACATCTTCATCGTCCCGTCATCCATCCGGACGGGGAAGTGGATGATGAGCTCGTTCTTGGGCTGGGCGAGCATGGCCCGAACGTGCGGCGGAACACCCACCATGGTGGCTGCCTCGTCGAGGTAGCCCTGAATCACGCGGAAGAACTCGTACTTTTCGTCGGTCACGTAGCGTGTCCTGCAGGACCCCTGTTGATCTCGGTGCGAGGGGCCGGGGCACGAGCCGCCTCATCGACCGTCGAATGACATTGGCGAAAACGCCCGTCAATCACGCGCCGCGTCATGAAGAAAGGCACTCGTGAGGTTCGGGGCCGGGCTCACGAAATCAATTGTGGCCAGAGCGTCATTCACCCTCACGTCGTTCGAGCGGCGGATTGTTTCGACCGTGTTTCGCTAGGCGGTCGAATTCGGAAAAGGCGACCCTCAGTGGAACCACGACACGTAGAAGTACGTGGTCGCTCCAGTGAACATCAGCGCGTCCGACCGGTCGAGGAGGCCGCCATGCCCCGGCATGATGTTGCCCGAGTCCTTCACGCCGCAGCTGCGCTTCAGGAGCGACTCGAACAGGTCGCCCGCCTGACCCAACGCCGTGGCGAAGACGCCCAGCGCAATGGCGTGGGTGAGGGGGAAGACGTCGTTCAGCATGGTCTGCTGCACGATCACGCCACCGCCCGTGGCCGCGACGATGCCTCCGATGGAGCCCTCGATCGTCTTCTTCGGTGAGAGCTTCGGGTAGAGCTTGTGCTTCCCGAACGTGCGACCGGCGAAGTAGGCACCGGTGTCGCTGAGAAACGCATAGAACATGCACAGGAGGACCCACGGTCCGCCGTAGTCCCCGGTCTGGCGGTGGAGGAGGACGATGGTCGTGAGCGTTCCGGCGACGTAGACCGGGCCACCGATCAGCCAGCCGATGCGGGTCTTGGCTTCCTCCACCGGATCGGGAGCGATGAGGCCAACGATGAGCGCGCCAGCGGTGAGGCCGAACAACGCGGTGAGGATCGCGAGCGGGAAGTGCGGTGTTCCGCTCACGAAGAGGATGACGGAGGCGACGCCGAGGGTCGCCAGCACGCCCCAGCCGCGGGTGACCTTGGAGCCGGGCGCGGTCATGCCCATCAGCTCCCAGGAGACGATCGCGAGCCAGACGAGGCCGAAGACGCTGAAGCCCCATTTGGGCGCCCAGAACATCACGTAGAGGACGACGGCGATCACGGGGATCGCGGAGGCGAAGCGCAGCGCGGTGCCGCCGATCTTCTTGGGTTGCGGCTCGGCGTCAGCCGGGGCGCCGCTCTCGCTGGCGGGGTCGGTCATCGGTGTGGGGGAGGAGTGGCTTCACTCGCCGGCAGCGTCGGCCATGGCAGCGGCCGGCACCACGGGCTCGAGTGGAGAGCTCTCCACTCGACCGAATCGGCGCTCGCGTTTCTGGTACGCCGCGATCGCCGCGTAGAGCTCGGCTTCGTCGAAGTCGGGCCAGAGTACACGAGTGAAGTGCAGCTCGGCATACGCCGCGCCCCAGAGGAGGAAGTTGGAGATCCGCTGCTCGCCGCCGGTGCGGACCAGCAGGTCGACGCGGCCGACCGCGAGCGAGGGAAGGGCGCCCTCCAGTTGGGCCTCGTCGATGGCGTCGACATCCAGCTCGCCGTCGCGAGCCCGACGGGCGAGGACGCGTGCGGCGTCCAGGATCTCTTCACGGCCTCCATAAGAGAGCGCCAAGGTCAGGGTCATCCCATCGAGGTGGGCGGTGTCGGCGACCAGGGGGTCGAGCACTTCGCGGACCCGGGTCGGGAGCTTCTCGACCCGGCCGACGGTTCGGAGCCGGATCCCGTTCTCGATGAGCTCCTCGCGCTCGCTCACGAGGAAGTCCCGGAGGAGCTCCATGAGCGCGACGACCTCCGCCGGCGGGCGTGCCCAGTTCTGTTCGCTGAAGGCGAAGAGGGTCAGGGCGTCGATGCCGACTCGGCGTGCGGCCCGCACGATCGTGCGGACGGCGCGGGAGCCTTCGCGGTGGCCGATGGTCCGATCGCTCCCCTGGCTCTGCGCCCAGCGCCCATTGCCATCCATGATGATGGCGACGTGCCGGGGAAGCCGTCGAAGGTCGACCAGAGGACTCACTGCGCGGGGCGGTACCATGAGGAGGGGACCCCTTCAAGACGAAGCAGACGGGTTGAGGCTTCCCGTGCGACAGAAATGGCGTGAAAGGTGGCTAGAATGAGACACAATAGCGTGAGATCGGGGGTTTCGCTTCACCACTGACGCTTTAACTTTCTTCGTCACGGATGCCTCGCGACTACTACGACGTGCTGGGTCTCCAGCGAGGTGCGAGCGACCGCGAGATCAAGCGGGCGTACCGGAAGCTGGTCAAGCAGCACCACCCGGATCGGTGCGGCGACGACCCCGAGAGCCTGGCGCGCTTCAAGGAGGTCTCCGAGGCCTACGAGGTGCTGAGCGACCCGGAGAGGCGCCCGCTCTATGATCAGTTCGGGTCAGCGGAGGGCGGGGCTCAGGGGTTCTCGTTCGACTTCGACGGGGTCATGGGTGGCGTGAACGCCGGCTTTCAGATGAACTTCGAGGAGATCTTCGGTGGACGCCGAAGGGCTGCCCGGAAGAAGAAGCGAGACACGACCCTCAGCGTTCAGGTGGGCATGCTCGACGCGCTGAAGGGCTGCGAGCAGAAGGTCAGCTACCGGTCCGAGAGCGGGCGGGAGGGGACCGTTCGAGTGACCATTCCGCCTGGCAGCAAGTCGGGGGACAACATCCGCGTTCGGAATGGAGGCGCGCCCGGACAACGGGGTTCGGGAGACCTTCGGGTGACGGTCGAGGTCGTCCCGCATCCGAATCTGCGCTGGGAGGGAGAGGCCGTGGTCATGGACTTGCCTCTCACGTGTTTGGAGGCTTACCGCGGTGCCCGCGTGGCCGTCGAGACGCCGAGCGGCACGGTTCGGGTGAAGATCCCGCCGGGGTCCCGCACCGGCCAGAAGCTTCGGCTTCGGGAGAAGGGTCCCAAGCGTAGGGGCAAGCGGGTCGACCTGATGCTTCGGATCACCGTGGAGCTTCCGAAGGGGAGCGACGAGTCGGTGGAGAAGGCGCTCGAGGCCGTCGAGGCGGCTTACTGCGAGTGTCCGCGGAACAAGCTGCCGAAGCTCGCCGATTGAGCCTGTTGCACGTGGAACGCCACACGTGGCGTGGCACGTAGGGCCACTGTCTGACCCTGGCTGCGTTGCACGTGCAACGCGGGCGGGGCTTCGACGGCCCGAGGCAAGGGCTGAGTGGGCTGGAGCGGGTACTTGATCGACCTGGAGCGGGACGGGAGACTGGCGACCGTGAAGTTGTTCGTGACCGGGACCGGGACTGGCGTGGGGAAGAGCTGGGTGACGGAGGCGCTGGTGCGCTGCTACCGGTCGGAGGGGCTCTCGGTCGCTGCCGTGAAGCCCATCGAGACGGGGTGCGCACCGGAGCCGGAGGACGCTCAGAGGCTCGCTCGAGCCGCCGGGCGCCCGGAGCTGGCGAGTCAGCCGGGCTTCGTGCGGGGATTGGCGCCGCTCGCGCCTTGGGCCGCGGAGCTCGGGGGCGAGCCCGCCGTACCGGCCACGGCCGACCTCGTGGAGGCCATCCGCAGCTCGACCGAGGGGGCTGACGTGCGCATCGCGGAGGGCGCTGGAGGCCCGCTGGTGCCGGTCGACCGAGATCGGGATGTGGCGGACCTCATGAGCGCGCTGGGGTGGCCGGTGCTCCTCGTGGGCCTGGATGGCCTCGGGACCCTCTCCCACACCCTGACGGCGCACGAAGCGCTGACCGCCCGCGGCCTCCGAGTGGCGGGTGTGGTGCTGACGAAGCAGGGCGCGGAGCTGAGCCAGGGGACGAATCGAGAGATCCTCGACGCCCGGCTGCCGTGCCCGGTGTGGAGCGTGGGGCCCTGGGGCTCCCCCGAGGAGGGCGTCCAAGACGTCCGCGAACTGGCGGAGGCTCTACGTGATGGCGCCGAGTAGGCGCTCGATGTCGTCCATCGAGTGGGCCGCGGTCGGGACGAGGCGGACTCGGCTCGTGCCCTCCGGAACGGTCGGGGGGCGAATGGCGCGAGCCAGGATGCCGGCCTCTCGCAGCCGGGCCTCGGCCCGAACGGCTCCCTGAGGGCTGCCGAAGACGGCGGTCACGATCGGTCCTCTGCCTCGGACCTCGAGCCCGAGGTCTCGGAGTCCGGTCGCGAGACGGGCCGCGAGAGCCGCCTGGCGAGCCCGCGCTTCATCCGCCTCCAGGACCTGGACCGTGCGACGTGAAACGATCTCGGCCATGACCGGGGAGATGCCCGTGCTGAAGACCACGCTTCGGGCCCGGTGGAAGAGGAGCTCGCGCAGTCGGCTGGAACCGGCGACGAAGGCACCCATGGCGCCGAAGGCCTTCCCGAGGGGCCCGACCAGGACCTCGGGAACGACCCCGGTCTCGTGACAGAGACCCCGACCCTGTGGTCCCAGGATGCCCAGAGAGTGCGCCTCGTCGACCATGAGCCAGGCCCCGTAGCGTTCGCTCAGGGCCCGGAGCTCACTCAGCGGGGCGCGGTCGCCCTCCATCGAGAAGACGGCCTCGGTCACGACGAGCCGCTGGCCAGTGGGAGGAGCCGTCGCCAAGGCCAGCT
>CAYXAP010000036.1:0-35061 GCA_964462035.1 uncultured Sandaracinus sp.
CCACCGCTCTCGCGCAAGGTCGGCGGCTCGTCCCATGGATGAATGCCGCGCACTTGCGCCGCCGTCTTCGCCGGCCTTCCATGGCGCCGCACCGCAATCGCTCGCTCTCCCTCGCGCTCGAGCTTCCGCGAGTGGTGCACGAGCGCATCCACGTCCCCACCAAACGCCCGATACAAGAGCGGCGGCGGCGACAGCCGAAGCACCCGCGACCGCTCCTCGCTCTTGGTGTACACGCGCGGCCTCGGCGTTCGCACTCCGGCTCCCTTCCACAGCCCCGGGTCGAGCGTTCGCCCTGGCACGCCATCGCAGGTGTCCGCCAGCCCTGCCTCGACCACGTTGAGCCGCTCGTAGACCAGGTGCGCGAGCTGCGCCTCGGCGTCCATCAGCCGCATCACGTGACTGCCTCGCGCGTCGAAGAGCTCCCGCGGCGCGTCGTAGCGCTCGCGCGCCAGCAGCGTGTTCAGCATGCAGCTCATCTGGTGATGCAGCAGCCGCAGGAACTCGCCGAGGTTGTCCCGCGTGAGCGTGAACGTCATGTGGTAGTGCGAACCGACCCGCACGGCGTGATGCAGGTGAACGCCGCACTTGTTCGCCACGACGGCGAGGCACCAGAAGAAGACGTGGTCGACCTCCGGGTGCCACCAACCCAGGAACGCTTTCCGGCACACGCACCGCCGCGTGACCGCGTAGGTGGCTCCCCGGACGACGATGCGCGGCGCGGTCACGCCCAGGCGAATGCGAGCCTCGTGCCCGGCTCCGCGGAGCCGAGACCCCGACCGAACGAACCACTCCGCCGGCGACCGCCCGCCGATCCGCCGGCGCCCGCCGCGCTAGAGCTGGAGCCGCCCGAGCGCGAAGGCTGCGTCGAACGCGGCCTGCTGAGCGAGCCGAAGCAGGTCCTCGATCGCGCTCGCGCCCGCCTTTCGGCGAATGCGTTGCCGATGGCTGCACAACGTGGAGCTGCCGAGCGAAGCCGCTGCGGCGAGCTGCGCGACGCTGTCGTAGTCCATGAACCCGCGGAAGGCGCGGTGCTCACTGGGCGTCAGGCCATAGCGGTCCGAGATCCCGCTCGCGGCCAAGGTCTTGGCGAGCCGGGTGCGCGCCTCGGAGTCGTCGAGCTCGTCGGCCATGGTGGCGTGGTTGACGGCAGCGCGCGGTGCGGAGCCGCGGTGCGCTTCGTCATCGGCGCAGAGGATGAACCCGGAGCGCAGCAGGCCCAGGGCGGTCTCCAGATCGCAGCGCCGCACGTCGATGACGATGCGCTGCTCTCGCAGCCCACCGACGCCAGCGAGAGCGCTGACCAGCGTAGCGCGACGCTCGGGGTCGGTCCGCTCCATGAGCGCGATGCTCACGGCCTGTGGGTCGCCGGGCCGGCTCAGCGCGCGCGGCAGGGTCTGGGGACCGTTCACGAACTCCACGAAGTGGACCTCGCGGGTCACGTCCCACTGGCGACGGACGCTCCGGTCCGGCTCGATGACCAAGACGCGACCACAGCGCCGGTGCACACCCGAAGGGCGCTCCGACTCATGATCCTCGCACGACTCCCGTTCGGTGGGGCTCATCTCCACTCCTTCCGCGACATTGCGGAGGGAGGTCTCGTCCAAGGCGTCCATCAGTTGCGTATGCGAGCTCGGTTCGCACCCGATGGGGGTCGTCCCGTTGGACGTATCTATACGAGGGGGGTGTGACGGAATCCAGGCCAACGCCCGCTACGAAAGGCGCCACGGTGTCCCCAAGATGGGTTAGGGCGCCGCCTAAGTTTTCGGTTCGATTACCAAAATTCGAAGGTCGCTCGCCGTGTGCCGGATCGGAAAAAATCGGCCATGAGCCGTCGATCACCCGATCTCGAGGACCACCACCGCTGGGGGCGATCGCGGTTCGCGGTTGGCTTGAGCTCCTTCAGCCAGGCAGCTCGGGGAAGGCGACGCTCGGCGCCGGCCGTTCGATGCGATGGTCCGTCAGCGCCCGCACCAGGTTGTCGCTCAGCTCGACCTGAACCCCGAAGGCGAGGGTGGTCACCAGGTTCGCGGCCTGCACGGCCATGCCGACGAAGGGACTCGGCGTGCGCCCGCGAACGACGACGACTCCACGCAGCTGTCCACGCTGCCGGTCGCGGGTGCGCTGCATCCAGTCCGCCCGCGCGGCCGGGTCGTAGCGTCTCATCAGCCGCCAGTCGTGCACGATGAGCAGGCCACCGCGTCGACTCAGCTCCGCGCTGTTGGTCGCCAGCACTCGGTCGACCAAGCCGTGCACCCACGCCGAGCCTCGCGCGGTGCCGCGCTCGCTGCCGTACTGGATGATGAGCGCGCCGGGGCGCGCGACCCACGCGCGGCCGTGCTCGGGGTCGACGTGCTGCTCGGGCCAGCGGTCGAGCGGGGGACCTGGGGCTTGGGCGGTGCTCACGCCGCCACGATACGCGAACGAGTCAGAAGCCGCGCGCCGCGAGCTCCGGGTCCTCCGGACCGCCGACCCACAGGAACGAGTTGCAGATGCCCGCACACGGAGCGCGGGTCGCGTCGTGCAGCAGGAGGTGCCGGTCGCCCGCCCGCCAGCGCAGGTCGTGGGTCGGTGCTTCGCTCGCGTTCTCGGGCGGTCCGTAGACCGACTCGACCGCTGCGCGTACCGCAGCGAGCCAGCGCTCGGTCTCGTCGTCGCTCTCTCTCCCGAGGAAGGGCCCACCGAGGGTGAGGTGCATGAGGCCTGGCGTGTTCGGCTCGTCAGGGATCTCGTAGCGGCGGAAAGTCGCGCTGACCATCCCGTCGACGCCCTCGATGCGTAGCTCGCCGCCGCATTGCCGCTCGGCCACTCCGTCTTCGTCGGAGACCCAGGTCAGGTCGCTGCAGTCGAGGTCGCCACCGGCTTCGACCAACGCTGCCTCCACGGTCGCGATGGTGCTGCCCCGCCGCTCGGCCGGGACGCCGACCTCCATGTCGTAGCGGAGCGACTGAACGAGCTCGAGCCACGCCGACGCCTGCTGGGCGACCGGCTCCACCGAGGTCGCCTCTTCCGTGGACTCCGGCTCCGGCTCCCTCTCCGGCGTCGCCGCACGCTGACCCTCGCCACCACCACAGGCCACGAGCCACACGAACGCGATCAGAGGTCTCATCGACCTCTGGTACGCGCGAGCCGGTGCTTGATTCCTTCCGCCGCGTGTCAGCGTACGGCGACATACGCCAGATGTCGACGAACGGTGACATCTGGACTAGAGTCACCGTTCGACGACATGCCTCGCCCCGTCCACGATCCCCGAGCTCTCGGCCTCGCGGTCCGCGAACGACGCCGCGAGCTCGGCCTTTCCCAGCAGGGCTTGGCCGAGCGGATCGGCGTGAGCCGACAGTGGGTCATCGATCTCGAGGCGGGGAAGGAGCGCGTCGAGCTCGGGCTGGTGATGCGTGCCCTCCGTGGGCTCGACCTACGGGCTCTGGTCGAGCCCCTCGCCTCCGACCCACTCGACCTCGACGCGCTGGTGGGTGACGAATGAACGCCCTGCACGTGCTCCTCGACGGAGCGGTCGTGGCGACGATCCACGAAGTCGGAGGCGACCTCGAGCTGGTCTACGAGACCTCCTGGGTGGAGAACCCGAGCGCTCACCCGCTCAGCCTGTCGATGCCCGTAGCGAAGCTCCGTCATCGAACGCCGGTCCGCCCGTTCCTCTGGGGCTTGTTGCCGGACAACGACGCGATCCTCGAGCGTTGGGGCCAGCGCTTCGGCGTGTCCGCTCGCAACCCCTTTCGCCTGCTCGCCCACGTGGGCGAGGACTGCGCCGGCGCCGTTCAGCTCGTTCGGGGTGACCGCCTCGACGCAGTGGATCCGAGTCAATCGGGCATCGACTGGATCGACGACGACGAGGTGTCGGATCGACTGAAGCGGCTCGAAGTCGACCACTCGGCGACGCGTCTCCCGAGCGATGGTGGTCAGTTCAGTCTCGCCGGTGCACAGCCAAAGCTCGCCCTGCTGAGACACGAGGGGCGCTGGGGCGTGCCCTACGGCGCGGTGCCGACGACGCACATCCTCAAGCCGCCACTGCCGGACCTCGACGGCCACACGCGGGTCGAGCATCTGACGCTCGAGCTCGCCCGCGCACTCGGGCTCCGCACCGCGCGCTCGACGCTCTGGAATCACGCTGGCGCTGACGCGATCGTCGTCGAACGCTACGACCGCATCCGCCTGGACTCCGCGCCGAGCGCGATCCGACGGGTCCATCAGGAAGACCTCTGCCAAGCGCTCGGGATGCACCCGGCGCTCAAGTATCAGAGCGAGGGTGGACCGGGGCCGCGCATGGTGGCGGACCTGCTCCGCGGGAGTTCGAGTCGACCCACCCAAGACGTGGAGCGCTTCCGCGACGCACTGCTCTTCCACTGGCTCACCGCCAGCACCGACGCACACGCGAAGAACTACTCACTGCTGCACGGACCGGGCGGCCGGGTGCGCCTCGCGCCGCTCTACGACCTGACCACCGTGCTGCCCTTCGAAGGCTTCGAGGAGCGACGGCTCCGCCTCGCGATGAAGCTCGGCCGAACCTACCGCCTCGCGGACGTGCGCCGAGGCGACATCGAGCACCTGGCGACGGACCTCGGTCTGAACCCGAAGCGGACCGTGGACCGTGCGGTCCAGCTCGCCGCGCTCGTGCCCGAAGCCGTGCGCGCACTCGAGGGCGATGGAGCGGTGTTCGACCGACTGACCGCAGCCCTCACGCGCCGTGCGGAGACCTGTGCGCGACTCTTGCGCTAGACGCTCGGCACGAACCCCTCGAGCGGGCCCTCGACATACGCGTCGCCGTTGCCGAAGTGGTCCACCGGGACGCCGAAGGCGTTGAGCACGGAGGTCCAGAGGTTGTGGGTCGAGGCGCGCGTCGAGTACCGGGTGCCGCTCTCGGTGTTGTAGTCGATGAACTGGCCCTGCTCGAAGCGGCCGCCGGCGCTGCCGGCGACGAGGATGGGCAGGTCGCGGGCGGAGTGGGTCGCGGCGTTGCTGAACTCGCTCGAGTACACGACGAGGCTGTTGTCGAGGAGGGTGCCGTCGCCGATGGGGGTGGCCTCGAGCTTCTCGAGGAGCTGGGCGAGGACGCCGATGCGCCAGCGGCGGTTGGTCTCCATCTCGGCTTCCCAGTCGGCGCGGCGGCTGGCGTTCGGGCCGGTCGGTCCGACCTCGCGGCCGGCGTGGCCGAGCGAGTGACCGCGCTCGGTGGCGTAGAAGGTGCCGAGCCAGGGGGTGAGCAGGTCGCCGATCTGCAGGTTGAAGACGCGGCTCAGACCGCAGCGCGCGGCGTGGACCATGAGGTCGACGTGGAGCGGACCGGTGGTCTCGGCGTCCGGGTGCGCGTCCAGGTCGGGGAGGGTGCACGCGGCCGATGGGGTGCCCATGGCGTCGAGGCGGCGCTCCATCGAGCGGATGTGCTCGGCGTGGGCGTCGAGGGTGTCGCGGTCGGCCTGGCCGGCGCGGCGCCGGAGGAGCGCGAAGGACTCCTGCACTCCGTCGAGCACGCTCTTCCTTCGCGCCTGGAGCGCGAGCAGCTCGGGGTCCGGGCCGCCGTCTGGGCTCACCCCGGCGAAGAGGCGCGCGAAAGCGTCCCGCGGATCGGCGGACGAGGATACGCTGCTGCCGTCCGGCTGCTTGAAGGGGGTGCCGTAGTTGTGGCCGTGGACGCGGAGATCGATGGACGGGAAGGGCACGTCCGCACTGGTGGCGTCGGCGATGAGCCGATCGAACGAGGGACCGGTCGCCTGCGGCTTCTCGCCGCTGGTGTCGGCGTCGCAGCAGGTCAGGTGGGTGACGTTGACCCAGTTGTGGCCACCGCCGCCGTAGGGGCCCTGGGCGACCGCGGCCATGTTGTCGATGCCGGCGAGGATCGACATCTTCGCGACGAAGGGATCGAGCAGGCCGCGGTGCAGTCGGCTCAGGTTCTCGGCGCGGAGCACGCGGTCGGGCGCGGTCGGCCGCCACCAGTCCATGCCGTGGTGACCGCCGTTGCCGTCGTTGTTGCTGCCGCCGCGGTTGCGCGCGCTCACGGTGCCGCCGTGCTCGTGCACGAGGAAGAGCAGCGGCGCATCGGTGGTCTGCGCGCGGCCCGCGCCGTGGGTGAGCTCGAGCGCGGGGAGCGCCACGGTCACGGCGCCGACGCCGCGCAGGAAGGTCCGGCGGGAGAAAGGCTTCGTCTTCTTCATCGTTCTTCCTCGGTGCGGGGGCGGACGTAGCGGAAGCTCTCGGCGGTCACGATGGCGACGAGGGCGTCGCGCAGGCTGCCGCCTTCGGCCAGCGTCGCCTCGGCGGTGGCGACGCTGCAGTGGTCCTCGGGGGCGATGCCGCGGCGCGCGGCGCTCTCGAAGAAGTGCTCGCTCATGCAGGTGCTGACCTCGCCGGAGTCGGCGAGATACTCGGCGAGCTCGAGCGCGCCGTTCAGCGGCGCGCCCTGCACGGCGCCGCTGGCGTTCACGGCGAAGTGGTGGGCCTCGCCGTCGACCTCGACCATCTCCTCGGTCTGGTAGCGCCCGATGGCGTCGTAGTGGTCGAAGAGGAAGCCGACCGGGTTGATCATGTCGTGACAGGCGGCGCAGTCGCCGCCGCGGGTCCGCGCGGTGACGTCGTCGCGCACGGAGCGAACCTCGCCCTCCTCGGTGGCGCCGCCGGTGACGGCGACGTCGTTGGCGTTCGGCGGCGGCTCCTCGATGTGGCGGCAGAGCACCTCTTCGATGACGAAGACGCCGCGGCGAATCGGGGAGCGCACCTCGGCGCCCGCGTAGTTGGCCAGGAAGGCCGCGCGGGTGAGGATGCCGGCGCGCTCGCCCTCGGGCAGCTCGACCCAGCCCTCGCCGCCGTCGGGGGCGTCGACGCCGTAGAGCGCGGCGAGCTCGTCGTTGACCCAGGCGCGTCGCGTGGTGAGCAGGTCGCGGAGGCTGCCGCCCTCGCGGACGGTCTCCGCGAAGAGCATCTCGATCTCCTTCCGCATCGCGGCGCGGAGCGAGTCGCTCACGTCGCCGAAGCGACCCTCGTCCTTCGCGGCCGTCGCGAGCGGGTCGAGCGTCGGGCCGCCTTCGAGGCCGAGCCAGTCCACCGCGAAGCGGCCGAGCGCAACGCCGGTGCGCGGATCGCCGAGCATGCGCCGCGCCTCCGCTTCGAGCCCTTCGGGCGTGTCGAGCGCGCCGCTCTCAGCGGCTTCCATCAGCGCTTCGTCGGGTACGCCGGCCCAGAGGAAGAGGGCCATCCGGGTCGCGAGCTCCGGGCCGCTGAGCTGCACCAGGCCGTCGCTGTCGATCGGGCCGAGCACCGGCGTGTACACGGTCTGCGGCGCCTGCAGGAGCACCTCGGTCACGACCGCGGTGGCATCGTGGATGTCCATGCCCGCGGCTCGCGCGTCGGCGTAGCGGCCTTCCACGAACGCCCGCTCGTCGGCGTCGAGCGCTCGCCGGAACGCACGGCGACCGGTGGCCATGAGCCAATCGGTCGCGCACTCGTCGGTGGTGCAGCCGCCCAGCTCGTGCGCGGCGACGAGGTCCGCTGCCACCTGGTTCAGGCTTTCCGCACCGAGCAGGGTGATGTGGCTGCCCTGATGCTCGTCCAGGCGACCCGCGACGGCGGTGTCGATGCCGAGAATGGTCTGAATGGCGTGCTCGTACTCGACGGGGTCGAGCTGGCCCCAGCCGGTCTCCGGGGCGTCGATGACACCGACGCAGGCGGCGGGGTCGCGGGGACCATCGGGGTCGACTGGCGCCTTGCCGGCGTCGCCGATCACGCCCTGGCAGCCGAGGGCCAGCCCGAGCGCGAGGATCAGGAGCTTGGGGGAGCGGGGCATGGAAACAGCTTCCGGACCGGCCGTCCCACAGTCACTTACCCGGTGATCGCGATGGCTCGCGCGGCGGCCTCAGGGGCCGAAGCGCAGGGTGGCGATGGACCCGTAGACCGGGTCCTCGCGGGGTGGCTTCTCGCCCAGGCTCAGACCGATGACGGTGGCCGCGGCGCCCGCGACGAGGACCCCGGCGAGCACCCAGAGCCAGACGCGGCGCTTGGGCGCCGGGGTGATCTCGTAGCGGCTGATGGCGCCCGCCTCGACGACCACGTCGCGCACCCGCTCGCCGCCCCCGCCGGTGAGCCGGAGCTCGTAGGTGCCGGCCTCGAGCTCGAGGTCCAGGTGGTCCATCGCCTCGCCACCGCCGGCCACGCTGAGGTGGCCGCCTTCCGGTGCGTCGACCACCAGCCGGCCACGGGTCAAGTCGGGGCGGAGCTGCAGCGTCGGCGCGAAGTCGTGGGTCTCGCCGCGCTCCAGGGTGACGCGCTCCTCGAGCGGTCGGTGCCGCGGGGACTCGATCGCCACCAAGTGCTCGCCGGGATCGACGCGGCTGGTGCCTTCCACGCGCTGCCCGTCGACGCGGACCACGAGCCCATCGATCGGCGGCAGCCGCACGGCGAGGGTGGCGACGTTCCGGTCGGCGTCGCGGCGGAGGTTGCGGACCTCGCGTTGCTGGGCTCGGGAGATGCGGCCGTGCTCGCCCTCGAGCAGCGCGTCGAAGCGCTCCACGGCTTCGACGAACTCGCCGGTGCGCGTGAGCGCGACCGCAAGGTTGAAGGCGGTGGCCGGGTTGCCCTCGAGGTCGAGCGAGCGGCGGTAGAGGTCGCGGGCGTCGGCGAAGCGCCCCTGCGCGGTGGCTTCGTTCGCCTGCTCGAAGAGCGTGCGCGCGTCGGGCTCGGGCTGCGCGAACGCGGGAGCCGCGCAGAGCAGGAGCACGATGAGCAGGGCGCGGCTCACTGCCACTCCCACATCGGCGCGATGGCTTCGCGCATCGCCCCGCCGCGGCGGGGCCGGCGGCGCCGACGCATGGTCGCGGGCTCGGCAGGGGGCTCTTCGGCGACGCCCAGGTCGGGCTCTTCCAGCGGCTCGGGCTCTTCGGAGACTTCCGGGCGGGTGGCGATCGGCGGCGGGGCGACCGGCGCGGGCTCGGGGGCGCGGTCCATGACGGCGAACGCCACGCCGGCGCCGAGGAGCGCGACGGCGGCGGCGGCCCCGACGAGCCACGGCCCACGGGTAGCCCTCGCCGGGGTCGCCCGTCGCGCGGCTTCGATGGCGGCGGCTCGCTCCCGGCGTTCGTCGCCGCAGAGGTCCTCGAGCAGTCGCGAGAGCGGCGGCGGGGGTACGTCCTCGGTGACCTCGCCGAGGATTCGCCGGAGGGTGGCTTCGACCTCGCCCGCGCTCGCCGGTCGGTGCTTCGGGTCCTTCGCCAGCAGCGAGAAGACGAGCTCGACCAACGCGTCGGGCGCGTCACCGACGGCCTCGGCGATGTCGGGCGGCGGGTCGTTGAGGATCGCGCGCGCGGCGGCCGGGCCCTTGCTCGAGGGGTAGAGGCGCTCGCAGGTCAGCGACTCGTAGAGCACGACACCGAGCGAGAAGAGGTCCGACTGCGGCAGCGGATCCTCGAAGCGGAGCACCTCGGGCGCCATGTAGCCGAACTTGCCCTTGAGCATGCCGGTCTGGGTCTTCGAGCTGCGGCCGAGGGCCTTGGCGATCCCGAAGTCGGTGAGCCGCGCGTAGCCGTCGAACCCGAGCAGCACGTTTTGCGGCGAGACGTCCCGGTGGATCACCTGGAGCTGCTCGCCGCCCGGATCGGTGAGCTCGTGGGCGGCCTGGAGCCCGGCGGCGACCTGCCGGACGATCTCTAGCGCGGTGGCGAGCGGCATCTCGCGTCCCTCCTCGCGAATCCGCTGGATGAAGCGGCTCAGCGACACGCCGTCGACGTAGTCCATGACGAGGTAGGGGCCCTCGTCGTCCTCGCCGACGTCGGTGACGCTGACCACGTTCGGGTGCCGGATGAGCCCCGCGATGCGTGCTTCGTCGAGGAACATGGCCCGCATGGCCTCGTCGTCGCGGCTCGACTCGTGGAGCCGCTTGCGGGCGTGGAGGCGCTCGAAGTGCCCGTGGTCGCGCACGACGAGGCTCACGCTGCCCATGCCGCCGCGGGCGATTTCCATCACCTCGCGGTAGTCGGTGGGCGCCGCGTCGAAGAGCGTCACGGCTGTCAGCATACCGAGGTAACGGCTCGCTCTCAGCGCTTTGTGTATGGTCGGGTGGTGAGCGAAGGCGAGCAGCTCCACGCGGAGGTCCTCCGCGGGCGATTCGGCCCGGCGCTCGCCGCGATCCCCTCGCTGCGGGCGAGCGAGCCGGCGTGGGCGGCGCTGATCGAGCGATCGCACGCGCTCGCGACCGATGGCGAACGAGGAACGCTCGAACCGCTCCCGGAGGGGGCGGGTGCCTGGCGTTTGGCGCTCTTCCTGGTGCGCGAGGCGATCACCGGGATCCATCCATTGCCCGACGTGCCGAGGCCGGAGCACGCCGTGGCGGGCCCGCTCGTCGACGGCTGGAGGGCGCTCGCGACCGGGGCCGCGCCCGTTCCGCTCGACGAGGTCGCCGCCGAGGCGCGGCGGCAACAGCAGCCGGCGCTGGTGGTCGAGTGCGCGGTGCTGACGGCGCTCGTGGCCGCGCGCGACGGCGACCACCGCGAGGCGCTCCGTCATGGGCGGCGGGCGTCGCGGATGGCGCGCACCGAGAGCCTGCCGCAGTCCGAGTACCTCGCGGGGCTGACGCTGGCGCGGCTCCGGCGGCAGGCGGGGCACCCGCACCTCGCCGCGCGGATCCTGCTGGGGCTCCGGCAGTTCGTCTCGCCGCACTGGTTGCCCTGGCTCGAGTGGGAGCTGGTGCTCGCGGGGGACCAGGGCGTGACCTCGCCGGCGGCGGCCGCGCTCCTGTCGGCGCGTCGAGCGGCGGGGGAGGGCGAGCGGGCAGCGCTCGAAGCGGCGCTCGCCGACGCGCGCGAACGAGTCGCCGGCTTCCGACTCCTGGCGGACGAAGCCGAGCACGTGGCGGCGTTGCTCCAGCCCGACGCGCCGCGACTCACGGCCGAGCAGGAGCGCGCGTTCTCGGCGTTCGCCGGTGACGCCTACGTGGTGTGCTCGCCTTCGGGGCCCGGTCGCCGCGTGCGCGAGGCGTCGCTGCCGCTCGTGTCGGCGACGGTGGTCGAGCGCGGCGGCAAGAAGCAGAAACGCATCGCGACCTTGGCGGCGGTGCTCGGATTGGCGGGGGCACCGCTCGCCGAGGCGGAGTGCTTCGAGCGGGTCTACGGCTTCCGCTTCGTGCCGGAGATGCACCGCGGCAGCTTCGACGTGCTGCTGCACCGCGCCCGTGCGTCGCTGGATGGGCTCGCGACCTTCGAGCGGAGCGGCGATAGGGTCGTGATGCAGGTGCTCGCGCCCTTCGCGATCGCGGACCCGCGAATGGTCGAGCCGGCTGAGGCGCGGGTGCTACGCGCCATCGCCTCCGGCGGGACGACCGCCAAGGAGATCGCCGGCGCGACCGGGCTCTCGCTCCGCCAGACGCAGACTTTGCTCAAAGCGCTCGCCGACGAGGGCGAATGCGCGGCGACCAAGGAGGGCCGCATCATCCGCTACGCCGTCGAGGACACCACCTTCAGCGAGCCCACCCGCGCCTGAACCACGGGGACGCTCGTTTTCATCGTTTTCATTCTCCCGGCGCGCGAGCGTGGGAGGACGCGACATTCAGCGAGCCCACCCGCGCCTGAACCACGGGGACGCTCGTTTTCATCGTTTTCATTCTCCCGGCACGCGAGGGTGAGAATGAAAACGATGAAAACGAGCGTCCCCGATCACTGCGCGAGGGTGAGAATGAAAACAATGAAAACGAGCGTCCCCGATCACTGCGCGAGGGTGAGAATGAAAACGATGAAAACGAGCGTCCCCGGTCAGTCGCGTACGAAGCAGACGCGGCGGGGGCGGGTGACGACGACTTGGCTGGCTGGGTCGCTCGGGTCGGTGCCGAGGCCGAGACCGAGGCGGCCCGCGAGCCGGGAGCCGGACGGGCCGCCACCGGCGTTGGAGCCCCAGCAGAAGAGCTCGCCGCTCTCGCGAATGCCGCAGCTGAACGAGGAGTGCATCGCGACCGAGCGCCACCGATCGCCAGCGTCGACGGAGACGCGCCGCGGGCGGCGCGCGTCGAGCTGGTCACCGGTGCCGAGCTGACCGTTGCCGTTGCTGCCCCAACAGTGGAGCCCGCCTTCGCTGGCGTCGATGCCGCAGAAGCTCGACGCCGCGCTCTCGAGCCCGTTGAACCGCAGCTCCGTGTCCACCGGGGTGGCCGTGGTGACTCGGTCCGGGCCTTCGACGCCGAGGAAGCCGCCCTCGTTTCCCCCCCAGCACCACGCTTGGCCGGCCGCGTCGAGACCGCAGCCGCGTCCGCTCCCGGCGGCGATGCTGACCAGCTCGGTGAAGCACTCGCCGTCGGAGCCGGGCACGCACTCGAGCTCCGGGGTCCGGGCGATGGCGTCGTAGGTCGAGAGCCCCCAGCACCAGGTGCCGTCGTCGGCGACCGCGCACACGCCGCTGTCGCTGGTGCTGAAGTCTCGATAGGTCCCGGGGATGTCCACCCAGTCCGCGGAGCGCAGCACCGAGTCGGGCTGGGCGAGCTCGTTCGAGGAGTTGCCCCCCGCGCACTGCAGGCGGCCGCTCTCTCGCCGCGCGCACTGGAAGCGGGCGCCCGAGTCGATGTCGGCGACGGCGTCTTCGCTCGCTTCCATCTGCTCGGTGAAGGGCTGGGCCCCGCTCAGCTCGCCCATGGCGAAGGCGCCGTGGTTGGCCCAGCCCCAGCAGGTGCGACCGTAGATGGCGCCGGAGCGGATCCAGCTCGAACAGGAGTACTCGTTGCCGAGCGCCATGTCGGTGACCTGCGCGACCTCCGGTGCGTCGAGCGGCTCCGGGTGGTCGGTGTCGCGGCCCAGGCCGTTCTGGTCGGTGCGCGCGCTGCCCCAACACCAGAGGCCGTCGGTCGTGCGAGCGCACGCGTGGCCCTGCGCGACCCAGACGTCGCGCGTCTCGATCAGCGGGTCACAGGCTCCGTCGCGGCAGGAGTCCCCGTCGCAGCCGCAGCTCTCCCCATCGGGTCTTGGCTGGCAGGTGGCCTCCACACAGGTCGCGCACTCGCCGCAGGTCGCCAGGTGGCGTGTGACCGGGTCGGCTTCCGCTGCGGTCTCGAAGCACGAGCCGACGCAGCGACCCGCCTGACACGTGCGGCCCGGTCCGCAGTCGCCGAGGTCGAGGCAGTCGTCGTCCACCTCGAAGTGCGCGTGGATCACGCGCGTCTCCCCGGCCACGTAGCCGCCGCCGACGCGCAGGTGCGCGAGCTCCGTGTCGCCGTCGAGGAGCGTCGCGTGGATGGTCCAGGTGCGGTTCGGGTCGCCGCCCTTCGGGTGCAGGAAGAGGTTGCCGATGGTCTCGCGGTCGGCGGGGATCGGGTCGGTGCGGTCGACGACCTCTTCGCCGGCGCCTTCGATGACCACACGCAACGCGTCGGCGTTCGCGGTGAACGCAGGATCGGCGTGGACGAAGACCCAGGTCTGGGTGGGCTCGTCCCGGCAGGCCAACAGGCACAGGCAGGCGGCGACGAGGGCGGCTCGCACGGCGACAGCGTACCAGCTGCCGTGACCGGACTTCACCAGGGCCAGGTCTCGCCTTCCGCCAGCACCCACTCGTCGCGCTCCATCGAGTAGTGGGCCCGAACCGACTCGTCGACCGGTTGGCACTCGGGCGGGGGCTCTTCACCGGACTCGACCATGCACTCGGCCAGGCCCGTGAGCTCTCGCCTCAGCCGGACGCCGTAGTCCTTCCGGCCATCGTCGTTGCGATCGATGAAGCTGACGGCGATCGACTCCACGACGCCGCCGCCGTGACCGTCGGATTCGAAGGAGCGGCGGAGGTCGACCTGCAGGTGGAGTGTGTCGCCGTCGAGGACCAGGTGGCGCTCTTCGTCGTCGGCTCCGTCGCCCGCAGGGAACTCACCGTGGACGGTGAGCGCCAACGAGAGCTCGGGCCGCCCGTCGCCGTCGAGGTCTTCGATGGTGCGGACGCGGAGCTGGGTGGTGTCGAAGACGCGGCCGCGCCAGACGACCTCGCTGCCGTCGAGGCGCGGCGCACCGTTCGCCGGCGCGGACACGCGCACGACCCGGATCTCCGGGGTGGTGTCGGCCAGCGCGCTGGGCACCGAATCCCAGCAGTCCGATTGACAGTAGGCGCAGTCGCCGACGTCCGCGTTGGCTTCGCACTCGCCCATCTTGGCTTCGAGGTCGGCCTCGAAGGCGGCGAGCCGACCCTCGTCGACGGCGGCGCCGCGGAGCTCCTCGAAGCGGCTCGTGCGGTAGGCGATCCAGTAGACGCGCGCGCCGGGCGTGTCGCCGGCGCCGGCGGCGAGGATGCGGTCGATCGCCTCGGGGCGCGATTCGCGGGCGACGGCCGCGATCTCGGGGGGCACCGTCACCGTGGGGTGCACGGCGAGCCCCGCCGCCGGGACCGGGCCGCTCGGCGTCGGCGCGACCGGATCCGCCGGCGTCACCTCGGGGGTCGTTGGGACCGGAGGCGGGGCGGGAGTCACCGGCGCGGCCGTGGCCACCGGCTCACTCGGCGGGTCGTCACACGCCAACAGTCCGCAGAGGAGCACGAGCAGGAGGCGCATCGGTGGAGGGTCCCACTCTCGCTGCGCGAGCGGAAGCCCCCGTCGGGGCTGGTCAGTCGCTGCAGCACATGCTCCAACAGCGACTGCCGTCGTCGTCACCGCAGCCGCCGGCGGCCCAGCCGCAGTCGCAGTCGCCGCCACCGTCTCCCCCGTCGCCGCCGCCCTCGCACACGGCGATGTCGTCGAGGGGTCGCCGGTCGAGACCGGAGATGGCGATCAGCTCCGGTGGGCACTCCACCTCCGAGTAGTCCAGGTTCGGATTGTCGGCGGCCTTGAACCAGTCGACGAACCACTCGCAGCCCGCGCGCATCTCGGCGAGGTAGGGCTCGTCGAAGACGGACTCGCAGCGCGCCCGGACGCACGCCCGGACCTCGTCGTGGCTGCCACCCTCGGCCTGACAGGCGGTGAGGAAGCCGCCGTACTGAGCACCGAGCGGGGCGTCGCTCTCGAGGCCCCACTGGCGCGTGCAGGCGTTGAAGAGCCCGACCCCGCCGCCGGGGATCAGCAGGTCGAACTGGCCGCCGGCGACGTCGTGGCCGATGTTCGTCGCCTGGACGATCATCGTGTGGCCGGCGAGCTGCATCGAGCCCGGGTCCGACGCGTTGTAGTGGCCGGTGCCGTCGAAGTCGACGCGGTAGCAGCGACCGCAGATGTCGCCCTCCGCGGGCACGGCGGCGAAGCCGTAGCTGAGTGTCTCCGAGACCGCGACGGGGACGTTGCTGAAGCAGGTGTAGCCAGCGCTCGGTGCGTCGGAGTCGCAGGCGCTGGCCTGGTCGAAGCTGGCCTGTGGCGCGTCGGCGACCGAGCAGCTCGCGAGGGTGCCGTCGAGGCTCGTGGTGTTGCCCTCCCAACCGCAGTGCGCCTTGCAGCAGTCCCAGTAGCGGGTGGCGTAGCCACGACAGGTGCCCGGACCTGGGGGCGGAGCGCTCGCGTCGCGATCCGGCGGGAGTCCGCCGTCGGTCTCGGGCACGGCGGCGTCCGGCGTCGCTCCGTCCAGGAGTGAGCCCCCATCCACGCCGGGCGGGAGGCTCAGGTCGCTTCCGCTGGGGGAAGCGTCGGGCGGGATCGTCATCGGGTCGGCGCAGGCGGAGAGGAGCAGGAAGGCGACCAGAGTGCGGCTCATACCCTACGAGAGGGCCGTGGGTCCGTGATCGGGTCACGCCCGCCCGACGTTTCCTCCGTCAGGTGGGCAGACGTCCGAGCGGCTCGGGAAGCGCACCCCGCGCGGGGCTTCGAGCGAGAAGCCTCTCGACCGGTGACCACGTCGAGAGTGAGCGTGGTGTGCTTCCAGCGCTCCCATTGGTCGCCGCCGATGTAGAAGGGCCGACGTCCGACGCCCCGGGGTGCACGGCGCCGAGCTTCATCTCGCCCCGCACGAAACACTCGAGCAGCACGCCGGCAACGTGAGCGCGGCAGCTCGGCGTGGCGCGCAGCACGGTGTACCGGCTGGCGAAGCGCTCCGGGATTCCGCTCGGCAAGACCCGCCGAGCTGGCTAGCGTTCGCCCCGTGGACGAACGAGAGCGGCGAAAGGGGCGCGACCCCGACCTGCTGCGGCGGTTGCTCCGGGCGAAAGACCGGATGGACGGCGCACCGGAAGAGGAGTGGCCGGTGAAGCGGCTCGCGAAGGTGAGCGGCGCTTCGGAGGCGCACTTCGCGCGGGCGTTCAAGGATGCGTTCGGCGTGCCGCCGCATCGCTACCTGCTGACGCGTCGGATCGAGCGCGCGACGGCGTTGCTTCGGGACACCGAGCTCTCGATCTCGGAGATCGCGTTCCGGACCGGTTGGAAGAGCCTCGGGACCTTCGGACGGACCTTTCGAGAAGTCACGGGCGAGTCGCCGAGTGCGCGACGGGCTCGCGAGCGCATGGAACGCGACGGGGTGGAGGTCGTCCCGCCGTGCTTCTTGGCCGCGGGACGGCGGCCCGACCTCACGATCGCAGTTTCGGAGAAGCGCCGGATCCGCGAGCAGGATACGACCGACACCGAGAAGGAGGTCGGATGACCACGAAGGTTCAGGTAGTCGGTATCTACGTGCGCGATCACGAGGAAGCGCTCGAGTTCTATGTCGGGAAGCTGGGCTTCGAGAAGCACACGGACGTGAAGAACGGGGAGTTCCGGTGGCTCACCGTGCAGCACCCGGATCAGCCCAGCTTCCAGCTCGGGCTCTTCGTGCCCGGGCCGCCCATGCAGGACGAGGCCACCGCCCAGGCGCTGCGCGAGGTGTTGGCGAAGGGGGCGATGCCGCCGCTGGTGCTCGAGGTGACCGACTGCCGCGCGACGTGTGTGGCGATGCGCGAGCGTGGGGTCGAGCTGACCCAGGAGCCGACGGAGCGCTACGGGAGCGTCGATGCGAGCTTTCGCGACCCGTCCGGCAACGGCTGGAAGGTCGTGGAGACGCGACGCTGATGGCGAAGAAGGCAATCCGTGGCGACGAGGCGTCGGCGCTCATCGACGAGTACATCGCGGAGCACGCGGACTGGCGGGGTGAGCTCCTGGCCGAGATCCGGAGCGTGTTCCGGTCGGCGGATGACGGAGTCACCGAGGAGTGGAAGTGGATGGGCAGCCCGGTCTGGTCCCATCACGGCGTGCTCGCGGTGGCCAACGCCCACAAAGCGAAGGTGAAGGTCACGTTCGCGAGCGGCGCTGCCCTCGAGGACGCGGGCGGCGTGTTCAATGCGGGGCTCGACGGCAAGCGGTGGCGGGCGATCGACCTATACGAGGGCGATAGCATCGATCCGGTCGCCCTGACGGCGCTGGTTCGCGAAGCCATCGCGCACAACGTCTCGAAGCGCTGAGGTAGGCTCGCCCGGGGGATCCCGGGTGAGCGACGCGTACCAGCAGGAGCACATGGCCGGCGGCGACGTGCTGCTGCGGCAGAAGGCGATCATCCCGCGCTGGGCGCTCGGGTTGATCGCCGGACTGCCGACGGTCGCGGGCGCCGTGGTCGGTGGCGTGCTCGGCGCGCTGGGGCTCGTGTCGGGGTTGGCGGCGGCGGGGATCGCGCTGGCGGGCCTCGGTGCGGGGCTGCTGCCGGCGGCGATCACCTTCGTGTACGCCGTGGGGCGGCTGGTGATCACGACCGACGAGCTGCATCTGCAGATCGGCATGTCGGGGCCGCGGATTCCGATCGAAGCGATCGAGTCGGTGACGGTCGGGAAGGCGCGGACGCGGAACAAGGGGCTCGGCTACAAGCGGCTCTTCGACGGGACGCGGATCTACTCGCTGCTCGGGGACTGGCGTAGGGCGGTGAAGCTCACCTTCGCGGACCAGAAGCCCATGCACTTGGTCTGCGAGAACCCGGAGGCGGTGGCCGAAGCGATCCGGACGGCGATGGCGTCGAAGGGGCGCGCACAGGTTCGAGTGGCCGTCGGTGACGAGGAGACAGCCGAGCTGGAGGTGGCACGCGAGGTCGACGAACGGGCGCTCTGAGGGGGCCCGGCGAGTGTTTGAATTCTTGGCTCGGAGCGCCCCGTTTTCGTTGGGGATCCGGAGGGGGGAGTGTCCCCGTCAGTGGGCGAGCTGGCGGAGGGTGGTGGCGACGGCGGTGAGGTCTTGGGGGCGGGATTCGGGGGTCTTGGCGAGCATCTGGAGGAGGAGCTCGCCGAGGGGGGCGGGGATGTCGTCGCCGAAGCTCGCGGGGTCGGGTGGGGGTTGGGTGATGTGGGCGCTGAGGACGGAGGCGATGCTCTCGCCTTCGAAGGGGCAGCGGCCGGTGGCCATCTCGTAGAGGGTGACGCCGAAGCTGTAGACGTCGGCGGCTTGCTCGGCGACGCCGCCGGCGGCTTGTTCGGGGCTCATGTAGGCGGGGCTGCCGAGGACGGCGCCCTCCTGGGTGAGCTTCGGGCCCTCGCGGGCGATCTTGGCGAGGCCGAAGTCGGTGATCTTCGGGGTGCCATCCTCTGCCAAGAGCACGTTGCCCGGCTTGAAGTCGCGATGGACGACGCCCTGCGAGTGCGCGTAGGCGAGCGCTTCGGCCATGACGGCGCCGAGGCGGGCGACCTCGGCGACGGGTAGGGCACCCGTCTCCTCGAGCACGCCGTCGAGGCTCCCGCCGTGGACGAGCTCCATCGCCATGAACATGCCCTCGGCGTTCTCGACGAGGTCGAAGACCTGGACGATACCGGGATGCGTGAGGCGCGCGAGGACCTTCGCTTCGGTGCGGAAACGCTCGGCGAGCACCGGGTTGCCGACCAGGTGCCGCGGGAGCTGCTTGAGGGCGACCTTGCGTTCGAGGACGGAGTCGATGGCGTGGAAGACGACGCCCATCCCGCCGCGACCGAGCTCGCTCTGGATCCGATAGCGGCCGGCGTCGGGCATGTGCGGGGCGGGCTCGGCCACCGTAGGCGCGTCGTCCACCGGTGCTGCGGAGCTCGACTCCGCCGCGAGCGTCCCAGTGGGGCCCATCCCCGCCTCCGCGGCCATGGTCGCCTGCACGGCCATCGGCGACGCGTCCGGCGGCGCGTTCCCCACCGGCTGCGCCGCCATCGTCTGGCCGACTGGATCCGCCATCCGGAGCGGCTTCCGGCGCTCGAGCACTTTCGGCGCGTCGTCCAGGAGCGTGAGCACCGCCGCGCCCAGGCCGCCGAACCAGTACAGGAAGCTCACCGCGCTGACGAAGAGCTCGCCGAGGTCGCTCAGCCGCTGGCGGCGCCGGAACCAGCGGCCGCTGTCTTCGCTGAAGAGCAGCTCGGCGAGCCAGTCACGAGCGGGCGGAAAGAGGAAGAGGCCCACGACGACGACCACGACGAAGATCGTCTGCGCTCGCCGGGCACCGAGCAGCCATTCCTTCCGGAGACCGCCGTCCTGGGCGACCCGCTTGGCTGCAGGCAGGGACTCCTTCAGGCGCCGTTTGAGCGCGCGCACGCGAGACACGACCAGACGCTACCACGCGGGGAGGGTGCACGAGAGATGACCTCGGAGGTCATGGCCCACCCGCAGCGGCGGCCCATACTCGGGCCCATGGACATCGACGCCCTCGCCGACGCGTGGAAGGCCGTGGCCCGCGACCGAGCGGCCATGCCACAGCTCCTCGCCCACTATCACCGGGACATCCACTTCCGCGATCCGCTCCAGGAGACCCAGGGCATCGACGCCTTCGGCCGCGCCACCGGGCGCTTCCTGAAGATGGCGCGTGGCCTCGAGCTCGACATCGAGGACGCCATCGACGGTGGTGACACGGGGCTCCTCGTCTGGCGCATGGCGTTCTCGCCGCCCGTCGGGCCCAGCCTCCAGTTCGACGGGACCTCGCACCTCCGGATGGCCGACGGCGCCGTTCGCCATCAGCGCGACTACTGGGACCTCGCCGACACCCTCGCGGGAAGCATCCCCGGCGGCCGAACCCTGTGGCGACGGCTCGTCGAGCCCCTCGTCTAGGGGGCACGAATTAGATCGGGCGCGATCGAACGATCGCGCCCGCTCCCGACGTCGAGTGGGGCCGACGACGGGCGAGATCCAGAGTCGGCGAGGGCGCCCGGGGCTGACCATGGGCAATTCGTTGTCCGCCGGTAACGGTCCTTCGGGAGGAAATTGACCATGTCGGCGGCACGACGGGGCCGAGAGAGTGGTGGCCATGAAGCACGCGATTCTCCTCTTCGCCGCCCTCGCTCTCGTCGCCTGCGGGGACGACGACCGCAGCGACACGACCGACCTGCCGCCCGCCGACATGGGTCCGATGGTCGACTCCTCGTTGCCGATGCTGGACGCGAACGTCGACGGCCCCGATCTGGGCCTCGACCCCACCTGTGACGCCGAGAGCTGCGTCAACGGCGCCTGCGAGGCCGATGCCTGTGTCTGCGATGACGGCTGGACCGGCGGGACCTGCGAGGACCTGGACGAGCCGGACACCTCCGGCGTGCTCCTGTGGTTCGACGCCGACATGCCGGAGACGCTCACCATCGGCGATGGAAACCAGATCGACGCCTGGGAGGCTCGCTTCGCCGTCGGGGGTGGCGCGACCGTGATCCCGCCGAGTGATGGCCAGCGTCCGCGCTTCCAGCCGGGCACGTCCACCTGGGGCCGAGGAGCGCTCGGCTTCGACGGCCTGGACGACAAGCTGGTGCAGGAAGGGCTCTGGGCCGGACTCGCCGGCCGCACCGAGTACACGGTGTTCGGCGTCTACACCTTCAGTCAGTCGGACACGAGTGCCTTCACCCTGACCGACCCGGACGGAAACCCCGGCTTCGGGCTCGGCACCGGACCGCTGTCGCGGCAGATGGCGTGCCTCCACGCCGACGGCGACGGAGGCGACTCCGCGCTCCTCGAGACCGAGCGGGACGCGGTCCCGACCTCGGGGATCCACGTGGTCGTGCTCCGAGTGACCACCGACGGGGCGACGCTCCGCTTCAACGGGGCGGAGGTCGACGCCTCCGAAGCGGCGATCGCCCTGAATCTCCCCGCCTCGGAGATCGTCTTCGGTTCCGAGTCGGTCGACGGCAACGACCGCATCTATGCCGGCGCCATCGGGGAGGTCATCGTCTATGGCTCCGCGCTCGGCGCCGCCGACCTCGCTGGCGTGGAGGACTATCTGACCGCCAAGTGGCAGTCGATGTGAGCGGAGTGCACTTCGAGCCGTTCGGTACGGCCCGAAGTGCGCTCGACCTCACTCCGCGGCGGCGACGTGGCTGCCGCGGAGGCTCTCGTAGGCCCCGCGGTCGACGAGCCGCCGGTCGGCCAGGTCGGCTTCGACGTCCGCGGTCCACGCACCCTCGGCGGCGGCGTCGCCGGCCTCGAGCACGAGCAGCTCCGAACCGAAGCCCGAGCCGTAGCTGAAGGCGCCGATGCGGTCGCCGGCCTTTCGACCTGCGAGCGCTTGCGCGGCGCTGATCCACAGACTGGCCGTGTAGGCGTTTCCGCTCTTCCGGTTCCAGCCCATCGTCGGATCGACCATCGAGTCGTAGAAGGCGGCGGTGGCTTCCTCGGTCCAGCCGAAGCTCTCGCCGAGCTGGCGGACGCCCTTCTTCACCATCTTCGGGAAGGGCACGTGGAAGCAGAGCGCGGCGAGCTCGCCGAGGGCCTCGGCGGGATCGCGCTCGCCGACCAGCTGCTGGAAGCAGCGCTCGGTCGCGCGCTTGTAGCAGTCGAGGCTGAGCGCTCCCTCGACCGAGGGGAAGGCATCGCCGACGGGACGCCAGAAGTCGAACGCGGGCTCGCTGTAGGCGTAGCTCTCGGTCGCGATGCGGGCGACCTTCGGCTCGCCGATGATCATGGCGACCGCGCCGGCGCCCTGGGTGGGCTCACCCGGATCGGCGGGCGCGTAGAGCGCCACGTCGGCGGCGATGACCAGCGCGGCCTTGCCGCGGGCGGCGCCGCTGAGGCGCCACTCGAGCGCCTGGCGGAGGGCCAGGGTGCCGCCGTAGCAGGCGTGCTTGACCTCGTAGCTGCGGACGTCGCCCTTGAGGCCGAGCTCGTCGGCGACGAAGGCGCTGAGCGGTCGGCTCATGTCGAGGGCGCTCTCGCTACCCACGACGACGAGGCCGATGTCCTCGAGCGAGCCGTCCCAGCGGCTGAGCGCACGCTTCGCGGCGCCGGCGGCGAGCTGGACCACGCCGTAGCCCTCCGGGCAGAGCGCCATCTCGTCACAGCCGAGGCCGAGGGTGAACTTGTTGGGGTCGACGCCGCGGAGCTCGGCGAGCTCACGCACGTCCATGGCCAGGGGCGGCAGCTGCAGTCCGATGGCGGCGATGCCGGTGTCCGAAGCGAAGGTGAAGGAGTCGGAGCTCATGGGGTGTCCTTTCTCGGCGCCCAAACCCGGGTGCCTCGGAGCGGGACCTTGCGACGGCCGTCCGCGACCTGGCGCAGCAAACACGGTGAGCCGCGTTCACACCCGCTGAACGGGCGTGCGGGCCTGATGAACGTGTTCTGTTCTTCGCCCGGCGGAGTGACGGCGACGTGCCGATGGAGATTGAGTACTCTCGCGCCCGATGGCCCAGAAGAAGAAGGACCGCTCCACGCATCGGGGCTTCGCCGAGCCGACCAAGCGCGTCTCGATGGCCGATCCTCCGACGGCCGAAGCAGGCGATACCGTGGTCGACGCGGCCCCGCCGACGAAGAAGGGGAGGACCACCCGCGGCAAGGGGCCGTCGGCAGAAGACGTGGCCTTGGACATCGAGCAGGTCCGAGAGGCCGGCACCCCTTCGCTCCTCGCGGGACCGTGGCGCGCCATCGAGATCTGGACTCGCAACCGCATCTACGGCGTGGACGGCGGGATGGTCTGCGTGACGGTCACCGACCGGGTGAGCGACGCCCAGCAGCCGGATCACCCGGCGATCGGCGCGCGGCTCCTCGGCGGCCAGCATCGCGCCAAAGACGGCACGATCGAGTGGGTCGCCCACCCGCTCCCGGCGCGGGGTGGCGCCGCGGTCTTCGCGAAGCGCTTCGGCAAGCGACTCAACGTCTCCGAGACCAGCGACGTGACCCGCGTGGTGGTCCGCCAGCGGGTGGTCGAGGTCGGCCCGGACATGCAGCCGCCCAAGTGGGACGAGATCACCGGCGAGTGACGTGAGCGACGATGCTTCGGAAGGCGCTCAGCGTTCGCTGTGGCGGTCGGTGGGCCCGGGCATCCTCTTCGCGGGTGCCGCGGTCGGCGTCTCACACCTCGTGCAGTCGACGCGCGCCGGTGCGAGCTATGGCCTCGCGCTGATCGGCTTCGTGCTGGTCGCCAACGCGTTGAAGTACCCGGCGTTCCGCTTCGGGCCGCAGTACGCGGCCGCGACCGGGACCTCGCTCCTCCAGGGCTACCGGCGCCGAGGGAAGCCGGCGCTCGGCCTCTACCTCCTGGTCACGCTCGGGACGATGCTGACCGTCCAGGCCGCGGTCGCCGTGGTGACGGCGGGCGTCTTCCTGAGCATCACGGGGCTGTCGCTCTCGCCGGTGGTGGCCACTGCGATCCTGCTGGCCCTCTGCGCGGGTCTGACGGCGATCGGCCAGTACCGGTGGCTCGACACGGTCACCAAGGCCGCCGTGGCGCTCTTCACCGTGGCGACCCTGGTGGCCACGGCGATGGCGCTCCCGAACGTCTCCGGTCCGCTCTGGCCCGACTTCGGGGCCTTCGAGAAGACCGACATCCTCTTCATCGCCGCGCTGGTCGGTTGGATGCCGAGCGCGATCGACGTGGCGGTCTGGCAGTCGCTCTGGACGCTCGCGCGGGGCAAACAGACCGGCGACGCGCCCACCGTCCGAGGGGCCGTCTTCGACTTCCACGTCGGGTACTTCGGCACGGTGGTGCTGGCCCTCTGCTTCCTGGTGCTGGGCGCGGCCGTCATGCGGGGGGCCGAGCTCGAGGCCCAGCCAGCGGCGTTCGGCGCGCAGCTCGTCTCGCTCTACGCGGACACGCTCGGCGCATGGAGCAAGCCGATCATCGGGGCTGCGGCCTTCCTCGTGATGTTCTCGACCACGCTGACGGTGGTCGACGGCTTCCCCCGCGCGCTCTCCGTCCTGGCCGACCGGTTTCGCACCGATGAGGTCGCCGGCGAGGGCAGCGGCGACGGAGACCGGCGGATCTTCTGGAGCGCGGTCGGGGTGCTCTTCGTGGGGTCGCTGCTGGTCCTGCACTTCGCCCTGCGCTCGCTCGGCGACATGGTGGACCTCGCCACGACCCTCAGCTTCTTGACCGCACCGCTGCTCTCGCTGCTCAATCATCGAGCGATCACCGGTGCGGAGGTTCCCGACGAAGGTCGACCCTCCGCGGGGCTCCTAGCGGCCAGCTGGGTCGGGATCGTGGCGCAAGCGGGGTTTGCGTTGTACTACCTGGCCCTTCGGTTCGGCTGAATTTTGGAGATCCTCTTACCCGTCCTCGCCGTTCTCGGCGGTTTCATCGCGCTGGTCTGGGCGGCGGACCGTTTCGTCATCGGGGCTGCGGCGGTCGCGCACAACAGCGGCGTCTCCCCCCTGGTCATCGGCCTGACCATCGTCGGCTTCGGCACCTCGGCTCCGGAGATGCTGGTCTCGAGCGTCGCCGCCTACAACGGCGTGGCGAACCTCTCGATCGGCAACGCCGTCGGGTCCAACATCGCCAACATCGCGCTCGTGCTCGGGCTGGCCGCCATGGTCAATCCACTGCACATCCACCAGAAGGTCATCGGCCGAGAGCTCCCGGTGATGATCGTGGTGATGATCTTCGCCGCCGGGCTCATGTACGACGGCGAGCTCGGCCGCATCGACGGCATCTTGCTGCTCGTCGGGCTCTTCGTGATGATCGTCTTCGTGGTCCGCGAAGGACTGCAGGAGGGCGACGAGGCGCCGCCGGAGCTCGACGAGCTCCCCGACGGGATGAGCTCGGGCGTCGCGCTGATGTGGATCCTCGTCGGCCTCGCGGCGCTGCTCGCGTCATCGGAGCTGCTGGTCTGGGGTGCGACCGAGGTCGCCACCTTCTTCGGGGTCTCCGAGCGAGTCATCGGCCTGACCGTGGTGGCCTTCGGCACCAGCCTGCCGGAGCTCGCGGCGACCCTCGTGGCGGCGAAGCGCGGCGAGCACGACATCGCGGTCGGCAACGTCGTCGGCTCCAACGTCTTCAACACGCTCGGTGTGCTCGGACTCCCCGGTGTGATCCGGCCGGGTCACGCGGAGCCGCTGGTGATGCGCCTCGACATCCCGCTGATGATCGGCGTGTCGGTGTTGCTCTGGATCCTCGCTCGCGCCCTGCGGCCTTACCGCCAGGTCGGCCGCTATCGCGGCGCGCTGCTCGTGCTGATCTACATCGGCTACGTGGTCGGCGTGTACGTCTACGTCGGCGGCTGAGCGCCTTCGGTCGCGTCGTCGTCGACGTTGGTGGCGGGTCCGAAGACCAGCACCAGCCCCGCGCCGACGACCAGCACGCCGCCCGCGAGTGCCCAGCCGGAGGGGAGGGCGCCCCAGATGAGCAGGTCCGCGATCATCCCGAAGACGGGCGCCGCGTAGCTCGCCGCCGCCACCGTCGAGGCCTTCTCGATCTTGTAGGCTTGGGTGAGGCAGAGCTGGCCCGCGATCGCCATGACGCCCGTGAGCACCAGCGGCATCACCAGGTGACTGGGTGGCCAGCCGGGGAGCTCTCCGTGCATCGCCAGGATGCCGAAGAGCGCGAGCACGCCGACCGACGCCTGCAGGGCGAAGACGATCACGTAGGGGTGGTCGGTCGCGCCGAGTCGACGAACGGCCAGGTGGGCCATCGCCGAGCAGCACGCGGCGCCGAGGGCCCAGAGCCCGAAGGTGGAGCCGACCCGCAGCTCCGGTCCCACGATCAGCGCACAGCCCCCCATGCCCGCCACGAGGAGAACCCAGAGCAGCTTCGTCGAGCGCTCGCCCCGCCCGAGCCAGAGCGGCGCCATGAGCGCGACCAGGATGGGCTGGGTGCGGCCGATGATCGCCAGGTCGCCGAGCGCGAGACCCTTGGCCGCGGTGAAGAAGCCGAGCATCGCGGCGAAGCCGAAGAGGACTCGGAAGCCGAGCACCTTCGGGTTGTGGAAGCGCAGGCCCACGCGCGCCGCGAGCACGAAGGCGATGGGCATGCTCACCGCGCTCCGCCAGAGGATGATCTCGAGCGGGCCAAGCTCTTCGCGCGCGACCTTCACCGCGCCGACCATCACGGTGAACGCCGCGGTGGCCCCGAGCATGAGCAGCGGCCCGCGCCGCGCTCGCTTCACGAGCGCTTGCGCCAGACGAGCGTGAAGTTGTTCGCCGGCATCGCGACACGCTCCTCGAGCACCAGACCATGGGGCTCGGCGATCGCCTCGAGCGCGGCGATGTCGCGGACCCCCCACCGCGGGTCGCGGCTCCGGAGGCTGCGGTCGAAGGCCTCGTTGCTCGGCGCGGTGTGGGTGTCGTCGATCGTGTAGGGGCCGTAGGTGACGAGCGGGGCGCCGTCGGCGAGCAGCGAGCCCGCGCCGCGCATCAGGCCCTCGGTCGCCTCGATCGGCGAGATGTGGATCATGTTGATGGCGATCACCGCGGCGGCCTGTGCGACGGGCCAGGTCTCGCTCGAGGCGTCGAGCGCGAGGGCGGCGCGCAGGTTCGACAGATCGGCCTCGGCTCGGTGGGCATCGATGCTCGCGCGGGCCGCCGGGTCCGGGTCGGTCGGCTGCCACTCGAGCTGGGGGAACGCGCTCGCGAAGTAGACGGCGTGTTCGCCGGTACCGGCGGCGATTTCGAGCACGCGGCCCCTGTCCGGCAGGACGCGCTTCAGGACCGCCAGGATCGGGTCGCGGTTTCGGGCCGTGGCGGGGGCGTGGCGGCGCATGGGCGGAACCATGGGACCGGGACGCTCCGGCCGCCACCCTGAGGTGGCGGCGGACGCTTTGTGTGCGCTCGGGGGAGTGATTTGGCACCCTCGCGGCGTGACTCGATGGCTGGCGCTCCTCGCTCTTCTCGTCGGCTGCGCCGGCGCGCAGCGGGGCCGCGAGGCCGAAGAGGACGCCGGCGTGGATCTGGGACCGCCGGACCTGGGGCCGCCGGACCTGGGACCGCCGGACCTCGGCGTGGACCTGGGTCCGCCGCCCCTGCCGCGCCCCACCGCGGCGCCGGACCTCGCGCTCGCGGGCGAGAGCAGCTGCGTGCTCCGCGATGGGGAGGTGCGCTGCTGGGGAGCGAATCGCTTCGGTGAGCTCGGCGACCCCTCGCTCGAGGTCGGTCATCGCGTGCGGCGCGCGACGCCGACCGTGGTGGAAGGGCTGACGGATCCGATCCGGATCTCGGCGGGTGCGTTCCACGTGTGTGCGCTCGAAGCCGCAGGGACGGTGCGCTGCTGGGGCCACGGCGGCTGGGGCCAGCTGGGTGATGGCGAAGGGCAGGATCGTCGCGAGCCCGTCGCGGTGGCCGGTCTGGACGACGCCGTCGCGGTCGCGGCCGGCGGTGGTCACACCTGTGCGCTGCGGTCGAACGCCGAGGTGGTCTGCTGGGGCCGGAACCACTTCGGTCAGCTGGGGGACGCGACGACGACCCGACGACTCGAGCCGGTGCCGGTGCCGATCGAGCGGGTGCTCGAGGTGGTCGTCGGCGGCAACCATGGCTGTGCGCGGACCGAGGCCGGCGAGGTGCTCTGCTGGGGCGAGAACCTCGAGGGGCAGCTGGGGGACGGGAGCCTCTCGACCCCGAAGGGCTTCCGCTCCGAGCCGGCGCCGGTCGAGGGGCTGGGCGAGGTGCTGGGCTTGGCCTCCGGGTGGGCGCACACCTGCGCGCGGAGCACCGACGGCGTGCGGTGCTGGGGTCGGAACGACTCCTACCAGCTCGCGGCGCGGGGACGGGGTTCGGCCAACGACGCCATCCTCGAGCCTCGAGCCATGGCGGGGGTGGAGGGTGCGAGTGCGCTGGCGCTCGGTGCGCGCTTCAGCTGCGCCCTCGTGCCCGTGAGCGACGCCGACGCGGGAGCGCCTCGGCCCGAGCTCCGCTGCGCCGGGCTCGACCATCGCGGCCAGCTCGGCAACGGGAGCCGGCGGATGAAGCGCACGATGGAGCCCGTCGAGCTGGAGGGGGTGATTCGCGTCGCGGCGGGCGTCCAGCACACCTGCGCCATCACCGCGGACGGCGCGGTCTGGTGCTGGGGCGATGACCGCCAAGACCAGGTGGGTCAGGGCCGCCATCGCCTGGTCGCCACCCCCCACCGAGTCCTCACCCCCTGACAGCTACCCCGCACTTCCACACACGAGGGACGCTCTTGAGTTCTTTCCGAGTTCACAAACGCCTCTGAGCTCGGAAAGAACTCAAGAGCGTCCCTGAGGTGTGGGATTACAGGCGCTTGGACATGTGGGTGCGGATGTCGGGGATGCCGTAGCGACCGCTGTAGCCGTCGATGGTGAAGCCCATCGCTTCGTAGAACGGACGGTTGTCGGGCTGCTGGCTGCGGGCGTCGACCCGAAGGGTCTCGGCGCCGAGGTCGCGGGCGAGGTCCTCGATCCACGCCGCGATGGCGCGACCGTGGCCTTCTCCGCGCCGCTCGGGGACCACCGCCAGGCGCGCGTAGGAGACCTGACTCCCTTCGATCGGGTCGAAGCGCTCTCCCTGGGCCGCCCGCTCGAGACGGCGCCGCAGCGGCTCGGCGACCGCGACTCGGGCCGTGCCGATCGCTTCGGCGTCGGCGAAGGCCAGGACCAACCCGCCCACGGTCAGCGCCCGCTGGAAGACCCCCAGGTCCTCCCCGAGGGCGGAGCTCGGGTTCGGGAAGTCCCGGGTCTCGGCGAAGCCCCGATGAGCGATGGCCATGGCCACTGCGGCCTCCTCGTAGCGAGCGAGTCGGATCATGAACCCTTTCTACCAGGGCACGCTCCCGTTGCGTCCGGGCCCGAGAGCAGCCATCGTCCGCGGCCCATGGCTCGCGTCGTCCTCGTGGTGCCCTGCTACAACGAAGCCGCTCGGCTACCGGTCGAGGAGCTGGCGTCGTTCGTGCTGCCCGACGACGAGCTGCGCATGCTCTTCGTCGACGACGGATCGACCGACGAGACGCGAGAGGTCCTGACCCAGCTCGTCGCTCGCGCCCCCGACCGCTTGGCGATGCTGGCCCTCGAGAAGAACGGTGGCAAGAGCGAGGCCGTCCGCCGCGGCGTGCTCCACGCGCTCGACGGCGAAGTCCATGGCCCGGTCGACTGGGTGGGCTACTGGGACGCGGATCTCGCGACCCCGCTGGAGGAGGTCGAGCGCTTCTGCGCCGTGCTGCGCGAAGAGGCGGACAAGGACGTCGTCTTCGGTGCGCGGGTTCGCCTCCTCGGCCGCCACATCGACCGGAAGCTCTACCGGCACCTCTACGGCCGGGCCTTCGTGACCGCGGTGAGCACCATGCTCGCGCTGCAGATCTACGACAGCCAGTGCGGAGCGAAGCTCTTCCGCGCCGGGCCGGACCTGCGGGCGGCCTTCGCCAGCCCGTTCATCTCGCGGTGGATCTTCGACGTCGAGGTGCTGGCTCGCCTGATCGGCCGCTACGAGGCACGAGGGGACGACCTCGCCCAGCACTTGGTCGAGGTGCCGCTCCGCCGCTGGAGCGACGTCGCCGGCTCGAAGATCACGAGCTTCGACGCTGCGCGTGCCGCGGGCGAGCTCGCGCGCATCGGCCTCGAGTATCGCGACTCGCTCCGTGCGCGTCGCCGCCGTCGGCGCGGTCGCTAGCCGGCGTCAATCGCCGGCGGCTTCGTCGACTGGCGAGTGCTGCGTGTGGGCGAGGAGCCAGCGCGAGAGCGCGTCGCCGTCCACCGATCCGTCGAAGACCGCGTCGCGATCGTCGGCGTCGTCGGGCAGGTCGCCGACCCACACCACCTGGCTCGCGTGGGGTCGGATCGCGCTCGCGAAGCTGGCGGCGTCCGGGTCCATGAACGCCCAATCGATGGGCGCGCCCTCGGCGAGGACCGTGGCCAGCGGCTCGAGCTCGACCCGGTTGTCGCGGAGCATGCCTTCGAGCGCTTCCGCGGCCCGACCGACCACACAGGCGCGCTTCGCCATCGCCGCCGGTCGCATCCCGCTGACGATGCCGGGCGCCACCGATGGCAGCGGCGGCGAGCTCGCGACCTTCACTGGCTGGATGCGCGGAAGCCAGACCGCAAAGCGCGTACCACGCCCCTCCTCGCTGTGGAGCTCGAGATCGCCCCCGAGCCGCTGGGTCAGGTGCTTGACCAGCGGCAGCCCGAGGCCGGAGCCCTCGCTCTTGGTCGTGAAGTAGGGGTCGAAGATCCGGCTCCGGGTCTGCTCGTCCATCCCGGGTCCATCGTCGGCGACCACGATGCGGATCCGCTGCTCGACCGAGCCCGCCTCGACCCGGACCTGACCGCCATCCTCGACCGCCTCGATCGCGTTCTTCATGAGGTTCCAGAGGATCGAGCGTAGATCGCCGGGCGGGGCCGCCGCGATCAGGAGCTCGCCGATCCGGCTCTCGACCTTCACTCCGCGCCGGCTGGCGACCGCCGCGAAGCTGTCGACCAGGTCGCGCAAGAGCGGCCCGAGATCGGACGCCGAAGGGCTCTCGCTGGCGGCCCGGCTTCGGAGGGCGCGCCGGGTGCTGTGGACCGAGCGGAGCGTGTCGCTGGCCGCCTGCTCGATCTGCCGGAGCGCGGCGGCGACTTCGGTGTCGCTGCTGCTCGGGTGCTGTGCCCGGGCCGCCAGGCTGGCCATCGCCGTGAGCCCGTTCGCCATCTCGTGGTTCACCGTGGCCAGCACCTCGAGCTCCCCGGCGCCGGAGCTGGACTGCGCGACGACCGCGATCTGCAATCCCGAGACCGCCATCGTCGCGTGCATCCGCCAGGTGTCGCCGCCGCGCGAGAGCGTCAGCGAGGCTTCGCCCCGGTCCCGTGCCTTCGCCAGGCAGTCGTCGATGGCTGGGTCGTCGCCGTGGTAGCCCGTGAGCCGCTCGATGGCGTCGGCGGCCGAGCCCGGGAAGCCCACGCCGAGCACCGATTCCGCCGCATGGGTCAGCGGGACGATCTTTCCCTTCGACTCTTCGAAGAGCGGGATCTCGAGCCCTCGGGCGAACTTCCGCAGGGGCGTGGCCACAGGCTGGGGGATGGTGGCGGGGCGCGAGAGGTCGGTGAGCGCGCGGATGAGCTCCTCGGCCACCCCGGCGGCCCGCGCGGCCGAGGTCACCTGACGGATGTGGGCGCGGTCCCGCCCGCGGAGTGCTCGAGCCAGGTTGAGCACCCATTCCTCACGCCCCGAGATCGCCATCCAGACCCCAGGGTACGGCAGCTCACGGCCGCTTTCGAGGGGGCTCTTCCAACGACCCGTGCTATGGGCCCTTCGATGGCTGAGAGCACACCCACCAGCAAGACCGATCCGGGTCGTTTCTTCGAGGATTTTCGCGTTGGCGAGACCCTGGTCCATGCCGTTCCCCGCACGGTGACCGAAGGGGATCAGGCCCTCTACGTCGCGCTCACAGGCGATCGCTCGCCGCTCCACTGCTCGGCTGAGTACGCCCGATCCCTCGGCTATGAGCGAGAGACGATTCATGACTTGCTGGTCTTCCACATGGTCTTCGGGAAGACGGTGGACGATGTCTCGCTGAACGCGGTCGCGAATCTCGGCTACGCGGGGCTCCGCTTCCTGGCCCCGGTCTACCCCGGCGACACGCTCCGCTCCGTCAGCGAGGTGCTCGGCAAGAAGGAGAACTCCAGCGGCAAGACCGGCATCGTCTGGGTGCGCACGAAGGGCACCAACCAGCGCGGTGAGACGGTCCTCGAGTACGTGCGCTGGGTGATGGTCCACAAGAAGGACCCGGAGACGCCGACCGGCGCGAAGGGCGCGCCCGAGGTTCCCGGTGCGGTGGAGGCGAGCGAGCTCGTCGTTCCCGACAGCCTGACCTTCGCGAGCTACGAGAGCTGGCCCACCGGTGGCAGCGCCTTCTTCGAGGACTACACCGTCGGCGAGCGTATCGATCACGTCGACGGGATGACCATCGAGGAGAGCGAGCACGCGATGGCCACGCGGCTCTACCAGAACACGGCGAAGGTCCACTTCGACGCCCACGCCATGAAGGACAGCCGCTTCGGCAAGCGCCTCATGTACGGCGGCCACGTGATCAGCCTCGCCAAGGCCCTCTCGTTCAACGGACTGCAGAACTCGCTCGGCATCTTGGCGTTCAACGGCGGCACCCACGCGGGCCCCACCTTCGCTGGCGACACGCTCTACGCCTGGAGCGAGGTGCTCGACGTCCAGCCGCTCCCCGGCCGCAGCGATTGCGGGGCCATTCGTCTCCGTTTGGTGGCAACGAAGAACCGAAACCCGCTCAACGAAGATACGCCGCTGAAGGTCGAGAAGGACGGGAAGACGCGGTTCCATCCCAGCGTGGTGCTAGAGCTGGACCATTGGATCCTCATGCCCAGCAAGGGATCCGTACCTGCTGGTTGATTCAGCGTTGACGTAGTTTTTTTCTCACGGTTCACTCGCCGCCCCGCTCCTTCTCGGAGCGGCCGGAGGTGCGGCGGGGCCTCCTTTCGTTCGCCTCGCCAGGGAGAAACCGATGAGACAGATGCAAGCAGCCCTGCTGGGCGCGCTGCTCGTGACCGCGGCATGTGGTGACGACGACGAGCAGACCGATACCCCCACGGCGACCACGGATTCGCCAGCGACACCGGAGGCACCGGCCGAAGCGCCGATCGAGCCCCAGGTCTGCACCGGGGAGACCCACACATGCGTGATGAAGGCCTCGGGCGAGGTCTTCTGCGCCGGCGAGAACCTCGAGGGCGAGCTCGGGGACGGGACGACGGAGGATCGGTGGACCTGGTCGCCCGTCGCCAACCTGAACGACGCGAAGGCGATCGAGTGCGGCTCCGACCACACCTGCGCCCTTCGCCGCAACGGCGAGGTCTCCTGCTGGGGCCGCAACCGCAACGGTGAGCTCGGCGCGGGCAACACGGACGTGCAGATCACTCCGGTGGCCGTCACCGGTCTGACCGGCGTGGCCGAGCTCTCCGCCGGTTTCCGCACCACGTGTGCGCGCCTCGGCGACGGCACCGTGAAGTGCTGGGGAGACGGCGGCAGCAACATCCTCGGGCGCACCTCGAGCGATGCGAGCCCCACGCCGCTCGCGATCAGCGGCGCGACCGACGCTGCCGAGGTCTCGGTGGGTCGGGCGCACGCCTGCATCCGCAAGAACGACGGCACCGTCTGGTGCTGGGGCTCGAACAACAGCCACCAGCTCGGACAGGCGGGCGACACGACTCGTCAGTCGGCGTTGCCGGTGCAGGTGCCCGGCGTGACCGGCGCGACGAAGGTCGCGGTCGGGGGCGACCATTCGTGCGCGATCACCGGCGGTGGCTTCACCTGCTGGGGTGAGAACGAGAACGGCCAGTCGAGCGCTGCGCCGACCGAAGAGGACGTCGAGACCCCGGCGGTGGTGGCCGGGCTCAGCGGCGTCACCGACATGGCCCTCGGCAACAAGCGCACCTGCACCATCATGGGCGGCGGCGCCGTGAAGTGCTGGGGCTACAACAACTACACGGCCGGCCTGCTCGGCATCGGTCCGACCGAGGGCGTTCGCGACGCCGCCGGCCCCACCGACGTGACTGCGGTCACCGGTGCCCAGCGCATCGACACCAGCGACAACCACAGCTGCGTCGTCAACGGCGAGGGTGCGGTGGTCTGCTGGGGCGCGGCCGGCGGTGGCCGCATGGGCAACGATTCTCCGAACTCGCTCCAGACCGCGGCGGCCATCGTGCCTTCGGTCGCGGCGATGAGCGCCGAGGCGCCCACGCGCGAGACCTTCGCTGCCGCCGAGGGTGAGCTCGAGCTCACCCCGCACATCGCGGTCGGCAGCAACCACGTCTGTGGTGTGAAGGACGACGGCACCGTCTACTGCTTCGGCGAGGGCGGCGATGGACGATTGGGCAACGGCGCCGAGCGCCCGAACTCGAGCAGCGAGGGCTCGGCGGTGCAGGGCATCACCGATGCGGTGCAGGTCGCGGCGGGTCTCCGTCAGAGCTGCGCGCTCCGCAAGAACGGCTCGGTCGTGTGCTGGGGGCGCCTCGGCTACCGCGAGCGGAACAGCTACCCGACCACCATCGATCTCGGCGAGCCGGTGAAGCACATCTCGGTCGGCGGTCCCGCCGATGCGATGGTGCTCTGCGGCGTTCACAACGACGGCACGGTCACCTGTGTCGGCTACAACAACAGTGGCAACCTCGGCCGCGGCTCCCGCGGCGAGAGCACCATGGAGCCGGCCAAGATCGAGGGCCTCACGGACGTCGAAGAGGTCCAGGTCGCCATCGGATCCGTCTGCGCCCGTCAGAGCAGCGGCAAGGTCCTGTGCTGGGGCGCGGGCCGCAAGGGCGAGATCGGAAACGGCGCCGACGAGGGTGTCTACGTCCCGACGGAGGTTTCCGGCCTCTCGGACGCGGTCGCCCTCGGCGGTGGCTACTACAACCAGTGCGCCATCAAGCGCCGCGGTCAGTACGTCTGCTGGGGCGACAACGACGACGGTCAGCTCGCCAACGGCCAGACCGGTCGCGAGGCGTTCAAGAACACGCCGCAGACCATTCGCGGCATCTCGGGCGCGCTCAGCGCGGGCAACACCACGGACTCGATGTGCATCGCCACCCGCGGTGGCCCGCGCTGCTGGGGCGCCAACGACTTCGGCCAGACCGGCATGGGTGACGCGGAGACGGACGACGTGACCAGCCCCGTCACCTACAAGCTCGACGAGGCCGAGGCGGTCACCGCCCTCGGCGACGTCCTCCAGATGGGCTGCGGCTCCAACTTCTGCTGCGCCCTGCATGCGGAAGGCGGCGTGAGCTGCGCGGGCTCCACGCCCATCGGCGGCAGCGGCGGCTTCTTCGGCATGAGCAACAGCCGGAGCACCACGCCGATCGTCGCCCCGGGCGTCAGCTACGCGATCCCCAGCGAGGACGAGGGCGAAGAAGAGGGCTGAACTCAGCTGTCGAACGAACGAGGGCGCCGTGCGATTCGCACGGCGCCCTTTTTCGTGGGGACGCTCGTTTTCATTGTTTTCATTCCGGGGACGCTCGTTTTCATTGTTTTCATTCGTGCCGAGGAAACATCTGACGCCCGAAGAATGAAAACGATGAAAACGAGCGTCCCCGTGGAATTCCGCGGAATCCCAAGCGGAGGCAACATCTGACCTCCGAAGAATGAAAACGATGAAAACGAGCGTCCCCGCGGAATCC
>CAYXAP010000036.1:35161-83735 GCA_964462035.1 uncultured Sandaracinus sp.
AACATCTGACCTCCGAAGAATGAAAACGATGAAAACGAGCGTCCCCGCGGAATCCCCGCGGAATCCTGAACGAGAAAAGGCCCCGTGCACCCAATGCACGGGGCCCTTCTCGTGGGACGGGGTTCGTCCTGGGTGTTCAGCTCTCGAGGAGGCGGCGCGCCACGACGTGGGCCTGGATCTCGTTGGCGCCTTCGAAGATCGAGAGGACGCGCGCGTCGACGAGGAGTCGGCTCGCGAGGTACTCGATGGCGAAGCCGTTTCCGCCGTGGATCTGCACGTTGGCGTCGGCGCCTTCCCAGGCGGCGCGGGTCGCGAGGAGCTTGGCCATGCCGGCCTCGAGGTCGCAGCGCTTCTCGAGGTCCTTCTGCCGAGCGCTGAAGAAGGTCAGCTGTCGGGCCGCCTGGATGCGGGCGACCATGCGGCCGATCTTCCGCGCGACGCGCGGGAACTCGAAGATGGGGCGACCGAACTGGACCCGCTCCATCGCGTAGAGGAGTGCGTCGTCGAGCGCGGCCTGGGCCACGCCGACGCCACGCGCCGCGGTCTGGATGCGGGCGCTCTCGAAGGTGCGCATGAGCTGCTTGAAGCCCGCGCCTTCCTCGCCGCCGAGCAGCGCCCCCTCCGGCACCTGGAAGTCGTCGAAGCTGAGCTCGTACTCCTTCATGCCGCGGTAGCCGAGCACCTCGATCTCGGTGCCCTCGAGCCCCGCGTCGACGAACTCCGGCTCGCCGGGCGCCGGGTCGAGGCGCGTCTTCGGCGCCAGGAACATCGAGAGCCCCTTGTAGCCGGGCTCGTTCGGATCGGTCCGAGCGAGCAGCGTCATCAGGTCCGCGCGCACTGCGTGCGTGATCCAGGTCTTCTGGCCGTGAACGCGGTAGCTTCCGTCGTCCTGCTTGGTGGCGCGCGTCCCGAGGTGGGCTAGGTCGCTGCCGGTGTTCGGCTCGGTGAAGACCGCCGTCGGGAGGATCTCACCGGCCGCGATCTTCGGGAGCCAGTACTTCTTCTGTTCGTCGGTGCCACCCCCGAGGATCAGCTCGGCGGCGATCTCCGCGCGGGTGCCGAGGCTGCCGACGCCGATGTAGCCTCGGCTGAGCTCCTCGGTCACCACGCACATGGCGACCTTGCTCATGCCGAGGCCGTCGTACTCCTCGGGGATGGTCAGCCCGAAGACGCCGAGCTCGCTCATCTGCTCGAGGAGCGACATCGGGATCAGGATGTCCTTCTGGTGGATCTCCTGCGCCTTGGGGATGACCTCGGAGTCGACGAAGCGCCTGAACTGCGCGCGGATCTCCTCGAGCATCTCACCGTCTTCGTCCCGGCTGAGGCCGAGCGAGCCGGCGTCGCCATCCCGGGCGGCGGTGGCGATGCCCACGTAGGCCTGCGGGCTCGAGTGCTCTTCGGCGTAGGCCTGGATGTCGTCCTGGAGGATGGTCTCCTTCAGGTCGCCTTCCTGCAGCCCGAGCGCCTGCAGCGACACGGTCTCGCAGGGGCCGAGATCGAGGCCGCCGCGGAGGCCGCGGACGAGCTCGCCGACGTAGGCGCTGGCGATGGCCGCCTCGGTCTTGCCGCAAGCACCGGCCCACTCCAGAAGCTGACGCGCCGCGTGGGTCTCGGTGGCCAGGTAGGCGAGTCCGTGGGCGGCGAGCTGCTCTTGGTTGAGCTTCTTGCCGTCCGCCCGACCATTCTCACTCACGAAGCGCTTCTTGCCCTTCGCGAGCGCTCGCTCGTAGAGCGCCTCGAGGGCGCCGACCTGCTGCTCCAGGCTGCTCATGCGTTTTCCTTCATCGCTTCGAGGGTCTCGTCGTAGGTCTTGAGCCCTGGGCGCGGAGCGCCGACGAGGCAAGCAATCGTTCCGTAGACCTCGTTGCGGTACATCTTCTGGTGAGCCTCGGCCAGGTCCTTCCACTCGAAGGTCTCGGTGAGCACCGGCTTCACCTGGCCCTGCATGACCAGCTTGTTCGCGCGGCCAGCGGAGTCGGCGTCGGCGAAGTGGGAGCCGATGATGCGCTTCTGGGCCATCCAGAGGTGGCGCACGTCGAAGGTCAGCTCGTAGCCGGTGGTCGCGCCGCAGATGACGATGCGCCCGAACTTCGAGGCGAGCCAGACGCTCGCCGGGAAGGTGCGCTGGCCGGGGTGTTCGAAGACGACCTCGACGCTCTTCTTCTCGCCGAGGATCTCCCAGATCTTCTTGCCGAAAGCCTTCATCGCGGCGAAGCGCTTCTTCTTCTGCTCGGCGTCCTCGTCCGGTCGGAACTGCAGGTCCGGGAAGTCCTTGCGGTTGATCACGCCGAAGGCGCCGAGCTTCATGGCCATCTCGGCCTTCTCGTCGCTCGAGACCACCGCGATGGCGCGGCAGCCCGCGGCCTTGCAGAGCTGGATCGCGAACGAGCCCAGGCCACCGGCGGCGCCCCAGATCAGGACGTCCTCGCCGGGCTGGATCTCTGCGCGGTCGATCAGCATGCGGTGCGCCGTGAAGTACACGAGGCCATAGCTCGCGGCCTCTTCCCAGGTGAGGTCAGGGCTCTTCGGGAGCAGCTGCTGCCCCTGGGCGCGCGTGAACTGCGCGAAGGACCCGTCCGGTGTCTCGTAGCCCCAGATGGTCTGCAGGTCACTCGCGCCCGGCTCCACCAGGTGGTTGCAGTGGATGACGACCTCGTCGCCGACCTTCCACTTCCGCACGGCGCTGCCGACCTTCCAGACCACGCCCGCGCAGTCGGAGCCTGCGATGTGGAACGGCAGCCCATGGGCCTTGAGGATGTTCACCGGCTCGCCGAGGCCGGCCCAGATGGCGTTGTAGTTGATGCCGGCGGCCATCACCTGGACGAGGACCTCGTCCGGGCCGATGTCCCAGACGGGCATCTCCTCGGTCTGCATCGCCTTGGTGGGCTCACCGAAGCGCTCGGGACGGATGACCCAGGAGTGCATCTTCTGGGGCACCACGCCCAGCGGTGGCACTTGGCCGACCGGGACGATCTCGGGGGTTTCGGTGGGGGCGGTGGTCTGGGTGTCGGTCATCGCTGGGTCTCCTTGGTCGCTGTCGCAGCTGGCGATTCGCGCCGACCCACCGTCGCGAGATACCGCTCGCTCAGGTGGGCGCAGATGGTGGGGGGAGCTTCGGTGTCGAGCTCGCCGTCGATCGCGGCTTGGAGAGCCGCGTCGCCGCCGAGGGTCTCGACGCCATGCCGGCCATGGAGCCGGCGGAAGAGCTGAAGGGTCCAGGCCACCTCACCGCGGCGGCGGTGAGCGGCGAGGTCGGCGGCGGCGGCCCGGTGCGCATCGAGCGCGTCGGCGAGCTCGCCGAGGCCGCGCCGCTCGGTGGCGCTGGTCGCGAGGATGGGCATCGCGTCTCCGAGCCCGGCGGCCTGGGTCGAGGCGAGCGCGGAGCGTAGGTCGCTGGTCGCTCGCTCGGCGAGGGTGCCGGTGTCGGCCTTGTTCACGACGAGCAGGTCGGGGATCTCCATGATCCCCGCCTTGAGGAACTGGAGCACGTCGCCCGAGCCGGGCTGGACGACGAGCACGACGGTGTCGGCCACGTGGCGAACGTCGGTCTCGGTCTGGCCCACGCCGGTCGTCTCGAGCAGCACGACCTCGTAGGCCGCGGCGAGCACCTGCGCGGCCGCGGGCGCGGCCCAGCTGAGCCCACCGGCTTCGCCACCGGTGGCGAGCGAGCGCACGAAGACCTTCTCGTCGCTCGGGTCGAAGCCCATGCGCGCGCGGTCACCGAGCAGGCTCCCGCCGCTGCGCACGCTCGAGGGGTCGACCGCGACCACGCCGACGCTTCGGCCGCGCTCGCGAAGGGTGCGGGCCAGCGCCGCGGCGAGCGTGGACTTGCCGACGCCCGGCGGACCGGTGAGCCCGACGCGGTGGCTCGAGCCGTCGGACCCCTCACGCAATGCGCGGAGTAGGGCGCCCACCGCACGGCGGCTGCCTTCGCGGCGGTCTTCGACCAGGTTCAGCGCCTTGGCGACGGACGACTTCCGTCCGGCCAGCACACCACCGGCCAGCGCCGAGATCCCCTCGGCGCTCGTCAGGTCGGTCGGTGCGCTGGGCTGCTTCACCCGGCGCGCTCCGCGACGAGCTCCACGAGCTCGCCCATCAGGGTGTCGAGCGCGAAGTGCTTCGGAGTGTAGACGCGGGCCACCCCCTGCTCGCGCAGGCGCACGGCGTCGGCGTCCGGGATGATGCCGCCGACGACGAGCGGCACGTCTTTCAGGCCGGCCTCGTCCATCCGCTTCAGCACGTCGGGCACCAGCTCGAGGTGCGAGCCGCTCAGCACGCTCAGGCCGATGAGGTGCACGCCCTCCTCGAGGGCCGAGGCGACGATCTGCTCCGGGGTGAGCCGGATGCCCTCGTAGACGACGTCGAAGCCGACGTCCCGCGCCTTGAGCGCGATCTGCTCGGCGCCGTTGCTGTGGCCGTCGAGGCCCGGCTTGCCGACCAGCATCTTCGGCCGGCGACCGAGCTTCTCGGCCACGGCTTCGAGGCTCGCGCGCACCTGCTTGACCGCGTCGCCCTCGCCTCGGCTGACCTGCGCACCGCCGACGCCGGTGGGCGCGCGGTACTCGCCGAAGACCCCACGGAGCGTGCCGGCCCACTCGCCGGTGGTGACGCCCGCCTTGGCGCACGCGATGGAGGTGGCCATCAGGTTGGCGTCGCCGTTGGCGGCGTCCTTCAGCGCCTTCAGCGCCGCGTCCACGGCGCCTTGGTCGCGCGCGGCGCGCCAGGCCTTCAGCGCCTCGATCTGGTCCTGCTCGACCTTCGGGTCGACGCGCATGATCGCTTCGTCGAGGTCGGCGACGAGCGGGGAGGGCACGCCCTCTTCGTAGCGATTCACACCGACCACGATCTGCTCGCCGGTCTCGATGCGTCGCAGTCGCGCCGCGTTCGACTCGACCAGCGCCTGCTTCACGTAGCCGCTCTCGACCGCCGCGACCGCGCCCCCCTTCTCGAGCACGCGCTCGACCTCGGCCCACGCCTCGTCGATCAGCGCCTGGGTCTTGGCCTCGACCACGGTCGAACCGTTGAAGAGGTCGGCGTTTTCCAGCAGGTCGGTCTCGAAGGCCAGGATCTGCTGAGCACGCAGCGACCACTGCTGGTCCCACGGTCGCGGCAGCCCGAGCGCCTCGTTCCACGCGGGGAGCTGGACCGCACGGGCGCGCGCGTCCTTGCTGAGCGTGACCGCCAACATCTCCAGCACGATGCGGATGATGTTGTTCTCCGGCTGCTGCTCGGTGAGCCCGAGCGAGTTGACCTGGATGCCGTAGCGGAAGCGGCGGAGCTTCGGCTCCTCCACTCCGTAACGCTCGCGGCAGATGCGGTCCCAGAGCTCGGTGAACGCGCGGAGCTTGCACATCTCTTCGACGAAGCGGATGCCCGCGTTCACGAAGAACGAGATGCGACCGACCACTTCGGGGAAACGCTCCGTGGGAATGTCACCGCGGGCCTTGGCTGCGTCGAGCACGCCGATGGCCGTGACCAGCGCGTAGGCCAGCTCTTGCACCGGCGTCGCGCCGGCCTCCTGCAGGTGGTAGCTGCAGACGTTGGTCGGGTTCCACTTGGGCACCTTCTCGGTCGTGAAGGCGATGACGTCGGTGATCAGCCGGATCGAGGGGCCGGGCGGGAACACGTAGGTGCCGCGGCTCAGGTACTCCTTGACGATGTCGTTCTGGACGGTGCCCCGGAGCTTCGAGATGTCGTCGCCGCGCTCCTCGGCGAGCGCGATGTAGAGCGCGAGCAGCCACATGGCCGTCGCGTTGATGGTCATCGAGGTGTTCATCTCCTCGAGGGGCAGGCCCTCGAAGAGCGCCCGCATGTCTCCGATGTGCGAGACCGGCACGCCGACCTTCCCCACTTCACCACGGCTGAGCGGGTGGTCGGCGTCGTAGCCGGTCTGGGTCGGCAGATCGAAGGCGACGCTGAGACCCGTCTGCCCCCGCGCCAAGTTGGAGCGGTAGAGCTCGTTGGACGCAGCCGCGGTGCTGTGCCCCGCGTAGGTCCGCATGATCCACGGTCGGTCCGGCATCCTGGCCTCCGTCGCACGCCGGCCCGTCCGGCGCATCGTCTTTACTGCTTTACGGCCAAAGGCCGATGACGCAATGCGTAACAGAATCGTGGATGGGGTCAAGCCCCTTCGAAGCAAGGGGCGCTCTGGACTTTACAAGTCTCGTCGAAATTTACTTTGCCGGCTTGTTTCACAGCCAGGAGCCTCGTATAGGTGGGGATCTGTAAAGAGGTAAATCGCCTTGTCCACTCCCCGCCGTGCCAAAGACAGCGCCAAGAGCAACGCCGCCATGGGGCGCCGGCTCCGTGAGCTCCGGCTTCAGCGGGAGCTACAGCAGAGCGAGGTCGCGCGTCGTCTCGGCATTTCGCCGGCCTATCTGAGCCTCATCGAGAAGGGGAAGCGTTCGGTCCAGCTGCCCCTGCTCTTCAAGGCCCTCGAGCTCTACGAGGTCTCGATGGAGGCCTTCATGAAGAGCCTCGGCGAGACCCCGGTGGACGATCAGCTCGCCCAGCTCCTCGACGAGCCGCTGCTGCGGAGCCTCGATCTCAGCGAGGACGATCTGCAGGGCCTGAGCGCCGAGCCCAAGGTGGTCACGACCATCACCGCGCTCTTCAACCTCTACAAGAACACCCGCTCCCAGCTCGACCACGTGCTCAAGTCGGTCGCCGAGCGCGAGAAGGACGAGACCGAGGGAGCGCTCCGCTTCGACTACTCGCCCTACGACGAGGTCACCGACTTCCTCGAGAGCCACTCGAACTTCTTCCCGACCCTCGAACGCCGCGCGGAGGCCTTCCGTGAAGCCGCCGGGCTGGGGGAGCGCGTGTCGTCCGAGCACCTCATCAAGGCGCTCGACTCGGAGCTCGGTGTGAAGGTCGTCCAAGAAGACGACGACGCCGGATCGGTCATCCGCCGCTACGAGGGACGCACCCTGACCCTCTCACGCGACATCTACGAGCAGCGCCTCCGCTTCCAGCTCGCGCACGCCATCGCGCTTCGTCTCTTCGAAGAGGAGCAGCTGCACGAGCCGCTCCTCGAGGGTCACTCGGCGCAGCACCAGGAGACGCGCAAGCTCCTCAAGATCCACTTGGCGAACTACTTCGCCGGGGCGCTGCTGCTCCCCTACGGCCCGTTCTACGACGCGGTCATGCAGAGCCGCTACGACATCGAGTGGCTCACCCACCGCTTCGAGTCGAGCTACGAGACGGTCGCGCACCGGATGTGCAACCTCGGGGACCCGGAGCGACGCGGGGTGCCGATGCACTTCCTTCGGGTCGACGTCGCGGGCAACATCTCCAAACGCTACGCCGGCGACGGCATCCGCTTTCCGCACCACGACGGCAGTTGCCCGAAGATGGCGGTCCACCTCGCGTTCCTCACACCGAACGTCATCGCCAAGCAGTACTCGTCCTTCCCGGACGGCACGACCTACTTCTGCTTCGCGAAGGTCGTCAGCGAGGCCGAGAGCGGGAGCCTCGCGCGCGGCACGGTCTACAGCATCGGCCTCGGCTGCCACGCCGACGACGCGCCGAAGCTCGCCTACGCCGACGAGATGCCCTTCGTGGACCCTGCGAAGATGAGCGTGCCCGTCGGCACCACCTGCCGCTTCTGCGAGCGCACCGACTGCAACATGCGCAGCGCGCCGAGCTACAAGTACGCCTTCCGCGTCGAGGAAGACGTGAAGAAGGACAACTTCTTCTCGCCGCTCGTCCACGAGGACGACGTGAAGCGGAAGAAGAAGCGCAAGCGCCGCTGAGTCAGGGCTCGGTCCCGCATCGGGCGCGGTGCTCGCGAATCGTCGCCGGGTCACCGCTTCGAGCCCACACAGCGAGCTGAATGCACACCTGAGGCCCGTGGGTGAGTTGCGGAGGCGTGGTGCGTCCCGCGATGGTGAGCGTCTCGGTTCGGATGGGCGCGGACGCGTCGCGGTCCATGCAGTAGCCGACGTAGCGCCCCGGCTGCACCTCCTCGCCCAAGAGGACTCGCTGCCGCAGCTTGTTCCGGCTGGCCACCACGGTTCCGGGGGGGATCCCGGCGAGCCCTTCGACCCAGAACCCGGCGAAGTCGCTGGTCTGGTCGATCCGGAGGTTGCCCAGCTCATCCTCGGCGGGACCGTAGGTCACGTGGTGGCGATGCACCTCGTCGACGATCTGGAAGTGCGCATCCTCGGCGTCGGCCGTGGGTCCGTGGGCGATGGCTGCGACGGCGGCGACCATCACGAGCGCCAGCTCGAGTGACTTTCTCATGCCCTATCGAGTTGCGACGGGCGCGCTTCTTGGGTCACCGCGCGAGTCTAGCAGCGACGCCCTTGCCTTCGGGCCTGCCCGTGAGCGATGGTCGGGTGGTGGACGAAGTGGGGTTTTGGGAGCTGATCGCGGCCGCGCGAGAGGTGTCGACCACGGCGACGGGGCAAGCGGCTTGGCTCGAGGGCGAGCTCGAGAGCCGGTCCCATGATGACGAGCCTCACCCAGGAAACACCATTCGCGACTTCGAGCAGCACTTCTGGAACCAGATGCAGAAGGCCTTTCGCTGGGATCTGTGGGGGGTCGCCAGCCTCGTGCACGGGGAGGGCGGCCACGACGTCTTCCTCGGCTTTCGTGCGTGGCTGATCTCGCTCGGGAAGGACCGCTTCGACCAGGCGCTGACGGACCCGGACACGCTCGCCGACGAAGTCTGGCCGGGCGCTACCGGCCTGCCGCTCTGCTATGTCGGTCGCAACACCTGGGAGGGGCTCTACCAGTCACAGCTGCCGACGCCCACGCTCGACCTCTTCGTCGAACCGCGGGGGGAGCCGATCAAGGAGTCGGACCTCGCCGTCCGCTTCCCAAAAGTCGCGGCGGCGATGCGGGGGTAGAACGTGACACCCGGGGGGGAGTCGGAAGCAAAGGGCGCGAACTTCATCGCGCTGGTCGACGCGATGGTCGCTCTCTATGGGCGGCGCGCGCCGATCGCCATGGGCAAGGAGCTCACGGGGCCGCTGGCCGAGCTCGTGCGCGCCGACCTGGTCAACGAGGGCACCTGGTACCCGATCGCGATGTACCGCGAGCTCCACCGGGCGGCCGAGGTGGTCGCCGGTGAGCCGGTCGCCCGGGAGCTCGGGCGTCTCGCGACCAAGGCGTTGCTCTCGCGGGCGTATCGCGTGTTCGCTCGCATCCTCGGTCCCGAGACCTCCTGGCGCCACTCGGCCCAGGCCTTTCGCACGTTCTACCGGCCGGGGAAGGTCGAGGTGCTGGACTCTCGCAAGAAGAGCGCGCGCGCCCGGGTGTCGAACTGTGTCGGCTTCGACGAGCGCGTGTGGGGTGACGTGATCGGCTCCACCTTCGCGCTGGCCGAGATCAGCGGCGGACGCGGTCCCAAGGCCGAGATCCTCGACGAGAGCGACGACGGCTCGCTTCTCGAGCTGCAGATCACCTGGCGCTGAAACGACGAAAGCCGAGCCCCCCTCGGGACCCGGCCTCGTCTCGGTGTCGGTCGTCGCGTCAGTCGTGGATCGACTTGCAGGCGGCCACCGCGGCCGTCTGCTGTGCTTCCTGACTCGCGGTGGTCTTGCACATGACCACCTTGCCACCGATCTCGCGCCGGCCGACGACCCAGTAGTTGTCGCCCATGCCGCCGGAGTTGGTGAAGGTCAGGATGTAGCCGTCCTCGAGCTCTTCCTCGTTCACGTTCTGCGGCGAGTACATGTCGTGGGCTTCCTTCGCGGCGGCCAGGTCGGCTGGGTCGGAGTCGCCGGCTTCCTCCACGGTCATGACCAGCCCTGGCCCCTGGACCATGTAGCCGTCGCCGACGATCGCGTCGCGAACGGCGCTGCCGGCGGGCGCCTCGATCTGCAGCCCCAGCGATCCCAGGACGAGATCGCCCCCCGCCGGCGCGGCCTCGGCTTCCGCCGCCGCTTCGTCCGCGGCGCCCTGGAGCGCTTCACCGAGCGCGTTCGCCAGCTCTTCGGCTTCGGCCTCCGCTTCGGCCTCGTCTTCCGCACCGCCGCAACCGACGAGCGGTCCGAGGGCGAGTCCGAGAGCCATGCTGAGAGCGCGAGTCTTCTTCATCATCGTCAGGTTCTCCTTCGGCTCCTTCAGAGCCTCGGCCCGACGTACGCCGCCGCCCCAGCAATCTTCCCCCTGCGTGGGGAGTGCGTGAGTCAGTCTCTGAAGTTCTTGAACTTCAGGGGCAGGTCGAAGTCCTGCTCCTTGATCGCGGCAATGCAGGCCTGCAGGTCGTCGCGTTTCTTGCCGGAGACGCGGAGCTCGTCGCCCTGGATCGAGGCCTGGACCTTGATCTTGGACTCCTTGACGAACTTCACGATCGCCTTGGCCTTCTCCTTGTCGATGCCCTCCTTGAGCTTGATCAGCTGGCGCCACATCTGGCCGCCGGCGGGCTGTGGCTTCTGGGCGTCGAGGGACTTCAGCGAGACCTTGCGACGGACCATCTTGGACTCGAGCACGTCGCGCGCGGCGTCGAGGCGGCCCTCGCTGTTGCTGCGGATGACCAGGCCCTCCTCGGTCTTCTCGATCGAGGACTCGGTCCCCTTGAAATCGTAGCGCTGGGCCAGCTCGCGGTTGGCCTGGTCCACGGCGTTGTCCACCTCGTGGTGGTCGAGCTCACTGACGACATCGAAAGACGGCATGGGTGCTTGATAGCGCAGCCCGCCCGGCGGGTGAAGCCCCGTGGCTCCGGGAGCGTTTGGCCTTGCTGCGAGCGTGTGGGCTGGTCACACCAGGCTCGTGCGACTGCTGCTGCTGACGATCGTGGCGCTCGGGTGTGGGTCCCACGCGGCGACTCGCCCGACCTCGCCGCTGGCCGACCGGCTCGCCTTGATCCGCGCGGTGCATCCGGCACCCCACCGGACCGCGAGCGAGGCGGGGCTCGACGCGCTGGCGGACGCGGAGGCTTGGCCGACGGATGAGCTGGGCCGCGCTCGGGCGCTGCGCCGCGTGCTCTCGCGGATCGGGGACTCGCACCTCGCGGCGGGTCTTCCGGTGCTGGACCCGGATGAGGCCACCTTCGTGCCTTTCGTGGTGAAGCGCGTGGGGGAGGGGGTTCGGATCGACGCGGCGTCGGTGCCGGAGCTCGTCGGCGAGGAGGTCGTGGCGATCGAGGGCATCCCGATCGACGAGCTCATGGAGCGCCTCGCCGCACTCTCGACGGTCGACGGAGATCGCCCGGCGGTTCGGTTGGCGGAAGCGGAACGGCACTTCGTCGAGCACGTGCGGCTCGAGCTCGGTCCGCGAACCGCATGGCAGCTCGAGACTCGCAGTGGGAGTCGAACGTTGCCCGCGGTCACGCCGGTGGCGCTCGGGGCGCTCGAGCTCGCGCGACGGTCCGCCGCGAGCTGGGGCGCGCGCGAGCCGTCACCGACGTTCGAGGAGCGCGACGGACTCGGCGTGCTGCGCCTCGCGTCGTTCACGACGCTCGACCGGGAGGCGTACCTCGAGCGCATCGCGGAGCTGGCCCCGGCGTTCACGGCCGCGGAGCGGCTCGTGTTGGACCTCCGGGGGAACGAAGGTGGGGACCGGAGCCTCGGCGTGGCGGTGGCTCGCCATCTCCTCGCGGAGCCCTTCGCGCAGTGGGCGAGCGTTCGCACGCGCGTGCGCGCCATCCCCGACGAGTACGAGAGCGACGTGCGCTTCCTGGCGGGCAGCGAAGGCGCGCTGCGGGACTTCCCGGGCGAGCCGGTCGACGATGGCTGGCGCGTCGAGGGCGATCCGCTGGCCGACACGATGGTGCCCGCCGAACCGAGCCACCGCGGACCGCTCACGCTCCTGGTCGACGACGCGACGAACTCCGCCGCGGTCGAGCTCGTGGTCGCGCTCCTCGCGCACCACCCGAACGTGACCGTCGTGGGCACGGAGACTCAGGGGGAGTGCGCCTGGCACATCGGCCAGCTGCCGATCCTCTTCGAGGACGACGTGGGCCCGGCGCTCTTGCTCTCGCTCTTCGAGATCGAGCTCGTGCCCTACGAGGGCTGCCGGCCAGGGCGCGGCATCGAGCCCGACGTGCCGGTGGTGATGACGGCCGAGGACTTCGACGCGGGCCGGGACCCCTTCCTCGACCGACTCACGCGGCCCTGACGATCAGCGGACCTCGGCGTCGAGAACGTAGCCCCGCTCTTCGTGCACGACGGGCAGGCCCAGTCGCCGGAGCTGCCAGACGGCGGTGTACACGCGCGCTCGCCGGCTCTCGAGGCGGATGGCTTCGTCGGGCCAGCCCGCGCGGAACGCACCTTCGACGTCGAGGGGCGTCGAGGCCTGCACCAGCGCGCGAAGGAGGCGGCGAAGGACGGGTCGATGGGAGAGCTCGATCCGTCGCCCGTCGACACGGATCCAGTGCCCGCCAGCGTCGACCTCGATCGTCCTCGCTGGTTCGTCGCCCAAGAGCTCGTCGACCGAACGTCGCACCTCGGGCCGCACCAACGTCGACCGCAGGGCGGCGAGCTCCCGGAGGCCGCGCTCGCGGTCCCAACCCAGCTTCACGAGCTCGACGAGCGCCTCGGCCATCGCCTCTCCGAGGCCGGCCCGAAGCGCCGTCTCGTAGCCCCAGCGTGCGCGGGCCTCCGCGAGATCCGGGCGCTGCAGGTGGCGCAGCGCTCGAGCGGACCAGACGGACACGGCCACGTCGTGCGGCGTGGTGCCCATGAACGCGACCGCGTCGCACGAGCGCTTCCCGTGGAGGAGGACCTCCTCCCATGCGCCGCGCCGGACGGCGGACTCGGTCAGGAAGAACTCGGCCGCACCGCGCATCAAAGGGATCGGCGAGCTCGTCCAGCGGCGGAGTAGGGCGCCTGCGTCTTCGTGGCGACCGGAGGCGAGCAGGAAGAAGGCGTGCTGCAGGCGCATGCGGGGGTCGTTCCGCGCGTGCTCTTCGACGCGAGCTCGAGCGCGCGAGAGCGCGCCGGTGCGGATGGCGACGTGCGCGTCGAGCATGTCGAGCTCGAACGAGGGGCCACCGAGCGACTCCGCGACGCGCGCCTTGGACGACGCGACGGCCATCTCGCCTCGCTGGACCGCTCGCGTGGCGAAGAGGAGCTGGAGCTCTGCCTGCTCGGGGGCGTCGGTCTCGACCGCCGACGCGAGGGCGCGGAGGAGCAGCACGTCCGCCGACGGATCGAAGGAGTGCATCAGGTAGGGACGCAGCGCGAGCACGTCGCCCAGCGGTGGCGAAGGGCGTTTCGCGAGAGTGCGCGCGTGGCGGACGAGCGCGACCCAGGCCTTCGGAGCGCGGACCCCGCGAAGCTCCTGCGCGACGGCGGCGATCTCCACGCGCTCAGCGAGCCACAAAGTCGTTGGGCGCGCAAACGTCAGGGAATGCACGAACGCGTTTGAGACCGTTTGAGCGGTGCGAACGCGCCCTCGCCGCCACGATCGACGGATGCGATGGCTGACGTTGGGCCTCTTCCTCTTGTCCTGTGGCGACGCGTCGCCGGAGCTCGATGCGGGACCGACCCCCGATGCGAGCGTGCTGGACGCGGGCCCCGACGACGCCGGTTCGGACGCCTTCGTGGACGCCGTGGACTGGGAGCCCTGTCCGTGGATCTCCGACGCGGGTTCGGGCGTCAACTTCGACGGCTGGTGTGCGACCATGGACATGCCGCTGGACTGGGACGACCCGGACGGGCCGACGATCACGATCGACCTCCGCCGCCTCGATCCCGTCGAGGAGGCCACCGCCGACCTGTGGATGCTCAACGGCGGACCGGGCGGGAGCGCCGCGACCTACGAGCGGCTCTCGCTGCCGCTGCGGTTCCACAACATCCGGGTGCTGCTCATGGACGCGCGCGGGGCCGGGCGCTCGACCCGCCTCGGCTGCGGCGCGGAGGCGCTCGACTCGCCGAACGGCAGCGCCATCGGCGAGGAGGAATGGCCGGACTGCATCGCCGACCTCCGGACGACCTGGGGCGCCGACCTCGCGCACTTCGACACCACCAGCGCCGCGCGCGATCTCATCGAGGTCGTCCGCCGCACGCGCCAGGAGGGCGTTCGACAGGTCGTGCTCGGCGCCTCCTATGGGACGTACTGGGTGCATCGCGCGGTGCAGCTCGAGCCCGACGCCTTCGACGGGGTGGTGCTCGATTCGATCGTGCCGCCGGACGATCCGGACCTCTCGCTCATCGACCAGTGGCACGACGAGGTGATGCGGGACTTCCTCGCGCTCTGCGACGAGGACGACTTCTGCGGCGACCGCCTCGGGGGCGACGCGGTGGCCGCGACCGAGGCGATGCTCGAGAGCGTCGGCGAGGGACACTGCGCCGCGGTCTTCGAGGGCGTCGAGAGCGAAGCCCAGCTCCTGCTCCGCGTCGCCTTCGGGGCACTCATCTCGGACGGGCGCGCTCGCGCCGCCATCCCCGCGACCGTCGCGCGCGTCGAGCGCTGCTCGCCGGAAGACGTGGCTGCGGTCCAGCACCTGCTCGGCGTGATCTTCGGCCTCGTCACCGATGAGGACGAAGGCCCAGGGCTCTTCTCGATCGTGCTCGCGCACCACGTGACCTTCTCGGAGCTCTGGCCCGATCCGCCGCCGAGCCTCGAGGAGCTGCAGGCCATCGCGGACGCGGCGCTCGGTCACAAGAACATCGGGGTCAACTTCCGGCTGCGCTACGACGACTGGCCTCGCTACGAGCCCGGGCCGCTCCACGACCAGTGGGCCGAGACGGAGGTGCCGATGCTGATGCTCAACGGCACGCTGGACCCCCAGACCCCCATCGAACGGGCTCGGCGAGTCGGCGAGCGCTTTTCCGGCGCCCACCAGACCTTCGTGGAGCTGCCGGACGTGTCCCACGGCGTGGTCGGCGGCAGCTACACCAGCTCGGGCGATCGCTGCGGCGAGGAGCTCCTGATCCAGTTCGTCTCCGATCCCGAGGCGACGCTCGACACGAGCTGCGTGGACGAGATCGCCCTCCGGGACTTCCGGTTGCGCTCCGCCTTCGCCCAGTACCTCTTCGACACCGACGATCTCTGGGACTGACGCCGGGTCGGGGCCCGCGAAGGGAATTCTCGCGTCGGTCCTCCGTAGACCGGTCCCGATGGGTCACTTGACCATGATGCGGGTGTTGGACGCGGGCTTCGGGGTGCTCGCGACGGGGACGGGGGCCTATGTGTTCCACCTCTGGACCCTGCCCGCCATCGAGGGGGTGGCGGATGCATCCCTGCTCATGGCCATTCTCGGGGCCCTCATCCTCCTCCTGGTCGGCGGTCTGGGCCTGGCCTGCCTGTTGGCAGCTGCGCGCCTGGGCCGCGGCCGGGGGCGGATGCTTCAGACCTTTCTGGCCTGCTCGCTCCTGCTGACCTTCCCGATCGGGACGATCTTCGCGCTCTATGCGCTCTGGGTCTGCTGGGCCCACCCGGACGTTCGCCGGCACCTGGCGCCGGTGGAGCCGGCCGAGGAGCCCGCCCGTGAGCCGCAGCTTTTGAAAGCGGCCGCGATCTCCTAAGATCGGGCCGTGTTCCGCCGCGGCCTGCTCTCGATCGCGCTACTCCTCTGTGCGTCCCTCGGGGCCCAGGGCTTCGCGCAGACCGAGGAAGTCACGGTGCCGCGGGCGCCGGCGCTGAGCGAGCTCCAGCCAGTGGTCCTCGAGGAGCGGGTCCCTCGCCGCTGGCTGCACAACGACCCGGACCGGTATCCGCTCCAGCCGGCGCGGTGGCGGCGCCGGGTGCCTCGCCGCTGCCGCACCCAGGGTGGTTACCGTCAGCACTGCTCGGGGCCGCGCCGAATTCCGCAGCCGCAGGGCCCGGCCGCCGAGCTCGCCGAGCACCTCGGTCTGGGCCACCGCTGGACGGCCCGCTGGGTCATGCACAAGCGCCCCTTCGACGAGTGGATGGCCGCCGTGGAGCACCTCGACCCCCGCGGCCGGCTGACCTTCCCGGTCCCCGGCGGGCGGATGGGCCGCGGGTTCGGCCGAAACCGGCGGGGCTCGATCAGCCACCGCCGGCACAACGGCGTGGACATCGGGGCCCCGGAGGGCCATCCCATCGTGGCCGCGCGGGATGGCCTGGTCGTCTACGCGGGCAATGAGCTCACCGGCTACGGGAACATCGTCATCCTGCTCCACCACGAGGGCTACAGCACCATGTACGCGCACTGTCGCGACGCGACCGTTTTTGCTGGGCAGTACGTCGGCCGCGGCCAGACGATCGCTCACGTCGGGGACACCGGCTTCGCGTGGGCGCCCCACCTGCACTTCGAATGGCGCCAGCGCGGCTGGGTCCGGGACCCTGGGCGCCATTTCCTGCCCGACCCGAACCCGCTCCTGCCGCCGCTGCGTCGCTCGAACGACGAGGGCGACTCGTGAGGGCCGAGGCGATCCACCGGATGGGCCCCGAGGGCTGGCTCGATCTGCTGGAGTCGGGGCATCCGGTCCCCGAAGCGGTGCTCGAGGGCAAGGAGTTCCGTGGGGTGAGCCTCGGCCTGCCCGGGGTCCTCGAGAAGCTCACCTGGAAGAAATTCCGGAAGGCCTTCCACCGAGACGAGCGGACCGGCGCCCTCCGCGGCTGGAACGTCCGGCTCGAGCAGGACGGGCTGGATGCTCCCGACCGCCCGAAGCGCAAGAAGGGCGAGCCCTTCACCTTCGGTCATTTCGCGGTCGTGCCGCTCGCTGGCTACGCCCCCGCGGGCTACCGAGGCCGCAAGGTCCGGGTGCCGGCGGGCCGGATGTTGGACTATGGAAAGGGCGACAACGGGCTCGATCCCATCCGCTTCTTGCGGGATCCCATCGTTGCCGTCCGGGAGGGGGACGGCTCGCTCCTCTTCGGCTGGTCCTACCTGGATCTCGGCCTTCGCCGGGTCGCGACGCCCAGCTTCTTCACCCTGGAGCTGGCCGGTCCGGTGACCCACGTGCCGACTCGCTGACGATCGGCGAGCAATGCTCGCGTGAGGGCATCGGGGCTGCTATCTACCCCGGAATGCTTCGCTCCTGGCCCTTCGCCCTTCTTCTCGTTCTGTCCGCGTGTGGTGACGACGCTCGCATCGGTCGCGACGGTTCCACCGACGACCCGGACATGCGTTTCGTGGACGCGCAGCCCATCGACGCACCCTTCGACCCGGACGCGTCCTGCGCGACCGCGACCGCCGGCGCGATGCTCGACGTCGATCCGGTCGACATCATCTTCATGGTCGACAACTCGACCAGCATGGAGCCCGCCATCCGCGAGGTGGAGGAGGGGCTCAACGACTTCGCCGACCGCATCAGCGGCAGCGGCCTCGACTATCGGGTCATCATGCTCTCGCAGCGGGGCACCACCAGCGGCGATGGGATCCGGGTGTGCATTCCGCCGCCTCTCGCGGGCGACAGCAGCTGTGGCGACGGTGAGCGCTTCTTTCACGTCTCCGTGGACGTCCGCAGCACCCAGCAGGTCGAGCAGTTCCTCGGCACCCTGGCGCAGAGCTCGGGCTACTCCGAGGGCGAGTCCCGTGGCTCGCGGCCCTGGCGCAGCTTCCTTCGCGACGAGGCCACCAAGACCATCGTGGTGGTCACCGACGACGACTCGCGCACCTGCGCCTTCCCGCACGACGGCGTGACCGAGTGTGACGCGGGCGACCCGCCGCTGACGCTGACCTCCCTCGAGGACTACCCCGGCGGAAACAACCCCTTCAGCGGCCTCGAGATCGGCCCCGGCATCCTCACCTCGACCTACGGCGACCTCTTCGAGGGTTACACCTTCAACGCCATCTACGGCTGGGGCTCCGAGTCCGACCCGAGCGTGATGTGCGACTCCGGCACGCCTGGCTTCCCGAGCAAGCCCGGCCGCACCTACACCGAGCTGGTCTCGCGCACGGGAGGCGTCCGCGCCCAGATCTGCGACCAGGCCGATTCGGCGGCTTGGGACACCTTCCTGGACGAGGTCGCCGACACGGTCGCGGCCACCGCGCGCATCGCCTGCCAGCTCCCGCTCCCGAGCCCGCCCGACGGCATGACCCTCAACCCGAGCCGGGTGAACGTCTTCCTGCGCTCCGGCGACATGAGCGACGTCATCCCGAAGGTCAGCGACGGCGAGCCGAGCTGCGGCCCGACCGGCGGCTGGTACTACGACGACGATGACAGCCCGACCGAGGTCCGCCTCTGCCCGGCCACCTGCGATCTCGCTCAGCGCGCCCTGATGGACAGCGGCGACGCGAGCGTCGACGTCCAGTTCGGCTGCGCGACCATCATCATCTAACGGCCGAAGGCCGCCCCTGACCCTCACCCTCGCCCTGGGGACAGCGCGGGAACCTGAGCGGCCCACCGAGGTCCCACGCCGCGTGCGTGCCCTCGTGGCTGTCGCAGTCGTGTTCTTCGTCGCCCGACTCGGCGAGGCGCAGTGCCGTCTCGAGCCAGGCGGCCGCGGCCTTCGCGTCACCATCGAGGTCCCGGGCGAAGCTGCGATCGGAGGGCAGCTCGACGGGCGGGTCCCCGTCCAAGTCTCGCCGAGCCACGCAGACCACGGCCTTCACCTCCGGGCGTTGGGAATGCTCGACTTCCGTGCGCGGATCTTGCCGGGACAGCCAGCGTGGGTGCAGGCCATGGACGCTCGGGAGTTGTGGTGTGGTTGGGTCGAAGTCGGTCGGCTCGCCGGCCTAGTCAACTGCGAGGTCATGGACCGCGCTTGGGTCTGGCTCGGAGATGTCCACCTCCCTCCTTGGAACCGACGTACAGACTCCCGCTCACAGGGTCTTCAAGTACGCCAGCACCGCATCCACCTCGGCGTCCGTGAGGGCGTCGCCGTATGTGTGCCCGGCGGCGGAGAGCCCCTCGCGGCTGGTGTCGAAGTCGGATCCGCCGGTGGTGCGGATCCCGACGCGCACGGGATCGTAGTCATCGGGATCGGCCACGCGCGACCACTGACTCGGCCGCTCGTCCGAGCGTAGGAGCGCGCGGAGGTCGGGCACGCTTCCGTTGTGCAGGTAGGGCGCCGTGGCCCAGACGCCGACCAGCGGTGGCGCGAGGTAGCCCTCGCCATCCATCACGGGTGGCTCCCCGAACCAGCTCTCGTTGATCCAATCCGCTTCTGCTGCAGTGAAGCGCTCGTGGCGGACCGGGTCGGTGCCGACGTCCAGGATCGAGTCGGGGTAGGAGCCTTCGGCGCCGGCGTAGACGCCGTGGCAGGACGCGCACATACGGTCGAACACGGCGCGGCCTTCGTCCACCTCGGTGGCGTCGGGCGGGTCGAAGGGCCAGGGCGGCGGCTCCAGAGACAGGAGGTAGTGGCGGACGTCCTCGAAGTCCTCTTCCATCGCCATGAGCTCGGCGAGGGTGGCGCCGGAGGAGAGGGTGGTCGCCATCATCAGCTTCGGGTTGGTCGAAGGCGCCATCCCGTCCGTGTAGATGCGGTCCTTGAAAGGCAGCTGCCACCATGCGGGTGGCTGCTGGTAGCCGTAGCGAGTCTCGGGGCTCGTCGACGGCCGGTAGGCGGCGGCGAGTGTCATGCCCATGCCGAAGGCGTCGGTGGCGCCCGGTGCGCCGGTGCGGTCGGCGAACGCCTCCGTCCAGATCTCGGGGATCGGCGGCACCGTGAAGCCGTAGCTGGGCGCGACCTCTGCCAAGGTCACCAGGTCTTCGTAGAGCGACTGCAGATCGATGCGACCGTTCCCGGCGCCGATCACCGCTTCACCGGCCACCCGGTCCACGTGGCAAGCGAGGCACTGGATGTTCGCCGTGCTCCCGTCGACCTCGATGCCCCACGGGTAGGGCGAGCCTTCGCGAGGCACGAAGCCGTAGCGCTCGGCGAACGCGGACCAGTAGTCGGCGTCCGAGAGGCCGAACGTGCCCCAGACCACCCAGAGGCTCCGCAGACCCATCAGCGGCACCTCGGCGCCGCGTGCGTCGGTCAGCGCTTCCTCGCCGCGCTCCGCCCGAACGGGATCGGCCACGACCCGGCGGGGAAGGGGGGCGTCGTCACCCGGAGTCGTGGCGTCCGCGGCCCCTGCGTCCGCCGCGGCATCCGGTGCGCTCCCCGTCCCTGCGTCATCGCCGCAGGCGAAGAGGCATGGGCTCACCAGCCCGAGGATGATCACGAGTCGCATGAGGACCCCGTGTCGTTGCCCAACGCGCGTCCCGAGTTCACTGGGGGCTACGGCGCGTCGGTGCCCAGCTCGGGGAGCCGGTAGCGGGGGAGGTAGCGCGCCAGACCGTCGGCGCAGCTCTCGGACCACTCGCCGTAGTGGTGGGTCTGGCTCGCGCGCTCCATACACGCCTCGAAGCGCTCGAGCGCTGGCCGCACCAGGTGCTGGTACATCGGACCCCGCGGCTGCTCGATGAGATCGATGGTCTCGTCTTCGCTCTCGACCGCCGTCGGGAGCCGGAGGCGGGCGAGGGTGTCCGCGAGCTCTTGGTAGAGCTGGCCCCGGCGGGCGGCGACGGCGACGCTCTGCCGGGTGAGCCCCAGCTCGTCGACCCGATCCAGGTCGCGCTCGGTGCGCTCGATCGCCCGCATGCGTCGAGCGAGCCAGGGGCGGAGCTCCTGGCGCACCCACCGGTTCACACGGGCCTCCCGGGCCGGGCCCTCGAAGGTCGGCGGGGCCATGCGGCGGGTCCGCTGGTAGCGGCGGTCGGCCTCGAAGAAGCGCGCTTCGGCCACCGCCTCGCGGGTCCGGCCCAGCTCGGCGGCCCAGGCCGTCGGCCCGAGCCCCGGCGAGGTGGCCATCTGCTCGCCGCCATGGCGCGTCCAGAGCCGGTTCGCTCGGCGGAAGGCACGGCGGGCTCGCGCCGGGTCGGTCGCTCGCAGCCGCTGGCCCAGCGCCACCTCGGCCTGTACCGACTCGGCGGGCGGGAGCCGCCGTCGTCGAAGCTGCTCGAGCCGCTCGGCGCCGCTGCGGCGATCCAGCGTCGCGGCGGCCAGCGCCACTCGGGTCGCCGCCCGCGGATGCGACCGCTCGAAGCGCCGCTGGAAGAGGTCGGCGCTCCGAAGCGCACCCTCGGTGTTGCCGGTCGCGCGGTGGAGCACGATCGCGTTCTCGAGCGCCGGGGCCTGCTCCTCGCAGGTCACGTCGCAGGCCTCCTGCGCGGCGAACGCCTCGAAGAACCCCGCCGCGACGTCGTAGGCGAAGGCGGACTGCTGCTCGGCGCCGAGCAGGTAGAGCACCTCGGTCGTCGCCTCGGGGGCGCCCAGGTCCTCGAGCTCGTCGAGGCGAGCTTCGAGCAGCTCCGCGACCGGGGCGTCATGAGCGGCGAGGGGCTGGAGCCCGACGTCCGAGGGCGGGTGGAAGTAGTAGGGATCCTGGTGCGGCTCGGGAGCCGGCGGTCCGGCCGGGCGGGGGGCCTGCGCCGTGACCGGCTCTTCCTCCGCGGGGACGGCCGCGGCCGCGCGCGCGGGAGCGCTCGGAATCGCCGGCGCCTCCCCGGCCTCGGGGGTCCGGTAATTGGGTGGGCTGTCGAGCGGCACGCGGAGGAAGACGAAGGCACCCACCAGGAGCGCCAGCATCGGGGTGATGCATCCGCGGGCCGACTTCACGACCCCATCAACGTGCCAGACCGTGCGGCGAGCATCAATCGCGTACGCCTGGTTCGGGTCCGAGGTCGAGCTCCTCGGGCGGGTCGCGACGCCGTTTCGCCCGCTCGGCCTGGAGCTGCTCGACCACCCGATCGAACGTCGGGTGGCCCGGCCCGGCCGGATCGAGGCGTACCCCCTTGCCGCCGTTGCAGCGCCGACAGGCGACCGCCAGGTTCTCGATCGCGTCGGTGCCGCCGTGGGCTCGCGGCAGGATGTGTTCCACGGTCGCCGTCGGGTGCCGCTCGTCCCGGTCGACGGCGATCGCCAGCTTTCGTCGGCAGAAGATGCGCTTCCCCTCGAGTCGCCGATCCGGACGACGCCCCACCAACGTGAACGTGCGGTCGGTGGCCGCGGCCCAGAGCAGGAGCGTTCGGGCGCGGCTCATCCTTCGCGCAGGGCCCGCACTAGAGGAGCGCCGCGATCGACTCGTGGCCCTTCACCTGAGCCACCTCCTTGGGGGTCATGCCCTCCTTGAGGTCCTTCCAGCCCTCGCGGATCGTTGCGTCCTTCGACGCGCCCTTGTCCAGGAGCAGCTTCACGAGTGCTTCGTTTCCGGCGGCCGCCGCGTCGTGGAGGGGCGTGAAGCCGGAGTTGTCCGAGGCCGAAGGGTCGGCGCCTTTGGCGAGCAGGAGCTCCACCATCTCGAGCTGGCCGGCCCCCGCGGCGGAGTGGATGGCCTGGTAGCCGTTGCCGTTGGCGTGGTCGACCTTGGCGCCTCCCTCCAGGAGGATCGTCGCGAACTCGAGGTCGCCCTTGCTCGCCGCGATGTGGAGCCCGGTCATGCCGCGCCCGTCCTCGGCGTCGGCGTTCGCGCCGCCGGAGAGCAGGTGCTTCAGGCACTCCTGGGCGGCGACGTAGCGCGGCTGCTGGTCCACCTTCTTCTCGACTCCGTCGACGGTGACCGTGACCTCGACGCCGGTCCCACCCGCGTTCATCTGGACGGCGTACTGAGCGGGGGTCGCCCCGATCTTGTTCGGGGTCTCGGGGTCCGCCCCGCCGGCGAGCAAGGGAGGGATCGCGTCGGGCTGCTTGTGGATCACGGCGATGATGAGTGCGGTGTCCTCCCGGTCCGACTTCGCGTTGGGATCGGCGCCGTGCTCGATCAGGAGGGCGATACCCTCGCCGAAGCCGTGCTCGGCGGCGGTGTGGAGCCAGGTCAGGCCGTACTGGACGTGCTTGGCGTCCGCCTCTCCGCTCTCGAGCGCTGCCTTCAGCGCTTGGAGGTCGTTGTTCACGATCATCCGGTAGGTCTTCTCGTCGCCCATTCGCACCCCTTTCGGCTGGAGTCGACCATACACGCTTCGGGACGGGAGCCGGACCACCGGATGAGCGCCGTGGCCTCCGATGCGCTTGGCTTTTGACACCACGAGCCGACCGCGGCGATACTCCGGTTCATGGCGCTCATCGAATCCGAAGAGGCGGCGCGGCGGCTCGCACGAGCCATCGCCAGCGATCTCTCGCTCTACAACGAAGACAAGATCGTGGAGGGCGTGCAGTCGGATACGCTCTTCACCGCGATCGCGGACGAGATCGAGGAGGGCCGAGCCCTCTTCAAGAGTCGCGTCTCCCCCGAGCTCTACGAGAAGAACTTCTACGACCGGGCCATCATCGACATCCTCGTGCGCTCCAAGGGCCACGTGGAATCCCCGATGTGGTAGTCGCCGCCTAGCGGCGACCCCGTGCCCGTGCCCCCGCTTGTGCCCGAAGGCACGACCCAAACGCCCTCGCCCGGTACCCGCCGGCGAGGGTGTCACGCGTCATGAGCGATCCCATCGAGCTCACGGTCGATCCCGCCGCCGCCGGCGACCGCCTCGACCGCTACCTCACCGAGCAGACCGGCGAGACCCGGAGCACGCTCAAGCGCTGGATCGAAGACGGCCGCGTCACCGTCGACGGCCAGCCGACCACCGCACCCAAGACGAAGGTCCGCGTGGGCATGACCATCGTGGTCGACCCTGCGCCGCCGCCGCCCAGCACGGCGATCCCGCAGGACCTCCCCCTCGACATCCGCTTCGAGGACGAGCACCTGCTCATCGTCCACAAGCCCGCCGGCCTCGTGGTGCACCCTGCGCCCGGCCACCCCGATGGGACGCTGGTGAACGCGCTGCTGCACCACGTGGACTTTCGCGACCCCAGCGGGGACCCGCTGCGGCCCGGCATCGTCCACCGGCTCGACAAGGACACGAGCGGCACGATGGTCGTCGCCAAGACCACCAAGGCACGCGAGGGGCTGGTCCAGCTCTTCCAGCAGCACGATCTCGAGCGGCGCTACGCCGCCATCGCGCTCGGTCGTGTCGAGGAGCGGACCTTCGATACGTTTCACGGTCGGCACCCGGTGCATCGAAAGCGATTCTCTTCGACCGTTCAGAAGGGGAAGCGCGCCGTGACTCACGTGGAGCCGCTGATGGGGGTGCATGGTGCCACGCTGGTGATCTGCACCCTCGAGACCGGCCGTACCCACCAAATTCGAGTCCATCTGGCCGACGCGGGCCACCCGATTCTGGCAGATGCGCTCTACGGCAAGCCGCCGAAGGATCCGATCCTGCGCCAAGCCCACGACGCCATCGGTCGGCAGGCGCTCCACGCGGGGCTCCTGGCGTTCACCCACCCGATCACGGGCGAGGCGATCCACGTCGAGGCGGACATTCCCGCGGACTTCGAGGCTGCGCTCGACATCCTGCGGAAGGCGTCGATGCCCGGGTAGGGCCTAGCCTTGGCCGAGGAGCTCGCGGAGCGCGGTGCCGTTCGGCTCCATGTCGATGTTCCGGAACACACAGAACACCGTCTCGGCCTCGATGCCCTTCATCGCTTCGGCGACCTGTTCGACCGACTCCTCGTCGTAGCGGGAGCGGTGACCGGCAGGCCCGGGCAGGCGTGCATAGACGAAGTCGCCGAGAGGCGGCGGCTCGTCGAGGAGCGGGTCGAAGGCGACGTAGGCGTCGCGCTTGCCGATCGTCTTGGCGACGTCGGCGGGCTTCCAGCCGGGGAGGTCCAGTACGACCTTCGGCAGCCCATCCGGAAGCCAGGAGAGGAAGCTCTTCACCGCGGTCTTGTTGCCCTTGGTGCAGTCGAACTCCTCGGGCGCCTGAAAGACGATCGCCTGAGCGCCGAGGGTCTCGGCGAACTCACCGATCGCTTCGATGAGCTCTTTGTTCTCGTTCGTGCGACGAAAACCGGACTCACCGATCTCCTTCGGGGCCAGGGCGGTGAACGCGAACCCGTCGGGGGATTCGCGCAGCCAGCGGCGGACGGTGCCGGCTCCAGGAATGCCGAGCTCCGTATCGGAGATCTCGACAGCCGAGAACAAGCCCCAGTACCGGCTGACGGGTACGGGGAAGCCGGAGCACGCCACGAACAACATCGGCCGCGGAGTATACACATTTCCGCAGGCCCGTCGTCGACGGGTCGATCGAATCGTCGAATGGGCCTCTCGGATGGCCGATGTTTCGCGCCGACCGCCGCGCCGGTGGTACGCTTGTCGCGTGAGGCTTCTCGTCCTCCGAGGGCTCGGCGGGTGCGCCGGGCTCATGGCTTGCTTGGGGATCGTGTGGGGTGGTGCCATCTCCACGGCCGAGGCCCAGCCACGTGAGACGATCGAGACCCAGCTCTTCCAGCTGACCCCGACGGCCGGAACCGGTTTCACGGTGGACCGCCCCGAGGTCCCGCGGCACCTGACCTACTCGGTCGGCCTGGGCCTCAACGGCGCGAGCGGGATCTTCGTGCGCACCGACGGCGAGGGGGTGGTCCCCTGGCGGGTCGACGCCGAGGCCCTGGCAGCCCTCGGCCTCTTCGAATGGTTCGAGCTCGGCGTGGCCGTTCCTCTGGTGATCGGCGCCAGCACCGAGGACCCCTTCGCGACCGACGTGGTGAACGAGACCTACGTTCGGGCCGGCGATGTTCGGCTGAGCGCCAAGGTCCCGCTCCTCCGCGGCGACTTCGCCCTCTCGGCCAAGGGCCTCTTCACCATCCCGAGCGGCGATGGCGACCACTTCCTGGGGCAGGGCTACTGGACGTTCATGCCTTCGCTGGTCACGGCGTACCGGACCGGCATCTTCTCGATCGGCGCGGACGTGGGCTGGCGCTTCCGCCAGAAGAGCGCGCTCGGAAACTTCGAGCAGGACGACGAGCTCCACCTGGCGGTGGCCGCCAACCTCCGCGTCCACGAGTCGACCGCGATCATCGCCGAAGGTCAGTTCCGTGCCGGCCTCGCCGGCCGGAGCATCGACTCGGACGAGAACCCGATGGAGATCGACGGAGGTCTGCGCTTCTACCTCGCGCAGGGCCTGACGCTCGACGTCGGGGCCGGTACCGGCCTCCTGGCCGGCTATGGCGCCCCGACCATCCGTGGTTTCGCCGCTCTCCGCTGGGCCAGCGAGCGCGAGCCCTGCGAAGCGGGCCCGGAGGACTTCGACGGCTATCTCGACGGCGACTTCTGCGCCGACCCGGACAACGACGGCGACGGCCTCGAGGACGACGAGGACGACTGCCCGAACGACGCCGAGGACATGGACCAGTTCCTCGACGAGGACGGCTGCCCGGACACGGACAACGACGCCGACGGCGTGATGGACGCGATCGACCGCTGTCCGGTCGAGTCCGAGGACCGCGATGGCTTCCAGGACGACGACGGCTGCCCGGAGCCGGACAACGACGAGGACGGCCTCGCGGACGGCATCGACCAGTGCCCGATGGAGCCGGAGGACCGAGACGCCTACCAGGACGAGGACGGCTGCCCCGAGCCCGGTCCGGAAGAGGCGACGATCACCGTCACCGACTCCCGCATCCTGATCAGCGAGCGCATCTACTTCGACTTCGACACCGACACCATCCGCTCGGTCAGCCTCCCGCTACTCGACCAGGTCGCGGAGGTCATCGGGCGTCTCCCGGCCACGCGCCGGATTCGGGTGGACGGCTACTCCGACTCCGCCGGCGAGGCAGAGTACAACCTGGACCTGAGCTACCGCCGCGCCCGCGCCGTGGTCGAGTACCTCGCCAGCCAGGGCGTGCCGCGGAACCGGCTGGAGTACCGCGGCTACGGCGAGGTGAACCCGGTCGCACCGAACGACTCCCCCGAGGGGCGCGCGCTCAACCGGCGCGTCGAGTTCACGATCCTCGAGCCCGGCGACGACGGCGGTGGCCGCCGCCGACGCCGCAACCGCTGAGGTTCAGCCTTCGTCGGGCTCGGCGGAGTCCGCCGGCTCGGTGAAGGGCGTGGTGGTCTTCCACATCCGCGCCATCAGGACGATGGGCACCGTGAACCACGGGAAGTTCAGGAAGAGGACGAAAGGCAGGTTGTCCGTCTGGTGAGCGCCGAGTGCCTCTTCGAAGCAGATGATGAAGACGTTGGTCATCATCACGCTGCCCCAGATGAAGCACCAGTTCCGGATCCAGTCCTTGCCCTTGATGAAGCTGTAGATGGCCGTCGCGTAGAAGGGGAAGAAGAAGACCGCGTCGATCCAGATCGTGGCTCGCCACCAGGCGGGCCGGGCCATCAGGGGCGGGTCGAAATTCGAGCCGTACCAGTGGATGAGATCCACGAAGGGCGCGGGCGGCCAGAGGGGGTACTCGAAGTCGCTCGGGTCGGCGATCATGAGCTGCTCGAAGTCCACGATGGGGGTGATGAAGAGCAGGTTCAGGAAGAAGAACCCCAGGAAGAGGTAGTCGAGCTTCCGTTCCTTCAGCGGGATCACACGGCGCATGGCGGGGGAGGGTGGTATCAGCGGGGGTCCGTTGGCAAGGACGACCGAGAGCGCCGCTCGCTCGACGCGAGGACGATTCGTGCTAGCTCGTTCCGATTGCGGGATTTTCCCCGTGATCGGTTGGAGAACGACCTATGGCATCGGACGGCATGGCGAGGGCGACGAGGCGCAAGGCCCCTCAGAGCGGTGAAAAGGCCATCGAGGCCCCCGCCGCCGAGCGCGACGAGGAGCTCGAGAGCATCGTCGCCCAAGAGGAGAAGGTCCTCGCCCGTGTCGCCCGGACCATCGAACAGCGTGGCCGCAACACCCAGCGCCGCGGCCAGCTCATCGACTACGACGCCGAGCTGCTGGCGCTGCGCGACCAGATCCGCGCCGCACGACTCGAGGACGTGCCACCGCTGATCGAGGAGATGGAGCGCCTGCAGCGGGTGGCCCAGCGTCGCGCAATGGTCAGTGAGGGCATCGTCGATCCGAGCTCGCCCTACTTCGGTCGGCTGGTCCTCGAGGAGGACGATCGCAAGCGCGAGGTGCTGATCGGTCGCACCACCTTCCTCGATCCGAAGACCGGCGTGCGCATCGTCGACTGGCGCGACGCGCCGGTGAGCCGGATCTACTACCGCTACGAAGAGGGCGACGACTACGACGAGTACTTCGGCGACCGGGAGGTCGAAGGCGATGTGCTCGTGCGCCGCTCGCTGAACATCGGACAGGGCCGGCTCAAGCGCATCGGCGCGCCGCAGGGCACCTTCATCCGCAAGCTCGATGGCAGTTGGCGTCGGGCTGGGGCGAGCGCGACCAAGCTCAGCGGCGGCCAGGGCGCGGCCATGCGCCCGGAGAAGCACCACAAGCCCAGCCTCGGCATCGGCGCCGACGCGGACGAGCGCGGCGAGGACAAGTCGCTGGGCGAGATCACCGCGCTCATCGATCCTCGGCAGTTCGACCTGATCAGCAAGCCGACCTCCGGGTTGGTGGTCATCCAGGGCGGCGCCGGTAGCGGCAAGACCACCATCGGGCTGCACCGCCTGGCCTACCTGGTCTTCCAGGATCGTCGCCGCTTCCGCGCGGACAAGATGCTCGTCGTCGTCTTCAACGACGCGCTGGTCCGCTACATCAGCCGGGTTCTCCCCGCGCTCGGTGTCGAGGGCGTCCAGGTCAGCACCTACGAGCGCTGGGGCGCGAAGCTCCGCCTCAAGCAGGTCACCGACCTGCCGACCGAGTACGCGGAGGACACGCCCTCGGTGGTGACGCGGCTCAAGAAGCACCCGGTGATGCTGCGACTCATCGACGAGCACGCGGATTCCATCGGCGCGGAGATCGAGACGACGATCGTCGACACCGCGAAGAAGGAAGAGGGCGGTGCCAAGATCCTCCGCGAGTGGCGGGAGACCAAGGGCGAGGCCGCCGGCGTTCGCATCGAGTCGCTGCGCCACTGGCTCGGCGACGCCAAGGGTGGCGCGAGCGAGGTCGACGGAGCCGTGAAGCATGCCTTGCTCCGGGCCCTCGACAAGGCCAGCGAGAAGACCGAGGACATCGTTGGCGCGTGGGCCGAGGTCCTCACCGACCTCGACCGACTGAAGGCCGCGTTCGCCAAGTACGCCCCCGACGCGCTCTCCCCGCGGGAGCTCGAGTGGGCTCACTCCTGGTGCGCTCGCAAGACCAACCAGGCGGTCGCCTGGCGCGACATGAAGATGGACGGCGAGGTCAACGAGAAGACCGAGGGCGACATCGACGAGGGCGTCGACGGTCAGAGCGAGAGCGAGACGCCGACCCTCGACCGTGAGGACGACGCGATCCTGCTCCGGCTCCATCAGCGTCTCCGTGGCCCGCTCATGCGGGGCCGCGAGCAGATTCAGTACGAGCACATCTTCGTCGACGAGACGCAGGACGTGTCGCCGCTGGAGCTCGCGGTCGTGCTCGACACCGTGACCGATGGCGAGAGCGTGACCCTGGCCGGCGACGTCGCCCAGAAGCTCTACATGGACAACGGCTTCCGGGACTGGGGCTCCGTCCTCGGTCAGCTCGGGCTCGACCACGTGAAGGTCGAGCCGCTGAACCTGAGCTATCGGTCGACCCACGAGATCCTCGACTTCGCGACCGACGTGCTCGGTCCGCTCCGTAACGAGGTCACCGGCAAGGCGACGCGCCACGGCGCGCCAGTCGAGCTCTTCCGTTTCAGCTCGAGCGGCGAGGCCGTCGGCTTCCTCTCGGAGGCGCTGCGCAACCTGGTCCGCGCCGAGCCCTTGGCCTCGGTCGCCGTCATCGCGCGCTACCCGGAGCAGGCGGACGTCTACTACAAGGGCCTGCACCGTGGCGAGGTGCCGAACCTCCGGCGCATCGCCGAGCAGGACTTCCCCTTCCGCCCCGGCATCGACGTCACCGACGTTCGCCAGGTGAAGGGCCTCGAGTTCGACTACGTCGTCATCGTCGACGCGAGCACCGCGTCGTTCCCCGAGGACGACGAAGCGCGCCACTTGATGCACATCGCGGCCACCCGCGCCGCGCACCAGCTCTGGGTCGTCAGCGCCGGCTCCCCCTCCATGCTGATCCCGGAAGAGCTGCGCCAGAACGCCTGAGCGCGAAGGGCGACGACGTTTCCCGTGCCCGTGCCCGACAGCCTGCAGGGCCATCCGAGATGCTGACCCGCCGCGAGCTCTTCCCCGCCCTCGGCGCCATCCGCATCGTTCACGAGGACGAGCACCTCCTCGCCGTCGCCAAGCCGGCCGGCGTACCCTCCCAGAGCGCCGACCCCTCACGCCCCGACGATCTCCCGCATCGCCTGAAGGAGCACCTGCGCGACGCCGGCCAGGACGACTACCTCGGCATCCACCAGCGTCTCGACCAGGCGACCTCGGGGGTGATCGTCTACACGCGCAGCAAGGAGGCCAACCCCGGCCTGGCCCGCCAGATGGAGGGCCGCCTCGTCCGCAAGCGCTACGTCGCCGCCGTCCACGGCGACGTGAGCGCGTTCGAGGGCCCCAAGGGCGCCACCCTCCGCGACTGGCTCGGTCGCGACGGCGCCGTCAGCGTCGTGCTCCCCGAGCGGACCCGAAAAGCCAAACAGGCCGTCAGCCGCGTGCGCGTGCTCGAGCGCCGCGGCGACCGCGCGCTCCTCGACGTCCGCATCGAGACCGGCCGTACCCACCAGATCCGCGCACAGCTCGCGCACCGCGGCCTGCCCATCGCTGGCGACCGCGCCTACGGCGACGTGCGTGCCCCGCGGCTGATGCTCCACGCCGCGAGCCTGGGTCTCGACCATCCCGTCACGGCCGAGACGCTGACCCTGGAGGCGCCGGTCCCCGCTGTGTTCGAGCGGTGGCTCGGCGGCGAGGACGCCGTCCCCCTCGACTCGCTCGACGCCTTGCGAGTCGCTCTGACCCGCGCGCGCGAATCCCGGTGGGGCCTCGGTCGCGCAGCCCTCGCGGAGGCAGCGACGACCGCCTTCCGTTTGCTGAACCGTGGCGGCGACGGAGTGCCCGGCCTGGCCGTGGACGTCTACGGGGACCACCTGCTCGCGCACCTCTACGGCGACCGCGCGTTGGCTGCGGAGGCGACCATCGTGGAGGCGCTCTCCGAGCTCGGCTTCGAGGGCCTCTACCTCAAGAAGCACCCCAAGCAGAAGAACACCCTCAGCGACGACGAGCGTGCCGCGCTCGCGCCCGCGGACCCGGTGTGGGGCGCACCGGCGCCGGAGGAGCTCGCCGTCTTCGAGCATGGCGTCGCGTACTCCACCGGCCTCGGCGACGGCTTCTCGACCGGTCTGTTCCTCGACCAGCGCGACGCGCGCCTCCGCCTTCGGGAGGTCGCGAAGGGCAAGTCGGTGCTCAACCTCTTCTGCTACGCCGGCGCGTTCGGCGTCGCCGCTGCCGTCGGCGAGGCCGCGAAGGTCGTACAGGTCGACGTCTCCCGCCCCGCCCTGGACCGCGCCGCGCGCAGCGAGGCGCTCAACCAAATCAGCACCGAGCGCGTCCGCCACGACGTCTTCGCCTGGCTCGCCACGACCGCGAAGCGCGGCGAGCGCTTCGACATCGTCGTCGTCGATCCGCCGAGCTACTCGACTGCCGGCAAGAGCCGCTGGACCAGCGGCGCCGACTGGGTCGGCCTCGCCGAGGCGTGCTTCCGCGTCACCACCGAGCGCGGCACGCTGGTCGTCTCCTCGAACGACGGCCGGTTCACGCAGGCCGCGCTGCGGCGCCACGTGCACGAAGGCGCGCGGCAGGCCGGCGTGGCCATCGCCCAAATGAAGGACCTGCCGGAGCCGCCCGACTTTCCTGGGGCGCAGCTGCACCGGCTCTGGGTGCGGCTGGGCGAGGTGCCGAAGCGGCCGAATCGGGGTCGCCGACGTCGTCGCTGAGGTCGCCGAGCGCGCTGGCCGCCAGCTGGGACCGTGATCGGTTCGAGCCCCTCGTTGCCACGGTGGGGCAGACCGCCTCGTGAATCGACGCCAAAAGACGCCAGAAGCTCGGTCGGAACGGTGCTTGCTGCTCTCTACGTGCATGCGCGTCGAAGCCCACCTGAAGCACGCCACCCTCAACCGCCTGATCTGTGACATCGCGCCGATTCGCATCCACATGGCTCCACCGGGAGGAGCGACGCGGTGGCTCGAGCTCGACGAGCCTTCCCTCGTGCAGCCGGTGATCGGCCGAGGGCTGCGCCTGCATGCCTCGGGTCGGTTTCGATTCCACCTGGCGGGGCTTCCGCTGACCGCGCGCATCCGGCGGATCTCGCTCGTGCTCGAGCCGCATTTGGTCGAGCGAGAGGGGATGCCCTTCCTCGCGTTCTCGATCGACCTGGAGGAGGGCGACCTCGCCCACGTCCCGAAGCTCTTCGAGCGGCCCCTGGTGAGGCGCATCAACCGGGCTCTCAGCCCCAAGAACACCAAGATGGCGTGGGCGTTCGCGGACACCCTCACTCACCGCTTCGTTCTACCCGAGCGTCTCGAGCCGTTGGATTCACTCGCCGTGGCTTCGCGCGATGCCGATGTCACCGTCGATGCGCACGCCGTCCACTTCGCCTTCGATCTGGCGCTGGAGGTGGAGCGCTTCGGTGAGATCGGGGAGGATCAGGACGTCCAAACCTCCGACGCGTTCCCCACTCCCGCGACGAGCGCAGCGTTCGAACCGATGGCGGGTCTCGACGTCGAGGTCTGAGCCCGCTCAGTACTCGGCGCCGCGGTCGAACTTGAAGCCCAGCCGGATCATCGCCGACGGCGCGAAGGTGCGCTCGGCGACCGTGTCGACGCCATAGAGGTGCCGCAGGTCGGCGCGGAAGCCGAGCGTGAACGCGCTGTAGTGCACGTCGATGCTGGCGCCGAGGACGAAGCCCGCGACCGAGTGGTCGAGCTCCTCGGCTGCGATGCGCCGCTCGTTGGCGTTCGGGCCCATCGCTCCGCGGCCGATGTCGGCGGCCATGCGGCCGGCGCTGACGCCGAGCCAGGCGCTCGCGTAGAACTGCCGCTCCTGGTTGCTCATGCAGGGCAGGAGCGTGCGTGCCGCGAAGCTCGCCTCCATGAGCCCCATGCGAAAGGCGTGGCCGCCCGCGCCGAAGTACGAACCCGCCTGGTAGACGCCGTGCAGCGCGATGCCGGTGCGCAGGTAGCGGTTGTCGCCGAAGAGCAGTCGCAGCTCGAGTCCGGTGCCGAGCCCTGGCTCGCGGTCGTAGCCGTAGTCGGTCAGCGGTTCGCCGATTCCGGTGGTGGCGCGGCCGATCACGCCGATGTCGGCCGTGACCTCGACCACCGTCAGCGCCGGATCCTCGTCCGGTCGTTGAGGCTCGATCGTGAGGTACTCCTGGGCCGACGCCCCGCTGGTGATCAGTCCCAAGGCCAACATCAGCCCCGCCATCGCTCGCTTCGTCATGAACGCTCCTCCCGTTTCGGTTCGGAGGCCCATGACGCGCGAGGGTTCTGAGTTTGTGCCTTCGCCGGTGAGTGTCCTCACGAGCTACCCTGCGCTCAGCGGCAGAGCACCTGCTCCACCACTGCGACGGCCTCGCGGACGCCGTGCTCCCGCTCGAGCGCTGCGCCGACCGCATTCAGGGCGCCGTCGGCGTCGAGCGCCAGCGCCTGCGAGAGCGAGCGTGCGAGACTCTCGACACCGACCTCGGCTCGCAGAGGTGCTGCGACACCGACGCCGAGGCGTTCGACCTGCGCGGCCCAGAACACCTGGTCTGCCATGTGCGGCACGACCACCGCGCGCGTGCCCGCACGAACGGTGGTTTGAGTGACGCCTGCGCCGCCGTGATGGATGACGGCCGCGCAGCGGGGGAATACCCGTGCGTGCGGGCTCGCAGCGACTCGGAGGACGTCGTCGGCGTCGTCGAAGGCCGTCGCGTTCGGGAGCTGGAGGATGATGCGCCGACCGACGGCTCGGCAGGCCTCGGTGAGCAGGTGAGCCGTCTCGCCGAGCCGGGGCTCTGCGAAGGGCGCGAGGCTGCCGAAGGATGCGTAGACCGGTGCGTCGCCCTCGGCGAGAAACGCGTCGACCGCCTCGGGGATGGGAGCGCTGGAGACCGGACCTCGAAGGAAGCCGGTCAGGTGGGTGTGCTCGGGCCAGTCGGCGGGTCGCGGAAAGAGCGTGGGGCTCACCGCGACCAGGTTCGCCGTCCTGGACGGCCACACGTCGTGCAGCATGCCCTTCGCTGGCGGGAGCCCGAGCCCCGCGCGGAACTGCTTGGCGGGCGGCAGGAAGACGCTCCCGATGCCCTTGTTCGCGGCCCACCAGGCGAGCCCCTGCAGCGGGCCCAGGCTCGGCATGCCCGTCGGAGGGTGAGCGCGGGTGGGGAGCAGGTCGGGGGTCAGATACACCGAGACTTCGGGGACTCCTGCGGCGGTCGCGTGATCTCGGGTCATGTAGAGGAAGTGGTGTCGGACCACGACATCGCTCCAGCCGACGAGCTCTTCCGCTGCTCGAGCCATCGCGGACTCCTGTGGCAGGAGCGCCTCCTCCAAGACGAGCCGCGCTTGTTTCAGCGGAGAGCCGAGCGCCATCACTCGGTCGAGCAGCTGGGCGCCTTCCACACCGGTGACCTCTTCGCCGATGCGCTCGATCGCCACGCCTGGCGATGGTTCGTAGGCCTTGTCCGACTGGGTCGTCATCACCAGCCGCACCTCGTGGCCGGCGTCTGCGATGCCCCGTGCGAGGGCGAGGAAGGGCTGCACGTCACCCTCGCTGCCCCAGGTCTGCAAGCCGACGCGTGCCATCAGGCCTCCATGGTCTCGGTCGCGCGCGAGCTCGCTCAGAAGCCGCCGAAGAACATCAGGCCATAGCAGGCGCCGATGCCGAGCGCGCCGAGCAGCAGCAACACACCGAACACGACGGCGACCGTCGAGCGCTCGCGGTCCCTACGCGGCACCAGCAGGAAGATCGCGAGGCCCAAGAGGATGACCCCGAGAACGGCGGGGCCGAAGATCAGTAGCGCCAGCCCCAGGCCTTCACCTTGCATGACGCGAGGATGCCTCGACCCTCGCTCGCTCACAACCGTGTTCGCAGGTCGCGCCCACGAGCGAGGGGGCATGTGCTCTACTGGCCCTCCAGTGGACCGACCTGCTCGACCCTATCTCTTCTACGGTGCGACCCGTGCGCTCTGCTCCCAGTGTCTCGGCGTGGTGGACGCCAAGGAGCTCATCGAGGAGGGAAAGGTCTACCTGCAGAAACGCTGCCCGGAGCACGGGCGCGAGCGGGTGCTCATCAGCGACGACGTCGCGTACTTCCGCCGCTCCCGCGAGGACTTCCTCAAGCCGCCCGAGCAGGTGCTCCACCACAACACGCCCATCGAGCACGGCTGCCCCTACGACTGCGGGATTTGCCCGGACCACGAGCAGCACGGCTGCGTGTCGATCCTCGAGGTGACCGACCGCTGCAACCTGCGCTGCCCGACCTGCTACGCGGGCAGTGGTCCCGACGTAGGGACTCACCGGTCGCTCGCGCAGATCGAGGCCATGCTCGATCGCATCATCGCGAACGAGGGCGAGGCCGACGTCGTTCAGGTCTCCGGCGGCGAGCCGACGCTCCACCCCGAGTTCTTCGCCATCCTCGATGCGTGCCGCGCCCGGCCGATCCGCCACCTGATGGTGAACACCAACGGTATCCGCATCGCGAAGGAGCCGGAGTTCGCCGAGCGGCTCGCCGAGTACGGGCCGGGTTTCGAGGTGTACCTGCAGTTCGATTCGCTCGAGCGCGACCCGCTGATGACCCTGCGCGGCGCCGACCTGCGGGAGGTGCGTTCGCAGGCACTCGACCGGCTGGACGCCCTCGACCTGTCGACGACCCTCGTGGTCACCGTTCGCAAGGGACTCAACGACCATGAGCTCGGCGCCATCCTCGAGCACGCGCAGTCGCGCCCCTCGGTGCGTGGCGTCACCTTCCAGCCCGAGCAGCACGCCGGTCGCAACGAGGGATTCGATCCTGCCCTCCATCGGCTGACGCTCTCGGAGGTGCGGCGCTCCATCCTCGAGCAGTTCCCCACCTTCCAGCCCGACGACATCCTCCCGGTTCCCTGCCACCCGGATGCGCTGGCGATGGCCTACGCCGTGAAGGACCACGCCGGGGGCTCGCTGATTCCGCTCACGCGCTACGTGGATCCGGAGCTGCTCATCTCGGGCACGACCAACACCATCGTCTTCGAGGGTGACCCCACGGCGCGCGAGGCGTTCCGCGCGCATCTGACCAACGTGCTGAGCACCGGCCACGGACCGGAGGGCGCCGCCGAGAGCCTCCGCGAGCTGCTCTGCTGCCTCCCGGGCATCGCCGCCGCGCCGACCCTCGGGTACCGCGACGTCTTCCGGGTCGTGATCATGCAGTTCCTCGACGCGCACAGCCTCGACCTGCGGAGTGTGCGAAAGAGCTGCGTCCACATCGCGCACCCGGATGGGAAGCGGATGATCCCCTTCGACACCTACAACCTCTTCTACCGCGGGTCGCTCGAGGCCGAGCGCCTCGTGCCGTTGCGCGCGCGGCGTTGACCTACGCCCTCTTCGTCGCGCTCGGGATCGTCGCCGGAGTCGTCGTCGCGCGGCGGGCGGGTCCGGTCGACGGTGCCCCGACCCCACCGTTCGTCCGCAAGGCCGCACTCGTGGGCGCGGTCGTCGGCGCCTTCGCGTTCGAGCTGCCGGCCGACCTCTTCGGCTGGGCACCCGAGGTGGTGAACGTTCCCAGCGGTCGGGTCCTCGGCGGCCGCACCGTCCTCGGTGGGCTCCTCGGCGGCTGGATGGCCGTGGAGTGGGCCAAGCGGCGGGTAGGGCACACCGCACCCACGGGTGACGGCTTCGCGCTCGGTCTCCCCATCTCGCTCGGCATCGCGCGCCTCGGCTGCGTGTTCACCGGGTGCTGCCCCGGCTGCGTGCTCGACCCGGGCGACCCCTGGGCACGCGTGTCGCTCGCGCTCCACGACGACCCGCGTTTCCCCGCCACGCTGGTCGAAGCCTACTTCCACCTCGCCTCCGCCGCGGTCTTGCTCGTGCTCACGCGAATGGGACGCGCGAGCGGCCTGCGTCTCCTCGGCTACTTCGCCGCCTACGGAGCGTTCCGCTTCGTCATCGAATTCTACCGCGACGTGCCGCGGCCCTTCGGTGGCCTGAGCTACTACCAGCTGCTCGCGTCGACCCTCGGCGTGGCCGCGCTCGCCACCCTGGTCGTGCGCGCCACCTCGCGGCCAGCGGTCGGCGCTCCGGCGAGCTCGGGAGAGTGACCACCCCCCCTCTGGGGCGGAAGGCCGGCCGGCGTGTCGTGAGCGATGAAGTTCGTCGCCGTGTTCTCTCTCCTCGAAGCACGACCCCCTCGACCCGGTGCTCGACCCGACATGGACGTGAGACAGCCCTGGGCTTGGGCTTGGGAGGGAGCGAGACTCGGGCTTCGCCCGAGCGAAGCGGGAGGGTCTTTCGAAGACCCTCCTAGGAGAACAACGCGTCCACGTCCTTCTTGGTCAGCCCCTTGAGCGGGCTGCCCTCGGTGGACAGGACGTTCTCCATGAGCGCGCGCTTCTTGGCGCTGAGCTCGAGGATCTTCTCTTCGACGGTGCCCTTGGTGATCAGCCGGTAGACGTTCACGTTCTTCGTCTGGCCGATGCGGTGGGCGCGGTCGGTGGCCTGGTCCTCGACGGCCGGGTTCCACCACGGGTCGAAGTGGATGACCGTGTCGGCGCCCGTGAGGTTGAGGCCCGTGCCGCCCGCCTTCAGCGAAATGAGGAAGACCTTGAGGTCCTCGTCGTCGTTGAAGCGGTCCACACGCTCGGCGCGGTCCTTGGTCGACCCGTCCAGGTACTCGTAGGCGATGTCGTCCTCGTCGAGGGCGTCGCGAATGTGCTGGAGCATCGTGACGAACTGGCTGAAGACCAACACGCGGTGGCCACCCTCGACGGCGCTCTCGAGGAGCTCGCGGAGCGCGACCAGCTTGCCGGAGTCCGCCGCCTCGAAGTCGTGCGTCTCGAGCTTCATCAGCCGCGGATCGCAAGCGACCTGGCGGAGCCGCGTGAGCGCCGCGAGGATCTGGATCTGGCTCTTGGCGATGCCCTTCTTCTCGACCTCGCTGAGGACGTTCTTCCGGACCTCTTCGCGGATCTGCTCGTAGAGGGCCTTCTGGTCCTCGCTCATCTCCACGATGCGCTCCTGCTCGATCTTCTCGGGCAGGTCGTCGGCGACATCGACCTTGAGCCGGCGCAGCACGAAGGGCTGGATGGTCCGGCGCAGTCGGTCGGCGGTCTCCTGATCGCCGCGGTCGATGGGCTTTGCGATGTTCGCCTCGAAGCTCTTCAGATCACCGAGCAGACCCGGTGACACGAAGTCGAAGATGCTCCACAGCTCGCTCAGCCGGTTCTCGATCGGCGTACCTGTGAGGGCCAGCCGACGGTCCGAGCTGATGTTCTTGGCCGCGCGCGCCGTGTGGCTCATCGGGTTCTTGATGTGCTGCGCCTCGTCCAAGATCATGTAGCGGAGCCCGAGGTTCTCGAGCAGCTCCTCGTCGCGCCGCAGGAGGGCGTACGAGGTGATGATCACGTCGGCCTTCTTCAGCTCGTCCTCGCGGTCGTGCCGGTTGGCGCCATGCCAAATGACGGTGCTGAGCTTCGGCGAGAACTTCTGGATCTCTCGCTCCCAGTTCGGCACGACCGAGGTCGGCGCCACCACGAGCGAAGGCTTCTGCTTCTTCTCCTTGCCCTTCGCCCACGTGAGCAGCGCGATGGTCTGGAGCGTCTTGCCGAGGCCCATGTCGTCGGCGAGGATTCCGCCGGCGCCCAGGTTGTGCAGGAAGGCGAGCCAGCTGAAGCCCTTCTTCTGATAGGGCCGCAGGTCCGCCTTCAGCCCGCGGGGCTTGGCGACGGTCGGCACCTCGTCGATGTCCTCGAGCTGACCGAAGAGCTCCTTGGCCTTCGGCGTGACCTTGTGGTCCGAGACGAGCCCGAGCAGGTCTTGGATGCGCCCGGCCTGCGAGAGCGGCAGCTTCTTCTTGTCGGAGTCGCCGTAGATCTCGGCCATGCGGGTGAGCACGGCACCGACGTCGTCGGGATCGATGGCGGCGTAGGTGCCGTCCTCGAGCTTCACGACCCGGCGGCCGGTCTCGAGCGCGGCGCGCAGCTCGTTCTCGCTGACCTTCGACCCACCGGCGCTGAAGGTCATGTCGAGCGAGAGCCAGTCGACGCCACTGCTCACGCGCATCTGCGCGGAGACGGTCTCGTCGCGGACCTGCACGTTCGCCAGCGCGTCGGGCACGAAGCGCTCCCACTCGTCGGGGAGCTCGCCGATACCGCCGCTCCAGAAGTCGATCGCGTCTTCGCCGCGGGCGAGGAGCACGCCGTCTTCGACCTCGAATCCCTCGTTCATCAGCATCTGGACGGCGGCCATCTCCTGGCCGACGTCGCGACGGACCACGCGTGGGCGGTCCTCGCCGTCCGCCGGCGGCAGGAAGGCCAGCGGGTGCGGCATCGAGTCCGGCGGGATGTCGAAGGTCTGGTCGTCGTAGGCGACCTTGAGCGACGCGAGGGTGTGGACGATGTCGCCCTCGCACCAGAGCTGGATCCGTGGCGTGGCGTCGACCACATCGGCAATCGAGTTCAGGTCCGGCAGATCTGCGCGGAGCTTCACCGCCACCTGCGGGATGTGATCGCCCAGCAGCCGCGGCATCTCTTCGGCCGGGTGCACCAGGTTCGGTGAACGCATGAGCCGCGTCAGCCAACCAGGCGTCACGAACTCGTCGAGCGGCCGAGCGACTCCGTCGCTGGCGTCGATGTGCCAGCCGGGCGTGCCTTCGAACCAGGCGCCGGAGCTCAGCACGAAGCGTCGCTGGGAGGACTCGCCGACGAAGACCACGCGGGTGCGCAACGTCTTGTCGTCGACACGGTCGAGCTCGATGACGGGCTTGAGCGCCTCGTCGGAGAAGCGGAGCTCCATCGAGGCCGGCTCGAGCAGGACGCGGCGGCCTTCGAGGGCGCTGACCACCTCGGCGGCGTCTTCACCGCGGATCTCCGCGGTGGTCGCCTGACCACGATTCGCGTGGCGCGCCAGCAAGCGCATCAGCGGTCGGTCGTCGATGCCCACGGCGTCGAATGCGGAGAGGGCATCGGCGATCGGGAGCGCGCTGCGGCTGCCGGCCAGCACCGGCGTGACCTGGAGCGAGGTCGGGCGGACCACGACCCGGTACTCGAGGTCGTGGGGGCGATCGAGGGCGTCGGGCGGGAGCCAGGCGTCGATGGCGCCGCGGGAATGGCCCTTGGGCCCCGTGACCTGCTGGAGCACCTCGAGCTTCTCGGTGCCTCCCTTCCCGCGCCGGCGGCGGCGGGAGCGTCGGCGCTTGCCGCCGACCGAGACGGTCTGCGGGACGTGCACCGGCGGCGTCTTGTCCTTGTTCTTCTTCTTCTTTTTCCGCTTCTTCTTCTTCTTCGAGCCGCCCTCACCGTCACCGTCGTCGTCGGCCTGCTGCGGCTGCTTCGGGCGGGGCGGGCGCTCGCGATCGCGGAGCGCGACCAGGACGGCCGCGACGTGCTTGCAGTGGCCGTCGGGGCCACGCCAGCCGGGACACGAGCACTCGGAGACGAAGCCCTCGTCGTCGGTGAGCTCCACCGCGGTGAGGTAGGGCTCGTCCTGGTTCCGGATGTGGATCTCGCCAGAGACCTTCCGGCGCTTCGCCTCGAGCTTCTCGACGGACTTCCGGCGCGCGTAGAGTCGCCCACGGAGGAACGCATTGCCCCCCGTCACGCGCTGAATCGCGCGATCGGACATGGTCACGACCTTGTCGACGATCGGCGGCTTGTTGCCGCTCTCGCTCTTCTTGGCGTCAGCGCTCTTCTTCGAGCGGGAGCCGCCCGAAGACGTCGCCTTCGCGTCGTCGTCGGCTTTCGCCTTCGAGGTCCGCTTCTTGGTCGAACCGCCCTTGGTGGACGAGTCGCGTTTGGAATCGCTATTGGACAGAGCGCTCTCGCTCATCGCAGGCCCTCCAGGACACTCCGCGCGTCCTTGGCCGGGGTGGGGGGATGCCAGGCGCCTTTGTCGTGAGACCGGTGTCCGCGTTGTCGGGGGGGCCGGAGCGGGGCTCTCGGCGTGTCCACCTGCGGATCGACCGGGTTCGTTTCCGGGAGCGCTCGGCGTGGGCTTCGGAAATCGAAGCCACGAACCCTGCTATTGCACGCTGGCAGTCGGGCTGCAATAGGTCCCGCGGCTTTTTTCCCCACCCCCTCATGGCCCGAAAACTCATCACCCGCGTGGAGGCGGGGCCCTACACCATCCGAGGAATGTCCCTGGGTGGGGTCTATACGACTCTGAAGATTCCCCAGCTGAAAGTGCTGCTGGACGTTGGGATGCCGGTGCGTTCCTTCGCGGCCACCGACCACATCTTCCTGAGTCATGGGCACGGCGATCACGCGGGTTCGCTGGCCGCTCTGCTCGGTATTCGTGGGCTCCTGCATACCAAGCGACCGCCCAAGGTCTACGTCCCGGAGCAGATCGCCGACCCACTGAAACGAGCGATCGCCGCGATGGAGGAGATGCAGCGGCACACCCTCGAGTTCGAGTGCGTGCCGCTCAAACCGGGCGACGAGGTGCAGCTGCGGTCCGATCTGCGGGCGCGCGCGTTCAAGACGCACCATCCGGTGCCGAGCCTCGGCTACCTCTTCTTCGACCGGGTATCGAAGCTCCGCCCCGAGTTCGCCGATCTCCCCGGAGCGGAGATCGGCCGCCGCCGTGCGGCTGGTGACCCGACCCTCTTCGAGGTCACGGAGCGCCACGAGCTCGCCTACGCCACCGACACCCTCATCCGGGTGCTCGACACGGCGCCGGAGATCCGTCGGGCGCGTGTCCTCATCATGGAGTGCACCTTCCTCGACGACCGGAAATCGCTCGAGGCTTGCCATGCCGGCTGTCACATCCACCTCGACGAGATCCTCGAGCGCGCCGACGACTTCGAGAACGAGCACATCGTGCTCATGCACTTCAGCCAGCTCTACGAGCCCGGTGAGGTCCACGCGCTGCTGGCCAAGCGCTGCCCCGATCGTCTGAAAGAGCGGCTCGTGGTCTTCGCCCCCAAACGCGGCACCTGGCCGTAGCCCACAGAGCCGGAGGACCCACCGAGCGGCTTCACCGCGAGACCTTCAGCTTTGGGTCTCGAATCCCCAATCAATCGGGATCTTCGATGCGCCAGACGCCGTCTTCCCGGACGAACTGGACGGCGGCGCCGTCGCCGTAGCTCATCGTCGCGCGATCGCCGACGATCTCGATCGGTTCGTCGAGGCTGCTGCGGAGATCGGCGATGAGGCGCTCGATCTCCTCGCGGCTCTCGCCCTCCCACGCTTGCTGCATCTGCTCCGGGCTCATGCCCTCGCGGTCGGCTTCCGGCACGAAGCGCATCACGACGTCATAGCGGCGCCGCTCCATGGCCCGCACGAAGGATCGCAGCGCCGCTCGCGGGCTCGACTGGTCGTAGAAGTCGACCACGTTGCCTCGGATCCGCCATTTCCCGTCGACCAGTACGAGGGTCAGCTCGTCCCCATCTGGAAGGGGTACGGCCGCCTCGACTTCGTCGGCGTCATCGACGTGTCGGAGCAACCCGACCAGCTCTCGCACCTCCGAGGGGTTGCGGGCCAGTGACTCGCGGAACTCGGAGAAGGGCACCCGCCGCCGGTACTGCGCGCTCAGCAAGGCGTAGGCGTCCTCGTAGCGCGCGTCGTCCAGGGCGTCGCCGAAGGCCTCGACCACGGACGCGGGTCGGGCCGAACGCGCGGGGCACCCCGTGAGGGTGACGAGCGCGAGGACGGCGGCGGTCAGACAGAGGCGACGCACGGCGCGCATCCTACCCTCAGGGCGCCTCGACGCCACCGTTTCCGCCCCGGCTCACCGAATGCGGAATCCAGTGCTGTCGGATCCAGGTCTCATGGTTTACGATGGCGCCGCCCATGGGGAACCTGGATGCCCGGCTCCTCCGCTTTCGCAACGATCCTGGCAGCGAGCCCGCCGTCGGCCTCGCCGCGGCGTTGATCGACGCGAACCGTGAGAGAGAGGCCACCGAAGTCGCCGAAGCGGGCCTCGCCCGCACTCCCAAAGACCCGGAGCTCGGACTGCTGCTCGGCCGTGGTTTGGTCGCGAGCGGCGAGATGCTGCGGGCCCAGCAGGCCTTCCTTCAGGCCGCGCGCATCGCGCCACGCGATCCGCGCCCCTTCCGTTGGCTCGGCGAGGTCTTGCTCCGTCGCGGCGATCCCGGCCGGGCCAAGAAGGTCCTCGCGAAGGCTCGGGCGCTCGGTGGCGGCGATGATCCGGCGATCCGTCGGCTCCTGGAGCGCGCGACCCGTTTCGAGCGCATCGCCGACGAGGCCGACTCCGAGGTGACCAAGGTCGCCGGCAGGGTCGCACCGCCCGTCGCGCCCCCCAAGCCGGCAGCGCCGCCACCCCCGAAGCGTGTCGCGCCGCCGCCGCCGGTGGCTCCGCCGAAACCAGCCCCCGTTCCGCCGAAGGCAGCCCCTGCTCCGCCGAAGCCGGCAGCCGCACTCCATCGTGGTTTCGAAGAGGACGACGACGACGAGTCGACCGTCGTGGCGAGCGAGCTCTCCCTCCAGCTCGCCGAAGCTGCGCGTCGTGAGGAGGAGGTCGACCAGTCCGGTGTGGACGAGGAGCTCGCGACCCACATGATGGACCGCGATCAACTCGGCCTCGCGGACTCGCTAGCGGCCAAGCGGTCGCAGCCACCACCCCGCGGGGCGCCGTCGCCCTTCGCCGACCCGATCGCCGAGGAGGACCCTCCGACCCAGGAGCGGGTCATCCCGCGAGCGACGCCGGTTCCGGCTGCGCCACCGCCGCCAGCGCAGGCCGTCATCGAGCCGGACTCGGACGACCTGCCGATGCGCTGGGACGAGGAGGCGCCACCCCCCGAGCGGCCGGACGACGTCGCGCTCGGTGGGAACGCCGGCCAGGGCGAGAACGTCGACGCGGTGCTCGGCATGCTCCGGCAGCAGCGGCTCTTCGAGGAGCCCGACGGCGAGCCGCGCGCGTGGGCCTCCGCGTCTGCCAGCAAACCCGTTCAGACCAAGACCCTCGGCTTCCACATCGCCGTCTGGGTGCTCGGCGTCGGCGTCGTGGCGGGTGCCTGGTTCGGCTATCAGTACTGGATCGGCGAGCAAGAGAAGGAGGCGGCGCAGCTCGCTTCCGGTGCCGCCGAGGATGCGCTCCGCGGCGATCACGAGAACCTGATCGACGCCGAGCGGAACCTGCGAAAGGCGCGTGAGCTCCACCCGCTCCAGCAGGAGGGGCCGAACACGCTCCTCTTCGTGCACGGTCAGCGCGCCCTCGAAGATGGCTCGTTCCAGCCCGGCTACCTGCGACCGAGTCTCGACCTGGCCGGCCGGGTGGGGGTCGACGGCCCTCGCGTGAAGGCCACGCGCGCCGTCCTGCTCTACGCGGAGGGCAACAGCGAAGAGGGCGAAGAGGCCCTGAACGCGGCACGAGAGGCCGCGGCCGACGACGCCGCCAGCCTCTATCTGATCGGTCGCCTCGAGCAGCGGCTCGGTGACGAGCGCGCGCTCGAGCATCTGCAGCGTGCGATCGAGGAGGCGCCGGGTCTCGCGGCCGCGCACCTCGCGCTTGCCGAGGACGCCTCCGAAGGCGGTCGCGCGGAGGAAGCCGACGAACACATCGGCGCCGTGCTCGAACAGTACGAGGGCCATCTGCGGGCCAGCCTCTGGCAGCAGTACTTCGCTGCCGACGACGGCGAGCCCGACGCGATCCTGGCGACGCTCGGACCGCTCGAGGAGCGGCTCGAGAAGGGCGCCCCGACCGACGAGGTCCTCTTTCACCTCACCCGCGCTCGGCTGCTCCGCCGAAAGGGGGATCTGCCGCCCGCCGAGGCAGCGGTCGAGGAGGCCGCTCGAGCGGGCGCGACCGAACCGCGGCTGCAGGCGCTGGTCGCATCGGCCGCCTTCGCGCTCGGTGAGTTGCCGCGCGCACAGCAGGCGGCGACCGCCGCCGTATCCGCCGCGCCGGCCATCCCCGAGTATCGCAAGCTGCTCGCGGAGATCATGGTGGCACGCCGCGACGGCGTCGGCGCCCTGCGCGTGCTCTCGCCGCTCTCCAGCGAGGACCCGGACGTGCTCCGCGCGAGCGCTCGAGCCGCGCTCCTGGTCGGCAGCGAAGAGTCGCTGAGCGCGACCGTCGACGCGCTCCAGGCCTTCGTCGAGGGCCAGGAAGAGCCGTCGATCGAGATGCAATCCCTGCTCCTTCGCGCACGGGCGCAGACGGGCACCAGCCGTGGCATGCTGCGGGAAGCCAAGCGGCTCGTGCGAGATGCGCCGGGAGACCCCGACGCCGCTCTCGCGTTGGCCGAGGTCGCGCTCGCCGAGGGCGCCAACGACGACGCGCTGGAGGCGCTCGAGTCGGTCACCTCCGCGGCGCCACGGGATCCGGACGGCCACTACCTCATGGGTCGGGCGAAACGCATCCACGGCGACGCCGAGGAAGCGGAGGCGAGCTTCCGCGAGGCGCTCGAGCTCTCCCCGAGCTTCGACGACGCGCGCATCGAGCTGGGCTACCTGCTCCTCGACAGCGGCAAGTTCGAAGAAGCCGACGAGAACTATCAGTCACTCGCGAGAAGCGGTCAGGGGCGCTCGATGGCCGTGGTCGCGCGCCTCGGGCGGGTGGAGGCGCTCATCGGCCTCGGCCGCTTGGATGATGCGTCGGTGCAGTTCGACGGGCTCCGCGATTCCGAGAAGGAGCTCGCGAGCGCGCAGCTGGTCGCCGGGCGCTTGGCGCTCGCGAAGCAGGAGCCGGGCGACGCGGTTCGCGCGTTGCGGCCGCTGGCCGAAGGGGAGGGCGCCACCACGGACGTCCGCGCCCTCTACGGCGAGGCGCTCCGACAGGCGGGCTCCGGTCAGGCCGCCGCAGAGGTCTTCTCCTCGGTCATCGAGGCCGACGAGGGACACCCCGAGGCCCTGCTCGGCTTCGCCGAGGTCCTACTCCGCGGCGACAAGGCGCGCGACGCGGCCGACCACGTGGCCACTGCGCTCCAGAGTCTCGAGCGACGCATTCGACCGCCGGGGCTTCGCGCCCGAGCGCTGGTGCTGAAGGGGCGAGTCGCCCTCGACCAGGACGACGAGCGAGGCGCGACCGAGGCGCTGCGTGCCGCCGTCGACATCGAGGGTGCGCCATCCGAGGCGCACTTCTATCTCGGCGAGGCGCTCTCCGGTCGAAACGCGCCGGAGGCTCGGGAAGCCTACGAGCGCTACCTGGAGCTCGACCCCGAGGGCCCGCTCGCCTCGCGCGCTCGTCGAGCGCTTCGATGAGCGTCGATGCCTTTCGCCTCGACGGGAAGGTCGCCGTCGTCACCGGAGGTAGCCGGGGCATCGGCCGTGCGATCGCGGAGGCCTTCCGCGACGCCGGCGCCGAGGTCTGGATCACGTCCCGCACGGCCGAGAGCGCCGCGGAGCACGCCGAAGCCATCGGCGGCGTTCGGGGAGTGGGCTGCGACGTCTCGGATGCCTCGCAGGTCGCGGCCCTCTTCGCTGCGGTTGCCGAAGCGAGCGGTGGGACCGACGTGCTGGTGTGCGCAGCGGGGCTCTCGTCGGCCGCCAAGGCCGCGGAGGTCTCGCTCGACGAGATGCGGCGGATGCACGAGCTGCACGTGCTCGGGTCGCTCGCGTGCGCCCAGGCGGCCTACCCGCAGATGAAGGAGCGGGGCGGCGGCGCCGTGCTGCTCGTCGCGAGCGTCTGGGGTCTCGGTGGCCAGCCGGGGACGTTGCCCTACGGCGTCGCGAAGGCCGGCCTGGTCCACGCGGTGAAGGTCATGGCCATCGAGTGGGCCCGCGACGGGATCCGCGTCAACGGCCTCGCGCCGGGCTTCATCGAGACCGACATGACCGCCGAGGTGGGGCCCGAGATCAAGGACAAGCTCCTGTCCCGTGTGCCCATGCGCCGCGGTGGTCGCCCCGAAGAGATGGCCGGGCCAGCGCTGCTCTTGTGCAGCGAGGCCGGCAGCTACGTCACCGGTCAGGTGCTCGCCGCCGACGGTGGCGAACGCGCGCGCTGATTCCTGGGGGGATTTTGAGAGAATCCCCCGCCTCGTCGCGAGTGAATCGCTCCTCGCCTCGCGCTTGCGCTGCGTCCTCCGGCTTGGCGGAGGGTCACATGCGGCCGAGGAGGAAGTCCTTGGCGAAGAGGGTCAGGCTCAGGATGAGCGCCACGAAGAAGGCGCTGCCGAGGCCAGAGATCGTCAGTCGCTTGCTGAGCTTGTCGGTGACGGCGATGACCACGGTCGCGACCATCAGGTTGATCACCGCGCTCAGCCCCAGCACGAGGAACGAGCCGAGGGTGACCATGTGGAAGAGCGGCTTCAGGCAGAGGAAGCCCAGGGTGGCCATCAGCAGGCCGTAGACACCGGCGATCACGAAGTGGGTGCCGACGCCTCCCTCGATCTTCACGCCCTTCACCAACTTGGAGGCGGCGAAGAAGGCCACGGCGGTCGCGGCCCAGGTGAGCAGGAGATAGACGGGGTTGAGGACGAACATGGGAGCTCCACAGGGTGAGGGTGCTGCCCCGGATCATCGGTCGAGCCGGTGACGGAGGCAATGGGGGTCGGGGGTGCGGCTTCGTAATTGCTACGAAAAGGGGCCGAAAACATTTCCGATTCCTCGAATCGGGCGGGGTTGGGCCGTTGACCGCAGGGCGCTCCGCTGCCAATCTCCGCCGCCCATGGAATTCGAGCTGACCGAAGAACAGCAGATGGTGCGAAAGATGGCCCGGGACTTCGCGGAGCGTGAAGTCGCCCCGAAGGCCCGCGAGCTCGACGAGCAGGGGCGCTGGCCCGAAGAGCTCGTCAAGGGCATGGCCGAGCTGGGCCTGATGGGCGTGGCGGTCCCCGACGACCACGGCGGCGCCGGGATGGACAACGTGTCGTACGCCCTGGCGATCGAGGAGATCAGCCGAGCCTGCGCGTCCACCGGCGTGATCATGTCGGTGAACAACTCGCTGGTCTGCGACCCGCTGCTCAAGTTCGCGTCGGACGAGCAGAAGAAGGAGTGGCTCGAGCCGCTCGCGCAGGGCCAGAAGCTCGGCTGTTTCGGGCTCACGGAGCCGAGCAGCGGCTCGGACGCCTCCAACATGCAGACGGTCGCGGTCCGCGACGGCGACGACTGGGTCATCGACGGTAGCAAGAACTGGATCACCAACGGCCCGCACGCCGACATGATCCTGGTCTTCTGCAACACCAACCGGGACCTCGGTTCGCGCGGCACGACCGCCTTCATCGTCCCGAAGGGCACCGAGGGGTTCAACCCGCAGCCGCGGGACCACAAGCTCGGCATCCACGCGGCGCACAGCTGCACGATGTTCTTCGAGAACTGCCGAGTCCCCGACCGCCTCCGGGTGGGCGACGAGGGCATGGGCTTCAAGGTCGCCATGTCGACGCTCGACGGTGGCCGCATCGGGATCGCCGCCCAGGCCCTCGGCATCGCGCGCGCCGCGTTCGAGAAGGCCGTGGCCTACAGCCAGGAGCGCAAGGCGTTCGGCGAGCCGCTGTCCAAGAAGCAGGCCATCCAGTTCAAGATCGCCGACATGGCGATGGAGCTCGACGCCGCCCGCGTGCTCATCATGCGTGCCGCCTGGCTCAAGGATCAGGCCACGAAGGACAAGTCGGTGCGCCACACGCAGGAGTCGGCGATGGCGAAGCTCTTCGCGTCGGAGATGGCGACCCGGGTCACGCACCAGTCGCTGCAGATCTTCGGCGGCTACGGGTACTCCAAGGAGTACGACATGGAGCGCCACTACCGGGACGCTCGAATCACGGAAATCTACGAGGGCACCAGCGAGATCATGCGCATCGTGATCGCCGCCAACGCCCTGAAGGGATGAACATGCGGATGCTCGCGAAGTACGGTTGTTCGAGCGTCGCGCTCGTTCTGGCGCTGGCCCTCGGCTGCGGCGGGGAAGAAGAACCCGAGACCACGGCGACCACGGACGAGACGACCGGGTC
>CAYXAP010000037.1:0-33867 GCA_964462035.1 uncultured Sandaracinus sp.
GTCGGCGTCGGAGTCGGCGTCGGAGTCGGCGTCGGAGTCGGCGTCGGCGTCGGCGTCGGAGTCGGTGTCGGCGTCGGCGTCGGAGTCGGAGTCGGCGTCGGCGTCGGCGTCGGACTCGCCGTCGGACCTGCAGATGGCGTCCGCGGTGGCCTCGATGTCGACCTCCGAGATCGAGGCCGCCCTCGCGGTGGATCCGGACTCGACCGAGCCCGCGGCGACCCCCACCTGCTGCGGCGACGACGCCTGCGCCCAGAGTTGCACCTCGCCCGCCGACTGCCCGCGGTGTCGACCGCTCTGTCATCGCCGTGAGTGCGTCGCGCCCGATCCGCCCGAGGGTCGTCCCGAGTGCCGGCACGATCGTGATTGTGTGCTGACCGACGAGCGGCCCTGCTCCTACTGCTCGTGTCCCGGCTCCCATCCAACCGTGTGGTCACGAGCGGAGCTCCGGCGAGCCATCCGCGCCAACCGTCACAAATGTGGTCGCCGGCCCCGGGGTCTGCGCTGTGGTGCCTGTCGAGAGTCCGACGAGCTCGTCTACGTTCCCGATGAGGCCATCTGCGAGCAGGGGCGCTGCGTCGGCCACGGGGGCGCCATGCGGCCGAAGTACCCCCTGGCGGGCCTCGACGGACTCTGAGCCGGTGGCGATCGCGCGCCGAGCGGGTGAGACTGCCCAGCGGAGAATGCTCCGGCCAACGCAGCGATGGATCGCGATCGGGCTCGCCACGTGGGCGCTGCTGGCCACGAGCGCTCGCGCCGACGACCCGCGGGTCGCCCTCTACTACGGACCGGAGGGCCCCTTCCGCGAGCTGCTCGGCGCCGAGCTCGGCCTCGTCGGCTTCGAGCTCCGCCCCGGTCCACCCCCTGCACCGATCGACGAAGGCGAGGCCCTCGCGCTCTTCGACGAGACGGGCGCGGCCGCCGTGCTGGACCATCACCGGGGGAGCGTCAGCCTGTGGGTCCGGCCGGAAGGGAGCGTGCAGCGCGCCACGGTCGAGGTCAGCGACGACCCCGGCATCGCGCCGCTGGTGATCGCCGAGACGCTTCGCGCCGCGCTGCCGATGCAGGCCTCGCCCCCTCCGCGACCCGTGCAGCCCCCGACGGAGTGGACGGCGCCACCACCGCGCATCGCGACCGAGTCGACGCCGCCGCCGGAGCCGACGCCCGAGCGAGCGCCGCGCTTCGAGCTGGTCGGTGGACCGATGGCCGTCTACGGCGGCCGATGGAGCGGTGGCGCGACGCTCGAGGCGACCGTGCGTCTGCACCCCGCCCTCTCCGCTGGTGCCTTCGCGTTCCTCACGGGGTCCCCTGCGATGGCTGGCGTGTTGCGCGTCGATGGCCACCTGGGTCGGCTCCGGCTCTCGTTGGACGCCGGCCCCGCCGTGTGGTGGCGCCAGCAGCCCGCCAATGACGGCTCGGTCGCCTTGCGCGCGAGCCCGAGTTGGACGGCGGGCGTGGGCACCTCCGCCGAGCTCGGTGAGCGTTGGAGCGTCTCCGGTCGGGTGGGTCTCCTTCGCGCCGGGCCGAGGCACCGAGTCGGTGAGCAGGAGGCGGTGCTGACCCTCGCCCTCGGTCTGGGTGCCCGTTTCTGAGCTCGTAGCTCAGGCGGCTGCTGCGACCTGCCGGCGGTTGCTCATCCGCACCAGGTCGACCACGCCGCCGAACAGGGGCAGCACCAAGAGCCCGACGATCCAAGGCCAGTCCACGCCGAGCGACACCTCGACACCGAAGGCCCGGGGAAGCTCCTGCGCGAGTAGGAAGACCGCCATCACGACGACGAACCAGGCGAAGCCACGCCGCAGTACGTCCTGGGGGACCTTCTGCGCGAGCGCTGCACCGACGAAGCTGCCGAGGATGGCCGCGCCGGTGACCATACCAGCCAGGGCGTAGTCGATTTCGACCGACGTCGCGTGGCCGGCGAAGGCCGCGGCCGACTTCATCGCGATGACCAGCAGCGAGGTGCCTACCGCCTCACGCATCTGCAGGCCGCCGAGCAACACGAGCGCGGGCACGACCAGGAAGCCGCCGCCGGCGCCGACCAGACCGGTCACGGCGCCCACCACCAGACCCTCGACGAGGATCTTCACGTAGGAGCGCTCGGCGTCGGGGTCCGCTTGTGCCGGAGGCTTCTTCCCCTTTCGCATCATCGCGACCGCGGTCACCACCATCATGGCGCCGAAGGCCAGCAGCAGGATGACCCCTGGGATGTAGTGCGCCACGCGGCCCGCCGCGAAGGCGCCGACCATGCTCATGCCGCCGAAGAGGAAACCGGTCTTCCAGCGGACCCGGCCGGAGCGGGCATGTGGGATCAGCGCCGCGAGGCTCGTCGCGCCGACGACCAAGAGCGACGTGGCGATGGCCAGGTGCGTCTCCAGTCCCAGCGCGTAGACGAGGATCGGAACCGTGAGGATCGATCCACCTCCGCCGAGGAGCCCGAGGGACAGGCCGATGAGGATGGCCAGGGTGAGGCCGAGGAGGAGGGTGGGGAGGGCGATGGTCATGGCTGCCCCGTTCCCTAGCGACCTTCGTGCCAGCGCTCGCACACCGGCGAATCCACGTGGGATCCGCCGCGCTCGAAACGCGATGAAACGGTCGATGCTGCGCGCTGAAACACCCCGGTTCCACGGGGGCGAGCGTGCGGCTCGGTCGACGAACGCGAGGCCGGGGCGGAGTCGTGTGCCAGCCGCTCAGCGCGTCATCGAGGGGCGGGCGGGACGACCGAATCGGTGTCGAGACCCTCGAGCTCGCGCACCCGGTTGTAGCCGTTGAGCGCGGCGACCCGGTAGGCCTCGGCCATCGTGGGGTAGTTGAAGGTGGTGTTGATGAAATACATGATCGAGTTCGCGTCGCCCTTCTGCGACATGATCGCTTGCCCGATGTGGAGGATCTCCGACGCCTGGTAGCCGAAGCAGTGGATCGCGAGCACCTGCATCGTCTCGCGGTGGAAGAGCAGCTTCAGCATGCCCACCGTCGAGCCGGTGATCTGCGCGCGCGCCAGGCTGCGGAAGAGCGCGTGGCCCACCTCGTAGGGGACCTGCGCGTCGGTGAGCTCGCGCTCGGTCGGCCCGACGCTGCTGATCTCGGGCATCGTGTAGATGCCGGTCGGCACGTTCTCGACGAGGTTCGCGTCGCACACACCGAACATCAGGTGGTTGGCGGCAAATCGGCCTTGATCGTAGGCCGCGCTGGCGAGGCTGGGGAAGCCGACGACGTCACCGACCGCGTAGATGTGAGGGACGGTGGTCCGGTAGCTCTCGTCGATCTCGATCTGTCCGCGGCCGTTGGGCTCGATGCCGACCGAGTCCAGGCCGAGCCCATCGGTGTTGCCGGTGCGACCGTTGGCCCAGAGGAGCACGTCGCTCCGGAGCTTCTTGCCCGACTTCAGGCTGAGCACGACGCCGTCGTCCGTCGGCGTCACCCGCTTCATCTCCTCGTTGTTCCGGATGAGCACGCCGCCGTCGCGGAGGTGGTAGGCGAGGGCGTCGATGATCTCGTCGTCGAGGAAGGAGAGCAGCTTGTCCCTCGTGTTGATGAGGTTCACCTTCGACCCGAGGTTGCGGAAGATCGACGCGTACTCGCAGCCGACGACACCGGCACCGTAGATGGTGATCGACGAGGGCGTGTGGTCGAGCTTCAGGATGGTGTCGCTGTCGAAGATCCGCGGGTGGGAGAAGTCGACCTCCGGCGGGCGGTACGGCCGGCCACCGACCGCGAGGATCATGCTCTCGGCCGTGATGGTCTCGACCACCGAGTCGTCGCGGGTGACCTCGACGGTGTGCTCGTCCTTCAGCTTCGCCCGGCCGTGGAAGACCCGGACGTGGTTCCGATCATAGAACGAGGTCCGCACGGTGACCTGCTTGGCGATGACCGTGTTGGCGGTACGCACCAGGTCCGCGAAGGTCACGTCGAGCTGGGTCGCACACTCACGAAAGAGCGGGCTCGTCCGCAGATCCATCAGGGTGCCGACGGTGTGGCGGAGGGTCTTCGAGGGGATGGTCGCCCAGTGGGTGCACGCCCCGCCGAGCTGAGGATAGCGCTCGACGACGGCGACCCGCTTGCCCTCCTTGGCGGACTTCATGGCCGCGCCTTCGCCTCCGGGCCCGCTGCCGATGACCAGAACGTCGTAGTCGTGTCGCTTCATCGGCGCGGACTATAGCTCCGCTCCCGAATCTGGCCCGTCGAGACTGGCCCACGCCGATGGCAGCGTCGGTCCAACGCCGATATCGTGGGCACGTGGAACGGTGGACGCTGGTGTTCGTTCTGGCCGTCTGTGGCTGCTCCGATGATGCGGGCGACACCAGGCGCCTCGACGGCGGTGCGCCGGATGCGGCGGCCGTCGTGGACGCCGGGGCCGAAGGATGGGGCAACGTCGACGATGCGACGGCGAGCGGAATGCAGGACCAGCTGGACGACGCGGTCACCGAGCTGGGCCTCATCGGCGCCGCCTTCGGATTGGCCTACACCGACGAGCGCCAGCTGTGGAGTGGCGCCGCGGGTCACGCGCGCCGAGAGGATGCCGAGCTCTGGACGCCGGGGCGCTCGGTCCGTGTGGGGAGCATCACCAAGACCTTCACCGCGGCGGCGATCCTCCAGCTCGTCGAGGAAGACTCCCTCTCCCTGGATGACCCGCTCGAAGCGTGGGTGGCCGGTTACTACGACGGACTCGGTGTGACCGTTCGGCACCTCATGACGAACACCAGCGGAATCGCCAGCTACAACTACGTCGGCTCCTTCGACGACGGGCGCCCGTGGATCCCCGCCGAGTTGGTCGCTTGGGCGGTCGCGCACGAGCCCGAGCTCCGCTTCGAACCCGGGAGCGCGTGGGAGTACTCCAACACGAACTGGGTGCTTCTCGGGCTGGCGATCGAGGCGGTCACCGGCCGGTCGTACGAGGAAGAGATCCAGCGGCGCTTCTTGGACCCGCTCGCGTTGCGAGACACCTACGTGGCCGCCTCCGGCGACGCCAACCCCGCAATCGTGGATTGCTACGACGCCGCCGGCGAAAACGTGACCGGGAGGGTCGACCCATCGTTCGGATGGGCTGCCGGCGCGATGGTCTCGACCCCCGCCGACCTCGCCCGCTGGGGCGCAGAGCTCTATGGGGGGCGGCTCCTGTCGGCGGAGAGCATGGAGCTCATGCTGACTCCGGCCACGCTGAACGATGGAAGCCCCGTGCCCGACTACGGGATGGGGGCGTTCATCGAGGATGATGGCACCAACGCGATCTACGGCCACACCGGTGGCATCGGCGGGTATCTGACCTACCTCTATTTCTGGCGGGCCGATCGGATCGCGTTGGTGGTGAGCGTCAACCAGATGGAGACGGACCTCCGCGAGCTCGCCGGCTACGGCTGGACGACCCCGTTGGGCCTCTGAGCGTCGGTCAGACGGGGAGCACACGCCGCGGTCGACGCTCGACCCGGTGCCGAAACGCCTCGATGCGAGCGGCCACCTCGAAGGCGGTCCGGGTGCCCTCGATCTGCTCTCTGTACAGCAGCCGGTCCGCCAGCGGCTCGAGCTCGAATGCGAAGTAGAGGCTCATGAGCGGGTTGATGAAGAGCTCGCTCCCCTGGGTACGCTCGGTCCGATGGTGGTCGCCGAACTCGCCCTCGATGGCCGACGCGATCGAGTGGTTCACGATGCTCGGTCGCCGGGGCATCGCGCCGTGGACGAAGGCGAGCGCGTCGAGGTAGCGCCGGACCTCGGGCATCGCGCCGAGCAGACCGAAGCTCCCGAGGTAGGCGTCGGCCTTCACGAGTGCGGCGAGGTTCTCGAGGAAGTGGGCGTGGCAGACCCCGTGATAGGTGTCGATGCCGAAGCCGAGGCAGAGCGCGAGCTTGGTCGGCACGTCGAGGGTCGCGGTGGCGACCAGCGAGGTCGAGTCTTCGACGGGTGTGCCGAGGCCCGCCTCGTCGCCACGCATCAAGAGGTCGGTGCCGCCGTCGACCAGTAGGAGCGCATCCACCCCGAGCGTCTCGATCAGCGTTTCGTACCCTTCTCGGACCGGCGCGACCCCGAGCTTCTCGATCGCGTAGATGGGCCGAGGGGTGTGCTCCGCTTCGGCGAAGTATCGACAGAGGTGCTTCTCGGGGAAGTACCGGTCGTCGCCATCACTGAAGGCGTCGACCACGGCCACCGAAGCAGAGAGCCGTTCGTCGACCTCGCGTAGGTCCGAGAACGAGAGGTTCGCGAGATGGACCCGCTTTCCCTGGGCCTCCAACGCGAAGGCGAGGGGGAGGCCACAGAAGACATCGAAGCCACCGCCGGCCCCGGCGATCAGCACGGACCGGCTGGCGGCCAGTCGGTCGAAGAGTGGGATGCGGGCCAGCTCCATCGCGGCAGCCTAGCCACGATGCCGGAGGACACTACTCCGCGGGGACGAGGACGTGGCCGCGGAGCGCAGGGCTTCACCATCGACCGAAGGGCCGCTGGCCATCGCGGCGCGCGCATCGGCGAGGAGCCATCGCATGCCCTCGGCGTGCCCGTCTCGCACCCGGGCTCCAACGGCCGGGCCGCGCCCGAGCCACCCTCTGTGGGCGATCACCGCTCCACGCGTAGCCTCGTTTGGGGACGTCAGGGGGCGCATCATCCGGGGATCGCGATGGAATCGGATGCGCTGCGGGCTGTTGCTCCGGTCGCGGGACCCGTGCTAGCCCGCCCCGTCCCGGGGCCGATCGACGGTCCCGCACTCTGGGAGACCCATGACGATCGACGTTCGAGCCATCAACGACCTGGTGCAGCGCGAGAGCGCCTTCATCGACCCGATCCTCCAGGAGGTTCGGAAAGTCGTCGTCGGACAGGAGGCGATGGTCGAGCGGATCGTCATCGGGCTCCTCACCGGCGGCCACGTGCTGCTCGAGGGCGTGCCCGGTCTCGCCAAGACCCTGACGGTGAACACCCTGTGCAAGACGGTCTCGGCGACCTTCTCCCGGATCCAGTTCACGCCGGATCTGCTGCCCGCCGACGTCGTGGGTACGGTCATCTACAACCAGAAGACCGGAGAGTTCAGCGCCAAGCAGGGGCCGATCTTCGCGAACCTGGTGCTGGCCGACGAGATCAACCGTGCCCCCGCGAAGGTGCAGAGCGCGTTGCTCGAGGCGATGCAGGAGCTGCAGGTCACGATCGGCGACACGACCTACAAGCTGCAGCCCCCCTTCATGGTCATGGCGACGCAGAACCCGGTCGAGCAGGAGGGCACCTACCCGCTGGCCGAGGCGCAGGTCGACCGCTTCATGATGCACGTGAAGGTCGACTACCCGACCGTCGAGGAAGAGCGGAAGATCATGGAGCGGATGGCCGACCACCTGCTCCTCGGCCCGCGTGAGGACGGCACCAGCCCGCTCGACGTTCGGCAGGTCGCCACGCCGGAGCAGCTGCTCGAGGCGCGCAAGACGATCGGGCACGTCTACATGGACGAGAAGATCAAGGACTACATCGTCGATGTCGTCACCGCGACGCGGAACCCACAGGACGCCGGCCTCCGCGAGCTCCAGGACATGATCGCTCACGGCGCCTCGCCCCGAGCCTCGATCGCCCTGAACGTCGCGGCGCGCGCTCACGCCTTCGTGAAGCACCGCGGTTACGTGACCCCCGAGGACGTGAAGGCCATCGGGCCCGACGTGCTCCGCCACCGCATCATCCGGACCTACGAGGCCGAGGCGGAGGAGATCACCAGCGAGGCGCTCGTCCGCCGCATCTTCGAGGCCGTCGAAGTTCCCTGAACCGAGATGATCCCCAAGGACCTCGTCAAGAAGCTCCGGAAGATCGAGATCTTCACTTCTCGGCTGGCGAACGAACAGCTCGCAGGGTCGTACCACTCCGTCTTCAAGGGCCGGGGGATGGCCTTTGCCGAGGTCCGTCAGTACCAGCCGGGAGACGACGTCCGCTTCATCGACTGGAACGTCTCCGCGCGGATGAACGACGCCTACGTGAAGGTCTTCACGGAAGAGCGCGAGATGACCGTGATGCTCCTGGTCGACCTGAGCGCTTCGGAACGCTTCGGCTCGGTCGGACGTCCGAAGATCGAAGCGGTCGCCGAGGTGGCGGCGCTCCTCGCGTTCAGCGCCATCAAGAACAACGACCGTGTCGGCCTGATTCTCTTCACCGATCGCATCGAGCGCTTCGTGCCGCCCAAGAAGGGGCGCGGGCACGTGATGCGCGTCGTGACCGAGATTCTCAACGCACAGCCGGAGGGGGAGGGAACCAACCTCCGGACCGCGCTCGACCTGCTCGGTAGCCTGAGCAAGCGACGGAGCGTCGCCTTTTGCATCTCCGACTTCATCGACGAGGGCTACGAGCGAGCGCTCCGAGTGGCCTCGAAGCGTCACGACCTGATCCCCGTGCAGGTGGTCGACCCGCGTGAGGAGGAGCTGCCGGACGTGGGCGTGGCGCTGGTCGAGGATCTGGAGACCGGTGAGCTCGTCGAGGTCGACACCTCCGATGCCCGGGTCCGCGAGGCCTTCGCCCGGAGCGTCCACACTCAGCGCGCTCGGCGAGAACAGCTTTTCCGTCGGCTGCGCGTAGACCATGTCACGGTGAAGACCGACGGAGACTACGCACGGCCGATCGCGGATCTCTTCCGCCGACGCCAGAAGCGGATGGCGGCTCGATGAGAGCGGCGCTCGTCGCCCTCTGTCTCTCGTTGGCGTGGCCGGCTGCCGCGCAGCCGGTGCCGCAGCCGGTGCCGCAGCCCGTGGCGCCCGCACCGGCGCCGCAGGCCGACCCGGATCCCGACACCGTCACCGACTCCATCGGCCGAGCGCCGACTCCGGACCCCGACACCGCGACTCCGGACCCCGACACCGCGACGCCGGACCCCGACACCGCGACGCCGGACCCCGACACCGCGACGCCGGACCCCGCGGCGCCGATTCCGGACCCCGACGCCGATCCGGATGCCGACGCCGATCTGGACCCGGGAACCGATCTCGAGCCCGAGCCGGAGTCCGAGGACCCCGAGCTACCGGCCGAGCATCAGCCCCGCCTCGAGCTGCGGGTGTCGCCCGAGTCCGGTCTGATGACTGGCGACGTGCTCACCCTCGAGCTGCGCGTCGACGCCCTCGCCGGCGACGACATCGCGGTGCCGCAGGATCAGGAGTTCGGTATCTTCGAGGTCCTCGACCGCGGCCGCTCGAGCCGCGTCGAGAACGGCGACCGCACCACTCACGTCTTCGAGCTCGAGCTCCTCGCGCTCGAGCCGGGGCCGACCGAGATCCCGCCCATTCGCGTTCGGGTCGTCACCGCCGACCAGGTAGTCGGCGAGGTGGAGACCGAGGCGCTTCCGGTCGAGGTGGGCTCGGTGCTCGGCAACGAGCCGGACGCCCAGCCCAAGCCACCGACCCAGCCCGTCGAGGTCTGGCAGGACGACGACACGCTCTGGTGGGTCCTCGGCGCGCTCGGGCTGATCCTCTTCACGGCGCTCGCCACGCTGCTCTTCGCGCGCTGGTGGCGCCGTCGGAAGAAGGCCGAGGCGCCCCCGCCACCGCCGCGACCGGCAGAGGAGATCGCCCTCGAGAAGCTCGAGGAGCTCCGCCGCGAGCGCGACCGGATGCTCGAGGTCGGCGAGGGCGAGGCATGGGTGGATGGCGTCAGCGACGCGGTACGCGAGTACTTCGGCCATCGCTACGGCTTCGAGGGGCTCGAGAGCACGTCCGACGAGGTCATCGCCGCGCTGCGGACTCGGAAGGTCCGCGGGATCAGCATCGACGAGGTGCAGGCGCTCCTGAGCGACTGCGATCTGGTGAAGTTCGCCCGCGCCGACGCGACCGCGGAGCAAACCGAGCAGATGCTCGCTGGCGCGTTCCGGCTGGTCCGTGCCACCACGCCGCGGCCGGGCGCCGGGCCGACTCCAAACGCCGAGCCGAGTGTCGAGCCGACCGAGGCGACCGAAGGGAAGGCGACCCGCGCTCCCGAGCCCACGGACGAAGATGCCCGGTGGATGCCGAAGGCTGCGCCGCCGCCGGCCGCCGAGCCGGAAACGCTCGAGTCCGCCAGCGCTCCCGAAGAGCCGAAGAGCGAGGCCGACCGCTGGATGCCGAAGACGGACGCCTCCGAGGCGGCTCCGACATCCGCCGAACCCGAGGCCGAGCCCGCAGGCGACGACCGCTGGATGCCGAAAGCCGATGCGGCGGCGCCCCAGCCGGAGGTGAAGTCGCGGCCGGCCGAGATCCCCAAGACGATGGAGACGCCCTCGCCGCTGCGGCCGGCCGACATCCCCAAGACGACGGAGACGCCCTCCCCGGTGCGGAAGGACATCCCCGCGACCTCCGAAGGGCCGTCGCCCATGCGTCCCCAGGCCGACGAGGGCGACACGCTCGAGACTCCGTCGCCAGTGCTCGAGGAGATCCCCTCGACGTTGCCGGGGACCGATCGCCTGATCCCCAAGACCTCGCCGCCGCCGGCGCGTGACACGGACCCGGATGAAGAGCCGCCCAGCGGGGAGGCGCCGTCGTGAAGGCCGTCCGCGCGCTCCTCCCGGTCCTCTGGACGCTGCTCTTCCTGGTGCCGGCGGCGTACGCCTGCGCGTACTGGATCGAGGGGGTCTACGAGGTCCCCCTCGAGAGCGGGAGCTTCCGCTTCGAGCGTCCTTGGGCCGCCCTGCTCCTCTTTGCGCCGGCGCTGGTGCTCCTCGCGCACTACCTGCAGCGCTGGAGCCGACCACGGCTCCAGGTCAGCCGCGGTCACGACCTGAGCGTCCTCAAGCCCGGCTGGCGGGTCTGGCTCCTACCGAGCGTCACCGGCATGCGCGTCGCCGCGGTCATGCTCCTCGCCATCGGCCTGATGGGGCCGCAGAGCATTCACGCGCGCGACTCGGCCGAGGTCGAGGGCATCGACATCGTGCTCGTGCTGGACATGTCGCTCTCGATGCAGGCGGACGACATCGAGCCGACGCGCTTCGAGGCCACTCAGCAGGTCGTGCTCGATTTCCTCTCGCGCCGCCCGAACGACCGCATCGGAGCGGTGGTCTTCGGTCGGGACGCTTACACCCTGATGCCGCTGACCACCGACAAGGACGCGCTGAAGAACGTCATCAGCGAGATGGAGCTCGGGATCGTCGACGGCCGCGGCACCGCCATCGGCAACGCGGTGGGCACCGGCCTCAACCGGCTCCGGCGTTCGGAGGCGAAGAGCAAGGTCATCATCCTGCTCACCGATGGCGACTCGAACGCCGGCAACGTCACCCCAGACCAGGCCGCCGAGCTCGCCGCCACCATGGAGGTGAAGGTCTTCACCATCCTCATGGGCGAGTCCGAAGAGAACCGGGTGAAGCGTGGGACCGGCCTCTTCGGCCAACCGATCTTCGACGTCGGCAACTTCCCGGTGAACCCCGAGCTCCTCGAGCGGATGAGCGAGCGCACCGGCGCCGAGCACTTCCGCGTCGGCGACCGTCAATCGCTCGAGCGGAGCTTCCACGAGATCCTCGACGAGCTCGAGAAGACCGAGATGGAAGACGCCGGGCAGGTCTTCGGCGAGCTCTTCCCCGCGTTCCTCTGGCCGGGTCTCGCGCTGCTGCTGCTCGAGCTGCTGACTCGCGTGCTCCTCCTCAGGAGGTGGCCATGACCTGGCGCGACGGGGACATGCTCTGGTTCCTGCTGCTCGTCCCGGCGATGATCGGCCTGCTGGTCCTGCGCTGGCGGCTGCGTTCGCGCGCGACGAAGCGCTTCGGCGACCCCTCGACGGTGGCGGCGCTCGTGGCCGGTCGCTCGAGCGGCTGGCGTGCGGCGCGGGCGGTGCTCTGGGTGCTCGGCTTCGCGCTCGTCGTGGTCGCGCTCGCTGGACCGCAGTACGGCAGCCGCACGCGCTGGCTCCGGCAGCGGGGCACCGACGTGGTGATCGCGCTGGACTTCTCCAAGAGCATGCTCGCGCGCGACGTGCGCCCCAGCCGCATCGATCGGGCGAAGGCCGAGCTGGTCCGCTTCCTCGACGAGCTCGAGGGCGACCGGGTGGGCGTGGTCGCCTTCGCCGGCGAGACGATGGAGTTCCCGATGACCATCGACCACGGTGCCGTCGGGCTCTTCCTCCGCGACCTCGGACCCTACGACATGCCCGTTGGTGGCACCGCCATCGGGCGCGCGCTGATCTCGAGCAAGCGGCTCCTCGAACGCTCCGAGCGCCCGGCGGACCGTGCCGACGAAGAGCGCCAACAGGAGCGTGGTCGTGTCGTGGTTCTGCTCACCGACGGCGAGGACCACGAGGGCGACCCGCTCGAGGCGGCCGAAGAGCTCGCCGACGCGGGCATCAAGGTCTACGCGGTGGGCATCGGCTCCCGCAGCGGCGAGCCGGTGCCGACCTACTCGCAAGACGGCACCTGGACCGGCTACATGCGTGACGACGACGGCAACGTGGTCACCACCGCCTTCACCGAAGAGGGCGAAGAGACCCTGCGCTCGGTGGCCGAGATCACCGACGGACACTTCGTCCGCGCCCGCGAGGGCGGGGTCGGGCTCGAAGAGGTCCGCCGCCGGATTCGGCGGCTCAAGCAGGGCGAGCGCCAATCTCGGCAGGTCACGGTCCACGAAGACCGCTACGCTCTGGCCCTGCTGCCGGCGTTCCTCTTCCTACTGCTCGAAGCACTCTTGCCGGAAGCTTTCATCGGTCGCAGGCGTCGGAAGAAGCGGCCGCCCAAGAAGAAGAAGCGGCCCGGTCTCGAGAAGGTGAAGCGATGACACGAACGGCGATGTTGATGAGCACGGCGCTCGCGCTCGGCGCGGCGTGGCCCACCAGCGCTCAGGCGTGGGACCCCTTCCGGACGCGCAACGACTCGGTCGAGGACGGCAACGAGCGCATGGCCGACGGCGACGCGACCGGCGCGCTGGCTTCCTACGATCAGGCTGCCCAGGAGCTGCCGAACGAGCCGCGGGTCCAGCTCAACCGCGGGCTGGCGCTGATGGCCAACGACCAACTCCCCGAGGCGCGAGAGGCCTTCCTTCGCGCCGCCGACCCCGACGCACCCGCCGAGGTACGTGCGGACGCCTACTACGATTTGGGCCTGGCCTTCTATCAGGAGGGCGACGCCGCTTCTGCCGAGGAAGACCATCAGGCCGCCCAGGCCTCGTTCCGTGAGGCCGCCGACGCTTTCCGGCGCTCGCTTCGCGCGAAGCCCGGCAACCGTGACGCCGCCTGGAACCTCGAGCTCGCACTCCGTCGCATCCGCGAGGAGGAAGAGAAGCAGGAGCAGGAGGAGCAGGAACAACAGCAGCAGCAGGACCAGCAGCAGCAGGACCAGCAGGGAAACCAAGACCAGCAGGACCAGCAGGACAACCAAGACCAGCAGGACCAGCAGGACCAGCAGGGCAACGAAGGCGAGGACCAGCAGGACCAGCAGGACAACGAGGGTGAGGACCAGCAGGACCAGCAGGGCAACCAAGACCAGCAGGACCAGCAGGGCAACGAGGGTGAGGACCAGCAGGACCAGCAGGGCGACCCCGGCGAAGACGAGCAGGACGAGGGCGGCGGGGGCGAGGACCAGCAGGAGCAGGGTGCCGACTCGAACGAAGGCGAGCAGGACCAGCAGGAGCAGAACGGCCAGGGGGGCCAAGAGCCGCAGGACGAAGGGGGCGGGGGACAGCGCCTGCCCGGTCACGTCGAGCGCGTGCTCGATGCTCTCGAGGACGACGAGGAGAGCCTGCAGCGGGCCCGCGCCCGCGCTCGCGCATCCCGCGAGAACCGTCGGGTGACGATGGATTGGTGATGGCGCCGTTTCGTTCCATCGGGCGCGTGGTCGCCCTCGCGCTGGTCGCGCTCGCCCTCGGGCCCGGCGCGGCGTCGGCGCAGACGGTCACCGCGGTGATGACCGCGGACCGGACGGATCTGCCCGTCGGCGAGACGTTCCGCCTGCAGATCCGGGCCGACGTCCAGGGCGGTGACGTCCAGCGGGTCGATGCCCCCGACGTCAGCCAGTTCGACGTCGTGAGCCGCCAGGTCAGCCGACCGATGCAGTTCCGCTTCGGCTTCGGCCAGCAGCAGCAGATGGTGCACGCCACCACCATTCACACCTACGTGCTTCGTCCGCGCGCGGCCGGGCGCTACGAGCTCCCCGGCGCCGACGTGATCGTCGCGGGCCAGACCCACACGACGAACTCGCTCACCATCGTCGTCGGTGGCAGCCAGGCGCCGCCGCCCACCGATCCGTCGCCGGTCGACCCGGTCACGCAGCAGACCTCGCCGGCTCCGCCGGGCGCCGACGGCGCGAACTACGACGACCAGGCATTCATCCGTACCGTCGTCGACCAGCCGAGCCCCTACGTCGGGCAGCAGACCACGGTCACGGTCTACCTCTACACCCGCCGCCCTCTCCGGAGCGCGCCGCAGGTCATTCAGGAGCCCACCGCCGACGGGTTCTGGGTCCACGACCTGCTGCCGCCGACGCGCAACCTCGACGCGAGCCGGCAGGTGGTCGGTGGAGTGGCGTTCAACGCCTACGTGATCCGGCGCTTCGCCGCCTTCCCGCTCCGGGAGGGCGAGCTTCAGATCGGCGCGCCCAAGATGGGCATCGAGACCGGGTCGCTCTTCGACTTCTTCCAGCCGCAGCAGCAACGACTCGAGCGCGAGGGCGTCCCGGTGGCGGTCCAGGCCAAGCCGCTTCCCCCGCCGGTCCCCGCGGGCGACGTCTTCGTCGGCCAGCTCGCACTCGAGCTCAGCGCCGACCGCGCCCAGGTGCGCACCGGTGACGCCGTCACGGTCACCCTGGTCGCCCGCGGCCAGGGAAACCTCCGCGACGTGCGACCGGACCTGCCAGAGATGGACGGGCTCCGCATCCTGCAGCCGGAGATCGAGGACCAGGTCGAGCAGAACGGCGACATCGTCGGCGGCAGCCGGACCCTGGAGTGGCTCGTGGTCCCCGAGGACCCGGGCGAGCACCGCCTCGCGGCGATCACGATCCCGACCTTCGACCCGGCGACCGGCCGCTACGGGACGGCCACCACCCAGGCGCTCACCATCACGGCCGCGGGCGCCTCCGTGGCGACCCCTGACCCGACCGACCCGAGCGTGATGGACAGCACCCCGGCGCCCCAGCCCGCCCAGAACGCGCCCACCTTTGGTCCGGTCCGCCGCTCGAGCGAGCTCGCCCGGGCGACGACGCCAACCTCCAGCGGGGCACTCTTCTGGCTCCTCGTCGCCCTCGGCCCGCTGGGCTTCGCGCTCTTCTTCGGCATTCGCCGCCTCCGCCGACGTGCCGCGGCAGACCCGTCGAAGGTCCGCGCGAAGGACGCCAAGCGCCGGCTGGGCGCGGCCCGAGAGCTGATGGGCGACGATCAGGCGACCGCGTTCTATGCAGAGGTCGCCCGCGCGCTCGGTGCCGCCGTCGAGGCGCGCATCGGCGAAGCGGTTGGTGGGATGACCCGGATGGAGTTGCGTTCCGCGTTGCGTCGACGCGGCATGGACGACGCACTCATCCTCGCGCTCGACGAGGAGCTCGAGAGCTGCGACTTCGCTCGCTTCTCCTCCGCGGGGGCGGGCAAGGCCGAGCGCGAGGCGTGCCTCGGCCGGGTCCAGGAGCTGCTGGCCCAGCTGGATCGCTTCGTGCCCGATCAGGAGGCCGCGTGACCCGGTCGCTCGGCGTCCTCCTACTCCTCGGCTTTGCCGGCAGCGCGAGCGCTCAGCGGCTGGAGGACACCTTCGCGGAGGCCAACGAGGCCGCCATCCGCGGTGACCACGCCACCGCTCAGGCGAGCTACGAATCCCTCGAGGAGGCGGGCGTGCTCGACGCGGACGTCGCCTTCGACCTCGCCACCGTCCATGCCCAGCAGGGCCACTACGGTGAGGCCATCCGCTACTTCGAGCGGACCCTGGCGCTCCGCCCCGGAGACCCGGACGCGAAGACCGGTCTGGTCGGCGCGCGCCGCGTCCTGGCGGACCGGCTCGCCGCCGAGGAGGGCGAGGTCGAGCTCGCCGAGCACAGCAGTCTCGGCCAGGCGCTGGTCCGGGACCTCGGTGAGGGCGCCCTGGCGTGGACCTTCGTCATCGTCTGGCTGGCGCTCTTCGGGGCCATGGCGGGCTGGCGGCTGCTCTCCGGTCGGGCGAGGCTCGTGTCCGCCGTGGCGACCGTCCTCCTGCTCGCCGCGGTCGTCGGCGACGGGCTCTTGCTCGCCACCAAACGGGGAGTCTTTCGTGCCGGCGAACCGGGCATCGTCGTCAGTGGCCGGGCTCGAGTGCTCGAGGGCCCGGATCCCCGCGCGCGCGTTCGCCACCGCTTGCTCGAGGGCCAGCGAGTCGACGTGGTCGGCCGCGAGCCAGGCTACGTGCGGGTGCGCGGTCCCAGGGGTGAGCGCGGCTGGGTGCCCGAGGACCAGGTCGGTCTCGTCCTCCCGCCGGACGCCTGACCATTTGCCCTGGCGAGGGCGCGACCTCACTCTCGGAGTACCGTGCGGGAGGTTCCAGCCAAGCTCTATGGCTTCATGCGCGAGCACGCGCAGGCGGCCGGCTATGACGTCGTGGGGGCCGAGCATGGGCTCCGATTGGCCGATATCGACCCCTCCCGCTTCGGTGAGCGGGTCGATTGGGACGAGGTGGCGGAGTTCCTGGAGCGGCTCTACGGCGGCTGCTCCGATGCGGAGATCGAGGCGGTGGGCGAGGGCTACCTCGAGGTCAACGCCTGGATACAGCTCGCGGCGTCCGTGCTCCTGACCCCCCGGATGCTCACCAAGGTCGGCTGGGAGGCCACTCGACCTTCGTTTCCCCACTGGGACATCGAGGTCGACGCGAGCACCGACCCGGTCGAGCTCACCGTCTCGATGCCCGAGAGCTACCGCGGCAGTCGGGTGATGATGGTCGCCCTGGTCGGCGAGATGCGGGCGCTGCCGACACTGGTGGGCGACGAGCCCGCCCAGGTCGACGCGGAGGTCGGCACCCACTTCGGTCGCTACCGGGTGCAGATGGCCTCGGCCCCTACCTGGCGAGACGAGGCCTTTCGGCGCGGCCGGCTCGCGCTCGACCGAATGAGCGACGTCGTTCTCGACCTCCTCGGCGTGGCGGCCCGCCAGGACCGGATGTCCCCGCCCCCGATCCCGGCGGAGTCCGACCTGCAGCGCGTGCATGGGTTCACTCCAGCCGAGAGCCGTGTCGTGGCTCGCTTGATTCGGGGCATCAGCGTGGCGGAGATCGCCACGGAGCTCTCGGTCAGCCCCCACACGGTCCGGACCCAGCTGCGTGCGATCTTCGACAAGACCGGCCAGCGGACCCAGGCAGCACTCGTGAGCCACGTGTTGACCAGCGCTGGCGGTGAGCCGACGAGCACACCTGCCGGCTGAGCCTTCCTCTCGACGCTTCCCCCGAATTCTGGGACAACGGCGCCGTGTCTCGACGTTACTTTGGAACCGACGGCGTCCGCGGCCTCGCGAACGCCGGCGCCATGACCCCCGAGCTCGCCTTCCGGATCGGCCTCGCGGTCACCCATCAGGCGGCCAAGGGAGTCTCGCATCGGCCCCGCGTGCTCATCGGCAAGGACACCCGCATCAGCGGCTACCTCTTCGAGACCGCGCTTTCGGCGGGGGTGTGCGCGATGGGCGGCAAGGTCTTGCTCTGCGGGCCGCTCCCGACCCCGGCCATCGCCCACCTGACCACCAGCATGCGTGCCGAGGTGGGGGTCGTGATCAGCGCCTCGCACAACGCCTATCAGGACAATGGCATCAAGCTCTTCGCCAGCGACGGCTTCAAGCTACCGGACGCCGAGGAGGCCGCGCTCGAGGATCTGATGGACTCGACCATCCTCGACACCAAGCGACCCACCGGGGTGCGGGTCGGTCGAGCCGAGCGCCTCGATGACGCCCCGGGCCGGTACGTGGCCTACGCGAAGGCCACCTTCCCGAGCGACCGTACCCTCGACGGCGTGAAGATCGTCGTCGACGCGGCGCACGGCGCCGCCTACAAGGTCGCGCCGCTGGTCTTCTCCGAGCTCGGCGCCAAGGTGTACGCGCTCGGCGACGAGCCGAACGGTGAGAACATCAACCATCGCTGTGGCGCGCTCCACCCCGAGCACGCGGCGCGCGAGGTGAAGAAGCGCAAGGCGCTCATGGGCATCGCCCTCGACGGTGACGCGGACCGGCTCATCGTGGTCGACGAGAAGGGGCAGGTCGTCGATGGCGACGCGGTCATGGCGCTCTGCGCGACGCGGATGATTCGGAAGCGCAAGCTGCGCCGGAAGACGCTCGTCGCGACCGTGATGAGCAACCTCGGCCTCGAGCGGGCGCTCGAAGCCGAGGGCGGCAAGCTCCTCCGCTGCAGCGTCGGCGACCGCTACGTGGTCGAGAAGCTGCGACAGAAGAAGCTGAGCTTCGGCGGCGAGCAGAGCGGCCACCTGATCTTCATGAACCACGCGACCACCGGTGACGGGCTCGTTGCTGCGCTCCAGCTCCTCGCCATCGTGACGGAGGAAGAGCGACCGCTCTCGGAGTTGGTGAGCGAGGTGATGACCCGAGTGCCCCAGGTCCTGGTGAACGAAAAGTTCGAGGCCCGGAAGAAGCTCGCTCAGATGCCCAAGACCGGGACGGCGATTCGCGCGGTGGAGAAGAAGCTCGGCAAGCATGGGCGGGTTCTCGTTCGCTGGAGCGGCACCGAGCCGAAGCTCCGTGTGATGGTCGAGGGACCGAAGGAGGACCAGATCCTGGTCATGGCAGAGACCATCATCGAGGCTGCCAAGAAGGACATGGCGTAGACTTCTCGCCGTGCTGGAGGACGACGAGCTCGCGAAACTCGCGATGGGGGTGTTCGTAGATGCGCCCCTGCAGGTGCTGCTCGTCGATCGCGAGCTGCGCATCGTCTACCTGAGCCGCTTCGAGAAGGGGTTCTCGCGCGAGGACGTCATCGGCCGGAGCGCGCTCGAGCACATCCCCGAGGAGCATCAGTCGGCGGTACGGGAAGCCGTCCGGCTGGCCTTCGAGGAGGGGGAGAAGAGCTCCTACGAGACCGCGGTCGACACGCCGCTCGGCTCGGCACGGTACCGTACCTGGGTCGGGCCGCTGCGGGTGGACGGGGAGGTTCGCTACGCGAGCATGATGTCGCACGACATCACGCCCGAGTACCGCGCTCGTGTCGCTCTCTCCGAACAGGCCGAGGCCCTCCAGCAGAGCGAGGAGCGCTTTCGCTTGCTCGTCGAGCGAGCCCCGGAGGCGATCGTCATCTACGACGTCGACGAGGGGCGCTTCGTCGACCTCAACCCGAGGGCGGTACAGATGTTCGGGCGCTCCAAGGACGAGCTGCTCGAGCTGGGGCCAGCCGACGTCAGTCCCGAGCGTCAGCCGGATGGGAGCCTGAGCGCCGACCGCGCGCTCGCGGCGCTGGAGGCGGCCGCTGCGGGGGAGACCCCCGTCTTCGAGTGGACCCACGTCGACGCCGACGGAGAGCCGATCGACTGTGAGGTCCGGCTGCTGCGGATGCCGCACCCGGACCACCGCTGGGTTCGCGGGAGCATCACCGACATCTCGGCCCGCAAGCGCGCCGAACGCGAGAACGAAGAGCTCGCGGAGCAGCTGGCGCACGCGCAGCGCATGCAGGCGGTCGGCCAGCTCACCGGCGGGCTCGCCCACGACTTCAACAACCTGCTCACCGTCGTCGGGGCCAGCGCGGCGCTCATCGAGCTCGACCCGCGCAACAAGGCGGGCGTGCTTCGGCACGCGCGGGCGGTCCAGCAGGCCGTGGCGCGAGCCGTCGAGCTCACCCAACGGATGCTGGCCTTCTCGAGGCAGGTCTCGCTTCGGCCTCGGTCCGTCGACGTGGCCATCCTCGTTCGTGACATGGAAGGGCTCCTCGAACACGCGCTCGGTGAGACCACGACCGTCGAAACCGACATGCCCCCGGACGTGTGGCTCTGCCGCGCCGACCCGGGCCAGCTCGAGAACGCGCTCCTCAACCTGGCGATCAACGCGCGGGACGCGATGCCTCGGGGCGGCCGACTGCGCATCGCCGCGTCGAACGTGACGCTCGATCCCGGGCTCGGCCCCGACACCCCACCGCCAGGGGACTACGTCTGCCTCGCCGTCTCCGACGAAGGCGTGGGCATCCCGAAGGAGAGTCTGGCGAAGGTCGTCGAGCCCTTCTTCACCACCAAGCCGATCGGTGAGGGGAGCGGACTCGGGCTGAGCATGGTCTACGGCTTCGCCCGCCAGAGCGGCGGTCACCTCACCATCGACAGCGAGGTCGGTCGAGGGACGAGCGTGAGCCTCTACCTCCCACGGAGCACGTCGGCTCTCGGCGAGCCCACCGGCGAGTGGGACCTGCCGGAGATCAAGACGGTCGGGACCGGCGAGAAGGTCCTCGTCGTCGAGGACGAGCCCCTACTACGGCAGGTCGCCGAGCAGCTCGTGACGAAGCTCGGCTTCGTCCCGCTCTCGGCCGCCAATGGCCCGGAAGCGGTCGCCATGCTCGAAGCGCACGACGACCTCACCCTCCTCATCACCGACATGGTCTTGCCCGGCGGCATGAACGGCGTGGAGATCGGCCGGAAGGCCGCCGAGCTCCACCCGGATCTTCCGGTGCTCTACATGTCCGGCTACTCCCCGGAGCTTCGTCGTGAGCTGGACCCGGACGCCGCGTTCCTGGAGAAGCCCTTCGGCCTACCCGGTCTCGAGGCCGCCGTGCGCGCGGTGCTCGGCCGCTGAGCTAGCCCAGCTCACGGCTGCCAGGTGACGTCGGCGCTCCAGTTCGTGTTCGTATCGAGGGTGTAGCTGTTGCCGATGCCGCGAGGGAAATCGAGCTCCAGCCGTACGCCGACGTCCTGCTGCTGACCCTGCGTGGTCGTGGCTTGCTGACCTGCGGTGTTGAGGAAGCCCTCGAAGTAGACGCCCTGGATCACATCGCGAACGGCGGCCGGGAGGAGGTCTTCCAGGCTGATGCCCGTGCGTACCCGAGTGCCCCCGAGCTGGTTGGACTCGATCGCGATGGTCGGGAAGTATGAACCGAACTCCTCGCGGAGCGAGAGGGTGAGCACGCCAGCGGCGACACCCGCGAGGAAGTCCGAGGCCTGGCGAGTCGCGTCTCGCTCGGTGTCTTGGCGACGGTCCCCACCGCTGATCAGTAGCGCGATGATGGCGGCGCGGTCGTTGGTGACGGTCGAGGAGAACGTGATCGTCGGGTTGGAGAGGCGGCCGCCGGCGGTGACCGTCACGCTCTCGCCGGGGCGGCCGCGCAGCTGATGCACGGCGACGAGGTTCACCTGCGGGTCGAGGGTGGTGCCACCGTCGAAGGCCAACCAGCCCCGCTCGACGGCGAAGCGCTTGCCGAAGACTTCGAAGTGTCCCTGCGTGAGCTGGACACCGCCGTCGACCCGGAGCTCCGGGTCGGCGTAGGTCACGTCGAGCTCCGCCTCGAGGCGCGCGGAGAAGTCGGGGCCCCGCATCTGGAAGCCGCTCGAGGCATCGACGACCAGGTGCATCACGTAGGCGTCGTCCGCAGGCTCGCCGCGCTCGGTGCCGGCCACGTGAATCTCCGGGTGAGCGTCCAGGCTGATCGGGTCCCGGCCCGGGTCGTCCGGTAGCTCCACGAGGATGGAGCCGGCGTCGAGTCGCCCCTCGAACCCTTCCGTGCTCAGCTCGCCCGTCAAGCGAGCGTCGCCGGTGAGCGCGGCCATCACGCTCCCTTCCTCACGCACCGGGAACTCGTCGGCCCGCAGTCGCAGCCGCACCGATGCGGGGAAGAGGCCTTCGAGCGTGGAGTCCCCGGCGATGCGGAGCGTTCCGTCCCCATCCCGGGCGCTGACCCCCTGCAACGTGATGCGGTCGCCCTCGAGCAGGAGGGTTCCGGCGATGTCGTCGAGTCGTTGGCCGAAGCTCTTCAGCTCCACGTGGCCGCGGTAGACCTCGAGCTGACCGGCGATGTCCGGCGACGAGAGCGGCCCATCCGCTTGGGCGAAGCCGTCCACGAAGCCTTCGACCTCGCCGATGTCGGGTAGCCAGAAGAGGAGCGTCGCCAGCGGCGTGGCCATCAGATCGAGGTCCGCGCGCAGCTCCCCGTCGGGATCGATGGTCGGGATCTGGTTGCCGGCGAGCACGGGGACGTCGGCCCGGACGAGCGCGTTGCCGCCGCCGCGGAAGTTGGCCTCGACGTCGGTGCCGAGGAGTCCCTGGGACAGGAGCGAGCGCATGCGGAGCGTGAAGGGCTCGGTCGTCGCCGTGACTCCGACGCGACGCTGGGTGCCGCGGCCCGTCACCGCGAGTTGCCGTAGAACGACATCATCGCTCGAGAGGTCGAGCTCGATGCGCGGGTCGTCGGTGAAGATGTCCTGGGCGCTGACGCTTATGGTGACCGGGCCACCGGCGACCTCGCAGGCATAGGGCACGTCCTCGAGGGGCACCCGTTCGACGAAGGCCTCCACGTTCGTCGCCGGCAGCTCGAAGGTATCCGGGTTGGCGAGCCACTCTGCGAGCGGCGCCTGAGCGGTCGCCTCGGCGAAGAGGAAGCGGCGGTCGCGGATCAGCCCATGGAGCTCCACGCGGGCCTGGCCGCCGCTCATGTCGCTGCGGACGGTGAAGCGGGGGGACGCCTCCTTGCCGCAGAGCGTACGGCCGATGTCCCCAACCCACTCGAGGTCCGCGATCAGGTCCGCGTGCGGTTGATAGGCACCACCACGAATCGTGAGCGCCGCGGAGCCGCGCCAGCGGCTGACGTCCGGGAGCATCTCCCGCACGCGGGGGGGCAGCGTTCCGAGATCCCGTGGCGCGAGCCGCACGGCGACTCGCCAAGGGGCGAGGGCCAGCATCTCGGAGACGAGCTCCGGCTGCTGCATCGCGGTGGTCAGGTCGAGCAGGAGCGCGGTCTCGAACTCGGCCAGCTCCCCGTGGCGATCGTGGGTGGCGGCGTGCGCGATCAGTGCGCCGTCCCGATACTGGACCCTGAGCTTCGTGCCCAGCGGTTGCATCCCGTCCACGCGGAGCGCGTCCGAGCGGAGCGTCGCCCCGAAGTCGAAGACGTCGAGGGTGCCCGAGGCCGTCAAGGTCCCGTCGCCACGCCCCTCGAGGGTCGGCAGGCCGAGGTCGAACGCCTGGAGGACGGCCAGGTCCACGTTCTCGAAGGCGGTCGTCAGCTCGTAGGCGCCGTCACGGTAGGTGTCGGCGAGCGGGAGCTGCGGGTCGAAGGTGCCCTGGAGCGTGAGCTCGACGTGACCCCGCTGGGCCGAGCCGAGGCGCGCGTTGCCCGTGAGGGTGCCGCGCTGGTAGCTGGCGCGAACGCGCCCATCGAGGTTCCGGGCCGTGCCGTAGCCGAGCCGCTGCACCTGCCCATCGAGGGTCAGGAGCGGCTGCCCTTCGAAGTCCCCGCCCACCTCCAGCCGTCCCGCGAAGAGGCCCGCGAGCTCCGGTGCATCGGGGTCGAGGGTCTGGAGGATCGAGAGATCGACGTTCTGGGCTTCGATCCGCAGCCTGTCGCTCTCCGGCCCACGCGCGAAGCGCCAGTCGGCTTGGGCCCGAAGCCGCTGATCCCCGCTCTCGAGCGAGAGCGACTCGACGGCGAGTCCACCGTCGGCCAGCGCCAGCCCGTCCACGGAGCCAGTCCACGAAGTGCCGCCGACGTCGGCTTCGAGCGCGGGGATGTCGACCATCGTCGTCGCGCCGCGGTCCGTGATCGACGCGTTCCGAATGGCGACTCGCTGGCCGGGGCGGGTCAGCTCGAAGCTGGTCTGGTAGTGCGTGGGCCCCCCGCCGATTCGACCGGAGCCTCCGCCCATCGGTGCGTCGAAGGCGGTGACCCCAGCTGCGTCGAGGCCCAGGTCGACGGACGGCCCTGCGATGGGGCCGAAGACCCGACCCGTGGCGACCAGCCGGTTCACCTTCGTGGGTCCATAGCGCACGTTGGTGAGCACCCACCGGCCGCGGAGGTCGAGCACCTCGGAGCCGGGCTCGAGCGAGAGCTGGCCGTCGAAGCGAGCGCTGCCGGCCAGCCCGTCGAAGAGGTCCTGGACCAGCGGCTCGTTCGCCACCTGGCCGAGGTCGGCGTCCACCTCGAGCTCCGCAGAGCCGTCGTAGCCGACCCGGCCGCGCGCCACGACCTCGCCGGTCGCGAGCTGCAGCTCGACGCGCTCGGCAGCGAAGCCGTCTTCCTCCAGTCGCCCGGCGATTCTCGCCGGCGGTACCCGCGTCCCGTCGTAGTCGAACGCTTCGGTCTGACCGGTGACGTGTGTGCCCTCGTCGTCGTCGCGGATCTGGAAGCGGCCCTCGATCGTGATGTCCGGTGCGCCTTCGTAGACCTCGGCCAGGCGGAGCTCGGTCGTGCTGATCTCCACCTCGGTCGCGCCCTCGGAAGGAATCCGGCCCTCCACGAGCAGGTGGCCGCCGTCGGAGTCGAGGTCGGCCTCGAGATGGAGGTCCTCCGGGGGCCCGTGGAAGCGGACAGTGCCGTCGACGCGTCCTTCGAAGGCATCTGCCCACTCGAACTCCACCTCCCGCATCCGGCGGGCGCGGACGTTGTCGACGCGGAGCCGGATGTCGAGCTCCGCGGGGTCGGTGAGCGGTTGCCCCTCGGGGACGCGGTAGGTGAGCGTGCCGTCGATCCGTTCGTCTTCGTCGATGTGGGTCGCGAAGGACATCTCGGTACCCAACGAAGGGTCGGTGTCGATGGTCGCGTCGACGTCCGCGAGGGTGGCGACGAAGGGGTAGGGCGCCACGACTCGGCCGCTCACGTCGCGGACCTCGACGTGCACGAACTCCTCGATGTCGATGCGGCCGGTCGCGTGGATGTCCTCGACCCGGAGCCCCTGGATGCCGAGGAGCTCACCGGTCGCGGTCACGTCGTCGATCGTGATGTCGTCGATGATGGCGTGGAAGGGCTCCCCGGTGCCCGGCGTGGGGTCCGCTGCGCCGAAGCCTTCGATGAACGTCGGGAGCGAGTCTTCTCCTTCGTAGAGGGTCAATGTGCCGGTCTCGAGGTGAGCGGACGAGAAGCGAAGGACGCCTTCGAGGGCCATCGCGAGGTCCGGCACCGCGGTGACCTTCTCGCCGCGAATCACCTCCCGGCCCTGCGGGTCCCGGACGACGACGTCGGTCGCGATGATCTCGTCCCAGTGGAGGTGCTCCACGCGCCCGATCTCGAGCTCGCCGGCCATCTCGCCGCTGGCGTAGTCGTTGACCATCGTCCGCGCGACCTCGCGCGCCAGGGGCGTGTCGAGGTGGAAGAGCACGCTCGCCAGGAAGATGGCCGGGCCGACGATCAGCCAGAGGGCGAAGCGCAGGAGACGTCGCTTCTTCTTCGGCGTCGGCGTCGCCGGTGTGGCCTCGACCTCCTCCATCAGAAGGCCTCACCGATGGTGAGGTGGACGGCGCCGTCCCACCTCAGTCGGCCGAGACGGACCCGGGTCGACGTCTCCGGATCCCTCTGGCCGACGACCTGTGCGCCGGGAATCAGGAAGCCGAAGTCCAGCCGAACCGGGCCGACGATGGTCTGATACCGGAGCCCGAACCCCAATGCGAGTCGCAGGTAGTCGAAGCGGAAGGCCTGACCACGGTTGACGTCACCCATGTCGGCGAAGGTCACGAGGCCGAAGTCTTCGTTCACCGGGATCCGGAGCTCCAGTGACGCCTCCCATCGCCGCAGACCGCCGCTGTTGGGGAGAAACTCGTAGCGGAGTTGCTCGGGGTCGCCGTCCCCGTCGCGGTCTCGCTCGAGGAAGACGAAGCCGCTGGAGGGGTCTCCCAGGAAGCCCGGGGGAAAGCCTCGGTGGCTGGTTGCGCCGCCGGCGCGGAGTCGATAGCGCTGCGGCCCGAGCGTTGCGCTGATCGGGTCGAGGCCGGCGTCTTCGCGATAGATCTTCATCCACCCGAGCCGAAAGCGGCCGGCCAACACCAGCGGGCCGAGCGGGGCGTATGCGCGAGCATCCGGGACGAATCGAAGGTAGTCGAACGTCAGTAGCGCCGACTCGTGCGCCTCGATCGAGAAGTACGCCCCCTTGGTCGGGTTGCGTGTGTCGTCGCGGAGGTCGAGCTGAATCTGCTGTTCGAGGAAGAGCAGGTTGTAGTCGCTGGGAGGGAAGGGGGCGCGGTTCGGAAAGTCCTCTGCCACGCGGTACATGTTCGCGTGGATGCCGAGTGCGACGCTCAATCGGCCGTCGAAGAAGTTCCGGCGCACACCGATGGACGCATCGAGGTCATGGCGGAAGAAGAAGAGGAATGGGTCCGGCCCTAGATCGTACCGGCTCGAGAAGACCAAAGTGGTGCGGGACTCGATGAACGCAGGCTGCCGGAGCTCCAACCGCGTCTCGAGACCTGGCCGAGGCCCTTCTCCGAGCCCCGGAAACTGATCGCTGAAGATGACCTTGGGGCGAACCTCGAGGCGGGCGCGCCGCAGACCGCCGAGGAAATTTCGGTGCTCGATGAAGCCGAGGAGGTGGACGTCCCACTGCGGAACCGGCTGAGACTGCGCACCAGTGCCCAAGATACCGGCCTGGACGCCGACGCCCACGCCATATCGAAGCCGCCGACCCGGTGTGACCCGGATCTGCACGTCGACGACACCGTGCCCCTCCGGGTCGAGCGTGCACTGGCCGTCGTCGCCGCGTCGCGGGTAGCCGACCACCTCCACGCTCGAGAAGGTGCCGAGCGCGTAGATGGCGTGGCGCGCGGACTCGAGGAGCGTGTCCTTGTAGAGGTCGCCGTGCTCGATGTTGGCGACTGCGAGGATCGTCGCCGCTCGCAGGTCCTCGTTGCCGACCAGCGACACGTAGCCGATGTGGGTCGATGGACCGGGTTCGACGGTGAACCGGACGTTCGCCGCGTGGGCCTGAGGATCGAGCGCGACGTCGCCGGTCACGCGTGCGCAGCCGCGGCCGCTCTCGTGGAGCTGCCGCAGCATCCGTTCCTTGGACTGCTCGTAGAAGGTCTCGTCGAAGCGCTCACCCACTTCCAGTTTCCAAGTGTCCCGAAGGGTCTCCTGGAGGTCGGCGGTCTCCTCCGCGTCGAGCTCGCTCACCTGGTCGAGACCATCCATCTCGATGGCTTCGACGATGACCGGCTCTCCTTCTTCGATCCGGATGCCGAGCTCGACTTCGCAGCCCTCGTCGTCGTCGAGGCGCTCGCAGTCCGAGTCCTCGGTCACGCGGTCGCGCAGCGCAGCGTCGGCGGGGAGCGCGGTCGATGCGGTCACTCGCGCGTCGTAGTATCCGCGCGCTCGATACCAGCGCTCGACGCGCTGCAGGTCGCGCTCGAAGACGTTGCGGTCGTAGAGCGGCCAATCGGCCCACGGCCATTTCCAGAGCGGGATCCGCAGGCGGGTGGTCGACTCGAAGGGCGGCTGGTTGCAGGTCGGCTCGGTCGTCCGGCCGAAGTTGATGTCGAAACGCTCGCGCTGAGAGGTGGCCAGACACGCGCGCAGGGCGCGCGGGTCCATGTCCTCGACGCCTTCGAGGGTGAGGCGACCGATGCCATAGCGTTCGGCGGGGACCTCCGCGCAGCCCACGAAGAGGGCGGTCCAGGCGCCGACGAAGAGCGCGAGTCGGGTGGAGGTCACGGCTCGAGAGGAGACGCGAGGGGGTCGTCGAGCTTCAACGGACCCGCCGGCACGTTCTCGAGCCGCAGGTGGGCGTTGGCGTCGGTGCGCACGACGAAGCTCGATCCGTCGGCGAGCCGGAGCGCGACCACGGTGTCGCGCAGGAGCGTGCGGCCATCGACCGCATAGGCGTAGACGTCGGCGGTGTCCTCCAGCGGCGGCATGCGTGGGTCGGCGCAGGCGGCCCGAACGTCCGGGGAGAGCGCATCCTCCATGCAGTCGCCGAGGACCAGGTCGGCCTGGTCCGGATACGAGGCCGCCAGCCAGCGCGCGGCTGCCCCCCGAACGACCGGCGCGTGAGCCCGGGTCAGCCAGCTGCGCGGGTGTACGTGGGTCGAGGGCTCCCCCGACTCACAGCGCCCCCCGATGGCCGCCAACGCGATCACGACGTTCGCTCGCAGGTGCGGCGCGCGGCGGGCCCGAGCCAGGGCGCAGAGCCGGGGCGCGGCGTCGTCGCCGAGCTCACCGCGGCGGCCGAGTCGCGCGAGGGCGAACGCAGCCGTCGTCGAGGCCGGCCAGGAGCCTTCGGCCGCGACCGTCAGCAGTCGGTCGGTGTCGGCGGCCGAGCCGACCTCACCGAGGGCGAGCGTCGAGGCCCAGTCGCCGTCTGCCGCGTGCTCCCGGAGCAGCGCCAGGCTCGCCTCGTTCGGCGCCGTTCGTCCGAGCGCCAGCCGAGCCTGCGCGCCACGCCGGGTCGTGCCTTCGGCCGCGAGAGCCAGGAGCGGCGCCTTCGCGCCCCAGCGCGCCAGCGCCTCGAGGGCGCGCGCGGCCAGCCGCTCGTCGCGGTCGTGAGCGATCTGCCCGAGGATCGCCGCCGCCTTCTCGGCGCGCTCGCCGTCGTTCTCGGGCACGGCACGCGCGAGCGCTGGACCGAGCGCCTCGAGTAGCGCGTGTCGGTCGGCCGGCTCCCGCTGGCCGAGCCGCTCGAGGAGCGCGTCCACGGTCGTCGCGTCTGCGGCGCTACCGACGTTGCGGGCGGCCTCGAAGCGAATGCGGGCGTCGTCCGAGTCGAGCAGCGGCATCAGCGCGCGGGCACCGCCGGGACCGATCTTCCCGATCGCCTCGACCGCGGCTCGGCGGAGCTCCGCGGACTCGTGCTCGAGCAAAGGCTCGAGCGCGCGCAGAGCCCGCCCCGCACCGCTGTGACCGAGCAATCGCACCACGCGAACGCGCTCGTCGGCCGGCACCTCACCGAGGATGGCCAGGAGCGGGTCGGCCGCGCGGCCGTCACTCTCGTGCAGCTCGAAATAGCGCTCGAGGGCCGCGAGCGCCGCGCGCGTCGGCACCGGCGCCTCGGGGTCGAGCGTCTCGAGGATCGGCACGAGCACCTCGGGGTCGCCGGTCGTCGCCAGCGCCCGCAGCACGGCGGTCTCGGGACCGATGCCGCGTTCCAGCGCCTCCAGTAGCGGAGCCGCGGCCTCGGCGTTCGCCGAGCGCTTCAACCGTGCTTCGACCACGGACGTGAGCCCTTCGGCTTCGACCGAGTTGCTCGCGTTCGGCAACCGCCGCGCGAGCTCGAGGGTGAGCGCATCGTCGCCTCGTTGAACCAGCAGCTCTTCGGCGATGCGGCGGGTGTCGGCCCGGGCGAGCGCACCCACCAGCCCGTCGAGGGCATCGGGGTCGTCGGTCATTCGGCCGAGGGCGACCACCGCGGCCTGGGCGACGCGTGCATCTCGGTCTGCGGCCAGCTCACCGAGCGCGGGGGTCGCCGAGCTCGCGCGCATGCGGCCGAGCGCTGCGATGGCCGCCAGCCGTGCGTTCTCGTCGTCGTCGCGGAGCGACTGGATGAGCGCCGCCGCCGCTCGGCGGTCGGCCAGCTCACCGAGGGCACGATAGACCGCCACCCGGACCTCGGGCGCCGAGTCGCGCGCTCGCCCGACCAACGGGACCACGGCCCGCACGTCGCCCATCGAGGCGAGCGCTTCCGCCGCGGCGATGCGAACCTCGGCGTCGTCGTCGTCGAGCCGTGCCAGGAGCGGGACCGCGACGGTGCGGCCGATCTCTTCGTCGGTCCCCAGCCGTGCCAGCGCCTGAATGGCCGCGCGACGGACCTCGGCGGCCGAGTCACCCAGGGCTCGGACCAACGAGCCCACCGGGCGCGGGTCGCCGATGCCACCGAGGGCTCGCGCGGCGGCGGCGCGGATGTCGGCGTCGGGGGCCTCCATCCACTCGCGCAACACCGGAACAGCGGCCTCCAGTCCCACCTCGCCGGAGGTGCGCGCTGCCTCGAGACGTACGGCGACCTCCGGGTCCTCGAGCGCCTGCAGGAGGGGCCGCTGGACCTCGTCGGCGGGGTAGGCCGCCATGCGACGGACCACCTCGCGCCGTCGTCGGGCGTCGCCATTCTGCAGCTCACGCTCGAGCCGCCCGAGGCGACCCTCCCATTCGAAGCCCACCGAGAGCATGAGGAGCCCCATCAGGAGGGCGCGGGACCAAGCGCGCACACCGACTATGTAGCAGGTTTCGGCACCGCACGCGGCGTTCCCGGCCCCCTCGATGGGCCCCCGCCCCCACGTGCCGGGATGGGGCCGGCCTGCTATGGGTCTCGCCTCATGTCGTCCCAGAAGGTCCAGCCTGACGCCCGCCCGACCAGCGGCGCCACCGAAGCGCCCCGGCGCTACCTGGTGCAGACCTTCGGCTGCCAGATGAATGTCCACGATTCCAGGCGGATCGAGGAGGTCCTCGGGGCCGCTGGGTACATCGCGACAGAGGACGCCGATGTCGCCGATTTGATCGTGGTGAACACCTGCTCGGTGCGCGAGAAGGCCGAGCACAAGCTGATGAGCCTGCTGGGGACCCTCAACCCCGAATACGGCGCCCCCGACCGACGGATCGTCGTGGCCGGGTGCGTGGCCCAGCAGGAGGGCGAGGCGCTGCTGAAAAAGGCACCCCACGTCGATCTGGTCCTGGGGCCCGACAACATCCCCGAGCTTCCGCAGCTCCTCGAGCAGGCCGAGGCGGGCGCTCCGCCGCGGGCCCGCACCGTCTTCGACGACGAGGATCCCCGCTTCCTCCGGGCTCGCCCCAAGGGCGGCGCCGAGGTCACGAGCTTCGTCACCGTCATGAAGGGCTGCGACGAGCGCTGCACCTTCTGCATCGTGCCGACCACTCGGGGCAGCGAGCGCTACCGGCCGGCCGACGACATCGTCGGCGAGATCGCTCAGATGGTGGAGGGCGGTGTCCGCGAGGTGACCCTCCTCGGCCAGACCGTGAACAGCTGGTTCGACCCGAGCACGGTCGACGAGATCAAGCCGCGCTCGAAGCGGGCACCTTCCCGCTCCGAGTTCGCGGATCTGTTGCGGCGGATCGGCCGCGAGGTCCCCGACCTGGCGCGGCTCCGTTACACGTCGCCGCATCCGCGGCACCTGAGCCCGGAGCTCATCGAAGCGCACGCCGACCTCGAGCTCTTACCGAAGCACCTCCACCTGCCCGTGCAGTCGGGCGCCGACTCGATGCTCCGTCGCATGAGCCGCCGCTACACGCGCCAGGAATACCTGGACCGGGTTCGCGCGCTACAGGAGCGGGTGCCGGGGCTGACCCTCAGCACCGATCTGATCGTGGGCTTCCCCGGCGAGACCGACGAAGAGTTCGAGGCGACCCTCTCGCTCGTGCGCGAGGCAGGGTTCGTCGCGGCGTTCTGCTTCAAGTACTCGCCTCGTCCCAGCACCCCCGCGTTGGCGATGGGCGATGACATCCCCGAAGCGGTCAAGAGCGAGCGTCTGCAGCGACTCTTCGACGTGCTCGCCGTGCAGCAGCGCGCCCACCTGGACGCCCTGGTCGGCCAGCGCGCCCAGGTCCTCGTCGAGGGCCCGAACGACGCCAGCATCAGCCGCTACACCGGTCGCAGCGAGCGTCACGAGATCGTCCACCTCGAGGCGCCCGAGGGGGTCGATCCCACCGGCCAGATCGTCGAGGTCGAGATCGTCCGCTCGTTCAAGCACAGCCTGCTCGGTCGGATGGCCGGCGCCACGATCCCCGAGACGCCGACCCCGAGGCCGCGGCGAAAGCTCACCGTCCTCAGCGAGGGTGCGTGAGCCGAGCGGGCACGGCGCGCTGGCGCGCGTGGTGGCTGCCCTGCCTGTACATGGCGGGGATCTTCGTCCTCTCGTCCTTCCACCTCGACGTCACGATCGACGAGTCGGTGCCCTTCCAGGACAAGGGCATCCACTTCCTCGAGTATGCCGTGCTCGGCTTCCTCTGCGCGAACGCCGCGCGGCGAAGCTTCCCCGACCGTCCGGCCTGGCGGACCGTCGCCGTCGGCGCGTTCGTGGCCGCTGCTTGGGGGCTCGGTGACGAGCTCCACCAGGCGTTCGTGCCGGGTCGTAGCGCGGAGCTGATGGACTGGGTGGCCGACACCGCCGGGTCCATCACCGGAGCTGGCGTACGCTTCGCCTTCAATCGATTCCGCGCGAGCGCCCGACGGCCCGCCGAGGAGAGCCAGTGACCAGCGAAAACGACCACCCCGGGGCGATCCTGCTGCCCTACGGCGAACACGAGCCTCAGATCGCCGACGACGTCTACATCGCGCCCGGTGCGGCCCTCATCGGCGACGTCCAGCTCGGCTCCGAATCGAGCGTCTGGTTCAACACCACCATTCGTGGCGACGTGCAGCCCATCCGCATCGGCGCCCGGACGTCCATCCAGGACAACTCCGTGATCCACGCCACCGACGGCTGGGCACCCACGATCGTCGGCGAAGACTGTGTCGTTGGCCACGGCGTCATCCTGCACGGCTGCACGCTGGGCGATCGCGTGCTGGTCGGGATGGGCACCATCATCCTCGATGCAGCGACCATCGGTGACGACGTGCTGATCGGCGCGGGTTCGCTCGTTACGGCGCGCACCGAGGTGCCGAGCGGGGTGCTGATGATGGGGCGGCCGGCGAAGGTGAAGCGTGAGCTCACCGATCAGGAGCGCGAGAGCATCAAGCTCGGCGCGATCCACTACGTCCACAAAACGCACGCCTACCGCGGCGACTGAGATGCCGCGCGCTACTCCGCGCGGCGGAACGTGACGACGATCCCGCCGCCGTCGACCGCCACCGAGCGCCGCTCCATGAGCGTGCGTTGGTTGCAGTCGAGGAAGCGGAAGTCCCAGTAGCCCGGGTCGATGGTCCAGTAGCGCGACGTGCCCGGCGGGATGGTCTCGCTCGAGCCGAGCCGGTCCGGGCCCCAGCTCCCGTCGCTCGTCTCCGAGACGTTCACGTAGCAAACGGTGAGCGACGACTGGTTGTCGATCGCGAAGTGGGTGTTTCCGCCCTGGACCACCACCCCGCCATGGGTGGCGCCGGCCGGTGCTTGGCCGCCGCCACCCGTGGCGTAGACAGGTCCGCAGGCCGTTCCGAAGAGGAGTGCGGCCCAGGCGACTCGAGACATCGTTCCCCGCATGTCGGAATGATTCCAGGCGATAAATCCTCATGCAAGGAAAAATCCGCTTGAGACGGACGAGCTGGGTCGCTAGCCTGTCACCCATGCTGGGGCGGGCTCTGATGGTGGTGCTGGTACTCGGGGCCACCGAGGTCGCGGCGGCTCAAGGGCCGTTTCAGGTCGATGCGCCCGAGCCACAGACGTTCACGATCGTCGGCATCGACATCGCGGGCGGCTGGGGCCACTCGATCGTCGAGCTCGACCTGCGCTGGACGCTGCTCACGCGCGCCGGCTTCATGATGGACGTCCGCGCCGGCGGCAGCTGGGGTCTCGCCGAGCCGGGCTGGGGGGTCCACACCGACGCGATCATCGGCTGGGCGTTCAGCTGGAAGAGCGGCGTCAACGACGCCATCACCACGGCCGAGCTCCACGCGCAGTTCGCGAACGTCCGCGTCGATGCCTATCGCTACCTGTCGGGCACAGTGCCCGCGCGCGGGCACTTCGCGATCATCGGTGGTGTGAAGACCAGCATCCTCCGCGGGGTCTACGACGACCCCTTCGAGGAAGACACGAACCTCTACTACATGCGGGTCGCCGGCGGCATCGAGCTCGGAAAGGTCTGGGGCTCGTGGGCCAACCGCAACGGCTACCGCCAGTTCCTCTGGGGCTACAGCGGCTTCCGCGCGATGTTCCTCTACTCACCGCAGCAGGGCTACGAGCGGAACAGCGACGAGAAGCTCAGCCGCTTCGGCGCCGCGCTCCAGTGGATCCAAACGACGCGCCTCGGCCGCTCGCGCAGCATCTTCGGCGCGACCATCGGCCTCGAGCCCGGCGCCGGCTGGCTACTCCACGCGAACCTGACCTGGCCACTCTACGTCGGCTCGTTCCAGTAGCACGGCGGCGGTCAATGATTTCCTGGATGGCCACGGCCTGATAAGGCTTTTCTCTGACAGCGCCCCCGGACTTTGCGGCTGCATGCCTCGTGTGGCAGTCTCGACAGCCAGGAATTATTTCAGCGATCGGTTGGTAGCGGTCGGCGATG
>CAYXAP010000037.1:33877-82936 GCA_964462035.1 uncultured Sandaracinus sp.
GCGAAGCGCGAGGACGCACCGAGCGGCTCCACCGCGAGACCTTCGGGTTTTTGGGGAGGGGAGGGATTCACTCCCGACGAGCCGGGGGATTTTCTCAAAATCCCCCCGAGACCTAGCTGTCGACCTTCAGGATGGCGTGGAACGCCTCCTGGGGGATGTCGACCGAGCCGACCGCCTTCATGCGCTTCTTGCCCTCCTTCTGTTTCTGGAGGAGCTTGCGCTTTCGGCTGATGTCGCCGCCGTAGCACTTCGCGGTGACGTCCTTCCGCATCGCGCGGACGGTCTCGCGGGCGATGATCTTCGAGCCGATGGCCGCCTGGATGGCGACCTCGTACATCTGGCGCGGCACGATCTTCTTGAGCTTCGCGGCGAGCTCGCGGCCGATGTGGAAGGCGTTGTCCTTGTGGACGATGGCGCTGAGCGCGTCGACCTTGTCGCCGTTGATCAACATGTCGAGGCGCACGAGCTTGTTCGCGCGGTAGCCCTCGAGCTCGTAGTCCATCGAGGCGTAGCCCTTGGTGACGCTCTTGAGCTTGTCGAAGAAGTCGTAGAGCACCTCGGCCAGCGGCAGCGCGTAGACGATGATCACGCGGTTCTGGCTGGCGTACTTCAGGTCCTTCTGCTCGCCTCGTCGCTCCTGGCAGAGCTTGATGACCGCCCCGACGTAGTCCGAGGGCACGTGGATCGAGACCTCGAAGTAGGGCTCCTCGACGCGCTCGATGTCGCCACTCTCGGGGAGGAGCGAGGGGTTCTCGACCTCCTTCATGGAGCCGTCGCGCAGGTACACGTGATAGACGACGCTCGGCGCCGTCGTGATCAGATCGAGGTCGTACTCGCGCTCGAGCCGTTCCTGGACGATCTCCATGTGGAGCAGGCCGAGGAAGCCACAGCGGAAACCGAAGCCGAGCGCCTCGGAGGTGTCCGGCTCCCAGAAGAGGGCGGCGTCGTTGAGCTTCAGCTTCTCGAGCGCGTCCCGAAGGTCCGAGTACTGGTCGGCGTCGGTCGGGAAGACGCCGCAGAAGACCATCGGCTTCACTTCCTTGAAGCCGGGGAGCGGGGTTTCGGCGCGGTCGTGGACGTGCGTGAGCGTGTCACCGACCTTGAGATCCTCGATCTCCTTGATCGACGCCGCGAAGACACCGACCTCCCCCGGTCCGAGGTGGTCGACCTCCTTGGGGAAGGGGTTGTACACACCGAGCTCGGTGACCACGTGCTCGGCGCCGGTCGCCATGAGCTTGATCTTGTCGCCCTTCTTCAGCGTCCCATCGACCACGCGCATCATGCCCATCGCGCCGCGATAGCTGTCGTACCAGCTGTCGAAGAGCAGGGCGCGGAGCGGCCCCTCTTCCTTGGCCTTCGGCGGCGGCACCTTCTTCACGACGGCCTCGAGGATCTCTTTGACCCCTTCGCCGGTCTTGCCGCTGCACGCGAGGACCTCTTCGACCTCGAGGCCGATGACCTCTTCGACCTCGTACTGGACGCGCTCGACGTCGGCGCTCGGCAGGTCGATCTTGTTGAAGACCGGGATGATCTCGAGGTCGCCCTCCAGAGCGAGGTAGACGTTGGCCAGCGTCTGCGCCTCGACCCCCTGCGTCGCGTCGACGACGAGCAGGGCGCCCTCACAGGCGGCGAGGCTGCGGCTGACCTCGTAGCTGAAGTCCACGTGGCCAGGCGTGTCGATCAGGTTGAGCTGGTACTCGACTCCGTCTTCCGCGACGTATGGCAGGCGAACGCCCTGCGACTTGATCGTGATGCCGCGCTCCTGCTCGAGCTCCATTCGGTCGAGGAGCTGCTCCTTCTTCTCACGGGAGGTGATCGCGCCCGTCACATCGAGGATGCGGTCGGCCAGGGTGCTCTTCCCATGGTCGATGTGGGCGATGATGCAGAAGTTGCGGATCTTGGAGAGGGGGGCGGACATGAAGGTGTGTTGCTCGGGCCGAAGCCCGCATCGGTTGATGACTGCAGCGAGCCCTGTCGGCAACCCGCCAAGCCGTCGAGCCAAGTCCAGCACTCCGAAGACGAGCGAACGCGGGCCCGTTTGGGAAGCCGTCTGACACCGCCGTCCCGACAAGGGGCGCGCAAACGCGCGCCCGTTTGGGAGGGAGCGAGTCGTCGGCTCCGCCGACGCGATGCAGGAGGGTCTTTCGAAGACCCTCCGAAGAACTAAGGTTTGGCGGCGTCCAGCGTGAGCTGGCCGGGGAGCTCGTCCTTGTGGCGCTCCAGCACCAGATCGATGCCCTCGCGGATGTACACCGCGACGGGGACCTTGGTTCGCTCGTGCAGGAGCTTGAGCTGCTCGTTCTGCTCGGGCGTGATGTAGACGGTGGTGGAGATCTTCTTGCGGGCCATCGTGGTCAGCTCCGCCCGCGGAAGCGAGCGCGGGTGAACCTATATGGCACCACACATAGCGTCAATCGCTGATTGACGCACCTTCGCACTTCGCCCGGGCGGCCACCCGCGCCTTGCGGGCGTATATTGAGGCCGCCTATGCTCCCCGGAGCGCGCTGTGCTCCCGGGGGGAGGCTGCGCTCGCTGCGGGCCGGCCCGCGGAGATAACCATGCGAAATCATTGCATCAAATCCGGTCACGTCGCTCTAGCGGCGCTCCTGGCCCTCACGGCCTTCGGCTGTAAGGACGACGACGAGGGCGTGGCCACGGCCGACGACGTGCTCGAGGGCAGCCGTGGCGACGAGGACGTGCGCGAGCAGTGCGTGGCCAGCGGGGTCGATGTCCAGGCCGTGGACGTGAACAACGACGGGGCGCCGGACATCCGACACGCAGTGGCCGACGGCGTGCGCCGGTGCACCGAGATCGACATGAACTTCGATGGTCAGACCGACGTGACCCGCTTCTACGCCCCGGATGGACAGACGCCCATCCGCGAGGAGCACGACTTCGATTTCGACGGCCGGATGGACCAGATCGCCTACTTCGAGAACGGCGACCTCGTCCGCAAGGAGCTCGACACGAACTTCAACCGCCGCATCGACACGTGGATGTGGTGTGCCGACGGGCTCGTCTCCCACGCGGAGCGCGACCGCACCAACGACGGCGACGTCGACACCTGGGAAGACTACGAGAACGGTCGCATCAGCCAGGCTCGCTACGACGACAACAACGACGGCGAACCCGAGAAGTGGGAGCTCTTCACCGAAGGTCGCCTGACGAAGATCCAGTACGACACCGACCGCGACGGTCAGCCCGATCGCGACGAAGACGTCCCGCCCGATCAGGCCGGTCCCGCCGACGAGCGGATCACGTGCGAGATCCTCCCCGAGGAGACCGAGGAGGAGAGCTCCGCGCCCGCCAATGGCACCGTCGAGGGAGACGACGCCGAGGATGAAGGTGACGCCGACGCAGACGTGGGCGAAGACGGGGAGACCGCCGAGGACAACGGGGAGTCGATCGCGGACATCGTCAACGGTGGCGCCGGCACCGAAGGAGGCGACCAATGAGGACTTTGCTCATCGTTTCGCTCGCCCTGGGCCTCGTCGCCTGCGGCGACGATGAAGAAGAAGCGCGGCGCACCGCGCCCGAGCGGGCAGAGTCCGCGTCCGGCGGCGAGCGTCCCGCAGACGATCAGGGCCGCTGCGAAGGCGGCGCGGACCGCGAGATCAGCGAGTACGACACCTCCGGCGACGACTACCCCGACGTACGGAAGGTCTTCCTGGTGAAGGGTGCCGGGCGACTCGCTCGGCTCATCCTCATCTGCCGTGAAGCCGACCTCAACGGCGACGGCACCAAGGACATCGTCCGCTACTACAACGACGAGGGGCGCCCGGCGCGCGAGGAAGCCGATCGGAACTTCGACGGGAAGATGGACGAGGTGACCTTCTTCGAGCGCGGCCGGATCGCGCGAATGGAGCAGGACACCGACTCCGACGGGAACATCGACACCAAGGTGTTCTACGAAAACGGCCGCCCGCTGCGCGGCGAGCGCGACCTGGCCGGCCGCAGCACCGCGAGCAACTGGCGACCGGACGTCTGGGAGTACTACGAGGAGGGCCGCGTGGTTCGCTCGGGTGTGGACCTGGACGGTGACGGTCGCGTCGATCGCTGGGACCGGGACACCATCTGGTACGAGCAGCGAGCTCGCGAAGAGGCCGAGCGCCAGGCCCAGGAAGAGGCCGAGGCGGCCGAGGGCGAAGAGGGCGACGAAGAAGAAGACGAGGCTGAAGGCTGAGCCTTCTGCACCCCCTTGGAGCGTCTACAGAAAGTCATCGCCGCCGCGGGCATCGCCTCGCGACGGAAGGCCGAGGCACTGATCACCGCGGGCCGTGTCCGCGTGAATGGGAAGGTCGTCACCGAGCTCGGCACGAAGGTCGATCCGCACAAGGACAAGGTCGAGGTCGACGGCCGCCGAGTCGTCGCCGAGACGCGGATGTATTTCGTGCTCCACAAGCCTCGGGAGATGGTCAGCACGCTCGATGACCCGGAGGGCCGCCCGACCCTGGCGCAGATCCTCAAGCGGGCGCACGTGCAGGTCCATCCGGTCGGTCGGCTCGACTACCACACCTCCGGGGTGATGCTGGCGACCAACGACGGCGACATGACCGATGCGCTCCTGCGCCCGGTGAGCGGCGTCCCGAAGGTCTACCTGGCAAAGATGCAGGGCCGGGTCGACGTCGAGGCGCTCGACAAGCTGCGCAATGGCGTGGTGCTCGACGACGGGCGAAAGACCCGGCCGGCGGAGGTCTTCGTCGAGCGCTCGGAGCACAACAACACCTGGGTGAACATCACGCTCAAGGAAGGCATGAACCGACAGGTGCACCGGATGGGCGACGCCATCGGTCATCGGGTCATGCGGCTGGTGCGACTGAGCTTCGCCGGGATCACCGCCGACGGGCTACGCCCCGGCGAGATGCGCGAGCTCCAGGGCAAAGAGCTCGAGCGGTTGAAGAAGAAGTATCTGAATCCGGCGAAGCACCGGAACGGCTGAGCTCGGCGTCAGAACGCGAGGTCTCGTCTACGCAAAGCGGGGACGCTCTTGCGCCGCGTAGAGGCCAGATGCGCACTCCCCGTTGCTCGGCTCAAGAGCTCGAGAGCATCCCCATACACGCGCCGGGCGTCGGTTCTCGGCCGACCCTCAGGCCTGAACGACGAGCGCGGTGATGTTGTCCTGGCTACCGGCGCGGTAGGCCTGACGAATCAACTCGCGGGACGCTTCCTGCGGGTCGTCGTAGTCGCGGAGCACGCCGGCGATGTGGCGCGGATGCATCACGTCGCTCAGCCCGTCGCTGCAAAGCAGGAAGGTGTCGCCCGGGAGGACCGGGTGGATCTCGATGTCGGGCTCGTGGTTCGCGTTGGGCGCGAGGCACCGGGTCACCATCGCCGCCATCTGCGGGGTGGTGTGCTCGAGGATGGCCCAGGCGCCGGCGGCCCGGAGCTCGGCGACGAAGGAGTGGTCCTGGGTGAGCTGCTCGAGCTCGCCATCGCGGAGTCGATAGACCCGGCTGTCGCCGACGTGGGCGACCACGGCGAAGCGCTCGTGGAGGAAGAGGGCCGCGAGGGTGGTGCCCATCTCATGGAGATCGCGATCACCGCTGGCGAGCGTCTCGATCTCGTGCTGAGCGAGACGGATGGCGCGGTCGAGCTTCTCGACGAGCTCGATGTGCTTGCGGGTGGCGACGGGGCCGCTGCCGCGGCGGGAGCGCTCGGCGCGGGTCGTGGCGTCCAGATAGGCGCTCGCGCCGGGAGAGGTCGGTGCCTGGTAGGCGTCATCGAGCGAGATCGCCGGGTTGGTCGTCGGTCCCTGGAAGTACCGAGTCACGGTATCCGCGACGACGCGGCTGGCGACCTCGCCGCCCTCGTGGCCCCCCATGCCATCCGCTACCAGGAAGAGCCCCAGGTCATCTCGGACGCGAAAGGCATCCTCGTTGTTGTCCCGGCGCCCGACGATGCTTTCCCCAAATGCTCGCATGGTGGGAGCATGTGCGATAGCCGTGCCACATGTGGTTGTGACGGAATCACTGAACTTTTGGACAATGTGGGGTGGCGGCCGCCGGCGGATCGGTGGGGCCTGGCGCCACCAGGTGGCGGATCCAGTCGCCACCCCGTGTCTCACTGGAATGTTCCAGTCGTTGGGGGAGGGGCTCCCCGGACGTAGCCCGTCGACCGGTGGACGACCGTGCTCAGAACGCTTCGTATTCGGCGTCGGGCACGAGTACGCGGGCCTGGAAGGGCTCCACGCCGACGGCGACGGTTCCGTCGGCGGCGACGGTGAAGCGGTCACCGGTGAGCGTGTCCGCAAGCACCGAGCCGGGCGCGGCGTTGACCGCCATGGCGTTGCCGCCGAAGGTGGTCGAGCTCGGGTGGTTCCCCTGGGCGTTGATCACCACCAGCGCGTAGTTCGTGCCGTCCGTCCGCTCGAACGCGACGACGCCGGCGTCTTCCTCGTCACCGGTGCGGTCGCTGGTCCACGTGAAGACCATCTCGCCTCGTCGCAGGGCCTCGTAGCGCTTGCGTACGCGGATGAGCCGGGACGTGTAGGTGAAGGTCTCGCCGGTGGTGTCGTAGCCGCTCCACCAGAGCGGCTCGCGGTTGGCCGGGTCGTTGCCGCCGGCGAACTCCTGCTCGGTGCCGTAGTAGATGCAGGGGATGCCTTCCTCGAACATCAGGAAGGCGAGGGACGCGCGCAGGGCTCGCGTGTCCGGCTGGCGCCACAGGAAGCGGGGCACGTCGTGGTTGTCGACGAAGTTCACCAGCGCGCGATGTGGGGCGACGCCGATGCCGCCCTCCTGCTCGGTGGTGCCGTAGTTCACCGGCCGGTTCGCGTGGAGGTCGGCGATCTTCGAGGTGGGCCCGCCGTTGGCGAAGACGTCGTCGAAGACCTGGAACTTCTGCGGGAAGTAGAAGACCGAGTCGAGCTCGCCGGGCGCGGTGTAGCTGCCGACCAGCACGTCGTCGCCGTCGAACGCCTCGCCGAACATCAGGAAGCGCTCCTTGCCGGCCATCGCGAGCCGCTGGCGCACTCGCTGGGCGAACTCCTGCCAGAACTCGTGCTCCACGTGCTTGACCGTATCGATGCGGAAGCCGTCGAGGTCGAGCTTGAGCACCCAGTCCGAGTAGACCTGGATGAGCGCGTCGCGAACCTCGGGGTTCGTCGTGCGCAGGTCCTTGAGGCCCCCGGGGAAGTCGCCATAGACCACCTGCTCGCGGTCGTTCCAGTCGATGACTCGCCCGCGAAGGTTGTAGGCGTCGCGGCGCTGGAAGATCGGCGGGTTCGGCGGGATCCGGAAGATCTCCGGCATGTCGAAGAAGCGGATCGGCGCCGGGCCGGCCTCGCCGAGGCTGGTGAGGGTCTGGATGCCGCGGGGGTCGTAGTCGGGGTCGTACTCGGTGATCTGAGTGACCGGGGTCCGAGAGCCGGCGCCCGGGTCACCGGGGTTGAGCGGGTAGCCGCCGGCGATCGAGATGTCCGGCGAGCCGTTCATGTTGATGTCGTAGTAGAAGACCTGACCCAGGTGGTTGGTGACGATGTCGAGCACCACCTTGATGCCGCGGGCGTGGCACTCGTCGACCATCCGGCGGAGCGTGGCGAGGTCACCGAAGTGCGGGTTCACCTTCTCGAGGTCGATGGCCCAGTAGCCGTGGTAGCCGTCGATGCCGGCGTCGGTGTCGACGTTCCGCACGATCGGGCTGATCCAGAGCGCGGTCACGCCCAGGTCTTCGAGGTAGTCGAGCTGGTCGATGACCCCCTGCCAGTCGCCGCCCTTGTAGCTGGTCAGCACCTGGTCGTCGGGGTTCACCCGCCAATCGTTCGCGTAGCTGCCGTTGGCGAAGCGATCGACCATGAGCTGGTACATCACTTCGTCGCGCCAGTCGTCGACGTGGGTCTCGACCTCGCCGAGACGCAGGTCCGCGGCGTCGCCGGCGACACAGCCGGCGAGCACCACCGCGAGTGTCGCGTGCCTCAGAATCCGTAGCTGCTCGAGTCGAACCACCATTCCGCTCCTACGCCGAGAAAGTGTTCCACGGTTTGCCGCGATCGCGGGTCCTCCATGGGATAGAGACGACGAGCATCCGCGTCACGGATGGTCGCCGAGTAGATCAAGCGAATGTGCGGGCGAGTGTACGTGCCTCGCCCGAAGGGAGAGATGAACGGGATGAACCCGATCTTCGTGATTCCGCCACGCCGTACCTCGCCGGTCGTCTCGTCGAGCGCCGAGGTCTGCATCGCCTGGTAGCTGAGGTCGAGGCTCAAGCCCGCCATGTCGTGGAGCCAGAGGTGCGGCCGAACGATCACGGCGCCCTCGGCGAGCGAGTGGCGGTCGAAGACGTTCGCGTCTGCGTCACGGAAATAGCGGTAGTAGCCGCCGATCTGCATCCCGAAGATGCCCCGCTCGACGTTGGCACTCAGGCCGATGAGGAGCTCGCGCGCTCGCCCGGCGGTTCGCTGGACGCTCCCGGTCGTGAACGGCACCGCGAAGGGGTCGTAGGCGCCGAGGCCGCTGGCGTATTTGATGAAGAGGTTGCCGAAGGTGTTCGAGTCCGCGAGGTAGCCGCCGAACTGGGCGCCCACCACGTAGCCTTCGTCTCGGGGGAGGATCTCGGTCCCGCCTCCGTCGATCTCCCGCTCACCGTCGGGGAGGAAGTGGCCTTCGCCGTAGACGATGGCCTTCACGCCGCTGCGGGCCTGGCGACCGAAGGGCCAGAACGTCGCCTTGGCGGCCACGGTGAAGCGCGGTCGGTCGAGCAGGACGACGTCGTCCGGCAGGAACCCCGCGGTCGGGACCGCCCCGGTCACCTGGCGGTGGAAAGGATCGTCGGGTCGCGCCAGGCCACCGGTCAGGCGGAGCTCGAAGCGGTCGCCATTGGCGCCCGGACCGAAGGAGTAGTCGAAGCCGGCGCCGACGGTGTTGAGGTTGTCGAGGGGCCAGAAGTTCAGGAGGTAGATGTCGTCGCCACGCCACATTCGCGAGCCGGCCCAGATCGAGAGGCCGTCGGTGAAGGCGTCCGTGACCATCGCGAAGAGGTTCCGGACGGCGATGGACTCGTCGAAGTCTCCGTCGAGGTGGAAGAAGGGGCCTCCGAAGGCGACGGTCGCGACGATGATCGACTTGGACCCGCTCGGGAGGGTGTCCTGCCGGCGAAGCTCGAGCTCGAAGTAGACGTCTTCGTCGATCCGAGGACCGTAGGCCACGATGTCCGCGTCCCGGCCGAGCCCTCCACGGAGGTTGCTGCCGACGGCCACGCGGCCATAGGAGCCGAAGGAGAAGCCGGACGTGAAGCTGCGGGCCGGCTGGGCGGCGCCGGGACCCGTCGGGGTCAGCTCGCTCATCGGGGCGTTGCTCGCCGCGCTCGTCCCCTCGTCGGGGGCCGGCTCGGTGGTCTCGGGCTCGGCGGCGTCGGGCTCCTCCGTGCTCGCCTCGGGGGCGAGCTCGCCCTCCTCGGCGAGGGAATCCCCCTCCGCCGTCGTCTGGGCGTAGGTGATCGGCACGCACAAAAGCGCCCCCAACACCCCGCCGAAGATCACCCGAAATCTCCGCATGGCGGCCGACCATAGGGGACGCGGCCCCTCGGGTCGAGTGCCCCATTCACCGACGCCTCAGAGGGTCAGCGGGCGCGGCGGGCCATGGCCACGAGCTCCCAGTATGGAGGCGTGTAGCCGTGTTCCGTTCGGAACGCGTCGACTTCTGCCCGCACGGCGTCGGCGATCGTGCGGTGGCGCTCCCGGAGCCACTCCACTCGGAGGGCGACGGTGGCGCTCATGCCCTCGGGAATCGGCGCCGCCGTGCCGAAGAGACCGCGCACCCAGCTGTAAGCCTTCGCCAACCGGGCGAAGGGAAGGCGCGCGTAGGCGTAGCCCACGTCGTCGCCCTCGGCCGCGCCCTCGAGCATCGCATCCACCACGGCGTCGTCGACGTGGGCCTGGAAGAGCGTTTCCGCGTCGCGCCACTCCGCGACGACCGCGAGCTGCGGGTCGTGCTCGAGGTCGCTTGGACCGTGAGTCTCGAAGCGCTTCACGCCGAATCGACTCAGCCAGCGGGCGGTCCCTTCGCTGCTCGTCTTCGTGAGCCCACGCCAGAGGTGCACCCCTTCGTTCGCGTAGTGGGTCGACGCGACCTCGGAGCAGAACTGGCGCTCCGGATCGTCCCAGTCCATCGCGAAGTCGTAGGGGATGTGCCGGCTCTCCGCCTCGGCGATGGCGGCGCTCGCCGCGCGGTGCGGGATGGCGGGGTCCGGGAGCGCCTCGGGACGCGGCCGCAGCAGCATCACGCGGAGCTTTGGATCCCCTTTGTAGGTCTCGACCCCGGCGATCTTCGTTCCGACTTCGATGTGCGCTTCGATCGTGCGGAAGGTGCCATCCTCGCTCACGTGGACCAGTGCTACGTGCGAGAAGCTCCCCGGGTAGTCGCTCCCACGGGCGATGAGCGCGGAGGTCGGCGCTCCGCCCCGGGAGAGGAGGATGTCGCCCGAGCAGACACGAGTGTCGTGGAGCGTGGTGCACGGTCCGTCGCTCTCGACGTCCTCGCCGCGCACGATCACGGGCATGTCGTCGGCCGGCATCTGGAGCATGACCTCTTCGATGGCCATCCGACCCCCTTGGAGCAGGCGGTAGAGTCGCTGCCGGGCCTCGGTCTGCTCCAGATCCCACCCGAGCGCGGTCCGGCGAATCCGGGTGCGCGCCTCGCCGTAGAAGTCGACGAGCGCCCTGGCGTTCTCGGGGCATGCCGCAGTCTCGGCGGCGAGCGTGAAGAGGCTCTGCTCCCACTCGAGCCATCGCGGGTCGCTCGGCTCTGCGCCTTCGAGCTCCGTCAGCAGGTCGTCGAGCGCGCGTGTGTCCATCACCGCACAGCCCTCCTCCCGCGCCGCGTGGAACCGGGCCTCCAGCGCCTCCCAGACCTCGTCCTGCTTCCAGGTGAAGGGCTCGCCGTCCGAACGCTCCGGTGGATCGGCCGGGCACTCCGGCAGGTAGAGCAGGGCGATGACGATGGCGATGCCAGCCACCGCTCGGAGCAGGCGCTTGCGCACCCCTGGACGCTATCAGACCTCGGCCTCGAGCAGCGCGCGGAGCCGTCGGTAGTCCTTGCGGACCGCTCGACCGACCAGGGGCGAGAAGAGCTTCATCAGCCCGGTGGGTTGGCCACGGACGTGGGCGGTGACCCGAGCGCGCTCCGGGCCGAGCGGCTCCACGGTGCGGGTCACCTGGATGGGAAAGGTGCTCACGGTGCTCTCGATCGAGATGGAATGGCCAGGCTCGAGGGCCGTCACCTCGAAGTGGGTCTCGATCGTCTTGCCGAGGAAGTGCGCGACCTGCGCGTAGGTCGCTCCCACGCCGCGCGCCTTCGAGGTCCAGCGGCAGCTGTCCATCCCACCCTGCCAGCGCGGGTTGTTCGCGAAGTCGGCTACGAAAGCGAAGACGACGTCGGCAGGTCGCCCGATCTCGACGGAGCACACGACATCGACACTCATGGGCCGACCCTGCAAGCTCGGCGCGGCGGGGTCCAGCGATGTCTTCGAGACACTCTTTCTCATTGCCGGGACGGGAGATTGGCGATGGCCTGGTCGTACCCCCACACGTGAGTCGTTGCGTGTGCCTGCTGCTCGTGCTGGTCGCTTGCGAGGACCCAGTGCCTTCGGAGCCAACCGAGGACCCGCCGGCGGAGACCGACGCGCCGAACCCCGAACCCGAGGTCGTCGTGCCGTCCGAGCCGGAGCTGGCGTTCCATGTCGCCGAGCGACCAGCCCCCTTCTTCCTGGTCGACGACATCTCTCACGCGACCGGCGCGACCGAAGACGAGGCACTCCGACTGTGTCGCGAGCGAGCCCGAAGTGGAGGGCCGTATCAGCGGCGGATGAGCAACTGCCGCCGGTCGATGATCCTGGCGATCACTCCCGACGACCCGATCGCGTTCTATCGCGGTTGCTGTTGGGCGGTGGGCGAGACCCCGGAAGAGGCGCGTGCTCGCTGCGAGGAACGCTTCGCCGAGGGGTGGTGCGAGCCTGACGACAGAGAGATCGTCGTCCCGATCCCGGGGCCCTACGAGCGCCCCGGTCGAGCGCGCCTCTACGAGGACACCTCGGTGCATCGCTACCTGGCACCGGGCCAAACCGAGGGCTCCTTCGAGTGGGTCGGCGAAAGCGGCGAGCCGCCCTGCTTCGTGGCTGGAACGCCGATCGCGACGATGGGTGGCGAGGTGCCCATCGAGCGGATCGAGCCCGGCGACGCCGTACTCACGATCCGCGCAGGGCAGCTCGTCGCCGTTCCGGTGATCCGCGTGAAGCAGCGCGAGGCGGCGCGCGTGCTCGCGATCACCGTGGGTGACGTGACGGTGCGCCTCACGGCCGAGCACCCGTTGCGACGAGGCGACGACTGGGTCGCGGCGCACGAGCTCCGTGTGGGCGACCGAGTCGCCGTACGCGAGGGCACGGCAGTCGTGACCGACATCGCCGTCGAGGAAGGGCCTCACACGGTCCATGCTCTGCGGGTCGGCGCGCCACACAGCTACTTCGCCGCGGGCGTGCTCACGCACAACTACTGACCTCACCCAAAGGTCTCGCGGGTCGGGGTTCCCTCGGAGCGACGTTCGAGCTCGAAGGAGGAACGATGAGCGAACGAGCCCGATGGACGGCGCGGCTGATCGCGCTGGCCTGGATGGGGGCGTGCGCACCGCGTGTGATGGCGCCCCTCGCCATCCACCACGATGCACCCGTGCCCGCACTCGCCCCGGTTCGCCCCGGGGCCGACATCGACGAGCCGCCGCCCGCGGTGGTCCAGGTCTCGCCGGCCCCGGTCGACATGAGCGCGTCGGGGTGGGAGGTGCAGATCCACAGCCAGTGGTTGCGTACACCGGCGGTCGCCGACGGACGGGTGTTCGTCGGGGGCGGTCTCGGCAGCCGGGACATGATCGCCTACGACGCGTTCGATGGCGGTGAGCTGTGGCGTACACGCGTCGGAGACGTGGGGCCCACCTCCGCGCTCGTTCACCAGGGGCGGGTGATCTTCGGCACCGAGAGCTGCCACGTGCATTCGCTCGACGTCGAGACCGGCGTCATCGAGTGGGAGCGCTACCTCGGCGATCCGATCACGGCAGCGCCCGCCGCCGGGTCGCGCCGGGTCTTCGCCGCCCATCGCGACCAAGGACGCGACGGGTGGGCGCTCACGGCGCTCTCGCTGCAGGACGGCGAACCCGAGTGGTCGGTCCGGCTGCCCGACAACGTGTTGGACGCGCCGGTGCTCGCCGGGGACAGCGTCTACGTCTCCACCGCCGCCGGCGACGTGTGCGCGTTCGCGACGGCGAACGGAGTGCGCCGCTGGTGTCGGCGGCTCGGGGCCATCGGCGCGCCGACCGTCTATGGACACGAGGTGCGAGTGGTCGTCTGGCCACGCAGCGCCGCCGGTCACCGGCTGCACCTCACGGCGACGGTCGAAGGCTTCGACCCCGGGCGGGCCGAGGTCTTCGCGTTCGTGCAGGCGCACCTGAGCGAGCTCGGAGCGTGCGGCTGGGACCGACCCCTGCGGCTACCGGTGACGGTGGAGAAGAGCGGCGCCGTGATGGTCGACACCAGCTCCGTCGATGGATCGGCTCCAGCGGATGGCGGCGAGCCGGAGGCCGCCTCGCCGCGGGCGTGCCTCGATGCGCTCTTCGCTCGAATCGAGGTGCCACCGATCGACGCCCGGGTGGTGCACGATCTCCGCCTCGACCGCGGGGCCCTCGAGATCGCACGGCTCGACGTGAACGGCCGTGAGCTGGGCTCCTTCGGTCGCGAGCCGCTGGGTCGCGTGCCGGAGATGGCGGCGCGAGGCGGCGGGCTGTGGCTCTGGCACTACGAGGGGCCTCGAGTGTTGGTCAGCGCGGAGGACTCGGTCGAGATCCTCGGCGGGCTCGTGCGTGTACGGGACCGGCGGTCGGTGCTGGGCAGCGACGCGCTTCGCTGGTCGCACTACGAATCGGGGGGGCTGACCGTTCCTGCCGCTGCTGGGCAGGCTCTCGTCTTCGGCACCGCGACCGGTGCGCTCGTCGTGCGCGATCGCTCGAGCGGTCGGGTGCTCAGCCGCAGCCCGCTGCCGGCGGGTGTGGCATCGCAGCCGGTACTCTGGGACGGCTGGGCCTATCTGGTGACGGTGGATGGACGGCTCATCGCGCGTGACCTCCGCCACGTGCTCGCGGCCGATGCCCGCTATCCGATGTGGGGTGGCGGCGCGACTCGGGAGGGCCGCATTCGCTAGCGCCCCCGGTAGTGGGGGGGCGGAAATCTCGCGCACCCCGCCTCCTGCAAGCTACTCTGATGAGCGCATGGTGAATGGCGCGGGGACCACGGAGGAACGACGGTGAGCGAGACCCCTCCGTTCGACAGGCTCTTGGACCTGGCGGAGCGCTACGGCCGCGACCTGGCCAGCTTCGATCGGGAGTGGACCGTGCCCGTGCTGCTGCGCCGACGCGACGCGACCCCGCAGGTGGTTGCGCAACCCGGCGGTTTCCACACGCAGGCCGCGGACTCGAGCGCCATCGACGCGGCGCTTCGACAGACCCGTGATCAAGTTGGGACGAGTGCCCACGCGAAGGTCACCGGGACGACTCGAGTGCCGATGACCGACGACGTGATCCGGCTCGAGAAGCGCGACGGCGGCGCGTTCGCGGAGCGCATCGGCATCGGGCGAGCGCCGAAAGTGGACGTGCAGATCCTGCTTTCGAAGGTGTCGAAGTACCATGCCTACGTGACCATCACCCCGGATGGAGTGGTGCAGCTCGCCGACGCTCGCTCGACCTTCGGCACGTTCGTCGAGGGGAAGAAGCTCGAGCCGATGACTCCCATCTCGCTGGGGGACGGAGTCGCCGTCCGGCTCGCGACCTACGAGTTCCGCTTCCACACGCCGGCCGGGCTCCGCGAGGCCATCGCTCGGCAGTACCGCATCGCCATGCGCTAGAAGCACCGCCGAGCGCGAGGTCGCCGGCGGGCCGCCCGAGCTGATACACCGAGGTTGGTGCCGACGGATCCCGAGACCTTCTTCGCCGAGCTCGCCGAGCGCGCGCTGGCGGACGCACGGGCCGCGCCCACCTATGTGGGCGCGATGCCGATGGTGGGCCGTGGCTGGCGGCTGACGTTTCAGCTCGCGGGCGGGAATGCGTCGGTTCAGGTCAACGCCATCCGGCACCCGGACGGGTTCGCGTACGCCTATCTTCCCGCCGAGCCCGGTCCGCGGGCGCACCACCTCGATCGCGTCGGCCGTCTGCTCTGCCATGCCCTCGAGCGAGTGCCGCTCCAGGCGCCGCTTCCGGATCCGTCGCGCGCGGCCGTGGCCCAGCGACGGGAGCCACGACGACCACGGCGCGAGTCACTCGGCATCTACCTGCCCGGCGACTGCGATCGCGGCTGCGAGTTCTGCTCGGTGAGCGTGCAGCGCTCGGCGGGCGCGTTACCCGTCATCCGGCCCGAGGTGCTGGCCGAGGCATGGGCGTCCATCGAGTCGCAGCTTCGGGAGCGGGCCGAACGGGCCCACGAGATCGCGGTCGAGTGGTCGGGCAAGGACTGTCTCGCGTCACCGCTCTTCGACCAGGCGCTCGCGCTCGCGCATTCACTCGGCTACCGGCGCATGGGCATCCAATCACCCGGTACGCGGCTCGCCGACGAGAGCTTCGTACGAGAGCTCGCCGAGCACGGCGTCGACCACGCGTCGCTGACCGCGCATGGGGTCGACCGTGAGACCTTCGACTCGGTGGGCGGGAAGGACGGAGCTCACCGGATCTTCTGGCAGGGCGTGGAGCACCTCCGCGTGGCGGGGATCCGCATCTCGCTCGAGGTGCCGTGCGTGCGCCGCACGGTCGACGGACTCGCCGAGCACGTAGCCGACCTCGTCGAGCGCATGGGTGACCATGCGCCGATCACGGTCTTCTTCTGGTACCCGAGCGATGACATGGAGCACACCTACGCCGAGCGTGGCGTCCCCTTCGACGTCGCACTCGGTAGCCTGGAGCGACTCGCGCAGTTGGTCCCGCACCGGCGGGTCGGGGTGAATGGCATCCCAGAATGCGTCGCGCCGCCGAGTCTCCGGCGGCACTTCTTCTGGTCCTACGGGCGACAGCACATGAGCTTCGTCGACTTCGAGCGAGTCGACGCATGCGCCGATTGCGCTGCACGCGATCGCTGCCCGGGAGTCGTACCCAGCTACGGCCGCACCTTCGAGCTCGAGCCGAAGCCGCTCATGGAAGGCGCGCCAGCTGCGCCAGCGTGATCCGAAGCGTCTCGGGCAGGCCCTCCCTCTCTGCGAAGCGTCGGTAGGCGCTCGACGGATCCGCCAGCGACCCGAAGAGGTGGCGGAGACGGAGATCCACGTAGTCCGCCCAGAGCGGTGAGCCCACGCCTTGGCGCTGCCAATCTCGCCGAAGACCGAGCAGACTCGGACGGCGCTCCGGGATCGCCTTGGCATGCCCCGCCCGATAGGCGCTCGCGGGGTAGATGCCGTTCGCCTGGATCGTGAGCCCGTCGAGGGTCTCGTGCTCGGGGACGCCCGGCGGTGCACGGTCGGGCCCGATGCCAGAGCCGACCCCGGCGACGTGCATCGCTCGCACGTCCGACCAGGCGTCCACGAACGCCGTGCCCGTCGGAGCTTCGAGGTGCACGAGGGTGTGCGCTCCTCCGTGCTCGGTCTGATCACCGGTCGACCGGACGGTCGCTGCGTGTCCGAGCGATCGGAGCCCGTCGGCGAGACACACCGCCATCAGCTCGCAGTTCGCCAGGCCGCTCGCGAGCAGGGTCATGCGGCGGTCGAGGAATGCGTCGTCCTCGATGGAGTCACGCACGTCCAGCCGAGTCTGCCGCTGGGTGACCAGCAGCGCGCGTAGGTCGTTGGCCAAGGTACGGGCCGCGTCGAAGGGGTCGGACTGGCGATCGATCCCGAGCCGCCGTGCCCAGCGACCGAGCCAGACCGAGCGGACGAGTCGGTCGAGGTCCGCGACCGGAGCCATCGACCCGAGCCTCCCGCCGAAGCGCGCTGCGACGTGCGGCGCCAGGAGGCTCGCGAGTCGGCGTCGGGCTCGGTGCTCGAGTGCGCGTACGAGGGTCACGGGGCCATCATCCGGCGATCGCGATGGGATGTCCCGAGCGATCGTGCTGGCTCACGACCTCGGGAAAGCTCCGAGCCTCACCCCGAGCGATTCTCCCGGCCGACCAAGCCGCCCCTGCGGCGTCGACCACGTCGTCGATGCCGACTCTGCTCGCCGCACCGAGGTCGTCGGGCAGGATGATTCCACGAGCGCGCAAGCGAGCGAGCCGCTCCATCAGACCACCCCAGGTCTTCTTGCGTCCGGCGGGCGCCCCGTCCGGGTGCATCAGCCGGAAGCTGATCTCGGGGTGGACCTCGTGGAGCCGATCGTTCGGGAGGAGCGAGTCGGCGTCGCGGATCTTCGGAAAGAGATGGAACGTCTGCTTCGACAGACCCCGGCCGGTCACCCGACGGGACGCCACGTTCGCCCTCTCGTAGGTGACCTCGGCGAGCGCGCTGCGGGGTGGAGCGCTGAAGACCGATGAGGCTTGGCCGGTCAGGAACGTCCGGGCGGCCACGTCCGCTTCGCGGGCGTCGTCGACCAGCCCAATCGGGATGTCCACGCCGAACGCCGTAGCGTTCGGAAACGCGGCGAGCACCTCGGCGAGAGCGGGCGCCAGCAACGCTTGGACGAAGCCGGTCGGATCGATGGCCACCGCGACCCACCCGTCCCGGCATCCATCCACACCGACGCTCACACTCATCGCCCAGAGGGTCGCATGGGCTACACGCGCGTTTCCTCACGCAAAGTAAGAAGTTGCGCTTCTCACTATTGACCGGCCCCGAGGTCGACCCGTAGGGTCCCGGCATTGGAGGCCTTACATGTCCTACGCGAACAGATTTTCATCAGTAGTTCTCGCGAGTTCGCTCTTGCTCGGCGCCTGCGGCGATGACGGCGCCGCCACCTCGGATGTCCCCATGGGCGACATGGCGGTGGCCAGCGGCACCGCCAGCCTCACCGGCTCGGTGACCCGGAGCGCGACGCCGACCGCAGGTGGCGATGGTGACGTCTACATCGCCGTCTTCGATCGCGATCCGGTGCTCGACATGGCGAACGCCATGGTGGTCGGCAGCGGCTTCCTCGAGGACGCCGACCTCTCCGCCGATGGCGCGACGGTGCCCTACACGATCGAGGACATCGCCGTTCGCGCGGAGCCCTACTTCCTGATCGCCTTCATGGACGACAACGACAACGTCGACGCGAGCGACATGGCGAACGCCGGGCCCGACAGCGGCGACCTGCTCAGCCTTCGGGGCCTCGCGTCCGTGAGCGTCACGCTCGACACGCCCGGCGCCCACGACCTCGACATCGACTTGAACTCGGTGCTGCCGTGAGCGCGCTGCGAGTCACCCTGGGCTTGGGCACGCTCCTCGCGCTGGCCGGCTGTGGCACGCAGAAGGCGTGCGACGAGACACCGGGCGGCGATGGCCCGTACCCGACCTACGACTATTGCTCGGAAGCTGCGTACCCCGACTTCACTCACCCCACGAAGCGCTGGGACGGCATCTACCCCGTGAACTGTGAAGGGCTCACCGGCGAAGACGCCTGGGCCTGCACCGAGCAGCTCTTCTGGGAGGTCTTCCAGTTCGATCACGAGGCCCGCGCCGACGCCTACCGCGCGCTGGTGCCGGTGGTGGAGCGCGTGGAAGCGGATGGCTCGCTCGACGACGAGACGCTCGCGCGCCTGAACCTCCGCGTCGCGCAGCTCGGCGTGGCCGCCGTCGCGGAGAGCGGCGCCACGGAGCTTCCGGTCGGCCAGATGCAGACCTTGCTCGAGCGCGCCCACGAGCTCGACCCGGACGAGATCTTCATCGAGGCATGGCTCTCCACGCTGCTCATCAATGGCGCGATCGTCCTCGGTCAGGATCTCGAGCCCCACATCGACCACATGTGGGAGATGTACGAGCGCGACCCGGCCATCACCACACCCACCCTGATGGCGGTCCTCGCGGGCTTCCCGATGGAGACCGGTATGCCGGACATCGCCGTGGAGATGGTCGAGAACTTCGACCCGAGCTCGGCTTGCGGGGATCTGTGCGAGTGGGAGTTCCTGCGCGCGGAGTTCGGCGCGGCCGGCCAGTACTTCTCGTCTGCCGAGGTCTTCGCGCGCGTCGGTGATGCCGACGGTGCCCGAGAGCAGCTCGAGCTCGCGCGGGCCTCCGACCACTACGACCAGTGGCCGCTCAAGGAGGTGGTCGAGGAGGCGCTCGCCGACATCGACTCGTTCATCGAGCCCTTCGCCGAGCGCGGCGACGACGAGTACGTGACCGACCTGCTCATCACCGGCACCGACGCGGCCTGCATGGTCTGTCACGCACCGCTGCCCGAGTGATCTCCCGGCGCACCGAGGCGCGGCCTCAGCGGCAGGACTGAGGGGAGCCGCTCGTGTCCGGGCACGAGCTCGGGCTGGGCGTGCCGCTGCAGGTCGTCGTCTGCATGCAGCTCCCGCTACTGTCGCCCGTGGAGAAGCACGTGTAGACCTGCGCGTACCCACCGCAGGGCGGAGCCGAGCGGGTGAAAGTCGCTCCGTCGTTGCAAGGTTCGGTACCCGGGCAGCTGCCGCCCGCCGGCTGGGTGGGGCCCGTTCCCCCGCGTTCGTTCGTGCCGTTGCAGTCGTAGTCGTAGCCGCCGGCGGTGGCGCGTGGCGTCGTGAAGAACGCGGTCTGGCCGGGGTAGGCGTTCTCGTCGCCATCGTCGCAGTCCGCTTCGAGGGTGGGGTCGATGCTCGTCTCGCCTGGCGGACACGTCGTGACCTCGCAGGCCAGCACGCGACTGCTCGCCGCGAGCACCGCGTAACCGTCACCGTCGTTGTCCACCCAGCAGACCGTCGCGGCGCCCTCGTCGATCACCTCGTCGCAGTCGTCGTCCATCCCGTTGCAGATCTCCGGCGATGGCGTGATCTCGTCTCGGCAGACACCCCAGCTCCCGTCCGGGAGACAGTCCTGGATGCCACGCTGACAGACGCCAGCGTCGATGCCGCAGAGCCGGCTCGAGACGGAGCACGAGCATCCCTCGTCGATGCTGGCATCGCAGTCGTTGTCGAGGCTGTCGCCGCAGGTGTCCACGGCCTCCGGCTGAACCGCGCACGCGCCCCAGACGCCGCTCGCCTGGCACACCTGGTCGCTGCCATTGCACACGCCGGGCAGGAGACAGTCACGGGTGGTGCCGCCGGTACAGCTGCAACCGCCCGGGATGTCGTTGGCGACGCCGGAGCAGTCCTCGTCCACCATCTCGGGGTCGCAGAGCTCGGCCGCGTTCGGTCGCACGTCGCCGCTGGTGTCGTCGCAGTCGCCCCCACGTGGTGCGTAGCCGGCGGGTTGCTCGCAGGCTTCCATCGTGTCCGTCTCGATCCCGAAGCCGTCGTCGTCCGCGTCTCGGTAGTAGGTCGAGGTCGCCTCTTCGTCGACGTCGCCATCGCAGTCGTCGTCCCGGCCGTTACAGACCTCCGCCCCTTCGGGGCTGGTCGAGGGACGGGTGTCGTCGCAGTCGCGGCCGCAGCTGTCTCCGTTGCAGCACATGCTGCTGACGTAGCCGTCGTCGTCTTCGTCCGTCCCGCCAACGGTCTCGGGGTCGCAGTCCTCGTCCACCCCTTCCGAGTCGCAGACCTCGGTGTTTCCGGGGAAACGGTTCGGATCGTCGTCATCACAGTCCGTGCCGCCGCAGATCAAGGCGCGCGAGCCGTCGCCATCGAGATCCTCGGCGACGCTGCAGTCGGTAGCGCACACGGCGGCGGCTTCGGCGCAGACCTGGCCCGGGCCGCACGGGTCGGCGCCTGCGACGCACCCACGAGAGTCCGCGTCGGCGTTGGCCGGATCGCAGGTCTCTCGACCGTTGCAGAAGACTCCATCGCCACAGTCGAGGTCCGTGGCGCACGGACCGGCGGCGTCGGGCGTTCCGTCCCCGTCGTCGCCGCAGCCCATCGCCAGGGCGAGGGTGCAGAGAAGGACACGGACCATGCTGGTGGGTTCGTTCGCCATCGGGCGGAGGATACCGGAGCGCCGTTCACCGTGCGCGGACCATTTCGCTCCCCTTGGACGGCTTCGTGGAACCCACCCCTCGCAAAACGTGGGGTGTTTGCTGTAAAGGTTGCGAGCACGTTTCAAGATTCAGGAGAGACCATGGCCTACGAAGTGCCCGCCCGCGTTCGCGAGAACGCCGCCACCCCCATTCACGACCTCGACCGCTACCGCGAGCATTGGGCTCGCGCCGAGCGCGATCCGGACGGGTTCTGGCTCGGGGTGACCAAGGAGCGGGTCGCGTGGCGCAAGGAGCCGACCGTCGGCCTCGAAGGGAGCTTCCATACCATCGCCGATGGACCCCTAAGCTGGTTCGGTGACGGCGAGCTCAACGTGACCGAGAGCTGCCTCGACCGGCACCTCGAGAGCCAGGGCGACAAGGTCGCCATCCTCTGGGAAGGCGACGAGCCGAGCGACGTCCGGAAGATCACTTACGCGGAGCTCCACGCCGAGGTGTGCAAGGCGGCCAACGCGTTGAAGGAGCTCGGCCTCGAGAAGGGCGAGCGGGCGATCATCTACATGGGCATGGTCCCGGAAGCGGCGGTCGCGATGCTGGCGTGCGCGCGCATCGGCGCGGTGCACTCGGTGGTCTTCGGTGGGTTCAGCGCCGAAGCGCTGCGCGACCGAGTCCGCGACTGCGAGGCGGAGGTGGTCATCACCCAGGACTGGGGTCTGCGCGGCAGCAAGAAGATCCCGCTCAAGAACGTCGTCGACGAGGCCTGCCAGGGCGAGGCGAAGGTCAAGAAGGTGCTCGTCGTGAAGCGCACGGGCGACGACGTCGGTTGGACCGAGGGCCGCGACGTCTGGTGGCACGACGCGGTGGACGGTGCGAGCGCCGAGCATGCCGCCGAGATCGTCTCCGCCGAGCATCCGCTCTTCGTGCTCTACACGTCGGGCTCCACTGGCCGTCCGAAGGGCGTGGTCCACACCTCGGGCGGGTACATCACCTACACGAGCTACACCCACGCGACGGTCTTCGATTTGCGGCCCGACGACGTCTATGCGTGCGTCGCGGACGTCGGCTGGATCACGGGCCACAGCTACATCGTCTACGGTCCGCTCGCGAACGGCGCGACCACCGTGATGTTCGAGTCGATCCCGACCTATCCGGACGCGGGGCGCTACTGGGACATGGTCGCGCGCCACGGCATTTCGATCTTCTACACGGCGCCGACCGCGATTCGAGTGCTGGCCGCGCAGGGCGAAGAGCCGGTGAAGAAGCACGACCGCTCGACGCTCCGCGTCCTCGGCACCGTGGGCGAGCCGATCAACCCCGAGGCGTGGGAGTGGTACTACGACGTCGTCGGCGAGAAGCGCTGCAACATCGTCGACACCTGGTGGCAGACGGAGACCGGCGGCATCGCCATCTCACCCATCGCGCCGGCCACGCCCACCAAACCCGGCTCGGCCACCTATCCGATGCCCGGGATCATCCCCTCGCTGCGCACGCCGGAAGGGCATGTGCTCCGTGGCCCGTCGCAGGGCCTGCTCTGCATCGACCACCCGTGGCCCGGACAAGCGCGCACCGTCTGGGGTGATCACCCGCGCTTCGTCGCGACCTACTTCAGCCACGTCCCGGGCGCGTACTTCACCGGCGACGGATGCCGGCGCGACGAGGACGGCTACTACTGGGTCACCGGGCGGGTCGACGACGTCCTCAACGTGAGCGGCCACCGCATGGGCACCGCGGAGTTCGAGTCGGCCCTCGTGTCGGTCGATGCGTGCGCCGAGGCCGCCATCGTCGCCTACCCGCACCCAGTGAAGGGGCAGGGCGTCTACGCCTACGTGGTCCAGCGCGAGGGCAAGACCATCGACAAGGACGAGCTCCAGGCGGCGTGCCGCAAGGAGATCGGTGCCCACGCGCGCATCGACCGGATGCAGATCGTTCCCGGGCTCCCGAAGACCCGGTCGGGCAAGGTGATGCGTCGCATCCTCCGCAAGATCGCCGAGGGCCGCGGCGACGAGCTCGGGGACACCTCGACGCTCGCCGATCCGAGCGTCGTGGAAGCGATCCGCGAAGGCGCGGTCACCAGCGACGACTGACCAAAGGCTCGGGTCGGGCGTTCAGCCCGGCTCGAGCTCTTCCCGGAACGAGCAGCGCCCGGCCTGGCAGTCGTCGAGGGTCGCCAGCAGCCGGCCGCGCACGCTCTGGAGCTCGGCGATCTGCGCGTCGATTCGAGCGAGGACGCTGGCGAAGCGAGGCTGCCCGCGGCGACAGCTGGCGTTCCCGCCGTCCACCTCCTCGAGCACTTCGATGATCTCCTCGAGTTGAAAACCGAGGGCCTGGAGCGCCTTCACGAAGCGGAGCCGAGTCACGGTCGCCTCGGTGTAGACCCGATAGCCCGACGCGAGCCGCCGGGGCTCCGGCAAGACGCCACGCCGCTCGTAGAAGCGGATCGCGTCCACGCTGACGCCCGAGGAGCGCGCGACTTGGCCGATCTTCAGCGCCATCCGACCACCCTTCCTTGACTCTGGACCTAGGTCAAGGGTTCAGGCTGTGGTCGAAAGGAGCTCTCATGAACCCTCGACCCTTCTCCATCGCCCGTTGGACCGGCCTCGCCACCCTGCTCGGAGCGGTCGGCTGCGCGATCGCGTGTGCGCTGCCACCGCTCGTGGTGCTCGCTGGTGGGAGCTTGGCGTTCCCTGGCGAGTGGCTCTTCTTCGGTGTCCCCTTCGCCGGAGTCCTCGCGTTCGCGGGTTGGCGCCACCATCGTTCGTGTGGACGGTCCCGACTGCTCTCCCTCGAGTCGGCGTCTCGGCGCGTGGCCTGCTCGCTAGGCCGAGCCGGCCTCGCGGACCGCGCCCTCGACATCCAGGCGCTCGTGAGGAGCTCTTCGTTCATCGGTTCCGAGCTGGTGGATGGCCAGCTCGTGTGGCGGTTTCGAAACAGCGCCGCCGCCGAGCGTCGAGTGCTCGAGCTCGCCCGGGCCGAGCATCGATGCTGTCCGTTCTTCGGCTTCGACGTGGACCGAGACGGAGAGGAGCTCGTGTTGCGGATCGCCGGGCCGCCCGAGGCGAGCGCATTGCTAGAGGCACTCCATCGGGGGGCCGCTGGGCGCTAGCTCCCGAGACCGTAGGCGCGGACCAGCTGTCGCTGGAAGTCGCCGAAGGCGCTCTGCGCCATGGCACCGTAGGCCGCGGCTGCACGGGCCGTCTGGGACAGGTTGGCCGGACCACCGCGAATGTGTTCGGCTGGCGCGCCTTCGAGCGTGAAGTGGTTTCCAACGGTGTGGACATCGGGCAGCGGCCCGCCGGCCGGTACCTGGACCGTCGCGTGGAAGCGCATCGCGATGCCGACCAAGACCTCCCGCTCCGCCGGTGGGAGCGCCTCCTGCCCATCGAAGACGTAGACGGTTCCGCTCGGGCGAACGGCGTACTCCATGAGGAAGCGGGGCGAGGTGCGACTCTCCTCGGGGGTCGACTCCGTGACGCTGAACAGGTCGCCGACGACTGCGCGCAGCGCGTTGTCGATGGCTCGCACGATGGAGCCCTGGCGACGCTGGTTCTCCTGTGCGGTGAAGGCAGGCTCGACCGGCAGAACGCTCGCGCCGCCGAGCGCCTCGCCGAGCGCTGCTTCGAAGAGGTGCGCCTCCAACCCTGCCACCGGCAGGAACGCGACCGGGATCTCGCTCGCGTCGACGTCGTTCTCGCGGAGGTGGCGAAGGAGCGCCTGCAGCCCCGCGACGCCTTCCGGTCGTCCCTGTCCGGCAGCCGTCATCGCCGCGAAGCGCGCCTCGGCTTCGCGATAGTGCTCGCGGAGCGCTTCGGTGGTGGCCTCCCAGTGCGGTCCGTTCGGGAACTCCTCCCGATGGATCCGGAGCCCGGTGACCGTACCCGCCGTCATCACCTCGGTGAAGCGCGCTTCCCGATAGCCAGCCTCCGCCAGCGGCAGGTGCTCGCGCACCGGCGTGAGGGCGTCGAGCCAGCCGCCGACGTCCGAGCCAAAGAGCGAGTCGCTCGAGAATGCGGCCCGTCGCTCTGCTCGACGCCTCATCCGTGAGATCGCCGGATCGTCCAGATGCTGGAAGCGTCGCGCGGCAGCGGCTGTCCGTTCCACTTCCGCCTCATTGGCTCGCGAGCCCGAGAGCTCGGCGTGGTGTCGCATCACGAATGCGTCGTAGCGGTCCCACGCCTCCGCGACGTTCTGGCGCTGCGCCCGCTCGAAGAGACTCTTCTCCGCGTTCCAGATGTTGTAGCCCCGGGCACCGAGCACGATGAGCGCGGCGACCGGCGGCGCCAATAGGATGGCGCCGGCGTGCCACGACATCTTTCGCGCGAAGGTGGGCGGCGGCGGCTCGGCGGCCTTGCTCTCCCGACGGCGCTTCACCACCCCGAGCACCCCGGAGACCGACAGGAGCGTCCCGATGGCGATCGTGATCGCGTACCGCTGAGACGCCGATGGGCCGGGGACCCAATCGTTCCTCTCCAGGCCCAGGAAGTAGACCCCGATCCCGATGGGCAAGAGCCCCAGCAAGATGCGGCTCACCGCCCCGACGTACTTCGTTCCGCCATCGTTCCCCATGCCGCGACCATAGCCAGCGAGGCTCGCCCGGACCATCCGATTGGGCCCAGCGTCGCGAACGTGGCTCACTCCTCCAAGGCTTCGACGTAGGCGACGCGGTGTCGTCGATGCAGGCCTCCTCGAGCCGGTGCAGGGGGCCGAGCGCCGTTCGTCCCGTTCCAGGCCGCTTCCGGCGAGTGCCGGCCCCATGCGATGCTCGGGCCGTGGCCATTCGAACCGGGTTCGTCGTCTGTCTCCTCGCCGGCCTCTCGGTCACCGCTCGCGCTCACCCGGTGACGGTCGACGGCGACCCGGCCGACTGGCTCGGGCGCGCGCCCGCAGAGGTCAATACGGCGGTGGTCGCTCGCGGCGCCGGTCCGGTCGGCGAGTTCGTCTGGTCGGACGCGACCGGCGACGAACGGACGGACTTCGCGAGCCCGGATGGTCGCGTCGACCTGGTCTCGTTCGCGACGACGGCGGACGCGACCCACCTGTACTTCCTGGTGGAGGTCGCCGACCTCGACCTCGCGGTCGGGGATGGGGCGCCGCAGATCCAGGTGGCGCTCGACCTCGATCGCGTCGCCGCCAGTGGTCAGGAGTTTCTCGCCGGGTTCAGCGACACCACCGTCCCGACGGACGCACGCTGGGAGTTCCTCGTGCAGACCACTGCGAGCCCCGACCTCGGCGTGCAGGTCTACGACACCAGCTTCGCCGTCGCGGGCACCGGCACCATCGCCCGGAGCGGAGACCGGTTCGAGATCGGCGTGCCGTGGACGGCGCTCGGTCTGACCGCTCCACCCGCCGCGGTCCGCATGAGCGTGGCGCTCTTCCGCCAGGACACGAGCGCCGCCACCTTCGACATCAGCGGCGCCTCCGACGCCCTCGACGTCCTCTCGAACGATGGTGACCCAGGCACCACGCCGAACACCTTTGCCGAGATGATGGACGGCGTGCTGGACCACTCGGTCGACGTGCACTTCGACACGGACGGCGAGGTGATCGCCCCGCTGCAGATCGTCCGCTACCTCTCCGACTCGAGCGCCTTCGTCGATCACGTCGTGCTTCGCAACAGCTCTGGTGGCGAGCTCGACCTGGGCTCGTTCGCCGTGGGTGACGAAGAGACCGCCAACCAGCCGGAGGGGATGCTTCGACTGCCGTCGCGGATGCTCGCCGCCGGTGCGGAGCTCGTGGTGTCCTTTGGTGCGGCCGGCGCCTACGAGAGTGCCTTCGGCGAGGCCCCGGGCGCGGAGGCGAGCGCGCTCTCGGTCCGTGGTCGCTGGTCCGCGGGGAGCGTCTCGCTCGACGCGAGTGGCGACGAGCTCCTGGTCCTCGACGGCTCGGACACGGTCGTGGACGTCGTCACCTTCGGCGCCGGCACCTACCCCGGAGTGGGCGTCGGGCCGACGGCTGCGACCGACGAGCTCAGCCTGCGCGAGCCGATCGACCAGGACACCGATGCCACCGGCGACTTCGTGGCGCGGGGCGCGTGTGCCGCTGACGGCGACTGCGGCGCGTGCGGGCTCTGCATGGCGAACGTGTGCGGTCTCCGAGTGAGCGGCACCCCGTGCGACGACGGTGACATGTGCACGAGCGGCGAGACGTGCGACGACACGGGCATCTGCGGCGGCGGCGCGCCCAGCTGCGAAGACGCCGGGGTCGACGAGGACGGGGGCATGCCCACGGATGCGGGCGTTCCGGACGGCGGTTCCGGAGACCCGGACGGAGGCGCCAGCGGCTCCGATGGCGGAAGCCTGGACGCTGGTGACGCGCGCCGCGACGAAGGGGGCTGCGGAGTCGCGGGCTCGAGTCGCGCGCCGGGCGTCGTCTTCGTGGTGTGTGTGCTGCTCTGGCGTCGCCGCTCTCAGCTGAGCCAGAGGTAGAGCGCGACGCCGGGCCAGAAGAGAGACGCGCCGAGGCCGGCGAGCGAGAGCAGCGCCACGCACGGTGCCACAGGTGGGGGTGAGGGTCAGCGTCGGCGACGACGACCGATCAGGACCCCGAGGCCAGCGAGGAGCAACAGCCCGGGGACTGGGCCGTGCTGGTTCGAGACCGAGCAGAGCCCATCGTCCTCACAGACCGGAGCGACGAAGGAGCAGAGGCTCGAGTCGGCCGCGAGCGTGCCTTCGCGCTGGCGGTGCGAGCGCTCGCCGATCACCAGGTCGATCGGAGCCTGCGCTTCGTAGTAGTCGGCGGAGCAACGGACGACCCGCTCGGCCATGTGCACGTTGCTGACGTCGGGCATCGCCGGGTCCACCTCGAAGACCGGATCGACGGTCATCTCCGCGGGGTCCATCGCGGTCGACATCCGGGTCAGGTACGACACGCGGCCGAGCTGCTCGGTGAACGCCCGGCGGGGCTCGGTCTCCGAGGCCGTCAGTGCCGCGACGATCGCCGCCGGGTCGAAGGCCTCGGGCTCACCACCGCAGCTTCCGGTCGCGCGGAAGCGCGTCACGCAGTTCACGTAGTCGACCACGGCCTGATCGCCGGGCGCGATGATGTGCGCCTCGAGCGTCGGGATCGTCGTGCTCGCGCTGCCATAGCCGCGATCCGCCAGCGCCTGGAGGAACGTGGCCAGGCCGGTGACCTCGGTCAGGTCGTCGATGGCGGGGAGGGTGATGTCCAGGTCCGGGTCGGCGCCGGCGTACTCAGTGACGAAGCCCTGGCCGCCGACGGTGTCGACGACCGCACCCACCGCGCCGCTCCAGCGGCGCTCGCCGGTCCAGAGCTCGGGGGTGTCCTCGAGGGGCACGCGCACCATGGAGTAGTTCGAGGGAATCACCCGATCCTCGCCGAGGAAGTAGGTGGTGATGGGCATGTCCTCGGTGGCCGCGATGCGGGTCAGCCGAATGGGTAGGCAGCCGACCTCGTCGGTGGCCATGTGGAGGGTCACCGGCTGGATGAGGTCCGTGGAGGCGTCGGTGGCCATGCGCAGCGCGACGAAGAGGAAGCCTTCGTCGGCGTACTCCTGCAGTGGAGGCGCGGCGTCGTCCGGGAGCCCGAAGCCCGCGTCGTTGAGCCAGGCGATGACCTCGGCGGCGTCGCTCGAACCGATGACCGCGGTCTCGTACGGTCCGACCGGCCCTTGGGAGTACACGGTCACGGAGGGGCCCATGTCCGTGGCCGCTCCGGCGTCCACGGCCGCCGCCATACCGAAGTCGAGCGCGAGCGTGTCGCCGCCGCGGTCACTGCAGTCGATGCGCTCCCGCGGACACTGGGGCAGCTCCGCGCAGACTCCCTCCGTGCGGAAGGTCGTGCGGAAGACCGGTTCCGAGAACGCCCGGAGCGCCTCGAAGGCCGCGTCGGACCCGACGGAGACGTCGGGCGCCACCGGGACCGGGAGGATCCACGCGAAGTCGCCCGTATCGCCCTCGTAGCGGATCTGCACGGTCATCGAGAGCGAGCCGTCCGGTTCGCGCGCATAGATGATCGCCTCGCCCGATTGGTTCACCGGTGTGCCGGGCGTGAAGTCCGGGGGCGGATCGGGCGGCGGGGTCTGCGAGCAGACGAAGCCACCGCAGGCGGCGGCCGGCGAGGGCGAGGCGGCGAACGCAGCGAGCGCGGCGCCGAGCGCGGAGAGGGGGAGGAGGAAGCGCATGAGCATGCTCGAGGGTCCAGCAAGATTCGTACTCACGCCCCGCGACGGGGTCCGGAGACGGGGATACGGCCAGCGTTCACCTGGGCCGGTGAGACTCGGTGTCCCGTTTCGCGTCGGCCGCTGTGCCGGAGCGTGCCGGATTCCGCGCGAGGCGGTCCGCTTGCCGTCGGTGCTCCACACCGCATGAACACTGCATGGCGCATCCCGACGACGTGATCCCCATCGGCGAGGGCTTCTGGAACCTGCGTGGCTCGTTCAAGATCGGTCCGGTCGACATCGGCACCCAGGCGTCGCTCGTGGCGCTCGAGGAAGGCGGCCACGTGCTCCTCGATGGCTGCACGCTCTCCGACGAGGGCCAGCGGTGGCTCGACGACGCGACCGATGGAGGCGCGTCCCTGAAGGCGGTGCTGCACCTACACCCCTTCCACACGGTCTTCGTGCGCAAGGTCTACGAGCGCTACCCCAACGTTCCGCTCTTCGGGACCAAGCGTCACCACCAGAAGGCGACCGACCTGCCGTGGGACGAGCTCACCACCGATGACCCGGCGCTCCACGAACGCTTCGCCGCCGATCTCGACTTCTCGGTGCCGCCCGGCGTCCACTTCATCCCGGAGAACGAGAACCTCCACTTCGCATCGGTGCTGGCCTTCCACCCGCGTTCCCGCACCCTCCACGTGGACGACACGCTGATGGCGATCCGGATGCCGTGGCTCCTCCGGTGGATCAAGCGAGACGTGATCCGTTTCCACCCGACCTTGAAGCGTGTGCTCCACGAGCGCGGTGGGGCGGCCGCCGAGTTCCGGGCGTGGGCCGAAGACATCGTCACCCGGTGCGCCGACGTCACGAACCTGTGCGCGGCGCACTCGGCGGCCATCCGAGGCGACGAGCCGCTCGAGCCACGGATCGCGAAGGCATTGAGCAAGGTCGAGGGTCACCTGCGCGCCCACGAGGCCAAACACGGTTGATGGCTCAGGGCTCGGCCGAGTCGCTCGTCCGGCCTTCCAGCAGGAGTCCGATCGTGAGCCCGATGGCCGTGACCTCGGAGAGGCCGATGTACAGGTAGCGTGCGATCGACGGTTGCCACACGGCGACCAACGAGAGGCCGACGCCCACCAGGCCGATCTCCGGTAGCCGCCGGACCGGGGTCTGCACGCAGACCATGATCGTCGAGACGACCAACAGCTCGACGGCGAGGATCGATGGGGCAGCGAGCGGCGCGAGGACACCGATCGCGCGCACGCCCAGGATGCTCAGGCCGATCGCGCCGACGCCGCGCATGAACTGACGGTTCAAGCGGGTGCTGGAGAGGCGCCGCCGGACGACGAGGAGCGCGAGGAAGATGGCGCCTGCGAAGAGCGCGCCTTCTTGGAGGAGCGAGAGGGGCGGCAGATCGAGGCCGGGCCCGGGGTGTCGAATCCAGCCGATGACGTGTGCGGCGGTGAGACCCACGAGTGCCGCGACCATCGCGCGGGCGCGGTCCGGGTGGGCCACGGAGGTGTCGAAGTCGCGTTCGAGCTGTTCGACGTGCTCGCGCTGCTCGCGGCGGTTCGCACGCATGGCTTCGATGAGGGCGCTCAGCTCGCGTGGCGGCGGCTCTTCGAGCTCGGCTGCGAGGGCCATCGCCTGTTCGACGTCCTCGCGTGCGAGGGACCAGCGGATCATCAGGAGGGTGCCGTGACGCTTCTGCCGCTTGGCGGGCACGAATCCCGGGCGGAGGCGCAGCGCTTGGTCGAGCGCGAAGCGTGCCTCCTGGAATCGTCGCATGGCCTCTGCCTGGTCGCGGACCGCGTGCTCGGTGCTCTGGCCGGCGGCGTCTGCGGCGTCGATGGGCGCGAGCAGCTCTTGCGCGGAGCGGACGAGCACGCGCGCCTCGCGCTGCTCGAGGAAGTCCTCGATCGCTTCCTGGAGCTCCTCGACGCTCTGGAAGCGGTGGGCCGGGTCGGCCGCACACGCGCGGTTGATGATCGCGCCGAGCTCGGCAGGGACGTCCCTCGCGTAGTCCGCGGGAGCCGCGACCAGCGCCGCGAGCAGACAGTGGGCCACGCCGCTGCCGCGGTGACGCTTGAGGCCCGTCACGACTTCGTGGAGGGTGGCCCCGAGCAGGAAGACGTCCGACGTGGGCCCGAGCGCGTCGATGTCGCCGCGGGCCATCTCCGGCGCCATGTAGCTCGCGGTGCCGGCGACCGCAGCGATGCCTTCGCGCGAGCCCTCGAGCGGAAAGGCCAGCCCCCAGTCCAGCAGGTACACCTCGCCGAAGGGACCGAGCATCACGTTCTCCGGCTTCACGTCGCGATGCAGGACCCCGACGCTGTGGGCGAAGCGGAGGGCGTTGCCGACCTGCAGCATGATGCGGAGATGACGCTCGAGGGTGAGCGCATCGCCGGGGAGGGAGTCCGCGTCGCGTTCGAGCGCCTTGGCCCAGGTCTCTCCCTGCACTCGCTTGAAGAGCACGATGGGCCCGAGCTCCTCGTCGCGGCCGATGGCGTGCACCGGCACGATGTTCGGGTGCTCGAGCCGACCTCCCACCCGGGCCTCGTCGAGCAGCCCGAAGACCTGCGGACCCGGGACCGACCCGGGCGGATCGCGCAGGCGCTTGAGCGCGACCTCCCGGTCCAGCGCCTTTTGGTGGGCGAGCTCGACCACGCCCATGCCGCCCACGCCGAGCACTCCCCGAACGACGAGATCCTGGAGCTCGCCCTCGGGGTCGCCCTCGTGGCTGACGGGTAGGGGCTGCAGCGCACCGAGCATCGACTCGAGCTGGCTCTCGGGGAGAGCGCGTCCGCCACCGAGGCGGCTACCCGGATCGGCGTCGCTCGCGAGCCCCGCCTCGGCGAGGGTCGCGGCGATGGTCGCTTCGAGCCGCGCTTCGGGGTCCCCCATCCTGGTGAGTATAGCGATCGAGGGCCCCGGCGACTGCGCCCCGGAGGGGGCTCAGCCCGCGAGCTGTGTCACGACGTCGAGCGGCATCTCGCAGGTGTCGCGCACCCGGCACGCCGCGCAGGGGTCGCCGCGCCAGAGGCGCTCGTAGGTCGCCTGGATCTCGTCGAGGAGACCGCAGTCGGAGGTCACGATCCCCAGCTCGAAGTTCCGGCGCGCTTCACCCTTCGCGCCGAGGCCGGCGCCGGTCCAGTTGGCGGAGCCGAGGTAGAGGAAGGCCCCGTCGACGATGACGACCTTGAAGTGGAGCCGTGGGCAGACCCGCATCTCGAGCCCCCCCTCGACGAGCGCGGGCAGGCGGTCGAAGGACCGGCGAAAGGGCCTCGAGGGGTGGGCGGCATGCATCAGCCTCAGCTCCACCCCTCGCTCGGCCAGATCGGAGAGGTCCTGCAGCACGCTGCGGTACTTCCTTCGCGGCCACGACCCCTCGACGAGCATCTCCTTGAGGTTGGCGGTGGCGATCCACACGCTCGTCTCCGCGCGACGGACCGCCTCGATGACGCGCTCGTAGTGCTCCCGGTCGGCCACGAGCCTGGTCGCCACCCGTCGGCCACCACTGAGCAGGTCGGAGAAGTCCGCCATCGGACCGACCATCGTGGGCACCCGTGGCTGGTGGGGCCAGTTCCTGGCGAGGTCACCGAAGGAGTCCAGGGCATCCATGGCTGGAAGGAAGGTCGCCCCGTGCCACACGTACACCGACATCGTGATGAACAGCGCACGGCAGTACCCGCGCCCCTTCGAAGCGACCCTCGGCCACGAGGCCGACCGATTCACCGACCGCGACGAGAGCGGTCTGCACCTCCGCCGGGACTGGGGCGAGGCTGGTCATCGGCTCGACGACGAGCCGAGCGAAGGAGTCGAGACCGAGCAGGGCCTCGACCTGTTGCTCTCTCTTTACTCCGAGGGCGGCTGGGACGAGGACGCGACCATCGTGTCCGACCCGATCGCGCTGGACGCCCCCGCGTCCGAGGAGCTCGAGCTGACGATCGACGTCGAGCTCCCGTCCATCGAGGTCGAGCTGCCCGAGCCGTCGGTCGACGTCGCCCCGATCGCGTTGGAGGCGGCCGTCGCCCCGCAGAGCGAGAGCCATCTCTGGGAAGGCTTCGACGGAGAGCTCGGGGTGTTCGTCGCGACCTATCGAGCGCACGTGATCGGTGCGCCCACCCGACTGACCCTCCACCTCACGCACGAGCGCAGCGTGACGGTCATGGCCACCGTTCGCTTCGTCCGTGCCGCCGGCGAGGGCTGGCCCGGGGTCGGCGTCCAGATCGACCAACCCACCGACGACCTGCGTCAGGCGTTTCGGCGCTTCGGGCGACTTCGCCCCGCTGCCTTCTACGGCTGAGCCGTTGAACCGACCCCGCGACGGGGGCACCATGCCGCCGAGGAGCGAGCATGAGCGCAATGAGCCGTGGCTGGGTGGTGATGGTGCTATGTCTCGTCGGCTGTGGTTCGTCCACGGTCTCGACGGAGAGCGCTACGCCGACCGTTGCGGAGCCGCCGGTCGCGCCCACCCCGGCGATGGAGCCCGCGGCCCCGGTCGAGGAGCCCGCCGACCCGGTCGCCGCGGCGTGTAGCGCGCTGGCCGAAGCGGCGGAGACGACCCTCTCCCTCGATCTGGACCGGGTGCGCCCCGCCGACGTGGAGCTGGCCGAGGACATCTGGGATGGGCTGGCGGCGCCGTTCGGCGAATGCCTCGACGCGGGGGAGGGCGCCTGGGTCGTCGAGCCCCTCTCGTTGCGCCTCCTCGCCGATCGGAGAGGCACCGAGGCCGCGGTCGATGCACCGGCCCAATCGATGGTGATCGAGTACGTCCTCACGTACGTGGATTCCGAGGGGGAAGCGCATCGCCGGTCCGAGGCCGCCGAGCTCTTCCACGAGATCTCCGACCAAATCCCCGAAGGCCAGCGGTTACGGACCTTCGCCCCGCAGGATGTCGACGGCGACGGGATCGGCGAGCTCGCCATCGTGGTCGCCAGCTTCGGTCCGGACTACGGAGAGACCGAGGACGCCATCCTTCGCTTCCGGGACGGCGACGTCGGGCCCTTCGACGACTTCGGCGAGATGCGGCTCCGGGACATGGACGAGGACGGCCGCTTCGACGTGCTCGTACAGCGGCCGTGGAGCTGTCGCTTCAGCAACGACATGGAGGGCACCACCTATGAAGCGGGCTGTCCGTGGGTGGTCATGCACGGGACGGATGACGGCTTCTCCATCGACGACTCCGTCGCGGAGGCGTATCTCCGCGAGCGGTGTCCGCGCCGTCCGACCGCGCTGATCACCGAAGACCCCGACGGCTACTGTTGGCCGACCCGAGGCGAGGACGCGCTCCGAGTGGCGTGCGCTCGCCTCTGGGGAGCGAGCGCCGCGGAGGTGCAGGCTCGGGTTCGCCGGGAGTACCGGCAGCGGGTCTCGCGCACGTGCCGTTCGGACGAGGACCTCGCGATGCTCCTCGCGCACGCCGAACACGAGCCGCCGCTCACCCTCGAGTGAGAGTCAGCCGAAGACCTCGGCGATGTCCTGGATCGGCGCGCGATTCCCTGCCTTCGTCTGGGCCCGCGTGACCTTGAGGACCACCGCGATCGCTGCGGCGCCGGCCGCGATGCTCGTCACGTCCGACGCGATGTACCACCACGTGTTCGTGATGTACCCGGAGATCTCCTGCGGCTCTTCGAAACGAAAGACGACGTTTCCGAGGATGTTGTTCACGATCCAGAGACCCCACCAGAGCGAGAGCCAGGGTGGAGCGTTCACCATCGCGACCGGCTCTTCCGTGGCGACCGCGGCGGCCCAGCACTCTCGCATCACCTGGAATGGGCGGACCAGGTTCAGGAAGGGGACGAACCAACCGCCGATCGCCCAGCCGGGTCCCATCGAACGGACGCCGCCGAACGAGTCGACGTTCTTGTAGGCGCGGTGGTTCCAGATGATGAAGATGATGGCCGTGACGATGAAGGTGCCCAGCCACACCAGGCCGATGCATCCCTGCCTCATGTCGTTGGCGTCGGCCTCTTCCATCGTGAAGTCGCCCACCTGCATTCGGGTGAGCAACTCGATCTGAAAGAGCGAAGAGACGATGCTTCCCAGCTCCAGCAGGAGCAGGAGGCCGAGGAGCGACACTACGGCCATTCCCAGGGTCTGTAGCGGTTTGAAGCCAGGCATCCGCCGACACTGACATTCCGTTTGGTGTCGTGCCACCTCACGTCGCGGCCTGCGCACCGCAGCCTTTGGCGTCAGTCTTGGCGGATGGTGCCGGAGGCCGGAACGATGGAGCGTTGGGCGTGGGACTATGTCCACGCCGACACCCTCGCGGCGAAGCTCGCGCCGCCGCCACGCCCGCAGCGGTGGGAGGCCTCTCCGCCGCCTCGCCCGGCCATCCGGCCGGGGCGGCCGGCGGAGCTCGAGAGCCTCGAGAGGCCGCCGAAGACACCGCGGCCGGGTGCGCTCGTCGACCCGGCCAAGCGTGCCCAGCTCGTGCACACCTTCTTTCACCACGAGCTGCAGGCGGCCGAGCTGATGTGCTGGGCGCTGCTGGCCTTTCCCGACACTCCACGCGCGTTTCGTCGTGGGCTCACCGCCATCACGCTCGACGAGGTGCGCCACATGCGGCTCTACGCGGAGCACCTGGAGCGGCTCGGCCACGCCATCGGTGACTTCGGGGTGCGGGACTGGTTCTGGGAGCGGGTTCCGAGCGTGCGCGGGCCCGCCGGCTTCGTGGCGCTCCTCGGGGTCGGCTTCGAGGGTGCGAATCTGGACCACACCGAACGCTTCGCGCGGCTCTTTCGCGAGGTCGGCGACGAGGAAGGCGCGCGGATCCAGGAGCTGGTCGGCCAGGAGGAGGAGCCGCACGTTCGCTTCGCCATCCACTGGTTCGAGCGCTTCGCCGGTGGCCTCGAGTGGGCGCGCTGGCTCGCTCACCTACCGGCGCCGCTCACGCCCATCGTGATGCGCGGCAAGCCGGTGGTCCGCGCGGCGCGGCGCCGCGTCGGGATGAGTGAGACCTTCATCGATGCGCTCGAGGGCTACACGCCATGACTCGCCGGGCGTGGGTCCTCGACCTCGACGCGGATCAGGAGCTCGCGATGGGTCCCTCTTACAACCCATCGAAGCGGGCGCTCGCCGAGGTCCGTCGGCATGCCGCTGCTCTGGCCGCGACCCTGCCCGCCGGTGACGTCTGGGTGGACGGTGAGGGCGATCCACGCGGGCTGATGGGCGCCTGCTGGTGCCCGACGCCGCGCGCGCTCCGGCGATTGGCCGAGGTCGGCGCAATCGCTCCGGATGCGCCCTCGGTCGACGTGCTTCGGCGAGTGAACGGCCGCAGCTTCAGCCACGCGCTTCTGCCCCTCGCCGGCGAGGTTCGGGTCGACGCTCCGGATGATGCGCGGCGCTTGCTCACCTCGGGACGCTGGATCGTCCACCGTGAGCACACCTTCGCCGGTCGTGGCCATCGCTACGTCGACGCACCGGCCTCGGAAGCGGACCTCGCCTGGGTCGACGCGGGGCTCCGGCTCGGGCCGCTCGTCGTCGCTCCCCGGCTCGAGCTCGAGCTCGAGGTCGCGCTCCATGGCTACCTCTCGGATGCATCCGTCGAGCGCGGCGCCGTGACGGTGCAGCGAGTGGACGGAACGCAGTGGCGCGGGAGTGCTCGCGCGCCCGACGCCCTGAGCGCAGTCGAGGCGCGTGCTCTCGACGACGCCTTCGACCAGGTGGCTGCTGCCCTACGCGACGCCGGCTACCATGGTCCGTTCGGCATCGATGCCTTTCGCCACGCCGGTGGCTTCCACCCACTGAGCGAGCTCAACGCTCGCTACTCGATGGGCTGGGCGGTGGGCATGGGGGGCTGGGGTCCTCGGTCGAGGTAGCCGCCTCGATCAGGGGAGGCCGACCACCGGCGCCGGAATTGGCGTCGCCGACGAGACCGTCCCGCGACCGAGCTCGCCGCCCTGGTTCTCGCCCCAACACTCGACCGCTCCGGTGTCGAGGACGGCGCAGCCGCCGACGTCGAACGCCGAGACGTGCATTGCGCCGGTCAGGCGCGTCCCGTCGCCGCGGAGGATGGGCACGGGCACGGTGATGTTCGCGTTCAACGTGCAGCCGGGGAGGCTGAAGTCGCCCGAGACGCAGTTGCCCCAGCACCAGACTTCTCGGTCGCCGCCCGCGTTCCGGATCACGCAACCCATCGCTCGCGTGGACCCGCTCGTGTAGGCGACCTCGAGCGCGTCGTCGATGCCGCTGACCGCCACCGGACTGGTGCGCCGCGCGGTGCTCCCGTCGCCGAGCGCGCCAGCGCCCCAACAGAACACTCGCCGTGAGGCCGTGCGCACGCAGAGCGCGTCACCGAAGCCCGACGCGAACTCCAGCACGTCGGGTGGGAAGGAGACCACGTTCGTCGGGGTGGCTCGCTCGATGATGTCGCCGGTCCCGAGGGCGCCGCCATCGTTCGCGCCCCAGCAGGAGGCGTAGACCCCGGAGCCCGAGTCGCGAAGCGCGCACGAGTAGATCACGCCCGGGAAGCCGCTCGGGTTCTCGAGGCCGCCCACACGTACCGCGATGGCGTCGGTGATGCCGGCGACGCGCACGGGCAGGTTCGAGCTGGTCTGACTGGCCGTGCCGATCGCCCGTCCGTTGCCCCAGCAGTACACCGGGCGAATGGGCCCATCGCCCTCGTCGACCTCGACGACCGCGCACGCATGGATTCGCCCCATGGAAGCGTCGAGCACCGTTCCAGGCAGGTTCCGGACGTAGGCGCCCGCCGGGCGCGCGGTCTGGGTGCCATCGCCCACGGAGCCGTTCAGGTTCCGACCCCAGGCGTAGGCCCGGCCGTCGGTCGTCACGCCGATGCCGCCGTGCGAGCCGGCATCGACCTTCGTGAAGCGCGGTACCACGGTCGCCGTCGGAACCAAGGCGTCGGTGGTGGATCCGTCGCCGACCTGACCGTAGGCGTTGTCGCCCCACGCGGCCATCCCGCCACCCCGGCGGAGCGCATAGGTCTGGTCGGTGCCCGAGGCGATCATGTCCACCGGTGCCATGTCGCAGGTGCCGAGCGTGGCGGCGCCACAGGTGTCGCCGGGCGAGCAGATCATCCCGCAGCCCCCGCAGTGCTCCGCCGTCCGGCCCGTGTCGGTCTCGCAACCGGTCAGCGGGAATCCATCGCAGTCGCCACGGTTCGTGTCGCAGGTGGGCACGCACACGCCGGCGGTGCACACGCCGCTCCCGAAGGGGATGTCTGCGCACTGAGCGTCCGCGCCCTCATCGACGCTGGAATCGCAGTCGTCGTCGAAGAGGTTGCAGGCTTCGCTCGCGCCGGGGTTCACGGTTCCGTCCGTGTCGTCGCAGTCGCCCGAGTCCGCCACGAACCCACTGCCGGGGAGACACGTCATGATCGCGCCGGCCATCGCACCGAAACCGTCGCCGTCGGCGTCCGGGTACCAGACCTGGTCGCTCTCCTCGTCGGTGTCCCCGTCGCAGTCGTCGTCGATGGCGTTGCAGCGCTCGGGCGCGGTCGGGAAGGTGGTGGCCTCGGTGTCGTCGCAGTCGTCTGGATTGAGCGCCGTACCCTCGGGCATCGCGCAGGCCAGCACCGGATCCGCGCCGGCGAAGCCAAAGCCGTCGCCGTCCAGATCGGCGTAGAACGCGACCAGCGGCGCGGCTTCGTCGACGTTTCCGTCGCAGTCTTCGTCGATGCCGTCACAGCCGTCCGGCCAGCCCGGCCGAATGGTGGCGTCTGCGTCGTCGCAGTCTCCGGCCCGTGGCGAGCGTCCGGCGACCGGCTCGGCCGACTCCACGCTCGGCTCGGTGTCGGTGCCGAAGCCGTCCCGGTCGCGGTCGACGTACCAGGGCACCGTGTCCGGCGCCTCGTCGATGGTTCCATCGCAGTCGTCGTCCATCGAGTTCATGAGCTCGGTCGCACCGGGATGGGCGTCGGCGTTCGCATCGTTGCAGTCGTCGCCGCCGCAGGTCGCGTCGGCGTAGCCATCACCGTCGTCGTCTTCGGTGTCACCGGGGCCGATGCGGTAGTTCGCGCGGCCGTCGCAGTCGTCGTCGATCCCGTTGCACTGCTCGGTCCCCAGCGGCGAGATGCGCGCTTCCGTGTCGTCGCAGTCGCCGAGCCGCAGCACGTGACCGGCCGGCGGGATGCACGAGACCGTGGTGCCGGCGGCCGCGCTCCCGAAGCCGTCCGCGTCGGCGTCCCGGTACCAGGTCACGGATGCCGGCGACTCGTCGACGGTCCCGTCGCAGTCGTTGTCGATCTCGTCACAGACCTCGACCTGCGCGCCGTGGCGATGGGGCTCGCTGTCGTCGCAGTCGTCGCCGACGGTGGAGAAGCCGGGCGTGTCTGCGCAAGCGCTGATCGGCATCGAGGGGTCACCATGTAGGTCGACGTCCATGTCCACGAAGCCTTCGACCAACACACCTTCGTCGAGCATCCCGTCGCAGTCGTTGTCGAGGGAGTCGCAAGTCTCCGCCAGTCCCGGCCGCGCGTCGCGACGTCGGTCGTTGCAGTCGGTCCCGCACATGGCGTCGTTGCAGCACGCGGCGTCGACCTCTCCATCGCCGTCGAGGTCGCGACTCCCCACCGTCATCGGGTCGCAGTCCTCGTCGTGCCCGTCGTCGCAGACCTCGGTGTTGCCCGGGTAGCGGTTCGGGTCCGCGTCGTCGCAGTCGTCGCCACCGCAGCCGATCGCCGGGTGCCCGTCGCCGTCCGCGTCGGGCGCGAAGCCGCAGTCGGTGAAGCACCCGTCGCGCTCCTCGTCGCAGCTCTGGCCCTCCATGCAGGGGTCGTCGCCGGGGAGGCACCCGAAGGGGTCGGCGCTCGGGTCCCCGGGCAGGCAGAGCTCGTCGCCGTTGCAGTAGAGCCCGTCACTGCACTCCTCGTGGCGCGCACAGGTCACGCCGCCGTCTCCGCCGCCCGACCCGTCATCGCCGCAGGCGACGAGCCACAGAGCGAGCACCCCCCAACACCATGTGCGCATGGCTCAGGGTACCCCCCCGCGCGGGGGCGCGGGAACCCACGCTATACTGGGACGGCAAGACCATGCAGACCCGACCCCATCCCGGCGCCGGCATCGAGATCACCGGCGTCGATCTCCGCGCCCTCGACGAGCCGACCTTCGAGCGCATTCGTGAGCTCTTCGACCGCCACGGGTTGCTCTTCTTTCGAGGCCAAGAGCTCAGCGAGGACGACCACATCGCCTTCGCGAGGCGCTTCGGAACCATCAACGTCAATCGCTTCTTCGAGAAGAACTCCGAGCACCCGGAGATTGCGATGGTCCGGAAGGAGCCGGACGACCGAATGAACATCGGTGGCGGCTGGCACACGGACCACTCGTACGACGAGGAGCCCGCGCTGGGCTCCATCCTCGTCGCGCGAGAGCTCCCGAAGAAGGGCGGCGACACGTGGTTCGTCAGCATGTACGACGCGTTCGAGAGTCTGCCGGCGCCGGTCCAGCGGAAGCTCCGCACCATGCGGGCGAAGCACTCGTCGAAGCACGTCTTCGGCTCCCGCGCGAAGCTCGTCCGTTGGCTCACGCAGAGCCAGCACCAGTCGTACAACGCCGAGGCCGCCGACGTGATGGACGATCCGATTCACCCCGCGGTCATCGAGCACCCGCTCTCCGGTCGCGAAGCGCTCTATGTGAACCCGGGCTTCACCATCGGCTTCGAGGGCTGGGGTCTGATCCGCTCGGCTCCCTTCCTGGCGTACCTCTACCTGAACGCGATCCGCCCCGGGCGGGTGGCGAAGTTCCGCTGGGAGCCAGGCTCGGTCGCCTTCTGGGACAATCGCTGCACCTGGCACTACGCCCGCAACGACTACCCGGGTGAGCGGCGCGTCATGCATCGCATCACCCTCGACGGTTGTGCCCTCTCCGCCGCCAGGGGTTGAGCCCGCGCAATCCCTGCGCCATGGCGGCTCGGGCATGCAGCTCTGGCGCGCCATCGCCTCGAAGCGCGGGCGTTCCTGCCTGGACTCGATGTTGCATCGGTCACGGCCGGTGATGGAGAGCCGATGGTACGCGGCGAGCTGATCGATACGCCCGACTGGATTCGACTGCTGGCGAAGGCCCTCGCCCCTCGTGAGCAGCGTGAGCGTTTCCGCGCGATGCTCGCGGAAGAGCGGCGCGCGTTCGAGCGGAGTCACGGCTACGACGTCTTCGGCGCCCACCCGGACGGGGCCGCGGTCGCTCACTTCGTCACGGGCTTCCTCTACGACCGATGGTTCCGGGTGAAGAGCGAGGGCCACGAGCACATCCCGGCGAAAGGGCCGGTGATCGTGGCGGCGAACCACAGCGGCACGTTGCCTTTCGACGCGATGATGATCTACGCGGACCTCCTGCGGCGCACCGACCCACCGCGCTTGCCGCGAGCGGTGGCCGACTCGTTCGTCGCCGGGCTGCCCTTCATCGGGATGCTCTTCGCGCGTGCGGGCGTCGTCGGGGGAGCGCGACGCAACGTCGAGTACCTGCTCCAGGAAGACGAGCTCCTGCTGATCTTCCCCGAGGGGGTCCCTGGGATCAGCAAGCGCTTCGAGCAGCGCTATCAGCTCCAGCGTTGGCGCGGGGGTCACGTGGAGCTCGCGATGAAGTATGGGGCCACCGTCGTGCCCGCCGGGCTCGTGGGCGCCGAGGAGCAGATGCCGCAGGTCGCGCGGCTTCCGCTGCGGCTCTTCGGGGCGCCCTTCCTACCGATCCCGGCGACGCCTCTACCCCTGCCCGTTCGCTACCACCTCGCCTACGGCGCGCCGATTCGCTTCGAGCGCGATCCTGCGGGCGCTGACGACCCGGCGCGCATTCGGGAAGGGGCCGAGCGTGTGCGCGCCGCGGTCCAGGCACTGCTCGACGACCAGCTCGAGACGCGCGAGGGGATCTTTCGATGAGCGATGACGCGCAGCGGCGCGTGCTCGTGACCGGGGGCACCACGACCGTCGGCCGGGCCCTCGTGCGGCGGTTGCTGGCCGACCCCGACGTCGAGCGCGTCCTGGTGGTGGGCAACGAGCCGCAGCGGCAGTCGCTCGCCCTCGACGGACGCCTGACTCATCTGCAGGTCGATCTCGCCCGAGAGCGGTCGATCCGTAGCCTGATGTTCGGTCCGGTTCGCGATGAGGGGGTCACCACCATCGTCCACATGGCGACCCATCGCGGCGTCGTCGAAGGCGAGCGCGCCCACGCCCTACACGTGGACGGGACCCGCCGGCTGCTCCACTTCGCGGAGCGCGTGCCCACGGTGAGCCGCTTCGTCTACCGCAGCTTCGGTAGCGTGTACGCCCGCGACGCGCGGCTTCCGGTGCGCATCGACGAGGACCACCCCCTGCGAATCGGCACGCACACCCCTCAGACGATCCTCGATCGGGTCGAGGCCGACCTGGCGGTGTGCGCCCGCATGGGCATGTCTCGCATCACCATCGCCGTGCTCCGTTGCGCGGAGTGCCTCGCCCCCGGCGCCGGAAGCCAGCTCTGGGACTACCTGCAGTCGAAGGTGTGCTTTCGGCCGATGGGCTTCGACCCGATGATCAACGTCATCAGCGATGAGGACCTCTCACGAGCGCTGCTCCTCGCCGCGCGAAGCGACGCCGAAGGCATCTTCACGATCCCGGGGCTCGACACTCTCCCGCTCTCGCGCATCATCGCGCGCTTCGGTCGGACCGACCTCCCCATCCCCGGGCCTGCCGTGGCACCGCTCTACCGACTGCGTCGGGTCGCGATCGGCGCCGACTTCCACCCCGACGTGAGCCGCGGCCGCCTCCACTTCGGCGGCGCGCTCGACGGTGAGCGGGCGGCGAAGGTGCTCGGCTACGAGCCAGAGGTCGCAGTGGATTGGCCACTGCAGCTGAGCGAAGTCAGTCGCCGCGCGCAGGTGCGGAACCCGCGTTCGCTGCGTGGTCGCATGGAGCGCTGGCTCGGTCGCGACTGAGCCCTCGTGCTATCCCATGGCCATGGAATACCGGCGCCTCGGCAACACCGGGCTCAAGGTCAGCGCGCTCTCGATCGGAGGCTGGCTCACCCACGGCGGCTCCATCGACGAGAAGACCAGCCACGAGGTGCTCGCCCGCGCCGTCGACGGCGGCATGAACTACGTCGACCTGGCCGACGTCTACGCCAAGGGGCGCGCCGAAGAGGTCTTCGGCCGCTTCCTGAAGGACCGTGAGCGGCATCGCTTCGTGATCGGCAGCAAGGTCTTCTGGCCGATGAGCGACGACCCGAACGACCGGGGCCTCAGCCGGAAGCACATCATCGAGAGCGTGGAGCAGAGCCTTCGGCGGCTCGGGACCGACTACCTCGACCTCTACTTCTGCCACCGCGAAGATCCGGAGACCCCGCTCACCGAGACGATGCGGGCGATGGAGGATCTCGTCCGACAGGGAAAGATCCTCTACTGGGGCACCAGCTGTTTCTCGCCGTCCACACTCCTCGAAGCGCAGGGCAAGGCGCGGCTCCGCGGCTGGGTGCCGCCCGTGGTGGAGCAGCCGCCCTACAACCTGCTCGACCGGCACATCGAGAAGCGGGTGGTGCCGCTCTGCCGCGCCGCAGGCATGGGGCTCGTAGTGTGGAGTCCGCTCGCCGGCGGGGCGCTGACGGGCAAGTACGACGAGGGACGCGCGCCCGAGGGCTCTCGCGGCGCGCAGACCCAGTGGCTCGACGACGTGTTGACTCCGGAGAACCTGTCGAGGCTCCGCCGCTTCAGCGCGCTCGCGCGCGAGCGTGACCGAGCACCGGCACAGCTCGCGCTGGCTTGGGCGATGGCGCAGCCGGGGATCAGCAGCGTGATCACCGGCGCCACGAAGGTCGCTCAGGTCGAGCAGAACCTCGGGGCGCTCGACATCGAGATCGACGACGCTCTGCGGTCCGAGCTCGACGAGCTCTTCCCGCGTTGACGGTCGCGTCAGCGGCTCGCGAAGAGGTAGAGTCCGAAGCCCATCGCTTCGCGTCCCCACCGTTGCTGCGCGCGGTGAAACGCCCGCCGCGCCTCGAGCCGCCCCTGCGGATCGGGGTCGTCCGGATGGGCGATCGCGTAGCGCTCCACGTTCGTGAGGATGCGGCCCTCGAAGTGATCCCACTCGTCGCGGTTCGAGACGGCGGAGTAGAGCAGTCGGAGTCCGATGGCGTCGCCGGCTTCCTGATTCTCGAAGTGCGTGGGTAGGTCACCGAGGCTCAGTCCCGTCGCCTCGAGGTAGGGCGCCGGCGGCTCGTTCGCCCAGAAGCTGTCGCCCCAGAGCACCTGACCGCCGGGACGGACCCACCCGGCCAGCGTGGCGAGGCGCGTCGCCGCGTCGCCGCTGACCGGACCGCCGAGCGAGACTACGAGGTCGTACTCGGGCCTGGGTGCGAGATCCGCCACCGATGACTCGAGGGTCGCCACGGAGCCCGCACCGTCCAGGCGGCGCTCGGCTCGATCGCGAAGCAGCGCCAGCGCGGCGGTCGAGCGATCGACCCCGAGCCCTTCCGCACCATAGACCTCGGCGAGGCGCACGAGTAGCTCGCCTCGCCCGCAGCCGAGGTCGATCACGCGCGCCCCTCGCTCGAGCGAGAGCAGCTCGATGACGCGCTCCATGCGCTCCACGCTCAGCGGGCCCCAATGGTCCAGCCCCTGGTAATGGAAGACGTCGTCGCTCATGCCCCCGGTCCTACCGCGCCGTCGGACCCGTGACGAACGTTTTGCGTCGACGCGACTCGGCTGCACCGTGAAACGGGCTGCACCGCCGGTCGCAACGGGTTCGTTGCATGGGCGCCCACGAAAGGCCGGCGACTTCGACGCTCGCCCATGGCACGCATCGTGAACTCCCAATGGTCGATCACGGAGCGCAGCGCGCTCGAACCGGAGAGAAGACGATGACGAAGAACGACAAGATGACCCGCCGCGAGCTCCTTCGCCGAGGGGCCGGCCTCGGAGCCGCGACGATCGGCCTCTTGGTCCTCGGGAGCAGCAGCGGCTGCGGCGGTGAGGAGGGCGCGAACTGCAACGACACCTCCGGCCTGACGCCGCAGCAGCAGTCGACGCGCTCGTCGCTCGGCTACGTCGCGCAGTCGCCCCACGGCGCTCAGAAGAACTGCGCCAACTGCAACTTCTACACGGCCGGCAGCGGCCGGTGCGGAGGCTGCACGCTCATCGCCGGACCCATCGAGCCCAACGCCTACTGCAACTCGTGGGCGGCCAAGGCCTGACGGCCTCGGGGCTGCTCTGAAAAATGTGGAGCCCACTCTAAAAATAGAGTTGACTCTAGAAATGGCCCTGGCTACATCTGGGGCATGGCATCGCGACGGGCGATCAAGGCGGCCGAGACCCGCATCGGCATTCTCGAGGCCACCCTCGAGCGGCTCGACGAGCGTCCGCTCGCCGCCATCTCGGCCAAGGAGCTCGCGGACGTCGCCGGGGTCAGTCCGGCGACCTTCTTCAATTACTTCCCCTCGAAGGACGACATTCTCGCGCTCTTCGTGCAGCTCTGGACCGTCGAGATGGCGTGGCGGGTCTCGCGCCACCCCGCGGACGATCCGCTGGGCGCCATCGAGCTCATGTTCGTGTCCACCGCCGAGCGTTCCGCCGAGCACCCGGGGATCCTCGCGGAGATCGTCGCCTACCAGACCCGGAACCACTTCGGTGCCGAGCTGACGCCACCGACCGACGCAGACCTGCAGCGCATGTTCCCTGGCTGTGAGGACATCGAGCAGGTGTCCCGCGAGGCTGGGCTACAGACGTTGGTGCCGCCGCTGCTCGCTCGCGCGGTCGAGCTCGGGCACCTCCACCCCGACACGCCGGTGGACCTCGTCTTCGCGGCCATCGCGACCATCTTCTTCGGCGCACCGGTGCTGGTGCGTCAGACCGAGAGCCTCTCGCTCGAGGTCGCCTTCACCACCCAACTCCGCTGGTTGTGGGACGCCCACGCGGGGCCGACGCCCCGCTGAGCTGAACGCCACCCGTCCATGCACGCGCCCCGCTCGGGGCAGGGCGACGTGCGTCCGATGCCTCGGCTCACGCCGCGGCGCCGTTGCCCCGGTCCGTCCGAAAGGAGCTGCCATGTCCGATCCCTCGTCCGTCCATCGCCCCGCCGTCGCCACCGGGGTGCTCATCAGCCTCGCGATGCTCTGCACCACCTTCGCCGGCGGCCGGCAGGCCATCGAGCTTTGCGCGTGGCTCGCGCCGGTGCCCTGGCTCCTCTGGGTCCGGCGCGTCGAGAGCTGGCGCGGCCGCGGGCTCGTGTTGCTCGCCGCGCTGCTCGCCGGAGTGGCCCAGCTCGCGACCATCGTCACCCCGCCGATCCCCTGGTTCATGCCGCTCGCCTTCGGGCTGCCGGCGGGGCTCGGCCTGTGGCTGATGCTGATGATCTGGGACGCGCTCCGGCGCCGGACCTCGGAGGGGCTCGCCATCCTCGCGTTCGCGTCGCTCAACGCGGTCTCGGACTGGACCGGCGCGATGAGCTCGCCGATGGGCACCTGGGCCACGAGCTCGGCCGGGGTGCCAAACGACCTGGTGTTGCTGCAGCTCGCGAGCGTTCTCGGCGTCGCCGGCGTCGGCTTCGTGATGGGCTGGGTCCCGGCGTGGCTCGCCGCCGTGCTCGCCCACCCGGAGCGGCGCTGGCACGGACACACCCTCGCGGTCACGGTCGCGCTGGCTGCGGTGTTCGGCTTCGGCACCTGGCGGCTCGCGCAGCCGAGCGCGGCGACCACCACCACCGTCGCCGCCGTCACGACGAGCCTCGGGTTCGGCGAGGGAGGGCTCCCGGATCACCAGGCGCTCGCCGCCGAGGTCGACGCGCTCTTCGAACGGTCCGAGCGCGCGGTCGACCGCGGCGCGCGGCTGGTGGTCTGGAACGAAGGCGCCACCGCCGTGAGCCCCGACGAAGAGCGTGCGCTCCTGGACCGTGGTCGCGCGTTTGCCCGGGAGCACCACGTCGACCTGGTGCTCGCCTACATCGTCGTGACCCGCGAGCAGCCCCTCGCCTTCGACAACCTCGCGGTCTTCATCGACGACGCGGGCGAGGTGCTCACGCGCTACTACAAACGCCACCCGGTCCCGGGTGAGACCGAGCCCTCGTCCAACCCGGTGCCGCGCCTCGAGCGTCCGTACGGGGTCGTGAGCCTCGCCATCTGCTACGACGCCGACTTCCCGGAGATGGCGCGCGCCCACGCGGACGTCGGCGCGGCCTTCGTGGCGCTGCCTTCGTCCGACTGGGCGGGCATCGACCCGATCCACACCCTCATGAGTCGCGTCCGCGCGATCGAGGGCGGCTACGCCATGCTGCGCTCGACCCGTTGGGCCGCGTCGGCCGGCTTCGATTCGCTGGGCCGCGTTCGGGGCTGGATGCGCGCCGACGAGGATGCCCACGTGCTGCTGGTCGATCTGCCGATGGCGCGCCGGCCGACCCTCTATGCGCGCATCGGCGATCGGCCCATCGCGCTCGCGGGCGCTTACCTGCTCGGGCTCGTCGGGCTCGCCCTCCGCCGTCGCGGCAGGCTCTAATCGGCGAAGCGTGTGGCGCCCGGGCCGGAGATGGCCGTGAACGGGGCGCCATCGAAGGCGTAGTGGTAGACCAGCCGTCGTGAGTCGGCCCAGGCCTCGAACTCGCCCCCGCTGACTTCGTCGATACGCTGCAGGCCGACCGGCGATGGGCCCGTTCGAGTAGCTGGTCGACCACGTGGCGCACGACGACCAGGTTCGCCTCGACCTGCTCTGGGTGATGGGTCTCCACGAGTGCGACGGTGCCGGAGAGAGCGACCCGAGTGGCGTTCGGATCGCGGCGCCTCTGGCCCGAAGCAGCCCGAGCCGCGAGAGAGTGCGCCCGAGAAGGGGCTCGATTCTCCCATTGAGCCATGCCATGAAGCGGCGATGATCGGCGCTCGAACCCGGAGGCTGCGGAGCTGATGAACGTCCCCTGCCCATCCTGCGGAACTCTCGTTCCTGCCGATGAGCTCGTCCATGAGCTCGAGGGCCCGCCGCTCTGCAAGAAGTGCACGGCGATCGAGATGGTGCGCCGTGGGCCCCGTCGGCCCAGCATCTCGACCCGCCGGAGCGCGACGGGCTCCAGCGAGAACACCGGCAGCTTCACCCTCGGCTTCGTGCTCGGCTTCTTCTGCTGCCCGTCGCTCCTCGGCCTCTTGGTTCCCGGTTGGGGCTCCAACACGAAGAAGGGCATCGTGGTCGGCTTCGTCATCGGGACCATCGCGGGCTTCGCGATCGAGGCCTATCGGGAAGCGCACGGCTTGCCCCCGCTGCACGAGTACTGGCGGAACCGAGCTTCCGGCGGGAACCCATCGCCCATCCGGTGAGCGTGCGACTGGGCGGACGGAAGAACCGCGGTCTGCCGACGTAGATGTGGGATGTGGGCGTCTACACCACCGTTCACGTCTGTCTCGAGCGCGATGGCGCGGCCCTCGCTCCCTCGGACCGGCAGACCTTCGTCGAGCGCTGCGTGGATGCGGAGCTCTTCGCCGGGCGGTGCATCCTCACGGTTCCGCGCGAACCCACGCTCGGTCCGGTGGAACGACTGCGCCACCGGCTGACCGGTTGGTGGCCCTTCGAAGGGCTCGGCGAGCGCGGCATCCAGTCGTTTCCCCACGCGCCCGGGCCGGCGTCACGAGAGTTCGAGCGTCGTTGGACGGGGGAGGGCGTCGACGTCGTCCCTCAGCTCGGCTCGCTCGGGAGCGCCCCCTTCCTCCTGACCACGGAGACCGCGCGCTGGCGCGGCGAGCCCATCGACGGCGTCGCCTTCGTGGCGCTTCGAGAGCCCGTCACGGTGCGCACCTTCGACGCATACTCCGCGCAGCCGCACCCCTTCGCCGACCCAGAGATCGGCTCCTTCTGTGACGTCCTCACGCTGACCAGTCGCGGTTCGATCGACGGTCGCTCCCTCGCGAGCTCCGGACTCGTGCGCGGCTTGAAGAAGGACCTGGGGCTGAGGGTGACCTGTCGCGCCAGCCATCACTGATGGCCGCTCAGCGCGGGGCGAGCATCGGTACGCGCGGTGCGGGCATGGCCGCGCGTCGGCGGCTCAACTCGACGTTCACCGAGTCCGGTCCATCCGGAGCGATCGTC
>CAYXAP010000038.1:0-81700 GCA_964462035.1 uncultured Sandaracinus sp.
AGCCGCTGAGCGAGCCGCTGTACGTGCAGGTCGCCGTGCCGCTGAGCACGTCGCCGGCCTCGAGGTCGACGGTCACCGAGTGGCTCCCGCCGGTGCAGTGCACGGCGTTGATCACGCTGCTGCCGAGGCGCTCCTCGGCGCGAATCTCGTAGCTGCCGGTGTAGGTGCCCTCGAGCGCGGCGCAGCCGGCGGGGTCGGCGACCTCGTCGCAGTCGGTGTCCACGCCGTCGCACCGCTCGGTCGCGCCGGGGTGGACCTGGCTGTTTCCATCGTCGCAGTCGTCCGCGTTCTCGACGTAGCCGGTCGCGTCGGGACAGACCATTTCGCCCATCGTGGCGTCGCCGTGGCCGTCGCGGTCGGCGTCGACGTAGCGCAGCACCATCGTGCAGCCGCCTCCGTCGCGGGGGCCCATGTCGGGCGTGTCGCGGAACATGTCCGGCGTGTCGATTGGTCCGCCGTCCTCGTCGCCAGCGGGACCGCCGTCCGCCGGCGGCACGAGGCAGGCCTCGGGTGCGAAGTCGGCCACGTTGGTGTCGGTGCAGACGTAGCCGGTGGTGCCGCCGACGCAGGCTGACTCGCCGCACGCGAGGTCGAGGGCGCCCTCGGGCACCATGCCTTCGCAGCGGCACCCCGGGTCGGGGTCGCTGCAGGCGAGCAGGGCGATGGGGGCCGCGAGGGCCAGGGCGAGAAGCGAAGGATGTCGCAGGGTCACGGTGGATCTCCTCTGGGATTTCCGGGTTCGGTTGGTTCCGTTGGTGGTGCCTCCCGGTACCGGGCCGCCCGTCGGGCTCCATTGGTTTCTCCGTGACCTTCCGCACGCTGCGCTAAGCTGCGCGCGATGCGTGACGAGGACACCGACATCGGGGGCCAGCGCGGTCACTTCCCCCTCACGCCGCTCTCCGCGATCCAGGCCGCTCGCAGCAACGACCCACTCCAGCGCGCGCGGGGCTTCACCGCATTGGTCGAGGCCTATTGGAAGCCGGTCTACCGGGCGATTCGCCTCCACTTCCACAAGTCCAACGAAGAGGCGAAGGACCTGACCCAAGCGTTCTTCCTGGACGCGCTCGAGCGTGAGCTCTTCGAGAGCTACGACGTCGATCGCGCCCGCTTTCGGACCTTCGTGCGGACCTGCCTGCGCAACTACGTCTCGAAGGCGCACCAGAAGGCGACCCGGATCAAGCGCGGCGGAGCGGCGATTCGCCTGAGCCTCGACTTTCCTTCGGCCGAGGCCGAGCTCGGCACCCAGCCGCTCGACGTCTCCTTCGAGGAGGCGTTCGCCGCCGATCTGGCCAGGTCGCTCCGCGAGACGGCGCTGGCCGAGGTCGAGGCGCACTTCGCCAGTCGGGACAAGGAGCAGTACGTCACCATCTTCCGCCGCTACGATCTCGCGGACCCCGACGAGCGGCCCACGTACAAGGAGCTCGCCGACGAGCTCGGCATCAAGGCCACCGACGTCACCAACCGACTCACGCACGTTCGCCAGGTCTTCCGCCGCACCGTCCTCGCACGGCTGCGGCTCATCACGGCGAGCGAGGAGGAGTTCCGCGAGGAGGCGCGGCAGCTGCTCGGGGTGGAGGTGTGAGCGCGCGAAGGGCGGCGCTGGCCCTCCTGCTGCTGGCGGCCTGCGGCGACGACGCCCGGTCCGACGCCGACGGAGGCACCGACGACGACGCGGCGACCCCTGCGGCTCCCGCCGAAGCGGCCCTACCGATGATGACGCCCTGCCCGGAGGGCTGGCGTGAGGTGAGCGCCGGGAGCGCGACCGTCTGCGAGCCGTGGCCCGAGGGTGGGCGGACTCGCTGTCCATCGACCGAGGCGCTGCTTCCCGGCGGTTGCGCGCCGCTCCCCGAGTGCCCGGCCGGCGACTTCGCAGAGGGCGTCTCGACGCTCGGCACCGACGTGCGCTTCGTGCTCGACGGCTCCAGCGGCGACGGCAGCGAAGGGAACCCCTACGGCACCATCGCCCAGGCGCTCGCGGGCGCGACGCCCAACACGGTGATCGCGCTCGGAAAGGGCAACTACATCGAGCGGGTCGGACTGCCGGCGGGAGTCGCGCTGGTCGGCGCGTGCGCGCGCGAGACCTTCCTTCGCTCGGACGAGGCGGCGGTGACCGGCCGAGACGCGGTGCTCGCCACCAACGGCGCGGATGTGACCGTTCGCGGGCTGACGGTGCAGAGCGGGACGCTGGCTGGCGTTCGCGTCGTCCGGAGCGCCACGCTCGAGGACGTCGTGATCGAGGGCACCCAGACCGCTGGGCTCATCGCCGATCCGGGCAGCACCATCGACGGCACCCGCGTGGTGGTCCGCGGGACACGGGTCGCCGGTCCCTTCGCGGTCGGCGCCGCGCTCGGGATGGACGCGACCGTGACCCTGAGCCGCGCGTCGTTCACGGAGAACGTCGGTGCCGGCATCAGTGCGTTGGGAGCGACGGTGAGCCTCGAGGACACGGTCATCGCCGACAACGGGTACGACCAGCCCTTCGACGCTCTGCTCGGGCGCGGCATCGAGGCCCTCGACGGCACGCAGCTCACCGGTCGCCGCTGCGTCATCGAGGACGCGCGGAGCCGCGCGCTCTTCGTCGAGGGCGCGGGCACGGTGGTGCGCTTCGAGCGCTCGCTCTTCCGGAACACGGCGCTGGGCGACGAGGACGGAGAGGGGCGCGGCTGGGTGGGGTTCGAGGACACGGAGATCCACTTCGGTCAGAGCTGGTTCGATGGGTTCCGACAGGTGGCGGCTCGCCCGCGCGGAGCCGGCATGGTCGCGGGACTCGAGGACGTGGTCTTTCGCGGAGCCGCCGATCTGGCGGTCTTTGCTCACGGCGGTGCGAACGTGACGGCGACGCGGACCTACCTCACCGGTGCCGGCACGCTCGGCTTCGCGATCGGTGACGAAGGGACCGCGGTCACTGCCACCGACCTGGTGGTCGAAGACATGAACGGATCTTCGGCGGACGGGAACTTCGGCACCGGCATCCAGGTGCTCGACGGCGCTCGGCTGACCGGCGAGCGGATCCGCATATCGCGCGCACGCATGCTCGCGCTCATCGTCGGCGGGTTCGTGCCCACCGAGGTCGTCCTCGCCGACGTGGTGGTGGATGGGACGCAGCCCCGAGCCTGCGTGGCATGCGGCGATCCCCACGGCGATGCAGTGGTCGCGACCGAGAACGGCTCCATCGATCTGACGCGCTTTCGCGTCGCCGGCTCCGCCCGCGCCGGGCTCCACGCCGCCTTCGGCCAACTCGCGGTCCGCGATGGGCTGGTGGAGTCGAACACCATCGGCGCGGCGATCCAGACGCCCGGGTTCGACCTGATGCGCATCAACGAACGGGTGGTCTATCGGGACAACCTGCGCCGGGTGGACTCCTCGAGTCTCCCCGTCGAGACCGCGCCGGTGGATTTCTGATGGAGAAAGATCGATGGAACGCGACATGGACGCGTTAGAGGGGACACGACGGGTGCCCTCGCGTTCCACGCGGGCCCCGGCTCGTCTCGCCATGTCCGTACGCATTCTCGTTCTCACTCTCTTCGCCACGGCCAGCAGCGCTTGTGGCGACCCCTCTTGTCCGACCGCCGCCGACCTCCAGGCGGACCTCGACGCGGCCGCACCCGGCGACGTGGTGCCCCTGGGCGCCTGTCGCGTGGAGGGGGCGCTGGTGGTTCCGCCCGGGGTCTCGCTCGCCGGCGAAGGCTCGGTGTCGGTGCTCGCGGGCGCTGGCGGGCGGGTCGTCACGCTCGAGACGGCGGCCGGTATGGCCACCGCGCTCCGCGACGTGCGGATCGAGTCGAGCGCCTGCGGCGCGGTCGTCGCGACCGGCGGCGGAGAAGCGTCGGTCGAAGGCGTCGAGGTCGTGGTGAACGCTGGGGTCGGCATCGCCGTGGAGGAGGCGACGCTGGTGCTCCGCGACGTGAGCGTGGTCGGCCCGATCGACGAGGCCGACTTGGACCGCTCGATGCCGGCGTTGCCGCCCTTCTCCTGCGCCACCGGTGCCGCGAGCCATGGGCTGGTGGCCGTGGACGCCACGCTCGACGCCGAACGGGCGGACGTCCGTGGCTTCGAGGCGTTCGGTGCGCTCCTGGTGCGCTCGACGACGACCTGGTCCGAGAGCGAGCTCCGCGCCAACCTCGGGGTCGGGCTCGAGGTGCTCGCCGGTTCCGCGGAGCTGACCGACCTCACGCTCGCGCGGGCGTCCTTCGGGGCCGCCGCGATCGAGGCATACGACGGGATCTTCGTCGATGGCGCGATCGTCAACAGCACGCGGCTGAGCGCGATGGACGGCAGCACCTACGGGCTCTTCCACGCGGACGGGGTGAGCGCGTCGCACACGGACGCGACGGTCACCGGCAACGGCTTCGCCGGGGTGTGGACCCAGGGCGGGGGTTCGCTGACCCTCGAGGGCGCAACCGTCACCGACAACGCCTTCGCTGGCGTCGCCACCTTCGACAACCCGGCGCTCGAAGTGCTCGGTTCGACCATCGGTGAGACCCGCGAGTCGGCGGGGGTCTTCGGCCTCCGGACGGTGACCGCCGCCGACGGGCTGCACCTCATCCGTTCTGCCGGCGCGGTGGAGGGTACGGAGCTTCGCCGAAACGAGCGGGTCGGTCTGCTGCTCGACCTCGATGGCGGGAGCACCGCCGACTATGCGTTCGACTCGGTGATCGTCGAGGGCGTCGGCGCCGAGCTCGGTGCCATCGCTCAGAACGGAACGGTCGCTCCCGGCTGGGACGCGGCGATCGACCGGCTCGGGGATACCGCCGTCAACGACCCGGCCTTCGCGAGCGTGCTCGACATCGCGGGCGCGGTCGGCCCGCCCTGCCTGCCGCCCGTCGATGGCGTCGCGGTCGGTGGCATCGGCACCCTCGTCGGCCCCTAGCTCCCGCGATCGCGAGCGAGGAAGCGTTCGCGTAGCACCGGGTCTTCGATGCCGGCGGCGCGGTCGGTCACCCGCAGGTCGAGCTCGGCTTCGAGGGCCTCGGCTTCGTCGTCCGCGCCCCGCGCTCGGAGCACGTCGATGCGAGCGCGGTAGATGGCGTGCTCGTCCTCCTGGATGCTGCCGAGCTCGCGGAGCAGCCCCAGGGCGGACGCGGAGTGCGCTTCGGCCGTGTCCGCGTCCCCGAGGGTGAGCGCCGCGCGCGCAGCGACGGCGGCGGCCGCTGCCCAGATCGCGTCGAGCCCGTCCAGTGGCTCGGCGAGCAGCGCCTCCATCGACTGGAGCGCCTCGGTGGGCGCGAGGACGCGTGCTCGGTAGAGCCGCACCCACGCGGCGAGCGCGGCTTCGCCCTGAGATGCCGCCAGGGCGCCGGCGGCGTCCAGCGCCTCCAGGGCGGCGTCGGTCTGGCCCAGACCGGTGCGGGCGTAGCCGAGGTTCAGGAGCGCGTAGCCCTCGAGCGTTCGGTTACGGACCTGTCGGCAGGCGTCGAGCGCGCCCTCGAGGGCTTCGGCAGCCTCCGCGTAGGCGCCGAGCCGGTTGTAGGCATCGGCGAGGTTGGCTTCGGCACCGGCCTTGCGGCGCACGTCGCCGAGCGAGTCGTAGACCTCGACCAGCTCCGCATAGGTGGCGAGCTGCTTGCCCAGGGCTCCGGTGGTCGCGTGGTGGTGGGCCTCCCACGCGAGCAGCGCCGCTCGGCGCGCGGGGCCGACGAGGTCCGCGTACTTCCGGGCTTCGGCCAGGGCGTCGGACGCGCGCTGACCGCTGCCCTCCACCAGGAAGAGCCGTCCGTAGGCCAGGACCTTCGCGTCCGGGTCGTTGGCCTTCTCCGCTTCAGCGACCGCGCGCCTCGCTGCCGCGAGCCCTTCGCTCGGGTCGCCGCTTCGCCAGTGCCATACGGCGAGCTCGCTGTGAACGCGTGCGCGGTCGGCGGGACTCCGCGCGGCGTCCGCCGCAGTGCGCAGCGCTTGGTGCTGCTCTGGTCGGCGGCCGAGGAAGCGGAGCGCGTCGGCGCGCACCATCCCGAGCTCGAAGTGATGGGTCTCGGCGATGCCGAGCTCCAGTGCGCGCTCGGTCGCGTGGAGAGCTGCGCCGCAGTCGCCGCGCCGGACCGCCGCCTGCGCGGCGATGGCGTGGGTTTCGGCCGCCGCGCGTGGGCGATCGGCGCGCTCGAGGTGAAACGCACGCTCCGCAGGCTCCGCCGTGAGTTGGGCGATTCGGTCGTGGAGCTCCCGGCGCCGCTCGAGGGTCGACGACTCGTAGGCGACCTCGGCGATCAGACGGTTCGCGAAGTCGTAGCGGACGTCGCGACCCCGGCGGCGGCCGCGCCGCACCAGGAGCGAGCGCCGCATGAGCTCGGGCAAGCGGTCGGGCTCGAGCCCGCCGAGGAGCCCGAGCTCGGGGACGGCGAAGGGGCGGTGGAAGGCCGCGGCCGCGCGACACAGCGCGCGCTCGGGCTCGGTGAGAGCGTCGAGGCGGATCTGCACGGCGGCCTCGACGGATAGCGGACGCGCGTCGGTCTGATCTTGGGCCGCAGCGCAGTGGAGCACGAAGAGTGGGTTGCCGCCCGTCCGCTCGGCGAGGTCGTCGAGCGTCGAGGTGCCGAGCGACTCGCCCGTGACGGCGGTGGCCAACGCGGCGATCGCTGCGCGGTCCAGCGGCCGCGGCGAGATCACGAGCGGGCGGCGCTCCTCGAGGATTCCCTCGTCCCGGCTCGCCATGAGCACCAGCAGCGGGACCGCGGTGTCGTCCAGCAGCTCGTCCAGCAGGTCGAGCGATGGCTCGTCGGACCAGTGGGCGTCGTCGAGGACGAGCACCCCACCGTCGCCCAACGTGTCCCGCAGCCACTGGGAGAGCAGACGGTGGGCCCGATCGCGCTGCAGCGCGAGGTCGCTGCCGACGAGCTGTCGGAGTCTGGCGCTGACCTCGGGCGCTCGGTTCCGGACCAGCGTCCGCAGCCATCCATAGTCTTCGAGCCGACTCCTCGGCGACGCGCTCGCTTCGAGCACCGTCGCGTCGAGCGCCTCGGCGAAGTCGGTGACGAGCCGGCTCTTGCCGATGCCCGGCGGTCCGACGACGGTCGCGAGCACACCGCGCCGATCGTTGTGCGCAGTGTCCAGCGCGGCCCATAGCTGGGCGAGCTCGGCGTCCCGTCCGACCAGCGGCAACGGGGTCGCCGCCGCCCGCGCCCGTTCGCGCAGCTCGTGCACGCCGTCGCTCTCCGGCACGGGATGGAGCGCGAAGTCGTCGCCCAGGGCCTGCGCGGTGGCGTCGTCCACGGCGACGCCCTCGAGCGGCTCGGCGAGGGAGCGCTCGACGGCGGTGATGGCCGCTCCCTCGATGGCGCCGCCCTCGCTCGATGCCCAGCCGGAGGCGAGCGCCACGAAGTCGGCGTACGGTCGAATCGTCAACGCGGTCATGGCTGCTCGTTCGAGCTCGTCGCCGTGCCAGCGCTCCGCGCCGAAGACGGCCAGGAGTCGACCACCCGCGACGGTGCTGACGGAGCCCATCGCCTCCGAGACGGCACGCTCGATGGCGCCGAAGTCGCGCACTCCCTCGGCGAGCAACACGGCCACGACCCGTCGCTCGCCCGGCCGGAGCGATGCCCCGCGGGTCGTCTCCGGGGTGCTCGCCCCATGGCCGCTCAGCGCCTCGGCGAAGTCGGCGGCGGACTGGAAGCGGGCGGCGGGATCCCGGCTCAACGCTCGCTCGATCGCCTCGGTCAGCCAGGCGGGGGCGTTCGGGGCGAGCTCGGCCAGGGGCGTCGGTTCCTCGAGGAGCGTGGCGATCGCCGTGGCGAGGGGGGTAGGGCGCAGGAAGGGGGGCTGCCCAGCGAGGCCCTCGTAGAGCACGGCGGCGAGCGCCCAGAGGTCGGAGCGCGGGGTGGCTTCGTCGCCGCCGGCCTGTTCCGGCGAGAGGTAGCCCATCGTGCCGGGGACCGCGGCGGCGCTGGTCAGCCGCGTGGCGTGGGCGACCAGCGCCACACCGAAGTCGATGAGCTTGAGCGTGCCGTCGCTGGTCACGAAGAGGTTCGAAGGCTTGATGTCCCGATGGACCACGCCGGCCTCGTGGACCGCCTGGAGACCGGCCGCAGCCTGCGCTCCGAGCGCGGCGAGCTCTTCCGGCGGCACGCGGCCGCGCTCGAAGACGGCTCGGAGCGTCTCGCCTTCGAGGAGCTCGAGAGCGATGTACGCACGCCCCTCCAGGTTGCCCGCGTCGACCACCTCGACGACGTTCGGGTGCGCGATGCGGACCGTCGCCTCGGTCGCGAAGCGCTCGAGGAGCTGATCGGAGGGCAGGGGACCGGCGAGGAGCTTCAGGGCCACGCGCTCGAGGCCGGTGTCGGTCTCGCGTTCCGCGAGGTGGACCTCGCCCATCCCGCCGAAGCCGAGCGGGCGCACGAGCCGGAAGGGGCCGAGCGAGGTCATTCGGAGCAGAGTCGCGCGCTCGGTGACCTCACCGCAACCGGGTCGACGCGGCGTGGGCCTGAGCTTGCTCACGCATTCGGGAAAAGAACGCCGAGGGCCCCGGCCTATCGGGGCGCATGACGCGCACGATTGCCTTCGCCGCCCTCGGTCTGCTCGCTTGTGGTGAGCCGACGGAGCCCCTCTCCGATTGGACGCCGGCCGACTCCGGTCCCGTCACCACCGACGCGGGGCCGCCCCCGATGGACGGCGGGTCGATGGCGGACATGCCGCCGCCGCCGCCCCCGCCGAGCTTCGAGATCTTCATCGAGGACCCGGGCCTCGACCTGGTCCGTGGGGTCTGGAGCGGCGCCGGCGCGACCTGGTTCGCGACGGCCAACGAGGAAGGGAGCTTCACCAGTGGCTCGGGGCAGGTCCTCCGCTGGACCGGGGGGAGCGACGTCGACGCCTGGAACGTGGGCGAGCGTGTCTACGACATCCACGGTGCGGCCGATGGGTCCGTCTGGGCGGTCGGCGAGTCGGGGCTCTTCCTGACCTACGACGGAGCCGATGGCTTCGACATCGAACGACCCTCCAGCGGTGATCTCTTCACGACGTGGGGCAACTCGCAGCGACGGGTCGCTGGCGGCGAGACCTGGAGCCGGCTGGAGGTCGCCGAGGGGCCGAGCTTCTCCGGCTTCTCGACGCTCTCGATCGACGACGCTCAGGGCGACGACGTGCTCTGCGTCGGCGGCACCGGCTCCGGGCTCTGGGCGTGCGACGACGAGGCTTGCTACGGCTACGAGAACGCCACCGACGAGTGGCACACCATCATGAGCCTCGGTGCATTCGACTGCGACATCAGCGCGTTCGCCGAGCGTGGAGCGCTCATCGCCGGCACCCGGGCGGTCTATGCGGTGGACTTCGAGCGGGTGCTGCTCGAGGGTGGCTTCGGGCCGACCAGCCTGCCGATCCCCGACGTCATCGGGCGCGGCGACGTTCGCATCCGTGGCGTGCTCGCCGACGGAGAGTCCGCGTGGATCGTCGGGACCGGTGGCTACGTCGCGGTCAACGAGACCTACCTGACCTCGCCCTTCGGCGGGAGCTGGCGCCAGATCAGCGTGCCGACGAGCGCGGACCTGCACTCCATCCACGCGGACGCGAACGCACTCTGGATTGGCGGCGAAGGCGTCGTGCTTCGCCGTGCTCGCTAGATGGTGTGCTGCGGCCGCGTAGCGGCGGCGAGCTTCGGGACGTCCCCTAGTCGTTGAGGTAGGCGACGGCGCGAATGAGCTCGACCACGTGTTCGCGGTCTTCGGGGCTCAGCGACTCGAAGCGAACGCCCATGCCGGGGTTCGGGTTGTCGCCGTCGTCGCGGATGGGGTTGATCCACATCACGCAGCCGTCGAGCTCGATGCGGCTCTCGCTGGCGGTGAAGCGCAGCGTCACCTCGGTCCCTGGCGGGAGCGGATCGTCGGTGCGGACGAAGATGCCCATCTCCGAGATGTTCTCGATGTAGGCGAAGAGGAAGTGGTCTCCGCTCGGTCGGTCCGAGTGCACGTCCACGGCGATGCGCGTGGCGAAGCGCTCGTGGGTCCGGCGGTCTTCCCCGCTCGCCTCGTCCTCCGCGACCATGGTGGGAACGAAGCACGAAACGGCGGCGGGCCGCAAATGCAAAACCGAATCAGCCCGATCGCTCGTAGCGCCAGCCGGTCTCGGTCATCCACAGCCGGTGCCGTGGTCCGGGAACCGCGCCATCCCCGTTCATGAATCCCGCGTCACCCTCGTAGAGGCTCGCGTGGCCACCGTCGATCGGCGCGACCCGCGGATCGTAGTGCTCGGGGCCGCCGTCGGTGAGGGCGAGCGCGCTCTCCAGGCTGGGCGCCTCCGCGAGCACGGAGAGCGTCACGAAGACCGGGGGTGGCAGGATGAGCTCGCCCCGCTGGCGCGCCTCGAGCGCGCTGGCCGGGGTGGTCCACCAGTGGGCGTGGATCTCGGAGCCGTCGACCTGGACCTGGCCGCCGGGGTGCTCGCCGAGGAAGAACCAGGCGCGATAGCGACGTGGGCGCTCGACCGGCGTGGTCCAGCGCGAGAGCGGACGCAGCGCGCCGGGGTCCACCGAGAGGCGGGTCTCCTCGCGGACCTCGCGGACGGCTGCGACCCGCGCGGACTCGATCGGGTCGGGGCGGCGCTCCTCCGGGTCGATGCGGCCGCCGGGGAAGACCCACGCGCCGGCATAGAAGCGCATCTCGGCGCTGCGCCGCACGACGAGGACCTCGAAGGGGTCGGCCCGCCGAAGGAGCACGACCGCGGCGGAAGGGACGAGCTCGTCGCCCACGGGCTCAGCGAACCCGCATGACGCCCGCGCGCAGGCGGTCGGCGTCGTCTTCCTGGCCCTGGGTGACGCTCAGGCGGTTGTTGCCGCTGTAGAAGCCGATCCAGAACGTGTAGGGCCCGGGACGGTAGTTCGCGGGCACCCGCATCGTCTGGCGGTCGACGATGATGTCGCCCTCGTCCCAGAGCCGGACGGGGTACTTTCCGTCGACGGGCTCGTGGTCGCCGTTCATCCGGTTCCCCATGCCATCGACGTGCAGGAAGATCTTGTACGAGCCCGGCACCCGGTTCAGCGCGCGCCAGTACCAGGTCACGGTGACCTCCTGGCCGGCGCCGACGAAGCCCTGCTGCGGGGTGTCGATGTCGTAGCCGATGAGCTCGATGCGGTCGTCGAACTTGCCACCGACTCGCACGTCCGGGGTCGGCTCCTCGTCGAGGATGGCGTCCACCAGGAAGTTCTGGTTCTCGCGACCGTCGACCGGTTGGTTGGTCACCAGGAGCATTCGCGCGCTCCGAGCGTCGGCGACGAAGAGGTGCTCGTGCTCCTGTGCGCGGTAGGAGCGGTTGAGCGCGGGCAGCTCCTCGGTCGGGATGACGGCCCAGCGCCGAGTGTCTTCGCCGAGGAACTCGAGCAGCTCGGCCTGCGTGCGGAGCTCTTCGATCTCGCCTTCGGCGTAGTAGGCGGCCGCGCGGCCGCTGACCTGGTATTCGCCGAGCGGCTCGCCCACGTCATGGAGCTCGTTGTAGGTGTCGTAGACCTCGCGCGGCGAGAAGTGGGCGCTGAGCTCGGGAAGGAAGCCCTGGCTCGCGTAGCCACCGACCACGACCCCGGCGACGAGTAGCGGCGCCATGCGCCAGCGGGTCTCGCCGAGCTTTCGCGCCCCGTGGAGCGCCCACGGCACCGCGAAGAGGAGCGCCACGGCGGCGATGGGCACGAGCATCAGCACGCGGCCCACCCGGATGACCAGCGAGGCCAGCGGCAGGCTCGTGCCGCCGACCCAGCAGACCGCACCGAAGACGAGCATGCCCACGCTCGCGAGCGCGCCGAGCCCGAGCCAGAAGCGGAACGCGCCGCCACGCTTCCATTGCTTCTTCAGCCAGGGACCGACCGTCGCGCGGACCTCGGGCGTCTCGGGCTTCTCGCCCGAGATGAACGCCAGGATCAGCCCGAGGGCGAACACGCCGAGAACCACCGCCCACCGGCGGAGCGGGTTGAAGATCTCCGGGACCGTGACTCCGTCGAGCGGGAGGCCGCTGATCGGGCTCGAGGGATAGAGCGCGAAGTCCCGGATCAGCAGACCGATGAAGAGCGCGCCGATGACCGCCTCGCTCCACCAGGCGCGGCCGCTCTCTTCGACGTCGCGCAGGAAGAGCGCGATGGCCGCTGCGAGGGGCACGACCCCGAGGTAGGTGGTCGGACCGTAGCGGGAGGTGAAGACGACCTGGGCGCCGTAGGCGAGCGCGGCCCAGATGACGAGGACCAGCCGGCCCTCGGTCAGCGGCGAGGCGCTCGAGCCTTCGCCTTCGGCCTTGGCTTCGCGGCGGTCGGGCCGGAGCAGGGCGGCGACCGCGACCAGGGCGAGCGCGCTCCAGGGCGCGAAGGCGTGGAAGACCAGCTCGAGGCCCTGGTCGAAGCCGGGCGGGTTGCCGCCGCGGGGCGCGCCGCCGAGCCAGGGGCTGTAGCCCGCGGCGTCGACGAAGACCGCGCGGGCCACGACCGCCGTGATGGCCACGGCGATGACGGCGATGACGCTGCCGCCGATCAGGCGGGCGCGCTCCTTCGGGAGGGCACGGAAGAGGGCCACGGCGGCCACGGCGAGTAGCGGCGGCAGGAGACCCTGGAGCGCGCCAGCAGCGAGGGCGGCCAGGGGGATGGCGATGGCGAGGACGGCGGGCCAAATCCAGGTCGCGAGGGCGTTCGGCTCTTTCGCTTCTGCCGTTGCGTCCGACTTCGCGTCCGACTCCGACTTCGCGTCCGACTCCGACTTCGCGTCCGACTTGGGCTTCGCGTCCGACTCCGACTCCGCGTCCGACTCCGACTTCGCGTCCGACTTGGGCTTCGAGGTGCCGAGTCCGAGGCCGAGCGCTGCGAGCTGGGGCGGGCGCAGGGCGACCATCGCGGCGGCGAGGCCGACCAGGCCGGTGGCGCCCATGGCCACGGCGTCGCCGAGCATCTGGCGGGCGTTGAAGAGGAAGAGGGGCGTCGTGCCGGCGACGATCGCCGCGTACATCCCGGCGCGGCGATCGCCGAAGCGCCGCGCGTAGGCGAGGGCGGCGACCAGCACGATCACACCACCGAGCACCGAGGGGAGGCGGCCCGCCCACTCGTTGACCCCGAAGAGGTCGAAGCTGGTCGAGATCAGCCAGGTGGTCAGCGGTGGCCGGTTCCAAGCCACGCCCTCGCCATCCAGGAGGTTCCGCGCCGCGTCGGCCGCGTTGAGCTCCCAAGGGTCCCAGATGCCGAACGAGCCGATCCGGATGAGGAGCAGCGCGACGAGCGCGAGCAGCAGGGCGGCAGGCAGGAGCCGCTGGCGAAGGGTGTCCGACATGCAAAGGGGGCCGCGGCGCGGAGCGCGCGGGGCTCTTGCTTAACGGCCGAGGCCTCCCCTTTCAATCCCCCAGATCGTCAGGCTGCGCTTCCGTCGGCCAGGAAGTGGGCGACGAGACCCCCCGCCACCCACACGTAGGAGCCGAGGGCGAGCCATGTGAGGACCCGGTCCAGGGCACCCTTCTGGGCCATCTCGCCGTGCTCCGGCTCCGCGTCCGTCGAGTGCCAGAGCCACGCGAGAGTGGCGCTCAGAGCGAGGAAGACCAGGTTCAGCACCAGCGTGTGGTCGACCGCAAAGAAGGTCTGACCGGTCACCGAGCCGGTCCGGTCCGCCGGGCCCGAAGGGTGCGCGCCCGCCCAATCGAAACCGTAGTGGAGCACGAGCGCCGCGCCCACGAGCGCCGCCAGCAGTACGCCCAGCACGTAGAGGGCCATCTTCCAGCCGTAGTAGCTGGCGTGGATTCGCAGTACCGGGAAGACCACGAGGTCGGAGAAGATGAAGGCCATCACGCCGGCAAAGGAGACCCCGTGGTCGTAGAGGAGGGCCGCGAGGGGGATGTTTCCCATCGAGCCGATGAAGGTGAAGAAGGCGGCGACCGGGCCGACCAAGGTCTGCAGAACCACCTCGCCGAAGCCGAGCTCGGCCCCGGAGCCCGCTCCGACGAAGAGCGTCTCGAAGAACGTGCTGGGCACGAAGGCGGCGATGACACCGGCGATCGTGAACCCGAAGGTCACGTCCTTCCACACCATCTTCCATTCCATCAGGTACTTGTGGCCGACCTTCGCCCAGCCCTCGCGGCTGGCGATGCGCGCCTTCCAACTGGGGACCTCGTCCTCGTGCCCGTCGTCGTCCGTGAGGTGCGCACGGGCGTCCTCTTCCAGAGCGCGGGTCGCCGTCAGCTTCACGAGCACCCACATGAATGCGATCAGTAGGAGCCCGCCCACGTACTCCCCGACCACGAAGTGCCAGCTGAGGAAGACCGCGATCACGATCCCGAGCTCGATGACCAGGTTGGTGGAGGCCAAGAGGAACGCGAGCGAGGGGACGAGACCCGCGCCCTTCTTGTAGAGCGACTTCGTGGTCGCCAACGCGGCGAACGAGCACGACGAGCTCAGGAAGCCGAACACGGTCGCGAGCCCCACGCTCTTGGCGCCGGCCTCGCCCATCGTTCGCTTCATTCGCTCCTCCGTGACGAAGACCTGGATCATCGCGGAGATGGCGTAGCCCAGCGCGAAGGCCCAGAGCGCCATCCAGAAGAAGCCGAGCGTGGTCGTCGCGGCTTCCCCCCAGGCGTGCAGGAAGCCACTCACCTTCGGTCGCTCGGTCGTTCGTCCACGAGCGATCCCTTTGGTGCCACCGTTTCGTCGTCAACCTCGGTGCGGGTTCGGCCAGCTCACAGCGGCACTTCGAGCCGTACGGTCGTTCCCGAGTCCGATTCGACCGTGAGCGTGCCGCCGAGCTCGCGGGCCCGAGCGCGCATCGACCCGAGCCCCTTGCCGCGTACCGGATCGTCGGAGTCGCTGCCCGTCCCCGGTGTGAAGCCTCGGCCGTCGTCGCCGACCGTCAGCTCGAGCAGCTCCTCGGTGACCGCCAGCCGCACGGTCACGGTCTCGGCCTCCGCATGTTTCAGCGCGTTGGTCAGAGCCTCGCGATGGATGCGGAGCAGCTGCACCACCAGCGAGAGCTCCGGCCGGGGCGCTCGGTCGGCCACGTCGAGAACGAAGGCGTGCCCGATGCCGTGCGCTTCGAGCGCGGTGCTTCCGCCACGCCGCAGCTCGGCGCCGACCTGTCGCCAGCTCCGGGGCGGCCCGTCGAAGCCGAAGAGGAGGGTACGGAGCTCGATGATCCCGTCGGAGGCCAGCTTCGCGATCGAACGCAGCACGCCGCCGTCGCCTTCGCTCTTCGCGCTCCGCTCGGCCAGGAGCCCGACGTTCGTCACGATGCCACCCAGCCCGTCGTGCAGGTCGTTCATGAGCCGGTCGCGCTCCCGGACGTAGCGGTCGAGCTCGTCGGCGTGCTCGGCGAGCTGCCGCTGGAGCTCGTTCATTCGGTGGCGCACCAGGACGACCAGGGTGAGCCCGAAGATGCCGTAGCCGTATTGCGTCCACGTGTCGTCGCCGCGGATCCAGCTCATGGAGAGCGCGATGTCGTGGAAGACCGTCGCGAACGCGGCCACGAGACCCACCAGGAGGATCGATGCCTCTCGATCGCCGCGGCGCGCCAGGCCGACGAGGGTGACGGTGACGACCAGCGAGCCGACGAGCGAGAGCCCGCGCCCCGCGATGAAGATGGGCGCGGACACCGCTCGAAAGGCGTCGCCCTCGACTGCCAGCGAGAGTGCCGAGGCCAGCGTGACGATCGCCAGGCCCATCCAGAGCGCGCGGAGCCTGCGGAGCGGGCCGAAGAACGCGTCGACGAAGAAGGCAACGCCCACGCCGACCAGCGGAACGCTGACCCACCACGTGGCGAACCAGAGCTCCATCTCCGGGAGCCAGAGCTGCTTGGTACGGGTGTGGAAGAGCGTCCAACCAGTCAGGCCGAGGCCGTAGATGGCGAGGCCGGCGAGTGGGCCGCGGTCTTTGGCGCCGAAGGCGAGCCCGCCGGCGCCCACGCCGAGGATCAGGAAGAGCACCGCCAGCACGAGGCGCGGCGCGTCTCGGGGGACGAGGTCCGCGATGAGCTCCGCGCGTTCGCCGACTCGGGGGACTTCGGGGAAACCGATCTGGGTGTAGCGAGACTCGAGCCGGAACACGATCGGCGCGTCACCGCAGTCGACCGGGATGGCGTACCAGGGGGTGCCGCTCGCCTGGCGGTAGCTCCGCTCGGGACCTACCCGTCGACCGTTCACGTACGCCGCCAGCCGGACGTAGGCCTTGGGCACGAAGACCACCGGGTCGCGCCAGCCCTCGGTGCAGCCGGCCTCGGCGCGAAGCCAGGTTGCACGGAGATCCTCCGCGAAGACCACCCGCTCCACCGGCGCCCAGTCGAGGCCGTCGGGCACCGTGTCGGGCGCATCCCTCAGCGGGTCCGGCGGGTCCGCCCGCTCCCAGCCCGACAGCGGCGTGCCCGGTCGAGGACCGGTGCATGCGGTGACCGCGAGTGCCGCCAGGAGGAGTGCGCGCATCGGCTCGAGCGGTACCCTATCCCGCGATGAGCGCGGCTGCGACCGACGTGCTGGTGGTGGAGGACGATCCCACCATGCGTGAAGAACTCGTGCGGATCCTCGACGGGGCCGACGACTTCGTGGTGAGCTCCGTGGCGCCCGACGCGGCGAGCGCGCTCGCCGCCGGGACCGTCGCCATGGCCGTCGTGGACATCGGCCTTCCGGATGCCTCGGGCATCGAGGTCATCCGCGAGCTGGCCGCGCGCGACCCCGCGCCGCTGCTGATGGCGCACACCATCTTCGAGGATCGCCGCACGGTGTTCGATGCGCTGGTGGCCGGCGCCGACAGCTACGTGCTCAAAGGCGGCGGCGGTGACGCCTTCCTCGCCGCGCTCCGTCAGCTGCGCGAGGGTGGGGCGCCGATGAGCCCGCGCGTCGCGCGCTTCGTCGTCGAGGCGTTCCGATCGCAGGGGAAGGTCGCCGACCGCTACACGCTGACCGGCCGCGAGCGCCAGGTGCTGATCGGTCTGGAGGAGGGCCTCTCCTATAAGGAGGTCGCCGCGGAGTTGCACATCAGTCGGCACACCGTGCACACACACATCAAGCGCATCTACGAGAAGCTCCACGCGCACAGCCGCGAGGAGGCGCTGGCCAAGGCACGGCTCCGCGGGATGCTCTGAAGCGTCCCCGTTCGCGGTCCCCAACAAACCCCCATGGCTGCCCATTGAGGGGGCCGGTGGGCCGTGTTTGGTTGGGAGGCATGCACCAACACCGCAATCTCGTCGCAACTCTCGTCCTCGCGTCGTCCTCGGCGGCTGCCTACCAGTGCGGCGCTTCCGACGACATCCTGGGTGTCGAGTCTCCTGAGTCGCTTTGCGTTGGAGAGAGCGGGACCATCGTGGTCCGTTGGGAGTCGCCCACCGCGACGAGGAACCAGGTTCGGTACGCGTCCGTCGACGCCAGCACGCGCCCAGGACTCGAGGTGCCCACTTCCTCGTCCACCTTGCTCCGCGGGGAGACCGCGCAGCTATCGGTGACGTGCAACGTACCAGGCGACTACAGCGTCCAGGTGACCGCCTCTGACGGCACGACCATCTACGACGGCCGGCTGGTCCAGATTCGCTGCACACCGTGTGACGGCGATGCCGGGCTGGATGGGGACGCCGGGGCGACGGATGGTGGCACCGATGGCGGCGTCGTCGTGGCGACGCCCTCCGAAGGAGTCTTCGACTCGGTCCCGGGCACCGAGATCGTCGCGCCGAGCTGGCTCGACGACATCTTCGGCATCAGCTCGGGCATCTCCGCCGTGGTCGCGGGGGAGGGCGTCGTGATCCACGACATGAGCGATGGCTCGGTCGCGCACGATCTCTCGTCCGCCGGGACGTCGGTCGTCTATCGCGCGCTCCCCGTACGCTCACGCGTCGCTGGCGAGGTCCGGGAGTCGATCTTCGCGGTCGGCTCGGGAGGCTTCTTCGACCGCCAGTATCGGGCGGACATGGGTATCTTCGGCTTCGCTTTCCTCGGTGCGATCGGCCAGAACTGCACCGACGTCCAGGCCATCGCGGACCCATCGGACCCGACGCTCACCACCCGCTTCATCATGGTGAACAACACGCTCGGGCAGGTCGTGTCGCTCGAGGCGGATGGGCTGGACGAGACGGAGCTGATGTCGAGCACGGACATCGCGGTGGCTGGCGTGGATGGGAGCCCGGTGAGTTGTCACGCCAACGACGACGCGAGCCGAATGGTCTGCAACACGAGCACCGACGTCTTCTACTGGGACGGCACCGACATCGCGCTCGTCGGTGACGGCGTCGGCACGGCGCTGCGGTTGGTGCACTGCGGAGCCGGTCGCTGCGTCCTGCCGGACTTTGCAGGGGACGTGTTGGTCTTCGCGTGGGACGGCATGACGGCGCCCGACCTCGATGGCGCGACCCGCCTGCCGATCTTCGGCGCCGTGAGCGCGGAAGTGCACGAGGACGGGCGGCTCGCCGTGCCCTCCTCGAGCGCGGGAGAGCTGCACGTCCTGACGCTCGATGCGTCGCTGGCCGTCACGGAGGAGCGGGTGTGCGTGATCGACACCCCCGCGACCGCCCCACACCACGCGGCCTGGTTCCCCGGCACGGACTTCGTCGTCGTGAACCACGGCGGGGACGCGGCGATCGAGTCGATCGACGTGACCGGCTGCGCGGTGCTCTGATCGGATCAGTCCATCGCTTCCGAGGGGCCCTCTTCGCGGGGCTCGGCCTCGGGGGCGGGCGTCGGGGCGTCGACCTCGAGGGACTCGAGGGTCTCGATGAGCTGGGCCTTGATGCGGCGGAACTGACCCATCTGACCGCCGGGGAGTCGGCGCCCGGGGCCGTTGATGACCTCCATCGGGTCGACGAAGCGGCCACCGCGCTTGAGGCCGAAGTGCAGGTGCGGACCGGTCGAGCGGCCGGTGGTGCCCACGGTGCCGATCAGCTGGCGCTGCTCGACGTTCACGCCACGGCGGATGCCGCGCTGGATGCGGTGCAGGTGGGCGTAGTGGCTGGTGTAGCCGTCCGCGTGGCGGATGGAGATGAGGTTGCCGTTCGGCCCCTTGGGACCGGCCCAGATGATCTCGCCGTCGGCGGCCGCGTAGACGGGCGTGCCGGTCGAGGCGGCGAAGTCGACGCCGTTGTGCGGGTGGATGCGCCGTAGGATCGGGTGCATGCGTCGCGGGTCGAAGGGCGAGCTGATGCGGTCGTAGCGGCAGGGGACCCGGAGCCAGCCGCCACGGATCGCCCGACCATCCTCGCCGTACCAGTCGCCGCGGCGGCCGTTCGGCTCGAACCAGAAGGCTCGCATGGTCCCGGCGCGCTCGCCGACGTATTCGATCGCTCGCACCTGGCCGTAGCCGAGCCGACGGTCCTCGATGAACTCCTCGTCGAGCACCACCCGGAAGGCGTCGCCGGCGCGGGCCTGGGTCGAGAAGTTCACCTTCCCGTCGAAGACCTCCACGAAGAGCCCGGCGTGCGTGCGGTCGAGCCCCGCGCGCATCACCGCTTCGCCCAGCGAGCTACGGATGGTGCCGCCGCGGGTCACCTGTTCGCGGCGGACCTCGAGCTCCACCCGCTCTGCCGAGTAGGCCTCACCGTCGTGGGTCACCTTCGCGAAGCTGGTGCTCTCGTCGTGGTACTCGAAGCTCAGGAGCGCGCCTTCGGCGTCTCGCTCGAAGACGATGCGGTCGTCCGGTCGGCAGCGCCGGAAATCGACCACGTCGGTCAGCGCACCCTCGATGGCCACGGCCTCCTCGGCGGCGAGCCCCGCACGGAGCAACGCCGGCCGGAACCCCATGGCCTGACCGAAGGTGGTGGCGGTCCGGGTGGCCCCATCGGGCGCCCGCGGCTCCATCTCCACGACCTCGGGCGCTTCTTCCTCGACCGTCAGATCGTCGCCAGTGTCCTCCTCGAAGGCCTCTTCGGGGAGCGGCTCGGAGGGATCCACGGGGGCGGAGGCCACCGGATCGGGCTCGGGCTCTTCGTCGAGCCAGGCCCCGACCCACTGCCAGATCCCGTAGGCGGCCAGTCCCACTGCGGCGACCGCCAACACGCCGAGACCCGCCATTCGCCGGGCCCGCTGCGCCCGTACCTGGCCGCGCAGCAGCGGCATGTTGACGGAGGGCAGCGGCCGCGAGAGCGGATCGGCGGAGGGTGAGCCCTCGTCCGGCGCGTCCTGCTGGGACATCCGCGCAGTGTTATCAACCGTCCCCGCTCCGCGCAAAAGGACGGCCCGAAGGTTGACCGCCCCCCAGGGTGGGAGAAAGGATGCCGACCGTGAGTTGGATTCATGGGGGAAGCCGTGCGGCGATCGTGTTCGCGCTGGCCTTGGCGATGGCTTGTGGCGACGACGGCGGGCCCGGCGACGTGATGGACGCGCCTCCGGTCGACGGGGGCGACGAGCCGGATCTGTCCATGCCGATGGACATGGGCCCGCCGCCCGAGCGCGAGCCGGACACCGATATCGGCGACGAGGGCCAGGAGGTCTGGGTCTTCATGCAGTCGCACCTGCACACGACCGGCTTCCACGCCTGTGCGAACAGCCCGGAGGACCCCGGGCCGCCGCCCGACGGCCAATGCTACTCGGCGGAGGGCATCACCGGCTTCCTGCAGCTGGCGCTCGACAACGGCGCGTCGGACATGATCATCACCGACCACAACAACATCGACGCCTGGTTCGATCCGGCCTTCGCGCCTCTCGCCAACATCGACCGAACGGCCTACGCGACGCCGCTCCGGGGCATCGAGTGGTCGAGCGGCGACGGTCACATGACGGTCTTCCTCCCTCGCGAGGCGGTCGGCTCGAACGCCGAGGCGCTCGCGATGGACTGGGCCCACGCCCCCGGGAACCAGGCGCCGGTCACCGACCTGAGCGTCTATGGAAACGTCATCGACAGCGTCCACGCGGCAGGGGGCGTGGTGATCATCAACCACCCCGAGCTGGCCATCCACGTCTATCCGGAGATGAGCTTCGGCGCCGACGGCGTCGAGATCGGCATCCCGCCGAACCCGCTCGACGACATCTCGGGTGGCGCTGTCGGCGTGCAGAGCAGCGCAGAGGCGCGGGCCTTCTGGCAGCGGCGGCTCCGCTCGGGCGAGCGTCTCGCGGGGACGGCCGGGGCCGACCATCACTTCGGTGGTGGTGACATCCCGGGGCTCGAGTCGCCGACCTTCGGGATCGCGGTGAACTACATCCGGCTGGATCCGATGCTCCCCTTGCCCGAGACGGTCGCCGACGCCCTCACGGACGCCGAGACCACCATCGACATGCACTCCGACGCGGTCATCGACGCGCTCCGCCGCGGCCACGTGATGGTCACGGAGTCCGAGACCTCGCCGCGCCTCTTCGTCGGCGCCGACCGCGACGGCGATGGACGTTTCCACGACGCGCGCGCCGGCGACTGCCTCGAGGTCACGCCGGGTGACACCGTTCGGGTCCGCGTGCGGATCACCCAGAGCTCGGATGGACCGGGCGATCACTTCAATTTCCTCGCGTTCGACCACACCTCGGACGACTTCATCTGGCTGGAAGAAGTCAGCTACACCGACGGCTTCCCGGCGAGCGCCAACTACGAGGTCGATCCCGACGACCCCTACGCCATCGAGCTCGACGTGACCGTCGGTGACTCCGGCCGCGGCTTCCTCCGCTTCGAGCTCGAGCGCGACGTGCTCGGTCCGATCAACGACACCGAGGCCGTGGCCAACCCGATCTACTTCGGCGACTGGGGCACCGAGTGCGCCGGGTCCGCCCCGCTGTTCTAGGACATCTCATGCGACATCTACTCATTGCTTCGCTCGCGCTCTCGCTCGCCTGTGGCGACGACGACTCCTCCGACACCGACCCAGTCGACATGGGCCCCGTCGGCACCGACGCCGGTGACCGCGACATGGGCGCGGGCGGCGAGGACATGTTCACGCCCGAAGAGGACATGGGTCCCTCGGTCGAGTGCCTCGACACCGTCGACGACGACACCATCGAAACGGCGCAGGACCTCGGGGACTACGACTCGGACGTCGGCTTCCCCGCCGACACGGTGATGGGCGACATCGACCCGATCGTCGACCTCGACTGGTACCAGTTCCACGTCGCCGACGTGCTGCTCGGCGACGTCGAGCCGCGCTACTCGCTCTCCGCCCGGCCGGCCGGCGTCATCTGGGAGCTCTGCGTCTACTACCAGTGCGACGAAGGCGACACGACCTTCGACTGCCCCGTCGGGAGCTCCGAGCACACGGTGGGCGACATCCCCGGCTGCTGCGCGGTGAGCAGCGAGGGCACGCCCTCGATCAGCCTCGCGCCCGCCTGTTCCGGAACCACCAGCGAAGACGGCACTGCCTACGCCCGGGTTTCGCGCCAGGGTGGGGCGGTCACGTGCGAGGGCTACACCCTCAGCTACGGCGACGAGTAGCGCTCGCGCTCGAGACCGGCTTCAGCCAGTGGAAGTCGTTCTCCCAGGGAAACGACAGGAGCGAGAGCGTCATCGAAGGGTCGAGCGCTTCCACCTGGTGGAAGAACGCCACCGGGATGAAGAGCGCCTCGCCTGGCTCGAGCACGACGGCGAGCGCGCTCGGGTGCTCGCGGGCGTCCGCCTCCGCGTAGTAGCCATCGAGGCCCTCGAAGACGTCGCCGGTCTCGGGCGGGACGAGCCACACCCGCTTGCGGCCGACCACCTGCACGAGGAGCACGTGGTGTGGGTCGAAGTGGAGCGGGCTCATCGTGCCGCCAGGCCCCACCCAGAGCGACGCGCCGCGTGGTGGCTTCGGGGTGTCGAGGAAGGGCGGCAGTGGGTCGAGGTCGGCCCAGAGCTCGCGGAGCTCGGGGCGGCTGAAGAGCCCGTTGCGCGAGACGATGTAGCGGTCGTTCGTGTGCTCGCCGAGCCCGCGCAGGAACTCGCCGAAGGCCACCGTCTCGTGGACCCATTCGGTCAGCGCCGGGCGCTCGGCGTCATCCCGCTTCGTGTTCACCTGGACGTCGAGCGCGCCGAAGCGCTCCGCGAACGACTCGATGGACCAGCGTTCGACAGCGCGCATGTCCTTGGTCGCCTCGGTCAGGTGCACCGGGCGGCCCCGGGTCCAGTAGTCCCGATGGAGCGTCGCGCGGTCGATCGTGCTGCGTCGGTCGATCGCGATCGGCCCCGCCGTCCGTCGGCGCGCTTCGACCAGCTGGTCGGCCATGAGCGCCCGCGCGAAGCGGCGCTTCTTCGCGCGGAAGGGCTTGCTCCGCCAGATGCGCCTCACCATCGCGTCGGCGTGCTCGCGCGGGACCCCTGCCTCGGCGATCGCATCGACGACCTCGGTCATCGGCGTCCCCCCGAGGAGCTCGGTGACGGCCCACACCTCCCACTCGAGCCCGAGGCGGACCTCGGTGGCCGCGGGCTCTTCGCTCACGGGTCGGCGGGCATGGTGCCGGTCATCGGAGGATCGCACTCGGGTCCGCCCGTGCCATGGCAGCAGGGGCCGCACGTCGGCGCGTCGGGCGGGTGCTCGTGCGCGTCGTCTTCCAAGAGCATCGGGTCGACGCGGTCGTCCCGGTCGTCCGAGTCCTGGGTTTCGTCGCCCGTCCCGTCGCCTTCGTCGACCGTCTCGACCACGACGTCCTCGTCGCCCGTGGTCTGCATCATCTCGCAGTCGGGACCGCCGCCGTGGCAGCACGGACCGCAGGTCGGCGCCTGATCCTCGACGGTCGGTCCGCCGCAGGCGACCGCGCTGGTCAGGCTCGCGCCGAGCACGGTCGCCTTCACCCAGGCGACGGCGTTCTCGGGCAGATCTCGAAAGCGTCGTTCCCCCATCGTTCGCTCCTAGGCGTCGAAGTCGTAGAGCCCGAGCGCCCACCGGAGGGTGTCGCGGTCGATGTTCTGACCGGTGTGGATCAGCACCACGCGCTTCCCGGCGAGCTCCTGGTGCAGCTTCTCGGCGGCGGCGTACGCGGCCGCAGCCGCGCCCTCCGCGACGTTGTGGGTGGTCTCGAGCGCGAGGCGCACGGCCATTCGCATCTCGTCTTCCGTGACCCGGACCATCCGGTCGACCTGGTCCTTCACGATCGAGAAGGGCACCTCGAAGGCCGAGCGAGTGGCGAGGCCGTCGGCGAAGGTGTCCGCCGACTCGATGGTCGTGAGCTCGCCCTGCTCGAGCGATCGGTAGAGCGCGTCGGCGCGGTCGGCCCAGACGCCGACGATCTCCACGTCCGGTCGAAGCGTTCGGAGCGTCAGGACCGTACCGGCGAGCCCGCTGCCGCCGCCGACGGGGACGATCACCACGTCGGCATCGGGCAGGTCCTCGGCGATCTCCATCGCGTAGGTCCCGACCCCGGCGATCAGAAGCGGGTCGTTGGCGACGTGCACGTAGCGCATGCCCTCGTTCTCGGCGCGCGCCATGGCCTCTTGGAACGCCTCGTCGAAGTCGTCGCCGTGCTCGCAGAGCTCGGCGCCCATCGCCTGCATGATGGCGTTCTTCTCGGGGTTGTTCCGCTTGGGCACGTAGATCACGGCGCGGCTCCCGAAGTGGCGAGCCGCCCACGCGACACTCAGCCCGTGGGACCCGCGGGTCGCCGTGACCACACCGCGCCGCCGCTCGGCGTCGCTCAGGTTGGCGAAGAGGTTCACCCCGCCCCGGACCTTGAAGGCGCCGATCGGCAGGTGGTTCTCGTGCTTGACGTAGGCGTCGAAGCCGAGCCGCGCGCTGAGCAGCGGATAGCGATAGAGAGGTGTGCGGCTCAGGTGCCGGTGAACGACCGGCCAAGCCCGCAGCACGTCCCGAAAGGTAGGCGGAGTGTGCGACACGAGTCGTGGATTCTACCCGAAGGGCCTGGCGAAACGCGATGGCTGGGCGGGGTGAGGGCCGAGAGCCTCACGAAATCGGCCCTTCGGCGGGGCTCTGGCGGTGAATACCCGACATCTCCCTACGTCTCTCGACCAACCGGGTACGCTCGCCCGGGTGAGGACTCGGCGGCCGATGGCTGCCCCAGGAGAAAATGACCCCGATGCAGCTGACACCCCGTACCCGCCGCTCCGCCGTGATGCTCTTCGCGATGGCGCTCGTCCTCACGCTCACGGGCGGTGAACGGGCCGAAGCCCAGCGCCGAGGCGGCATCGAGCTCGTGGAGCTCGAGCTCTCGACCGATGGCGGCCGGGGCCAGCAGCTCGCGCTCCACTACACGCTGGCGCGGCGGGCCCGTCCGGACGTCCAGCTCCACATCTCGGTGGACCGCGCCCGGCGCGACCGGGACCTGGTCGCGACCCTCGACCATCGCTCCGGCTGGATCCCGCTCGGCCGCGCTCGTGGCCGTGGGGAGGTCAGCGTGAGCGTGCAGGCCACGGACCGCCGCGGGCGAGTCCTGCCGATGCGCCTGGGCCGTGGGCTCGTGGTGACCGCCGTCGAGCTCTCCACCGAGGTGCTCGTGGACCGCGCCGTGATCGTCCGGCAGTGGGGCGATGGGCCGCCACGGCGGGACGGCGTCCGCGTCGATGGTCCCCCGCCGCCTCGGGGCGGTGGCTCGAACCTGGGCTCGGTGGCCGCGGCGTGTGATCGGGCCTTCGTCGGCCAGGACGCCGAGCAGGAGTGCCTCCGCCAGATGAACGGGGTGGCTGGCGCCGAGGGCATCATCCAGGCGTGTGATCGGGCCTTCGTCGGCGAGGACGCGGCGATGCGCTGCGTGCGCACACGGGCGCTGCCCCGGACGGTCGTCGCGTGTGACCGGGCCTTCGTGGGTGAAGACGCGACCCTCCGCTGCCTCCAGTCGCAGCCGGCCGACCGAGTGGTCGCCGCCTGCGACCGCATGTTCGTCGGCGAGGACGCCACGCTCCGCTGCGTGGACATCGTCGGCCGTTCTCGCTCCAACGACGACGAAGTCGACCAGGCCTTCCAGGTCTGCGGTCGGCGGGTCGGCGAGAGCGACGAGCTCGCGTGCCTCGAGGACGTCCTCGGGCGGCGCCGCGGTCGCGGTCGACGCTACCGCTGAGAGCTACTCGGACGGCTGGGGTCGCACCCGGCTGCCGGAGCGCATCGCGGCCTCGAGCACGCCCACCAGGTCTTCGAGCTCGAAGGGCTTGTGGATGAAGGGCGTCTCCGGGAGGTCCTGCGTGAGCCCGTCGTCGTAGCCGCTCATCAGGACCGCGGGGAAGCGCGGCGAGAGCTCGTAGATCCGTCGCAAGGCCGCCGGGCCACTCATCCGCGGCATCTTCACGTCGAAGAGCAGCACGTCGACCGCACCGGGGTCGGCCTCGAAGAGCTCGACCGCTTCGGCGCCGTTTTCGGCGAGCACCACCGCGAAGCCCGCGCTCTCCAGCACCATGCGCGTGACGATCCGGACGTGGTCGTTGTCCTCGGCGAGGAGCACGGTCTTCGGCCGGTCGGGATGGGACGACGTCGGCGACTCCCCTTCGGGGGCTTCGAGCTCTTCCGCGATCTGGCGGGCGACCCCTTCGAGCGCGGGAAAGAGGACCTCGAAGGTCGAGCCCTCTCCGACTGCGCTGCGCACCTTGATGGCGGCGTCGTGCGCGCGGACGATGCCGAGCACGCTCGGCATGCCGAGCCCTCGGCCTTCCCGCTTGGTGGTGAAGAAGGGATCGAAGATTCGCTCCACCACCTCGGGTTCCATCCCACAGCCGTCGTCGACGACGGTCAGCACCACGAAACGGCCCGCGGCCTCGTCGGAGCTCATGAAGCTCTCGCGTAGCTCGGACTCGCTCACGTCGCGTGTGCTCAGCTCGATGCGGACGGTCCCACCGTCCTCGCCGGTGGCTTGCGCCGCGTTGAGCACCAGGTTCATCACGACCTGGCGGAGCTGGGTCGGGTCGCCCAAGACCGCAGGCACGGCCTCTGCCGAAAGCTCGAGGGTCACGCCCCGCCCCGTGGAGGTCTCGAGCAGCGGGACCATCTGCTTCACCAGCGATTCGAGATCGGCCGGGGCGCGCTCGGGGAGGCTCTGTCCGGCGTAGGTCAGTAGCTGTCGGCAGAGCTCGGCAGCTTGATCGGAGGCGGTTTCGATCGCGCCGAGCAGCTCGTCGCCGCGGGTGCGGGCGAGGTCTGGGTGGTTCCTCATGAGCTCGGCGTTGCCCCGGATCGCCAACAGGAAGTTGTTGAAGTCGTGGGCGATGCCGCCAGCGAGCAGACCGAGGCTGTCGAGTCGCTGGATGTGCTGGAGCTGCTCCGTCATGCGTGCGCGCTCCTCGTCGCCACGGCGGCGAGCGACCGCTTCGTCTTCGGCCTCCGCGATGGCGGCCGCCAAGATCATCGCCACGGTCCCGAGCGCGAAGACGTAGGCCCAGAGCAGGAAGAGGTCGTGGCCGAGCCCCGCGCCGATCAACGGGCCCTCGCCTCGGGCCGTCCCGACCACGGCGAAGGCCCCGGCGATGAAGCTGGCCATCACCGCGCCCCGCGGACCGAGTCGGAGCCCGACCCAGACCACGACCGGGAACGCGAGGAGCGCGAAGAGGAGCGAGAGCCACGCCTTCGGTAGGAGACCACCGAAGGCGAGCGCCATCAGCGCGCTGAGCACGAGGAGCGCGGCCCACGACTCACCACTTCGCAGGACTGCGCGCCAGCTGGGCCGGCCCTCGGCGCTGACCAGGATCATGGGCGCGACGACGGCGGCGCCGCCTGCGTCACCGAGCCACCAGATCGACCAGACGCTTCCGAAGCTCGCGCCCTCGAGCTCGCCAGCGAGCGCCAGGCTTCCGACGCCGAGCGTGGCGCTCACGGTGGTGCTCAGGAGCGCGCCGAAGAGCAGGAACGCGAGCACGTCCCGCAGGCGGGCAAACCCCGGTTCGAGCTTCGCGACCTTCGTGAGCAGGAGCCACCCGACGACCGCCTCGAGGGTGTTGCCGATGGTGATGCCGACGAGCGCGCCGACCGGCGTGCCGATGCTCGCGTTGGTGACCAGCGCGCCGAGAAGGACACCGGGCCAGTGCCGCGGCCCGAAGAGCATGAGCGCCGCGAGCGCGAGGCCGGTCGGTGCCCAGATGAGCGTGGCGTTCTCCTGGGTCTGCGCGAGCAGCAGCCCGAGTCGGCCGGTGAGCGCGTAGAGCGCGGCGATCCCCAGGACGAGACCGACGTAGCGGACCCCGAAGACAGCGGGGGACTGCTGCCGAGTCCCCGGGATCGCGGCGGAGGCCATGCGCACCGAAGATACCACCCGAGGCATGGCCCTCGTTGGCCCCATGGGTGCGCGTACCCAGTGGCGGCCTGGACCAGCGGGTGCGGCTCCCCGAAATTCGTCCCTTGACTCATCCAGGGCCGAGGGCTATTTCGGTCCCTCTCTCAGGCACGTAGCTCAGTGGGAGAGCACTACCTTGACACGGTAGGGGTCGGCAGTTCAATCCTGCCCGTGCCTACCGCTTCCGACCGGAAGCACAGTTTCTGAACCGATGAACCCGAAGAAGAAGACCCGCACGACTGCCACCGTGACGACTCGATGAGTCGTCCGGCCTCCTTGCGTCGTGCCGCGTCCCTTCTTCCCGCTTCGATGAGACTTTCGAGTCGAAGCATCCATCGGCGCCATCATCGAGGCCGGGCCGTATGCGGACCCAGCCCGATGGTCCAACCGCAATGAGCGCCGCTGAGAATCTCCAAGAGCACCTCGAAGCCGAGGGCAAGCTCGACAAGAAGGTCGTCGCCGCCCGAGTCGACGGCGAGGTCAAAGACCTCCACTCCCCCGTGCCCGAAGGCGCGAGCGAGGTGGTCCCGATCCGCGCCCACGAGGACGACGCGCTCGCGATCATCCGTCACTCGACCGCCCACGTGATGGCGGACGCGGTGCAGCGGCTCTTCCCGGGCACGAAGGTCGCCTTCGGGCCGGCCACCGACGACGGCTTCTACTACGACTACGATCGCCCGGAAGGCACTTTCTCCGAGGACGACCTCGCCGCCATCGAGGCGGAGATGAAGAAGATCATCGAAGAGGACCTGCCCTTCCGTCGCGAGGTGATGGAGCGCGAGGAGCTGAAGAAGCTGCTCGACTCGATGGGCGAGACCTACAAGTCCGAGCACCTCGATCGCCTCCAGGGTGAGCTCTCGGTCTACAAGCATGGCGACTGGGTCGATCTCTGCGAAGGGCCGCACGTGCCGAGCACCCGCTTCCTGCAGGCGTTCAAGCTCACCCACGTGGCCGGCGCCTACTGGCGCGGCGACGAGCGGAACCCGATGCTCCAGCGCATCTACGGGACCGCCTTCGCGAACCCGAAGCTGCTCAAGCGCCACCTCAAGCAGATCGAGGAAGCGAAGAAGCGAGACCACCGGAAGATCGGCAAGGAGCTCGACCTCTTCACTTTCCACCCGTGGGCTCCGGCGTCACCTTTCTTCACCGGGCGCGGCGCGGCCATCTACAACGCACTCATCGACTACGTGCGCGGGCTCTACGGCCGCCACGGCTACGACGAGATCATCACTCCACAGATCTTCGACCGGAAGCTCTTCGAGACCAGCGGTCACCTGCCGAGCTACGGCGAGAACATGTTTTTCGCCGCGACTCTCGACGGGTTGAACGAAGCCGCCGCCGAGCTCGCCAAGGAGTCGAAGGACGGTCAGGCGCGCACCCCCGAGGGCTGCAAGCACATCATCGACGAGCACGTGCGCTTCGGCGTGAAGCCGATGAACTGCCCGAGCCACTGCCTGCTCTTCGGCAGCCAGCTCAAGAGCTACCGCGAGCTGCCGCTCCGCTACGCGGACTTCGGTCGGCTCCATCGCTACGAGCGCAGCGGTGTGACCCAGGGCATGACCCGGGTGCGCAGCTTCGCGCAGGACGACGGCCACATCTTCTGCACCGAGGAGCAGCTCCCCGGCGAGATCAGCGCGTTCATCGATCTGGTCTTCGAGGTCTACCGTGACTTCGACTTCCACGACGCGCGCATCGCGATCGCGACCCGCCCGGACGAGCGCATTGGCGCCGACGAGGTCTGGGACAAGGCCGAGCAGGCGCTCATCGACGGCGTCGAGGCCAAGAACCTGCCCTACGAGATCCTCGAAGGGGAGGGCGCCTTCTACGGCCCGAAGGTCGAGTTCCACCTGAAGGACGCCCTCGGGCGACCGTGGCAGCTCGGCACCATCCAGGCGGACTTCACCCTGCCCGAGCGCTTCGAGCTCGAGTACGTGGGCGCCGACAACGACCGGCACCGCCCGGTCATGCTCCACCGCGCGGTGCTCGGCTCCGTCGAGCGCTTCTACGCGGTCCTCATCGAGCACGTGGCCGGCAAGTTCCCGACTTGGCTCGCGCCAGAGCAGCTGCGGATCGTCACCGTGGCCAACGATTTCGACGACTTCGCCCACGAGGCGGCCGCGGAGCTCCGCAAGGCCGGCGTGCGCGTGAGCGTCGACGACAGCAACGAGCGGCTCGGTGCGAAGATCCGCGCGGCCCGCCTGATGCGCGTCCCCTACGTGGGCGTCGTCGGCGGCAAGGAGGTCGAGGCCCGCGGGCTCGGCGTCCGCAGCCGCGACGAGAACAAGGACATCGGGCTCTTGACCCTGGACCAGATCCGCGAGCGGATCGTCCAGGAGAGCGTGCCGCCTTCGCAGCGCGCCACCGACGAATCATGAGCGGGGGTGGATTTTCATTCGCCGCTCGAGGTGCTTTCATGGGGTATGCCCTGACGAAAGACACCATGGGCAGAAACGTGGGCTGCGAGCTCACTCTCAGGAGGAATTAGTCATCGGACGACGTCGCTACGACCCCCGCGACCGCAAGCGCGATTTCGGTCATCGAGTCAACCATCGGATCCGGGTGCCCGAAGTCCGCGTGATCAACGCGGATGGCGAGCAGCTCGGGGTCATCTCCACGGACGAGGCTCGGCGGATTGCCAAAGAGCAGGATCTCGACCTGGTGGAGGTCAACCCCAAGGCCCGGCCGCCGGTCTGCAAGATCATGGACTACGGTCGCTTCAAGTACGAAGAGAAGAAGAAGCAGAACGAGGCCAAGAAGCGGCAGACCCAGGTCGAGCTCAAGGAGATCAAGCTCCGCCCCAAGACCGATGACCACGACATCGCGTTCAAGGTGAAGCACGTTCGGCGATTCCTCGAAGAGGGCAACAAGGTGAAGCTCACGGTGCGTTTCCGTGGCCGCGAGATCACCCACCCCGAGACCGCCAAGCGTCAGATCGACACGATCATCGCCGAGGTCGAGGACCTCGCCATCGTCGAGAACTCCGGCCGCATGGAAGGCCGGACCATGACCGCGATCCTCGCGCCCAAGCGCAAGTGATCGCTCGCGCCTCCGGCCGGGTTCCCCCCACCCGGCCGTGAGGGCCGACGGCTAGGCCCCTGCGACGACGACGCAGTTGCGGCCGTTGTCCTTCGCCTCGTACATGGCCCCGTCGGCGGCCTTGAGGATCTGGGGGACCGTCTGCCCGTTCTGGTATTGGGCGACGCCCATCGAGATGGTCACCGCCGGTAGCCGGCGCCCATCGGACTCGAGCTTCTCCGCGGCGACGGCGCGCCGGACACGCTCGGCCGCGATGTAGGCGTGCTGGATGTCGGTGTCGGGGAAGAGGATGACGAACTCCTCGCCGCCGAAGCGCGCTACCAGATCGGTGGGGCGCAGGTTTCGGGCGAGCACCTGGGCCACCGTGGTCAGCACGTGGTCACCAGCCTCGTGACCGAAGCGGTCGTTGAAGGCCTTGAAGTGGTCGATGTCGATCAGCGCGATCGACAGGCAGCCGCCCTCGTGCCCTTCGACGCGGCCGACCAGTCGGTGCAGCGTCTCGTCGAGCCAGCGGCGGTTGTGGATTCCGGTGAGCCCATCGAACATCGCCGCTCGCTCGTAGCGGCGGCGCAGGATCACGCTCTGGCTGACGGTGGCGTTGTTCGCGCGCAGTCGGCCGGTGAGCTTCACCAGCAGGCTGATCGCGAAGGGGTGGCTGCTCTCGATGAGCGCCCAGAACGCGGCCTCGTCGATGCCGAGCAAGGTGCAGGGGCTCTGCGCGATGACGCTCGCGCTGGCGGTGCTCCCGTCCAGCAGCGACATCTCGCCGACGCTCTCGCCGGCGCCCAGGGTGGCGACCGCTTCCTTGCCGGTGCCCGCCAGGAAGATGCCGAGCTCACCGGAGAGGATCAGGTACATCCGCTCGTTGGGGTTGCCCTCACGGAGCAGGACCTCTCCCTGCCCGAGCTCGGTGCGCTCCGCGGCCCGAAGGAGCGCGAGCCGCGGACCGAGGGCGACGCCGTCGAACATGGCGAAGCCGTCCAGCAGGCTCGGCTCGGGGGTTGAAGCCGGTTCACCCATTGGGGAACGATACCCAAACTCGGGAGGGGCGGAAAGGTGTCCGCCGACGTGGGCCTTCTCGGTGGCTCAGCGGGGCACGCAGACCGGGCATCCCCCCGCCCCGATGACGGCTCGCTCGGTCGCTGGATCGCATCCGAGATGGGGGGTCGCACATCGCCCGGCGGGCGCGCAGCCGAGGTAGGTCGCGCCGCCGCAGTCGCAATCGCAAGGCACGCCCGCACAGTTGAAGGGGTCGTCACAGGGGCAGATGCAACCGGTGGTCAGATCGACGAGCGGCTCGCACCCGCCTCCACAGTCGCAGTAGTCACGGCCGCTGCAGGCGGTCGGCGGTGGGTCGATCGGCCCTTCGCACACCGGACCGCCGCTGCTGAACCCACCGAAGGTCGGGACCCAGTCGCAGACGGCCGCGCACCCACCGTCCGGACCGGCCCCCATGCAGATCGCGGCGTCGTGGCCGGGGGTCTCGCCGGGGCAGCGGTACGCCTCGAAGCAGCCCTCGAGGCACACGTCCCGGTCACCACCGCAGGCGGCGAAGCGCTCGCAGACGTTCTGGCACAGGCCCACGCACTCCATGCTCTCGGGGAGTCCGTCCGGCGCTCCGCACCCACTGGAAGGCGGGTCGACCACGGCCGGACCCAGATCGCGCCCCGGGTCTCCGGGAGGGCCGGCGTCCGTCCGCCGGACGATCGGCGGCCCGTCGTCGTCTCCGCCGATCCCGTGGGCGCGGAAGCAACCGAGGAGGCTCGCAGAGAGAAGCACGAAGAAGGCAGCGCGAATCATCGTCACCATCCGAAGCAGGGACCGGGCCAGGAATTCGTGAACGATTTCAAAGGCGATGTCGTGCCGTCTTGTGCCGAGGCACACTCGTTCGGTCGAGCCGACCAGTCCTTGACATCGTTCGGGACCCGGTCCATACCTCGCGCCCTTCAGGATTTCCCTGCTCCCACCGCGTACGCGCTGGTCCCGGAGCCCCAAAGAGGAACGAACAGATGCCCAAGATGAAGACGAAGCGCGCTGCGGCCAAGCGCTTCAAGGTGACCGGCTCCGGCCGGATTCGCCGTGCCGCGGCGGGCAAGCAGCACCGCATGATGCGCGGTGACAAGAACCCGGCGCGGATGCGTCGACTCCGCAAGAACAAGATGGTCCAGCCCTGCGACTTCGAGAACATTCGCCGGCTGATCCCCTACAAGTTCAAGGGAGCCTGACCGATGCCGAGAGCCAAGCGTGGGTTCAAGGCCCGTCGTCGCCGCAATCGCGTCCTCAAGTTCGCGAAGGGCAACTACGGCGCCCGTAGCCGCCTCTTCCGGACCGCCATCGAGCAGGTCCACAACGGGTGGGAGGATGCCTACCGGCATCGCAAGGAGAACCGTCGGAACTACCGGCGTCTCTGGATCGCCCGCATCAACGCCGCCGCCCGGGCCAACGGCCTGAGCTACAGCAAGTTCATGGGCGCGCTCAAGAAGAAGGGCATCGGCCTCGACCGCAAGGTCCTCGCCGACGTCGCGCTCAAGGATCCGGCCGGCTTCAAGGCCATCGTCGACGCGGCCAAGTAGAACGCTGCGATCGACGACGAAACGGCGAGTCCCCGATGGGGCTCGCCGTTTTTCGTTTCGAGATGGGCGGGGGAGTTCGGGTGAATCGAGCAGGCCTAGCCGACGAGAGAGGGGCTGGGTGCCAGCCCCTGGAAACGAGGTCGCTCGCCGTTTTTGCGTTCGATGCTAGGGAGTCGATGCGATGAGCGATGAAGCACTGGAGAAGTTCCGCACGGGACTGGCGGCGATCGAGGGCGAGTACCAGCCCGCGCTCGAGGCCGCGACGAACGAGAACGCGTTGCGTGAGGCGCGGGCGAAGTTCACTGGCCCGCAGGGCGCGCTGACGGAGCTGATGAAGGGGATGAAGGACGTCCCCGGCAAGCACCGCCGCGAGCTCGGCCAGGCGTCGAACGCGTTGAAGAACGCCGTGCAGGCGCTCTTCGACGAACGGCTCGAGACCATCGAGAAGGAGGCGCTGCGCGCCGAGCTCGAGGGGCCGATGATCGACCTGACGCTGCCCGGTCGGCGACCGATGCCCGGCCGGCTGCACCCGGTGACCCGCGCCGAGTACGACCTGCTCGACATCTTCGGGACGATGGGCTTCGAGACGGCGCGCGGTCCGGAGATCGACACCTTCGGGCGTTGCTTCAGCCAGCTCGGTTTTCCGCCGGACCACCCGGCGACCGACGAGCACGACACCTTCTACGTGAGTGGTGGTGGCGAGGGCGACGAGGCCCACGTGCTGCGGACCCACACCTCGACGATGCAGATCCGCGAGATGAGCCGGCGCGAGCCACCGCTCGCCGTGGTGAGCCCCGGCAAGGTCTTCCGCCGCGACGACGACGCGACCCACTCCCCGATGTTCCATCAGCTCGAGGGCTTCCTCGTCGACGAGGGCATCACCATGGCGCACCTGCAGGGGATGCTCACCGTCTTCCTGGAGCGCTTCTTCGGGACGGCCATCGACGTGCGTTTCCGCGCCAGCTACTTCCCCTTCGTCGAGCCCGGCGCCGAGCTCGACGTGCGGCGCGCCGCGCAGGGCGACGAGCCCGCCGGCCCGTGGATGGAGATCCTCGGCTGCGGGATGATCCACCCGACCGTGCTCCGGAACGTCGGCTACGACCCGGAGAAGGTCAGCGGCTTCGCCTTCGGCATGGGCGTCGACCGCATCGCCATGGTCCGCCACGCGATCCCCAACATCAAAGCCCTCTACGACAACGACGTCCGCTTCCTCTCGGCTTTCTGAGGGGTTGGCACCTGCGTTCTCGGCAACCATGCTCGTCGGCCAGGCCTCCTCGATTCACCCGAACTCCCCCGCCCATTGCGCTGCCGCGCGTCGTCGTGCGGCCCGAATGACCAAGTAGATATGCGTGCATCCATTCAATGGCTCCGCGAGCTGACCGGGCTCGAGCTGAACATCGACGAGCTCGCCGAGAAGCTCACCAACATCGGCCTCGAGGTCGACGTCATCGAGCGCTTCGAGGCGCCCGAGAAGGTCGTCGTCGGTGAGGTGCGCTCCAAGGAGAAGCACCCCGACAAGGATCGGCTCTCCATCGTGACCATCTTCGACGGCAGCGAGGAGATCGTCGTCATCTGCGGCGCGCCCAACGTGCCGGAACCGGGTGGCCACATCCTCTTCGCGCAGGTCGGCGCGTCACTGCCGTTGGAAGACGGCGGCACGATGGACATCGGCGAGCGGAAGATCGCCGGCGTGGTCAGCCGCGGGATGATCTGCAGCGAGACCGAGCTGCGCATCGGCACCGGCTCGGCCGGCATCTTCGTCTTCGAGGACGAGCCGGGCCTGACGGACATCCCGAAGCCCGGCACGCCCCTCGCGGAGGCGCTGCCGGTCGGCGACGTGGTCTTCGAGATCGGTCTGACGCCGAACCGCCCGGACTGTCTCGGCCACATCGGCATCGCCCGCGACATCGCGGCCGTCTACGACCACCCCTTCGCGCCCCCCGCGGTGAAGGCGCCCGCCAAGGTCGCCACCGGCGCGACCGGTGTGGTGCCCGACGTCGATATGCGCGTCGCGCTCGAGTGGGCCGGTGAGAGTGCCGCGACCGAGGTCGATCCCAGCGGGCTGGGCCCCTTCGCTGTCGAGATCGAGGACGCCGAGCGCTGTCCGCGCTACGGCGCTGCCTTCGTGCTCGGTGGGCAGGTGGGCAAGTCGCCCTTCTGGCTGCGGTACCGCCTGCACGTCCTGGGGCTCCGCTCGCGCTCGAACCTCGTCGACGCCACCAACCTGGTGATGCTCGAGACCGGGCACCCACTCCACGGCTTCGACCTCGAGACCCTCCGAGGCCGGAAGATCGTCGTCCGCACCGCCAACGAAGGCGAGCAGATGACCACCCTCGACGACGAGGAGCGGACCCTGGGCGCTGACGACCTGCTCATCTGCGATGGAGAGGGGCCCGTGGCCATCGCCGGGGTCATGGGCGGTGAGGACTCGGAGATCAGCGACTCCACGACGCACGTCGCCATCGAGTGTGCGTACTTCGATCCGCGCTCGATCCGGCGGACCTCACGGCGGCTCGGCATGCACACGGACGCCAGCCACCGCTTCGAGCGTGGCGTCGATCCGAACGACGTCCCGTACGTGCTCGCGCGGACGGCGTCGCTCATGGCCGAGCTCGGCGGTGGCGTCGCCCTCGCCGAGGGCCTCGACGCCTACCCGACCCCCATCGACCGGCGGCAGATCACGCTCCGCGTCCCGCGCCTCGACGCGCTCCTCGGTTTCACGGTCCAGCGGGCCACTGCTCAGGCCTGCCTCGAGCGGCTCGGCTGTGCGGTGAAGGTCGATGGCGACGTCCTCGAGGTCACCGCGCCGAGCTGGCGCCCGGACCTCGCCATCGAAGAGGATCTCATCGAGGAGGTCGTCCGAGTCCACGGCTACGAGCACGTGCCTGCGCTCGTGCCCGCCATCCGCCCGAGCCGCTCGGGGTCTCCCGGGCCCGCTCGCTTCGAGCGGCTGGTGAAGGAGCGGGTCGCCGCGCTCGGTCTCTACGAGGCCATCAACCACGCCTTCGTGGCGCCCTCGGACCTGGCGAAGGCCCGCGCGCCCGAGGCGGTCGTGAAGGTCACCAACCCGCTCAGCGAGGAGCGTTCGGTGATGCGGACCTCACTCCTGCCCGGGCTGGCCACCGCCGCCGGTCACGCCTTGCGCCGTCAGGCGCCGGGGGCGGGGCTCTTCGAGGTCGGCCGCACCATCCACCCGCGCGATGGCGGCGAGCTCCCCGAGGAGCGCGACACGCTGGCGGTCTTCCTCGCCGGCGTCGCCCACGGTCCCGATGGTAACGCCTGGATCGGTGGTGAGCGTGCGTACGACTTCTATGACGTGAAGGGCTTCGTCGAGGCGGCCGTCGACGCGCTCGCCGGCCAGCTCCCCGCGATCGTCCCCACCGACGAGGTCCCCGCCTGGGCGCACCCGCGCCGGGTCGGTGCCATCGAGCTCGCCGGCACGCAGGTCGGCGTCCTCGCCGAGCTCCACCCCGAGGTCGGGGAAGCGCTCGGTCTCGAAGAGCACCGTGGGCAGTACGCCGAGCTCGACCTCGCGACGCTTCGCGAGGTGATCGAGGCCGCGGGCGTGTCCCGCGCGCCGCACCTGCCCAAGGTGCCGGCGGTGGTGCGAGACGTGGCGCTCCTCGTCGACGCCGAGCACACCGCCGGCAGCGTCGCCGAGGCGCTCGCCGACGGCGGCGGCGCCCTCGTCGAGTCCGTGACCCTCTTCGATCGCTACGAAGGGAAGGGCGTCCCGGAGGGGAAGCGAAGCCTCGCGTTCCGCCTCGTGTACCGCGACCCGAGCGAGACGCTGACCGACAAGGTCGTGGACAAGGCTCACAAGAAGGCGGCCGAGGCCGCCAAGGCCCGCTGTGGTGCCGAGCTGCGCTGAGGGGGGTCGCACGTGTCCCGACCCACCGAAATCGGCAAATGCTCCATGTGGTTGAAATATGGAGCGAATCATGGTTGGCTTCCCCTCCCTGACGCCTGTGCGGAGGGGTGAGGGACGATGACGAAAGCGGAGATCATCGACGCGGTCTACGAGAAGGTCGGGGGCTTCTCGAAGAAGGAGGCCGCAGAGATCGTGGAGGCCGTCTTCGACGTCATGAAGGAGGTCCTCGCCGACGGGGCGAAGATCAAGATCTCCGGATTCGGCAACTTCGTCGTCCGCGAGAAGCAGGAGCGCGTGGGCCGGAACCCGCAGACCGGCGAGCCGATCCCCATCAGCGCTCGCCGGGTGCTCACCTTCAAGCCCAGTCAGGTTCTCAAGGGGATCCTGAACCCGCACAAGGAGCGGCTGAAGCGCGAGCGGCTCGAGAAGGGCTCCGAAGAAGAGGAGTGAGTCCTCGGCAGGCGAAATTCTCGCTTGCCTCCCCGGCGCCCCGGGCTATGGTGCGCGTCCCCCGACCGCTTCGGCGGTCTACGGCCGGGGCGTAGCGCAGCCTGGTAGCGCACCATACTGGGGGTGTGGGGGTCGCTGGTTCGAATCCAGTCGCCCCGACCGGTAAGGCCCGCAGCGAGAAATCGCGGCGGGCCTTTTTATTTCCGTCGCCGGTTCTGCGGCACCGGGGTCGCTACCAGCTCTTGTTGCCGGAGCTGTTGCCCCAGCCCGAGCCGCCAGCGGGGGGCGGCACCGAGGGGATGCCGGGGAAGGGCGGCGTCACCCCGAACTGCTCGTAGGCGAGGATGCTGACCGTCGCGACCTGCTGGAGCGCTCCGTAGCCCCCGAAGTAGCTGGCGACATTCAGCGTGTCCCGCTGCTCCTGGAGGACCTGGAGCGCGGGGCCGAGGTCGTCGCCCTCGAGCAGGAAGGCACGCGCCTCCGGGCGGTCGAGGAGCCAGAGCCAGAGCCCCTCCCGGGGACGGCCGGTCTCGGCGACCAGGCGCCCGCCACCGGGCTGCTCGTAGACCATGCGGAGCGGGACCTCGTCGGTGCTCTCCTCGAACCAACCCTCGAGCCCCCGGAGCGTGTCGTCCATGAGCGCGTAGATATCACGGGTCGGCGAGCGCATTCTTTCGGCGGGGTGCGCGGGTCACACGCATTTGGTAGGCCCATGGCGATGGCCGAGCGTCCCCTGATCCTGGTGAGCAACGACGACGGCGTGAACGCCGAGGGCAACATCGTGTTGCGGGAGGCGCTCGCGACGTGGGCCGACGTCTACACCGTGGCCCCGCTGCACGAGCAGAGTGGCCAGAGCCACGCGATCTCCCTGCACCGGCCGCTCCGGCACCGCGCCCTCGACGAACGGACCCACGCCATCGACGGAACTCCGGTCGACTGCGTCTACGTGGCTCTCTTCCGGAAGGACCTGCTCCCGCGCCGACCCGACCTGGTGGTCAGCGGCATCAACCACGGCGCGAACCTGGGCGCCGACGTCCACTACTCCGGCACCGTCGCCGCCGCCCGCGAGGGAGCGCTGCGTGGGATCCCTGCGGTGGCCTTCTCGGCGCTCGGTGGTCTGGCCGCCCTCGGGTCGGCCGCCGAGCACGCGAGCGCGATCGCCCAGCGCACCCTCGAGGCGACCCACCCGGAAGGCCGGCCGCTTCTGCTCAACGTGAACATCCCATCGGAGGTCCGCGGTCACCGGGCCACGCGCCTCGGTCACCGGCAGTACTCCGAAGGCGTCGACGCCCGGAAGGACCCGCGCGGCGGCATCTACTATTGGATCGGCGGCCCCGGCGGGGTGGAGCACCCGCCGATGGAGCAGGCGGACACGGCGGCGGTCGACGAAGGCTACATCTCGATCACGCCGCTGGACCTGCGCGCCACCAACGCGGACCATCTCGCCTTTGCCAGCTGGGTCGCCGGCGGCGCCACCTCCAACGAAGAAGACGCATGACGAAGAGCACCTTCGATCCCGGGCTCCAGGGCGAGCTCACCCCGTACATCCGCGACGTCCCCGACTTCCCCAAGGAAGGGATCGTCTTCAAGGACATCACGCCGCTGCTGGCGTCGCCCTCTGCGTTCAATCGCTCGCTCGACGGCTTCGATGCGGTCTGCACCGAGGACATCGGCGCCGTGGTGGGCATCGAGTCGCGGGGCTTCATCTTCGGCGCCGCGCTCGCGGCCCGAAAGCGGCTGCCCTTCGTCCCCGCCCGCAAGCCCGGCAAGCTCCCCGCGGACACCGTCCGCGTCGAGTACACCCTCGAGTACGGCACCGACGCCCTCGAGATGCACCGCGACGCGCTCCGCAAGGGCCAGAAGGTCCTCATCGTCGACGACCTGCTCGCGACCGGCGGTACCGCCAAGGCCTGCGGCGAGCTCGTGCGTCAACTCGGCGCCGAGGTCGCGGCCTATGCGTTCGCGATCGACCTCGCCTTCCTCGGCGGCGCCACCAAACTCGCGCCCACCCCGGTCCACACCCTGATCCGCTACGACTAGCGCTCGCCGGGCGCTTCGGGCGGGGTGCTGGTTGCTGGCGCGCGGCAGCAGCCCCGCGTCTGGTGCCCGCCCGCCGGAAGCGCGTGGCAGCATCCCAGCGTCTTCCGGGGGTTCACAGGCGGCGTCAGCGTGCTAAAGGTCTGCCCCGAACTCGCTCCCGTAGCTCAGCTGGATAGAGCAGCGGCTTCCTAAGCTGAAGGTCGGAGGTTCGAATCCTCCCGGGAGCGCCGTCGGCCTCGCTCAGAACGAGCCGGGGCCCATGGTGATCAGCTGATCGAGCTCGGCGCCTTCGAGGGCGCTCGGGAAGATCGCCACCTCGTCGATCAATCCGATCAGGGTGTCCAGGCTGGCCAGGCCGCCGGAGAAGTTGGCCTGTCCGATGAAGAAGCCGGTGTGGGCGACGCCGCCGTTGTGCGTGTGGGAGTGCTCGTCGAAGCGGTCCACCTCGTGGCTCGCGTCGAAGTCGGCCGTGTCGCCTGGGTTCGGATCGACGAAGAGCTGCAGCTGGTTGGTGCCCGCTCGGAAGATCGCGATGACCTGGTGCCACTCGTCGTCGTCGATCACCACGTTGCTGTTCGGATTGCCGACCCAGCCCGTGTCCCACTGCACTCGTCGGTTTCGGACGAAGAGCGCCTTGGAGCCCTGGTTCCACGCGGTGCCGAGCGGGTTGCGCGAGAGGATCGCGCCCTCCCCATCGCGGGTCTTGATGTAGGCGTGCCAGGTGAAGTCCGAGTTGAAGTCCAGCGTCGTCGGGTTGGCGACCTCGACGCGATCGCCGTCGGCGGTGAGTCGCAGCGCTTCGCCGGCGTAGCCGCGACCGCCGCCGGTGATGGACGCTGCGCCCTCGAGCGTCCCGTGGTGGTCTCCGGTGGCGTCCGTAGCGTTCACGTCGAAGCTCCAATACGCCACGTAGGGAGGCGGCGGGACGAACGCATCGACCTCGGGCCGAGCGTCGATGGCCGGGGCCGCGTCGACCGGGGGAGGGCCTCCGTCGACCCGGGGCGGACCGGCGTCGATGCGCAGACCGGAGTCCACGTCGACCACGGGCCCACCGTCTTCGAGAGCGACCTGAGCGTCGACGCCGCGTTCGCCCGTGCCGAGGCCCGATGGGTCGAACGCGCAGCCAGCGCAGACGAGCATGAGGGACGCCTCTCGAATGTGCCGCACGCGCGCACCCTACCATGGACGCCTGTCCTCGATCAGGGGGCTCGGCGCTGCCACCCCTTGCGCTCGCGCGAGCCGTGTCTAGCTTCGCTCGTCAGGCGCGCAGGGGCGCCTCTTCCGCCGAAAGTCGCCACACCCTGCATGCGCCCTCGGGCGCGTTCCTCGTACGTTCGACTTCGTCGACTCACCTCGGGCCTCTGGAGCGGGACCGGCCCACACGAGAGGAGAGATCCGTGACGATCATCGAAGAGCTGAAACACCGCGCCCGCCGGCTGCACCGAGCGGCACGGGAAGGAGAGCCCGACGCCGTCGCGCGCGTGCGCGCGCTCGTCGAGCTGAAGAACGAACCTGCCATCGAGACGACCGTTCGACGGCGCCATTGCCTGAAGGTGATCGCCCGCGAGCTCGGGTTCGAGAGCTGGGCGCACCTCGCGCACGTCGCCGAAGGCGGCTGCCGAGACTTCGGCACCTTCCTCTACCCGGCGGGCGCGCCCTACTGGAACATCTGGTCAGCGAGCTATGAAGAGGCGCGCGATATCCGACGCGAGCACGGCGGCTATCTGCTGCCCTACCAGCGACAGTTCATCGTCGTCGACCGCCACTTCGTGGAGGAGCTCGGCCTCGATCCGGACGACCCGGATTGGGACCGGATCGGGCGCGACTTCGTTCGACCGTCCGACGCGGCCGCTCGCGATCGACTCTTCGAGGGTCGACTCGCACACATGATGGCCTGAGTGACCTGCCTTCGGCCCCTGCTCCCGCTCCGGCGGGCGCAGGGGCCGAACCGCGATCATCCGGTAAGTGATCCGCGCTCACGGCCTGGCGCACGCTCGCTGCGTGCGGTGTCGTAGCCCCAGCGTAGGCCTCTGTCTCCTCGTCTTCACGGCCTGTCAGGGGCAGATCGGCGGTGCCGGGAACCCGGAAGACGCCGGGCCGCGCTCGGGCGACGAGGATGGCTTCGTCATCCCGCCGGAGTGCGGCACCGCGGGCGAGGCCATCGTCTACTTCGAGCGCACCTGCGCGGCGAACGGTGCCTGTCACCAGCCGGGCGGGCGCTTTCCGGACCTCACGCGAGCAGGGCTGGTGCGGCTCCCCGAGCTCGAGAGCCGGCTGGTGGAGGGCGAGCCCCTCCTGGTCCCCGGCGACCCGGAAGGGAGCTGGCTCTACCGCAAGATGGCCGGTCTCCAGGGCGAAGACGGCGGCGGCCTCATGCCGGCCGGCCGGCGCGGTGACTGGGACACGCTCCCGGACGACGTCGTCTTCGTGCGCGACTGGATCCAGGGGGGCGCGGCCGCGACGTGCGACGCGCTCCCTCCCGTCGATCTGCAATACGACCCCAACACCCTCGACCGCGATGCGCTCTTCACCTGCGCAGACCCCTCGGCTCCCCGCAGCTCTCCCGCCCGATACCGACGCGTGGAACGGCTCGAGCTGACGCACGCCGTGGGCCGACGGATGGACGGGCGGACGTCGTCGGTCATCGACAACCCGCTCGTGACACCGGTCCACCATCCCTACGCGACGTACTCCGACGACGTGAGCCTGGACCCGGCGACGCTCTCGGTGCTCACGCTCAGCATGCCCGAAGCCAGCGAGCTCTGGACGCAGGAGGAGCTCTCCGCCGACGTGCTCCGCAGCGCCGAGCTCCGGTGCATCTACGAAGACGTGGCCCCGAGCAGCGAGTGCATCGATGGCTTCGTGGACACGCTGATGCGCCATGGAACGCACTTCCGGGCGCCCACCGCATGGGAGCACCAGCATCTCCGAGCGCTCGTGGATCGGGCTATCGGTCGCGAGAGCGGCATCGCCGACCGCACCGGCACCATCCGGCTCGCGTTCCAGTCCGCGATGCTCTCGTCCGGCGGCATGTTCCGCGCGGAGCTGCCCGAGGTCGCAGACGAGACCCGCATGAGCGGCGAAGCGCTCGGTGTCGCGCTCGCGAGACTGCTCTCCACCCACCCGCTCGGGAGCCTGAAGATCTCCTCGTTCGAGGGGCTCGCCGCCGACCCCGACTCGGACGACATCGAGGGAGGTTGGTTCGCCGCCATCGCCGACGCCGCGGCCATCCCAGCAGGCGAGAGCGGGTCCATTCACGACCCGGAGGTGCGGCGCGCGATGGTGCTCCGCTACTTCGGCGGCGTCGATCCCGAGCGAGCCTTCTGGCAGAACGACGAAGCCGGTCTCCTCGCCGCGGGCAATCCGGTCGGACCCGGGCGCCTCGGCGAATTCTGGATCACCGGCGAGATGGTCCGCTTCTTCCGTCAGTGGCTCGACTACGAGGACGCCGACACGGTCTTCAAGGACACGCCCGCGGCGACCAGCAAGTACGAGAGCGGCTGGGACATGATCGACTCGTCCTACGCGGGGCTCCAGGGAGGCGGCAGCCGCGAGGGGCGGCTCACCCATCAGCTGGACGACTGGATCGCTCGGCTCGTGGTCGAGACCCACGAGGGCGCCGGTGACTTCTGGCACGAGCTGATGGCCGGCCGCGAGTGGCATCTCCCCGCGACCGGCGAGGGACCGGCGTGTGACACGGTCGACGACTGCTCGATGACCTACGCCAGGTGCACCCGCTTCGGCGACTGCCGGAACACGAGCGGGACCGTGCGGCGCGGGTCGACCAACATCGCGCTCGTCTTCAGCGTGGAGGACCCGATCCTCGGGACCCAGGCCGACCGTTGGGTGACCGTCCCAGAGTCCGAGCGGCGCGGGGTCCTCACCCACCCGACTTGGCTCGGTGCTCACGGCGGGAACTTCGAGGACGACGCGAGCCTCGTGCATCGCGGCAAGTGGATCCGCGAGCACATCTTCTGCGAGACCGTTCCGCCGTTGACCTTCGTGGAGGTCGAGGCGCAGCTGATTCCCTCGGCTCCGGAGCTCGGGGCTCGTGAGCGAGTCCATCGGAGCACCGACCACGCCGAATGTCGCACCTGTCACTCGCTGATGAACCCGCTCGGCAACATGTTCGAGCTCTTCAATCACGCCGGCTACTTCCGGGTCGACGACCACGGCGCGGCGCCGGATGGCAGCACCACGCTGGACAATCTGCCCACCGGTGCCGGCGAAGACCTCAACGGCGACTACGCCACGCCCTTCGCCTTCGCAGAGGCGCTCGCCGACTCGCGGCTCGCGCGCCGGGGCTTCGTCCGACATGCGTTCCGCTACTTCATGGGCCGGGACGAGACCATGGCCGACGCCTGCACCCTCGTGGAGATGGAGACGGCCTTCGACGGCGGATCGTTCGTCGACATGATCGCGGCGCTCGCGGCGAGTGACACCTTCGCCCGGCGAGCCGTCGCGGAAGGAGACGACCGATGAGCTCCCGACGACACTGGATGCGAGGCGTCCTCGCCGGCGGCGCGGGCCTCGCGCTCCTCCCCGCCATCCTCCCTCGTGGTGCGCGCCGCGTACGCGCGGCCGCTCCGGGATCGCCGCGCTTCGTCTTCGTGATCGAAGGCAACTGCGTGGAGCCGGTGGCCATGCTCAGCCCGACGGCCCGCGCTGCGCTGGACGGGATGCTCGCGGAGCCGATCGACGACAAGCGCAACTGGTACCGGCAGTATCGGCAGGACAGCCTGATCGAGCTCGGCACGCCGGACCTGGACGCGGCGAAGTCGCTCGGCGCGCTCGGTGCCGACCTCCGAGGGCGTGCATCCGTGCTCTACGGACTGTCCAACAAGGCCGGTGGCGGTGGTCACACGCCTCACCACGGCACGCTCACCTGCACCCGGACGGTCGGCGGGAGCCCGGGCGGGCAGAGCATCGACTCCGTCCTCGCCGAATCCCTGAGCCGAGACCTCGGGACTCCGTTCGACGCCATTCGCGTCGGCGCGGGGAGCGCGCCGCTCAACGGCGGTACGTGCGCGCACGCCGCGGGAGCCCCGGCGGCCATCCTCCAGCGACCGACCACGGCGTTCCAGACCTACCTGGGAGCCGTCGCGGGCGACCCGAGCGCCCTCGATCGCGCCGAGATGCTGGCGTTCGCCCGCGAGGACGTGGAGCACGCCCTCGGCGAGTCGATCGCCGGTGCGCACGAGCAGGAGAAGCTGCGGACCTATCTTCGCGCGCTGGAAGAGAACGAGCGCCAGCTCGATGCGCTGGTCGGCTGGGATGCCGACGCGAGCCTCTTGCCCGCCGGTCCCGAGACGGACCCCCGCTTCACGAGCGGCCGACACTTCGACGCCCTCGGCGCGCAGTTCGCGGTCGCGAGCTCGGCGCTCCGCCTCGGCTTGACGAACGTGGCGGTGATCACCTCGGCCACCTCCGGCGAGTTCGGCGCTGTGGCCTACCCCTCGCTGGAGCGCGCCGGTGTTCCCACCGGGCGCCACAACCTCCACCACGAGTCGGCCGGTAGCACGGCCCACCAGGACATGATTCACGAGGTCTCGGCGACGATCGTCAGCCACCTCGCGCAGCTGGCGCGAGACCTCGAGGACACGCCCGACGGTGACGGCGCGTCGCTCCTCGACAACACGGTGATCCTCTACTTCGGCGACAACGGCGAGACGCACCACTCGAGCGCCAGCGAGTTCCCAGTGCTCGCCGTGGGAGGCGAAGGGCTCGGCTTCGGCCACGGGCGGACGCTCGTCTATCCGCGGCTCGGCAGCGACGGGCACCTCCGCATGAGCAACCTCTGGATGTCTCTCCTGGCCGGCGCTGGGTACCCTCGGGACACGTTCGGCGGCGAAGACTTCGGTCGTTTGCTCGGAGGCGAGCTCCCAGCGTTCCGCACTTGAGCCCGCGCTCGGCTGCGCCCGGGAACGGGGATGCCCTGGAATGGTGATGGCAGGTCCGGGACGCTCTCGTTGTATGATGCCGCCGCATGCCGCAGGGGCCCTGGAAGACGTTTCGTCTGGACGAGCATCCGGACTACGAGGTGCTCCCCAAGGAATTCTGCAGCCTGACCATGCTGGAGGGCCCGTCCCAGGGAGCCGTCCAGCCCGTGGTGGACGGCGAGATGATCCTCGGCCGCGACGAGTCCTTGGCGTGCCGCATCGACGATCGGGGCCTCTCGCGGAAGCACGCGAAGGTCTACCTGGTGCTCGGCCGGTGGTGCGTGGAGGACCTCGGGAGCACGAACGGCACCCGCCTCAACGGCGAGCCGGTCGGGACGACGCCGAAGCCCTTGAAAGACGGCGACCGCATCCAGATCGGTGAACGCACCGTCCTGCGAGTGACCCTCATGGACGCCGCAGAGGCGGAGGCTGCTCGCAAGATGTACGACTCCGCGGTTCGTGATGCGCTCACGGGCGCCTACAACCGTGGCCACTTCGACGAGCGACTCCGCGCCGAGTTCGCCTACTCCCGGCGCCACGGGGCGCCGCTGAGTCTCGTGCTCTTCGATCTGGACCACTTCAAGGCGCTCAACGACACGCACGGCCACCAGGCCGGGGACGCCACGCTCGTGGCGGTAGCGGAGGCCATTCAGGGCACCATCCGCCAGGAGGACATCTTCGCTCGCTACGGCGGGGAGGAGTTCGTGGTCATCGCGAGGCTCGACGCACTGGCCGGGTTCCGTCTCGGTGAGCGGCTCCGACGGCTGGTCGAGGGGCTCACCATCCGGAGTGGCGACCTGGCGCTCGAGGTCACCGCCAGCTTCGGCATCGCGACGCTGGACTCGGACCATCCCTTCGAGCACCCGGAAGAGCTCGTCGCGGCCGCGGACGCCGCGGCCTACCGCGCCAAGGACGAAGGCCGCAACCGCGTCTTCGCGGCCTGAACCCGAGCTTGTCGCTTTCTACGCCTCCCTGGCGCCACCGTGATAGCCGGGAAGGGTGCAACCTCGGCTCCAAGTGATCGGCGTGGGCGGTGCGGGCGGAAACGCCGTCGCCGCGCTCGCCCGAAAGCAGCCGCCCGCGGCGAGTCTCTGGGCGGCGAACACCGACGCGCAGGCCCTCGCCGCGCTGAACGGCCTGCACACCTTGGCGCTGGGTCCCCGACGGACCGGCGGCCTCGGCGCGGGCGGTCGGCCGGCCGTCGGTGAGGCGGCCGCCATCGAGTCGAGCCCCGAGCTCATGGCCACTCTCCGGGGTGCAGACCTCGTGTTCGTCACCGCCGGGATGGGTGGAGGCACCGGGACCGGCGCCGCGGCCGTGGTGGCTGCCGCCGCTCGCGAGGTCGGCGCGCTGACCGTCGGCGTGTTCAGCCGTCCCTTCGCCTTCGAAGGCCGCCGCCGAGCGCGCGCCGCCGACGAGGGCCTCGAGCGCGTCGAGCAGTTCGTCGACTGCTGCGTCGTCATCGAGAACCAGCGTCTCCTCGGCGACGACCTCTCCATGCAGGAGGCCTTCGGTCGCGCGGACGAGGTCCTGGCCGCCGGCGTGCTGGGCATCAGCTCGCTCCTGGCGGGCCGCGGGATGATCAACCTCGATCTCGCCGACCTTCGCGCCTGCCTCGAGGTCGGTGGTCGGGCGGTGCTGGGCCTGGGCCAGGGGCGCGACGCGCTCGAGGCCGCGCAACGCGCCGTGAGCTCGGAGCTCATCGCCGACACCGACCTGCGCGGCGCCGGCGGGTTGCTCATCAGCTTTCGCGGACCGCGGACCCTCGGGCTCCACGCCATCGACGCCGCGGCGTCCTGGCTGGGCGATCAGGTCGACCCGGACGCGGAGGTCCTCTTCGGCCTCGTCCCGGACGACTCCATCGTCGGGGTCGAAGCGACCGTCATCGCCACCGGCGTCGGCCGCGTTCCTCCGCCCGAGGCTCGAGCGCCGCGGAACGCGCTCGTCATGCTCTCGCGCTAGAGCGATCGAGCGTCAGTCGAAGCGGAAGTACTCGGGGTCCTGCTGCTCCATCGTCGGAGCGCGGCGGCGCCGGCGTCGGCGCGTCCGGGTGGTCTCGGGCGCCTCGTCGGTCGCCATCTCGGCGGTCGCGGCGGGGTCGTCCATCGTGGTGGGCGCCTCTTCCATCGTGCTCTCCGCTTGCTGCGGGATCAGCACCACGTGGAGGCGTACGTCCGAGTCGGGAACGACCCGCTCGTCGAGCGCGGCGTAGCCGGGTAGGGCGAAGCGCACCATCATCGGTTCGTCGCTTCGTGGAAGCTCGGTCTGCACTGGCGTCGTGCCGAGCGAGCGACCGCCGAAGGTCACCTCGGCGCCCGAGGGGCGGGAGCGAATGTGGACCCGGATGGTCTCGGCGGGCGGCGTGGCCACGGTCTCCGTGGTGTCGACGGCTTCCTCGCCCCCGGCGTAGAGCGCGGCGGAGGCCCCGACGATCACGCTCAGTAGGAGCACGCCCGCGCTGATCCACGGGATCCAGCGGTTGGGCTCTCTCTTGCGGAGCGCCTTGGCCGCGACGGTCGGTCCGGTCGCCGGGTCCGGGTTCGGTACGTGCGTGAGGTCCCGCCCGGAGCGCACCTTCCGCAGCATGTCGCGCTTCTCCTCCTGACGATGGGAGAAGTAGCGCTTCATGATCTCGCGCAGGTCGTCCTGCGGGAATTTGTCTGGAGCCGCCTCGCGCATGGACGCCTCGAGGGCACGCTGGAGCTCCTCGGCCGTCTGGAAGCGTTCTTCCTTGGGCCGCGCAAGCGCCTTCATGCACGCGGCCTCGAGCGCCTCGGGGAACTTCCCGCCGAGCTCGCTGGGCTGGGGGATCGAGTCTTCGCAGATGGCCCGCAGGGTCTCGACGTCGTTTCGTCGCGCGAAGAGCCGACGACTCACCAGGCTCTCCCAGAGCACGGTACCGAGCGCGAAGATGTCGGTGCGACGGTCGACCGGATCCCGCTGGTACTGCTCCGGCGCCATGTAGGCGAACTTGCCCTTCATCACCCCGGACTCGGTGTTGTGCGACGCGTTCTCCGACTTGGCGATGCCGAAGTCGAGCACCTTCACCTGACCGTCGTAGGTGACCATCACGTTGTGCGGCGAGACGTCGCGGTGGACGACGTCGAGCGGCTGGCCCTCGTCGTCGACCAGCTCGTGGGCGGCGTGGAGCCCGGCCGCCGCCTCCGCGACGATGAACGCTGCGACGTGCGCCGGCAGGCGCTGACCATCGCCGGCCACGCGCTTGAGGAGGGTCGCCAGGCTCTCGCCGGCGACGTACTCCATCACCAGGAAGAGGTCGTCGCCCTCCTCACCGAGCTCGTGGACCTGCACCACGTTGGGGTGGGCGATGGCCGCCACGACCTTGGCCTCGTCGAGGAACATCGTCCGGAAATGGGACTGCCTCGCGAGGTGGGGCAGTACGCGCTTGAGCACGACGGCGCGCTCGAATCCGCGGGCGCCGAGGAGCTTCGCCAGGAAGACCTCGGCCATGCCGCCGGTCGCCAGCAGCGCCAGGACTTCATAGCGGCCGACCTGGAATCTTTCGAGCTTGGCCGCCTCTGAGATAGGCTGCGGCTTCGCCGATGTCATCGACCGCCCCACTGATGGCCCTCGTCCTCGCCGTTCTGGTGAGCGCCGTGGCCCCCCAGACCAGCCTCGCACAGACCGATGAGGAGCGTGAGCTCGCGGCCGCGCTCTTCCGTGAGAGCGCCGAGGCCTACCGCGCCGGCAACATGGAGCTGGCCGTCACGCTGCTCCGGCGCGCCTACGAGCTCGACCCCGCTCCGGTGCTCCAATACAACCTCGCCCGCACCCTCGAGGGCATGGGCGACACCGCCGGCGCCATCGAGGCCTACGAGCGATACCTCGAGATCGAACCCGAGGCCGAGGACCGGCCTGCCATCGAGGAGCGACTCGAGGCCCTGCGATCCGAGCAGGCGGCGCTCGACGCCGCGGCCGAGGCCGAGACCGACGAGTTCCTCGCGGGCGAAGACGGGATGGGGCCGGAGCAGCAGCCGGAGGAGCCGATGCCACCGCCCAAGACGGTCAACCCCGTTCCCTGGGTGATCGCCGGTGTCGGTGCGCTCCTGCTGGGGAGTGCCGCCATCACTGGCTCGCTCGCCAACGGCCGTCACGACGACGCCCTGGCGACGGACGTCCACGCCGACCGGGTTCGTCTCGCCGACGAGGCCGACAACCTCGCGCTCATCACGAACGTGAACCTCGCAATCGGTGGTGTGTTCCTGCTGGCAGGCGGCATCTGGGGCGTGATCGACCTGACCAGCGGCGGAGGAGACGACGACCTCTCTCTCCGAATCGGCCCGGGTCAGCTCTCGCTGAGCGGCCGTTTCTAGCACGCTCACGGGCATGTCAGTGGCTCCGTGCCGAATTCGACCTCGTCGATGAAGATCTCGGCGGAAGGCGTGCCGGAGTTGGTGAACTCGATGCCCGCCATGCCGAAGTCGGCCTCCGGAACGACGGGACCCGAGAAGGTCTCGTCGGCGACCACGCTGCCGTCGATGGTCGCGTGGAGCCGCGGGGTGTCGGTTCCGGTCTCGATGGAGAGGGTGGCGCAGATCCATCGGTCCCGCGGCACCGGGAGGCCGGCACCGCCGGCGCCGGGGCGGCCGAAGGGAATCCCGACGTAGACCTGACTCGAGCCCGGGACGGACTGGAGCGCGACCAGCGGATAGTCGGGGTCCGCGTCGTGGCCGATGAGCAGGAAGCTCAGTACCTCGTGCTGGGACTCGCTCGGCAGGTAGAGCCAGGTCTTCGCGTAGAGCGTCACCCCGGTCCGTCCACCGAGCGCCGCCTCGACATGGGAGCGGCTCGAGGGGGCCGACGTGACGGCGTGCCCCGAGCTCCCGCCCCGGAACGGCATTCCGTCATCGGTGAAGGAGGCTCCATTGGTCGTGCGAACGCCGCTCCACGGCGGCACGATGCCAGTTTCGAAGCCATCACAGAAAAACGCCGTGGTCGTCTCACAGACCGAGGGTGGGCCGGCGTCGCTCCCGCCGTCGACCCCGAGATCCGCTCGCCCAGCGTCCGGAAGCGGTCCCGAGTCCACACCGGTCGGTCCGCCATCGACCAGACCTCCGTCGCGCACCCCCAGATCAGACTCGCGGCCGAGGTCGGGCCCGCCGTCCGCCCGCCCTTCGATGCACACGTCGTCCACACAGATCCACCCGACCGCGCATGGGCACTGCAGTCCGTCCAGCTCGATGGGGGCGAACGAACAGGCCCCGAGGCTCGCGAGCAACGCGAACCCCGCGGTGACATGGCGGGGCACCATCGGTGCAGGGTACCGCCGTGGGCCATCTCACGCCAAGGGCGCGCGATCTCAAGCGTTCGAGCCCTCGAGCTCCGCGAGGCGTTCCATCCCGAGCCGTATCTCCTCCATCTCGCCTCGGTACTCCGCCTTCCGGACTCCGATGAGGTAGTAGGATGTAGCCACGAGACTCACCACCGTGAGGATGGTGAGCGAGGAGCCGAGCGTTCCGTACTTCAAGTAGGCCGGGATCGCGCCGAGGAGGAGGACGAAGGCGTAGGGCACCTTCTTCCAATCCTTTTCGAGCTCGCCGAGCAGTCCCTCGAGGCGGACGAGCTCTTTCTCCATCATCTGGCGCTTCTCGCTCACGGCATCCTCCTTAGCAGCGATGGGAGCATTCGCACACGGCGGGCCTGCCAGTCTTGTGATCGGGGGGCCCGGTCCGTATCCCGGTCCCCATGAGGCTGGCAACGCGAAGCAACGACACACGTGACGGAGAGCTGGTGGTGGTGAGCAAGGACGGCAAGTCCTGCATGCCCGCTGGACTCATCGCCCCCACCATGCAGCAGGCGCTCGACATCTGGGACGAGGCCGAGCCCGCGCTCCAGGGGTTGGCCAATGGCCTCGATTCCGGCGACCTCGAGGGCGAGCCCCTCGATCCGAACACCCTTCGCTCCCCGCTCCCCCGGGCCTACGAGTGGATCGATGGCTCGGCCTACATCAACCACATCGTGCTGGTGCGGAAGGCCCGCGGCGCCGAGCCGCCCGAGACCCTCGAGACCGACCCGCTCGTCTACCAGGGCGGGTCCGGCATCTTCCTCGACCCGACCGGTGACATTCCGCTCCCGAACGTGGAGTGGGGCTGCGACTTCGAGGCGGAGATCTGCGTGATCCTCGGCGACACCCCGCGCGGCGTCAGCGCGGCCGACGCGGGCAAGTACATCAAGCTGATCACGATCTGCAACGACGTGACCTTCCGAAACCTGATCCCCGCCGAGCTCAAGAAGAACTTCGGCTTCTTCCAGAGCAAGCCGGCGACGGCGTTCGCGCCCTTCGCCGTCACGCCCGACGAGCTCGGTGACGCCTGGAAGGAAGGCCGCGTGCATCTGCCGCTCCTCTCGCACCTGAACGGTGAGAAGGCCGGCGACCCGGACGCGGGTCCGGCGATGCACTTCTCCTTCTTCGATCTGGTCGCGCACATCACCAAGACGCGCGCGTTCACCGCCGGGACCATCCTCGGCAGCGGCACCGTGTCCAACGAGGACGAGAGCAAGGGTGTCAGCTGCCTCGCCGAGCGACGCATGCGCGAGATCTTGAAGGACGGAAAGCCCACCACCGAGTTCCTGAAGCCTGGCGACGCCGTGCGGATCGAGCTCAAGGACGCGAGCGGGCGCTCGATCTGCGGTGTGATCGACCAGAAGGTCGCCTCCGCGTGAGAGACGTCCGGCTCTACGGCTATTGGCGTAGCTCCTGCTCTTGGCGAGCGCGGCTCTTGCTCGGCCTCAAGGGCATCGAGTTCGAGGTCGTGCCGGTACACCTGGTGAAGGGCGAGCAGCAGGCCGACGGCTACAGCGCCAAGAACCCGATGCAGCAGGTGCCCACCCTCGAGTGGACGGACGACGGGGGCGAGCGCCACGTCATGGGTCAGTCGATGGCCATGGCCGTCTACCTCGACGGGCTGGTCCCCGAGCCGCCGCTCGTTCCGACGGATCCGCTCGCTGCGGCCCGCGCTTGGGAGCTCGCGGAGATCGTCAACGCCGGCATTCAGCCGCTGCAGAACTCCGCCACCTTGAAGCTCGTCGAGAGCCTCGGGGGCGACCGCGCCGATCACGCGCGCGGCGTCATCGGCAAGGGCTTGGCCGCCATGGAACGGCTGGCCGCGACGCTCCCCGGAGACGGCTTCCTCTTCGGCCAGGCGCCTTCGATCGTGGAGGTCTGCCTGGTCCCTCAGCTCTACAACGCCCGCCGATTCGGCCTCGATGTGGCGGCGTACCCCCGCTTGCTCGCGGCGGAAGAGGCGTGTGCCTCGCTCCCGGCGTTCGAGGCGGCGCACCCCGACGTGCAGCCGGACGCACCGGAGAACCCGACCCCTTGAAGCGAGCGCAGACCCCCGACCTCACCAGGAGACGCCCATGACCCAGCAGCTGGAGTCGCTCGGCATCGAGAAGATCGAGTCGATTCACTACTACGTCCACGACCTCGAGCGGAGCCGCCGCTTCTACACCGAGAAGCTCGACTTCCAGGAGATCGGCTACTCGGACCCCGAGTTCAACGAGCGCGCGCAGCAGCGTTCGATCCTCTTCGGCGCCGGTCCGACCCGCATCCTGATCAGCGAGCCGGTGGGCGAGGGCGGTCGCGCCTGGCGCTGGCTCCGCCGTCACCCCGACGGCGTCGGCGCGATCACCTTCCGCGTCAGCGACATCGAGAAGACCTTCCGCCTCATCGAAGAGCGCGGCGGCACGCCGATGCAGGACATCGAGACGTTCGAGGAGAACGGCGGGAAGCTCCGCACCTTCTCGATCACGACGCCCTTCGGGAGCAGCACCTTCCGCTTCGTTCAGCGAGACGCCGCCTACCCGCGGCTGGTGCCGAACGTCATCGAGCACGACGAGCCGAAGGGCGGCAGCAACCGCTTCGGCTTCACGGGCATCGATCACATCACCTCGAACTTCGAGACCATGAAGCCCGCGCTCCTCTGGATGGAGCACGTGCTCGGCTTCGAGGAATACTGGGGCATCGAGTTCCACACCAACGACGTCGCGCCCGACTCGGAGGAGGGCTCGGGGCTGAAGTCGAAGGTCATGTGGGACCCGAAGAGCGGCGTGAAGTTCGCGAACAACGAGCCCAAGCGTCCGTTCTTCAAGGCCTCGCAGATCTACGTCTTCGCCGAGGACCAGCACGGCGACGGCATCCAGCACGCGGCGCTCGCGGTGAAGGACATCATCCCGGCCGTGCGCGGTCTGCGCGAGAAGGGCGTCGAGTTCTTCCCGACGCCCGGCACCTACTACGACATGCTCCCGACGCGTATCGAGCAGAGCGGCATCAAGGCGATCGACGAAGACCTCGCCACGCTCCGCGAGCTCGAGATCCTGATCGACGGTCAGGAGGAGAAGAAGTACCTGCTGCAGATCTTCCTGCAGGACTCCGCCGCCACCCACAGCGAGAGCGAGGCAGGGCCCTTCTTCTTCGAGATCATCCAGCGCAAGGGCGACAAGGGCTTCGGCGGTGGGAACTTCCGCGCGCTCTTCGAGAGCATCGAGCGGCAGCAGAAGGCCGCCGGTCGCATCTGAACCGAGCGACTACTCGCAGCGCTGCGGCCGCTCGTAGTGAGCGCAGCCGCACGCTGCGCCGTGGTGGGCGAGCGCCTCGTCGAGGGCGTCCCAATCGATCGCGCCGGGTCGCTCCTGCCAGATGCGCTCGACCGTGAGGGTCTCGCCCTGGGCTCGGCCTTCGAGTCGGCCCACGAGCTGGCCGCGGTGGAGCAACGGCACCACGTACCAACCCCAGCGCCGCTGCTCGGCCGGCTTGTAGACCTCCCAGAGGTACTCGAAGCCGAAGACCCCCTCGACGAGGCGCCGGTCCCAGAGCAGCGCGTCGAGCGGGCCGAGGATGCGCAGCTCGTCGTCCACGCCGTTCAGCTCGCGCTCGAGGAAGCTCGGCGTGGTCAGATAGGCGCCGGTCACGCCGTCGACGCCGACCTCGACGAGCTCGCCCTCGTCGAGCATCGCGTCCACCCAGTGGCTCTTGCGGACCTCGTTCAACGTCGACCACCACGGCCCGCCGCGGCGGGGCAGCAGCCCGGCGCAATCGGCGCGGTGGCGCAGCGCCCAGCGCTCGAAGGGCTCGCTCGGCTCGGTCGCGGCGACCGCCGGGAGCGCTCGCTCGGGGACGTCGTAGAGCTTCGCCCGGCCCCGGCGCCCGGCCACCACGAGCCGGCACTGGGCCCATAGGATTTCGAGCGCCATCGACGTCGCCTTCGCCGTGCCCTTCCAGCCCGACCAGTCGAGCGGTACCACCCGCCCATGGTCCGTCAGCTCGGCGGCCGTGAGCGGCCCACGCTCGCGGACCTCGGCCTCGACCTCGTCGACCAGCGCGGCCGGCACCTTCTTCTCGCGGGTCTGCGTTCGCCACCACTCCGCCTCCACGAAGCGGGACCGGTAGTGGGGGAAAGCGCTCGCCGGGAGGATGCAGCGCACCTTGGCGAAGTGCTCGAAGGCGTTCGCGTAGACGTCCCGATAGACCTCCCCGTGGCCGACGTCGGGGAGGCGAGCCATGACCACCAAGTCCGCATTCGTACCCATCGGGTCCAGCGGATCGAGCTGGATGCAACCGAGGAGGTCGAGTAGCTCGGGCACGCTCGCATCCACGCGGTGGTCGAGGCGATGGTGGGCGAGCATGCGCCGGCGGGCGTCGTCGGCCGAGAGCGTGAGCACGGCGTGACCCTACCGTGACCCTGTGACGGCGTCGTCCGTGGCATGATGGCGTGGCGCATGGGAGAACGGATCCTGGCCGGTCGCTACCGGCTGCTTCGGCAGATTGGTCGGGGCGGCATGGGGCGGGTCTACGCCGCCCACGATTCGGTGATGCAGCGGGAGGTCGCGGTGAAGATCCTCCGCGAGGACGCCTCCTACGATCCCGACGCGCGCGCGCGCTTCGAGCGGGAGGCGCGTGCACCGCAGCGAATCCAGCATCCGGGGCTCACCGAGATCTACGACGCCATGACCGACGTCGATGGGCGGATGGTGCTCGTCATGGAGCTCCTCGAGGGGCAGAGCTTCGCGGAGCTGATGGACGGCGACATGTCGCTGGAGGGGATGCTCGCGTTGCTGCGCGCCGCCCTCGACCCGCTCGCGGCCGCGCACGCCGCCGGCTACGTCCACCGCGACATGAAGCCCGCGAACCTCTTCCTCGCGGCCGGCCCGAAGGGGCTACGGGTGAAGCTGCTCGACTTCGGCGTGGCGCGGGAGCTCGGCGACGGGGCGGTGACCGCCACGGGTGTGATCGTCGGGAGCACCAACTACATCGCGCCAGAGCAGGTCCACAGCGCGCGCAACGCGCCGGCGGCCGCCGACGTCTTCTCGTTCGGTGCGATGATCTACGAGGCGGTCAGCGGCACGCTCCCCTTCGCCGACAAGAGCCCGCTCAAGACCCTCACGAATCTCGCCGCCGGCAGCTACACGCCGCTCGACGAGCGAGTGCCGAGCGCAGATCCCGGGCTGGTCGCGCTGGTCCACCGATGTCTCTCCCTCGAGCCCGGCGATCGCCCGAAGGACGCAGCGGCGCTCATCCCGCTCCTCTCGCCCTTTGCCTCGACCACCCTTCCGAGCCTCCCGCCGACCCGGCGGAAGGAGCGGAAGGAGCTCCCGCGACAGCAGAGCAGCGGACCCGCGCCCGGCGCGACCCCGCAGGCCGCGCCTCAGGCGAACGACGGTCTGCGCGCTCGCGGCGTGATGATGATCGGGATGGCGCGGCTGCTGAACCACGCGTTGCGACAGGGAAAGATGCTCGCCATCGATCCGAAGGACCGAGAGTGGCTCGGCAAGCGATTGATCCTCTCCGGCTGGTATCCCTTCGAGCGCTTCGAGTGGCTGGCCACGATGCTCCACCGCCACCTGAGCGACGGCTCCGACGATGCCGCGATCGAGATGGGCCGCGAGGCTGCGCGGTTGAACGTGGGTGATGGCGTGCACCACAGCTTCGTCTACGACAACAACGTTCGCCGCACCCTGCGCGCGATTCGCAACATGTGGACGCGCTACGTGGACTTCGGGAAGGCGGAGGTCGCCTTCATCGACCCGACCCATGCGAAGATCGAGATCACCGGCTACGAGTTCGCGCCGCGCGTCCACGAGCTGATGCTCATCGGCTGGTGTGAGGTGCTGGTGGAGCTCGCTGGAGGCACGGTGACGAAGAGCTCGCTCGAGCGGGCGCCCTCGATGGGCGATCCCATCTGGGAGCTGCGCCTTCGCTACGAGCCGGCGCCCGGCGAGGTCACGCCGGGCTAGCGATCCGCCAGCCGCGTCAGAACAGAATGCGGACGGGCCCATGCGGCACGGGGGGGAGCCAAAACGACTTGGAGGGGTCGACGCGCACCCCATCGATGCCGCCAACCTCGACGAGGCAGGCGTCGCCGTCGCAGAGCCGCTCCGTCGCCGCTGCGCAGGCCTCGCCCCGGGAGCGCCGTGATACCGCCCGAGTGGTTCTGCGCACGCGCTCTCCGGTCGCGCACGTCACCGCGTCTCGGGAGTCGGAGGCGAAGACGAGGGTCTGGCTCGGGGGCGCCTCATCGATCCCTTCGAGGCAGTAGGCCCCCAGGCGTGCGAGCTCGCCATCGGACTCGTCCGGGAGCGTCCTGGTGAAGTCCTCCGGGATGTCGTCGAGCCCGACCGTTCGCGTCGAGGCGACCGACCACACGAAGGCGTGGACCGTGCACTCGGCTCGGGTGTTTCCTCTGGCGGCCACGTTCGACGCCCGGAATCGTGCGGCGATGGCCTCCGGCGTGCCCTTCCACGGTTGGTGGGGCGCCGGCGGTCGGAGCCCTTCGATCACCAAGGGGCCTTCGATCGACGGCAGATCGCGCTCCTCACGGAGCGTGTTCATGGCCGCGCGGCAGGCGTCGACCTGCGTCGGGGCGCCGCGAGCCGTCACCTCGATCGGTCGACTGGTCGAGCCCCATCGCGAGATGAACTCGAGCCGGCAAGAATGGGGGTGACCGGGTCGGGGGAGGTTGGCCTCCGGGAACAGGCGCAGGCCCCCATTGTCCTCGCCGCGGCGCACGCGGGCACGCGTTCGTGGATGAACGCGGACAGGGATCTCGAAGCGGGTGGCCGGTGGCTGGAGGCCGCGATCGGCCCATTGCACCGCCGCCCAGTCGGGGTCGAGCTCGTTGGGGGCCTCCCGCGCGTCTTCCACGATGACCGAGACGGACCGGTGCTGTTCCGCGACCCCACCGAGTCGGTCGAAGTCGGCCAGCCGCACGCGACACTGGGGTGTGTCGCAGAGCTCTCGTGCCGCGCGAACGCAGGCATCCGCGAAGGACACGTCCGAGTACGCGTTGGTGCCCCAGTGGTTCACGACTCGAGGCGTGGGGCTGACTCGGGCGGGAAGGCGGCAGTGGTAGGGCCCGACGCTCGCCGGCGACTCGCCGGTCGCTCGTCGAAGCTGGCGTACCAGTGCGACGTGTGAACCCGACCACTCCTCGTGTAGCCACGACAGATCGAGCCCATCGACCGACAGGAGCGAACCGACGACCACCTCCTGAAGTTGATGGCGAGCCAAGCGCTCGGAAGTCCCGGTCTCGTACGCCATTCGGATGGTGACATCCGTCGTCCAAAAGACCTCGAGTACGCCCCTCTCGTAGATCGTTCCGACTTGCTGGGGGCAACCTCCAACGCCCGGAAAATGGGGGCGGCAAATTGCAGCGGCCTCCTGCCTCTGCTTCCTGCGAGTCCATCGGGTGCCCCCGTCGGAGACCCGCCCGAGGCGCTCTCGATGCCGGACCGTCGTCACCGTCTCGTACGGAACCGCCACACGCTGGGTCGCCTCGGTCGCGAGCGCGGCGGTCGAGGGAGGCGATGGGTCCGCCCCGGGCGCCGAGCCCGTCTCTGGCACCGAGTCGGTCTCTGGCACCGAGTCGGTGGGTCCCTCCGCGCCCCGGTGCTTCGGAGCGAGCGGGGGATTCTGTGACCGGGCCTCGCAACTGACGGAGAGCGCCAGGACGGCCGCCCAGACGTGTCGTCCCCAGCCGCTACTCATCGGTCGCTAGTTGATGCCCTGCATGACTTCGAGGAACTCGTCGGCGCTGACGAGCCCCGTGATGCGGTGGGCCTCTTCGCCCTCGCCGTCGTGGAAGACGACGAGCGGTAGCCCCGGTTGTTCGTAGGTGTCGTTGAGCAGCGTCCACTTCGCCGGCGTGGCCTGGTCGGCGCTCAGGTCCACACGGACCGGAACGAAGCGCTGCGCCTCGGCAATCACCCGCGGGTCGCTCATCGCCTGGTGCTCGAGCTCGTTGCAGGCGCCACACCAGTCGGCGCCGAAGTCGACCAGCAGCGGCTTGCCGTCCTGCCGCGCCAGCTCGGCGGCCGTGTCGTAGTCGTCGAGCCACTCGATGTGCGCGCCCGCGGGCAGGGCCCCGAACCAGAAGATCACGCCGAGGCCGCCGCAGGTGGTGGCGAGCACACCGAGGCCCTTGCGGGTCCTGTCGAGCGCCGAGCCTTCCTTGAAGGACTTGTGGATGGCGCCGATGGCCAGACCCACCACGACCAGCCCGATCGGCACGTAGAGCCACAGGTCGCTGCGGAACTCCGGCTGCGGGATCGGGAGGATGCCGCGCAGGTAGTAGAAGGCGAGGACCAGCATCACGATGCCGAAGACGCTCTTCACGTGCTCGACCCACTTGCCGGTCTTCGGGAGGCTGACCGCGAAGGTGCCCACCACGAAGAAGAGTGCGCCGAGGCCGAGGCTGTAGACGAAGAGCGCCGATGCGCCGAAGGTGATGCTCTGCTCGGTGCCGACGTAGGTCAGCAGCACGGTGAGCACCGGCCCGGTGCACGGCGCGGCGATGAGGCCGTTCACGAAGCCGACCGCGAAGGCGCCCTTGTATCCGGCGCCCCCGACCTGCGCGAGCTTGTTCTGGAGTCCGGAGGGCAGGCTCATGTCCCAGGCCCCGAACATGCTCGTCGCCATCGCGATGAAGAGCACCGCCAGACCGACCAGTACCCAGGGGTTGGCCAGCGCGGCGCCCATGGCGTTGCCGGTCAGGGCGCTGATGACCCCGAGCGGCGTGAAGAGGGCCGCGATGCCCAGCACGAAGGAGAGCGAGAGCAGCGCGCCCTCGGTCTTGCTCTTGGCCTGGCGGGCGCCGAAGACGCTCACCGTGACCGCGATCATCGGGTAGACGCAGGGGGTGAGCGCGGTCGCCAGGCCCGCGACGAAGATCAGCCCGAGCGCGAGCCCATAGCTACCGGAGGTGAGCGCGGACTCGAACTTCTCGGCGAGGCTGCCGAGCATGTCCGCTTCGGCGGTCGCGGGGACCGACCACACCAGTGCGAGCGCCACCAGCGCCAGCGGGAGCGACCTACGCATGCGCATCGCCCCTATCTAGCATCGGGGTCAGGGGCCGGGCCAGGCGAGTCATCACGAGCGTTGGTACGCGCGCGCGCCCGATCAGTAACGCTTCTCGAGCTCTTGGCTCAGATCGGCGATGCGGCTGAACATCCGCAGGTGGCGAAGCACCTTCAGCTTCGCGCCTTCGAACTTGTAGTTCGGGTTGATGATCGCGTCGATCACGCCGAACTCGCCGGTGTCGAGCTTGACCCAGATCGGGTAGGGCGCGGTGGTCCGGGCGAGGAGCTTCTTCTTGTCGAGCGGCTCTTCCCGCCACGCCGCCGGAGCCGGGCCCTCGTCCCAGTCCTTCAGGTCCAACTGGCCGTTGTGGATGTGGTAGGTCGCGCACACGTCCGTACCGTCCGGCGTGTCCTTGCACCGGAGCTGGATGACCGCGTCCACGTTGGCGGCGAGCTTCTTGAACTTCGCGTCCGAGTTGAGCCGGCTGAGCATCTCGATGGCCAGCGGCTTGGTCCAAAAGCGTTCGGGCTCCGACATCCGGCCGAGCCTGCCCTCGGACACCTGCGCTCGCAAGTCGAATGCCCCGGGATCGCACGACAAAGCCGACCGAAAGGCGAAGGGGGCGTGAGCCCCCAACACGCTGGGGGTGGGGGAGCAAACCCCCATGGATCTCGACGCTCGATCGGGAAAAGCTCAATGATCTTCTTGTGGATCGATCCTTGCTGTATTCCTCGCCGAAGACGATTCCTGCGGGAATACAAGAGGAGAGACTCGGATGATGCGGATGCGATGGTTGATGATTGCGGCGATGGCTGCGGCGATGGGCACGGGAGGCCCAGCGTGCGGCGGCAACCCCGAGGAGAGCGTGCTGCCCGGCGTGGAAGCGCTGGTGTTCGTGAAGCGCGCCTTCATCAACGGTGAGGGCGACCACGTCGTCACCGGTGGGGCCAACCAGACGATCGACTACCTGCGCTACGTGCCGGGTGGTGGCGTCTACGTGCTGTCTCCCCCGACTCCGGACGGTGAGCTCACCAACCTGACCGAGGCCTTCGAGGGCGCGGACATCAACGGCATCGACCTGAGCTTCGACGCTCGACAGGTCGTGTTCTCGATGCGCTACGCGGGTCAGAGCCACTATCACATCTTCCTCGCGAACGTGGACGGCACCGGCGAGGTCCGGCAGCTCACGTTCGGCGATTGGCACGATGTGAAGCCCGTCTTCGTCCCGGGGGACCGCATCGCCTTCGTGACGAACCAGCCGTACACCGAGATGGGTACGCGCGCCGACGAGTACAACCACTCCCGCGTCGTCACCCAGCTCGCCACCATCAGCCTCATGGCGGGTGACGCCGACCGGCGCCTCTGCGCGCAGAACCTCTCCCACTCGGCCGACCCCTTCCTCATGTACGACGGCCGCATCGGCTTCAGCCGCTGGGAGCACCTCGGTCCGCTCAACGACGTGAAGCTGATGGTCATGAACCCGGACTGCACCCAGATGGTCGGCCTCGCCGGCACCGGCGGGAAGCCGGGTAACTCGCTGGTCCAGTTCCACGAGATCACCGCCGGCGAGTACGTCGGTATCGTCACCAGCCGCCGCGGCACCATCCAGGCCGGCGCTCTGGTCCACCTCGACGCGCTCGCCGAGGGCGGCGTGGACGGCATCGTGCTCGACGAGCAGAACGCCCGCTTCGACGTCCTCACCCCGCAGGTTCCGACCGGCGAGGAGAGCCCCCCCAGCGGTGTGGGCCGCTACCGCCGCCCCTTCCCCCTCGACAACGGCCAGTTCCTGGTCGCCTGGGCCGATGGCGACGTGAACGAGCGCAACGAGCTCTCGGAGACCGCGCCGAACTTCGGCCTCTACCTCTGGGACCCGGACACCCGCTCCAAGACGCTCATCTACGACGACCCGAACACCTGGGACACCTACGCCATCCCGGTCGTCCCGCGTGACGCGCCGCCGGTTCACCCGAGCCTGCTGCAGCCCGCGCCGGACGAGAGCGAGCCCTCGGTGCTCGGCTCGATCGACGTCAGCATCACCGGCCTCAGCGAGAGCGTTCGCGGCGCGGACCTCGACGGTCTGAGCCTCGACGACGCGCTCGACTATGCCACCCGCGTCCGCATCATCGAGGGCTTCTCCTCGGAGATCGGCCCGGTCCGCGAGTTCGGTCTGACCATGCACGAGGGTGCCGCCATCCTCGGCGAGGCCAGCGTCTACGAGGACGGCAGCTGGGAGGCCGCCGTTCCGGCGCGGCTCCCGTATCACCTCCAGCCGCTCGACCGCTACGGCATGGCCATTCGTAACCAGATGCTCTGGATTCAGGCGATGCCCGGCGAGGAGCGCCGCTGCGGTGGCTGTCACGAGGACCGCACCGGTCAGGTGCTTCCGCGTGAGGGCGCCACGACCCTCGCTCAGCAGGCGGGTGCGCAGGACTTCGTCCGCGCCATTCCCGACCGCGTGGAGCTGCCCTGGATCGATGCCGCCAGCGGCCAGACCATCCAGGACGTCCTCGATGCGAACTGCGTGAGCTGCCATGACGGCGGCGCGAGCGACCCCTACGCCGGCCGCTTCTACACGGTCGACGTGACCACGGAAGAGGGCGAGATGCTGCAGTACGAGATCCCGTACCTGCGTCTCGATTCCGAGCCGCTGCAGGTCTACTACGAGATGGAGGTCGTCACCTACCCGGCGTCCTACGTCACGCTGCTCTACCCGTCCGCCATGATGGGTGACTCGGTCGCGACCGGTGACGTGCCGCCCGAGTGGGTCCAGCCCGGTACCGCCCGCACCTCGCGCCTCATCGAGGCCCTCAACATCAACGCGGAAGACGACGCGGCCGCCTGGGCCTGGGACGCACCCAGCCACCCGGAGGACGTCGGCGTCGACCTCACTCGGGAAGAGCGCCTGATGCTCATCCAGATGGCCGACCTCGGTGGTCAGTTCTACTCGCGACGCAACGTCGAGGGCGCCGAGGCCTGGGGGGAGATGACGTACGAATGACTTCCCCCAACTGCACACACGACGATTCGAAGACCCCCACCATGAACCCCCAACCCAGGAACAGGACCAAGACCATGAACGGACGACGACTCCTCACCCTGGCGACGACGGTGGCGCTCACCCTGTCGGTGGCGCCCCTGGCGTCCGCCCAGGAAGCCTTCGTACCCCACGACCGCGAGCGCGGTGAGCTCAGCCCGGGCACTCAGGCGCCCAGCACGCGGCAGCTCGTCGCCGCCGCGGAAGGCGGGGTCACGACCAGCTCTCTCATCGCGATGCTCGAGTACGGCGAGCGGGTCGAGTGTCACGAGTGCGTGGCGCCGCTCACTCGCAACCTGCTCGAGTCGGGCGACTCCGAGGTGCGCCGCATCTCGGCCTGGTGGCTCCGCCGCCGGATGTTCGCCATCGGCGCCATCATGGCTCAGATGAAGAACGTCCTCGAGACCGACGCAGACGCGACTCGTCGCGCCCGCGCCGCCATGGCCATCGGTGAGTTCCTCGACCCGAACGGCCTCGAGCCCCTCACGGACGCCTACGCGGCCGACGGTTCGCCCGAGGTCCGCGCCGCCGTGGTCACTGCCCTCGGGCGGCTGAACCACCCGGGTGGCATCACCACCATCGCGAGCGCTCTGAGCGACGCCGACCTCACGGTTCGCCGTGCGGCGATCGACCAGGTGCTCAAGGTGAACTTCTTCCGCGAGCACGACGCGCTCATCGGCGCGCTCGGCGACTCCGACACCATGGTCCGCATGCGCGCTGCGCGGCTGACCGGCGTGTTCGGTGTCGACGCCGCCGTCCCGGCCCTGGTCGGGATGTTGAGTGGCGACGCCGAGGTCGGCGTCCGCCAGGCGGCGGCCTGGGCTCTCGGTAACATCGGCACCGCCGAAGCGCGCGCTGCGCTTCGCGAGGCCGCGACCACCGAAGAGGTCTCTCTCGTTCGCGACGCCATCGACGTCGCGATGCGCATGCGCTGACGGTCGATCACGCCGCCACGGGTTCACCCTGGATGAAGCTCCCTCACCCAGAGCCCCCTCCGCCCGCGGCGGCGTGATAACTTGACCCCCGATGCGTGTCCTCACCCCCCCACGCGCCCCCCTCGCGTCCATCGCCCTCTTGGCGTTGGGCGCGGTCGCGTGTGACTCGACCGCTCCGCCAGGCTCGTCGTTCTACAGCGAGCGGATCTCTCCGATCCTGAACGTCGGCTGCGCCCAGCAGACCAACGGCTGTCACATCGACCTGGACGGGAACGCGACCGGTAACCTCGACCTGTCGAGCTTCGACGCGCTCATGCGGCGCGACGACGTGCTCCCGGCGTACGGTCCGTACCCGGTCGGGCTGCTCCTGCTCAAAGGCAGCGACGACGTCGAGATCACGGTCGAGACGTGGGACACGGACCCGACCAGCGGGGAGCGCTTCGCGCGCATCGAGACCGACATCCGGCACAACGCCGGTTCGCTCCTGGACATCGGCTCGGCTGGCTACGCCGAGCTCAAGCGTTGGATCGAGGCGGGCGCCCAGCGAACGGGCGTGCCCGACGAGAGCCTCTCCCGCAACCGTGGCTCCTGCGTCAACGGCGTCCCGGAGTTCGAGGGCTTCGACCCGAGCGTGGACCCGGCCGACTCCTCCTACGCGGACTTCCGCTTGGCGGTGCAGCCGGTGCTCCGAGAGACCTGCGCGGGCAGCGACTGCCACGGCCAGGAGCTCGCGGACCTCTACCTGACCTGCGGCGACAGCGAACGGGAGATCCGCTGGAACTACTTCGCGGCGCTGTCGCACGTGACCACGCCGGTGTCGACCTCGGGCCTCCTGCGTCGCCCGCTGAGCACCTTCCGCGGCGGCAGCTTCCACGAGGGGGGCAACGTCTTCGCCGGTCCGGACGACGAGCGCTACGAGACCATCCTCCGCTGGGCGGAAGATGTCGCGACCCGCGCGCCAGAGCTGCTCCGCGACGACGACCCCGACCCGGGGTTGCGCTTCTTCGCCAACCGAGTCCAGCCGGTTCTGGTGCGCGAGGGCTGCATGTTCCTCAACTGCCACTCGCCTTCCATGTTCCACGACCTCCGCCTGCGTGGCGGTGACCAGGGCGTGTTCTCGCGGATCGCGACCCGGCGAAACTACGAGATGTCCCGCGAGCTCCTCGCGGTGGAGTCACCGAACCCCAATGCCGGGCGTCTGGTGGCCAAGAACCTCTTCCCCTTCACTCAGGTCGAAGGCGGTCAGGGAATCCCGCACCGTGGCGGCTCGCTCTTCGAGGACTTCTCCGGCGGTGGGGCGCTCGACCCCGCGACTCCGGACGACTGCGTGGGCTTCGACGCGGACGCCGGCGATCTCAACGAGGTGCCGCCCTACTGCGTCGTCGCGCGCTGGCACGAGATCGAGCGCGAGGAGGCCGCGGCACGCGGAGAGATCCTCCCGGTCGACCAGGTCATCGACGGACTCGTCTGGGTCGCTCGACCGCCAGGCACCGGCGACCCGCTCGACTTCGACACCTTCCGCGGCGGCGCCGACCTGCGTTTCGCCACCGCGACGGTCGACGCGACCGGGGCCACCAGCCTCGATGCCTCCTCGAGCCTGCTCGGCGGCTGCGGCCTGGCCGGGGACCTGGACGTGCGCACGCCGGCCGTCAGCTGGGATGGCAGCCGCATCGCGTTCGCCGTCCGCACCGGCGCGAGCGAGCCACTTCGGCTCTACTGGATGAACGCGGACGGGACCGGCTGCGAGCCCGTCCCGGACCTCGACACGCCCCCAGCGGCGAATGGGATCCTGGTCCACGACTTCGACCCGGCCTTCGCGCCCGACGGCCGGCTGGTCTTCGCGAGCACGCGCGGCAACGTCGACGGCGCGGTCGACTACCGAGGCCCGACCCGGACGCCGGCCGCGATGGCGCCGAACGCCAACCTCTTCGTCCGCGAAGGGGACGGGGTGCGGCAGCTGACCTTCCTGCTGAACCAGGAGCTCGCGCCCAACTTCATGCGCGATGGCCGCCTGATCTTCAGCACGCAGAAGCGGCAGCCCGGCTTCAGCCAGATCGCGCTCCGCCGGCAGAACCTGGATGGTGGCGACTACCACCCGCTCTTCGCCCAGCGCGGGAGCGTCGGCTTCCCGCGGGCCATGGAGGTCGTCGAGCTCGCCGGCGGCAACGACTACGCGTTCGTGGGTGGGCCGCTCGACGCCGCCGACGGCGCGGGCACCATCGTGATCGCCAACCGCTCGATCGGCCCGGACCAGGAAGGCCGCGATCCAGGCGAGCGTTCCTATCTGCACTCGATGAGCGTGCCGGTGCCGGGAGCGTTCGGGGCGATCGCGGGCGTGCCCGCCGGCCCGGGCGGGAACGGCGCCTTCCGCTCCCCGGCCGCGCTCCCGACCGGCCGGCTGGTCGCGTCCTGTGATCTGGCCGCGTCCGATCTGCGAGCGGGCCCCTTCGCCTACCAGCTCTGCGAGATCGATCCGCGCGGCGAGAGCGTGCGCGCCATCGGTGGCGACGCCGGCATGGCCAACGTCGAGGCGGTGGCCGTGTACGGCCGCAGCCGTCACCCCATCTTCGAGTCCCGCTTCGCCGAGGCGAACGGCGCGTCGCTGATCGACTCGGGCTTCGCGCCCTCGGCGGAAGTCCACTTCCTCGACTTCCCGCTCCTCGAGACCCTCCTCTTCTCGAACGTCCGTGGTCCGCGGCTCATCGACCCGGCCGTCGGTGGCGTTCGCCTCTACGAGGTCCGCCCGCCCCCGCAGACGGCGTCGACCTTCGCGGACGTCATGGGCAACGTGGTGACCGACGAATTCGGCTCGGTCTTCGTCGACGAGCGCGACATCGGCTTCGTCCCGCTCCTGGGTGACGGCTCGGCTCGCGTGCTCTTCGGCGGTGGCGTGCCCTTCCGGATGGCGGCGACCAACGACGGCGGCGACGTGCTGACCTTCGACGCCGACGGAGCCTTCATGGGCGACCGGGTGCAGCGCGAGCAGATGCAGGTGTACCCGGGCGAGCGCCTGCGCCAGTCGTTCCCCCGCCGGCTCTTCAACGGCCTGTGCGGGACCTGTCACGGCAGCATCAGCGGCCGCGAGCTCGACGTTGCGGTGGAACCGGACGTGCTCACGAGCGCCACCGAGACCTACGCGAACGAGACCGACCCCGTCGACCTCCGCTGATCCCGGTTTCGCGTTCTCCGCCTCCGGGGTATAGTCCCTGAATGGGTACTGGGTCGCCGACCGTTCGGGGGGTCGTGGTGTTGGGGGTTCGTGAGTGGCTCGAGCGGACCCACGGCCCGAGCGGCCGGGCGGAGATTCTCGAGTCGCTCTCACCCAGCGCGCGGGACGCGGTCGCGGGGCGTGCGTTGATTCAGACCACCCGCGTGGACGCCGTCTCCTTTCGAGCCTTCGGCGAGGCCATCATCAGCCGGTGGGGGGTCGAGGGGCCGAAGGGGTTTCGTTCCGCGGCTGCCTACGTCGCCGAGTCGGATCTGAACGGCTACATGAAGGTGCTCATGAAGCTCGGGACGCCCGGGTTCGTCCTGCGTCGCTTTCCGCGCGTCTGGGGCCACTATTTCGACACGGGCACGTTGAGCGTGGAGACCGAGGGCAACGGTGCCGAGGTCGAGATCGTCGGCGCGCAGGCCTACGGCGCCGCGGCCCTCGAGGGCGCCGCGGGCTGGATGCGGAAGGGGCTCGAGCTCTCCGGCGCGTCGGGGAGCACCGTCGAACGGTCCGGCCCCGACACCCGAGCCCACTACCGTCTGACCTGGACCTGACCGCGTTCGACGTCGCGCGATCCATCCGGCAGGCTGTAGCCCTTGGTTGGATGAAAGGGGTGTGTGATGGGGACGATCCGTCTTTGGGTCGCGTGCGCGATTGCGTGCGTGGGGTTGGTGGCGTGTGGCGACGACGACGGGAGCTCGACTCTCGGCGAGCCCTGCGCATCGGACCGTGACTGCAACGCGGGGGAGGCGTGTGACTCGGTCTCGATGGTCTGCGTCCTCGCGAGCGACGACGACGGCGGCACGACGGGTGACGGCGGCAGCGACGTCGACGGTGGTGGCGATGTGGACGGCGGCGGCGACGTGGACGGCAGCATGCCGGTCGATTTCGGGATGGCGACCTGCGGCGACCGCCGGGTGACGCCTCCCGAGACCTGCGACGACGGGAACACGATGGCCGGCGACGGTTGCGACGACTCCTGCCAGCGGGAGGCCTCGTCGAGCTGCGGTGACGGGACGGTCGACCGCCCGCAGGAGGACTGCGACGACGGGAACACGATGGCGGGCGACGGCTGCGACGCCATGTGTCGCGTCGAGGTCGGTGGAAGCTGTGGTGACGGCACCACCGACTTCGCCGCCGGCGAGGAGTGCGACGACGGGAACACGATGGCCGGCGACGGTTGCGACGACCGCTGTCAGCTCGAGACCGTCGGCGCGTTCTGCGGCGACGACATGATGGACCCGGGCGAGGTCTGCGACGACGGCAACCTCACGAACGGCGACGGCTGCAATCCGACCTGCAACCTCGAGGGGAGGGTCACGACCTGGGTCGGTGCGGTCGGCATGGCGAGCTCGACGGATGGGACCGGTACGGCCGCTCGGGTGCTCGACGGCGTGCTGGCGGTCGACGACCAGTACGTGTGGTTTGGCGAAAACGGCAACTGCGGCAGCTCCACGCGCGGGCGACTGCGCCGGATCGACATCGCGACCGCCGAGGTGACCACCGTGACCGCCTTCGACGCCTGCAACAGCGCGGGCATCGCGACCGATGGGAGCGGCCTCGTCTGGGTCGCCGGCATCGACGTGGTGAGCGGCAACCCGGCCATCTTCGAGGTGGACACCACCGTGGCGACACCGACCTGGCGCATCGTCGCGGGCAACAACCCGTGCGCGTCCGCGGGCTGCTACCGCGACGACAGCGGCGGCGGGGCGGCGACCTTCGGCGGCATCCGCGGGCTGACCTGGTGGGGCGGGCTGCTCTACATCGTCGACCCGGCCGCCGGGGTGATCCGAAGTCTCGACCCGGCCACCGGTGAGGTCCTCGACGTCGCGGGCGATCCCTTCAACAACGGGATCGCCGACGGAACGGGCTCCGCAGCCCAGTTCCAGAGCCCGCGCTACATCGTCTCGGACGGCAGCTCGAACCTCTACGTGTCGGAGACCAACAGCGGCACCATCCGTCGCGTCAACGCGCTCACGGGCGTGGTCACCACGTTCGCGGGCAACGGCACCGCCGGCTACGTCGACGACATCGGCGCCGCCGCGCGCTCCCATCGCCCGCGCGGGATCACGTCCGACGGCACGAGCGTCTACTGGGTGGAGTTCAACGCTCACAGCATCCGTCAGGGCGTGCTCGCATCGGCGTCGGTCAGCACCCTGGCCGGCAACGTCACGCTCTGTTCGGCGGGTTGCGGCGGAGGGACCAGCTGTCGGAACGGCGTCTGTCTACCGCCCTCGAGCGGCGCGCCCGTCGGCGGCGGCAGCACCGACGGCGTCGGCACGGTCGCGGAGTTCTACGCGCCCTTCAGCATCGCCTACCACTACCCGTCCAGCTCGCTCTTCGTGATCGGCGGCAACAACACCATCCGACGCATTCAGTAGTCGGCGTTCGGCGTCGGCGTTCGGCGTCGGCGTTCGGAGTCGGCAGTCGGAGCTCGGAGTCGGAGCGCTCAGTCGCCGCGGCGGCCAGACACGTGCAGCCGCGCGACGAGCGCGATGATCCCGACCAGCAGGATGCCGCCCATGAGGCCGGCGCCCTGGACCAGCGGACCCTCGGAGAAGTCTTCCAGGCCGAAGCGGCCCTCGTACTGCGCGAAGGTGCCGACCACCGAGAGCCGGTCACGGGCGATGACGCCGATGCCCACGGCACCAACGAGGGCCACTGCCACGAGGAGCATGCCCAGAGTGTCGCGTTGGCCGCGGACCATCGCCGAGCCGAGCATGAAGCCGGCGGCGCCGACCATGCCGAGGACCATGAACCCGACGAGGGCGAGGGCGGACGGTATCTGGCTGACGTCCACGGTGTAGAGAAGGAACCAGTCCCCGTGGAACACGTAGAAGTACACGGCGATGGGCACGAGCACGAAGGTCGTGAACACCACGTAGGCCATGAAGCTCCGGGTCAGCAGGGCTGGCCGGGGGCTCACTCGCAATTCGACCCTTCCAGCGAGTGCAGCGATGATGCCGGTCGCGAAGGCGAGGCAGATCAGTGTCGGCAGGGGCACGATGCGGTTCGGGGGCGAGGCTCGTCGCTGTCGGGCGGAGCCGGGCGACGAGCATAGCGTAAAGTGGCCCCGAGGTCGTGGTGCGGATTGCCGAACGGAAGTTGACGCACCGGGGGCCGGGTCGATATCCATCGAGGGATGCGTCGATCGCCCATGCCACGGCCGCACGAGCGCGGTCTCGCTTCGAGCCTCCGGCTCGGGTTGCTGGCGCTGGCGCTCGCCGTGCTCGGGGGTTGCGGCCCCATGATCTACTCGGTGAACGTGATGCCGGCCGCTCGGGTGGTCCACCAGGCCGAAGAGGCTGGGGCCGCCGAACACGCCCCCTACGAGTACTACTACGCGCGCGCTCACCTCGAGCAGGCGCGGCACGACGCCGGCGAGGCCGCCTACCAGGACGCGATCCACAACGCGAAGATCGCCGAGGAGTACGGCGTGAAGGCCCGCGATCTCGCCCGACGCCGCATGCGTGAGCAGGGCCGATGAGGTGGCTCGCGGCCCTCGCGGTCGCCCTCTTCGGTTGCCAGGCGGCGTCCAGTCTCCAGGGTCGGATCGACGGGCTCCGTGACGTGATCGACCAGGCTGAGCGCAACGGCGCCTACGCCTGCGCGCCCCGAGCCTTGGCCGTGGCCCGGGCCTACACGGACTTTGCGAACGAGGAGCTCGAGCGCGGAAACCTCGCCGAGGCCGAGGATCACTACGTCATCGCCGAGCCGAACGCGCGGGCGGCGCTCCGGATGAGCCCGCCAGAGCGTTGCTCTCCGCGGGACGTGGTGGTCCATCACACCCCCGAGCCGGGCGATCGCGATGGTGACGGGATCCGGGACCCCGACGACGAGTGCCCGGACGATCCGGAGGATCCGGACGGCCACGAGGACGAAGACGGGTGTCCCGAAGATGGGGACATCGACGGCGACGGTCGCATGGACTCGGTCGACCTCTGCGTCGCGGAGCCCGAGGACGCCGACGGGATCGCGGACGGCGACGGCTGCCCCGACCCGGACGACGACTTCGACGGGGTGCTCGACGGCGACGATCGCTGTCGCATCGACCCCGAGGACCGAGACGGCTTCCAGGACGAGGATGGCTGCCCCGACCCCGACAATGACGGTGATTCGCTCATGGATGCCGACGACCGGTGTCCCGATGAGCCGGGCCCCGCGGACGAGCAGGGCTGCCCGCGCGTCTACCAGGACGTCGAGGTCACCACGACCCGGATCCGCATCCACCAGAAGATCCACTTCGCCCACGACCGCGCGCGCATCCGACCGGATTCGTTCGGGATTCTCGATACGGTGGTCCAGGTGCTGACCGATTACCCGGAGATCACCCTCGAGATCCAAGGTCACACGGACAGCAACGGTCGAGATCGGTACAACATGCGTCTGAGCCGAAACCGAGCGAGCGCGGTCCGCCAGTACCTGGTCAGCAAGGGCATCGCCCCCGACCGCCTCACCAGCAACGGCTACGGCGAGACCCAGCCCATCGAGTCCAACTCGACTCCGGAAGGCCGCGCCCGCAACCGACGCGTGGAGTTCGTTCGCACCGACGCCGAAGCCCGAGAGGCGCAGCAGTCGTTGTGACGCTCCGGTGCCTTTCTGATAGTTTCCTGCCGCGCCGCATGCTGTCCGTTCGGCGCCATGAAAAGCAGCCCATGTCCATGTCTTGTCGATTCCGTACGCTCCTCCTCGCCACGGTCGTCTCGCTCGGTGCAGTCGCGCTGAGTCCCGCCCCCGCCGAAGCTCAGCTCCGGCGGGTGCTCGACCTCAACCGTCAGGCGATGGACGCCTACACGAACCTCGAGCTCGAGACGGCGATGAACCTCCTGCAGGAGGCTCTCCAGACCGCTCAGCGGGGTGGGGTGACCGGCTCGCCCTTGGCGCGGACCTATCTGAACCTCGGGGTGGTTTCGATCGGCGGCTTCGGAGACAACGGCCAGGGGCTCCAGTACTTCACGCAGGCGTTGCAGGCGGACGGCAACATCCAGCTCGATCCGCTCACCAGCACTCCCGACATCTCGTCGGTCTTCGGGCTCGCTCGCAACCGAGTCGGCACCGGCGGCGGGAACACGGGGGGTGGCAACACCGGGGGCGGCAACACGGGCGGTGGCAACACCGGTGGTGGGGGCCCGCCTCCGCAGGCCGGTCCGGGCACCATCCCGCACACGCCCGCCGACGAGCAGCTCAAGAACACTGCGCTCCCGATCTTCGTCGAGGCGCCGGACGACGCGCCCGTCGGCGAGATCTTCGTCTACTACCAGGCCCACGGCATGCGCGAGTACCAGCGGCTGCAGATGCGCCGCATGACTGGCGGCTTCGGCCTCGAGCTCCCCTGCAGCGAGGTCATGCAGCCGGCCGTGAAGTACTACATCGTCGCCTTCGACGAGGACGGTGGCCCGATGGGCACCGCTGGCACCCCCGAGCAGCCCTTCACGGTCAACATCGTCGCGCAGCGCACCCTGCCGCCCGCCGCGCTCCCCGGACAGATTCCGCCCGAGCAGTGCTCGGACGCCGAGTGCCCGCCCGGCATGGAGTGCGACAGCGGCGGCAGCGCCGGTCTCGGTGACACCTGCGTCGCCAACTCCGACTGCCGCTCCGGCCTGAGCTGCGAAGACAACTTCTGCGTCGCCGAAGAAGGTGGCGGCGGTGACGACGAGCCCGGCGAGACCATCGGCTTCTTCGCCGAGGTCGGCTTCACCCTGGGCCTCGGCTTCGCGAGCGAAGGCAAGGAGGCGGACGCCGGCATCGGCGAGCCCGGGGGCTGCGACCCGGCGACCGAAGACTGCGCGGCCTACCTCAGCTCCACCCGTGACGCGTCGGGCAACTTCCCGGCCTGCGACCCAGCGGTGGACACCAGCTGTACCGTCCGCGTCGAGCAGTCGGGCTTCGTGCTCGCGCCCGCGCTCCGCATCACCCTCGGCTACTGGATCGTCCCCCGCTTCGCGGTCGCTGCCCACATCCGCTACTCGTTCTCGAGCGGCGAGGGCACGCTCGCGTCGACCATGATCGGTCTGCGAGCGATGGTGCAGCTGACCCAGCCTGCGATGGACGGCTTCCACGCCGACGCGTTCCTCGGCTCCAGCTTCGGCCAGTACCAGATCGCGCCGCCGCAGAGCGGTGCCGCCGAGCCCTACATCATCAGCGGCCTCAACAGCGTCCAGATCGGCGCGAACGTGGGCTACCGCATCATGGAGAACTTCGGGATCAACCTCACCCCCGAGTTCCATCTCCTCTTCCCGGCGTCGCTCTGGGCGATCGACCTCACTCTCGGTCTCGCCGTCTCCTTCTGAGTGCGCCTCTGGCTCCCCGGTGTGCTGGCCGTCGCTCTCGCGGCGGCCGGATGTGGTGACGACGGCTCGGGCACGGCGCTCGACGGCGGCTCGGTGACATTCGACGGCGCCGCGCCGGCGCCGGTCTTCGAGCCCTTCGCGCTCCTCGCCGACCCCTACCTCCCGGCTCGGCGTCTGGCGGGGCGGATGCGCTTGGCGTCGTCGCGGGAGCCCGAGCCTCAGAGCGGCAGCGGGAACATGGACCACTCCCACTACGTGCGCGTCGATGGGGACCGGTACGTCCTGATGGAGGCGGAGGGTCCGGGCCTTCTCACGCGCGTCTGGTTCACCGGGCGCGAGCCGGCGACGCAGGACTACTCCGTCATGGACGAGGTCGTGCTGCATCTCCGGATCGATGGAGCGGACGTGACCTGGCCCGACGGCAGCGACGGCGTGACGCTCGGGGACCTGACCGGCGGCGAGCTCGCGGGCTTCCCGGCACCCTGGGTCGCCGGCCGACCGGACGCCGCCAACGGCTTCCTCATCAGCGTGCCCTTCGCGTACGCGGAGTCGATGGAGGTCTGGGTCGATCCGCCGCCGGGCGAGGACACGCTCTTCTACTACCAGATCGACTGGCGCGAGCTGCCGGCCGGGACCGAGCTTCGCTCCTTCGACGGGAGCCTGACCGCGGACGAGCTCGCGGATCTGGAAGCTGCCACGGACCTGTGGGTTCGCGGCGCCTCCCCCGCCGCGGAGACCACGGCGGAGACCGCGACCCTCGCGCCCGGCGAGTCGGTCTCGGTGACGCTCTCGGAGCCCGCCGTCGTGCGCGCGGTCGAGGCGAGCGTCCCCGCCGGGCTCCGGGCCGATCTCCGAGTCACGTTGACGGTCGACGGCGAACTGCTGGTGGACACGCCGCTCGAGCGCTTCCTCTACTTCGCCGAGCCGACGATGCCCTACGAGTCGGCGCTCAGCGAGGCATCGCTCACCGACGCCGCCTTCGCCTACCCCTTCCCCGTGCGGGACGAGGTGGTGCTCACGATCCGCAACGATGGGGCGAGCGCGGCCACGGGCACGTTCACGCTCGCTCACGACCCGGCGGACCCGAGCGACCTTCGCTCGATTCGGATCACCTGCGGCTCGACCCTCAGCGGCGAGGTCGGCGAGAACCTCGCGCTACTCGAGGTGGAGGGCAGCGGCCACTACGCGGGGCAGTTCCTGGTCACGGTCGCCGGCGTCGACGGCTTCTGGGACGGCTTCTGGATGCTCGAGGGGGACCACGAGCTCTTCGTCGACGACGAGGAGATCCTGGGCACCGGCCTCGAAGACTACTTCGGCGGCGCCTTCTACTACCTCAGCGGCGACTTCGCGTTGCCCACCGCAGGTGCCTCCGGGATGTCGCCGGGGGGCGAGCGGCCGACGGTGAGTCAGTACCGGCACCACCTGCTCGGCACGGTCCCCTTCGAGCGCGACTTCGCGTTCACCTACGAGAACACGGTGGCGGGGACCGAGTTCGAGCACTGCCTCGTGCACTACGTCGACTGACGGCGAGGGGTCAGCGCAGGCGAATGAGCCGCGACCCGAGGAGCTGGTAGAGCACTTTGCACACCTCGAACGCGCCCAGATGCGTGGTGTCGATCAGCTCGCGGATCGTGCGCCGTCCATCGACCGCGTCGAGCACCGTTCGCTCGTCCGGCTGCATCCGCTCACGGGGAGTCTCGCGGACCACGTCCACGTCGATGAGCGGGACCCGATCGAACGAGTCGATCTGCTCTTCGATGAGCCGCCACTCGTCCACGCGCCGCAGGCCCTCCATGAGCATCGAGGTCATGGGGAGCCCGAGCTTCGCCTCCTCGGCTTCCGGTCGAATCGCGAATCGACTGAACGAGAACGTGCCCCGCGGCCAACGCAGCGCTTCGTAGACCAGCTCGCTGCTCTGCCGCGCCAGCGCCCGGTTCAGCTCCTCCTCGGAGATGGATCCGAGGCGCATGAGCCGCCGGCCGAGCAGCCCTTGGCCAGGACGCGCCAGCAGCGGCGCCAGCTCGTCCTCGTCGAGCAACCCCTCGGCGACGATGTAGCGCCCCAGTCGCAGGTCGACCGGCGTTCCGCGCGCGAGCACCAGGTCCACCGCGCCCTTGGTCATGCAGAGCGAGATGGCCTTGCCGTCGGACGAGCGGACGACGAGCACACCGGTCTGCCCCTGGTGTTGTAGCGTCTGCAGCACGTCGCCGAGCCCCACGTGTTCGAGCCGCCCGTGGAACGAGAGCTCGCCTTCCTCCGGGTGGTCCGGGAGCCGTCGGCCGAGCTCCTCGACCTTGGTGAAGAGCTCGTCGGCCGACACCTCTTCGAGCGCCGCTCCGAGGGTCGCGGCGGCCTCCGGCACCAGCTCGGCGAGCCAGTCGGCGAGGTGCGTGCGGATCGCGTCCGCCGCTGGGTTCGGGTCGTCGGGGCCGATGGCCTCGAAGCCGCCGGTGTCGTTCTTCGGCGCGAGGGCGTGAGCCACGGCGGTCAGCAGCGCGTCACGGCCGAAGGGCTTGCGCAGCGCGTCCTTCGCGCCGGTGAGGTCGAGCGCCGCCTGTGCATCGCCGGCCGTCATGAGCACCACGGGCGCGTCCTGCAGGTTGGAGATCCCCGCGAGCGCCGTGCAGAACCCGGCGGCATCGAGCGCGCCGACCGGCGGTCCGTCCGGGTCGAGGAGCACCAAGGTCGGAACGAAGCGCTGGGCCACCGCGAGGCCCTCGCTGGGGTCGACCGCTTCCTCGACCGTGTGACCCACCTCTTCGAGGGTGCGACGCACGACGCGCCTCACCGTCTCGGCGGCATCCACGACGAGGACGCGGCCGCTCATGCGCAGAGCCCCGCGTGACGACGGAGGTGCATCGCCGGCTCGGACGCCCAGAACGCGAGCAGGTCGCGGGCGATGGGCGAGCCCTCGAGGAGGGCGCCGCCGGAGAGCCCGGCGATGTCTCGCTCGGTGCGCTGCAGCGCCTGCACGCTCTGCCCGAGGTCGTCGCTCAACAGCGCCGCGATGCGGACCGCGGTCCGCTGCGCCGCTCGCGCGAAGCGCCCGAAGTTCACCTGACCGGCCGAGACGTACTGGCGCGCGGCTTCGTCGACGTTCTTCCGATGCAACCAGGGCGTCGCCTTGTGCAGTCGCTTGCGCTGCTCGTCGAGGAACTCCTCGCTGGTCAGCCCTCGGCCGTAGCCGCCGTCGACGTTGCGCGCCGCCGACGCCAGCAGCACTTCGAGCTCCCGCGGCGTCAGCTTCTCGACCGCCTCGATGCCGCGCGCGACCTGGACGAGTGGCCGCGCCAGCAAGAAGACCTGCTGCGCCTGGGGGAGCTCCGCGGTCGACGCGGGGACGATGATCATCGGGGGGCTCCCGAGCTCGAGTAGATGACCGACCTGCCGCGAGCCGTGCAGGTAGAGCTCCCAGTCTTCGACACCGAGGATCGCGGCCACGTGATCGCCGAGCGCGCGCAGCGGGTGGCCGTTGCGCGAGGTCAGCCGGTCCCGGCTCGAGAGCCCGTAGCTCTCGAGGTCCGCCGGGTAGAGCTTCTGCAGCGCCGGTTCGAGCATCCGCAACAGCTCGAGCGCCGCCTGCTGTTCCGCGGAGGGCGTCCCGAGCTGGTCGAGCACCTCGCGGTTGAAGCTGCCCGCCCGTGCCTGGCCAGTCGCCCGGTGCTGCTCGAGGAGCGCTCGGTCGTCCGGAGACGACTGGCCGAGCACCACGAGCGGCTCGGTGGCCACGCGGGCCTCGACGTTCTTGCCCGCCTGCAGGTGAGTCCGCGCGAGCTCGCGCCACGACTCGGTGCGGGAGGGGTCCGCCATGAGCAGGCCTTGGAGCACCTTCGTCGCGCGGTCGGTGTCACCGGCGGAGCGCAGCCGCATGGCCAGCTCGCGCTGGAGCGCGGGGTCGCCGCCGCTGGCTTCGATGCCGCGCTCGAGCAGCGCGATCGCCTGCTCCAGTTGACCCATCTGGTCGTGGAGCACGCGCGCCATCTCGAGGTAGGCCGGGGCCCGCGCCTCTTCGGTGGCCTGCCGCTCCGAGTGCCGGCGGATCGCGTCGAGGTACTGGTCCCAGCCAGCCGCGCTCTCCACGCGGGACTTGAGCTCGAGCGCCGACTCGCTGCCCGGTCCCTCGAGCACGACCGCGTCGCGCAGGGCCTCGGCGGCGGCGATGTCGTTGCCTCGACCGAACTCGACGCGCGCCAGCCGCGTGAGTGCCTGACCGCGGAGATCGGCGTCTTCGCTGGTGGCGACGAGGAGGCGCTTGGTGGCGTCGACGGCCTCGTCGAGCCGGTCCTCACGTTCGTGGATGTCGGCGAGGCGTTCGAGCGCCGGCACGTGCTCCGGGTCCACCTGGAGCACCGCCTGCAGGCTGACCAACGCGCGCGCCGGCTTCTTCATCTGGTCGTCCCAGAGCTCGGCGAGCGCGAGGTGCGCTTCCTTGAGCACGTCGCGGTCGGGTGCCTGCTGCACCACCTTGCTCAGCAGGCCGACGGCCTGCTCGTGCTGACCTTCGCGGAGGTGGTACTCGGCCAGCCGCTTCAGCGTCGGCACGTGGTTGGGCGAGCGCCGGAGCGTGCGGTTCAGCGAGCCGACGGCGGCCGCGAGCTTGTTCTGATCGTCGGCCTGGATGCGGGCGACCTCGAGCCAGAGCGTCGCGCTCGCCTCGGCGTCCTCGGCCGCGGCTGCGGCTCGCCCGAGCAGGTCGGCCAACCGTCCGTGCTCTTCGCGCGCGCGGAGGATCTGGCCGAGCAGGGTCGCGGCTTCCTCGCTCCCAGGCGCGACTTCGAGCGCCTTCTCGAGGTCGCCCACCGATCCGTCGACGTCCCCGAGGCGTTCACCCCGCACCTTGGCGCTCCGAACGAGCAGGCGAGCGGCGTGCGTTCCATCGGTGGCGATGCGCGCTTCCTGGCGCGCCGCCTCCGAGAGCACGGTCGGGTCTTCGGTGCGCTCGGCGATTCGCGACAGGCCGCGAGTGGCGCCGAGGCTCCGACCGTCCAGGCCGAGCGCAGACCGGTAGGCCGCGAGCGCGCCGGCCGAGCCCAGCCGTTCGAGGGTCTCGCCCAAGCGCGTCAGGTGGGCCGCCTTCAGCGCGTCGTCGGTCGCGATGGACGCGATGCGCTGGTCGACGGCCGCGAGCCGCTCTTCGTCGCCGGTCGCGAGCGCGAGCTGCTCCTGCGCGCGGAGCGCCACCATGTGGCTCGGCTCCAGGGCGAGGAGCTGGTCGTAGACCACCATGCGGTCCTCGGGCGTGCCGACGCCCTGCTGCTCCATCACGCGCGCCTGGGCTTCGAGCGCCGCGACCTTCGCCTTGCTGTCGACGAAGATCTTCGCCTGCGCGGCGTGCACCTTCGCGAGCGCATCCCAGGAGCCGACCCGACGGTAGAGCTCTTCGAGCGCCAGGAGCGCACCGAGGTGAGTCGGCGCCCGCTCGAGGACCGCCTCGAAGCGTCCGATGGCCTTCCGCGGCTCCGAGAGATCGTGGGCCCAGACCTCGCCCTCGCGCATCATGGCGTCGAGCACGAGCTTCGTGTCTTCGAGCGATGCGAGCTCCTTCTGGATCTCCCGCGCGAGGTTGCCCCACTCCTCCTCGCTGGCCCGGATACGGGTCAGCGCATCGAGCGCGGGGCGGTGGCTCGGGTCGGCGTCGGTCGCGGCCTGGTAGGCCTTCGCGGCGCCCTTCGGGTCGTCGAGGTGTTCCTCTCGCACCTCGCCGAGTCGGAACGAGAGGCGCGCCTTCGCCTGTTCGGTCGACGCCGCCTTCAGCTGCTGCTCGACCACGCGGGCGAGCCCCTCGAAGTCGCTGCGCGCATGCAGCAGGCGCTCGAGCGCGTCGAGCGCCGGCCCGTGCGTCGGGTCGATGGTGATCGCGCGCTCGTAGTAGGCGACCGCGTCGGCCTCGCGGCCCAGCCGCTCTTCGCAGAGCTCGGCCATCTTCTGGAGCAGCACCACCGAGGCCGTGTCGTCGCTGACCTCGAGCTCGCGTTCGTAGATCTCGAGCAGGTCGTCCCAGCGACCGGCCGCGTGATAGAGGCGGCCCACGCTGGTGAGGCCCGGCACATACTTCGGGTCGATCTCGAGCAGCTGCTTGAAGCGCTCGAGCGCGCCCTTCCGATCGCCGAGCTCGAGGTCGAGCACCTCGCCGCTGCGATGGAGGAGCGCGACCCGGAGCGCGTCGTTCTTCTGCTTCGGGTCCTTGGCGATCTCCGCGATCTCCATGTCGAGCGCGGCGACGAGCTGTTCGTGCTTCCCGGCGCGCTCGGCCGAGCGCTGGAGCGCATGGATCGCACCGAGGTGACCCGCCTCCAGCTTCAGGATCCGCTCGTAGGCGTGCGCGGCCTTGCCCGGCTCGCCGAGCAGGTCTTCGTAGACCGCGCCGATCTTGAACAGATAGGTGACGGCGCGGGTCGGACCCTCCGATCGGTCCACGGCGCGTTCGTAGAGCTCGATCAGATCGCGATGGCGGCCGGCGTCCGCCAGCAGACGGACCAACGCCTTGAACGACGGCTCGTAGCCAGGGCTCGCCGTCATGGCCCGGTCGTGCTGGTCGATCGCTTCCTCGGCGCGCCCTTGCTCCTCGAGGAGCTCGGCGACGCGGACGTGGGCCGCGGCCTTGCGGCCCGGATCCTTGGCCTTGGCCGCTTCCTCCGCGTGCATGTTCAGCGCGCGCTCCCAGGCACCGGTCTCCCGATAGATGGGCGCGAGCGCCTGCAGCGTCGGCACGTGGGTGGGGTCGATCTTCAGCGCCGACTCGTACCAGTGGATGGCGGCTTCCTGCCGCCCCAGCCGGTGCTCCTCGAGCGCACCGATGCGATGGAGCACGCCGAGCTTCTCGCGCGGCTCCTGGATCGTGAGCACGAGGCCCTGGAGCGCCTCGACCAGCGCGTCGAAGCGACCCTCGCGCTCATAGAGGCGAGCCAGCTGACGGAGGATCAGCGGGTCCTCCGGGTCGATGGCCGCGGCGCGCTCGAGGGCGTTCATCGCCTCGCGGGCGTTGCCGAGTCGGTCCGCGTGCAGTCGACCGACGCGGTAGAGCGCCATCGTTCGAACGGCGGCCTCGTCGGTGAGCTCGACCTCGAGCTCGAGCACGCGGATCAGATCCCGCCAACGCTCGTGCTCGTAGTGCAGCCGCTTGAGCGCGGCGAGCGCGCCGGGCGCGCGAGGGTCCAAGCGAAGGGCGGTCTCGTAGAGCTCGGCCGCGCGGCTCTTGCTGCTCTGGCGCTCGACCAGTCGTGCGCGCTGCGCCACGAGCGCGGCGCGGTGCGAGGGGTCGTCGGCGACGGCGTTCGCGGTCTGCTCGAGGAGCTGCTCGACCTCGGGCCAGCGCCGCTCCTCGATGAGCCGCTCGGTCAGCGCGCGCAGGATGGCCGGGTTGCTCCGATCGAGCTCGAGAGCGCTCCGGTATGCGCGTCGGGCGTCGTCCTTCTTGTTGAGCTCCTTCTCGAGCAGCCGACCCTTCTCGTAGAGGAGGGCGGCTTTCTGCGTCGGGTCGGACGTGATGCGGGCTTCCGCATCGTAGAGCTCGAGGACCTTCGGGAAGTTGCGTTGGCCGATCAGCACCCGGCGAGCACCGCGCAGCACGGGCAGGTGCTCGGGCGACGCCTTGAGGGCGGACTGGTAGTGGGTTGCTGCGCGACGCAGGTCACCGAGCGGCGCTTCCTGCAGCCGAGCGATCTCGAAGTGGAGCCGGGTGAGCTCGACGGGGTCGGTCACGCCCTTCAGCGCCGCTTCGCACTCGGCGATGAGCGCCTTTGCGGCGGCCTTCGCGTCGTCGCCGTAGCTGGGTTCGGGGGTGCTGTCCTGCGCGGGCGGCGTTGCCGCGGGCTGTGCCGCTGCCGGTGTCTGACCAGGTGGCGCCGCTCGCGGTGGCGTGGCGCCGGGCGGCGCGGCCTGGGGCGGGCTGACGCCGGGAGGCTTGGGCGGCGCGCGCCGCTTCTTGGGCGGCGGCGGCGGGGCCGATGCACGGGCGCGTGACGTGGGCGGGGGTGGCGGCGCGGAGGCGCGCGGCTTGGAGGCCGACGGCGGCGGCGGC
>CAYXAP010000039.1:0-75213 GCA_964462035.1 uncultured Sandaracinus sp.
CTAGGCCCTACAATGGAGGGGAGTCGGCCGGACATACACTAGGATTCGAGTGGGCTCGAGACCAGGGCCGTTGCCCGTGAAGGACGAGGACCCCAGAAAACTCGGCGAGCTGCCGTGCTCCATCAGATGTCATCTGCCGCAAAAATTTCGATGCCCGGACACGCTCCCTGGCAGGTGCTCGCGGTCGGGGAGGAGCTCTCGTCGATCGAAACGTCGTTGGAGCTGTTGCCGAGAACGCGAACTGTTCGCGTGCACCATGTCGATACCTACCTGGAAGCACGCGAGGTGCTGCGCACGGCACGACCGACCTGTGTGCTCCTGACGGAGACGTTGCCGGACGGCGACCCTCTCTCATTGGTCGCGGAGTGGTCCGACATTCCCTTCATCGTCGTCGGTTCCGTCGCGTCCGACGCCGGCCCACGCATCGCACTGGAGTCGGGGGCACAGGACTACCTCTCGCTCCGAGAGATCGAGCCGCGCATCCTCCTCCGCGCGATTCGCTATGCGGTCGATCGGAAGCTCCACGAGCGAGGCCTTCGCGCGCTGGAGCACGAAGACCGTCTCTCGAGCATCGGCCGGTTGGCGGCGAGCATGGCCCACGAGATCAACAACCCGGCTGCGTTCATCGCTGCGAACCTCGCCGTGTTGGCGTCCCATGTGTCGGTCTGGGAGACCTTCCTCGGCGTCCTGCACGCCCGTCGTGCGGAGCCTGCCATCGCGGACGTCCTGGCGAACGTCGAGCTTCCCGTTCCCGGCGAGGCCACCACACTCGTCCAGGAGAGCCGAGTCGGAGTCGAGCGCGTGGTCGGTATCGTGCGCCAGCTCAGCTCTTTCGCGCGGCGTTCGGACCAGCTCGAGCCCTTCACGGCGACGTCGCTCAATGAAGTCGTCGATTGGGCTTGTCTGCTCACTCGGAAGGAGATTCGGCACCATGGGCGGCTCGAGCTGGCGCTCTCGCCCGATCTCCCGACCATCATGGCCCGACCGGGAGGCTTGGCGCAGGTCGTCACGAATCTACTCGTCAACGCGGCGCATGCGCTCGCGCTCGGGGGGGACGGGGATCACGTCGTGCGCGTGAGCACGCGCAGTATCGTCGGGTCGCTCGAGCTGATGGTCGAGGACACCGGCCCCGGGTTCGAGCCTTCCGTGTTGCGCCGTGTGTTCGAGCCCTTCTTCACCACGAAGGGAAAGGACGGCACTGGCCTGGGCTTGTCGATCGCGAACGAGATCGTTCAGGCCCACGATGGGAGTATGGAGATCGAAAATCGGACCGACCGAGTCGGCGCTCGAGTGGTGGTTCGTCTGCCCCTCGGCACGGCGCACGTCGAGCGCCACGAGTCGGCGCGTCCATCGGCCCTCCCGGTCGAGGGTCGAGGTCTGATGCGGATCCTCGTCATCGATGACGAGGCCTCCATCCGACGCGCCTATTCACGGCTCCTTCGGCCCCACGAGGTGGTCGGAGAGGAAGCGAGCGCCGCGCTCGAGCGAGTGGAGGCTGGCGATCGGGAGTTCGACCTGATTCTCTGTGATCTCATGATGCCGGACATCGACGGAATCGCCGTGCACCGGGCTCTGGCGCGGACCGCGCCCGAGCTGCTGGAGCGGCTGGTGTTCAACACCGGCGGTGCGTTCCGCGAAGAGGTCCGTGCGTGGCTGGAGCGCACACCGGTGCCGGTGCTCCCGAAGCCCAGCTCTCGCGACGAGATTCTCGCCATCGCCTCTGCTCGTCGGGCGAAGCGGAGCGAACGGTGACGGGAGCCGGAGTGCTCGGAGTTGCGGCCGCCCTACCGGGGCAGGTGCGTCGGAACGACTTCTGGGACGACATGCCCATCGATGCTCGAGGCGACGTATTCGAACGGCCGACCGCGGAGATGCTGAGGCAGCAAGGGGTCGACCCCGAAGTCGCGCCCCGCTTGGCCGCCGAGGCCGAGGACCCGTTCCTCGGGGCCGTCGAGCGCCGCGTTCTGGAAGACGGACGCCGACCGTCCGACTTGGAGCACGAGGCATGCGAGCTCGCGCTCGCCCGCGCGGGCGTGGCCGCCGATCAGATCGACCTGCTGCTGACCTTCTCGCATCTCGATGACGTGGCGGCCCCGAGCAACACCCCGCTGCTCGCCCATCGCCTGGGTCTTCGCCGAGACGTGCTCGCGATCGGTGCAGAGCGCGAGGGGGCATCCCTCCCGATGCACATCGAGTTGGCCTCGCGACTCATCGCGACGGGCCGCTACCGACATGCCCTCGTGGTCCAGAGCGCCGTCACCAGTCGCCTCTCGAACCCCGCCAACATGACCGCTCGCGTGCTCGGCGACGCGGCCGTGGCCACCATCATCGGACCGGTGCCCGACGGGTTCGGGTTCATCGAAGCGGGTCACGTCACCCTCGGTGAGTTTCACCGGATGGCGCAGCTCCTGCCGATACCGGAGCATTGGGGAGAACCCTGGTACGCAGGGGAGCGACACCGATCGTCCCTGACGTGGCAGTCGCCGGAACCCAGCCTCTCGCGGCGAATGGCTGCCGAGCTCGCGAGCGTCTTCGAGTCGGTGGCGGTCCCCCTTCTCGAGCGCGCAGGGGTGGAGCCCTCGGCGTTGGATTGGCTCGTCAGCTATGAGCCCCGGCCGTGGGTGCCGGCGGCGTTCTGCGAGCGGCTGGGGATCGGCACGGATCGCACGATCTCTCGCTTTTCGGAGGTTGGGTATCCACTCGCCGCCAGTCTCGGACTGGGGCTGGAGCATCTGGTGGCTTCCTCCAAGCTCCAGTCGGGCGATCTGGTGCTGCTCTACGCGGAGGGAGCGGGCGCGAGTAGCTCCGCCGTGCTCCTTCGTTGGTACCACTAGGTGGTAGGAATCCACCGAACGAACTATTCTGGGTCCATCGCCACTCCCCCACCGCTCGAGCTGCTGGAGGCGACCGACGACCACGCGTACGTGGTCTGTGGGCCGGTCGCATGTGTGATCTGGCGCGGCCAGGTCACCCGAGAGGGAGCTCTCGGGACCGAGAAGCTCGGCATGCGCGCGCTCGAGAACTCCCCCAAGGGGGCGGCACTCTTGTTCTACGCCGAGGGGTCGACCCCGCCGCCGGACCTCCGAGAGCTGAGTGCCTCGATCAACGAGCGTCTCGCGGCGAGGGGGGCGGTGGGCGTCGCAGGGGTGTTCTCTCAGACCGGGTTCATCGGTGCGATGCAGCGGGGAATCGCCACCGGAATGACCATCCTGTCGGCCCACTCCTACCCGATGAAGCTGTTCAAAGACACGGCCGGCGCCGTGGGGTGGCTCGGAAATCAGCTGCGGCAGCGCGGCGTGGTCGCGGACGTGGTGCACACCACCGATCAGCTCGCCCGCTTCCGCGACCGGTACCTCGCTGCCGGAGCAAAGGTGACCGCGGAAGGGTAGAGTCGAGTCACTGGTCGGCGCCGAAGTTGAGGGTCTCGTCTCGTGGGTTGACGATTCGGATGGTGGGGTCGATCGGGATGTCGATCACCCACGTGCCCTCGCTCGAACGATGGAGCGCGTCGGTCAACTCTGCTTCCGTGCGGACGCGAACTGCCTGAGCGCCGAGTGCACGAGCGTAGCCCACGATGTCCACGGTCGGGAGCGACCAGTCGTGGCTACGGCCGTATACCTTCTTCGAACCGTGAGCCACCATCCCCCATTGCCCATCGTCGAAGACGGCAAAGGTGACCGGGACCCCGTGGCGTGCACAGGTCGCCAGCTCGTTGCCCGCCATCAGCAGCCCCCCGTCGCCGCAGACTCCGACGACTCGGGAGTGAGGCGCACCCATCGCGAGTCCGATGGCCATTCCGATGCCCGACCCCATGCCACCGAGGCCCAGAGACGCATGGAACCGTCCCGGGTGGTCGAGGACGAGTCCCTGTGCGGTGAACACGAGGTGGTTGCCGATGTCGCTCGTGAAGATCGTATCGGCGGGCACGGCGCGCTGGAGCACCCCAGGGACCGCACGAGGATCGAAGGGGGCGTCCCCCAGCGGCCGTGCGCTCGGCGGAGCGAGGGTGAGCGGCGCCGGCAGGTCCGTGTTCTCCGGGAGCTGGCCGAGGATGTGATCGAGGATGACGCGTGGGTCGCCACGGAGCGCGAAGTCCACCGGGTAAGAGCGACCGAGACGATCGGCGTCGTAGTCGACCTGGATCACGACCCCGCCCTTCGGTCGGATCAGCTCGCTGAAGTTCGCGGTGGTGGTGTCATCGAGCCGGGCGCCGACGATGAGAAGCGTATCGAGCCCCTGCTTCAGGTAGGCCTCGGCGCGCCCGCTACTGCCCACGCCGAACACCCCGAGCGACAGCGGGTGGGACTCGGGAAAGAGCCCCTTCGCTTCGAGGTCGGTGAAGACCGGGCAGCGCAGCCGTTCGGCGAGCTCGCGGACCACCCCGCGTGCACCAGCTTGGTACGCGCGTCCGCCCAGCATGATCGCCGTGCGCTCGGACTGGAGGTGCTCGAGTACCGCTTCGCTCAAGTCCGCGGGCGGAATGCTGGGCAGGATCTCGCTCGCCAGACTGACACGGGTTGCCGGTGCGGGCTGTCTGGCCACATCCACGGGAATCCGGATCACCGCCGCGCCATAGGGGCGGGAGCGGGCTCGACGCAGCGCCTCCGAGGTCAGCGCGCGCGCGACCCACGGTCGTTCGATGATCAACGACTCTTTGGCCAACGAGCTCGCCACTTGGTGCAGGTTGATGCCGTGGAGCGAGCCGTCCTGGAGCGCAGCCCGTCCGCGCGATGCGGTGGCCACTTCGCCCACCAGTAGGATCAACGGAGTCTCGTCGAGCTGTGACGCCGAAAGACCCGTGAGCGCGTTGAGTGCGCCGGGGCCGGAGGTGACGGCGACCACACCGGGCTGGCCGGTCGCCCTGGCGTACCCCATGGCCGCGTACACGGCCATCGTCTCGTGCTGGCACGAGACGAACTCCGGTCCAACGCCATCGAGACAGGCGTCGACCACGGGGGAGATGGTTCCACCGGGGATCCCGAAGATTCGGTCGACCCCGGCTTCGTTGAGGACGGACACCACGGCAGCAGCTGCGGTCTCCTCCTTGGGGGCGGGGGCCGGGACGGGGGCCGACCCCGAGCTCACGAGCGAAAGGGGGGGCTTGGGTCGGGACATTGCTTCTCCTTCGACGGACGCGTCGACGCGTACGGGCGCCCGTCCATCTTTCGCGCGTCACCAAGCGGTGATCGCCTGGCTTGGCGCGCGAACGGGCACACGTACGGATCCCGAGACCATTCCTTAAGGGCGAGGCGTGAGAGAAGTCACAGACTCGGGCGCCGCTGTTGGTGTGGCGCAGCTGGCGCCTGCGGGTGGGCCTACTTCCGAATGCCGAGCTGGACCAGGTCGGACTCGGCCGGCATGCCCCAACCATCCTGGTAGCCGAAGTGTTCCTGAGCCGTGTCGCTGTGGAGCTTCTCGTCGAGGATCTCGAAGCGCTCCAGCGGAATCATGCTCGGGTGCGGAACGCCGGCGGCGCGCGTGAGCCACATGACCTCCTTGCGGAGGGTGATGAGATAGTTCGCGAGCTTCACCGACTTGTCGGTCGGGTCGAGCCCCCACTGCAGCCGTGCGCTCTGGGTGGCGACGCCGGTCGGGCAGTGACCGGTGTGGCACTCCTGGGCCTGGATGCAGCCGATGGAGAGCATCGCTTCCCGCGCGAGCCCGATCATGTCGCAGCCCATCGCCATCGCGAGGATGGCCTCGTGCGGGAAGCCGAGCTTTCCGGCGCCGGCCCAGACCACCCGATCGGTGAGCCCCGCCTCCGCGAAGGTCTTGTAGACGCGGGTGAATCCGAGCTTGAAGGGGAGGCTCACGTGGTCGGAGAAGACGAGGGGCGCGGCGCCCGTGCCACCTTCACCGCCGTCGATGGTGATGAAGTCGACCCCGCGGGTGCCGGACTCCATCTGCTCGGCGAGCTCCTTCCAGAAGCCGAGGTCGCCGACCGCGCTCTTGATACCGACCGGCAGCCCGGTGCGCTCGGCGATGGTCTCCACGACGTCGAGCATCTCGTCGGCGCTCGAGAAGGCCCGGTGCGACGCCGGGCTGATGCAGTCCTTGCCCATCGGGATGCCGCGGATGCCCGAGATCTCCTTGGTGATCTTCGAGGCGGGCAGCACACCGCCGCGACCGGGCTTGGCGCCCTGGCTCAACTTCACCTCGATGGCGCGTACCGGGTAGCGGCTCGTGAGCTCGACGAGCTTGTCGATGTCGAGGTTTCCGTCCGCGTCTCGGCACCCGTAGTAGCCGGTGCCGATCTGGAAGATCAGATCACCGCCGTGGCCATGGTGCGGCGCGATGCCGCCCTCGCCGGTGTTGTGCAGCGAGTCGGCCATGGCGCAGCCGCGATTGATGGCCTGGACCGCCCGCGCGCTGAGCGAGCCATAGCTCATCGCGGAGACGTAGAAGATGCTCTTCGGCCGGTACGCCTTCGCACGCTCGCGGGCCCCGCCGAGGATCTTCGCACAGGGAATCGGGTGCTTCGGATCGTAGTCGGGGTCGCCCTTGTGCGGCTCCGGATGCGGAAACGCGCTCTGCTTCAGGATCAGGTAGCCCGCCGACTGCTCCAGATCGTTGTCGGTGCCGAAGCCGAAGTAGTTGTTCTCCTTCGCCGCCGAGCGTGCGACCCACGAGCGCTGGTCACGGGTGAAGGGTCGCTCTTCGTCGTTGCGCGCGACGATGTACTGCCGGAGCTTCGGCCCCTGCACGATCATCAGGCTACGGAGGTGCCCGACGATCGGGAAGTTCCGCAGCACCGCGTCCCTCCGCTGAACGAGATCGTGAATCAGAACCAGGAGGAGCAAGCCTCCGACTCCGATGAGAACCCAAGCCCACCACGGCAGCATGCCGTGAGGCTACCGCGCGGGGCCCCGCGTCAGGGCGAGAAATGCAAGGCGTCAGCCCGATACGGCCCACATCACGAGGGCGATGACCCAGCCCAGCGTCGAGAGAATCATCAGCGCCCACACAGGGGGGAGGATCCGTTCGACGCCGGCCGGCAGGAGAGCGGTGATCGCACGTGTGCCGCTGTTGCCGGGGAAGGGGAGGAGGTTGGCCGCGGTGAGCGTCGCGATGCCGAGACCGGCGATGGTCGCTCCGTTCGTCGTCTCGAGCAGCTGACGAATCGCGTCGACGCGTTCGACGCCCTCGCTCCAAAAGAGGAGCCCGCCGAGCGGGAAGCCCACGAAGCCATCGGCCAGCGCCTCGATGGCTCCGGTCGGTCCGAGGATCACGAAGGCCGGGGTCAGGAGGATTGCCCACGGGACGAGCGCGATGGCGAGGCGACTGAAGCGCGGCGCCATGTCCAGGGTGGTCGTCGGCTGGTCTTCCGGACCGGTCTGATCGAACTCGACGTAGCTCATCAAGGGCAGCGCGCCGAGCTTGATGCGCAGGCCCCCGATCTCACCCTCCCAGAGCTTCGGGCCGGCGAAGAGGCCCACGGCCTTGGGGGGGACGCCCGCGATCCGTGCGACCACGGCGGTCAGTACGCCATGGCCGACGAGTACCGCGAGGAGGGCCCCGATGAGCGCGAGCATGTGCTCGAGCCTTGCACGCCGAGCTTGGCCAGCAAGGGCCTCGCTCACGAACGTGGCCACCTTCGGTGAGCTCAGGGCAGGTTGGAGACCGGCAGCTCGTAGCCGCGGTTCGCGGTGCTGCCGGCGACGCCGAGTCGGCCCGAGGTGCCGACGCCCCAGCAGTACACGTTCTCGTCCGTGCGGAGGCCGCAGATCTGGTCGTAGCCCATGGAGAACGACACGAAGTCGTTCACGGTCGAGACCTGCGTCGGTTCGCCCGTGAACGTGCCGACGTCGCTGCCGAACTTGAAGTTCGCGGCGTGGCCCCAGCAGTAGAGCGCGCCGGTGCCATCGCCTTCGGGGTCGACCAGCGCGCAGAACGAGCGATAGCCGCCGTCGATGGCGACGACGTCGCCCAGCGGTGTGGTGCCACCGACGAGGACGCGCAGCGCATGAGCCCGAGTGCCGCCAATGATTCCCCGCCCGAGCTGTCCGTTGTTGTTGTCCCCCCAGCAGAACACGGTTCCATCGGTCATCAGCGAGCAGGACGCGCCGCCGCCCGACCCGTTGTCGCAGGTCGCGACGTCGGCCGCGCCCGTCAGCGGGCGGCCCATGTTGTCCACGACCTGCTGCGCCGTGTTGCGCGACTCGGCGACTCCGTTGCCGAGCTGGCCCTGAACGCCCCAACCCCAGCAGTATACGGTGCCGACGTCGGTCACGGCGCAGGCGTGGTGCTCCGAGTTGGAGAAGTTGAGCCCCATCCCCGCCGCGACGCGAACGGCTCCGGTCAGCCCGACCACGCCGACCGGCGTCGGGCTGCTGGCCGACGCGCCATTGCCGAGGTTTCCGTAGACACCCTCGCCCCAGCAGACCGCCTGGCCCGTCGCGAGGGCGGCGCACGAGAACCCGCGGCCCAAGCCGATGTCCACGATGCCTGGCAGCCCGAGCGGCATGCCGGGCGGTTGGTTGGCGTTGGTCGGCGTTCCGTCGCCGAGCTGGCCGGTGGCGTCGTAGCCGTAGCAGTACCAGAGGCCGTCGGAGGTGAGGCCGCACGCGGTGTTCTGACCCCGTTCCATCTCGACGAATGACGGGAAACCGGTCTGGACCGCCGGCACGTTGCCGCCCGCCTGAATCGGTGAGCCGGCGCCCCAGCACACCAAGGTGCCGTTTCCACGAAGGGCGCACGAGTTGCCGTCCGAGGCGATGACCTGGACGATGTCCGTCTCACAGACACCGCTCACGCACGCCGCACCGGTGCCGCAGGGAGGCATGCCGCAGCCGCCGCAGTGGAGCACGTCCGACGAGGTGTCGGTGTCGCAGGCGAGCGGGTTGCGGCAATTGTCGAAGGGCGCGACGCACGACATGATCTCGCAGCCGAGGCTGCCGCACGTCGCGACGGCGTTCGGGATGGAGCAGCCCATGTCGCCGGTCTCGTCGGTGCTGCCGTCGCAGTCGTTGTCGAAGGTGTCGCAGACCTCGGTGGCGAGCGGGCTCTGCGCCGGGTCGTCGTCATCGCAGTCGGTGTCGACTCCGGAGAAGCCCATGGGGGGCATGCACGCCTGACCCACGGCGTCTCCGGCACCGGCTCCGTCACCGTCGCCGTCGGCGTAGTAGGGAGCCGTGACGCCCTCGTCGGTCGTGCCGTCGCAGTCGGTGTCGACCTCGTCGCAGACCTCGGGCGCGTTCGGGTACACGCTCGCACTTCTATCGTCGCAGTCGCCGGCATAGTTGCCATGGCCCGCCGGCCGGATGCAGCTCAACACCGCCTCGCCCACGCCGAAGTCGTCGCCGTCGGCGTCGAGGAAGTAGGCGATCCGAGGCGCGCTCTCGTCGAGCGCACCATCGCAGTCGTCGTCCGACGCGTTGCAGGGGTCGTCGCGCATGGGGCGCACGGTCGCGTCCGAGTCGTCGCAGTCGCCGCCTCGATAGACACGGCCAGGCTGGAATGCGCAGTTCGTCACCACCGCCTCCGACTCGTCGCCATAGCCATCGCCGTCGAGGTCGACGTACCAGGAGACCGGGTCGGCCATCTCGTCGACGTTCCCGTCGCAGTCGTTGTCGACCATGTCGTCGCAGAGCTCCGGAACGCCGGTCGCTGCGTTGGGGTCGTTGTCGTCGCAGTCGGTGCCGATGCCGGGGCACGCGAGATCCGGCTCGCCGTCCCGGTCGTCGTCCTCGAGGTCGCCGATCCCGAGGATGTAGTCCGCGAAACCGTTGCAATCGTCGTCGCGACCGTTGCAGAGCTCGGGCGCGGCGGGGTTCACGCCGCGAAGGGTGTCGTCACAGTCGGTGGGTCGGAGCGAGTAGCCAACGAGCGGCAGGCAGGATTCCTGGGTGCCGCTGAGGGCGGAGCCGAAGCCGTCGCCATCGGCGTCCCGGTACCAGGTCAGCGCTCGGGTCTCCTCGTCGACGGTGCCGTCGCAGTCGTTGTCGACCATGTCGCAGAGCTCTGGCAGAGCGGGGTGCCGCGACGGATCGGCGTCGTCGCAGTCGCCATCCACCGGCGCGAAGAGCCGAGTGCCGGCGCACGCCTCCACCGGCATGGCCGCGTCGCCGAACCCATCGGAGTCGGCGTCGACGTAGCCGGAGACGAGCACGCCCTCGTCGATGCTGCTGTCACAGTCGTTGTCGACGAAGTCGCAGGCTTCGGTCGCCGACGGGTTGATGGTCGGCTGGAGGTCGTCGCAGTCGGTGCCGCACGTGGCCTCACCGCTCGCGTCCACGTTGCAGCAGCGCGCGTCGAAGGCGCCGTCGCGGTCGGCGTCCTTCGGCCCGAAGGTGGCCGGGTCGCAGTCTTCGTCGTGGTCCGCGCCGTCGCACAGCTCGGCGTTCCCGGGGTAGCGGTTCGGGTCGCCGTCGTCGCAATCGTCGCCGCCGCACTCGACGGCATCGTGGCCGTCGCCGTCCATGTCGAGGGCGACCGCGCAGACGGTCTGGCAGGTCCGGGCGAGCTCGTCGCACGCGCGGTCGGCCGCGCACGGACGCTCGCCGGGCACGCAGCCGTTGGGCGCGGCGGAGACGTTGGTCGGGTCGCAGGTCGGCGTGCCCGTGCAGAACACGCCGTCGTCGCAGTCCTCGTCGGTCGCGCACATCGTCGGGCCGGCGTCCGGGGTGCCCCCGTCGTCTCCGCACCCCCCCGACGCCAGGGCCAGACACAGCACGACACGGCTCATCGTCTCTCGGACTCTCATCGACTGTCCCATCCCGGTTTGGTGACCCGCCCCACCGGGTCGTGGCGTTCGTGGGCCGCCATCGGGTCTTCGCCCCGTGGCTCCGCGAACGAGGGGCGAGCCTATCCGCTCGTCCGTGAGCGTGGAATCGTTTGGTGCTGCTCGATGCCGCAGGGGCGTGCTCGGCGGTGCGTCAGGCGCTACGATCGCGTCCCAAAGCGAGGAACGCTGCATGAACGAAGCAGGAAGCGACCCGGTGAACGACGTCTTGGCCGTGCTCGAAGGAGGGAAGGTCGGCCGCGCAGCGGCAGCCCGGCTCGGGGTGGACCCGCGAGAAGCGAAACGGCTCCGTGCGGCCTACCGCGCCGGGAAGCGCTCGGCCTCCCACTCGTGGGTGAAGACCGCCGCGGTCAGCGTCGTCGTGGCCGTGCTCGCGAGCGTCACGACGACGGTGGCGCAGCCGGGGGTCACGGACCTGATCTCGTTCTCGGCGAACACGCCGGCGCGCGCCAGCGACATGAACTTCAACTTCGGCCTGATGAAGACCTGGATCGAGCGGAAAGTCGGCGACGTCGACGCGGGTTGTTCCGATTCCAGCTGCGACGTCGACGTGACGGGAGCGCTCTCCAGTGCGTCCGTGAGCACTGGCGGGCTCTCGGCAGCGGACGGCAACTTCAACGGAAGCGGAACGTTCACCGGCGACGTGAGCGCGGCCAACGTCACCGCCACCGACACGGTGCTGGGCACCACGGTGTCCTCGTCCGCCAACGTGAACGTCGGGAACGACCTCGTCGCCACCAACGATCTCCTCGGGTCGCGGATTCGGCTCCGTGACGGTGTCATCCAGCGCGGCGGCGCCGAGATCACCAGTACCGGCGACCTCGGCTTCTACTCCCAGATCGCAGCGAACTGGATCCGGATGGTGACCAACGACGCGCCGATTCGCTTCTTCACGGACGCCGGCATCGGCACCAACCCGGACTTCTCCATAGAAGCCAATGGCAACCTCTCGTGGTCCTACAACGAGGACGGACACCACGTGCTGCTACCCGAGAGCTTCTGCACCGTGGTGCCGCGTGGGCGGGCCTGTCCGGGCGGCTGGGACACCCGCGAGGTCAAGTGGGACACCGAGGACGACAGCAACGCGGATGCCGGCAAGGACAACGTCGTCGCCTGGGACGACGGGAACAGCGCCAGCATCCGCATGCGCTTCTGCTGCCGCGGCGGCGGCTGGTAGCGCTCGGCTCACGCGGGTGCCTGCACGCCTGAAGGCGTCGTCGGTCGACGCCGCGAGGACCATGCCTGCGACTCGGGCGCGGAGGTTGTGTCTGCCGAGGTGAACGCCGATCCTCGGGGCTCATGACCCGCCATGCCTCTCGCACCGGCCTCCAACGGCTGGCCCTCTTGGTCGCTGCGGCCTCTCTCCTCGCCTGCGGTGACGACGCCCCTGAGGGCCCGATGGACTCGGGAATGGTCCGGGTCGACGCGGCGGGGACGGACGGCGGCCCCCCGGGCGAGGACGGAGGACCCGCGGATGCGGGTGGGCCGATGGCCGACGCCGGGTGCGTGATCCGCTGCGGCTCGATGGGCGCCTGCTGCACCGCGGACGAGGAGTGCGTGGGCGAGGTCTGTCGGCCCGCCTGCGCCGGGACCCGTTGTGGCGACGACAGCCTCTGCTGCGGCACGGAGGAGCTCTGTGTGGGCGGCGCGTGCATCCCGCCCGGCGCCGAGTGCACCGACGAGTCCGACTGCGTCGCCGAGGAGACCTGCGAGCCTCTCGTGCGGCGATGCATCCCGATCCCGGAGGACGCCGTCTGCCGCTACGTCCCGCCCTCGGGCGTCTTCGAGCCTGCCCTCGACTGGCACTGGGACGAGGAGCAGTCGACCTCGATCCCGCTCGTCGTCCAGCTCACCGACGACAACGGGGATGGCGCGATCACCCCGCTGGATACGCCGGACGTGGTCGCTGTCACCTACGCGAGCAACGTGAGCCAGAGTCACCTGACCGCGCTCTCCGGGGATGACGGGACCTTGCTCTGGCAGTCGCCCATCGCCGACGCGATCTGCGGCGGCACCTCCGCGGCGGCCGCCGATCTCGACGGGGATGGGAGCGTGGAGATCGTCGCCATCCTCGCGAGCGGCGGCGGCTGTGGCAGCGGCGGGCAGTACGTGGCGGCCTTCTCCCACATCGGTGAGGTCGAGTGGCGGAGCAGCACCACCGTCACCACCCGCTACGGATCGGTCGCCATCGCCGACCTCGAGGGCGACGGGAGCCCGGAGATCGTCGCCGGCGGATCGGTCTTCACTGCCGATGGCACCTTCCGCTGGTCCGCCCCCGAGCTCAACGACATCCTCGGCACGCTCGCCGTCAACGCGCCCACCGTCGCCGACATCGATGGGGACGACCGGATGGAGGTGCTCGCCTCCAACGTGGCCTTCAACGACGACGGCTCCGTGCTCTGGCGCTCCCCTGCCGTCGCCCGTGGGCAGACCGCCATCGCGCACGTCATCGACGACCCGAGCTCGCCGGGGCCGCAGGTCGTCTCGATCAGCGAGACCACCTTTGCGATCCTCGACGGGGCGACCGGGAACACGGTGTTCGGACCGATCCCCTACGAGACCTCGGGGGTCCTCGCCGGCCCGCCGACCGTTGCGGACTTCGACGCCGACGGAAGGCCCGAGATCGGCGTGGCCGGCGACAACCGCTACGTCCTCTTCGACCCCGACATCCCCGCCTCCCCGCACGTGCTCTGGTCGGTGGCCAGCGAGGACAGCTCGACCGGATCGGTCGGCTCGACGGTCTTCGACTTCGACTTCGACGGCTCGGCCGAAGTCCTCTACGGCGACGAGTGCCACCTCCGCATCCTCAGCGGGATGGACGGCAGCGTTCTCTGGTACGCCTCGAACACGAGCCTGACCGCGGTCGAGTACCCGGTGGTGGCCGACGTGGACGGCGATGGCCACGCGGAGGTCGTGGTGGTCAGCAACGGCGGGGCGGGGACCTGCGGCTCGCGCTCGCTGCCCTTCGACGGACCCACCCAGGGGGTCCGGGTCTTTCAGGACGTGCTCGCGAACTGGGTGCCGACGCGCTCGATCTGGAACCAGCACGCCTATCACGTCGACAACATCCGCGACGACGGCACCGTCCCCGCCCGAGAGGCGCGCAGCTGGGAAGGCCACAACACCTACCGCCTGAACACCTTGCTCGACCCGGACGAGGTCACCCTGGCCCCGGACCTGGTGGTCACCTCGCTCAGCGCCGACGTGCGCGCCTGCCCGGCCAGGGTGACGCTCCGGGCCCGGGTGGAGAACCGCGGAGCGCGTGGGGTCCCGGCCGGCATTCCGGTGGCGTTCTTCGCAGGCGCGGCGCCGGACCGGAGCGCGCTCCTCGGGGTGGCCCTGACCAGCCGCATCCTGCTCTCGGGCGCGGGCGAGTGGGTGGAGCTCGAGGTCTCGGAGCCGCCGCTCGACGCCGACAACCTCCTCGAGCTCCACGCCATCGTCGACGACGACGGAACCGGCGACGCCGTTTCGGGCGGTCAGTCCGAGTGCGACGAGGCGAACAACGCGGCTGCGTCGATCACCGTCGACTGCACCGGTCTGATCTGAACCCTGGGCGGGCGCGGGGCAGTGGTCAGCTCACGCGGGTGCCGGGCGTGATCTCGGCTTCGACCGTCAGCACGCTGAAGGCGTCGTCGGTCGAGGCCGCGAGGACCATGCCCTGCGACTCGAGGCCGAAGATCTTCCGCGGCGCGAGGTTGGCGACCACGACTACCCGCTTGCCCACGAGCGCGTCGGGCTCGTAATGCTTGCGGATGCCGGCGAGGACCTGGCGGGGTGAGTCCTCGCCGAGATCGATGGCCAGTTTCAGCAGCTTGTCGCTGCCGTCGACCGGCTCGGCGCTCTGGATGAGGCCGACCTTGAGCTCGACCGCGAGGAACTGATCGAACGCGATGCAGCCCTCGGGCAGCGGCTCGTTCTTCTTTTTCTTCTTCTTGGCCTTCTTCGCCTTCGGGGCGTCCCCCTCCGGATCGGGGGCCGGCTCACCGTCGGGCCCGAGACCGAAGCTCGCGAAGAGCTTCGCCTGCTCCTTCGGGTGCACGCGCGGGAAGAGGGGATCGCCAGGAGCGGTCTCCGTGCCCGGCTTCAGCTCGCCCCAGGCGCTCGGCCACAGGTCGGTGCCGACCTCCGGCTCGATGGGCTCGAGACCCAGCTGCTCGCGGATGCCCGCGGCCTTCGTCGGCATGAAGGGCGCGATCATCACCGAGAGCCAGCGGAGCGACTCGAGCACCGTGTAGGCGACCCGGCCGAGCTCCTCCATCTTGCCCTCCTTGGCGAGGGCCCACGGCGCGGTCTGGTCGACGTAGCGGTTGGTCTCGCCGACCAGCTCCCACATCTTCTCGAGCGCGCGGTGCGGCTGGACGTTGTCGAGGAAGGCCGCAGCCTCCTTGGCGACACGCTCGGCGGTCAGCAGCAGCGCCTTCTCCTGCTCGGTGGGCTCGCCGGGCTCGGGCACCTTGCCCTCGAGCTGCTTGCGCACGATCGAGGTGACCATGCGGTTGAGCAGGTTGCCGAGGCCGTTGGCGAGCTCGCCGTTGTAGCGCGCGAGCACGTGCTTGTGGGCGAAGTCGCCGTCTTGGCCGAAGCCGACTTCCCGCATGAGGTAGTAGCGGACCACGTCGACGCCGAAGGCATCGACGAGTGGCTTCGGCGGGATGAAATTGCCGAAGCGCTTGCTCATCTTCTGGCCGTTGATGGTCAGCCAGCCATGGGCCCAGACCTGGGTCGGCGGCTCGATGCCGGCGCTCAGCAGGAACGCGGGCCAGTAGATCGCGTGGAAGCGGAGGATGTCCTTGCCCACGATGTGGATCTGCTGGGCGTCTTCACCCCAGAACTGGTCGTAGAGCTCGGCCTCGCCTTCCTCGGCCGGGCCGCCGAGTGCGCTGATGTAGTTCGTCAGCGCATCGACCCAGACGAACATCACGTGCCCGTCCGCGCCTGGGACGGGCACGCCCCAGTCGAAGGAGGTGCGCGACACCGAGAGGTCGCGGAGCCCGCCCTTCACGAAGGCCTTCACCTCGTTGAAGCGGCCCTCCGGCTGCACGAAGGTCGGGTGCTTCTCGTAGAACTCGAGGAGTCGGTCCGTGTACTCGCCGAGCTTGAAGAAGTAGCTCGGCTCGCTCAGCCGCTTGACCTTCGACTTCGTGACCTCGTCGAGCTCTTCGTACTCGGTGTCGGTGATGAAGGCCTCGTCGGAGACCGAGTACCAGCCCTCGTACTCGCCGAGGTAGATGTCGCCCTTGGCCTCGAGGATCTTCCAGAGCTCCTTGACCTTCTCCATGTGCCGCGGCTCGGTGGTCCGGATGGTGTCGTCGAAGGAGCAGTCCATCTGCTCGGCCACTTCCTTGAAGGGCGGGGCCATCCGGTCGACGAAGGCCTGCGGATCCTCTCCGAGCTCCGCGGCCTTCTCCTGGATCTTCTGGCCGTGCTCGTCGGTGCCGGTCAGGAAGCGGGTGGGGCGTCCGCGCAGCCGCGCGTAGCGCGCCAGCACATCGGCGGCGACGGTGGAATACGCGTGGCCGATGTGGGGCTTGTCGTTGACGTAGTAGATCGGCGTCGTGACGTAGAAAGGCTTCGAAGACATGGGCGCGCGAGCCTACGCCATCGCGCGCGCTCGTGCAGGTCGCCAGCGGCCGTGCGGCTCAACGCGCGGTTCGGAGCCGGAAGATCAGCGAGTCCATGGCGGCGCCCTTGTTGGCGTTGGCGTCCAGGTCCTCGAAGATCGCGGTCAGCAGCTCGACCCGAGCCGCAGCCCTTCGCGCACCGAGCTTCTCGCCTCGACGGCGGATGGGACCGGCCTCATGGCGGAAGGCCAACCCCTCGTCGGGAACGCCGAGCGCCGCTCGCGCGAGGTCGGCGTAGTAGGCCCCGAGGCCCTCCAGGGCGGCGCGCAGGTCCTCCTGCTTGGCCAGCTCGTCGGCGACGTCGACCAGGGCGTCCGGCCGGTGGTCGGCGGTCACTTCGTCGACACGCATGGCGAGCTCGAAGAGCTGCTGGGCGCGCTCCTCCTCGGCGAGCCAGAGCGCCTTGTCGGCTCGCCCACCGCTCAGCGCCGAGGCGATCACGGCGGTCTGCTCGTCGACGCCGTGCTCGGCCAGGATGGCTTCGACCACCGAGCCCTCGAGGCGCTGGAAGCGGAGCGGCTGCGAGCGCGAGCGGATGGTCGGCAGGAGCCGCTTCGGCCGCTCGGCCAGGAGCACGAAGGTGACGCCCGGCTTTGGCTCCTCGAGGGTCTTGAGCAGCGCGTTGCCGGCTTCCGGGTGGATCTCGGGGAACGAGACGTCCGCCTCCGGGAAGATGAGGAAGGCGTTCTTTCCCTCGAAGGGCGCGTACTCCGCGTGTCGGAGCACCTCCTCGCGGAGGAACTCCACGCGGATGTTCCGGTGGCCCTCGTCGCGCGGTCGATAGATGCGCACGTCCGGGTGCGCTCCCGAACGGATTCGGGGCCAGGCCTTCTCCCCGATGACCGCACGGGCCAATGCCAGCGCTGCCTGCTCCTTGCCGACGCCGCTCGGGCCCTCGAAGAGGTAGGCGCTCGCGATGCGGTCCTGCGCGACGACCCGACGGAGCGCCGTGACGGCGGCGTCCTGTCCGCGGATCGCGTCGAAGGCGTCGATCATCGGTTGCCGGGAGCGAAGAGGCCCATCGCCAGCGTCTCGATGGCCTTCACGACCTCTTCCGGCTTCAGGGCGTCGGGCTCCACGAAGGCCTGCATGACGAGGCCGTCCAGCAGCCCGATGACCATGCGCGGCAGGATCTCCATCGGGATCTTCGGCTCGAGCCCGAGAGCGACGAGGTGGCTGTCGAGGTACTCGCGGATCTGCTGCGCGGCGAGTCGATAGTAGTCGGCGAGCTGGGGCCGGAGCGACTCGTCCGTGAGGCTCAGCGCGAGGAGGTCGGCCACCACGAGGGCCTCGGGCGTACGCGCCGCACGGACCTCCCAGAGGGTCTCGAGCGACTTCCGCAGCGAGCCGAAGGGCGTCGCCTCGGTCTGCCACGCCGCGATGGTCTGCTCCTGCACCTTGTCGGTGGCGCTCTCGAGCACGACCTGGAGCAGCGCTTCCTTGGTCGGGTAGTGGTAGTGGACCGCGCCCTTGCTCATCCCGGCTTCCCGAGCGATGTCGAGCAGGGAGGTGCGGGCGTAGCCCTGGCGCGCGAGGACCCGGATCGCCGCGTCGACGATCTGGGCTTGGGAGATCTCGGACTTCTTGTAGCCCATGGCGGGGGCGTCGTTCGGGAACGACGGGGCGAGACAATGCCGCGCCACCCGGTGGATCGTCAACCGAAGGTGGGTGCCGGAATCATGGCGCGCCCCGATCGTCCAGCGATGGCGGCATGGGAAGCCGATCGCCGGGCCCGAGCATGGTGAGCGGAACGGCCGCCCGCGCAGCGGGGACGCTGGGACCGCCCTCCACGCGGTAGGGCCGAGCGATGATGACCGGGGTGCCGCCGGGAACGGCCCCGGTGAGCTCGGTCCGGCGCGAGTGCTCGCACACCACGGCGCCGGTGAGGAACCGGTCGGGCGCGTTCCCCTGGCCGACCATGCGGCCCATCCAGCTGCCGTGAACGTGGCCGACCCCGAGCCCCGCCACCACGTAGGCGACACAGCCGCCGCTCGGGTGCTCCGGGAGATCGTCGAGTCGTCCGCCGGTGAAGGAGCCATGGATCGCCTCCGGAACTGGAGTCCATCCAGATGAGCCGAGCAGTGTGACCGCTTCCGCGTGGGCCAGCACGAGATCGGCGGCGAGCGCCGGGTCGGGGAGTACGCTGGGCATCAGGTAGATCCCCACGCGAGCCTCGCCATGGCCCTGGATGGCCACGTCCTCGGCGCCGCAGACCGCCGTGAGGATCACCCCGTGATCGCAGGGGAGGGTGGTCTGCCCGTCGACTTCGGTCCGTTCCAGGTAGCCGCTGGGTGTCGCGACCGCCGCCACGACCCCGCAGGCGCCCTCCAGCTCGTCACCCGGGACGATCAGCGGCAGGGTCTGCGGCTCGCCGAACGCGACCGACTCCACGTACCCGCGGCGCTCGAGGTGCGCCTTGGCGTCCATGGGCCCCGGCATCGCGGGCCCTCCCATGCGGGGCCCGGAGGCGAGACCACAGCCACGCGCGTTCAATCCTCGAAGCGGCCCTTCGATCCCCGGGTGGGGCTCGCTGGTGCCAAAGGGGTCGTCCGGGACGTCCGGGTCACCGCTGACCCGAACTACGACCCAGGCCACCGCGAGGCAGGCGACGCCGAAGACCGACCAGATGGCCACGGCGGCGCCGTGACTCTGCTTCGCTTCCGATTCTCCTCGCGCCATCTCCGTCCGGTCTCCTACCGCCCCAGGGCCCTCGATGATACGCCCGCGTCGTGGCCGATCCTTCCGTCGATCACAGCTTACGTGACCGAGCGCTCGCGCGGGGCCTCCTCGTGGACACCCACGATGCGTGGGGAGAACCGCGCACCGCGCCCCCGGCTTCCCTGCAGGCCGTTCTCGACCGCCTCGGCCCGGCGCCCACGGCGGCACCGTTGACGCCCTGCCAGCGTGCCCGCCGAACCCCGCACGGGGTCTCGCTCGTCGGCGACTGGCCACCAGGGACGCCGCTCGAGGTCGAGGTCGCGCCGATGCCCGGCGAGCCCGGAGAGCCGTGGCGCGGCCGAGTCGTCGTCGGTCCGGACGGCGGACCCGTCCTGCCGAGCGCGCTCATCGATGGGGTGTGGTCCATCGACGCGGCCGGGTTCCGCGCGACCTTCGTGCTCGCGCCTCGCCGGGCTCTGCCGCTTCCACCGGGCTGGGGGCTCTTCGCGCCCGTCCACGCGATTCACGACGTACAGGCGCCGGTGCATGGCGATCTGGCGGCGCTCGCACGGCTCGCGGACCAAGTCCACGCCGCCGGCGGTGCCTTCACCGCGACGCTGCCCTTGCTGCCGCGCTTCCTCGCCAGCTCGGTCATCGACGGGCAGCCCCTGGCCTACGAGCCGAGCCCCTATGCCCCAGTGAGCCGCTGCTTCTGGGACGAGCTCCTGGTCGCCGCCCGCCACGCCACGGGGATGCGCCCGCCCACGCGCTTCGTCGAGCCCGACCGCGTCTGGGCCCAGGCGTGGCCTGGGCTGGTGGCCGAGGCAGCCGCCCACCGGGCCGAGGTCGACGGATGGCTCGCCGCCGATCCAGAGCACGGCGCCTACGCAGCGTTCCGTGGTGGCGACGACCCCGCTGCGGTTCGCGCCTTCGCGTGGGCGCAGCACCGGGCCAGCGAGCAGCTCCAGACGCTCGGCGGCGAGCGAGGGCTTCTGCTCGACCTGCCGCTCGGCGTGCACGGCATGGGCTTCGACGTCCGCCGCCATCCGCATCGCTTCGTCGAGGGGTTGAGCGTCGGCGCGCCGCCGGACTCGCTCTTCCAGGGTGGACAGGACTGGGGCTTCCCTCCGATGGACCTCGAGGTCGCGGCGCGCGACGGCTTCGCGTTGCTCCGTCGCTGCCTGGCACACCACATGGCGCCGGCGTCCATCCTCCGCGTCGACCACGTCGCGTGGCTCCACCGGGTCTACTGCATTCCCAAGGGCGCCAGCGCTCGCGACGGTGTGTATCGACGGCATCCGACCTGGGTCCGGGAGTCGCTCTACGGACTGCTCACGCTCTCGAGCCATCGTCATGGCTGCGCCATCGTCGGCGAGGATCTCGGCACCGTCCCACCCGACGTTCGTGAGGCGATGGACGAGGCGGGTTTCGCGCGAACCTGGGTGCTCCAACTCGAGCTGGCCCAGCCCGAGCCGCGTCCGATCCCCGCGGCCGTTCCGCCCGGCGCGCTCGCGTCGATCAACACACACGACCTGCCGCTCTTCGCGGCGTGGTGGTTGGCGGAGGACGTCGGGCTCTTCGCTTCCCTCGGGCTGCTCGACGAGGCGTCCGCTGCGGCGGCGGCCGAACGTCGGGTCGCGGAGCGCCGGCTCCTGCTGCGGCAGCTCGGGCTCCCCCAGCAGGCCTCGCCGACCGCCGCCCTCGAGGCGGCCTTGGCGCAGATGGCGAGCTCGGGCGCGGGAGCGGTGATGATCTCGCTCGAGGACCTCTGGCTCGAGCGCCGCCCCCAGAACGTCCCGGGGACCTCGTCGCGCGAACGGCCCAACTGGCGCGGTCGCGCGGCGCGCCCGACGGAGGTGCTGGCGGGGCTCCCCCGATCGCCGAGCCTCCCCGGCGTGCTATCGACCCTTCCATGAGCACCGACGACGCCGCCCCGAAGGGCGCCTCCCTGCCGGCCCTGGTCGAGGTCATGGAGACCCTGCTGAGTCCGAACGGCTGTCCCTGGGACAAAGAACAGACGCTCGAGACCCTCCGCCCCTACGTGCTCGAGGAGGCCTTCGAGGTCGTCGAGGCGATCGACGGCGGCGAGCCGAAGGCCCTGAAGGAAGAGCTCGGTGACCTGCTCTTCCAGATCGTCTTCCAGTCCGCCATCGCCGAGCGTGCCGGTGACTTCGGCATCGACGACGTGGTCCACGCCATCGAGCAGAAGATGATCCGGCGCCACCCCTGGGTCTTCGGCGACGAGGACCAGGAGGTCGACGGGGGCGCCAAAGCCATCGCGCGCTGGGAAGAGCAGAAGGCCAAGGAGAAGGGCGCCAAGGTCCGCCAGCGCGGCGCGCTCGGCGGTGTCCCGGTGGCGCTCCCGGCGCTGCTCCGCGCCTACCGCGTCGGCGAGAAGGCCGCCGCGGTCGGCTACGACTGGCCCGACTCGGCCGCCATTCGCGCGAAGGTCGACGAGGAGCTCGCCGAGCTCGACCGGGCCGAGAGCGACGCCGAGTTCGAGGCCGAGCTCGGCGACCTGCTCTTCGCGTTGGTCAGTCTGGGTCGCCAGCGCGGCATCGACGCGGAGTCCGCCCTCCGCGGGAGCCTCGACCGCTTCTCCAAGCGCTTCCGCCACGCCGAGCTGGCCGCCGCCGATGCCGACACTTCGCTGCGCGACCTGGACGACGCCGGGCGCGATGAGCTCTGGGAAGCCGCCAAGCGCGCAACGGATTGAGGTCTGCGCTACGGCGCCGGGACATCCTGTCGCGCACGGGAGGAGCATCGTGAACGCTGGTTCTCGCCGCTGGCATCGAGGACGCGGCGGTGCTGGCCTGGCTCGACTCTTGCGTCGGTCGCCGGCGATGGGGAGCCGAGTCGCGAGGATGTGTCTGAGCGCCGCACTCGTCGCCTGCGGAGCGTCGCAGTCGCCGGAACCGGACGTCCGACCGACGATGGAGGAGGCACGAGCGGCCCGCATCCGCGCACTGGCTTCCTCCGACGCGCTGTCGATCTCTGGGGAGCTTCGCAGCGCCCACGACCGCGCTCGCCCGGCCATCCGCGAGCTGCACGAAGGGCGCTTCCAGGCGGCGCTGAATGCCGCGAACGCCTCCCTTCCGGGAGACCCGGACAACCCGTACCTGCATCTGGTCGCAGGGGTCGCCGACGTCGCGCTCGGCTTCATCCCGCTGTGGAAGCACTACGAACGCTTCGAGTTCTTCTTCGACATGATCGAGCTGGCGGCGGAACACCCACGGCTCGCCGCCGCGGTCGCGCAGGAGGTGGACATGTCGTCGGATGCGAGGGCCGTCGCCGAGATCAACGTGGAAGCGCTCCGGGCGTCGCGTGAGAGGATCATCCGCGGCTTCGAACGAGCCGACCAGCACCTGGCCGTCGCCGAACGCGCTCCGGAGATCGAGCTGATGCTCTGTCCCGCCGCGTGGCTGGTCGACTGGAACGACGACGGCGTCATGGATGGCGATGACGCGATGTGGGAGATCTCGGTCGACGCCGATGGGAACCGGGTTCGATACGACGACTACGAAGCACAGATGCCGCTCTTTCGCTTCGACGTCGGCGACATCGCCTGGCTTCGAGCGATGATCGCGTTCCAGGGCGGGATCGCGAGCTTCATCCAGGGCTACGATTGGAGCGAGCTCGATGAGTTGGCTCGGGGGAAGGATGCGACCATTCGGCTCCTCGACGCCGGACGCGTGCAACAGGCTCGCCTTTCGTTCCTCCGGGCAATCGAACACTCCGAGCGTGCACGGCAGGCCTACCTCGTCGAGACGGACGACCGCCTCGAGTGGCTGGCCGGGCCCCACCAGCAGCATCAGAGCTTTCCCGCGCCGATCTCCGCTGTGGGGTACGAGCAGTGGGAGGAGAGTCTCCGAGACCTGGGCATCGTCCTGGACGGCGGCGACCCGCTGCGGACGACCCCACTTGTCTACGTCCTCAGCGAGACGGCCTGGACACCTGGCGAGACGATGGGGGTGGACGTCCGAAAAGCCCTCGACGAGCCGAAGGATCTCGTCGTCGACTACGAACTCCTCATCGCTGCCGCCGGGCGCGACGTCGACGATTTGAACGCGCTCCTGACGCGGATGTTCGGGGACGCCTACGTGCCCGTGGATGGGTCGACCGGCCTCTTCGCACCATGGATCGCGGCCATCGACGACCTGAACACGGAGCGTGCGCGTGACCGCAGTGGAGTGGTGGCGAGTCGCTACGTCGTCCGCCGACGGATCCTGTTCGTCAACTGACGGCGTTCAACCGGGGGGCGGCGAGACGTCGTAGCCGGGCGGCGGCGGCGGGACCTCCGAAGAGGTCGGGTCGCGTTGGCGCTCGAGGGCGAAGTTCCGTTCGGTGGCCTCGCGTTGGCGGGCGATCTCGGCGGTGGCGCGCCGGTGCTCCCGGAGCTGGGCCAAGGCGTCGGCGTAGCGGGGGCGGGGGTCGAGCTCGATGGCCTGACGCAGCGCGGCCTCCGCGGCGTCGAAGTGGGCGTCGGTGTCGCGCTCCGCGCTCACGGGATCGAAGCGGCGGGCGATGCCCAGGTCGTAGTAGAGGCGCGCGCGCTGCCCTCGCTCGAGGGCGTCGGCGGGGGCGCTCCGGGCGGCGCGCTCGAGACCGAGCCGGCCCTCTCGCCACTTGCCGAGCTCGATGAGCTCCAGCGCCTGGTCCACGCCGGGCAGGTCCACCGGTAGCAGCCGCACCTGGACCCGCTCGGCGCGCGAGTCGACCAGCCGCTTCAGGTCCGTGAGGAAGTGCTGGAGGATGCGCGCTCGCATCGCGTCGTACTCCCGGCCTCGCTCCTTGGCTTCGAGGGTCGCGCGCTGGAGCACCCGCGCGGTCGGTCCCTCGTAGACGGTGAGGGTGGTCGTCGCCTTGAGCGTCGGTACGTCGTAGTTGTCGTAGCGGGTCCGGCGGTAGCAGCCGTTGGGGCCGCAGACGGTCTCCTGGCGGCTCGTCGTCTGCACGTCGATGCCCTCTTCGGTGTGCAGCTCGATCATCACCACGAGCGTGGCGCTCGGGATCTGCCCGGCGCGTCGCAGCTGCTCGAGGGTGTCGCGGTCCATCCGCCGAACTTCGATGTCCGAGTGGAGATGGCCGACCAGCTCCTGGGCCATGGTGATCTCCAGGCTGTCGTGACCGCTGGTGACGACGACCCGTGGGAACGAGCGCAGTGGCACCGTGGCGGGCACCTCGTAGCTCGCGGAGACGACGGGACCGCGCGCACAGGCACCCAAGGCCAAGAGGCCCAGCAGGGAGCCGAAACGGCGGGCGCTGCACATGCCGCGAAGGATAGCGCTCAGAATCGGTGGGCGGGAGAAGCCGGCGCTCAGAGTCGCTCGGCGGGGAACGCCATGACGTCGCCGATGGTCTCGGCGCCGAGAAGCAGCATCACGAGCCGGTCGAAGCCCAGCGCGTTGCCTCCCGAGGGCGGCATGCCCTCTTCGAGCGCGCCGATGAAGCGCTCGTCGATGGGGTAGGCGATCTTCCCCTCGGCCAGCCGTCGCTCCTGGTCGGCTCGAAGCCGTCGACGCTGCTCGACCGGGTCGACCAGCTCGCCGAAGCCGTTGCAGAGCTCGATGCCGGCGACGTACGCCTCGAAGCGATCGCAGACGCTCGGGTCGTCCGGGTCGAGCCGCGCGAGCGACGCCATCGACGCGGGCCAGTGGGTGAGGAACATCGGGCGCATCCGACCGAGCTGCGGTTCCACCTGGTCCACCAGGATGCGAAAGAAGCGTTCCTCGTCGGGGAGCACGTCCTGCACGCCGACGCCCGCGAAGGTCCGAAAGGCTTCGTCCACCGTCAGGCGCTGCCAGGGCGGCGCCACGTCGATGGGAGTGCCGCGTCCGGGGATCACCGTCGATCCGTCGAGCATCGTTCGCGCGACGTGCGCGACCAGTTGCTCGGTGTCGCGCATCACCTCCGCCGAGCCCGCGAACGCGCGATACCACTCGAGCATCGTGAACTCCGGCTGGTGGTTCGCCCCGAGCTCGCCGCGTCGCCAGCAGCGCGCCAGCTGGTAGATGCGCGGCGCGCCGCCCGCGAGCATGCGCTTCATCTGGTACTCGGGGCTCGTGATCAGCCAGCGGGGCGGGTCGACACCCGCGACTGGAAAGGCGTCCAGGTGCAGGTCGAGCCCCGGGGAGGGCACCGCCGCCGGTGTCTCGACCTCGAGGAAGGCGCGGTCGTCGAAGAAGTCGCGCACGGCGCGCCGGGCGTTCGCACGGGCGCGAAGCGCCCGCATGCGCTGGGCGCCATCGGTCTGGAAGGCTGGCCAGTCTCCATCGGCGCGGGGGAAAGCGCCGGTCGGCGCCGTGAGCACCTCGCAGGCGCCCACCACCACGACGCCGTTCCATTCGCCTTCGGCGATGACCCAGGCGCCGAGCGGCGGTGCGACCTCGCACTCGACCCGGACCGAGCCGGTGATGTCCTCGAGGCGCACCTCCGCACCGGAGACCTCGACCACCCGACCGCCCAGCTTCACCGGGGCCGGTGGCCGCAGTCGCTGGAGGATCTCGATCGGGTAGCGAGGGCTCTCGCTCACGGAACCGGTGGTGCTCAGCTCTTCACGCGCTCGACGTAATCGCCGGTGCGCGTGTCGATCTTGAGCTTGTCCCCGACCTCGACGAAGAGCGGGACGTTCACCACCAGCCCGGTCGAGCAGGTCGCCGGCTTCGTGGTGTTCGAGCTCGTGTCGCCCTTGAAGCCGGGCTCGGTCTCGGTGACCTCGAGCTCGACGAAGTTCGGCGGCGTGATGCCGATCGGACGCCCTTCGAAGAGCATCACGTCGATGTTCATGTTGTCGAGGAGGTAGTGGATGCTGTCGGAGAGCAGCTCCTCGGAGAGACGCATCTGGTCGTACGTCTCGTTGTCCATGAAGACGTACTGGTCGCCTTCCTTGTAGAGGAACTGCATGCCGCGCTCCTCGGTGTCGGCCTTCTCCAGCTTCTCGCCGCTCTTGAAGGTCCGGTCGAGCACCGCGCCGGTCATCATGTTCTTCAGCTTGGTCCGGAAGAAGGCCTGGCCCTTGCCCGGCTTCACGAACTGGCTCTCGACCACGACGAAGGGCGTCCGGTCGATGAGCATCTTGAAGCCCTTCTTGAGGTCGGTGGTATCTGCCATGGCTCTCGCTCGCTCCTGGTTCGGCCCCTCGGGGCCTTCTTGTCAGCCCTCGTCCACCCATTGGGTGACGATGACGTGGTCGCTCGGCGTGGCGGCGTCGCCGCTGCGCTCGGCGGTGATTTCGAGCTGGAAACGCTCCAGCGGTGTGGCGGCGTGCATCCGCCCTTCACGATACTCCGGTTCGTAGATGAGCTCACCCACCCGCACCGGCGCGTCGTCTCCGTCCCCCCGGAACCAGACCACGTAGGTCCGCATGTCCGGGTCGAGGCGCGCCGGCGGCGGCAGGTCGCTCGCCGAAACGGTGACCAGGCGGGCGCCGCCCTCGATGGGCTCGACGGTCACGAGGCCGCTCACGGAGCCGTGATCGCCCTGGCCGGCCAGGGGCACGCGGACGGGTCCCGCGCAGGCGGCCAGCAGGCCCGCGAGGGCGATCAGAGCGGCGGTGGTGTGGGGGCGAATCACGAACGATCTCGGGGGTGCAGGCTCGGTGGGTCCCCAGGGGCCCGATGAGCCGACGCCCGCTTGTAAAAGAGGGGACGCAGGGCGTCAACCGGTCCAGCGAACGGCCTCTCGGGGCTTGCAGGGGCCGCTTTCGGGGGGTACGGGCAGGGCGATGCGCGACGCTGACGAGGAGATCCGCGAGATCAAGCGCGAGATCATCGAGTCCCGGGGCTTGACGATCAAGACGAACAACCTCGTCAACTCGCTGGGGGCGGACGTGAAGTCCATCGCCAAGCGGCAGGCGGGCTACGAGCGTCGCTTCAACTGGAACGGCGGCGTGTTCCTCGTGGTCGTGGCCGTCATCTCCTTCGCTGGCCTCAAGCTGGCGTCGGACGCCCGGATCCGCGAGATCGAGTCCGAGATGGGCCACCTGGACCGGCAGGTCGAGGAGCTCGAGGAGGAGCTGGCCGAGGAGACCCGCCGCGCCGAGGAGCGTGCCCGGGCCGAGGCCAAGGCCGGTGCCTTCTACGACCTCATCCGGCAGCAGCGCCGGCAAGAGGTCGTCGACCAGTACGAGGACGTCCGCGGCGAGAAGCTCTCGCAGGCCGAGGCGGCCTTCTTCCGGGACACCTACGACCGCTTCCGTCTCGACCTGAGCGTGGCGGCCTACCAGAACGGTCTCGAGATGATGCGGAACGGCCGCTACGCCGAAGCCGCCGAGCGCTTCCAGGAGGCCATCCGCCTCCGAGACGAGGCGGCCCACATCCCGTCGGTCAAGTACCACCTCGCCCGCGCCCTCCGGAAGCTGGACCGGCAGAGCGAGGCCATGGTCTACGCCCGTCAGGTCGTGGAGCAGAACATCGATCGCGACCTCCAGGACGACGCGACCTGGTTGCTCGCCCTCTGCGCCGAGGAGCTCGACGACATCGACACCGCGCGCGCCTCGCTTCGCCGGCTGATCAACCGCTGGCCCCGGAGCGCGCTCGCGCGCGAGGCCCGCCCGAAGCTCCGCGAGCTGACCCGCCGCGCGATCCGCGGCCGCCAGACCGAGAGCGACTGACGTACGCTGGAGCCATGACGGCTCCACGCAGACTGGCGATTGGCGGTGTGATCGCCATCGTGGTGCTGGGAGCCGTGGGGGGCTTCGCGGCGGTCTGGCGCGAGCGTTCCGTGAGCGCCGCCGAGTCGGCGTTCCTCGAGACCGTGGCGGTGCTCGATCTCGAGGTCGTGCTTGCCGAAGTGCTCGCGCGTCGGGACGAGGGGCTCGTCGATGACGCGGTGCTCGGCGAGTGGCTCGCTCGAGCTCTCGAGTACGAGCTGCCCCACCGGCTGCGGCTGATTCCCGGCGACGCGTTGGATGCAGCGCCGCTCGGCGACGAGGTTCAGGTCGCCTGGGCCGGAGGCTTCGAGGCCTACGACCGCTACCATGTCGTGAGGGACGGGTTCGTGTCCGTGCCGGACGGCGCGCACCAGCTCTTGGCCTGGCGCTTCGGTCCCTCGGTCGCGCTCGTCAGCCGTGGCCCCGATGGCTCCTGCGAGACCTGGCCGCGGCCCATCTACGCGCACGAGAGCGACCGGTGTACGGAAGCCGTGGTCCGTGACGGCGGGACGCTCCTCTTTTCCGACGGCGAGCTCGATTGGTATCGGCGCGACCAGAGCATCCAGCCGGATTGGGTGGAGCTACACACCAACGGCTGCTGGGGCCTGTCCGATGCGCACGTCGCGCTGGTCGACGATGGGGGAGCCACGCTGGTCCTCGCCGACGGAACCCGCGTAGGGCTCGAAGGGGAGTGCCCATCCGGGCCGTGGTTCGTAGGCATCCGGAGCGCACTCTGGAGCGCAGAGGGCCGATGGCGCCTGCTTCGAGAGGGACCGCCGGTCGAGGGGGAGGGCCACGCCGAGCGCTGGGGAGAGCGCTTCGTGGTCCGCCTGGCCGACGCGGTCGAGGTCCGGGCGATGGCCGATGGCGCAGTCCTCCATCGGCGCCCTTTCGACGGTGTCGCGGTCGTCCGGCCGGCTGGCGATTGGCTCGCGATCGGCGGCGAGGGTGGTGCCTGGCGCTGGACTCCAGGACGAGAACCCACGCGAGCGAGCGACCGGCCGGTCCACACCATCGGGGTCGTGCCCCCGCACCTGGATCCCAACGCCCCCTTCGCCTTCGGCGGGCCGTGGGGCAGCACCAGCGACGCTCCCGAGCCGACCCAGTGGGGACCACTGCCCGCGGCGGCCCCGATCGTTCCGGCCGAAGACGCCCTCTTGATGCTCGCCGACGGAGCCCTACAGGTGCGCCTGCCGGGAGCGGACCGGTTGCCATGGCAGCTGGCCACCAGCCCGGCCGATCTGGCGGATGCATCTGTGGTCGCCGTGCGTCCGGCGGGGCGCGGGTGCGAGGTGCAGGTGGACGGAGAGGTCGTGACGAGGCGTGCGGACTGCCCCGACGAGGCCTTCGCCAGCGACGATGGGCGATGGGTGGCGATGGTCGCGTCGTACGAAGAAGCGGGCGAGCTGCGCCACGTATCCACCGTCATCGCGGTCGACTCATCTCACAGCCTCGCCATCCCGGGAGTCGTCCAGGGCTTCTTCCCGGACGGGGATGTGTCGACCGAGCTCCTCGGCGGCGTTCGGCTCCGCTGGCCGGTCACGCTCGAGCGTCAGCTCGCGCTCGCCTGTGCGTTGGTCGAGTCGTCGGACCCGCGCTGCCTCGCGGCCGATGGCGAGTGACCGAGCCAGTCAGTCCAGCGGGAGCTTCGCGAGGCTCTCGATGGCGCGCTCGATGCGGCCGCCGAAGGTCGCGGGAACCGGCCCGAAGCGGTGCTTCGTTCCGTCGAGCAGGCCCTCGACCTTCACACGGCCGTCGGGCTCCGCCGTGAAGGCGAGGTGGCTCTGGCCCTCGCGAAGCCTCGGCTCTCGCGACCGGCTCACCACGAGCTCGTTCGACGAGAAGCTCGCGCCGAGCTTTGCGTCGAAACCGCGCTCTCGGAGGAGCGCGACCAACGCGCGCAAGGGCTCGAGGTGAACGTCTCCCGCGTGGTCTTGGAGAAGGATCTGCACGACCTCCCATGACATCTCGAGGTCCGCGGTCTCGGAGCCGACCTTCCAGGGCGGCACCAATCGCACCAGTGGCTCGGGTGGGCGTTCGTCGACCCGCGCCAGCGTGTCCAGGTCCGGGCGCGCGAAGATGGCGTCGCAGCTTCGGCAACGCGAATAGCAGGACGCCTTGGTCGGACCGAGCTCGCGGGCTTCGGTCGCCACCGCGAGCACCGAATGCTCGGCGATGCCCGGCTCACCACATTCGGGACAGGCTCGCATGGTCACCAGCGACAGGGCGTGCAGTGGCCGTAGTCGCCGCTGAAAGTCCCGCTGGCTGGCCGAGTGCGGGACGCGGAGACCCCCTCCACATAGAGCGCTGGGGTGGCTCCACCACCGACGACGGCCATCTGGTAGCGCGCATGGTTGGCTCCGCGAACGTAGAGAGTATCCAGCCAGTCCGTGTCGTTGTAAGTGGTGGATACGGTACCCCCGCAGCTGGTGCCCTGGGCGCTCGCCGTGATCTGGCCGTAGTTGTTGCGAACGCCGACCAGGATGTCCCGCACCGTGGAATCCGTGGAGCGACAAGCCAGGGGTAGCTGCGACGACTGCCCCCGCTGAACGGGACCGCCGGGCGTGAGCTCGTAGAGCCGTACGTACCCCGTCGCGATGAAGTAGATGGCGGCATATCCGTAGGTGCCGGAGTCGGTGACTGCGAGGCCGTAGTCGGAGTTGCTGCCAATCGCTTGTTTCGGCGTGATCAACACCCCGATGTAGCCCGCGAAGGAGGCGCCGCCGAACGAGAAGTCGGCGGCAATGGAGGTGGACGAGCCCCAGTCCATCAGCGTGCTGCCATCATCGAGGAACGCCAGGCCTGGTCCAGAGCTGTTCCCGAGGCGGTACCGATTGCCGGACAGAGAGGTCGTGCCGAGCCGCTGCTCGTTGAATCGACCGGGCAAGCCCGCGCCCGGCATCTCCCAAAACGAACATGTCGGCGCCCAGGTGCCTTCGTCCGTCCGGGCGTCGCAGTCGTCGTTGAGGTGGTCGCAGCTCTCCGAGGTCGGAGCGACGTAGGTACCACCACACACGAGCGAGCTTCCATTGCACACGGTGCTGCCCGCCGTGCACTCGCCGGTGTTCGTGCCGCAGCTACCGCCGACACCCGGAATGTCGGTGTCGGCGTTGTCGGGCACTCCGTCGCAGTCGTCGTCGATCCCGTTGCAGGCCTCGGCGCGGGGGCCGACGGCGCCGGTGCAGGTGCCCCAGGCGCCGTCACTACAGGTCTGCGTGCCGTACTCGCATCGCCCTTCGTCGGTGTCGCCGCAATTCTGGGTCGCGCCGTTCGTGCAGCCGCAGCCTTCGTCCACGGCACCGTCGCAGTCCTCGTCCGACAGGCCGGCGGCACAGCTTTCGGTGCCGGGCAGGACCACGCCCGGCTCGTCCTCGCAGTCGCGGGGCCACGCGCCGCCGGTGCAGGTCTGGAGGACCGAGCTGCACGCGCCGACGTCCATCCCACATCGACGGGTGGTGCCGCTGCGGCACTCGCAGCCCTCATCGATCATGCCGTCGCAGTCCTCGTCCTGGCCGGGATCGTCGTTGCAGTCCTCGGGGGTCGGCTCGACCACGCCGCCGCACGAAGCGGTCCAACCGGTCAGCGTGCAGATCTGGGTACCCGGACGGCAGTTGCCGACGCCGCTGCGCGCCGTGGCCGACCCGCACTCGCGAGTGGAGCCCTCGGGCGTGCAGGGGCAACCCTCGTCGATCTCGGAGTTGCAGTTCTCGTCGGTCGTGCCCTCACAGACCTCGGGGACACCCGGGTTGATCGAGCTGCGGGTGTCGTCGCAGTCGGTGGGCTGCACGGCGTAGCCGCTCGGCGCGGAGCAGGCGATGATCGAGTCGTCGGGCACGCCGAAGTCGTCGCCGTCACGGTCGCGGTAGTAGGTCTCGTTCGGGTTCTCGTCGATGTCGCCGTCGCAGTCCTCGTCCCCGTTGCCGCACACATCCACCGCCTCGGGACCGATGCCGTCGCGAGTGTCGTCGCAGTCGAGGCCGCAGATCAGGCGGCCGTCGTCGTCCTGGCGGCAGCACTCGTCACTCGCGTAGCCGTCGCCATCGCCGTCGGGGCCGAGGGTGGTGTCGTCACAGTCCTCGTCGTGGCCCATCGAGTCGCAGACCTCGGGGTTCCCCGGGTAGCGGTTCGCGTCCGAGTCGTCGCAGTCATCGCCGCCACAGGCCACGTCCTCGAAGCCGTCCCCGTCCCCGTCCACGCACTCGCCCGAGCAGGTCATCGACGCTTCGTCGCAGTTGGTCGGGCAGGGGGGGTCACCCGGCATGCACGTGCCCTCGACGCAGCGCTCCACCCCGTTGCAGTACACGCCGTCCGTGCAATCCGAGTCGGTCTCACACGGGCTGTCGATCGACCCGTCGGGCGCCGAGCCACCATCGTCACCACAGGCCACGACCGTGAAGACGAGGAGGGTGGCAGAGGCAATGGAAGCGAAGCGCATGGCCCCTATTTGGACTGGTTTGGAGCGCAACCGCAAGCCGGGCAGTGAGTCTCGCTCCGGGAAGGGAGTGCGCGAACGGACGCCAGCCCCGTCGAGAGGCTCAGGCGCGGCCGACGAAGCCGACGTTCGACGCGATGTCGAAGACGCCGCGGCGCTTGGCGGCCGCGAGCACGCGTAGCGCCTCACGGTAGCCGCGCTGCAGCAGCTTGCGGGCTTCGCGGCGGCTCGTGAACGAGAACTCGCCGAGGTCCGGCGCGACGTCGAGGACGGTCACGTTCGGGTTGGTCTGGTGCAGTAGGTCGATGCCGCGGCGCTCCTTCTCGGAGAGCACCACGTTGAGCGACTGGCGACCGACGGCGAAGGGGCCGCGGTGGGCGATGCTCTTCTCGTCGTTGCCGCTGACGTGCGGTCGGTAGACGTTCGAGATCACCACGACGTCGGCGCCGGCGTTCACCGCGAGGTCGAGGCTCAGCGTTCGCGTGAGCTCACCGTCGACGTAGAAGCGGTCGCCGATGCGCTTGGGGCGGAAGAGGAGGGGGGCGCAGCACGACGCGGCGACCGCCTCGCTGATGGGGACGTCCTGGCGCTTGCCGCGGCCGAAGACCGCCCGGCCGCGGCCGTCGATGTCGGTCGCCGTGACGTAGAGCTCCCGGTCGAGCTGCCGGAAGTCGTCCATCGGCAACGCCTTACGCAAGTGCTTCTGGAAGCGGTCGATGCTGAACACGCCGCTGGTGAGCCAGCCGGGGCTGGCCAGCTGCTCGAGGTTCGGCAGGCCCAGGAAGTGGCGCCACGTGAGCATCGCCGGCCCGCGTCGTCGCATCGGCCAGGGGCGGAGCCAGTCGACCATCTCGTCCGCCTTCACTCCCTGGGAGCAGAAGGCCGCGACCACCGCGCCGGTGGAGGCGCCCACGAAGATGTCGGGGCGTAGGCCGAGCTCCTCGATGGCTTTGAGGGCACCCAAATGGGCGATGCCCTTGGTGGCTCCTCCGGAGGCAACGAACGCCAATCTGGGTCGACTCATGCAGTGTTCCTGAGATCCTCCCCCCGAAGGCCAGCTACACACTTATAGGTCGTTTTGCCCCCCAATCGTCAAGTCCCCGACACCAAGTGTCACCTGGGCGTGGCCCCCTCCGAGGGTATGGTAGGCCGCTAGAAGTATTGCTCGAAGCCGAAGATGAACGTGACGGGCGCCCGGACGGCGCTCGCTTCCGCGCTTCGGACGAGCGGGCGGGCGACGTCGAGGGCGAGGACGCCGGGCTGGACGCCGGCCCATTCGAAGTGGAGCCGGATGCCGCCGCCGACCTCGGCGCCGAAGCGCAGCGGGTCCGTGTCGTCGGAGCCGTCGGAGCCATACACGAGCCCCGCGCCAGCGAAGACCGCGAGCTGGATGCGCCGGATCCACGCCAGGTGGAAGAGGTCGATGTCGAGGTCGCTCCAGACGGTCGGCGTGAAGCGGTGCTCGGCCACGACGAACGCCCGGCCCTCGCCGATGAGCTCGTCCGATTGATAGCCGCGGAGCAGAAAGCGCCCCCCGAGGCCCGGCCGCTCGCTGGGGAGCGGGTCACCGAAGACCCAGCTCACGTCGGCGACCAGCGTGAGCACGTTCCGGAGTCCGATCGGCAGCGTCACGTTGCCGCGCAGCGAGGGGGCGAGGGTGTGGGTGTAGGTTCCGTCGTCGCGAGCCACGAACCCGTAGCGGAGGGCGCCCACCAAGCGCGAGCCCCGATGCGGGTCGAGGAAGTAGCGCAGCGTGCTGTAGCCCGCCGAGAGCAAGATCCCCGTTCGCCAGCCGCCTTCGCCCGTGTCACCGAAGCCGCCGTGGAGCCGGTCGAAGGTCAGCCCCAGGCTCGCCGCGCCGATGCGGTTGTTCCCGTCGCGTTTGCGACCGAAGAGCTGCGTGTAGCGAAGCATCCCGCCCGTGGCCCGCGGTCCGGTCGACAGCCGCATGCCCCACGTTCGTTCGAGGTCGTACTGCCGACGCACCACGAAATCGACGAGCCCGATGATGTTGCCTTCGGTGCCGCTCGCGGCGAGGTTGAGCGCCTGCAGGATCGGCGGACGGAAGGGCAGTACTTCCGCGTCGTCGGCGTGGGGGTGGCCCTCGGCCACCGCGGCCGACTGCGGGAGCCGGCGGTTCGGGTCGACCAGCACCTGTGACCGCTCGGCCGGCGTCTCGATCACCACCGTCCCGCGGTCGCCGGTCCCCTCCCAGGTGCCGTTCGCCACGTTTCCGTCTTCGTCGATCACCCGCACCGTGACCGGCTCCGGTCGGTCGGCGCCTTCGCGCACCACTTCCACGTGGTGTGTCCACGCGTCTCCCCGTGGCTCGCTGCGGATGGCACCGAGCCGGTAGTTGACCTCGAGCCCCGGCGACCGGAGCCAGAGCTCGAGCGTCTCCTCGTCGATGCCCGCAGTGCCGAGCAGCTCGCGCGCGCGCCGCTCGCTGCGGAGGAGCCGCCCGGCGAGTCGACGGAAGGCGTCGGCCTCGAGCCGATCGCGCCCGTGCTCGAGGATGCGCCGGCCGCGCGCTCGCGGGCGCCGCGACCGGACCGGGTCTTCGCCGAAGCGCTCGGGCTCGGCGACGGTCCCGAAGTAGGTGTCCACGAACGCGATCTGCGGCGCGTAGAGCAGCTGGTCGATCGAAGGATGGAAGCCGGCCCAGTCGATCAGGTCCCGGGCGGTCTGGAGCTCGCCACTCCGACGCAGCGTGTCGAGGTCCGTCAACAGCACCGCGCGTAGGTCCACGGCCCAGTCACGATCCGCGAGCGGCTCCCGCGGCCCGATGACCGGCTCGAGGAGCGATCGGAAGACCACCCGAGCGAGCACCCGATCGTGGAGCGCGGTCAGGTCGTCGTAGGGGAAGAGCTCGTAGATGCGGTCGCTGATCAGCACCAGCCCGGGCGCGGTCGCGGCGAGCTCGGTCCGTGAGGGCGAGAGCACGACCCGCAGCGTCCGACGCGCGGGCTCGATGCCCGCCATGGCAAGGGTCCGCAGCGCACCCTGGACGACACCTGCGACCCGCTCGGTGACGTCGATCCTCGCCAGGTCGCGCAGGCCGGCCGTGGGCTCCGCGCTCGGCGGCGGCGATCGGTAGAGCGAGTAGGGCGCGATCACGTGCAGCCGAAAGGTCGAGCCCCCGGGGCCGCGCAGCGACTCCGACGCGACGTATCGCTCGTCCATCGCTACGAGCGCCACGTAGGGAACGCGCCCTTCGCCTCGCCAGGCGCCGTCCCGTTCGCGCATTCCGATTCCGGAGGTCACCTTCCGGTCGTCGTCGAACGCGATGGCCACGCGGTGCGGAACCGCAAAGGCCCACAGGTGGTCCTCCACCAGCAGCGGATACCAGGGACCCAGCAGCGCGATTCGCCCCGGCGTCCGACCCAGCCGACCGAAGCGCTCGGGGAGCCGTTGGTGCGTGACGAGCGTGACCGTCGACTCACCGGTGAGCGGTGCGTCCGAACGCAGCACCACGTCGCTCCCAGCCCGGTCCCGCTTGGCGTCGGCGGTCGGCCTCCGTTGCTCCCACTCGACGGGGGCACCGTCGATGCTGACCGAGTCCACGACGACCGACGCCCGATCGATCTCCCGCGGATAGACCCACTGCGCGCTCAGGTCGTCCATCGCCTCCGGTGGATCTGCCAGCCGGTCGGCATACAGCCAGAAGCGAAGCGACGACTCACCCTCGGCTCGGACCCGCACCTCGGTGGTGATCGTGAGGGTGTCGTCCGCGACCTCCGCTCGGACGTCGTAGCGAACGGGCTCCGCAGCCTTCGCGGAGCCCGCCACGGTCGCGCTCGCGGCGAGGAACACCAGCATCGATGCGGTGCGCAGGGTCACCCGCTCTCGATACCATTTCGCGAGCCCGGGGCCCTCGCGATCGTGTCCGGCCGGGGCGAGGACCGGCGTTCGGTCGACGGGGGCCGGAGAAAACGCAGACGCGCAGCTTTAAGCGGTCGTGAAGCGTGCTGGAAACGAGTCGAGTTGCTACCCTTGAGAGGTGCCTCGAGGTGGCCCATGCCCAGCGCGTTCATCGAGCGATCCTTCACCGGAATCGTCATCGTCGTCGCGCTCCTGGTCGTGGCTCTGGTGGCACTACGAATCGTGATCGGCGTGGCGCGCCGTCGAGCGGCGCAGCGCACCGACGCGCTCTTGAAAAGGACTCTCGAGACGGCGACGCCAGCGGCGTCGCAGAACGCCTCGGCCGCCGTCGAGAAGGCGGACGGGGATTGATCCACTCACAAACGACTCCAAGACAGACGGATATGGAAGAACGAGGGACGCGGAGCGTTCCACGAAAGAAGGCAATCGATGGGTAGGCTCGTGGGATACATGGCCAACCGGCACGACCGGCTCGGCGCAGCGCTTCATCAGGAGCGTGACGTCGTTGCTCCGCCGCCGGCAATGGGACCCACCGGATGGGGGCTCGGCTTCTATCAGGGGGGCGAAGTGCTCCACAAGAAGCGCCCCCAGTTCGACGGCAAGTTCAACTGGGAGACCGTCACCCGCGACGTGCGCACCGACTGCGCCGTCCTCCATCTCCGACAGCCGACCGTCGGTGACTTCCGCAGCCACAACACGCACCCCTTCCGGATGCGCAGTTGGCTCTTCGCCCACACCGGCACGATCTCGCGCTTCGAGGCCATCGAAGAGCGCCTCCGTGGATCGCTCCCCGACTTCGTGAACCGGAACATCCGCGGGAAGACGGACAGCGAGGTCCTCTTTCACGTGATCCTCTCGTTCCTCCACGACAGTGGGAACCTCGACAACCTCGACGTCGGTGCGGACGACCTGCTCTCTGCGGTCCGCTCCGCGGTCGCCCTGGTGGACCGGCTCACCGCCGAGGTGAAGGCGCCGCCGTCGACCATGAACCTGGTCCTGACCAACGGTCGGCTGATGCTCGGTCTCTGCCGGGGCGCCCGGCTGGCGTATGTCGAGCGGCGCGGCCTCTTCGATCCTCCCGACGATCTGCCCGCTGACCGCGGTGCGCCCGGTGTGCTCCGCTACGTGATGCTCACCTCGGACCTCGAAGGCATCGAGCTGCCGGCCGACTACATCGAGCTCGAGCAGGGCCAAGCCGTGCTCATCGATCGCGACCTGCACGTGCAGGGGCGCTCACTCTAACCCGTGACCGGCCGCGCCGTCGCCGTGCTCCTTCTCTGCGTGAGCTGCGCGACCGCTCCACCACCGGAGCCGCTGCCGCCGGCCACCGACGCCGATCCCCTGCCGCACACCCCGCAGCCGCAGGACGGCGTCCGCGGTGGTGATGGGCCGATCGGGTTGGCGATGAGCGGGGGCTTCAACGAAGCCCGCTCGATGGCGATCCGTTTCCTCGAGGCGCTCGTCTCCGGCGAGCGGGAGGGCATGGAACGGCTGCTCGGCGACCGCGTGGCGCTCGCCCAGCCCAGGCTCACCGCGCCGACCCGCCAACGCGACGACGTTCTGGTCATCGCGATGCATCCCGCGCGTCGCCAGGCGATCGATGCATCCACCACGCTCGACTCGTTGATCGAGATCGACTCACTCGAGGCGAATACGCTCGAGGGCGAGACGGGTGATCGCTCTGGCCGCGGGCTGCCCCAGGGGATGGAGGGGACCGACGTGGTGCTCACCGTGCCCCTGACCCCTACCGGTCGCCGAGTGCTCCCGCGCCTGCTTCCGGGCTGGCGCCAAGAGGGCAAAGTCATCGTGCGCGGCGGCGCGGATCCGCGCATCGTCGGGATCTGACTCGAGTCGCTGGGGGCTCCCTGAAATGAGACGGACACAGACTGCCGATGTCCGTTACGATGGGCGCGATCCTGGTTCACATGAAGTGCCCCCCGCCTTGCCTTCGCCGCGCCGCAGCCCCGCTGCTCGCTCTCCTGGTTCTCGCCGCCGCCTGTGGTGACGACGGCTCCGTCATGGACGCCGACGCCGGCGGCTGTGGGAGCTGTGATGACGGGATCTTCTGCAACGGCCTCGAGGTGTGCCTCGACGGTGCGTGCGTGCCAGGCGACCCCCCGTGTCTCAGCGGCACCACCTGCGACGAGGCGGCGGACCGCTGCGTGACGGACTGTGGCGCCGATGCCGACGCCGATGGAGACGGCGTGGACTCGGTAGACTGCGGCGGGACCGACTGCGACGACTCCGACCCGGGACGCTTTCCGGGCAACACCGAGGTCTGCGACGACGCGGGGATCGATGAAGACTGCGACCCCGACACCGTCGGCGACCGCGACGCGGACTCCGACGGCTACGTCGACGCGCTCTGCTGCAACGGCACGACCTGCGGCGACGACTGCGACGATGGCGTCGCGACGGTTCATCCGGGCGAGGCCGAGAGCTGCAACGGCGCGGACGAGGACTGCGACGGAATGGTCGACGAAGGTGTCGTGACCACCTACGTCGAGGACGCCGATCGCGACGGCTACGGGTCCGACGAACCTGGCGCCGAGACTCGGGTGGGGTGTCAGCTCCCGATCGGTTTCGCGGAGTCTGCGGACGACTGCGACGACAGCGTGGGGAGCATCCATCCCGGCGCGTTCGACGCCTGCGACGACGAGGCGGTCGACGACGACTGCAGCGGGACGCCCAACGATCCACCCGGCGGGTGCGACTGCGACAATGGCGCGACCCGTGGATGTCCGCTGCCCGGGCTGTGCGGCCGCGGGAGTCAGACCTGCGTGGACGGAACGTGGGCCGGCTGCTCCATCCTCCCCGGCGACGAGATCTGCGGCAACGGCGAGGACGAAGACTGCGATGGCGCCGCCGACGACGGCTGCGAGTGCGAGAGCGAGGTGCGCTTCTGCGGCTCCGATGTCGGGCAGTGCGAGCGAGGCGTCCAGACGTGCCACGGCGGCGACGGGTCCTGGGGGCCGTGCATCGGCGCCGTCGGACCGTCGCCCGAGATCTGCAACGAGCTGGACGACGACTGTGACGGTGACGTCGACGAGGGTGTCTTCTTCCGCTGCTTCACCGACACCGATGGGGACGGCTACTCGGTGGTCGGCGCTGCGGTCACGGAGGTGTGCGCCAGCGGGTGTCCCGCCGGGACCACGGACCGCGATCCGTCGGACCCCGCCAACCGCGACTGCGCGCCGGATGACGACCGGGCCTTCCCCGGCCAGACCCGCGGCTGGGGCGACCCGCGCACCGACGGTGGCGGCTATGACTTCGACTGCAACGGTGCCGAGACGCCGACCGATGCCATCGTCGGCTCTTCGTGCGTCGCGGACGGAAGCGGGATGTGTCTCGCCCCGACGAGCGGCCTCGTTTCGCGGCAGGCCTGCGGCACCCGGGTGACCTTCATCGCCTGCGGGACCATCGACAACGGCTCGAGCGGGTTCACCTGCGAAGAGGTCTTCCGCTGCGACGCGGGCCGGACCGACTGCGGCGACCAGAACCAGACGAAGTGCCTCTGATGCGGATCTTGCTCTGCCTCGCCCTCGGGCTCGCCTTTGGCTGTGGGGACGACGTCGCCCCACGCCCTGACGCCGACACGTCGTGCGTGGCCGACGACGAGTGCGACGACGGGCTCTTCTGCAATGGCACCGAGCGGTGCGTCGCGGGGAGCTGCACGCCCGGGAGCGCCCCCTGCGCCGGTGGTTGCGAGGAAGAGGGCGACCGCTGTGAGGTCGCCTGCGCCACGACGCCGGACGCCGATGGCGACGGCGAGGACTCGATCGAGTGCGGCGGCACCGACTGCGACGACTCCGACGCCGACGTGAGCTCGTCCGCGCCGGAGGTCTGCGACGGCGAAGGCCGCGACGAGGACTGTGACCCGACGACCTTCGGCGACCGCGACGCCGACGGCGATGGATACGTGGACGCGCTCTGCTGCAACGGTGACGCCTGTGGCGACGACTGCGACGACTCGCTGGCGAGCGTGCACCCCACGGAGGCGGAGTCGTGTGATGGGCTCGACAACGACTGCGACGGCTCGGTGGACGAGGATGGGCTCGAGACCTTCGTGCCGGACGCGGACGGTGACGGCTATGGCACCGATGACCCAGGCGCGGAGACCCGGATGGGTTGCGAGCCGCCGGCGGGCTTCGCGGCCGCGGCGACGGACTGCGACGATGGTGAGGCTTCCATCCATCCCGGCGCTTTCGATCGCTGCGACGAGGCGGAGATCGACGAAGACTGCAGCGGCGACGCCAACGACCCGCCCGGCGGTTGTGCCTGCATCAGCGGCGCGACACGTACCTGCCCCTTCCCGGGTGCCTGCGCGGCGAGCACGCAGCTCTGCGTGGACGGGCAGTGGGCGGGCTGTGGGCTGCTGCCCACCGAGGAGATCTGCGGCAACGAGATCGACGAGGACTGTGACGGTGCCGCCGACGATGGTTGCTCCTGCGAGGAGACCTTTCGCGTCTGCGGGACCGACACCGGCGCGTGCGAGCGCGGCATCCAGCGCTGCAGTCCCGGCGGCTGGGGGCCCTGCGTCGAGGAGGTCCCCGCCAGCCCGGAGACCTGCAACGCGATCGACGACGACTGCGACGGCCGGACCGACGAGGGTCTCACGCTGCAGTGCTACACGGACGCCGATGGCGATGGCTTCGCCCCGGCCAGCGCCGTGGGGATGGCGGTCTGTGGCGCGCTCTGTCCGGACGGCACCACCAACGTCGCCCCGAGCGGCCCGTCGACGCAGGACTGCGCGGACGGCGACGCGCGTGCTTTCCCGGGCCAGACGCAGTTCTTCGGCCTCTCGGTGAGCCCGAGCGGTGGCTTCGACTTCGACTGCAACGGCGTCGAGGAGTGGGAGCCCGGAGCGGGCGAGTCCTGCATCACCGCCGGCGACGGGACCTGTGTCTTCGAGGACTACTACGTGGTCCTTCCCTCCGAGGGGTGTGGTGATCGGGTCGACCAAGGGAGCTGTTGGTCGCCCGATGGGACGATGTGCGTGCTCGGCGGCGGTTGCCCCGACTGCCACACGCTCGCTTGCCGCTGAGCTCGCCCGGTTGCCGGATTCTGAGCTCTCGGCGCGAGCGCTGCTACGTTCGACCCCATGAGCTCCACCGACGCTCTCGTGATCCTGTGCACCGCCCCCAACAGCGACATCGGCGCGATGTTGGCGCGCGGCCTCGTCGAGAAGCAGCTGGCGGCGTGCGTGAACCTCATCGCCGGCGTGCGATCGTTCTATCGCTGGAAGGGACAGGTGGAGGACGACGGAGAGGTCCAGCTGGTGGTGAAGACCCGCGCCTCGCGCTTCGACGACGTGCGGGCGTGGATCGAGGAGAACCACCCCTACGACACGCCGGAGATCCTGGCGTTGCCGGTGACGGCCGGTAGCGACGCCTACCTCGCGTGGATCGGCGACGAGGTCTCCGGCTGACGTGGACACCGTCGCCAGCGACCGCGCGGTGGACGCCTTCCTGGCACACCTCCGGGTGGAGAAGGGTCACAGCCCGCACACCATGGAGGGCTACGCTCGCGACCTCGGTCGCTGGCGCGCCTTTCTCGATGAAGAGCCGGTCGCCCTCGACCAGGCCGAGCTGATGCACGTCGCGGGGTTCCTGGTGCACCTGGCGCGTGAGGGGCTCTCGGCGCGTTCGCAGGCACGGGCGCTCAGCGCGCTTCGGGGCCTTCACGGCTGGCTGGTCCGGGAACGGATGGCTGCGGCCGACCCGACGGAGTTGGTCGACCGTCCGAAGCTCGCCAAGCGTCTCCCGAAGGTGCTCGGCGTCCACGAGGTCAAGCGTCTGCTCGCCGCACCGCAGGGCAGCAAGAAGAACCGTGTCCGCGATCGCGCGATGCTCCACACCATGTACGCCGCGGGCCTCCGCGTGAGCGAGCTGGTCGGTCTCGACCTCAACGACCTGAACCTCGAAGCCAGTTTCCTCTCCGCCTTCGGCAAGGGGCGCAAGCGACGCATCGTGCCCATCGGCGAGGTCGCCAAGAAGCACCTCGAACGCTACCTCGCCGAGGTGCGCCCCAAGTGGGCCAAGCCGGGCTCACGAGCGGTCTTCCTGACCAGCCGCGGCGGACCGCTCACTCGGCAGGCGTTCTGGAAGAACGTGAAGAAGTACGCCGCGGAGGCGGGCATCACCAAGACCGTCTACCCCCACGAGCTCCGCCACAGCTTCGCGACGCACCTGCTGATCGGCGGCGCCGACCTGCGGGTGGTCCAGACGCTGCTCGGCCACGCCGACATCGCGACCACCCAGATCTACACCCACGTGACCGGCGAGCGCCTCCACGATCTGATGGAGCGCCACCACCCGCGCGGCTGAAGGGCCGAGGCCCGCCACCGCCGGAGGCGAGCCTCCGGCGGCAGAAGGGTCAGGCGGCGTCGGCGACGCGGACGACCGGGAAGTCGATCTCGGTCTCGGCGACGTTGTTCAGGATGTTCGTCAGGAAGTTCGTCGCGACGTGGCTCGGCGTCACGCTCTTCAGTCGGACCACGCGCGTCGTCCGATTGACCGAACGCGGCACTCTCTACCTGGAGCGGTGTCGCCGGATTCTCGAGGACGTGCGGCGGCGGAGAACCTCGTACGAGGGAAGAGCGCGGAGCCACGCGGGCGGATCAGGGTCACGGCGCCGGTCGGCTTCGGGCGGCTCGCGGTGCTGCCAGTGGTCGAGCAGCTTCTTCGCCTCCATCCGGCGCTCAGGGTCCGCATGACCCTGCTCGACCGGGTGGTCGACCTCATCGAAGAGGGGATGGACGTTGGCGTTCGAATCGGCGCGCTCGCGGATAGCGCGCTCCTGGCGACGAAAGTGGGCGAAACGCGACGAGTCGTGGTCGCGGCTCCGAGCTATCTCGAGGGGAGGGAGCGGCCGCGGACGCCGGCCGACCTGAAGGCACACCGGGTCATCGGCTTCGAGTCGGTCGAGGCGACGCGCGAGTGGCGCTTCGGTGCGGACGGAGCCGCGAGCGTGCCTGTCGAAGGCACGCTGATGGTCAACAACGTCGATTCGGCGGTCATCGCTGCCGAGTCTGGGCTCGGTATCACTCGAGTGCTCTGATATCAGGCGAAGGGCGCGATCGAAGCGGGTCGCTTGGTCCTCCTGCTCGAAGATCACGCGAGCCCACCGATGCCGGTCAGCCTGGTGCGCCCGCCCCATCGCGGCGAGTCTCCCGAGGTGGCGGCGTTCATGAAGGCTGCCAAGGCCTACTTCCGCGACCACCCAGTCGGCCTCGAGTGACCAGCGTGCCACGATCCGTCCACGACCGGTTGCCGACCAGCGATACGCGGGGCAGAGGGAGGTCATGCGTACGCTCGTCCCTCTGACCCTGTGCGCCGCGTTCGTGTTCGCGAACGTGGCGAAGGCACAGGAGTCGCGCGAGCAGCGCTTTCGAATCGAGATGCTCTTCTCGGGCGAGCGGCAGTTCTCCACTTTCATCGCCGAGACGCCGATGGGTGGAGAGACCAACCTGGCCAGTCGATTCTGGACCGGCGGGCTCGACGTGTGCGCCGCCGGCGTCGTCGCGCCCTGGGTGCACTTGGGGGGCTGTCTCGGGGCCCACATCGCGACGGGCACCGTGCCGACCGATGGTGCTCAGTGGTTCGCGGACGCGACGCCGTCCTTCATGGCACGGGCAGCGTTGCGCGCGACCTTCCTCGCGCCGCGTTATCTGCGAGGTGGCGTAGACCTCGCTTATCGCAGCTACATCAGCACCGGCAGGGAGTCCGCGGTCGAAGCCGTGTTCCGCGTGGGCATCGAGGCACGAATCGGTTTGAACGACATGCCGGTATTGCTGGAGCTGAGCTTTCGGGCACCGCTGGTGTCGACGGTGTCCGATTCGACCTACGCCTGGCCGATCTTGGACGATTTCGGTGAGCTGGAAGGCTACGACAACCGTCCGACTCGGGACGTACGCATCTTCGCCTTCGGGCTGACCGTGGGTACCTTCTGGGGCCGCTGACTACTCCGCGGTGTCGCCGCAGGGCGGCGGCGGGTAGGTCCCGCCCATCACGCGGACGTCGCGCTCGCTGACGAGCACCTCGCCAGCGGGCGTGGTCATCTCGGCGCGGAAGCGCACCAGCTCGCCGACCAGGCAGGAGGGGTCCTCGACGATGCCGGTGAAACCGATGAGCTGACGCCAGCCCTCGGAGTTCGGTTCCTCGAAGCCGACGGGGATCGCCGTCACGTCCGCCGGGCGGCTCTCGTCGGCGGGCTGGACCGTGAGCTCCACCGGCGGCCGGTCCATGTCGACGCCGCGCATGCGGAGGCTGACCCACATGTGCCAGCCGCCTTGCGCTCCGCGCACCAGCTCCACCTCCTGTCCGTCTTCCAGCGCGTCGAAGCGCCAGGAGCCGGTGCCGAGCTCGAGCGCCGGCTCTTCGGCCGGCGGCGGCACCTCGCCGCAGCCGAGCGCGAGCCCGGCCACGACGAGCAGGAGGATGGAGCGGAGCGCCACGTTCAGCTCCGGCGGCGGCAGATGGCGATGAGGCCGACCATGAGGGCGAGCACGAAGCCGGCGCTGTTCCGGCCGTTGGTGCCGCCGACCGAGCAGATGCCACCGTCGGGTGGGCCGGGGATGGTGGCGTTGTGGCTGCTGAGCGCCGCCGCGATGGCGCCGGTGTTGTCCTCCACGACCTCACCGGTGCCCTCGGTGCCGACGCGCACGATGCGCTCGTTGGCGGGCATCGCCGTGTCGGCCGTGTCGAAGGGCCAGGTGGTCCCATTGCCGCGGATGACGTTGCCGTCCTCGAGCTCGATGCGCCAGGGCGCCTCGTTCTGCGAGATGCTCGGGGAGCACTCGATGATGCGGTTCGCGGTGTGCTGGTTCGAGTAGTCCCCGAGGTCGGCGTTGAAGTCGAACATGGGGTCCACGGTCATCTCGTCGGCGCTCATCGTGGTGTAGAGCCGAGTCGAGTACGCGGCGCTCTCGAAGAGCTCCTGGGTCTCGGTCATCGGGTCGATGGCGTCGGTCTGGAGCTGCTCGATGAGCGCGGCCGGTTCGAGGCCCTCGATGTCGGGGGTGCTGGTGTCGATGTAGCAAGAGACGCAGCCCCAGAACTGGTCCTCGGGGATGCCGGCGGGCACGGTCAGGTGCTCTTCGAGCGCTTCCCGCACGCCGTCGAGCTGCATGAAGTTGGAGAGCTGGCCGACGAGCTGGCCCTCTCGGTTGGTCCAGTCGGAGCCGGTGATGGAGGCCCACTGGTTCGCTTCCCAGTCGAACCAGAGGCTGTCACCGAGCGGCGCGGCCGCGCCGGCGTGCTCGGTGACGAAGCCCTGACCGCCTGCCTCGTTCGCCGCGAGGGTCACGACGTCGTCGTAGTTGGCGCCGGGGCTCAGCCAGTTGATGAGCGCCTCGTTGAGCTCGAGGTGGCGGTAGTTCGCCGGGATGGCGCGGGTCTCACCGAGCACCCACACCATGATGCCCATGTCGGGCTGGGTCGCGAGGGCGGTGGGGCGGAGAGGGATGGAGGGGAGGCCCGGGCCGAAGCTCAGGCGCACCGGGCGGATGGAGCCCGCGTCGTTGCCCTTGGTCAGCCGGAACGCGAGCAGGTTCATGCCCGAGTCGAGGTAGGGCGTGATCACGTCGGAGCCCATGGCGGGCACGTCGTAGCCGCTGTCCTGGAGCCACTCGGCCGCGACCGCGTACTTGTCCTCGATGGACGGGTCGATGGTGATGTTCACGTAGTCGTAGGGACCAACGGAGCCACGGTCGGCGACCGAGACCGGCGGGGCGGCCGTGCCGGCGTCCGAGGCGGCCGGGCCTTCGCCAGCGGAGTCCGAGGTCGCGCCGCCTCGAAGGAAGCCGCCACCGCCGGCGCACGTGCCCTCGACGCTGGTGTTCAGTAGGTACGAGGGGTTCGTGGCGTTCTGCAGCCGGGTGAACGCGGCGTTGGAGCTCACCGCGACCTCCGGCGTCCCGGCGACCGGGAGCATCCAGGCGAACTCCTCGGCTTCGCCCTGGTACTGGATCTGGATCACGGCGGTGACGCTGCCGTCGTCGCCCTGATGGAAGATGATGCGCTCGGCCTGCTGGTTGACCGGCTGAGCGCTGTCACAGAAGAAGCCGCCGCATGCATCGGCATGATTCGGCGTGAGCGTCAGCGCGGTCGCGAGCGTCGCGCCGAACGCCATGGAGAGAGTGGCTTGGAGATTCATGCCCTCGCTTGGAGCAGAATTCGGGCCAACGCCTTTTGTCCTGGATTTGGCGTGTTGGGCCTCGCTCTTGACACAGCACGGCACACGTCGTTCGTGCCAAGGTGCCTCGTTTCCTCAGCGCAGTAGGGCCGAATGCCCGTGGCACAGGTCGGCATGACCGTTGCTTTGAACCCTCCCATGCGAATCGTCTCGGTGGTGTTGGCTCTGATGGCGCTCGGCTGCGGCGAGCCCGAGGTGGCGGAGCGACTTCGGCAGTGTGAGCTGCTGAGCGACGGCTACATCCGCGAGCTCGGGATCTATGCGCCCACCGAGTGCTACCGCGACTGCCTCGGCCAGGCCGACTGCGACGCCCTCGAGGCCGCGCTCTGCCGAACCGACGTGTCGCTCCTGGTCGCCTGCGACCAGCGCTGTGCCTTCGAGTGCGCGTCCGGCGCGCTCGTGGCGGTCGAGTCCGTGTGCAACGGCTTCCAGGACTGCGCCGAGGGCGAAGACGAGCTCGGCTGCGGGACCTACACCTGCGAGGACGGCACCGAGCTGATGGGCGAGCGCCACCGCTGCGATGGGGTCACCCGCTGCCCGGACGGCAGCGACGAGCTCGGTTGCCCCAGTCGCTGCGAGATCTGGGGCGGCCCGGATTGCCTGCCCTTCGAGTGCGCCAACGGCGACACCGCACCGTCGACCGCGCGGTGCAACGGCTGGGCGCAGTGCGCCGACGAGAGTGACGAAGAGGGTTGCGCCGAGCTCACGCTCATGTGCGAGGGCAGCTGACGCTTCGCTTCCGTCCACCGGCCCGCGCTCCTATCCTCGAGTCGTGGAGCCTGGGTCCAGTCCCGAAGAGCGAGCGGAGCTTCTGCTGGCCGAGCTCGAGCGCTCGTCGAGCGCCGACCGGGAGCGGCGTCGGGCCACGGTCCGCGCGTTGGCCGAGGAGGTGAAGCGCGCGGGGGTCGATCTCTGCTACTCGCGTGCGACCGAACACAGCCCGCGCATCGGCGAGCTCTTCCTCGCCGCCGCAAAGCTCGCCCACGTCGGCTGGACTCCTACGGAACGCCCCGCCCACTTCGACCGAGACATCGCTCGAGACCCGGATGCGCGAGCCGAGCTCGAACGCTTCGCCGCTGCTCTGGCGCGGACCTGATGCGGTGGTCCTCAGGTCGTGTCCAAGCGGAACTTCCGGAAGGGACTGCCTCGGTAGTCGACCATGCCCTCCTCGCGCGCGCCTAGCCGGACGAGGGCCGAGAGATGCGTTCGTGAGGGCGGGAGGAGGAAGGGCGTCATGACGTCGAGCAGCTCGGCATACACCGCGTAGCCGAGGTCGTTGGCCCGAACGGCCTCCTCGTCGTCGTGACGGGCTGGAGCCTCAGTCGAGGAAGAAGCCCAGGTACCAGTCGAGGATCCGGGGGCCGAAGAAGAGCCACTCGAGCGCGGCCAGCGCGAGGAAGGGGCCGAAGGGGAGCTTGCGTGCGCCGAGCGGCGCCGGCTCCTCGGGCAGCTCCTCGTCGTCTTCCTCGGGCTCTTCCTCTTCTTCGTCCGTGAGCTCCGCGGGCTCGCCGCTCGCGTCCCGGCAGCGGGCGTCGGTCTCGGCGGCCTGGTTGAACGGGCCCTGATCGTCGCTGACCTCGTCCGTCGGCGCCATGCGCTGGCGAGTCACGATGGCGATCATGGCGACCAAGAGGCCCTGGGCCGCGCCGCCCACGAGGGCGAAGAGGGTGCCCTGCCAGCCGACGAACGCGCCGATGAGCAGCAGCAGCTTCGAGTCGCCTTCGCCCATGCCGCGGCGGCCGGTGAGCCCTTCGTAGGACCACACGAAGAGCACCTGGACCACCAGGAAGCCGAGACCCGCACCCAGGGCGGCGTCGGCGGCGGTCACGTCGGGCCGCAGCGCGACGGTCGCCAGTCCGATGGCGGCGCCCGGGAGGGTGACCTCGTCCGGAATGATCATGTGCTCGAGGTCGATGAACGCCGCGACCAGTAGCGCGCCGCCAAAGACGAAGAGCGTGAGCGCCTCGAGCATCATCGGCAGGACCGGGTCGTCCGGCTGGGTGAGGCGGAGGGTCCGTTCGATCACCGCGACCGCGATCACCGCGCCCAAGAGCTCCACGAGGAGGTAGCGCGGGGTCATCTTCGCGCCGCAGCACGCGGCTCGGCCGCGCTGCATCAGGTACGCGAAGAGCGGCAGGTTCCGGTACCACGGCACGCGCTCGCCACAGGCCGGGCAGTGGCTCGGCGGGGTGACGACGCTCATGTCTCGGGGCCACCGATAGATGGCCACGTTGAAGAAGCTGCCCCAGAGCGCGCCGAAGACGAGGGCGACGACGCGGTAGAAGGTGGGCGGTAGGTCCGAGACGATCATCGGGTTGGTCGGGATAGTAGGCGGGGGATGGCGTGGGTTCCGAGAAAAACGGAGGACGAGCGCTCCGCGGGAGCTTCAGGTTCGTGGGGAAGCGAGGAGCGATTCACTCGTGACGCGCTGGGAGGGCTCTGCAAATTCCCCGGGAGGCGAACGTACTGGCCCTCGCCAGGCTTCCGGCACAGACTCCGGGCCCATGACGGAGGACGCACAGGACGACCCCGGCGAGGTCCGGCGCACGCTCGCGCAGGTGACGCGAGTAGTGCTCAAGGTCGGTTCGCGCTCGCTCCTTTCGGAGGGCCGCTTCGAGGAGCTGGCCGCCGCGATCGCCGGGCAGCGGAAGGTGGGGCGTCAGGTGGTGCTGGTGAGCTCGGGCGCGATCGCGCTCGGCGTCGACCGGCTCGGCCTGAGTGGGCGCCCCCGCCAGCTACCGGAGCTCCAGGCGGCCGCGGCCGCCGGGCAGGCCGCCCTGATGCGTCGCTACGAGGAGGCCTTCGACCCGCACGCCGTGGCCCCCGCGCAGATCCTCCTGACCCACGCAGACCTCTCGGATCGCGACCGTTGGTCCAACGCTCGGCAGGCGATCGACGCGCTCCTCGAGCTCGGGGCGGTCCCCATCGTGAACGAGAACGACACCGTCGCGGTCGAGGAGATCCGCTTCGGCGACAACGACCAGCTCGCGGCGATGGTCTCCACGCTGGTGGGCGCCGACCTGCTCGTGTTGCTGACCGATGTCGACGGCGTCCTCGACGCGGACGAGGTGGTCATCCCCACCGTGCGTGGCGGCGACGGGCTCCAGCACCTCTTCCGCGAGGCGAAGGACGAGGTCGGCCGGGGCGGGATCGCGTCGAAGGTCCGCTCGGCCCGCCGGGCCACGAAGCGCGGCGTGCCGGCGGTCATCGGCAACGCCGGCGACCCCGAGTTCCTCGCGAAGCTCCTCGGCGGTGAGCAGGTCGGGACCCTCTTCCTCCCCGCGGGCGTTCGGCTCCCGAGTCGCAAGCACTGGATCGCCTACGCCCTCGCGCCGAAGGGTGCGCTCCTCGTCGATGGAGGCGCCGTTCGTGCGCTTCAGGGCGAAGCGAGCCTGCTGGCTGCGGGCATCGACGGCGTCCGAGGCGACTTCGAGCCCGGGGACTGCGTGACCCTCCACGGGCCGACGGGCGAGGAGGTCGGTCGAGGGTTGGTGCGCTTCGCGACGGCGGATGTCGCCCGACTCGCGGGGGCCCACAGCGACCAGGTCGAGGAGCGGCTGGGCCGCCGGGCAAGCGGGATCGTGATGCACCGCGACGACATGGTCCTCGTCTGAGCGCCGTCCGACACCCACCCACACGTGGGGTCACCCGCCCTTGTTCCAGTGGGAATTCACTGAGACCATGAAGGGGATGAGCGCTCTTGGACCGTCTTCCCGCAAGCCACCGGGTGTGCCCGGGGCCGATGAGGTGCTCTGACTCGGGCCGCGGCGTCTGAGGCGGAGGCGGCTGGCGCGGGCCCGCGCCCGCTCCCATACTCGCCGGCTCGAATGGAGCCCTCGGCCTCAGCGAAGCAAACGCCCCCGGGCGCCGGAACGAATCCGGCGGACCTGGAGGGTGAGATCCGCGCCCTTTGCGCCGCTGCGAAAGCGGCCGCCACGGTGCTGGCGGCGGCCCCGACCAAGGTGAAGCGCGCGGTGCTGAACCGGGCCGCGGAGCTGCTCGAGGGCGAGTTGGCCCAAGGTATCGTGGACGCTAACGCCCGCGATCTGGCCCGAGCGAAGGAAAAGGATCTGGCTCCGGCCCTCGTCGACCGCCTCGCGCTGGACCACGAGCGGTTGCGAAAGGTGGCCGACGGGGTGCGCCAGGTGGCGTCCTTGCCCGATCCGGTCGGATCGGTCGATGGGCTCCGCACCCTGGCGAACGGCCTGCAGATCGGCCGGATGCGGATCCCGCTCGGGGTCATCGGCATCATCTACGAGTCGCGGCCGAACGTGACCGCGGACGCCGCGGCGCTCTGCGTGATGAGCGGCAACGCCGTCATCCTGCGTGGTGGCTCGGAGGCGTTCGAGAGCAACGAGGCCATCGCGGCGGCGTTCGCCCAGGCGCTCTCGGAGGCGGGGCTGCCGGCGGGTTGCGTCACGCCCATTCCCACCACCGACCGGGCGGCGACCGGCGTGCTCATTCAGCAGCACGACCTGGTCGACCTGATCATCCCGCGCGGCGGGGAAGGGCTGATCCGGTACGTCACGGACAACTCTCGGGTGCCGGTCATCCAGCACTTCAAGGGTGTCTGTCACGTCTACGTCGACGGCGAGGCGGACCTCGACAAGGCCCTGGCGATCGCGGTGAACGCGAAGGCGCATCGACCGGGCGTCTGCAACGCGATGGAGACGCTGCTCGTCGACGAGGCGTGCGCGAGCGACTTCCTGACGGCGCTCGGGCCGGCCATGGCCGAGGCCGGCGTGACCCTCCGGGCGGACGAGCGCGCGAAGGCGCTCTTGCCCGCCGCCGAGGACGCAACCGAAGCCGACTGGGACGAGGAGTATCTGGCGCTGGTCCTGGCCGTGAAGGTCGTCGATGGCTTCGAGGGTGCGCTCGCCCACGTCCGTGCGCACGGTAGCTCCCACACCGAGAGCATCGTGACCGAGAGCTACACCAAGGCGCAGCGCTGGCTGCGCGAGGTCGACGCCAGCCTGGTGCTGGTGAACGCGTCGACCCGATTCAACGATGGCTTCGAGCTGGGGCTCGGAGCGGAAATGGGGATCTCCACGACCAAGATGCACGCCTACGGCCCGATGGGGCTCGAGGAGCTGTGTGCGCGGAAGTGGATTGCGTATGGGGACGGGCAGATTCGTCAGTGACCGGATGGTCGGCCTGAACGAACAGACCCGAGAGTGAAGAGATTTGACTGCTAAGAAAGCCAAGATCGAGTCGGTGCGCCCTGCGGCGACACCTCGGCCCACCCGTGACGACGCCGCCGAAGCGAAGGAGGTCGCCCTCCACATCGCTGCCGCTGGCCTCGACAAGAAGGCGCTCCAGGTCGAGATCATCGACGTGCGCGGCAAGGTCGACTACGCCGACTACGTCGTGCTGATGAGCGGCCGAAGCGACCGGCAGGTGAACGCCATCGCGAAGGGCATCGATCAGACGCTGAAGCACGAGCACGATCAGCGCTGCTACGGCATGGAAGGCCTGCCGCAGGGGCACTGGGTGCTGATGGACTACGGCGACGTCGTCGTGCACATCTTCCACCAGGACACCCGGGGCTACTACGACCTCGAGTCGCTCTGGATGGATGCGGCGCGCGTGGACACGACCGACCTGGAAGACGCGGTCGAGACCGCCGACGCCTGAGTCCGGTAGCCGCGGATGCGTGTCCGACTGATCGCGGTCGGCAAGGTGAAGGAGCGGGGCCTTCGGGCTGCGCTCGACGACTACCTCGGCCGGATCGACCGCTACGCCAAGGTGAAGGAGGTCGAGCTCAAGGACGGGCCGATCGCCGACGTCGAGGCGCGCTTCCGCAAGGCGATTCCGGACGACCGCGCGCGCGTGGTGGCGCTCGAGGTCGATGGGAAGGCGTACAGCAGCCAGCGGCTGGCCAAGTTCGTCGGTGAGACCCAGAACCGCGGCGTCCAGACGCTCGTGTTCCTGATCGGCGGCGCCGACGGGCTTCCCCCGGCCGTCTCGGCGGAGGCGGACCTGCGCCTGAGCATGAGCGCCATGACGCTCCCCCACCGTCTCGCCCGCCTGTTCCTCGCCGAGCAGGTCTACCGAGCGTTCACCATCCTCCGCAACGAACCCTACGACCACTGACGCCCGTCAGGACGGGGACACTCCCCCCTCCCGGATCCCCCGCAAATGCCGGGCGTTCCCGACGGAGAATTCAAACACTCGCCTCGAGCCCTCAGGGCACACCCGCCAGCGCCTGCACCCGTACGGTCGAGCACCCCGCCCGGTAGAGGGCTCCGCTCGCCGAGCGCAGCGTCGCGCCGGTCGTCCGCACGTCGTCGAAGAGCAGCACCCGCGGCCGCGACGGATCCCGTCGTCCCTCGAACGCCCGGTGGACGTTCGCCGCGCGCTCGGACTCCTTCAGCGACGCCTGCGGCACCGACGAACGCACCCGCACCAGCCGCTCCTCCGAGAGCGGCACACCCAGCTCCCGCGCGAGCGCTTCGCCCAGCAGCGCCGCCTGATTGAACCCGCGCCGCCGCAGCCGGTCCGGATGCAGCGGCACGGGCACCACCGCGTCCACCTTGCCCGCATGCGCGCTCGCCAACGGCGCCACCAACCCGTGCAGCGCTTCGAGCAGGTCCGTCCGCCCCTCGTACTTGAGCCGCCTCAGCCCCTCGCCGAGCGGCCCGCCGTACGCATAGGCGGCCGGACCATGCCGGAGGCGTTCGAGGAGCGGCCCGCACGCCGCACAGAAGCCGAGCTCGCCCCAGTCGAGCGCGTGATCGCATCCGGGGCAGCGCCGCGGCGCCACCAAGTCCATCAACCCCGCGAGGGCTGCACGAATCGCCATGGCGGCCTCTTCGGCCTGCCGCGACGCGAGTTGCGATCAGTGGCGGGTGGGGCCGCCCTCGGGCTCGGCGACCGGCAGGATTGGCGCCCACACGAGCCGCTTCAGCAGGTCGTCGTCGATCCGCTTCCCGCGGTCCGAGAAGAAGAGCGCGTTCTCTTCGTAGGTGTCGCGACGCTCGGCGACGAAGGCGATCCCCTGGCCGGACTGATCGTAGCCGAGCTGGATGATCGCGTTCTGCAGCCACTTCCCGCCGCCCTCGAAGGTCAGTGTCTCCGGCAGCGTGTAGAAGCCTTCGGCAGGCAGCGCCATGAGCGTGGACGCCCACGCCTCATCGGTCAGCGGGAAGGTCGGCTCCCGCCAGAACCAGCGGTTCTTCTCGTTGTAGTGGGGCACCACCACGAAGGCCCCGTCGGCCTTCGTCCCCACATAGACCAAGCGGCCGGCGGGGATGGCTTCACCCTCGAGTGGGTGGGCGACGGTGGTTCGATAGAGACCGGGTCCAGGCACAGGCACCCTCGTCCATTGGCACGTCGAGCCGTCAGCTGCCAGCCTCCGCTCGCATGCGTCGTCGATTCGCGCTCGCGTTCGCGCTCTTCGTCGCCTGCGCGCCGGACCCGCAGCCGCTCTCCGATCCGCTCGACTACCTGCATGTCGGCGCGGACTTCCGCGGCGAAGCGGACGCCTTCGTCACGCGGATACGCTCCGAGGGTTGGACCGTCGAGCGCGTCCAACACGGCCAGACCTTCTCCGCGCTCCAGGCCCACGACGAGGAGCGGGCGCTCGTGCGCGTCTGGTCCCGCCGCGGGTTGGTCATCGCCATCGACGCGCCGGCCCCCGAGCACTGGCGGCGCGACGTGCTCCTCGCGCCACCGTCGGAGGCCACGGACCTCGACGGTGACGGCCACGAGGAAGTGGTGATCGGCGCCACGGACGACGCCATGGGCCGGACCTGCTTCGTGCTGGTTCGAATCGGCGATGAAGGTTTCGCGACCGAGGTCACACCTGGCTACGAGGAGCTCGGCGGCGATGGCTGCGTCGAAGGCTTCGAGCCGGAGCCCCTGCGCGCCGTGGTCGTGGTGCGCTTCCCAGAGCTCGCGAATCGGTCCGTCCCACAGGTCGCGGTGCCACACGCCGCGTCGGAGACCGGCGAGTGGGTCGCGCTCCCGGCGCCCGACTTCATCGAGCGAGAGCGGGCCCGCCGTCAACGTGCCCTCGCCGCCGGGGAGCTCGCGCCTCACCGTGCGGCCGTCGAGCTCGCCGCCCTGGCGCACCTGGCCGGCGAGGACACCGGCGCGCAGCTCGCGGTCTTCGATCGAACGATCGGTGTCGCCGTGGATGCCGTCGCCAGTGCGGCTCGTGCCCGGATCGGCGAGGGTTGGCGTTCGCCCGACGAGCCCGAGTCGGCGGACGACGAGGCCGAGGCCGACCCGCCCGACGCTCGCTGAGCGGCCGGTGGCGTGCTAGCACCCGCGGTCATGGGCAAGCGTCGCGTCGAGAAGGGGGTGGAGGGGATGGAGAGCCTCGTCTGCCGGAACCCCAAAGCCGCGAAGCGCTACGAGATCGAAGAGCGCCTCGAGGCGGGCATGGTCCTGCAGGGCTCCGAGGTGAAGTCGTTGCGCCTCCGACGCGCCGATCTGGAGGGCTCCTACGCCGCCATCGACGGCGGCGAGCTCTTTCTCCACAAGATGCACATCGCGCCCTACGAGCAGGCCGGGCCGCACTTCAACCACGAGCCGAAGCGGAAGCGGAAGCTGCTCGTGAAGAAGCGAGAGATCGAGAAGCTCCACGGCCGGCTCACGGCCAAGGGCTACACCCTCGTGCCGCTCCAGTGCTACTTCAAGAACGGCGTCGCCAAGGTCCAACTCGGGCTCGGCAAGGGCAAGCGCGTCGGCGACGAGCGCGAGTCGATCAAGGCCAAGGCCGAGCTCCGCGAGGCGCGCGACGCGATGAAGCAGGTGAAGGGATGAAGGTCGAGCCGGTCACGCTGAAGAACGACCTGATGGAGGTCATCGCCGAGCAGCCGTGTGCGCCGGGCACACCCATCACGCTCGAGCTCGGCGAGCTCAGCCTCCAAGCGAAGAGCCGAGGCAGCAAGAAGCGTGACGATGGTCGGTTCGATCTGAAGGTCCGTCTCATCAGTCTGCGGCGTGACGAGCGCGAACGGCTCGTCGCGCTGATGGGCTGACGTGGCTCGGAAGTCCAAGGTGTGCCGGCGGTACGAGGCACACGGCGACACGTTGCTCGTCTCGCTCGAGCTCGATGCGCTCGCGGACGAGGAACGCGCGGTCCTTCCGCCCGAGGTCGAAGCGGCCTTCCGCTGGTGGACCGACGCGCACGCGGCGCGCTTCGACGACCTCCCGGAGTCGCTCGCTTGGGCGCGCGGTTCGTTGCGCGCCCGACGGCCGGCCCTCGAGCGGCTCGTGATGAACGGCGACCACGAGTACTGGACGGTTCGGCTCCTGCTCCACGGCGACCTCGACATGTTCGAGCGCCTTCCGGTGGAGGGCGCGGTCGGCCGAGTCTGTCCCGGAGGCGACGGGCGGTGCCTCCTCGGCGACGAGGTCGCCGACTGGCTTCCGGCGAGCCTGGTGTGGCTCGCCCGCGCCTTCGGGACGATGAGCCTGGCTTCCGGGACCAGCGGCACCGCGCCCCTCGGCTGGCCGCTCGGCGACGCCGTCGATCAGGGGTTCGGGCTCTTCGGTATGGACGCGGAGACCGTCGCGGAGCTTCCGCCCGACCATCGCGATTGGGTCATCGTCTACGAAGCCGACGGTGACGCCATCGCCCTCGACCCGAGCGGCGCGGGCCACTGGCTCGGCTGGGAGTGGACCGGCGAGTTGGTGCAGCCGCTCGGCCTCGACGCCGAGGCCCTCACGCAGGTCGTGTTCTGGCGCTTGTTGGATGGCGGCGGGCTCCGGCCCTCCGACCTGGCGATGCTCCGGTCGGCGTTCGGTCCCCACAATTGAGAGCGGCCCGTTGCCGGGCCGTTCGAGTGGGTCGCGCAGCCCCGGCTGGGCCGGGGCGCGCTAGCTACGCTCAGGGAGCGCAGAGGGTGCGATCACCGGGCACACGCACGATGATCTGACGACGGTCCGCCTCCGCGGTGTCATCACCGATGATGATGATGGGCACGTTGAAGATCTGGTCGCTGCAGGTCGCCGACACGAAGCCGTCGTTGCGCGCGACGATCTGGAAGGTGACCAGACAGCCAGGCGAGACGCCAGTGAACGAGTCGAGAGTGCCGTCGGGCATGAGCGTCGGCGGCGTGCCCGAGGTCAGGCGGTCGGCGAAGGCCGGCGCCGACGTGCAGGTCGCCACGTCGTAGCTGACGGGGATGCCGCGGACGAAGAACTGCCGCTCGTCGATCGCCGTGGCGGCGTCGTCCCGGGCCTCGGTGTGGAGCGTCCCGAAGTTCACGAAGGTCGTGAGGTCCGAGATCGCGCTGTCGATGGTCGTGCCGAGGCCGGAGCCGTCGGCGTTGACCGAGTAGACGAGCGGGCACAGGTCCTGCGTGGGCTCGGGGCCCGCGCCGTCCGGATCCCAGCTCTCGTCCGGCCGGTTCGCGCCGCTGACGCCGGTGTCGCAGTTGCCACCGGTCGGCGCCTTCCACGCACCCGTACGGACGGCGAAGGTCGCCATCTCCGCGCGGCCGTCGGCGGCTGCGCCACCGCCGCTGCCGTCGGAGGCGATGCCCATCACGCGCGAGCCGATGCCCTGGAGGGCGGCGATGGTCTCGGCCACGCTCTTGGGCTGCTGGTCCGCGGCCGCGCCGAAGTCCCCCATGGCGTAGGCGTCGCAGCCGTCACCCATGGCGTCGCCGCACCAGGTGGCCGGGTCCGCGCCGACGGTCACGTCGTCCCACCGGCGGTGGAACGTGTTGTCGGTCGCCATGATGATGATGGGCAGCGAGTCCATGCGGAAGCCCGCGCCGCCGATCATGCCGTGGCCGCGCGAGGCGTCGAAGCCCGCCGCCGGGTCGAACGCCGGCGTCCAGGTCGCGCCGCCAGCGGAGCGGAAGCCGTCGCCGGTCGCCGCCTGGTAGAGGCCTTCGATGTTGCTCTCCGGGCCGTCGAAGCCGCAGTGCAGCGGCGCGTCGAGCGCGCCCACGCCGGCGGTGATGTCGGTCATCTCGGTCGTGATGCGCTGCTCGAGCTCGAACGGGTAGTCCTGCTCGCCGTTGCACGACGCCTGGCCGTAGGCGGCGACCGGGAAGTCGTCGAAGCGCGCGACGCCGAACGCGGTGTCCGGGATGGTGCCCCGAATACGGCCGACGAGGCCGGTGAGCTCCGACTGGAGGTTGTCGATCTCGCCGCCCATCGAACCGGTGGTGTCGACGAGGAAGAGGATGTCGGCCCGACGAATCTGCGGGTCGAACTGGAGAGTGTCCGTGCGGTCCATGCCGCCGGGCGGCAGGTCGAAGACGAAGTCACCGCCGCCGGCGATGGTGTCCGCCGCGTCGTTCGGGTCCGTGCCGGCCGAGATCTCGGCGCCGTCGGTGTCGCCGTCGCCGTCGCTGTCGGCGGAGGTCGGGTCGGTGCCGTAGGTGGTGCTCTCGTCCTCGTCGGTGAGACCGTCGTTGTCCGAGTCCAGGTCGCGGAAGTCCGGCAGACCGTCGCCGTCGCTGTCGACCGGCGGGCTCATCACGTCGGCGTCACCGGCCTCCATCGCGTCGGAGATGCCGTCGCCGTCGGAGTCGTCGTCCATCGAGTCGGGGGTGCCGTCGCCGTCGGTGTCGCGCATGGCGGCAGCGGCCTCGTCGAAGTCGCTGATGGTGTCGCCATCGGCGTCGATGGTCGGGCGCATGCCGCAGGAGCCGCCATTGCAGGCGGTGCCCGTCGCGCAGGCGTTGTCGCACATGCCGCAGTGGTCGGTGTTGGCCGCGATGTCCACGCAGGAACCGCTGCAGTCGACCGTGCCGCCGGCGCAGTTGAGCGAGCAGGTGCCGGCCGAGCAGACCTCGCCAGCGCCGCACTCGTTGCCACAGGCGCCGCAGTTGTTCGGGTCCACCTGGCTGTCGACGCAGCGGCCGTCACAGGCCTCGGTGCCGAGACCGCAGGCGCTGCTGCACGTGCCGACGTTGCAGACCTCGCCCGTGGCGCACGCAGTGCCGCAGGAGCCGCAGTTGGCGGGGTCGTTGCGCGGGTCCACACACATCCCGGTGCACTCGACGAGCGCGCCGGTGCAGGCGCCCTGCGGGGTACAGGTGCCGGAGAGGCAGACGTCGCCCGCGCCGCAGGCCATGCCGCAGCCGCCGCAGTTCGCGGGGTCGAAGCGCGTGTCGACGCACGCGCCACCACACTCCGTCGTCCCGCCGGTGCATCCGCCGGGGCCGGCGTCGATGCCCGGGGTCGTATCCGACGAGTCGTCGTCGCCGCAGCCCACACCGAACGCCAACGCGCTCAGCATCAAGCCAAGTAGAAGCTTTCTATTCACGATTTCTCCCTTCCCTGCGCTCGCAGGGCTCCTGATTCGACCCAACCTACGCGGGAAGCGGAGGAACCTTCACGCAATGAGTTCTGCTCACGTGCGCGATGTCACGTTGGACCGAGCCCTGAGATCCACCGACGAGAGCGGCAATCCGTTCGGAAGTGCCGCCATGGGCGTGGATTTCGAGTGCCGACTCGTGTGCCCCGCCACGTCCCGATCGAGGCGTCGTCCACCTGGGTCGACCGAGGGCGTGAGGAGTCGAGCCGGGTGGGGACCGCAAGTCGCGCTCGTGGCGGACCGTCAAAACGGATTGCCGCTCTAGCCCAAGGTGGAGACGCAGTAGAGAACGGGACCTTCGTCTTCGTCGAGCGCGCATGCGTTGGAGTTCTGTACGAATCCCATCGCATCACATCCTTCGCCGGAGCTCGTGTTCGCGTTGACGCACTCGCAACTGCGATCGGTATCGCAGGCCGCGGGCCAATCGAGGCAGCCGCTGCCAGAGAGCGAGCCGTCGAAGTCGGTGGTGTACCAGCAGAGCCCGTCGGTGCAGCCGCTGCAGTCGAGCGAGGGCTCGGGGTCGCCGCAGGCGAGACCCCAGGCACCGAAGACGAGGATCCAACTCACGCGACGCATCCAGCTCATGGCGGCACTCTAGATCAACGCGCCGGGGTTGAGGATGCCTTCGGGATCGAGGGCGCCCTTGAGCGCGCGGAGTGCGTTGCCGAGCTCGACGGGTCGCTGCTCGCGATACCAGGGCGCGTGAGTGCGGCCCACTGCGTGGTGGTGCGTGATGGTCGCGCCGTGGGCGATGAGCGTATCGCTCGCGGCCTTCTTGATGGTCGCCCACTGCTCGAGCTCGGCGCCGGGACGCGCCTTGGCGATGAAGGTGTAGTAGGGCGCCGGACCGTCGGGGTAGACGTGCGTGAAGCGGCACGAGAGGTGACAGGGGGAGCCGCAGACCTCCTTCATCGCGCCGCGGACGTTGGTCACGAGCGCCGAATGCAGCTCCTCGAAGCGGTCCCAGGGGATCGCCGTCTCGAACGTGTCGGCGATCACTCCGAGCGAGACCATGACGTTCTGGAGATAGGGCATCTCGATGAAGGCGTTCTTCCAGCTGCCAGCGGCGCCGCTGTCCCCGGTCTTCGAGCCCGAGTCCGAGTACGTCGGCTCACCGGCCACGCCGCCGTGGTCGCGGGCGAGCTCGAGCGCCCGCTCCATCCACGGCTCGAGCGGGTGGTCGGCCGACTCGAAGGCGAGCACCAGGACCGACGAGCCATCGATGGCGACCATGTTCAGCTTGGCCTCGCGTGCGTCGAGCAGCCGGCAGTTGCTCGGGAAGAGCCCGGACTGTGCGACGGCGCGACACGCCGCGACCGCCTTCGCGTAGTCCGCGAACTTCACCGACGCGCTCGCCCGAAAGCGAGGTCGCGGACGAACCCGCATCCACGCTTCGGTGATCACGCCCAGCGTGCCCTCGGAGCCGAGCATCATTCGGTCGGGGCTCGGGCCGGCACCGGAGCCCGGCAGCCGCCGTGACTGCCAGACCTGCCCCTCCTTCACACCCGCGGGCGTGAGCGCCCGGATCGACGCCGTCAGGTCGTCGATGTGGGTGTAGTTGGTCGCGAAGTGACCGCCGGCTCGGGTCGCGATCCAGCCGCCGAGGGTCGAGTGCTCGAAGCTCTGCGGGAAGCAGCGCAGCGTCATGCCGTGGGCCTTGAGCTGCGACTCGAGCCGGGGACCGCTCGCCCCTGCCTGGATGCGTGCCGTGCGGGAGGTCGGCTCCACCTCGAGCACCTCGTCGAGTCCGCGCAGGTCGAGCGAGAGCGTGCCGGCGAAGCCCGCCGGGAGCGCGCATTCGACGCCGCGAACCACGCTGGTGCCGCCGCCGTAGGGGACGACCGCGACCTTCGAGCCCTGGGCCCAGTCGAGCACGTGCCCGACCTCTGCCTCGGTGGTCGGGTGCGCCACCAGGTCTGGCGCCGCGGAGAAGTCGCCCGCAAAGCCGCGCACCACGTCACCGAACGCTCGGCCGTAGGTATGGCGGATGCGCTCTTCGCGGTCGTCGGTCACGCAGGGGACCGACTCCGGCGCCGACACGCGAGGGGCGTGCAGCTCGACGTCCTCGAGGGCGACCGGCTCCGCTGGACCGCTCGGGCTGATGCCGAGCATGGCCCCGAGCTGCGTCCCCAGCTGCTTGCGCGCCTCGGTCGCGGGGAACTTGTCGGCCCATCCCCAGCCCCAGTGACTCAGCTTCCGTTCGCTCATGGGCGGAGGAGACGACGGCCTCACCGACCCGGTCAAGCGACGCAGCGGAAGTCGTCCACCTCGACCCGGCCGCGCTCGGTCAGGAAGGCGCGCACCAGGTCCCGAGCGCCGCGCGCGCCGACCGCCACCAACACGAAGTCCTCGGGCGCGAGCGCTTCCGGCCCCACGACCGGGACTCCGCGCGCCTGCCGTCCGATCTTCTTCGGGTCGATGTCCACGAAGCGACTCGCGCGCGGTCCGTGGGCTTCGAGGCTGCGCATGAAGCGCTTGCCGGTCTGGCCCGCGCCCCAGACCACGAGTGGCCGGTCGGGCAGGGTGGCCGGCAGGTAGCGCGCTTTCGCTTCGCGGAAGGCCTCCGGCCGATAGCGACCGTCGGTCCGCGAGAAGCTCTGCCCATGTTGTCGCCAGCGGAGCCCGACCATGGGCAGCTTCCGCAAGGTGGCGCCCTGCGCGGCCAGGCGGAGCCACAGCTCGTAGTCTTCGGGGAAGTCGCCATCGCGGTAGCCGCCAGCGGCGTCGAGCATCGCGGCGGGGAGCGCGACGCTCGGGTGGCAGATGGGGGACTCGACGAAGAGGTCTCGGTCGTGCGCGGCGGCATCGAGGAGGCCGTTCTGCCACTCCACGTAGCGCGCCATCCCCTGGCCATGATCCCCGAAGAGCTCGACCCGGGTGGCGACCAGACCCGCTCGGTCCTCCAGCGCCGCCACCTGAGCGGCCAGTCGATCCGGTAGGCAGACGTCGTCCGCGTCCATGCGCGCGATCAGCGGCGCGCTCGCGGCGCGCCGGCCGACCTCGAGCGCGTCGACCAGGCCGCCGCCTGCGGAGAGCGGCACCACCCGCGGGTCGCGCCGAGCGAGCTCCCGCATCTGGGCGGGGCCGTCATCCGTCGAGCCGTCGTCCACCGCCAGGAGCTCGAAGCGGACCCCCGCCTGAGCGAGCACGCTCCGGGCGGCTTCCATCACGGTCGCCCCCGCGTCGCGGTAGGGCATGAGCACCGAGAGCTGCACGACCGCTACGTCGTGGTCGTGCCGGGATAGACCGCGTCGTCGCTCTGTGCGAGCTCGCTGATGGCCATGAGCGCGGGCGGGTAGAGCGCGGCGAGCTCGTTGAAGCGCTTCGCCGGCATGCGCAGCAGGAGCGCATCGGTCTTCGCCACGGCGCCGACCTCGCTCGGCTCCCGGGTGAGCAGGGCCGCGTGGCCGAACACGCCGCCCGCCTTGGCGACCTCCTCGTCGGTCTCGATCTCGCCGAGGAGCACCACGAAGAGCCCGTCGCCCCGCTTGCCCTTCTCGAGGAGCACGGTGCCCTCGTCGGCGCGCCGGATCTCGAAGAGCTTCGCCAGCTCGAGCCGGGTCGAAGGGTCGAACCCAGCGAAGATGGGCGAGGTCTTCATCAGGTTGGTGACCAACCGTCGGCCGAGCAGCTCGAGCAAGAGGCCCTCGAGCGTCGCGTCCTGGCTCACGCATGCATCGAGCACGGCCTTCGGGAGCCGGAGCGCCTCGAGGTCGCCCCGGGCGACCACGTCGGCGCGCCGTTGAACGTCGTCGAGCAGACATGTCTCGCCGATCACGTCGCCTTCGTCGACCGGGATGGGGTGATGCAGCCCGGGGACGTGCACGTCCGCGTGGCCCGCGGTGATCACGTAGAGCGCGTCGGAGGCCTCGCCGGTCTTGAGCAACGGTTCGCCATCCGGGACGATCACGTGCTCGGAGTCGCCGAGGAGCATCGCGAGCGTCTCGCGCGAGACGTCCGAGAAGAGCGGCATCGCCGGGAGCTGGGCGAGGAGGCTCGCCGTCGGGTCCGGAGCCTCTTCCTCCGCTTCCGGCGGCGGCGGCACCTTGGACACGACCTCGAGCTCGCTGAGGTCCAGCGTGAGCATCTGGCTCTCCGCCTCCGTGAAGCGGACCTCGTCGTCGTCCGCGTCGGGGGCGGGCTCGAGCCGCGGCGCCGAGCGTATGCGGCCCGACTGAGACGTCGGCCCATGACGCTTGCGGAGGACCTGCGCGGCCGCCGGGTCCACCCGCTCGAGGACGTCGGCGCGCTCGGGGTCGAGACCCATCACCACCTTGGCCATCGCGGCCGCTCGGGCGATGAACCCGGACTTCGCGTAGAGGTCGACGGCCACCTCGAAGCTCGCGAGCGCGGCTTCCTTCCGACCCATGCGGAGCAGGAGGTCCCCGCGCCGATGAGGCCAGCGCGCCTCGTCCGGCGAGTCCGCGATCAGCTGTTCATAGAGGCCGAGGGCCACGTCGAGCTTTCCCTTCTGCAGGGCGTCGTTGAGCTCGTCGCGAAGGTCCGCCATCTCTCCGAGGGTACCGCGGAACGCACCGGGCGAAAGATCCTGGGGAACTTTCTCGAACTCGCGCTGTCGCTTCACCCATGCAGAGGGAATCGAGGGCTCCCGCCGGGGGCGAGGGTGACGTGCGTCCTCACGGCGCGATGACGCAGGCGATGGCGGCTCACATCGACTGGTCCACGGCCGGGGAGCGTGAGCTTCGGGTCGCGGTGCTTCGTGACGGAAGGCTCGGCGACGAGGTGCGGCACTCGAAGGGGCTCCGGGTGGGTCCGACCGAGAAGGCCGACGTGATCGTCCCGGTAGCGCCCCGGACCCTCTTCGAGCGACGCTCCGACGGCTGGTTCCTACGCCTCGGCCCGGGGGTCTCGGGTCGGGTGGCCAGCGGCGGACCGGCTCGACCGGTCGCGGAGCTGCGCTCCGAGGGGCTCGAACGGCTTCGGCTCGCGCCGGATGCCCGTGGGCGGCTCGAGGTTGGCGGTACGTCCATCCTCTTCCAGCTGGTTCCCCCCAAGCCGAAGGCGAAGCGGGCTCCGCTCCCGCAGTCGGTGCGCGGTGGGTTCGCCATCGACTGGCGGTTCACCGCCAGCTTGGCGTCCGTGGCGACCTTGGTCTTCGGCCTCCTCGTCGGGCTCGAAGGGGCCGATTGGCCGATCGAGCAGGGGAACGTCGTCCCGCCCTACCTCGAGGCGCGGCTGATCATCGACGAGCCGGAGCCGCCGCCTCCGCCGGTCACCCATCGCGAGACCGACGCCGATCCGTCCGAAGACCCGATCACCGAGGCGCCGACGGACGCGAACCCGAGCCCGCGGCGGAGCGAGCCTCGGCCGAGCCCCAGCGACGGTCGTCCATCGTTGGATCCGGACCAGATCGCGCGAGTGCAGAACGAGGTGATCGGCACCATTCGGGACTCGATCGGCGCGAGCTTTGCCGATCTGATCGACGGTGCGTCGACCACGGGGGACCTCCAGCGGTTGCTGGAGGACGTGAACGGCGTCGACAGCCCTCAGATCGCGGGCACCATCATCGACCGGGGTCGTGACGGTGGATCGGGCGAGGACGGCGAGCTCGGTGACCTCGATCGCCGCGGTGCGCCAGGGCCAGACATCGACGGGGAGGGCGAGATCGTCGAGACTCACGTCACCGGTCCGACCACCGACTTCGGCCCCTTCCGACCGGAGGAACCGCAGATCTTCGACGACGACGCCGTGCTCCGCCGCCTCCGCGGCGTGAAGCGCCGCGTCCAGCGCTGCTACGAGCGCGAGGTCACCCGCGACCCGACCCTCGAGGGCCGCGTCGACGTCGAGCTCGAGGTGCACCCCGCGGGCAACACCTCCGCGCGCGTCACCAACGATGGAGTGGGCTCCCGGCGGCTCGCCGAGTGCATCACCGGCGCCGCCTCGAGCATCCGCTTCCCCGAGGGCCCCGACGGAGGCTCGGTCCGCTACTCGTTCCCCTTCCTCTTCGCGCCCCAGCGCTGATCAGAGGGCGTCGAGGGCTGCTCGGCGCGCGCCGAGCAGCCCGACGCGGGGCTCGTCCACCAAGTGCACGCGCGTGGCTTCCATCAGGGGGCGCATGCGACCCTTGGGGAGCATTCCGGCGGTGAAACGCTCGGCGAAGTCGGGCAGCGCGGCGTTCAGCTTCGGGGCGATGCCGCCGGCGACGTACACGCCGCCGGCGGCGAGGACCACCAGCGCGAGCTCACCGGCTACCGCGCCATAGGCCTCGACGAAGCGCTCGAGGGTGAGCTTGGCGGCAGGGTCGCCGGCGAGGGCGCCCTCGGTGATCGCCGCGCCACCCTCGGCCTCGACCAAGGTGCGGATGGAGGTCTCTGCCCGACCGCTGCTCACCACGAACTCGTAGATCGCCTCGAGACCCATCCCGGACACGACGCGCTCCACGGACACCCGGGCGTGGGACTCGCTCAGGTGGGCCAGAAGCGCGCGCTCGAACTCGTCGCGCGGCGCGAACCCGATGTGGCCGCCTTCGCTCGCGAGCACCTGTCCGTCGGGCCCCACCACCGCGACGCCGAGACCGGTGCCGGCGCCGAGGATCACGCGGGGACCGCTCGGGTCGACCTCGCCCTCCTTGAGGACCGGTAGCTGGGCATCGGTCAGCTCGCCGATGCCGAGCGCGATCGCCTCGAAGTCGTTGAGCAGGGTGACCGACTCGACCGTGAGCGCCTCGGTGAGGCGATCGGCGTCGATGATCCAAGGGAGATTGGTGGTCTGGACCCGTCGGCCTCGGATGGGGCCGGCGATGCCGAAGGCGGCGCCGCGCAGCTCGTCCAGGGACGCGCCGGAGCGCTCCAGGAAGGTCTCGATCGCCGAGCGCAGGGTCGGGTGCTCGCTGCTGGCGAGCTTGGCCTCGGCCACGCACTCCAGCGAACCGCCGGGCTCGGCGTCGTAGAGCGCGAGCCAGGTCTTCGTCCCACCGATGTCCCCGGCCAGGACCCGCTGCCATCGTTTCGCCATCGTTCTTCCTCGAGCCTTCCACGGCCGCGACCTCGGGTCGCGACACCGGCGCGGAAGCCTACCTCCATGAACCGATTCTTTCAGGTGGGCGTGGTCTGGGTCGGATGCGCCGTGGCATGGATGATCTTGGGCGGGACGCTCGAGGTGCGCTCGGATGGGGCGTGGAGCAGCGCGCGGGACAGCGTTGCGCATCTCTGGGGGCCTGCCGCCGTGCACGGGCCGCCGCTCGTGCTGGGCTCGGCCCCGTCCCCCGTCCCCCGCGATTGGGAGTCGACCGAGATGCAGCAGCCGAACCCCCAGCCGGTGGTCAGCCCATCGGCCTTGCGGGCGGAGGACGTCCGGCTGGTCGGCTCGGACGTCGCGGTCCACCTCGACCACGAGCAACGCCAGCGCGGGTTGAACTGGTTCCCGACCTATGAGGCGAGCTTCGAGGGGACCTTCACTCATCGCTACACGGGCGACGTGGCTGGGACCGCGCGCTTCACCATCGACCTGACGCAGGCGGGCAAGGGCTTCGATGGCTTCTTGGTGACCCGCGACGGTCGGGAGCTGGACTTCACCACCGCCAACGGCCGCGCGATCTACGACATCGACTTCGAGCCCGGCGAAGAGATCACCCACCGCATCGAGTTCGCCACCCGCGGCGTCGAGCGCTGGTCCTACGACCTCACCCAGGGCACCGGTGCGGTCGAAGACTTCCGCCTCGCGCTCACCACCGACTTCGACGACATCGACTTCCCCGAAGGGGCGCTCTCGCCGACCGAGCACGCGGAGACCGGCGAGGGCTGGCGCGGCGAGTGGCGCTTCACGCACCTGCTCAGCGCCGATGACATCGCCGTCGAGTTGCCCCGTCGCCTGAACCCGGGGCCGTTGGCCGCGAAGATCACCTTCTTCGGCCCGGTCGGGCTGCTCTTCTTCTTCTTCGTGGTCGCGATGGTCGCGAGGGTCCGGCACGTCTCGCTCCACCCGATGCACTACTTCTTCCTCGGGACGGGCTTCTTCGCCTTCCATCTCCTCTTCGCGTACCTGGTCGACCAGCTCCCGCTCTTCGCGAGTTTCGGTGTCGCGGCGGCGGTGAGCGTGTTCCTGGTGGTGAGCTACGTGAGACTGGTCGCCGGGCGCCGCTTCGCCTTCCGTGTCGTCGGCAGCGCGCAGCTGCTCTATCTGGTGCTCTTCAGCGCGTCCTTCTTCCTCGACGGGATGACCGGGCTGGCGATCACCCTCGGTGCGATCGGCACGCTCTACGTGATGATGCAGATGAGCGCGCGGACCCAGTGGGGTGAGCCGAAGACCGAGGTCGCTCCAGAGCCGAACGAGGTGCCCGCGGTTCGGGCGATGGCTGGCGAGCCGGAGGGGCCGCCGGCCGTCTTCTAGGTTCGGAGCCGGCCTCCTTCGATGGTCCACGTTCGCTCGGTGAGCCGCTCGGCGAGCCGGGCGTCGTGAGTCACGAGGAGGATGGCCCCCTCGTAGTCGCGGAGGGCGGCCTCCAGTCGGTCGCGACTGGGGGCGTCGAGGTGGTTCTCCGGCTCGTCGAGCACCAGCAGGCGCGCGCCCTCTCGGAGGGCGCGGGCGAGGAGCAGCTTCCGGGCCTCGCCGGGTGAGGGCAGGGCGCTCTGGAGCACGGCCGCGGGGTCGACGCCGAGCGCGGCCAAGTGGGTCAGGATCTCTCCGCGCTCGTGGGGCGGGAGCGCCCGGACGGAGTCGAGGGCGTCTCGGCGGTCGGTCTCTCCGAGGTCCTGATCGAGGTGGAGTAGCTCGCTCGCCGGGAGCGAGAGCTCGGCGATCAGAGCGCGCACGAGCGTGGTCTTGCCGGCGCCGTTCGGGCCGGCGAGGCGAATGCGGGCGTCGCGCTCGATGGCGACGTCGGTGCGTTCGAGGAGGAGCCGATCGTGCTCGAGCGGACCGAGCGCGCCGCGGAAGAGGAAGGTACCGCCGCCACCCGGTGGTCGCAGGTGGAGCGCGCCACCGATGGTGCGTTCGGTGAACACCTCGGCCAGCGCCTCGGAGGCGCGCTGCACGCGCGCATCGACGGCCCCGCTCGCCCTGGAGAGCGAGCCGGCGGCGTGCTCGGCGCGACCCTTGGCGGCCGCGCCGCGGGCGTCGTGGTCCTTGATGCTCTTCATGCGCGTGCGGGCCGAGATCGACGCCGCCGCGGCGCTCGCGCGTTCGCGGCGCGCGTGCTGTTCGCGCTCGAGGCGACGCAGGGTCTGGCGCCGCTGGTCGCGTTCGCGCTGAAGCGCGTCGGCGTCGTGGGACCGCTGCATCCGGGCCGCCTCGTAACCTCCGGCGTAGCGGGTCAGGTGGCCGCGTTCGAGCCAGAGCGTGTCGGTGGCGACCTCGTCGAGCAGGGCGCGGTCGTGGCTGACGAGCACCACGATGGCGGACGACTCTCGGAGCAGGTCGCGGACGAGAGCGCGCGCCTCGGGGTCGAGGTGGTTGGTCGGCTCGTCGAGGAGCAGGAGCTCCGGTCGGCGGTGGAGCGCGGCGGCGAGCTGCCAACGCTGTCGTTCGCCGGGTGAGAGCGTGGGCCATCGGTAGAAGCCGCTCTCGTCGATGGCCAGGCGGGAGCGGAGCCGGCAGGCCTCACCGTCCCAGCACTCGGCGAACGACTCGACCAGCGGAGTGGGTCGATCGAGCGCTTGGGCCACGAGGGCGAGCGTGTCTGGACGTTCGATGGTGCCCTCGGTCGGGTCGAGGCCGCCCGCCATCAGACGGAGCATGGTGGTCTTGCCACCGCCGTTGGGGCCGGTGAGCGCGTGCACGCCGGGTTCGAGGTCGAGCTCGATGGCGGAGAAGAGCGGACGGCCTGCGAAGGCGAAGCCGACCCCGCGGAGACGGAGACGAGGAGACACGAAGACACCTGGAGACGAGGGGAACGGTTGCGTCCCTGCCGCGTGGCGGTGGGCAGGGAGCTCGCGGTGGTCTTCAGGCGCGCATGGTCGACGCCTGGGTAGGCGTCGGGAGAAGTCTGGCCGAGGGATCGCGGGCCGGCAAGGGTGGTAGCTTTTCGCCGTGCACATCGGGATCTTCGGTGCCGGCTCGATCGGCTGTTTCGTGGGCGGGCGGCTGCAGGCTGCGGGAGAGAGGGTCACGCTGGTCGGCCGCGACCGGCTGAAGGCCGAAATCGGCGAGCACGGGCTGACGGTCGCCGACTTCGGGGAGCAGATTCGGCTCGGCCGTGGCGACGTGCGCTACGTGACCGATCCGGCCGTGCTCGCCGAGTGCGACGCGGTGTTGGTCTGCGTGAAGAGCGCGCAGACGGCGGAGGTGGCCGAGCAGCTGGATGGGATCCTGGGGTCGGGCGTGGTGGTCGCGTCGCTGCAGAACGGCGTGCGCAATGCAGCGACGCTTCGAGCGGCGCTGGGAGCGCGGTCGGTGGTGGCGACCATCGTCGAGTTCAACGTCGTCTCGAAGGGCGATGGCGTGTTCCAGCGTGGCACGGACGGCGGACTGATCGTGGAAGAGGTCGATGGCGCCGGAGCGCTGATCGCGGCGTTGCAGCGCTCCGGACTCGGCGTGGAGGTGACGGGCGACATCGCGCCGGAGCAGTGGACCAAGCTGCTGGTGAACCTGAACAACGCGGTGGTCGCGCTGACCGACGCGCCCACGCCGGTGTTGATGAGCGACGGAACGCTGCGCCGCGTGATCGCGGCCATCATCGAGGAGGCGGCCGGCGTGCTGAAGGCGGCGGGCATCGGCGTCGCACGACTGCGCGGGCTGCCCGTGAGCTGGATGCCGCGCATCCTGCGGTTGCCCGACGCCATCGCGCGGCTGGTCCTGCGCGCTCAGATGAAGGCCGACCCCGACGCGCGCTCCTCGATGTGGGAGGACCTGCACCGCGGCCGGACCACCGAGGTCGACTTCCTCAACGGCGAGATCGTCCGCCTCGCCGAGACGCACGGCCGACGAGCGCCGGTGAATGCCGCCGTCGTCCGCCTGATTCGAGAGGCCGAAGCGGCAGGGCAGGGCTCCCCCGCGATGAGCCCCAAGGAGCTCGCCGTCGCGCTGGGCCTGGACGCGTAAGACAACATCGAAAACGATCGTCCCTCCACGCTTCGCGCGCTTCTGCAGGGATCGACGCGGCCAGTAGCGCCGACTACGACAACGATGAAAACGAGCGTCCCCAACGATAGGGGACGCTCGTTTTCATCGTTTTCATTCTCCGGGGGAGAGGTCAGTTGACCTGGTGGGCCGGGCTGACGCTGGCGGTGGGTGCGTCGTCCTCGGTGGGCTTCGGGCGGCTGGGCTCGTGGGTCCAGCCGACGAGACGCATGAGGATGTCCGCGTTCCTCACGGGCGAGAGGCGCGCGATGGCCGCGATGAGGTGGGCGTCCGGCCCGACCAGGATGCGCGGGTTCCGGCGCTCGATGCCGCGGAGGATGATCTCCGCCGCCTTGGCCGGAGTGGTCATCGCCTTCTGCTCGAACTCGGTGCCGGCGTCCGCGAAGGTCGCGGGGTCCGCGCCGGTGGCGACGCGCGCGCTCTTGGCGATGGCCGTCTTGATGCCGCCGGGGTGGATGACCGACACGCCGACGCTGGTACCGGCGAGCTCGCGGCGGAGCGCCTCCGAGAAGCCACGGACGGCGAACTTGCTGGCGCAGTAGGTCGCCTGACCGGGCGGGGCGATGATGCCGAAGACGCTCGAGACGTTGGCGATTTGCGCCTGCGGGCGCTGCAGCAGGTGTGGCAGCAGCGAGCGGGTCAGCGTCACCACGCCGTAGAAGTTGATGTTCATCAACCACTCGATGTCCTGCCGGGACAGGTGCACCACGTCACCGCCGATGGCGACGCCCGCGTTGTTGATGAGGACGTCGATGGCCGGGTGCGCGGTCAGCAGGTCCTTGCCGAGCGCCTCCACGGCGTCGATGTCGCCCATGTCGCAGACGTAGGTCGTGACCTTGCCGTGCCGCCGGGCCCGCTCGGCCACGGCCTCGAGCGCCGAGCCGTTCACGTCCACCAGCGCGAGCTCGCAGCCCCGCTTCGCGAGGTCGTAGGCCAGCGCTTCGCCGATGCCGCTCGCGGCGCCGGTGACCACCGCGGTCTTCCCACGCAGGTCGAGGGGCTTCGGGCCCTGGAGGGTCCGCAGGAGGGTCTTCAGTCGCGGGAGCTTCATCGGTCGCTGGTCCTTCTTCTGAGTGAACGCCAGCACACCGTCGTCGATGCGCTGCCATCGGAGCTGGAGGTAGTCACGAGCATAGTCGTCGCCGTTGACCCATGGGGCGGCGGTCCCCTGCTGAGGCAGCTCGGCGGCCCCCCGCTTCACGTACCCGGCAGAGGCAAGATTGGCCATGATCGGCCGCGTGTGCACGCCGCTCGACGGAAGTCGTGGCTTCACCGTCTCGTAGCCGTGCTGGTCCATGTGGCTCAGCAGGCGCATCAGGTAGGTCGAGGTCAGGTCGGCCTTGAGCGTCCAGCTCGCGGACGTGTAGCCGATGACCGCGATCCAGTTCGGGATCTCGCCGAACATCACGCCCCGGTACGAGACCAGGTCGCTCGGGTTGGTGCGCTCGCCGTCGACCACCATCTCGGCCCCGCCGAGGAACTGCAGCTTGAGCCCCGTCGCGGGCACCACGATGTCGGCCTCGAGCACCTCACCGGAGCTGAGCTGCACGCCGTCCTTCGTGAAGCGCTCGATGGTGTCGGTCACGATCGAGGCGTCGCCGTTCTTCAGCGACTCGTAGAGGTCGCCGTCGGGCACGAGGCAGAGCCGCTGGTCCCACGGGTCGTACTTCGGGTTGAAGTGCGTATCGACGTCGACGTCCGGCCCGAGCAGCTCCATCGCCTGCTTGCGGATGTATGCGCGCACCTTGTCCGGCTTGCTCTGCGAGAGCCGGTAGATGAAGCGCCCCATCATCACGTTCTTCACGCGCACGAGTCGGTGCGCGGCCGAGTCGGGCATCACGCCGCGGAGCTTCTTCGCGATGGCGTCCTCGCCCGGTCGGCTGAAGATGTAGGTCGGCGAGCGCTGCAGCATGGTCACGTGCGCGGCGTCCTTCGCCATGCTCGGCACGATGGTCACCGCGGTCGCGCCGCTGCCGATGACCACGACCTTCTTGCCGGCGTAGTCCAGGTCCGCGGGCCAGTGCTGCGGGTGCACGACCTGGCCGCCGAAGTCCTCGATGCCCTCGAACTCGGGCATGTGGCCCTGCTCGTAGTCGTAGTAGCCGGTGCAGGTCACCAGGAAGTTGCAGGTGAAGGCCACCTCGCTGCCGTCGTCCCTGCGCACCTGCAGAGTCCAGCGCCGCTGCGCCGAGCTCCACTCGAGCGCCTCCACCCGGTGGCCGAAGCGGATCTCCTTCTCGATGTCGTACTCGGCGACGGTGTCGTGGAGGTACTTCAGGATCGCGTCGCCGCTGGCGATGTCCTGGTCGTCGGTCCACGGCCGGAACGAGTACCCGAAGGTGTACATGTCCGAGTCCGAGCGGACGCCGGGGTAGCGAAAGAGGTCCCAGGTGCCGCCGATGGCGTCCCGACCCTCGAGGATCGCGAACGAGCGCTCCGGGTGCTCCCGGCGCAAATGGCAGGCCGTGCCGATGCCGCTGATGCCAGCGCCCACGATCAAGACGTCGAAGTGTTCCAAAGTGGCCATCCTTCCCCATCGCAGCCTTCCGCTTGGCTTCGTGGAGACGTCCACGGGCGGCGGAATGGGCCTGCGATACAGTGAGAGTAGCTGGATGAGGTCTGCGAGCGAGGGCCTCGACGGACCTTTGCTTGATAATTCTTGCCACTCGAGCCACCTTCTTGGGGTGGATCCCGGCGCACGAATCCTGTGGACCGGCAACCTGGCGACCCCTCGCCGGACGGTCCTGGGCCTGCTCGGCCAGATCGAGCGCGCCGGGGTGCCACCGGAGCACATCGGCGCGGTGCTCGTGGAGCTCGGCTTGCCGGTCCTGGCGCTGCAGGAGCCGGACATCTCCATCACCCACGACCAGCAGCTCGACTGCCTGGCGCTGCTGCTCCAGCGAGTCACCGGTCAGTCGCCTGCGCTCCAGGCCGTGGAGACCGGGCTCGAGGTCGAGCTCACGGTGTTCGGTGTGCTCGGGCTGAGCATGATGTACGCGGCCGACCTCCGAGAGGCGCTCCGGCTCATCACCACCTACCCGGAGCTCAGCTGGGGCCACTCGCGCATCGTGGCCGCGGAGCGCGGCGACGCGCTCACGCTCTCCTTCGCCATGGACGACGCGCTCCTCGAGGGCGTCCGCGACCCGGAGGGCCTCCGACGCTTCTGCACGACTCTCGACCTGGCGGCCGCCGTTCGGATGCTCGCGCTCCTGCTCGATTCGCGCGAGCGACCGCGCGAGGTCTGGTTCCGTTTCCCGCCACCGCCCGACGCGCGGGAGATCGAGAACGCACTCCAGTGCCCGGTGCGTTTCGACGCGCCCGAGTCCCGCCTGACTTATCCCCGCGGCATCTGGGAGCACCCCACCGCGCTTGCCAACACTGTCGTCTGCCGCCTCTACGAGAAGCAGGCCGCCGAGCTCGCGCAGCGCCTCCGCACCGACGTTCCCTTCGCCGAGCAAGCCCGCCGCCTGCTCTGGGTCAGCTCGCCGCCGCCCGATCGAAAGACCGTGGCTCGGCTGCTAGGCCTCGCGCCGCGAACGCTCAGCCGGAAGCTCGACGCCGAGGGCACCAGCTACGGCGACCTTCGCCAGGAGGTCCGCTACGCCCGCGCTCGCGAGCTGCTGCGGAACCCGCAGCTGCAGATGGCGGAGATCGCCGAGCGCCTCGGCTTCTCCGATCCCGCGGCGTTCTCCCGCGCGTTCCGCAAGTGGTCGGGGAGCCCGCCGAGCGACTGGCGCACGAGCGAGCTCGGCGCCGCCTGAGGCACCCGGGAATGTGCGCCGGCGCGACGTCCGTTGCGCGCGCATGAGGTGGTGGGCGCTGATGGGGTGTGTTGTCGGCTGCTCGCACGCGACTCCCGCCCCTTCTCCGATGGTGGTGCAGCCGGAGCGAGTCCCAACGGAGGTCGCGCCGGCCGAGTCCATCGTCACCGAGGCCCAATCGAGCGGCCATCCACGGGTGTTCGAGCTCCTCGAGTCGGAGGTGGCCGGGTCGTTCACGGGGGCGCGGCTGCTGCGAGTCGACGACGACTTCGACGACGGCCGCGCGGTCGTCGAGGGCCCCGGCTTCACGCTCTCGGTGCGCTACTACGCCAACGAGGAGCGAGACCGAGCGTCCTTTCGGGATGACGAAGCCTTCCATGCCGTTCGTTTTCTGAGGGAGCTCGCGGCGGCGGGCGTCGACCTCGAGGCGACCGGGCAGCGGCTTGCCACTCGAGACGGTCCACTGCTTTGCGAGCGCGATTGGGAGACCGATCGGGAGTTCCGTTGCTGGGTGTCGGCGGAGCCCGAGCTCGAGCAGGCGACTCTCGAGCACCCGCGGCTCTTGGTGAGGCCCTCGCTGCGCGAGCCGGCGCCCCCGCTGCCCCAGCGGTCACAGCCCGGCGGGACCCGAGTCGATCCGCCTCGACTCTTGGAGGTGCTGGCGCGACATGTCCGCCTCCAGGTGGTGGGCCATCGGCTGGCTGCGGATCGCCACGCGCTCCTGGTGACGGTCCATGACGGCGCTGGCATCGGCGCTGCGCTCTGCATCGCGTCCGGGAACATGCTGCGGTGCGCTTCCACCACCGTGGAGCGGCTGGGTGGGATCGTCGCCGACGGCCCCGACCACTGGCTCCTCACCGGCTACAGCAGCTTCGGCAATCACCGCAGCGGTGAGTCGCTCCTGATCGCCATCGGACTCGATGGCGAGGCCGCGAACGTGGACATCCTGGCGGTCGGTGGGGTGAGCGGATTTGGAGGCGGCTGCGTCGCCCACTCGGGCTACTGCGTCGAGTTCGACGCGTGGGTCACCACTCCACGGCTGGTCGCGGAGCAGTGCTTGGAGCGGCGTCACGAAGAGGGGTGGTCCGCCACCCACGTGCGCGTGGGCGACCTGTGGATCGACGAAGTGGTCCGGCCACGGGAGGGGGGACCCTGCGTCGAGCGCTTCTCCTTCGGCGTGAACGGCTTCGAGCGCTCCGAGTGTGGCCCACCGCCCGAGACTCCCAGCTGTGCGAGCGAAGAGCCCTTCGTGCGCGAGCCCTTCGTTCGCGACTAGCGCGCGAGCCGTTCGAGCAGCGCGATGCGCTCCTGGAGCCGCACGAGCCGGTACTCGTCGTCGGCCGGCGCGGGGTCACTGGCGGCCGCGGCCTCTCGGTGCACTCCCAGCAGAGCACGAGCCGCGGCGCGGGCGTCATCCGGCGCTTCGTCCTTCAGGAGCCGCGGCACGTTCGGGACGTGCGCCGAGGACAGCCAGCCCGGGTCATCGAGCAGCACGCGGTCCATGAGCACGCCGAGGTAGAGGGAAGGGCGCGCCTTCGCTCGCTCGAGGATGGCGTCGACCACGTCGGGGCCCAGGTGGTCGGGCGAGAAGTGACCGCCGACGATGAGCCACAGGTCGTGCTCGACCTGGCTGACGTAGCGGCGGCGGCTCACGGACCACACGGCGATGATGCCGTGTTCGGCGGCCTGCTCGCGGTGGCTGTGGATCCAGCCGTTGGTCTCACCGGAGGAGGCGCGGTTCGGGTAGGCGTCGGGCCGCTCGGCGACGTCGCACTCGTCGTCCTGGTTGGCGCACCACTCGCTCATGCGGTCGAGCACGGCCAGGCCTTCGGCGGAGAGCGATGGCAGCGACAGCTCGGTGTCCGTGGGCTCCGTGACGTGGGTCTCACCGGTCGTGGGCTCGTCGCCGGGATCGGCGGGGTGCGAGCAGGCGGCGAGGAGCGCCAGG
>CAYXAP010000039.1:75313-81372 GCA_964462035.1 uncultured Sandaracinus sp.
ACACCCACGGTCTTGCCGCCGTCGGTGACGAAGACTCGGTGGAAGTGCTCCTTGAGCATCCGCTTCGCCGCCGCGTCCACGGGGCTGTCCGCGGTGACCGTCGCCGGGCTGCGGCTCATGTAGTCACCGATGTGACCCTCCGGGAGGCGGAAGGTCTCGCCGCTCTCGCCCTCGGCGGCGCGGAGCAGGTCGGTTCGCGAGAGGACCCCGACCAGGGCGCCGCCCTCGTCGACCACGCCGACGGACGTGAAGCCGTGCTCATCGAGCGTGGCTTCGGCGGTCAGCATGCTCTCCGTGGTCTTCAGCAGCACGGGAGAGGGGGTCATGTACTCACTGACGGGCATCTTGAAATGGCTCATGCCCGAACCCTTCTGCAACGCTCGTGCCTCCGCCATTCGTTGGCATGGGCGTGCCAACCGCGCTCCAACCACTGCAGGTTCTGCGATTCGTGCGCACCCACGCGCAAGGGCTGCGCGCCGTCACTCGGCTACTCTGGGCGTGATGCATCGCTTTGGACTGGCGCTACTGATCCTGGCCGTGGGCTGCGGCGACGGCGACTCGCCCACGGATGGTGGCCCCGCCGTCGATGGCGGCTCGACCCCCGACGCCACCCCGGTCGACTCCGGCCCGCGAACCGACCTCGGACCGGGCACCACCGAGCTGTGGGCTCCGCAGCCCTGGGAGGACTGCGAAGGCAGCGGCCGCACGCTCGAGGCCGGACCAGACGACTACCGCGACACCCTGACCACCCTCGAGCCCGGGGACACGCTCCAGCTGCGCCCAGGCACCTACGAGCGAGGGCTCCCGCTTCGGGTCAGTGGCGAGGAGGGGCGCTGCATCGTCATCGAGGCGCTCGACCCGTCCGACCGACCGCTCTTCGCCGGCAGCGACTCCTTCAACATCGTCGCCGTCCATGGCGCTTCGTGGATCAAGGTCCGCCACCTCGACATCGACGGCATGGGCCGGGCGGGCTTCGGCGTCGCCTCGCAAGGCGGCGACGACTCGCCGACCCACCACGTGGTCATCGATGGACTCTCGATGACCGGCCTCGACTCGGACCAGCAGATCGTCGGCGTCTCCACCAAGAGCCCGGCGTGGGACTGGGTCATCCGCCGCAACCACATCGAGCGCGCGGGCACCGGTCTCTACCTCGGCAACTCGGACGGCTCCTACCCCTTCGTGCGCGGCGTCATCGAGCTCAACACCGTGCTCGACCCCATCGGCTACGCGATGCAGATCAAGCACCAGAATCCGTGGCCGGCGATCGACGGGATGCCGAGCGAGCCCTCCGACACGCTCGTGCGTTGGAACGTCTTCAGCAAGGTCGACGGCGCCAGCACCGACGCGGCCCGACCGAACCTCCTCGTCGGCCACCAGCCGCCGAGCGGCCCGGGCCAGGACGACCGCGTGCTCATCTACGGCAACTTCTTCTACGACAACCCGACCGAGAACCTGCTGCAGGCCGAGGGCAACCTGGCCATCTACGCCAACGTCTTCGCCAACCCGAACGGCGGCGCCATCAACCTCCAGCCGCACAACGCGGTCCCGCGCATGGTCGACGTCTTCTTCAACACCGTGGTCAGCAGCGGTCGCGGCATCCGGGTCACCGGCGGCGACGCCGCCTTCGAGCAGCGCGTCCGCTACAACGCGGTCTTCTCGCCGATGCCCATCGCCGCCGACGACACCAGCGGCGACGTGACCGGCGACCTGAGCGCGGCGGACTCGATGCTCGTCAACCCGAGCGCCGCGCCCGGCGAGCTCGACCTCCACCCGGTGGGTGATCTCTCCACCACCCTCGGCGACGACCTGCCGACCGTGCTCCACGGCGACCGCGACTACGACGGGCGGCTGCGCAGCGGCGACAGCGCGGGTGCGTACGACGGGCCGGCCGGAGCGGGCGCGCTCCCGCTCGTTCGCGTGGCCCAGTCGCGTTGAGGCTCAGCGACAGCCGCGCGTCGAGCTCACCGGAGAGGTCGGTGTGCAGGCGCCGCAGCTTCCGCAGCTCTCGATGCGGGAGACCGTAGCGCCGCAGTCGGGGTTGCCCACGCTCCACGTCGGGCCGGGCTGGCCGCAGAAGGGCGGCGCGATCGCGCACCCTCCGCACGCCGCTGCCGGCTCACGCTCCACGGAGCCGCTGCAGTCGTAGTCCCAGCTGTTGGTCCCCGGCAGCGGATCCCCGGGCAGGTCGCAATCGCAGCCGAGCATCGGGTGCATGCACCCACGGCGACCGCCGACACAGGTGCACCGTGCACCCGCAGCGCAGGTCGGCTCGTCGAAGTAGGCGGTCTGGCCGGTGAAGACGTCGGCGTTGAAATCGTGGCAGTCGTCTTTCGGGAAGCTGCCGGTCACCACGTCGCACGGGGCGGAGGGAGGCGAGTGCATGTCGCCATCCATGTCCTCCGCCGGGGCGAGCGCGGTGCCGGAGGAACAATCGTTGTCCAGGCCATCGCAGATTTCCGGCGCGCCAGGGCGGACGTTCATCGCATCATCGTCGCAGTCCGCGTTGGCTGGATCCGAGGGGGAGGTTCCGGTCAGGTCCGTCCCGCAGTCGCCGCATACGAACACGGGCTCTGCATCGGCGGCGGCGAAGCCGTCGTTGTCCATGTCGGGCCAGCACATCGTGGTGGTGCCTTCGTCGACCGTTCCATCGCAGTCGTTGTCGGCGGTGTCGCACGACTCGGACTCGTCCGGGTGGGCTCCTGCGTCGTCGTCGTCGCAGTCGTCCCCGCACGTCGCGCCGTTGCAGCACTCCGCACTGACGTAGCCGTCTTCGTCCGCGTCGAGCTCTCCGAACGTCGTGTCGTCGCAGTCCTCGTCGAGGCCTTCCGTGTCGCACACCTCCGTCAAGAGCGGTGAGCGGTTCGGATCGGTATCGTCGCAGTCGTTGCCGCCGCACTCCGCCGCGTCCGCACCATCACCGTCTTGGTCCGGGTTGGTGCAGTCGCTGGGGCCACACTCGTCTGCGCTCTCGTCGCAGAGATCGAGAGGGCAGGGCGGTGCGCCCGGCAGGCACCCATGGGTGTCGGCGGCGCTTGCGTCGGGGTCACACACCTCGGTCCCGTTGCAGAAGGTGCCGTCATCACAGTCGCTGTTCGTCGCGCATGGCCCGGTCGACATGTCGACGGGGCTCATCCCGTCGTCGCCACAGCCCACCGCACACACCAGGAGAGCGAGCAGACCCGCTGTCTTCATCGTCGTCACCGGTGGGAGAGTGCCGGGGCGTCGGTGCTGGACACAAGCCCTACCGTGCGCTCAGGTCCAGTGGCAGCTGAAGCAGCGGGTCACGGTCGGGTGGCCCAGGATCTCGTCACCAGACTGCCCCGCGACGGACCTCGAAGGTCTTCGAGCCGGCCATCGCCAGGCAGATCTCGCCGCAGACGCGCGCCTACTCGAGCTCGCAGGTTCCGGCGTTGCAGCGGACCGCGCCCGCGGTCTCGCAGGGATCGATGAGGCACGAGACCGGCATTCCCTCACACACGGGGTCCGGATCCGAGGCGAGCAGCGGCACACAGTTGCAGCCGTCGCAGGTGCTGCTGAAGCGCCGGCAGTCGTCATCGGTGGCGCAGCCGCCGGGGCTACCCGAATCGGGCTCCACCACCGCGGCGTCCCGATCGGCGGTGCTCCCGTCGTCGTCGCCGCAGCCGAAGAGGAGCGCACAAGCGAGGGCGACGAGGATCGAGCGGGCGCGCATCGGCGAACGATACCGAGCGGTGAGCGACCCGGGTAGCCCGGGCTGGCGAGGGTCAGCGTCGGACGAGCCGACCCACCCGAAGCGCGCCCTCCGGTTCGGTGCCCTCGTAGCGAACGAAGCGTTCGCCGCCCTCGCTGATGAAGCACTCGCGGCGTGAGGTGGTGGGGCCGTAATGGATCTCGTGGATGTGCTCGAGGCGTACCAGCCACTCGCCTCCGGGGAGGGCGAGGAGCTCGGCGACGAAGCCGAAGTCCTCCGCACCCGAGTAGTCCTCCTGGCGGTAATGGGACGCGCGCGCGACGCGGACGGGAACGGCACCGGCGCTGAGCCAGAGCTCGCCGGCACCGTGGCCGACGAGGTCGACCCAGACGAGGTCGGGCGCGGGGCGGCCCGTGGCTTCCGCCCAGGCGTCGCGTTCCGTCGCGGGGAGCTTGGCGCCTCGCTCCAGCTGACCGGCGGTGGGATGGTCGTTCGCCGGCTCCGGAGGCGAGGCGGCGAGCCGGTCGAGGAAGTCGACCTCGCTCGCGGGACCCCAGAGTTCGATCTGCGGGCCGCCGAGCTGGGCGGCGAGCCCACGCGCCGGAACCATGAGCCAGATGGTGGCGAAGCCCGGAAGCACGCGAGCGGCGAAGCTCGGGTCGAAGTGTTCGAAGCGCCCATGGACCACTCGCCATCGGTGCGGCTGGGAGCGGTTCGGGTTGGGCAGCTCGAGCAGGGCTTCGGTGGTGCCCTCGCCGAAGGTCGCCGCGGTCGCGCCGCGTTGGATGAGCCAACAGACCTGGTCTTCCGGGTCGGCGAGCGCCTCGATGAGCGCCAACCGTCGGCGGAAGAGCAGCTCGCTCCCACCGCGCGGTCTCACGCCCACTCGGTGGAGGCCGGCGGCGGGAGCGAACCAACCGTTCGCGAACTCTCCGGCCACCTCGCCGAGGAGGGCGAGCACCTCGGCGAGCTCGATGGGGGCGGGCGCGTGGGTCACGGCCGGCTACGGCTCAGCCCCGAGAGCTGCGCCCAGCCCGAGGCGCCCTCTGCGACCACGAAGCTCCAGTGCCCGTCCATCGACGCGTCGACCATCGAGTCGCGCCCTTCGACCACGCCGTCGAACACCACGAGCTTGGCGCCGCTGGCCAGCGTGCCGGTCGGCGACCCGTTCGGTGCGTCGAGCAGCGGGATCTCGGCTGTCGCCACATGACGCCACAGCGTCGCGTCGCGCGCGGGGCACGGCGTGTCGGCTCGGGGCCCGAGCGTGGATTCGAGGATCGTCCGTTGCTGTTGGCGGATGTCCCGATGGTTGGGCGTGGAGAGCCAGACGCGCCCGCCACCCGCGTCCACCGCGGTCAGGTAGATGTGGTCGACGCCCGAACGGATGACCGCCTCTCCGATCGCCGCAGGCGCGGCCGCGTCTCCGTACGTCCAGCACGTGCGGGGCTCCGGCCCTGCGGCTTCCAGTGCCGGAGTCGGCTCCGCAGGCGCTTCGCCGGCGGCGAAGGCGAGGAAGCGATCCGGTCGCACCAGGGACGCGAGCTCCGCGTAGGGCACCGTGACCGGCCGAAGGCGGGCGCCGTCCCGTCGCTGCCAGGAGCCCTCCAGCCCCTCGGGCCCGAGAGCGACGCTCATCGTGTAGCAAGCGTCATCCGTGGTCGGCGCACGGCGGAGCGACGCGGCGCAGAGCGCCTTGCGGAGCTTCGCGCCGAGAACGAAGGCTTCCCTGACGTCGACGCGCTGGGGCCCCAGGGGCGTCAGCTGGAACGTGATGGACCAGGACTCCCGACGCGACGGGAGCTGATTGGTCCACTCGCACAGCATCGACACCAGCTCGGCGGTGGCGAGCGTGGCTCGGCATCGCCCGGAGACGTTCGGCGATGCGCCGAGCGCGGCGCGGGCGATCGCCGTGCGCACCCGCATGTCGAGGTCGGCCGTGCGCGCTTCGTCGCCGAGATCCACGACGGGTCGCCGTACTCGGACGCGCTGGTCTCGCACCTCGAACCGATCCTCGTAGCGAACCGGGAGCGCCGCCGTCAGCTCACGCACGGGCGTTGGGGGAACGACGACGATCGCCGGGGTCTCGGGCTCGGGACTCGGTTCCTCGACCTCGGTCTCGGGCTCCGACTCGACCGACGGGGGGTCGGGCTCCGCCTCCGCGGCCTGGGACGAGGTCTGCGTGGTCGGCGGGGTCGTCGTCGACGTGGGTTCAGCTGCGGTGGCGCAGCCGGCGACGGTCATGGGGAAGAGGAGGAAGAAGACTCGACGAAGGGTCGGGCGCATCGCTCGAGCATACGCAATCGCGAGCCGTGGCTGGCCCGGCACGGTCGGCAGAACGACGAAGCCCCCGGAATCGCGAGGATTCCGAGGGCTTCGGGTGGTGGGCGAT
>CAYXAP010000040.1:0-79861 GCA_964462035.1 uncultured Sandaracinus sp.
CGGCAGCCGTCGATGAGGCTGGCGTGGTTGAGCTCGTCGGAGAAGACATGGTCGCCGGCCCCAACGAGGGCCGGAACGACGCCCACGTTGGTCGCGTAGCCGCTGGTGAAGAGTAGGGCGCTCGGCAGACCCACCAGGTCGGCGAGCGCTCGTTCGGCCGCCATGTGCGGGCTCAGGTTGCCGGTGACCAAGCGCGAAGCGCGAGCACCGGTCGGCACGGTCGCGAGGCTCTCCCAGTCCAGCGGCGCGCTGGCCAGGGCGAGGTAGTCGTTCGACCCGAAGTCCAGGTAGCTGCGGCCCTCGAGGGTCGCGCGCCCGGGCTCATCCAGACCGAGGGGGAGGAGGGTGCGTCGGAGACCCCGCGCATCCAGCTCCTCGAGCCTCGCAGCGATCGCCTCGTCGAGCGGGCGTTGCACGTGCAACGACCTCAGTCGAAGGCCGGGATCCCGGTGATGTCCTGACCGAGGATCAGAGTGTGGATGTCGTGGGTGCCCTCGTACGTGTAGACCGTCTCGAGGTTCATCATGTGCCGCCCGATCGGGTACTCGTACATGATGCCGTTGCCGCCGAGCACGTCGCGCGCCATGCGCGCGATCTCGAGGGCGTGGTGCACGTTGTTCCGCTTCGCGAGGCTGATCTGCTGGGGCCGGTACTTGCCCGACTCCTTCAGTCGCCCGAGCCGGAGCGTGAGGCACTGCGCCTTCGTGATCTCGGTGAGCATGTGGGCGAACTTCGCCTGCACCAGCTGGTACCCAGCGATGGGCTTGCTGAACTGCACGCGGTCCTTCGCGTAGCTGACGGCGGTCTCATAGCAGCCGATGGCCGCGCCGATCGCGCCCCAACAGATGCCGTATCGAGCTTGAGACAGGCAGCTGAGCGGTCCGCGCATGCCTGCGACCCCCGGCAGCAGCGCATCCTCGTCGACCTCGACGTCCTCGAGAATCAGCTCGCTGGTCACGCTCGCCCGCAGCGACCACTTGTCGTCGATCTTCTGAGCGGTGAAGCCCTTGGTCTCGGTCGGCACGAGGAAGCCGTGGACCCGACCGTCCAGCTTCGCCCAGATGATGGCCACGTGGGCCAGGTTGCCGTTCGTAATCCAGCGCTTGGTGCCGTTGATGCGGAAGCCGCCGCCGGGCAGCCGCTCGGCCTTCGTCAGCATGCCCGTCGGGTTCGACCCGAAGTCCGGCTCCGTGAGCCCGAAGCAGCCGATGATCTTCCCCTCGGCCATGCCGGGCAGGTAGCGCTCCTTCTGCGCGTCCGAGCCGTAGGCGTGGATCGGGTACATGCAGAGCGACCCCTGCACCGAGCAGAACGAACGAACGCCGCTGTCCCCCCGCTCGAGCTCCTGCATCGCCAGCCCGTAGGCGACGTCGCCCATCCCGGCGCAGCCATAGCCCTCCAGGTTGGCGCCGAGGAGACCGAGCTCCGCGAATTGGGGCACTAGATCCTGCGGGAAAGTCCCGTCTTGGTAGTGCCGAGCGATGATCGGCATCACCTTCGCTTCGACGAATCGGCGGACGTTGTCGCGGACCAGCCGCTCGTCCTCGTGAAGCTCTTCTTCGATCGCGTAGTAGTCGACCAGCGCCATGTCGCCTCCGGGGGTGGGCTCGGATCGGTGGCATGAAAAGCCCCCTGGCGCCATGCGTCCGCGCACCGCTTGCGCGCGGCCGACTCGTGTGTAAAGTACGCGCCTCCCTGGGGACATAGCTCAGTTGGGAGAGCGCTTGAATCGCACTCAAGAGGTCAGGGGTTCGACCCCCCTTGTCTCCACCCAGGCTTCCTGAAACCGAAACGAGCCGCCAATCCGTTGGCGGCTCGTTTCGCGTTTGGGCCCTCAGAAGTTCTGGATGCCGCCGAAGAGGAAGCGGAACGACTCGACCTGCGCGCCGTTCTCGAAGGTCTCGGTGCCGAAGCCGACGAGGAACTCGAAGAAGTGGTCCCGCTGGTTGACGGCCGCGAGCCCGATGCCCGCGCTCAGTCGCGTGTTGCCCGGAGAGAGCCCCGCGAAGCGGTCGTCGTACACGTTGCCGATGGCGACCTGGATGGTCCCGTCCAGCCACATCCACACCGGCCAGTCGTAGCGGAGCAGCAACGCGGCGCCGCTGCTCCCCGCCAGGAAGCGATTCACGAAGCCGCGCATCGGTCCGTTGCCGCTGATGCTGGGCAGCTCGCGGAAGGGAACGTGACCGGAGAGCGCTTCGGCCGAGATCAGGCTGAAGTCGAGGCTGACGACGTGCTGGTGGCCGCTCAGATCGAGGTAGGCCGCGACCGAGGTGGCCCAGGTGACCCAGAGGTTTCGCGCCGGTCCATCCTGCAGGTCGAAGCCGAGCTCGTACTGAGCCTCGAAGCGGAAGCCGCTGCCCGGTGCCGGGCGGGCGCGCCGGTTGTCGAGGACCAGCTGCGCCGTCTGCAGCATGATCGTGTAGCCGTCGTAGCCCGGCGGGAGGTCGAACTGCCCGGCGTTGGCTCGCTCCTCGACCGAATACGCGCCGTCGATGATGTCGTCGCCGAAGGCCCGGTCGGCCACGGTCACCCCCACCGAGAACGAGCTCTGCCGGACCAACCGCTGCTTCAGCGACATCGAGCCCTCGTAGCTGACCCAGTCGTAGCGGGAGCGGTTCGAGCGGTCGACGTTGGAGCCGAGCCCGAAGAAGAGCCAATCCGGTCGGCGGTTGTAGCTCGCGCCCATCGAGAACTCGGTGTCACCGCCCTTCGGCGCGACGCGGAACGCGAACGAGCCTGCGATCCAGTCTTCGCCGCCGAAGCTCGCACCGGCTCGCAGCTGGAACTGCTCCCGGATGAACTCGTTGTAGCGAAAGTAGACCCCGATGTTCGGGCGGAAGCCGAAGTCGAAGGAGAAGCTCGGGGCGAGCGCGACGTTGTTCCCCGGCCCGAAGGTGAAGAAGCTCACGATCCGATCGGGGATCTCCTTCTCTTCGGCGCCCGAGATGAGGAACGCCAGCGGCCGGCGGATCAGGTACTCGGCGACGAACCACGCTGGGAAGAGGAGGATGCGCGGTACCCACAGAGCGATCTCGCCGGGCGTCTGCCGTCGCTCGCCGCGCCCATCGTAGTCGGGGAGCTCGCGCTCGGGGATCGTCGGTCGATCCAGCTCGAGGCTCGCCGGCGTGACTCGTTCCGACCCGCTCGCTGGGTCCGACTCGGACTCCGCGGTCGCGTCCGCCGCGGCCACGGACGCCTCGGGCTCGGCTTGAGCGTCCACTCGGACCGAGCCCATCACGACTGCCCAGACCACGCTCAGCGTGGCGATGACTCGCCAGGAAATCGGCACCGGACCCCGACCCTACTCCAAGGTGCCCGGGCGTTCGAACCGATCATCGCCGGAAGCCGAAGTAGAGCGAGGTGGGCAAGAGGAAGCCACTCAGGAAGCCGACGATGGCCCCGACGATCACGTCCGAGAAGTGGTGCCTCTCGGCCACGATGCGCAGCAGCGCCGTGGCGGTCGCGAAACCCATGGCCGTCGTGCAGGCCGCGATGTCCGACGCGCGCGTGCCGTAGAGCGGCATCCGGCCGTGGTAGGTGCACGTCAGGCTCGCCGCGGTGAACGCCATGGCCGCGTGTCCCGAGAAGAAGCTCCGATAGCGAGTGCCGCTCTCGCAGTCGTCGTCCTCGATCCCCTCGTCGCAACGGCGCCCCATCGGTCGCTCGCGACGGAATGCGTACTTCGCGCCCGTCATGAGAAAGGTGGAGGTCGCGAAGGCGAGCACCGAAGCACCACCGAGACGGATCGCGAGCTCCGGGTCCGATCGCGCGGCGAGCCCGAGGTCCACGAAGATCGCCGGGGTCAGGACCAGCCCGCGCGTCACGTCGCTCAGGATGCTCGCGACGCGGCGACCTCGAGCGGTGCGCCCGTGCAGCCCTCGGTGCACGGCCTGGTCGAGCGCGTTCTCCCGGACCCAGAAGCCCTCGTCCGTCTCCGCGGCCAAGGCGATGGTCAACGTCCCCACGCTCAGCACTCCCGCCGCCACCCAATCCCAGGGCTCGAGGACTCGCCACTCGTCGTCCCACTGCAGCCGGGGCTCCTCGACGACCTGCGCCTCCGCCGTCGCCGACAGCGCGAGCCCTCCGAGCGTTGCGATGAGCACCCACCTCACAGCCTCGGCATAGAGGGCGGCGACCCCGATGTCACACCTCTCTGGCTTCATCCAGTCTTGACACTGAACATGCGAACAGTCAGATCCAAGAGGTGCCAACCATGATCCCTTCGGCCTCGCCCAGCGCCATCGACTCGGTCTCGAGCCTACCGAGGGCCGAGCCTGGCGCGATCGCGCCGATGGGCGAGCTGGTCGAGGTCCTGGGCTCCGCGGCGGGCTCGGTCCTGGCGGCGGCCTGCGCCCAGGTCCAGCCGACCGAGCCCGTAGCCTGGATCGTCGCGGGTGGCGCTCTGCCGCATCCCGCCGACCTGATGGCGGCTGGTGTGTCCTGCGAGGAGCTGGCCGTCATCCGCGTCGAGGGTGAGCAGGCGGCTCGCGCCGCCGAGATGCTCCTCGGGAGCGGTGGCTTCGGTCTCGTCGTCGTCGACGGGTGCGGAAACCTGCGCGACCGTTCGGTGGCTCGGCTCCGGGCGCTCTGTCGGCGTCACCGCGCTCGCCTGCTGGTGGCCCCCTGGGCGGGCTCGAGCGACGTCGGGCTCGACCAGCCACGCCTCGGGGCGACCGTCGCGCTCCGGCTCTCCGCCCAGCATCGAAGCCGTCGGCTCGATCTACGCTGGGCCAAGAACAAGGCCGGTCAGGGGGCACCGCTGCCTGCACCCTCCCTCCGTCTTCCGCCGGGCTGTGCGGTGGCCGACCGCCCCGCCGAGGTGGCTCGCCTTCGACCACGCTCGGTCCCGCCATCCCCGGAGCTCGTCCGTGTCGGTGCGTCGGCCTGAGTCCGTCCTGGAGGCCGCGGTCGCTCTGCCGCGGCTCCGGCTTCAGATCCTCCTGCGTCGCAGGCCGGAGTGGCGCGGTGATCCGGTGGCCGTGGTCGAGGAGGACTCGCCAGAGGCACCGCTCCTCGAGCTCTCCGCGACCGCCATCGAGCGGGGGCTTCGTCCAGGGCTTCGGCTGGGTGCTGCTCGAAACGCCGACCTGGAGCTCCGCACCGCGGTGGTCAGCAGCCTGGAGGCGGAGACGGTCGCCGACGAGCTGGCGGACGACCTCGGCACCTTCAGCCCACGGGTCGAGCCGTGCCTCGGCCGCGGTGGCCCGCTGGCGATCGTCGGGGCCTACTTCCTGGACCCCCGAGGTCTCGATGGCTTGTACGGGAGCCCGGATGGTTGGGCAGCGGCCGTCCACGCGTATCTCTCGGGTCGGGGCTTCGCCTCGTCGGTGATCGTCGGTCAGCAGGCACAACGCTGCCTCGCGATCGCCCGGGCGAGCTCGGCCGGCACCGTCGAGGTGCTCGGCGCTACCGACGAGCGGAGCCTGGTCGGCAAGGTGGCGCTGCGACGAGCGGGCATCAGCGAGCGCATCTGCGAGCCCCTGGCTCGCCTCGGGATCCTCACGGTTCAGGACCTCTTGGCCTTGCCTGCGGGTGAGCTGCGCACGCGCTTCGGGCCCGACGTTGCCGAGCTGCATCGGCTCCTCGGTGATGGCGCGCAGCTGCCGCTGCAGCCTCGGTCCGTCGCTCTCCCTCCGCGCTCCGTCATCGCCGTCGAGCCGCCGACCGCCGACGTCGAGCGTCTCGCCTTCGTGCTCAAACGGGCGGTGGACCGCGTCGTGGCCCAGGCCGAGTCGGAGCACCGCGTGCTCGCCCGCATGGATCTCGATCTCTCGCTCGAGCGCTACGGTCGCGGTCGGAAGCTCCGGGCATCCGAACGGACGGTGCGCTGCTCTCTCGAGCCAGCGGCCGCGTCACGCGATGGCCGCCAGTGGCTCGACCTCTGGCGGCTCCGGCTCGCGGAGCTTCGACTCGCGGCTCCCGTCGAGGGGCTCGCGCTCGAGGGCGTCTCGGTGGTGCCGGAGGAAGAACAGCTCGCCACCGCGGCCGTGGCACCCACTCGGGATCCTCGCGCGGCGCACGAGGCCCTGGCGCGGGTGGCCGCAGCGTTCGGTCGAGCCTCGGTGTCGCGGCTCCGAGCGCACGACGCCCACCTGCCAGAAGCTTGCCTCCGGCTCGAGTCGCTCGAGCCCGGTGCGCTGACCTTCACGCCCACCGCGTCCGAAGGTGGCGGCGCGTGGGGGGCGCTGCGGCGAATGGTCCGGCCCGAGCGCCTGGCGCGCGGGCCCGATGGCTGGCCCAGGTGTGCGGCGCCGATCGCCGATCGCTCGGGTCCGCACCGAATCAGCGGCGGTTGGTGGGGACGGGCGCCCGAGTCCGAGACCCTCACCCGCGACTACTGGTACTTCCACCTCGAGGACGGGCAGATCTGGTGGGTCTTCCACGATCGGATCCGGGAGGCCTGGTTCCTCCAGGCGCGAGTCGGGTGACCCGTGAGCGCGCTGCTCTGGGTGAAGAGTCACCACAGTTTCCTCCACGGGGCCTCGAGCCCGGAGGAGCTGGTCGATCGCGCGGTGGCGCTCGGTTGGGAGGAGCTGGCACTCACGGACCGCCACGGGATCTACGGTCTGGTCCGCGCCCACGTGCGGGTGAAGGAGCGACAGGCGGAGGGGCACCCGATCCGGCTCGTCGCGGGCGCGGAGCTCGAGGTGCGGGAGCGCGAAGACGCGCCCGCGATGCGGCTGCTGCTGCATCCGCGTGGGCGGGAAGGCTACGGCAACCTCTGCCGCTTGCTCTCGCTCGGCCACGAGCGCCCCCCGAAGGGAAAGGCGTGGGTCACCCCGGCGGAGGTCGCCGAGCGCGCACGGGATCTCATGGCCGCGACACCGGACCTCCAGCTCCTCGAGCCCCTGCGGGCGGCGTTCGGTACGCGCCTGCACGCCGTCGTCCACCGTCATCGACGCGCCACCGATGGCGCGACCGAGGCGGCGCTCCGTGTCGAAGCCGGCCGCCTCTCGGTTCCCTTGGTCGCCGCGCCAGAGGTGCTCTACCACGACCGGGATCGGCGCCCGCTCCAGGACGTGGTCACCTGCATCGCCGCGGGCGTCTCCCTCCACGAAGCGGGCACGCGGCTGCGCTCGAACGACCGGCACGCGCTGCCGACGCTCTCGGCGTTCGAGCGTGAGCACGACGATGCTCCGGAGCTCATCGAGCGTGCGGACGCGTACGCCGCGAGCTGTCGCTTCTCGCTCGACGACCTTCGCTACCGCTATCCGGCAGAGGCCTTGCCCACCGGCGAGACGCCCGAGAGTTGGCTGGCCCGATTGACCTTCGAGGGCGCCCGCCGCCGCTACGGTGGCTCCATCCCGTCCGACGTACGGGACCAGCTGGATCGCGAGCTCTCGGTGATCGAGGACCTCGAGTACGGCGGCTACTTCCTGACGATGCACGAGATCGTCGAGTTCTGCCGGAGCGAGCACATCCTCTGTCAGGGCCGCGGCAGCGCGGCGAACTCGGCGGTCTGCTTCTGCCTCGGCATCACGGCGGTCGACCCCGTGCGCATGGGGCTGCTCTTCGAACGCTTCCTGAGCCGGGAGCGCGCGGAGCCGCCCGACATCGATCTCGACATCGAGCACGAGCGCCGCGAAGAAGTGATCCAGCACGTCTACGCGCGCTACGGTCGGCGGCGAGCGGCGATGGTCGCCAACGTCATCCGCTACCGCACTCGGTCGGCGCTCCGAGAGGTCGGCAAGGCGCTCGGCGTCGATCAGACCGACCTCGACTCGCTCGCGCGCCTGGCTTCCCATTGGGGCGGCGAGCTCGACGGGGAGCTCTTCCATCAGGCGGGGCTGGACCCGACGCGGCCCATCCATCGGCACCTGGCGAAGCTCACCAACGAGCTGCTCGACGCGCCGCGCCACCTGTCGATCCACCCAGGGGGCTTCCTGCTCGGTCACCTGCCGGTCGACGAGCTCGTGCCCATCGAACCCGCGACGATGGAGGACCGCACGGTCGTGCAGTGGGACAAGTACGACGTCGAGGCACTCGGCCTCTTCAAGGTCGACCTGCTCGGTCTCGGGGCGCTCACCTGCATCCGGAAGGCCTTCGAGCTCATGGAGGACGACCCCGACGCGCCGAAGGACATGACCGAGATCCCCACCGAGGACCCGGCCACCTACGCGATGTGCAGCCGTGGCGACACCTGCGGAGTCTTTCAGATCGAGAGCCGCGCACAGATGGCCATGCTCCCACGGCTCCGTCCTCAGACCTTCTACGACCTGGTCATCCAGGTCGCGATCGTTCGACCCGGACCCATCCAGGGCGACATGGTGCATCCCTACCTGCGCCGCCGTGCCGGCAAGGAAGACGTGATCTACCCACACCCCGATCTGGAGCCCATCCTCGCCAAGACGCTGGGCGTTCCGATCTTCCAGGAGCAGGTGATGAAGCTGGCAGTGGCGGCCGGCGGCTACACCGCCGGCGAGGCCGACCAGCTCCGGCGCGACATGGCGGCGTGGCGAAGCGCGGGAAAGATCGAGCAGCACCACGCACGGCTCACCAAGGGGATGGTGGCGCGCGGCATCGACCCTGCATTCGCCGAACGGGTCTTCGACCAGATCCGCGGCTTCGGCGAGTACGGCTTCCCGGAGAGTCACGCGGCTTCGTTCGCGCTTCTCGCATACGTCACCGCCTGGCTCCGGTGCCATCGGCCGGCGGTCTTCACCTGCGCGCTCCTCAACAGCCAGCCCATGGGCTTCTACTCACCAGCCACGCTGGTCGAGGACGCCAAGCGCCATCGGGTCGAGGTCCGGCCGGTCGACATCGATCGCTCGAGCTGGGACCACACCCTCGAAGACGGCGCGATCCGCATGGGTCTGCGGATCGTGCGCGGCCTCGGCGAGCGCGAACGAGTCGCGCTCGAGTCCGCCCCTCGTCCCTTCACGTCGATGGAGGCGTTGGTGCGACGCACCGGCCTCGGGGAGAAGCCGCTGGTCGCGCTGGCCGAGGCGGGCGCCTTCGAGAGCTGGGGCCTGAGCCGTCGCGACGCGCTCTGGTGGGCGCGGGGCATGAAGGGGGTCCGGTCCACCCTCGCGGGGACGGCGCCCACCTCGCAGCTGAGCTTCGGCGAGCTGGCCAAGGCCGACGCGGTGCTCTGGGACTACCAGGCGAGCGGCCACAGCCCACGCGGTCACCCCATGGAGCGCTATCGAGCGCAGCTCCGGGCGCAGGGGTCGCCGACCGCTGCCGAGGTCGGGCGTCTCCGGGACGGGCTGCGCACGGACTACGCCGGCATGGTCATCTGCCGACAGCGACCGGGCACGGCGACCGGCGTGGTCTTCGCGACCCTCGAGGACGAGACCGGCTTCGTGAACGTCGTCATCTGGTCCACGGTCTTCGAGGCCCACCGCACCGTGGCCAAGACCGCCACCGTGCTCGGCGTCACCGGGACCATCCAGCGGGGGGAAGAGGGCGTGACTCATCTGATCGCCGAGAAGCTCTGGCCCTTCCGTGCGGGCGAGCTGACGTCCCGCTCGCGCGACTTCCACTGAATTCGATCGTGGCCGGTCACAAACGTGGAGCGCCCGTCGTCGAAAGAGAGGAACGCCAACACGGGAGAACCGACATGACCGAGAACCACGACAACGAGACCGCCGCCATCATCGCGACGGTGAACCGCATGAACGACGCCTTCGGGGCGGGCAGAATCGAGGACATCATGACCACCTACGAAGACGGCGCCGTCGTGGTCGCGGAGCCCGGCAAGCCGCTCTCGGGCGGCCACGTGCTGCGGGCGATGTTCGGGCAGTTCGTCGCGGCGGGTGCGAAGTTCGACATGAGGGCCCACGAGGTGGTCCGCGCGGGTGACCTCGCGTTGCACCTCAGCCCCTGGACCATGACGGGCAAGGGCCCCGATGGAGAGCCGGTGGAAGGCACCGGGCTCTCGGTCGCCGTGCTGCGACGTCAGGACGACGGCAGCTGGCGGATGGTCATCGACCATCCCTTCGGCGACGCGATCACTCATGGGTGAGCCGATCGCGGCAGAGACGATCGAGGCAGCCACCGCGGGTGACCGCGGTGCGCTGTCGTCGATCGTGCGCGCGCTGCAGGGGCCGTTCTACGACCTCGCCATTCGAATGCGCATGGACCCCTCGGACGCCGAAGAGGTCACACAGGAAGCGCTCCTCAGCGTCGTCACCCACCTCTCGGAGTTTCGCGGCGCCGCGCGGTTCACGACCTGGGCCCATCGGATCGCGGTCAACCGCATCCTCGACGAGAAGCGTCGGGGGAAGCGTCGACCGATGCTGACCTTCGAGGCCCACGCCGCCGACCTCGCCGATGGTCTCGACCCGAGCGCGGCGGAGTCCCCCGAGGACGCGGCGCTCTTGGCCCAGGTGAAGGTTGGCTGTGGGCGCGCGTTGCTCCAGTGCCTCGATGACGACCATCGGCTCGCCTACGTCCTCGGCGAGATCCTCGAGCTCGACGGCGACGTAGCGGCGGACATCGCCGGCACGAGCCACGCGACCTACCGCAAGCGCCTGAGCCGCGCGCGCTCACGCATCCACGATGCGTTGAGCGATCGGTGTGGTCTCGTGAACCCGAGCGCGCCGTGTCGCTGTCATCGGCGCCTGAAGCGTGCCCGCGAGCTCGGCCGTGTCGAGGAGTCAGCCTCGGGCCCGCCGATGGTGGATCTGGTGCAGCTGCGACGGACGCTGGCCGACGTCGATGCTCTGCGGCGGGCGGCCGTCTACTTCCGCGCGGACCCGGCCGCCTCTCCCACCCGCGACTTCAGCGAGGTGATCCGAGCCACGCTCGACAGCTCCTCGCTCCGTTCGTCGTGACTCAGCTGGCCCTGCCGCTGGCGCCGACCCAGCGGCCTTCGGTCAGTCCTCGCCGTAGCCACCCGCCGGTCTCGGCGAGCCAGGAGCCCACGCCCCACGGATCGGCCTCGGGGACGATCGAAGGCCGCGAGATGGCCGCCTCGAGGGCTGCGCCGAGCCGCTGACCGCGAGCCTCCCAGGTCAGCCCCTTCGCGGTGGTCGCGGCACCGTCGGCGAGCTTCGCTCGGAGTGCGGGGTCGTCGAGCAACGCGACGAGATCCGCGGCGGGTCGATCCGCCTCGCTCGCGCGGACGGGATCGGTGAGCCAGGCGTTCGCACCGTGGTGCAGCAGCTCGACGCTGTCCGGCGTCCGTGCCCCGAAGATCGGTCGGCGCACGGCCAGGTAGGAGAAGAGCTTGATCGGCAGCACCGTGTTGCCATGACTCAGGAGCGGGTCGAGGCTCGGCGGAACCAGCAGGACGTCCGCGGCGTAGAGGTAGCGGATGACGCCGGCGAAGCTCTGCCACGGGCGCACGATCACGTTCGGTAGGCGGGCGGCGGCTCGCTCGAGGGGCCCGTCGCCGGTCGAGCCGACGAGCACGAAGCGAAGGTCGGTGCGCGGGCGGAGGTGCTCTGCCATGGCCAGCACCACGTCGAGGCCCTTCTTGTGGTTCATGCGCCCGGTGTAGACGACGAGCTCGCCGTCGGTCGGGAGCTCGAGGACCGCCCGCGCCTCGGCGCGGGTCAGGCGCGGCTCCACGCGCTTCGGCTCGTAGCCGTTGTGGAGCACGGCGAGCTTGTGCTCGGGCACCCCGAGCCGACGGTAGGTGCGTCGCGCGAAGTCCGAGTGGAAGAAGGCGCCGAGGCACCGGGGATGACGGAGCACGCTCCGGAGCCACGGCTGCATCGGTGGGAACTGGTCGCCCCAGGGGCGAAAGTGTTCGTAGGCGGCGCGGTGTCCCCCAAGGAGGCACGCGCTCAGCATGCCGAGGTTGCGCGTGTAGACGAGGTCGTAGCCGGCGGTCGCCGGGTCCTTCGCCACGGCCTGTACGTGACGGACGTGCTGCAGATAGAGGAGTCGATGACCCGTTGGGATCGACCGGATGCGAATCGGCGCATCCACCTGGAAGTACGCGAGGACCTCCGCGGGATCGATGGGCGGAGCGCCAGGCATGTGGGGCACGACCAGGTCGACGTCGTGGCCCGCCATCGCGAGAGCGGCTGCGGTGTTCACGAACTGCTCGGCGTCGGCCTGATCGTTCGGGACGAGGTTCTCGTACGTGAGCAGCAGCCGCATCGGATTCGCAGGTAGCAAGGGCGGCGCGAGCGGTCCATGGGCGCGCGGCTCGTTCACCGCTCTGGCACGGGTCGGTCGCGCGTTCGAGCGAGCTCGGGCATCCGCGCCAGCCGCAGGGTCGCTCCGTAGACCAGCAGCCCACCGACCCACAGGGGCAGTCGCTGCAACCACGGGAGCTGGCCCGGATCCCAGAGCAGCGCAGCGGCGACCGCCAGCGGAAGGATCGCGACGTAGGGATGGAAGACGTCGCGTACTCGTAGGCGGATCCCTTCGAGCGCGCGCATCTCGGTGACCTCGACCAGGTTGAGCGCGACGGTCGAGATCGCCGTGCCGACCGCGGCGCCCATCAACCCGTGACTGGGGATCAGTGCGTAGGAGATCACGGTGTTCGTCGTCGCGACGAAGAGTGCGTTCGCGAGGTTCCAGCGGCTGTGGCCGGTGTAGCTGATCGTATTGCCGAAGAGACCGATGGCGCACGACGAGAGCGGAGCGATCAGCAGGACGAGCATGAAGGTGCTGTCTCGATCGTAGGCTGGGTCGATGGCGGTGAGCAGCTCCGAACGGAACACCAGGAGGGTGAACACGAAGGGGAGCACGAGCGCCGTGGTCCAGCGGCAGAGTCGGTTGAGCACCGCCTCGAGCGCGTCGTTGTCGCCGCGCGCGTGGTGTCGCGCGGCGACCGGGCCGAGCGAGGTGCTGAACACGATGCGGATCTGGCGGAGCGAATCGGCGATCAGCGCGGCCGTCGTGTACATCGCGAGCACGGTCGGTGGTGTCGCGAAGATACCGAGGAGCCAGGCGTCGACGCGGGTCTGGTAGTTGCTCAGCGTGACCTTGAAGCTCTGCGGCACCGAGTAGCCGTGCAGCCGAGGCACTCGGAGCGACCGCATCCCGCGAAGCACGGCCCGCAGCTCGAAGAGACGGCCGAGGGCGATCAACCCGAGACCGGCCAGCACGACGTGGGTGACGAGGTAGCCGATCATCAAGCCGGTGAGACCGCTGTCGGTGACGGCGGCCACGAGCGCGCTCGCCGTGAGGAGCACCGGCCGCGCCAGCCCGTTCACCAGCACCTCGTAGTGCATGACCATCTTGGCCTTGGTGCCGGAGAGCGCGACGTTGAGCGCCGCCAGCGCGGGCAGCGTGAGCAGCACGAGCCGAAGCGCCGGGAGGAGATCGTCGTAGCGGGTGAAGTGTGCGTCGACGGCCCACCCGACCGGCCACCAGAGCGTCGCTGCGACCAGAGCGGAGACGAGCAGGGTCGTGCTCATCGCTGCGCCGATCACGCGCTCCGGCGCGATGCCTTCGTCCGGGCGCTGCGTCGCGCGGCTCGCGTAGATCACGACGCCATCCATGTAGCCGCTGACCACGAAGCTCTTGAGGAGCTCCCCCGCGAAGAAGGCGAGCGAGAACACGCCCGTGAGGGCCGCGCCGAGCGACCAGGTGACGACGAGGAAGAAGATCGGAAACGAGAGCTTGGCGACGATCCCGAAGGCGTTGATCAGCGCGCCCCGGTTCAGAGCGCGGTCGAGGTCGTCCTCGGTCCCGCTCGGCCCCGGTTCGGGCCGATCCTCGGCGCTCATCCCGCCTCGGCGTCGGGGTCCTTCGGCGCTCGCGCCCGATAGGCGCGCACCAGGATCCAGGCGACGCCGAGCCAGACCAGGATCACCGCGCCGTTCATGATCGCGAAGCCGGTCTTGCCGAAGGTCCAGACCTGGGTGCCGAGGAAGACCGCGCCCGCACTGAGCAGGTCACCGAGGCGCACGAAGAAGGTGTCGACCGCCTGCTTCGCCGAGTACTTCTCGTCGCGGGTCGTCGGCAGCCAGAGCATCGCCTTGGCGTTGTTCATCAGCGAGTAGTCGGCGGAGTTCTCGCTGGTCTTCATCCAGCGGAAGATCAGATAGCCCGCGCCGAAGCCGACGAGCGCGTAGTTGCCCAGCGCGATGATCGGCAGCGGCAGCAGCACGCCGGCGATGCCCAGGTACTTCACCAGCCGCGACGCCACGAGCGCCTGGGCGCTGACGGCGATGACGTTCACCCAGAAGAAGAAGTTCGCGTAGAACGCGCCGATGAAGTCGGACCGGAACTCGTCGGGATCGGCGACCGAGCCCGCAGCCGCCAGCGCCTCGGCGGCCTGTTCCTTGGCGTAGACGCCGAGGATGTACTCACCGGTGGTGTTGACGAGATTGAGCAGGATCAGCAGTAGCGCGATCCAGCGGATGTAGCTGTTCTCGTAGACCAGCCGGAAGCCACGGAACGCTCGCGCGAAGGCGCTCGCGCCCTCGTCGTCGTCGTTCGCCTCGAGGGCGATGTCCGCTCGCCGCACGAGGATCGCGTAGAGCAACGCGTGCACGAAGAGCAGGCCCGCGGCGACCTGGAGCATGTCGTAGACGTCGACGTAGTCGCCGTCGACGAGGAAGTCCGCGAGCTTCGATCCCACCACCGGCCCGGCCGTCATCCCGACGGTCACGATGGGGAACAGGCGTTCGCCCTTTTCGCCGGCAAAGGCGTCGTTTGCGAAGGACCAGAAGAGCGCGATGACCGAGACGCTGAAGATGCCGACCCAGACGAAGAAGACGAAGCCCACCCACGGGAAGGTGCCCCGGCTCGCGAACCAGAAGAGCTGGATGCACGCGAGGAAGAAGCCGACCACGAAGAAGACGAGGCGCCGGCTCGGGTAGCGGGCGGCGAACCAGGTGAACGCCGGCACGTAGAGCATCAGCACGAACGCTTGGGCTCCGGCGGCGTACGACTTGAGCTCGGCGCCATCGGGGAGCGTCAGGATCCAGGGTTCCCGGACGACCTTGATGACGTAATAGCTGACCATCAGGAAGAAGATGGTCAGCGCGAGCAGGAGCGTGCTGGTGCCCTCCCCTGCGCGAACGTCCGCGAAGGGGCGGAGCGCGCGGTCGACGATGCCCGGTCGCCTGTCCTCCTCGGCCACGCGCTCGGCCTACCCCGGATCGGCCCCGAGAGCGAGCGCCTCCGCCGCGCGGCGGGCCTGCGTCCGCACCAGCCGTACCTTCGGACGGGACTTCTTCATCAGCACCACCGCCTCGGCGACGTCGGCGGCATGGCCGCGGAGTACCAACACGGCCGCGGCCACCATGGCCGAGCGGCCATGGCCCGCGGCGCAGTGGACGTAGAGCTTGCCCTCGTGATCGGCGATCTGGTCCAGGAGCGCTCGGAGCTCGGCGCTGCTCGGGGCCGAGCCGTCGAGAGTCGGGAGGCAGAGGTACCGGCCTTCGCGGCTCCGGATGCAGGGCGACGCACTCAGCTCGCTGGTGAGGTCGACCACCATCGAGACCTCCTCCGGGAGCCTGGCGAGGGGGAGCCAGCGGCCGACGTAGATGCCTTCGGCCACCTCGTCGTAGGCGGGCTCGCGGTGGTTGAGCTTCCACAGCAGCTGGCGGCCGAGGCGCATGAACACCAAGAAGGGCCCGCCGAGGACGTAACCCCACCAGTGGCGACCGCCGTCCCGGCGCTTGCCGAGCATCCAGGCGCCCCAGCCCAGGTAGCCCAGCCCGACCAGGCCGAAGCTGAAGGCCGGATAGGCGAAGACCAGGCCCCAGGGTTGGCCGAGCGCCCACAGCGCGGCAGCCAGCGCACCGAAGAGCGCGGCAGCGAGCAGCAAGAGGGGGGCGTAGGGCATCGACCCACCTCATAGGATGGGTCGGGCAAGGTCACCACCAGGCGACGGTTGCTTCACCCCGGCCGGCCCCTCGGCTATCAGTAGGGCGTGCGGGTGTTCGTGACGCGGCGGCTGCCGGTGGATCCGGTCGAGGTGCTCGAGGGGCATCGGGTCGAGGTCTGGCCAGAGCCGGGTCCGCCCCCGCCTGCCGTGCTCCGCGAGCGGGCCGCCGAATGCGACGCGCTCCTGACGCTGCTCTCCGACCGGGTGGACGCCGAGCTCCTCGACGCCGGGCCGAAGCTCCAGGTCGTGGCCAACTACGCCGTCGGCTTCGACAACATCGACCTCGACGCGGCCCGAAGCCGGGGAATCTGGGTCACCCACACGCCGGACACCCTCACCGACGCCACCGCCGACCTGACATTCACCCTCCTGCTCGCCTGCTGCCGGCGACTCCCGGAAGCGGAAGCCGAGGCCCGGACCGGCGACTTCGGCCACTGGTCCCCCACCGCCTTCTTGGGCCTCGAGCTCGCCGGCGCTCGGCTCGGGATCCTGGGCTTCGGCGCGATCGGCCGAGCGGTGGCTCGCCGCGCCCGAGGCTTCGGGATGGAGGTCCGCTACTGCTCGCGCTCGCCGATCCCGACCGAGGATCGCGAGGGGGCCGAGCCGGTCGACTGGGAGACGCTGCTGGCGACCAGCGACGTGCTCTCGATCCACGCCCCCCTCACCGACGAGACGCGCGGTCTGCTCGACGAGGGTGCCCTCGCGCGAATGAAGCGCGGGGCGCGGCTGATCAACACCGCCCGCGGTCCGATCGTGGACGAGGCGGCGCTGGTCGCGGCGCTCGCGGCGGGCCAGCTCGCAGGCGCTGGACTCGACGTCTTCGAAGACGAGCCGCGCGTTCACCCCGGGCTGATCGAACGGACGGACGTGGTGCTGACGCCGCACGTCGGGAGCGCCACCACCGAGGCTCGCCGACGGATGGCGACCAAGGCGCTGCGGAACATCGCCGCGGTGCTCGGTGGCCACGAGCCGCCGGATCCGATCCCCGGCACTCGCCCAGCGGGGCCGACCACCCCATGAGCGGGAGCGCGTCCCAGTCGATGCACGACGCCGCGGAGGCGGTCGGCCTCGACTCCAAGGCACGCCAGGTGTTGGCCCCCGCCCTCGCGGTGGCGGTGCCGCTGGTGGCCTACCTCGCGACCGTCTCGTCGAGCGGGTATTGGCTGGATGCCGGCGAGCTCGTCGCGCAGGGGCGCGACTTCGGGATCAGCCACCCGCCGGGCCACCCGCTCTTCGGCATGCTGGCGACCGCGGCCGGTCTGATCCCGCTCGGGAGCTTGGCGTTCCGGGTCGCGCTCTTGAGCGTCGGCTGCGTCGGCCTGGCCTGCTTCTTCTTCTACCGATCGGCCCGACGGACGCTCGACACCATGCGGCTCGCGCCGGGGCTCGCAGGGGTGCTCGCCGTGGGCACCACCTGGCTGACCGCCGGCACGACCGGCTGGTGGCTGCAGGCCGTTCGCCCCGAGGTCTATGCGCTTCAAGCCGCGCTCGTCCTGTTCATCATCGACCGGCTGACAGCGCTCGAGGCCGCGGCGCCGACCCACGACCACCGCCCGCTCTACGCCGCTTCACTCGCCTTCGGCTTGGCGCTCGCGAACCACCACTTCCTCGCGCTGCTCTTGCTGCCCGCGGCGGCTCCGACACTGGCGCGTGCGCTGATCGGCGGCGGCCGCCCGACGTTGCTCCGGGCGTTCGGCTTCGCCACCTTGGGGCTCTCGACCTACCTCTACCTGCCGCTCCGCGCGGCGTCGGGCGCGTTCCAGCGCTTCGGGAGCCCGGACAGCGTCGAACGCTTCTGGTGGGTGGTGAGCGCGCAGGCGTTCCAGAAGAACACGGGCTCGGGCGTCCCGGCGCCGATCGGTGAGCGCTTCGCCGACGTGCTGGTCCAGCTCACGCTGGACCTGAACCCGGTGACGGTGGTCCTCGCGCTCGGGGGCATCTACATCGGCCTCCGCGTGCGGGCGACGCGCCGCATCGGCCTCTTCTGGCTCCTGCTCCTGCTCACTCACATCGCCGCGCGGGCGTGGCTCGGATTCGTTCGCCACAACCCCGACGCGCTCGGTTACCTCATGCCCGCCAGCGGCACGATCGCGCTCTTCGCCGCGATCCTGGTCGGAGTCCTCCTGCACGCCGTGGCCCAGCGCGCGCCTCGGGTGGCGATCGTCGCCGGACTGGTCGCGGCGGGGCTCACGCTGATGCCCCTCCCGCGGATCGCGCCCGACGTCTCGCTCGCGACGTTCCGTGCGGGGGACGCCTTCGACGACGTGTTCCTCCGCGAGCTCCCGCCACGCGCGGTGGTGCTCGCGCACGAGCCGCAGACGATCTTCCGCATCGCTGGTGCTCAGTCGGTCGGTGAGCGGCCCGACGTCGTAGTGGTGCCCATTCCGCTGCTGCCCTACCCGGAGATGGTCGCGGACCTGGCCGAGCAGGCACCGAGCCTGAGGGACCTGCTCCGCACCCACCTGCTCGACGCCGAGATCGGCGCGGCCCCACTCGAGAGCCTCGCCGCCGAGCGGCCGGTCTTCGTGGAGATGGACCCGCGGGTCGGCGAGTCGCTCCACGCGTCGCTGGTGCCGGCGGGCCACTATCACCGCGCTCTCGCCGATGGAGCCACCGACACGGACGTGGCCGAGCACGAAGTCGACTCCCGCGCGCGGCTCGATCGACTCCGGCGGCGGGTGGGCGTGCTCGACTCGGCCATCGACGGGGAGACCCGCAGCCGGCTGCTCTGGGAGCGCTATCAGCACGCCCTCTTCCTCGCGGGCCGCGGCCAACGCGAGGCGGCCCTGGCCCACGTGGAGGTCGGCCGTGAGCTGAACCCGGACGAGCCCCTCTTGGCGGCGTTCGCTCAGGCGCTGGCGCCACCCCCGGAGGGCGAAGACGCCGAGCCGCTCGATCTGACGCCCTTCCAGCTCGACGCGCTCTGAGCTCAGCGAGTCGCCGGGTCGGGCGGCATCGGTAGCTCCGGTCCGAGCGCCCGCGCGAGCGCGTCGGGGTCGGCCTCGAAGTCTCGCGAGTCCCAACGGCGTACGTTCCCGAAGCCGTCGACGCGCCAGACGAAGCGGCCGGCGTTCACCACGCGGCCTTCGCCCAGGAACACGGCCGCGACCGGCTGGGCGTGGAGCCGCACCATGAACGCGCCATCCACGTGCCGATTGGACACGAGCAGGACCGTCCCGTCGTCATCGTGAATCGCACCCGCGCCGTCGGCGCCGGCGCTGCCTCGGTAGGTGATCGCGCCGGTCGCCGTCTCCAGACACACCACCCGGACGTTTCGGTAGCCATTGGTCGGCGTCTCCCGCTCACCTTCGATCGGCCAGCAGGCGTGGGCGGTCAGCGCCTGGTCGGCCCGCGGAAGGCTGCCCCATGCGTGGTCGAGTCCCGCTTGCGAGAGCGAGCCGTTCGGGGTCGGGGTCGACCAGCGAGGTTCGTCCTCTCCTGGGACCCATGCGAAGATGCGCGTGCGGTCCCAGGGATTCGGCGGTCCGGATGGCATCCGGAAGTCGAACGTCGCCTCGTGCCAGAGCGTGGCCCCGTCGCGGGAGCCGAGGCAGCTCAGCCCGTCCCGCACCCCGGTGAGCTCCCCACAGGGCTCGCCGCTCGGGATCTGGACGCACCGGAGCGTGTCGCCCTCCTGCACGTAGAGAGTGTCGTCGGTGGCGGCCAGCACGTGCCCGGGCATCGGGAGTGTGTGGGCCTCCCCCTCGCCATCGACGAGCACGGCCCGGCCGCCGAGGAAGACCGCCGTGTGGTCGGCGAAGCGATGGGCCATCAGCAAGGGCAGCACGCCCGAGGCCGATGGCGCGGCGACGGTCCACATGGGCTCGGTGGGATTGGCCGGGTCGAAGGCACGGAGCCGATCGTCGTCGTAGTGAACGAGCAGCTCGCCGATCTCGTAGACGGAACCGTCAACGCTCCCCGGGAGCGTCAGCTCCTCTCCGGTGGTCAGGTCGATGAGCTGCTCGCTCCCCGAGCTCCGCGCCCATCGCGGCGAGAACGAATGCAGATCGGCGCGCCAAGGGATCTCCCAGTTCACTCGCTCGGCTGGGTCCATGGCGATCAGCATGGCGCCGCCGCCCGCTCGCTTGGAGAGGCGCCGGCCCTGGTCGCGCTCGGGTCCGAAGACCACGTGCTCCTCGGTGGCGGTGAGCAAGCGCCAGTGCTGCGGTCGCGGGCCGTGGGGTTCGTCCCAGTCGACCCGATGGTCGCCATCATTCGATTGGCGGGAGAGCAGCACCCAGGCGGTGCCTCCGGCGACCACCAGCAGAGTCAGCGCCGCTGCGATGGCAAAACGAACCCCACGGCTCATCGGACCTCGGGGACGTCGGGGACCTCCGGCAGTTCCGAGGCGACTCCCTCTTCGGTCGCGCTGTTGGCGCGCTCCTCCCAGGCCTGCCGCAGATCGCGGGCGACCGCCGGGGGCACGCTGTCATCGAGCACGATGCGCCAACCCACCTCGTCCTCTTGGAGCACCACCGGCCGGATGCGTACGTCGGGGTTCGCGGAGCGCACGTGGGCGACGTCCTCCGTGATGGAGATCCGCAGCGAGTCCTTGGCGCGCACGAGGTTGCCGAAGACGTAGCCGGCGAGCCCCTCGTCGGCGGGCTCGTCCCAGTCCGCGAAGGCGAGCTGGCGAGCCTCCGGATCGTTGAGGTGAAATCCGCGTCCGATGTCCATGCGGCGGTCGATCTCCTTCTGCGAGATCTCCAGCACGCCGTACGCGTCGAGGAGCGTGTGAACGGTCGCCTGGGGCGTGTGATAGCGAAGGTCCGAGTGGCCCTCGCTTCCACCGCATCCGAAGGCGCCGCTCAGCGTGAGCAGCACCACGACGATCCTGTCCCGGGGGTGTTGACGCATTCTTGCCGCACCTTAGCTTGGCCCTCGTTGCGGCCCAATGGGCCCCTGAGAATACGGTCGTGAGGCCTGCTGCCCCGTCGTCTGGTGGCGGCCGCCGTCGCGTCCTTCCCGGGGAGGCTTCCGTCCTCCCACCGAACCCGTTAGGAGAACCACTCGATGCGTCTCGATCGACTGACCAACAAGACCCGAGAAGCGCTGATGAGCGCCCAGCAGGGCGCGGCGAAGAACGGGCACCCCGAGATCCACGCGGACCATCTGCTCCTCGCGCTCTTGGCGCAGGACGACGGTCTCGCGCCCGCGATCCTGATCAAGGCCGGCGCGGACCTGAAGTCGGTGGCCCAGCGCGCCGCCGATCGCATCGCCAAGCTGCCCAACGTCCAGGGCGGAGGCGAGCCCACGATGGGCCGCACCATCCGCCAGGCGATGACCAAGGCCTGGGAGGAGACCGAGAAGCGCGGCGACGAGTACACCTCCGCCGAGCACGTCCTCCTCGCGATGATGGACGACAAGGACCTGCGCGCGGTCATCGGCGTCACCAAGGACGCCCTCGAGAAGGCCGTCGGCGAGGTCCGCGGCTCGCAGAAGGTCACGGACCCGGACCCCGAGGGGAAGTACCAGGCCCTCGAGAAGTACACGCGGGACCTGACGCAGCGCGCGCGCGAAGGGAAGATCGACCCGGTCATCGGCCGGGACGAAGAGATCCGTCGCGTGATGCAGGTGCTCAGCCGCCGCACGAAGAACAACCCGGTGCTCATCGGCGAGCCCGGCGTCGGCAAGACCGCCATCGTCGAAGGGCTCGCGCAGCGCATCACGGCTGGTGACGTGCCCGAGTCCCTGAAGAACAAGAGGCTGCTCGCGCTCGACCTCGGCGCGATGGTCGCCGGCAGCAAGTTCCGCGGCGAGTTCGAGGAGCGTCTCAAGGCGCTCCTCAACGAGGTCGAATCCGCCCAGGGGCAGGTGGTGCTCTTCATCGACGAGCTCCACACCCTGGTCGGCGCAGGCGCGGCCGAGGGGTCGATGGACGCGTCGAACATGCTCAAGCCCGCGCTCGCGCGCGGTGAGCTCCGCTGCATCGGCGCGACGACGCTCGACGAGTACCGAAAGCACATCGAGAAGGACGCCGCGCTCGCGCGTCGCTTCCAGCCGGTCTTCGCCGGCGAGCCGTCCGTGCAGGACACCATCGGCATCCTCCGTGGGCTCAAGGAGCGCTACGAGGTGCACCACGGCATCCGGATCCAGGACACCGCCATCGTCGCGGCGGCCACGCTGAGCGATCGCTACATCACCGACCGCTTCCTGCCCGACAAGGCCATCGACCTCGTCGACGAAGCGGCCAGCCGGCTCAAGATGGAGATCGACTCGATGCCGGTCGAGATCGACCAGGTCGAGCGCAAGGCCATGCAGCTCGAGATCGAGAAGCAGGCGCTCAAGAAGGAGCGCGACTCGGCTTCGATGAAGCGGCTGGAGGATCTCGACAAGGAGCTCGGCGAGCTCAACGAGAAGAAGAGCCGGATGCGCGCTCAGTGGCTCCGCGAGAAGGAGCTCATCGAGGGCATCCGAAGCAGCAAGAAGCGCGTCGAGGAGCTCCGCCACGAGCTCGAGCGAGCCCAGCGCGTGTCCGACTTCGAGCTCGCCTCGAAGATCCAGTACGGCGACATCCCCGCGGCCGAGCAGGCCGTGGCCGACGCGCAGACCAAGCTCGACGAGCTGCAGACCGAGGAGACCTTCCTCAAGGAGGAGGTCACCGACGAGGACATCGCTGCCGTCGTGTCCCGCTGGACCGGCATCCCAGTCAGCAAGATGCTCGAAGGCGAGAAGGAGAAGCTCCTCAAGATGGAGGAGCGGCTCGGCGAGCGCGTCATCGGTCAGAAGGCCGCGGTGGTTGCGGTCGCCAACGCCGTGCGGCGCTCGCGCGCTGGCCTCGGTGAACCGAACCGACCGATGGGTTCGTTCCTCTTCCTCGGTCCCACCGGTGTCGGTAAGACCGAGCTCGCGAAGTCGCTCGCGCACTTCCTCTTCGACGACGACAACGCGATGATCCGTCTCGACATGTCGGAGTACATGGAGAAGCACTCCGTCTCCCGGCTCATCGGCGCGCCTCCTGGCTACGTCGGCTACGACGAGGGCGGCCAGCTCACCGAGCCGGTCCGCCGCCGGCCCTACTCCGTCATCCTCTTCGACGAGATCGAGAAGGCGCACCCGGACGTCTGGAACGTGCTGCTGCAGGTGCTCGACGACGGTCGCCTGACCGACGGGCAGGGCCGCACGGTGGACTTCCGAAACTCGGTCATCATCCTCACCTCCAACGTCGGCTCGCAGCACATTCACGCGGTCGAGGACCGCGACAAGCGCCGTGAGCTGGTGATGGCGGATCTGCGCGACAACTTCCGACCGGAGTTCCTGAACCGGCTGGACGAGATCACCATCTTCGACCGCCTCGAGCGGGCGGACGTCCGCCGCATCGTCGACGTTCAGCTGGAGCGCTTCCACAAGCGCCTCGCTGACAAGGGGCTTCGCATGGAGGTGTCGGACGACGCGAAGGACTTCCTCGCCAACGTCGGCTACGACCCGGCCTACGGTGCCCGCCCCCTGAAGCGTGCCATCCAGCAGCACCTGGAGAACACCCTCGCCCAGGAGCTGCTCGCCGGTCGCTACGCCCCAGGCGACGTGATCGAGGTCGGCGTCGCCGGCGGTGAGCTCGGCTTCGGCAAGCGCGCCGACAGCACGCCGCCCGAGCAGCCCGCCGTCGAAGCCTAGGGAGCGACGCAGCCGAAGCGCTGGACGTGCACGAAGTTCGGTTCGCCGTCGACGGCGTAGGAGCCGATCCACGCGGCCCAGTACGCGTCGCCGTGGGCGATGAGGTCGAACTGGGCCGCGAAGTCCGGGTCACCGGCGGGGTTCGGCGGGATCGGCGCCTCGATCTCTTCGAGGAGCTCGCCGGTGGGGCCGATACGGACGATCGAGAAGGTGTCGGAGGGGTTGCCCGAGGGAATCGCCACGAGGTGAGTCCCGCCCCCCAGGGCGACGCTGGCCACGGGCGGATTGGAGACCCGGAAGGGATAGGGCTCGACATCGGCGATCGGCTCGCCGGTCGGGTCGAGTCGCTCGCTGGCCACCCCGTCGGGCCAGTTCGTCTGCCACCAGAGCCAGCCCTCCGGTGTCGGAAAGGCCAGGTGGCGTCCGCCAACGTACGTCGCCGCCGTGCGGGTGAGCGGCTGCAGGATCTCGAGAGTGGGCGAGAGGCGCCCGAAGCTCATCCATTGCTCACCACTGTCGGTGTCGACGTGGAAGGCGGCGAGCAGAAGCTCGCCATCCGAAGGGCGTCCATGGAGGACGGCCCCATAGAACATGTCGTCGACGTCGAGCTCGAGCTCGACGGGTGACTCACCGATCCGCCGGGAGCGAAACGTCGCCGATCCGCGGCCCGTGCAGCCCGAGACGAGCAGGCCGTCGACGAACGCCAAGGTGTTCGCTCGCGAACACCGGCCGGTCGGATCCTCACCCTCGACCTCTTCCACACCATCGGGATCCACGCGCCAGATGCGCGGTCGATCGTCACTGCGAACGCGCTCGACCGCGAAGAGGAGGCCGGCGTCCGGAGCCAGGCCGGGGATGCGCCGACCGCCGAGCTGCACCCGATCGGAGAGCAACGCCGGCGCGTCGATCGGCCGACCCTCGTCGTCGAGCGAGCGGCCCCAGATGTTCGGGATCTCTTCCCCGCCGTAGATGCCGTGGTTCCAGGTGACGAAGACGCCATCGTCCCGCGGCACCAGGATCGGGTCCTTGGCCCAGCTGCAGGTGCCGCAGCGGTCGTAGCCTCCGGCGCCTTCCCGGACCTCGACGGCGGGACCGAGCGGACCGAAGGGGAGCCCTTCGTCGACCAGCCCGTCGCAGTCGTCGTCGCCACCCCCGCACGTCTCCATGGACGGCGTGCCGGGGACGCAGAGCGTGAGATCACACGCGCTGCGCCGGCACGCTCCGATGCCGCAGTCGACGGTCGCTAGCCCCTCGTCGATGCGCCCGTCACCGTCGTCGTCCGTTCCGTCGCAGCGCTCGAGGGGGGCGGTCGCATCAGGCACCATCGTGCCCATGTCTTCGCTCGCGATCTGCAGCCCGGTGCGTGTGCCGCAGGCCAGCAAGCACGTCCACGCGATGAGCATGCCGACGGTCCGCCAGCCGAGCTCGAACGCCGCTCGGACACCACCCCCGCGATCCATTGGCCCACGGTGGCCGAGCACCGAGCCAGCCGCAAGCGACGTGATCAGTCGCTGCCGGGCAGGAGGTCGAAGAGCTCGCGGCCGAGTCGCTCCATCGCGAGCGTGAGCCGGTCGCCGCCTTCGAAGTCGAGCACGAGCAGGCCTCGGCCCCCGGGGCCGCCGAGCTCGATGTACTCGCACTTCTCGGTGAGCGGCGGCAGGCCCTCGCCTTCGGTGGTCACCTTGGCGTGGCCGCGGCGGCGGAGGCTGAGCCGGAAGCCTTCGATCGGGAGCTCGGCCGGGACGCGCCCGCTCGGGACGTCGTCGGTGTGCTTGGCCATGGCGAGGTCGTTGGCCTGCTCGTCGAGCTGCACCACCCACTCGGCGCGATCGCCGCCGCCGGGCGTGTGGAAGAGACGGAGCACGAAGCCCTCCTCGTCGAGCTCCACCTTCGCGGCGAGCCAGAGCTCGGTGTCGGCGTAGAGCAGGACATCGCCGATCTTGAGGCCGCGCGGGCCCTTCTTCTCCGGCTCCTTCGTCTCGTGCCCATGACCCTCCGCTGCGCGAGCGTCGGCCTCCATGCGGGCGCGGATCCGCCGCAGGGCCACGCCGGCGAGCGCGACGGCGCCGAGTCCGATGCCGAGCTCGATGATCACGCGGCACCTCGGTGCATGGCTTCGGCGGCAGCCCGGATGTCCGCGGCGCGGCTGACCGAGCCGATCGCGGCGACGAGGGGTGCGCCGGCACGATGCGCCTCCGCGGCGCGCTCGGGGGTCATGCCGCCGATGGCCACTACGGGCAGCTCGACCGCGGCGCAGACCGCGCCGAGCAGATCGAGGCCGACGACCGGGTCGGGGCGCTCCTTGGTGCCGGTGGCGAAGACCGGCCCGAAGCCGATCAGGTCCGCACCGAGTCGAGTGGCCTCACGCGCCTGGTCCAGGTCGTGGGTCGAGAGACCGATGGGCCCGGAGAAGAGCTTTCGTGCCTCGGCGACGGGCAGGTCGTCCTGGCCCAAGTGCAGACCGTCCGCCTCCGCCAGCAACGCGATGTCCACCCGATCGTTGAGCACGAAGGGCACCTTCGCCTCGGCGGCCAGAGCCTTGAGCGCCCGAGCCAAGCGCAGGTGCTCGGCGTCGTCCGAGCCCTTGAAGCGCAGCTGCAGCACGGCGCAGCCGCCGGCGAGGATGGCGCGGGCGGTCTCCAGCGGGCCCGCCGGCGCGTGCTCCGGGTCCACGATTCCGTAGTGGCCTCGCCAGGTTCGCGGTGCGGCTGCGTGCGTCACCCCGCGACCATAGGCGAGGTGCGGCTCCGATCAACCCTGCTCGCTCGGTGGCACCCGTGCTATCGACCCCGCCGTGGCCCACCAGGACTCCGACGCGGTCAGCGGCCGGACCCGCTTCGAGTGGGCCGCGTGGGCGCTCACCCTCGCGGTGGCGCTCACGTTGCTCTGGATGGCGGGCTCCCGCTTCCAGAACGTCCACCAGCAGACCTTCGACCTCGGCTTCTACGGGCGCCTCGCCTGGGGTCTCGCGGTCTTCGACGGCTGGGACCCGCTCCAGAACGCCCACGTCCTCGGCCTGCACGTTTCGCCCGTCCTGATCCCGCTCGGCTGGCTGGGACGGCTCTTCGGGACGATCCCGGTGCTGCTCACCGCTCAGATCCTCGCCGTGTCCGGAGCCGCGCTGGTGCTGGGGCGACTGGCGTCGCGCCACCTCGGCCCGATGGGCCACCTGATCGGGCCGATCGCGTTCCTCGCGCATCCGAACCTGAGTCACGTCACTACCTACGAGTTCCATCCGGGCACCCTCGCGGTGCTCCCGCTCGCCTGGGCGCTCGACCGGCTCGATGCCGGGGACTCGAAGGGCGTCGCGCGGGGGGCGATCGGCATCCTCCTCTGCCGCGAGGACTTGGCGCTGGTCGTCCTGGTGCTCGCGCTGCTCGTCGCCTGGCCCGCCCGCCCGTGGCGCAAGAAGGGGAAGGGGCGGCCCAACGAGTGGCGAGGCGGTGTTCACCTCGCGATCGGCGCGCTCAGCTACCTGGCGCTCTTCGCACTGGTGCTCCACCCCACCTTCGCCCCGAAGGACGGACCCTTCCAGGCTCACTTCGGGCACCTCGGCGCAAACCCCGCCGAGGCGATCGACAATCTGCTCGCCAACCCGCTGCGGGCGTTCGCCCACGTCGGCGAGGACAAGCTCACGTGGCTGCCTCGCGTGCTGGCGCCGCTGGCCTTTCTACCGCTCCTGGCACCCCGCTTGGCGCTGCCGGCGCTGCCGGTGTTGGCCATCGCCTTCTTCAGTGCGTTCCCCACCACGGTGAACCTCGACAGCCACTACCTGACGTTGGCGATTCCGTCGCTCGTGGCTGCGGCGCTGGTCGGCGCGGGCCGCTTGCGTGATTGGCTCCCCGACCGGATCGACGGGGTCGCCCCCTTCGGCTTGGCCACGGCGGCGATGGTCGGTTGGGCGCTGGCTGGCCAGACGCCCATGGCGGAGGCTTTCGCCGCCGATCGAGAGACGGTCGCGCGGCGTATCGTCCTCGATGCGATTCCGGAAGGGGCGTCGGTTCAGGCGCCGGGTCCCTTCCTCCCACACCTGATCGAGCGGAAGCGTCTCCATCACGGATGGAAGAGGGACCGGGGCGCCGACTACGTGGTGCTCGATCTGTGGAGTCGTGAACGATACGGCGGTCGAGAGGTCATGCTCCGCACCAGCGAAGAGCCGATCATTCGCGGCTGGTTTGCGAAGGACGACCTGGCGGTGGTGGAGCGGGCCGGTCGCTACGTGGTGCTCGAGCGAGGTCGCGATCCTCGTGGTGGTATCGCCAATGAGTACATCACTCGCACGGGCGCCGAGCTGGCTGGGCGTCGGCTCACGGAGTGCCTGAACCTCGTTGCCGCCGAGCGGACCAGCGAGTCGACCGTAGCACTGGAGCTACACGCCACGGGTCGATGCCCGGCCGATCTGGGTCTCCGGATCGACGATCGCGTCGAGCTGCTCTTCGACGGGCTGCTCTCGCCAGTCCACCTTCGGGATGGCGACCGGCTGCGGTCCGAGCATCGATCGGAGGACGACGTGCTCCATCTCTCGATGCTCCGCTCGAGCGGGGCGCGGCCACTGCCCGAGGACCCCAGCGAGGTCCTCGTGACCGTGGGTCACTCGACCAGCGGTCCGTAGAGCTCGGGCCGGCGGTCGCGGAAGAAGCCCCAGCCGGCGCGGCCGCGGCGGAGCTCCTCGCGATCGAAGGTCGCGGTGAGCACGCCAGTGTCCTCGCGCCCGAGCTCGGCGACCTTGTCGCCGCGCGGGTTCGCGATGAAGCTCGATCCGTAGAAGCTCAGCTCGCCCTCCGAGCCGATCCGGTTCGCGGCCATCACCGGCATCGCGTTGCTCACGGCGTGGCCGATCATCGCACGCTGCCATGGGTCCTTCGTGTCCATCTCGGGCGCTTGGGGCTCGTTGCCGATCGCGGTCGGGTAGAGCAGCACTTCGGCGCCCATCAGCGCCATCGCGCGCGCGGCTTCGGGAAACCACTGGTCCCAGCAGATGCCGACACCGATCGTCCCGAAGCGGGTCTTCCAGACGCGGAAGCCCGTGTCACCGGGGCGGAAGTAGAACTTCTCTTCGTATCCTGGCCCATCTGGGATGTGGCTCTTGCGATACACCCCCAGCAACTCGCCTCCGTCATAGAAGGCCAGGCTGTTGTAGTGGCATTGACCGTCGCGTTCGAAGAACGAGACCGGGATCGCGACGTCGAGCTCCTTGGAGAGAGCCGCGAACCGTTCGAGGGTCGGGTGACCTTCGACGGGGTGGGCCCAGTCGAAGAAGCGCTCTTCCTCTTCACGACAGAAGTAGGGGCCTTCGAAGAGCTCGGGGGGGAGCACGACCTTCGCGCCCAGCCCGGCCACCTCGCGCACGAGCGCCTCGACCCGGTCGACGTTCTGGGTCCGGTCTTCGTCACCGAGCCTGCACTGCAGGAGTCCGACGTGGAGCTGACTCATGCCTTCCTCATGCCGGGCGCTGCTGCGTGATGCAATGGAACGCGCCGCCGCCCTCGAGGATCGCCCGCGAGCTCAGACCGCGGACCCGACGATCCGGGAAGAGCATGTCGAGCTGCGCGATGGCCTGATCGTCGGCGGGGACTCCGTAGGTCGGCACCAACACCTGGCCGTTCGCGAGGTAGTAGTTCGCGTAGCTCGCGGGCAGGAGCTCACCCGACTCGCTCTTCACCTGGCCCGGTGAAGGGATCACGTGCACCTCGAGGGTGCGCCCCTTCGCGTCCTGCAGCTGGAGGAGCTGCTCCTGCAGAGCCATCAGCATCGCGCCGTTCGGGTCGCTGGGCGTGAGCCCCATCGTGACCACCACGCCCGGCCGGACGAAGCGCACGAGCGTGTCCACGTGCCCATCGGTGTGGTCGTTGGCGAGCATGGCCTCCACGCTGATCAGAGCCACAGCGCCAAGCGCCTCCTTCATCTCGGCCTTCACGGCCTCGACCGTCATCTCCCGTCGGGCGGCCAATCGCCGCAGCCAAGGGTCGGTGGTCAAGATGGTGCCCTCACCATCGATCTCGATGCCGCCGCCTTCGAAGACGAAGTCGAAGCGCCGGTTCTTCAGGCCGAAGACCTCGGCGATCCGCGGTGACAGATCCTCATCGCCCGGCATCGGGTACTTTCCGCCCCAACCATCGAAGTCGAAGACGAGGGCGAGCTCTTCGCCGTTGGCCCGGGCCATCACCGGTAGGGAGTCTCGTGTCCACGCGTCACCGTACGCCATCCGGTGCACGGTCACGTTCGGGCCGAGCTCACCGGGCGGCTCGACGCTCGGGTCGACCAGCAGATCCACCGGCTCGGTCTCGGCGATGGCCCGAACGAGCGCGAGGTGCTCCCGCTGGGCGGCGGCCAGGTCCGGCCACTCCTCGGCGAGGTGCGGCCAAGCCATCCAGCAGCCGGCGTGCGGCTCGTGCTCGGCGGGTAGGGTCAGGTGGGGTCCGGTGGCCGTGCTCATGACCCGCTCGGTGTGCCACGCAGGCTCCCGCGATTCCAAGCGAAACATCCAGTCGCACGGTGCCCGACCCAGGAGTGAAATCGAGTCATTTCAGGTCTGCATCCCTCAGATGAGTGATGCGGACCTGATCTCGGGGCGGTTGAGGGAAAAGCTCAGTGATTTCCACGAAAGCGTCTTGTCGGGAGAGTTGGCACGCCCATCGCATAGGGATCAGGACGAAGCGGCGACTAACTGAGCGTCGTTCCCCCCCCCCACGCCTCAGAGCGCCGCTTCACTCTATGCAGCCGCGACGAACCCCCCCTCGTCGCGGCTGCTTTTTATTCCGTCACCGGTTCTCGAGCTCGGTGACCTCGGGCTCGTCCATCGGCCCGGCGGGGATCTCGGGCGTCACGCAGCAGTCGTTGCAGTCCGCGGGCACGCACTCACCGCTCAAGGGGCAGCACTGCTCGCCGGGTCCGCAGAGCTCCGACCCGGTGCAGGCGTTCACCAGCTTGGCGTCGAGCCGAATCCGCCAGTCGGGCTGGGCCGCTTCGGCGAGCCCCTCGGGAGCAGTCTCGAGCGCGATCGGGACGGCAGCGTCCGTGGTCAGCGCGTGAGTCGTCCCCGCGGTGGTCTCGGCGGCGCACCCCAGGAGGCCGAACCCAGCGAGGGCGACGGCCATGGCTCTGAAATCATTGGCAAACATGCCTGACTACAGAGCAGGCACCGTGCCACCCCGGTCGATCCCGGGCTCCGGCCTTCAGGATCGTGAAGATCTGCCTCGGGTGTGGGGAAATCGCGGCGCTGGAGCGCCGCTCAGCGAACCTTGGTCTTGGCGCCGGCGAGCTTCAGCACGGCCTTGAAGTGCTGCTTGTCGACTGGCGTCACGCTCAATCGGTTGCCCTTCCGCAGGATGAGCATGCCGTCGAGCGCCTCGGTGTCCTTCAGGGTCGCGAGCGAAACGGTCTCCCCGAAGGTCTCGACGTGGCCCACGTCGACCACGTCCCAGCGCGGCTCGTCCTTCTTCACGCGTTCGTCGTAGTAGGGGCTCTTCTCGTCGAACTGGGTCAGGTCCGGATGGGCCTCGCCCACGATCTCCACCACGCCGACCACTCCCGGGGGCTTGGTGTTCGAGTGATAGAAGAGGACCAGGTCGCCCTTCTTCATGTCGCGCATGAAGTTCCGGGCCTGATAGTTCCGGACGCCTTCCCACTCCCCGGTGCCGTCGCTCTCCATGTCCTGGATGGAGTAGACGTCCGGCTCCGACTTCATGAGCCAGTACTTCCGGGCGCGGCTCACGAGAAGTGGTTCTTCAGGAACTCGTTCGTGAACGCGGCGCTGTCCTCGTAGCGGGCCTGGGTCTCCTTGGAGACGAACTTCTCGAAGAGCCCGCCGATGCCGAAGATCGAGCAGCCGACCTCGAAGTCGACGACTCGGTAGCACTTGCCGTTCTCGCTCGGCGGGCAGGTCATGGTGCCGCCGATCTTGATCTTCGAGGCCATCACGCCGGGGATGATGTTGAAGGTGTAGGAACGGCTGGCGCCCTCACCGGTCAGCTGACCCTCTTCGTCGAAGGCCACCGAGTCGCCGAGGGCCTTTCGGAGGGCCAGCGGGGCGTTCACCTTCGGGACGATGTGGGCTCGCCGCTTCCCGGTCGCCGGGTCGCTCTCGACCAGCTCGTACTGGTACTCGAGCTTCTCGACGTAGAGCTCCTGGTTGAAGTCGGGGTTGTTGTGGACGCGCTCCCAGAACTCGTCGGGGGTGCAGTCCATCTCGTGGCGAACGGTGAACTTCCGGCTCATCAGGACCGCGCACTAGCACGATCGCCGGGCCGGACCAATCGCCATGGTGGGCAGTCTCAGGGCGTGAAGAGCATGGTCACGACGGTGATGTTGTCCTCACCGCCATGCTCGTTCGCGGCCTTGATGAGCTCGGCCGAGGCCAGCTCCATGTCTTCGCCGGCGTTGTCCACGATCTCGAGCAGCTGAGGGTCGGTGATCATGCCGCTGAGCCCATCCGAGCAGAGCACGTAGACGTCGCCGGGCCGGGGATCGTCGGGGACCATGTCGACCGCGACCGAGTCCTGCATGCCGAGTGCCCGCGTGATGACGTTCTTCGGGAGCTCCTCGCGCTGCTCCTCGCTCATGTCGGGCATGACGAGCAGGTAGTCGTTCAGCAGCGAGTGGTCGCGGGTGAGCTGTGTGATCTCGCCCTCGCGAATGCGGTACGCTCGGCTGTCTCCGACGTGCGCCACATAGAGCTTCGACCGATCCTTCGAGTACAGGGCCCCCACGACGGTGGTGCCCATGCCGTGGACCTCGCGGTGCTTCACCGAGGCCTCGAAGATCTTCCGGTTGGCCAGCTTGATGCTGGTCACGAGCCGGTTCTCCTCGAAGGAGAGGTGCGGATCGAAGGAGAAGGGCCAGGTGGCGTCCGCGGTCGCCGTCTGCTCGAAGAACGCGGCAATGGCGTGCGTCGCCATCTGAGAGGCGACGTCACCTGCTCGGTGACCTCCCATACCGTCGGCCACAACGAAGAGTCGATGCTCCGGCAGGATGCAGAAGCTGTCCTCGTTGTGCTCGCGTTGGAGCCCGACGTCCGATAGACCTGCCGCGACGAAATTCATGGACTGGCTTGGCCAACGCAACGCTCCAACGTCCGGCGCCTCAAGTCAAGCGCACAGGCACGTTGTTCTTTTCCTACTGGTGTGCTCCGTCGCATCGGCGGGGTGCGATACGCGCCCCGATCCGAACAAGGTGGCTGGCGCTTTAGCCTACGCTGCAAGGGCAATCGAGCATGAGGACTCTCGCGATCTCTACCGTGTGATCGACGAAAGAGCGCGTCACGCGATGCACTCGATCGTGAACGATCGGAGCGCCGCTGCGGACCTGATCCGGGAGGCGTACCCCCAATCGGAGCAAAATCGGGCGCTCGCGGAGCTCGGAGACGCCGCCCAAGTGGGCGACGCGGCGGGTCTCTTCGAGGCTCGATGCGACGATGAATGCCGTTCGGAGCTCGGTGGCCGGCTCGGCGGGGTGGAGCGGACGGAGGAAGACGGCGAAGAGCTCATCGCTCACACCACCCGTGGCGAGTCCGTTCGCCTCTATCGGCGGGGGGAGGGCCACTGGTGGGGCATCGTATGGCAGACCGCCGAGCTCGACCGAGAGCGAGCCCGAGCCAACCAGGACCTGCATCGAGTCGAGCAGAACGCCGAGACCTACCGGCGCCGTCGCCAGCTCGAGGGCGACAGCGGGCGTGAGGAGTCCCCCAACCCGGGCCACTCCACCATGGATTCCGCCGACCCGACCGGGTAGACCCCGGCCATGACGAAGAAGATCGCCGTGATCGGTGGCGACGGCATCGGCCCGGAGGTCGTCGCCGTCGGGGTCCGAGTGCTCGAGACCCTGGCCGAGCGGGAGGGCTGGGACCTGGCGCTCACCCACTACGATTTCGGCGCCGAGCGCTACCTGAAGGACGGCACCACCTTCCCGGAGGAGGCCCAGTCGGCGATCCGAGAGGACCACGACGCGGTGCTCCTCGGTGCCCTCGGCGACCCCCGGGTCCCGGACATGAGCCACGCGCGGGACATTCTCTTCGGGCTCCGCTTCGGCTTCGACCTCTACTGCAACCTGCGCCCGGTCCGATGTCTCCACGACCGGCTGATGCCGCTGGTGGGCCGAACGGCGTCCGACTGCGACATCACGGTCTTCCGCGAGAACACCGAGGGCATCTACGTGGGCATGGGTGGCCACTTCAAGAAGGGCACGCCGGACGAGGTCGCCATCCAGGAAGACCTCAACACCCGCAAGGGCGTCGAGCGGATCATCCGGGCCGCCTTCGAGTGGGCCGTCGCGAACGGCAAGACCAAGGTCCACATGGCGGACAAGCACAACGCCATGAAGCACGCCCACGAGCTCTGGCTCCGCACCTTCCACGAGGTCGCCACCGAGTATCCGGCCATCGAGGCGAAGCACGTCTTCGTGGACGCGCTCTGTCTCTTCCTCATCCAGGACCCGAGTCAGTTCGAGGTCATCGTCACCTGCAACCTCTTCGGCGACATCGTCACCGACCTCGGCGCCGCGCTCCAGGGCGGCATGGGCATGGCCGCGAGCGCGAACATCCATCCCGGTGGCCTCGGCATGTTCGAGCCGGTCCATGGCTCCGCGCCGCCGCTCACGGGCAAGGACGTCGCCAATCCGCTCGCCACCGTGCTCACGGTCGGGATGATGCTCGAGCACCTCGGCTTCGCCGGGGCGGAGAAGGAGCTCGAGGGGGTGGTCCGGCGCGCGATCGAAGAGAAGCAGTGCACGAGCGACGTGGGCGGCGAGCTCGGCACCAAGGCCACCGGCGACTGGGTCTGCGAGCAACTTTTGCGCGCCTGAGGCGTCAAGCAGTGCCATGAGGCTCGTCTTCGCCGCCCTGCTCCTCCTCGGTTGCGCCCCGAGGGCACAGGAGTGCCCGCCCACCGCGTCGCCGGCCACCGACACACCGGCGATCGACGCGCCGCCGGCCGCTCCACCGGCGATCGAATCCGAGCACCGGGTCGGCGACCGCGTGTGGATCGCGTTCGGCGAGACCTGGTACCCGGGCAAGGTCGTCGCCGTGTTCCAGCCTGCCGTCTACGAGGTGGCCTATGACGGCTACGCGGCCGACTGGAATCGCGTCGCCCGTCCCGGGCAGCTGCGGCGCTGGGACTCGCCTCCGACCAGCGAGGGACCGCCGACCGCGCCGAGCTTCGAGCCGGATCCCGGGCTCCCCGTCGAGGACATCACCCAGCTCCACGTGGGCATGGCGGTGCTCATCCTCTGGAACGACACCCTCTGGCCGGGCACCGTCGTCCGCTTCGAGGGCGAACAGGTCCGCATCCACTACGACGGCTACGAAGACAGCGCCGACGAGACCGTGACCATCGAGCGCCTCTCGATCCCGCAGTAGACACGCCGCGCCGGAGGCGTCAGGTCATGGGCATGTACCGGCGGATCGCGGTGATCGGCTGCTCCGGGTCGGGGAAGTCCACGATGGCGAAGGCGCTCGAGCTCCGCGGGCGCGCGCGCCTCGAGCTCGACGCGCTCCACCATGGCCCGGACTGGGAGCAACGACCGACGGACGAAGTGCGCGAGCGGGTGTCCACCTTCCTGGCGACGCACGACCAGTGGGTGATCGATGGGAACTACGCTCCCCTCCGTGACCTGATCTGGCCGGCGGCCGACACGATCGTGTGGCTGGACCCACCACGGCACCGCGTCTTGCGTCAGATCACCTGGCGCACGCTTCGGCGAACGCTGACGCGCGAGGAGCTCTGGAACGGGAACCGAGAGCCGTTCAGCAACCTGACCTCGTGGGACCCGGAGCGCTCGATCATCGCGTGGTCGATGACGACGATGAATCGCTATCGCGCCGAGTACTTCGCGCTCATGGCGCGCGGGGAGCCGGCGGGCGCCCGATGGATCCGGGTTCGCTCGCGCGCCGAGGCGGACGCGTTCCTCGCGTCGATCGCCTAGCTCGCGGCGACGACTCGGTTCCGGCCGCCTTCCTTGGCGGCGTAGAGCGCCTGGTCGGCCTTCTGGATGAAGGCCTCGCCGTCTTCGATGGCGAGATCGGGGTAGGTGGCGACACCGAGGCTCGCGGTGACCGGGAGCTTCTTCCCTTCGAAGATGAAGGGATACATCTCGATCCACGTCCGCAGGCGCTTGGCGAACTGGACGGCACTCGGTCCGTCGATGCCGCGGCTGAGGATCGCGAACTCCTCGCCGCCATAGCGTGCGAAGACGTCTTCCTTGCGGACCGAGGCGTTGATGCCTTCGGCCATCGCTCGAAGCACGTAGTCGCCCGCGAGGTGGCCGTAGGTGTCGTTGATCTTCTTGAAATGGTCGAGGTCGAGGAGCACCAGCGAGAGCGCCGACTCGTGGCGGAGCGCGTAGGCGAGCTCGCTCTCGAGACGATCGCTCAGATACTTCTTGTTGTACGCCCCGGTCAGACCGTCACGGAGCGCGGCCTCGTACATGTGCCGCTGGAACTGCTCGTCCAGATCGTCGTGGTAGCTGAACTTCAGAATCGTCGTGGTGCCGATCTGGATCTTGTCGCCGTCGGCCAGCGCGACCTTGTCGATCGGGTGGCCGTTCACGAAGGTGCCGTTGGTCGAGCCGAGGTCCTCGACCACCACGGTGTCGCCCTCGGTCACCAAACGCGCGTGGCGTCGCGAGATCTCCGAATCGTGGATCTGGATGGCGACCTGCTGGCCCCGACCGATCTCGGTCAGGCCGGAGACCTTGAACATCTCGCCCACGTTCGGTCCGGCGATGACGATCACGTAGGCCCGGTCGCGGTTGGTGGCCTTCGGCGACAGGATCTTGCCGAGACTCTCGCGGTCCCCGACGACGGTCTGGGTCTCTTCGTCGTCCCACTGCCCCATGCGCTCCGTACCCTATCACGGGACAGGCGACTTCCGGGTCGCCTAAATTCGGGACCTGTCGAGGGCAGCGAGGAAGGTCGCGGGCTCCGGTCGCACCCGGTAGTTGTCGGTCTGGTCCGCCATCCGCACGATGCCTTCCGCGTCGATGACCACCACGGTCGGGAGCACCGTGTCGGCGTCGTAGCCGAGGAGCTCCATCCCGAGCGGGACCCCGTTCGGCGCCACGATCTCCAGGGCCTTGGCCGCCTTCAGATCGGCGTCGATCCAGTACTCGAAGGGGACGTCGTACTTCGCCGCCAGCTTGCGGGTGTGCTTCTCCGACTGTGGGCTGATCAGCACGACCTTGGCGCCCCGGTCGGCGAGCTCCTGGTAGCTCTTCGCGACCTCCCGGATCTGCGCCATGCAGAGCGGGCACCAGTTGCCCCGGAAGAAGAGGAGCACCGCCGGCGCGCCCGCGAGCTGGGCCGTGGAGACCGGGTTGCCGTCCACGGCCGTGAAGCTCACCTCCGGCATCGGCTGGCCGACCTCGATGCGCTGGCTTCGCGTTCGGCCGAAGCGGGAGTAGGAGAAGAGGTAGACGAGGTGGGTCAGCCACAGGCCGGCCGTCAGCGCGATCGGCACGATGGCCTCCGGGGCGCCGACCGGCGCCAGGGCCACGGCAGCTGCCACCCCGATCGGTCCCGCGAGGTGGAAGGCCAGTGGCTGCTCGGCAGTGCGGGCGTGCCGGAGCAGGATGGAGACCCCCAGCCAGGTCAACGGCAGCAGCGCGCTGATCACGGGTCCGAGCCACGACCAGCGGCCCACGTCGTCCCCCACGATCTTCCAGATGCCGACGCCGGCGATCGCCGGCAGCGCCGTCAGGTAGGCGCTGATGAAGACGCGCTTCATGGACCTTCGGTACGGTCGGCGCCCCGGAGGGTTACTCGGCTCCGTCCCTCAGGGCCTTCGCGACCGGGCACGGCGTGGCCCGTGGCTCGAGCACCATCCCGGCGAAGCGCCCGAAGATCAGCCCATGATGCTTCCGCGTCCGGGTCGGCAGCCCGCGAGGGAGCACGAAGACCTGCCCGCCGAAGTCGGCGTAGAGCTCCTCCTGGGTGAGAACGACCCGCCTGGGTGACCGGTCGGCGCCCGGCACGAACCGACGAGCGAGTCGTTCGAAGAGACCGCCAGCGTCGCGTTCGGCGATGATCCGGTGCCCCTCTTTCGGGCTGGTGCGGTACCCCGGGGTCGGTTCGGTGTCCCCGGGGAAGTCGTCGACCGGCTCCCATTCGACGGCGAGCTGGTCGAGCCAGCCGGCGATCCACTCGCCGCCCCAGTCGTTCTTCATGGCGGCGTCCGAGAGGTCGGCCACACCGCGGCAGAACGCGATGGCGTCCTTCGACACCGGGCCCGCGAAGAAGGGCGGGAGCTCGGGCGTGAGATCGTAGGTCTCGCGAAAGTTGCCCGGACCCCGGACCTCGATGCTCAGCTCGGGGAAGCGTTCGCCGACGAGGACCTTGCGGAGGTCCTTCAGCGCGAAGTGATAGCGGGTCAGACCGACGAGATCCTCGTGGGACGCCGTCGCGAACGACGCGCTCGACTTGCCGGCGAACGCCGCCGACCAGTCTGCTTCCGATGGCGCCTCGAAGAGTCCGAGGATCCGTCCCGCGGCTTTCGCGTCGAGGCGGCTGGTGGCAGCGCGAGCGTCGGGAAAGAACCCATGACCCAGCGCTCGGTAGAGCCGCGCCACCCGGTCCCCCGGGTGCAGCGGCTGCACGTGCAGCGCCTCGTCCTCGAGAATGATCGCCGGCATCGCGGCGGAGAGCCTACCAGTCGCAGCTGGGGCGTATGCTCACGCCATGACGGACAAGCTGCCGAACGTCGTGAACGTCGACGAAGCCCCCGAAGAGAGCCACTTCGACGGCGATCACTGGGGTCACGCCTGGAAGGTGCTGACGCCCTCGATGGCCTACCCCGGCAACGTCGGGGTCTCGTACAACCGGCTGCCGCCGGGGCGCGCGGCCGTTCCCTTCCACACTCACCAGATCGACGACGAGGTCTTCTACGTGCTCTCCGGTCGCGGCATGCTGCGCTACGGCGACCGGCTACAGGAGATCCGGGCAGGAGACTGCATCGCCTGCCCGGCGGGTAAGGGCATCGCCCATCAGATCGCCAACCCCTTCGACGAGGAGCTCGTCTACCTGGCCTTCGGTGGCAACGATCCGAACGAAGTCTGCACCTACCCGGACACCGGCAAGGTGATGGTCCGCGCTCTCCAGAGCGTCGGCCGGCTGGAGAAGACGCCCTACATGGATGGCGAGCCGGACCGTCCCGTCATCTTCGACCGCCTGGACTGACGTCATTCGATCGAGATCGTGATGGCGACGCGCTCGGCTGCGTCGAGTGCGTCGTAGGCGGCGCGCTCGGCTTCGGTCAGCGGCCGACCCTGGCGGAACGGGATCGGCTGGCCCAGGTACTTCCGGCAGCGCTCCACCACCGGGGTGAACGCGGCCTCGGTCGGGTGCATCCAGTAGGCGTGACCGGCCCGAAGGCCGACTCGAGCGTCGCCGACGAACCGTGTGGCCGTGCACGAGAGCCGGCCTTCGGCGATCCGCTCGAGCCGACACCGCCATTGCCAGGGCGAGGGTCGCCGCTTCGTCTGCTCGGCGACGAGCAAGCCCGCGTCGTCGATGCGAAACTCGATGCGCCGGTTCACTCGCCACCGCCTCTCGGGATCGTGGCGCCACGGTGGCGGTAGCAGATGACCGAAGACCACGTGCTGCCCGGCGATCGAGCGCGTGTCGAAGGTCGCGAGGATCTCTCCTTCCACGTCGCGCCAGAGGCGGCCTGCGCGATGCGCGAGCCAGCGTTCGGCGGCGCTCAGCCGGTCGTAGTGCCACTTGCCCACCCACTTGCGGATCGGTGGTGAGAGCGAGTCCGCGAGCGCGGGCTGGAGCTCGAGCGCTCGCAGGTACTCGCGTTCGCGGCGCCGGTGCACTCGGTGCGAGTGCCTGCGCTCGAAGGTGTTGTATCGCGCGCGACCGCCCTCGATGACGGTTCGCGCCAGTCGCTTCGTCGACATTCCGTTGCATTCCGATGAGGCCGGCGTGAACGCGGGCCATGACCGATGGGCTCATCGCCTCGAGAGGCGACGAGCGGTTCAGTGGGAATGCAGGTGCTGCAGGAGCATCAGGCGCCGAACCCTAAGCATGGGTCGGCGCGCCGCAAGAGCGATCAGGCGTTGGGATCGGAGAGCTCGCGCTGGAGCGCGTCGAAGCCCTCTTCGCCGGCGGGGCTCAACGCCTTGGCCTCGCCGACGTTCTCGTAGTGGAAGACGTAGAGGTCGACTTCGGGCTGGCGGAGCTGCGCCAGTGGGATGCCGAGCGCCCAGGGCTTGTCCGCCACACGCACGAAGAGCGAGAAGACGAGCTTGGTGGGTGTGCCGTCGATCGACAGCTCCGCGATCTCCCCCTCGAGGACGAAGGACTCTTCGGGCCGGTGCCAGCGGACGGTCTTGTTGCGGAGCATCCCGCCAGCATACCCGTCTCGGGGACGCGCGAGCCCGACCCGAATCGTACGCCGTACGACTCCGCCGCTCAGAGGTCGGGGAAGCGGCGCCCGTTGATGACCAGACCGGTGATGCCGTAGGTCCCGGCCCCGCCCGTGAGCACGATGGTGATCGGCACGGGCCCGGTCGGCGTCGCGAGCGAGCCGGAGATGTTGTGGACCCCGTTGTTCACCTGGAAGTTGTTGAACGTCGCGTCCGTGTGACTGGTCAGCTCGGGGAAGGTGGCGACCGCCGCCTGGAAGGCGTTCACGTCGTGGGTGGTCTGGTAGTGCGGTGCCATTCGCCCATGAGCGGCCGTGTAGTTGCCGGCGCGGATCTCGGCGAGGAACGCGTGGGCGTCGTCCTTTCCAGCCGTCACCGACTGGCAGAACATCCAGCAGCCGACGCCGCAGAGACCGCCGAGGATCACGAAGACCAGGCAGGTGATGCCGACGATCTTCGCCCAGTTGGGCCCCTTCTTCTCCGGGGTCATGTCCGAGGGCGGGGCGGCCTGGTAGGGCGCGGGCTGCGGCTGCATCTCGCGACCCTACCGCGCTCCACCGCCCGATCGGAACCCTCCCTCGACTCGGGCGGTCACTCGGGCGGCGTCACCCGCTCGGGGAGCGGGAGCTCCGCTTCGCCGGTCGCCACGAAGCGGTAGTGCGCGAAGTGAGAGAGCACGCGCCGCACGTAGTTGCGGGTCTCGTCGAAGGGGATCTTCTCCACCCAGAGATCGAAGTCGACGGGCCCGGTCTCGCGCCGCCAGCGTTCCACCCGCGCGACGCCGGCGTTGTAGGCGGCGATCGCCAGCGGGACCTGATGGTCGAAGCGGTTCACCGCAGAGGCCAGCTCCGCCACGCCGATGCGGATGTTGTCCTCGGGTACGAAGAGCTGGTCCAGGCTGAAGCTCGCGCCGCCGCGGTCGTCGCCGACCTCGGGCATCACCTGGAGCAGACCGATCGCCCCGGCCCCGCTCACCACGTCCGGGTCGTAGGCCGACTCCTGCCGCATGATCGCGTAGACGAGGCTCCACGGCATGCCCCAGCGCCGTGACTCGCGGACCACCGTGTCGAACGCCGGTCTCGGGTAGGCCGCCTCCCAGGCCCAGAGCGCATCGCCTTCGGGCTTCATGCGGAGCCGCGCCCGCTCGTGGATCGAGAGCCGGTATGCGCGGGTGTAGGAGTGCGCCTGGCCGTGTGCGCGGATCAGCGTCTCGTTGACCCGGCCGCTCGGCGCCTGCCGTCGCAGCGAGCCTTCGGATCGACGGACCGCGGCCGTCGCGTCCGAGTCGAGCCCGAGCGAGCGGTAGAAGCCGACCGCGTCGGCGAGCTGGATCTGCATCGCGTCGGCGGCTTCTGGCGCATCGTTCAGCGGGATCGGCTCCTCCACCCCGAGCGCCTTCAGCCGTCTGGCTGCGAGCACGCCGTAGTAGTGGAGCGGGTCGGTGGCGCGCGCGCTCCGGTAGGCCTGCGTGGCTCGGTCGGTGTCGCCCTTCGCCTGCAGCGCCCGGCCCTGCCAGTAGCGGCCGCGGCCTTCTTCCATCGGGCCGGAGCCGAGCCGCGCGTACTGCCCGAGCAGCCGCGCGGCGCGCCCGTAGCGCTCCGCTTCGAAGGCGGCGATGCCCAGCTGCCAGGTCGCATCGCGCCGCAGCGACGGGATCACGTTCGCGCGCGGACCCTCGAGGAACGCCTCCATCCGGCGCTCGCCACCGAAGCGTCCCAGCCGCAGCTCGAGCCAAGCCGCCAGATACTCTGCGCGCGCCGCCCATCGCGTCCCCGAGTGCCGCCGCACCAGCCGCCGATAGGCTCGGATCGCTTGCAGGTCCCGATCGGCGCGCCCGAGCGCGCGGGCCGCGTGGAACTCGTCGGCCACCGCGGTCGGTCCGCCGACCCTTGACGCCTGGCGCAACACCTCGGCCGCCTCGGCGTAGTGAGTGCGAGTCTTGTAGAGCGCCATCCCGCGCAGGTGCAGCCAGCGAGCCTTCCTGACTCGGTTGAAGGGCGGCCGTCCCTCGAGCTCGGCCGCCGCCTCTTCCGGTCGCCATGCGTCGAGCAGCGCCTCCGCGCGGGTGAGCTTCTGCTCTTCACTCAGCTCCGGAGGGCCGCCATTCGCGATCAGGCGCTCGAGCACGAGCGGCGAGTCCGGGTGCGCGGCGTGCCCGATGTAGAGGCCCTCCAACGTCCGTCGCCCTTCTCGGTTCCGATCCAGCGCGAAGTACGCCTCCGAGAGCTGCAGCCGAACGGCGAAGGTGTCCACGTCGCGGCCGTCCTCCTCGGCGGCGGCCTCCAACCGGCGAACGGCGTCCTCGTGTCGCCCGAGCTGGAGCGCGCACTGCCCGGCGAGCGCGCGACCCAGCGCCGAGTCCACCGCCTCGAGCGTTGGCTCGGCGGCCGCGCAGTCGCCGGACCGCACCAGCGCCAGCGCGTGCCGCTCCGCCAGATCGGGCCGGATCGGCTCCGGGAGGTCGTCGCTGGTCACGGCGCCGAACGCCTCCGCCGCCTCGGCGTGGCGGCCCAGGCGGGCCAGCAGCCGGCCACGCAGGTAGCCGACCCGCGCGGTGCTCAGCGAGGTGAGCTCGTCCAGCGCGTCGTCGGCCCGGCCCGCTCGCAGGTGGGTGGCCGCTGCCGCCAGACGCTCCGGCTCGTCCAGATCGTCCTGGCCAGACCCCCGGGGAGCGAGCCCCAGGGCCAGGACGCAGACCAGGCCGATGTGAGCGGAAGAGCGCACGAACGGACGCTAAACCAATCGCCGGGGTGCCGACCATTCCCTGCGATTTCGGACCTGCCCGCGCGGGCTCGACGTTCCCGCCCTGGCTGCTACGGTCCGGCCGATGGATCGACTCCGCCAGCTGGGCCTACTGCTCGTCGGGCTGACCGTGGCCGCCGCCGGTGCCATCGGCATGGGCTGCGCCCCCGCCATCGGCGACGGCTGCGAGACCAGCGTGGACTGCTCGGTCAACGGCGACCGCATCTGCGACATCGCTCAGCCCCGCGGCTACTGCACGGTGCGCGCCTGCGACCCGGACACCTGCCCGGGCGAGTCCACCTGCGTGGAGTGGCGCTACCAGCCGGACCGCACGGCGGTCACCTACTGCATGAAGCGCTGCAAGAGCGACAGCGGCTGCCGGAACGACTACGCCTGCATGAACGAGAGCGACTCCCGGCTGCTCGAGGATGCCAGCAATCCAGAGTCCGGCATCGCGCGCATCGTCGACCTCGACCGGGACCCGGCCGAGACCAACTTCTGCGTCGCGACCATTCCCGCCGAGCCCTGACTCACCAAGAGCCGGTGGAGGGCATGTCCTTCCACGGGTCCTTCGGCTCGAGCGCGTCGCCCTCCTGCAGGAGCTCCACGGAGATCCCGTCCGGGGACTTCACGAAGGCCATCCGGCCGTCGCGGGGCGGGCGCAAGATGGTCACGCCGTTCGACTGCAGCTTCTCGCAGATCGCGTAGATGTCCGGCACCGCGAAGGCGAGATGGCCGAAGTTGCGGCCGCCGTCGTAAGGCTCCTCCTGGTCCCAGTTGTAGGTGAGCTCGATCTGCGCGGTGTCGCCGTCGTGGCCGGTCTCGAGAAAGACCAGCGTGAAGCGGCCACCCTCGTGTTCGCGGCGGCGGACCTCCTTCAGGCCCAGCAGATCGCAGAAGAAATGGGTCGCCGCGTCGAGGTCTTTGACGCGGATCATCGAGTGCAGAAAGCGCATGCGTGCGAGTCTATGTCGGCCGCCGGCAATGAGCCATTCGCTCCCCTGCACCGAGGGCGGCACGTTCGACGAGCTCCTGCGGATGCGCCACGGCGAGTCGCTCTGACGAGCCGATCTCTCAGATGAAGTGGTAGCGCTGGTTGACGAAGTAGAGACCGAAGAACGCGATCAGGAGCGCGGCGACGACTCGGGCTCCCCGGCGCTCGGCGATGGCCGCGCCCATCCCGCAGATGCTCAGGGTGACCGCCCCGACGAGGAGCAGGTCCCAGCCCCAGAGCACCTGCTCGAGGAGCCGGAGCGATACGGCGAGCAGGAGGCCGCTCGCGGCCATGGCCACGATGGTCCAGACGGACGCCTTTCGGTCGACCAAGAGGGAGGCCGAGAAGGCGAAGGCGAGGACGGCGACGAGGACGGGAGCGGTCATCGTCGTTCTTCGGTCGGAGGTTGGTCGATGAGCGGAGCATACCAAGCCCTCGCAGGTCGCTACCGCCGGAGCGGGTTCGGCTTGCTGCCGCGAGTGCGCACGGGCGCCGCGCCTCCGCGCTCCATGACGACGTACCAGGCCCCGTCGGGGAATCGGATGTCCTCGATGGCCCAGTCATGTGAGCCGCCCTGCAGCTGCTCGATCCGCGGTCGGCCGCCGAACGTGACGAAGATGTCCGGTGGGTCGGTGCGCAGCACCTCGTCGAGCTCCTCCTCCCATGGTGGGAAGAACCCGACGAAGTCCCCGGAGATGATCCGGGATGGGCAGCGCATGCCGGTCATCGAGTAGAGCGGCGTCACGAAGCCATCGATGCAGAGCGTGTCCCCTGGCTCCATGCGCGCACGGAGCCGCTCGGCGACGGCGCTGAGGTGCACGTGGTCGTCGAGCGCGCCGTTGCGATGGTCGCGGTGGTGAATGGCCCACGTGCGTGCACCACGGGCGTAGTCGACGTAGCTCGCCCACTCCGCGCGGTAGCTCCAGCTCTCCACGTGACTTCCCCGAGGGGCGAAGAGGAAGGCGGCGGCGACCAGGCCCACCGAGACCACGAGCTGCGTCTTCCCGCGCCCCGCCAGGAGTCGGCGCAGGCCCCAGGCGGTCGTGGTGACGAAGAAGGGGACGAGGAGCACCCAGTAGTAGTTGAAGGTGCTCGAGCGCAGCGCGCGCCGCTGAATCACGACGGTGAGCGCCCCGGCCAGGAAGAGCGCTCCCACCATCGCACCCACGACCTTCTCTCGCCGGCTCCCGCTGGCGTGGGTGAGCGCGAGCCCCGAGACGCCCACGGCGCTCGCCACGACCAACGCCGCGCGCCCCTGGTCGGCACCGAGCCAGGGGGGCAGGCCGGCGAGCTTCGCCATCGGCTGCGTGGCGTAGCGGAGGATCAGCTGCACCATCAGCTCCCAGAGCTCGTCGAAGGCGCCGCCGACCCAGAACGCCGCGAGCACCGACCCCAGCAGGAGCCCGACGGCGAGGGTGTAGCTCAGCGCATTTCGTGCCGCGGTCGCGATGGACTGCCGAAAGCCGAGCAGCACGATCGCGCCGCCCACGAGCACGCCGGACACCACCCCGACGTGCTTGATCGCCACCGCGCCACAGGCGAGAAGACCCGCGCCGAAGGCACGCTGGGGTGAGACCTGGAAGTCCGGCGCACGAACGACCAACCAGCCGGACGCGAGCATCAGGCAGCCGAGCCAGAGCTCGGGGTGACCGGTGTCCGAGAAGTCGAAGAAGGTGTAGTGGAAGCCTCCGGCCAGGATCGCAGCGGCCCCGAGCTCGCCGTCGCGCGCCGGCGGCGACGGTCGTGGTCCCTCCGGGCTCATCACACGAGCTCGGAACGACACCGCGAGCAGGGCCGTCGCGAGGAGGAAGCAGAGGTCGATGAGGCGCACGACCCACATCCCCTCGCCGAAGATCGCGACGAAGCCCGAGTAGATCGCGAAGGTCAGCGGACCCTTGGTGCTCGTCGCCGAGGCATAGGGCAGCTCCCCGTCCAGCAGGCGCTGCGCGACGTACCAGTGGATCCCCTGGTCCCGCCCGTGCGGGTAGCTGAACGAGGGCAGCGCGTAGCCAAGGAGTCCCAGGAGTCCGGCGACGTCCCACGGGTGTCCCCGCAGCCAATCGCCGATTCCCTTCCCTCGAGCGCGCACGGGCGACCATAGCGACATCGCCGTTCGGTCAGCGGGACAATTCGTCGAGCCGATCGGAGCCGCCCGTGGCCACTCCACGGGCATGGCTCTCGAAACCACCGACGGGACCGGCGTCCACGTCTCGATCGAGATGTGCTCTAGCTCTCTCGAGTGACCTGACCGCCCTGGATGGCGAAGTCCGTGCGGTCCTCCTTCAGGAGGATCAGCTCTGGGTAGGTCGTGGTCAGGAAGACCTGGCCGCCCATGCGCCGGAGCCGGTCGAAGAAGCGCGCGTTGCGTTCGCGGTCGAGCTCGGAGCTGACGTCGTCGAGGAGCAAGATGGGCACCCGACCGGTCCGGTTGCTGAGGACGTCGAGCTCGGCGACCTTCAGCGCGAGCACGATGGCCCGTTGCTGGCCCTGGCTCGCGTGGTGGCGAGCGGCGACCTGGCGACCCGCCTCGTCCTCGGCGTGGCTGACCCGCAGCGCGAGATCGTCGCCGTGGGGGCCGTCCGCGGTGAAGCCGCGTGCCCGGTCCTTGCGGAAGGCCTTGTCGAGCGCCTCGCGGATCGCCGACACGGTGGGCTCGACCCGCGGCTGGTAGCGGACCTCGAGCGGTAGCGCTTCGCCGATGACCTCCGCGAAGGCCTGCTCGGTGCGTGGCGCCAGATCCTCGGCGAGCCCGGCGCGGGTCTGACCCACGATCGCGCCGGCCTGCGCGAGGATCGAGTCGTAGGCGCGGATCGAGCGCGGGTCGGCGTCTTCCTTCTTGAGCAGCCGGTTTCGGCTGCGCAGCGCCTTGGTGTAGCTCGAGAGCGCCGACGAATAGGTCGGGTCCATCTGCTCGAGGATCCGATCGAGGAAGGTGCGCCGCTGGTCCGCCGGACCCATCGCCAGCGAGAGGTCGCCCGGGTGGAAGAGCACGACCTGGATCGCCTGGTGCCAGCTCGCGATCGCCCGTGGCCGCTTGCCGTCCATCTGCAGCTTCCGCGAGCGGCCCCGGTCGAGCGCCACCTGGAAGGTCCGCGGCGCGCGCTCGCCGGTGACCTTCGCGCCCAGGCTCGCCGCGACCTCGTCCATCGCGATCAGGTCGTCGGTCTTCGCCCCGCGAAAGCTCTTGAGCGCGCCCAGGTAGTGGATCGCCTCGAGGACGTTCGACTTCCCTGCGCCGTTCGGACCGTGGAGCACGTTGAACTGCGGGCCCGGCTCGAGGTTCAACACCCCGAGGTTCCGGAAGCCATGCGTCCGGAGACGCTCGATTCGCAGGGGCACCATCGGCGCGCCGAGCATACGCGCTCGGGATGCGCGGGGCAGGCCGAGCTCAGCGAGCGCCGGCCAGGGTGTCGCGCAGCCTCGTCATCGCGGCGGCGTCCTTCGCCCAGAGGGTCCACTCCGATGGACCGCCGAAGTCGCGCACGTGCACCAGGACATCCGCCGATCCGAACGTCCACTCCCGCTGACCGAGCCACTCGGGGAAGGCGACCCCTTCGAGTCCGAGCTCGTTCTCGAGCGCGCGGATCTGGGGCTCCACCGGTGCGTCCGACCCGTCGTCTTCACGCACCGGGAGCGACTCCATCGCATGCCAGCGTCGCGCCAACGAGTGAACCCAATCGGAGAACGACGCCGCGTAGGGTTCGTCGCCCGCGTCCCACTCCGGGTCCTCGGCGCCGTACACCGGCGGGTCGTCGCCAGCGTCGAGAGGCACCGCCCAGTACACCACGCCCTGGTTCTCGACCTGCACGACCAGCCAGCCCTCGGCGACGCAGTCGATGTCGTCGATGGGCTCCCCGAGCGTCAGCTTCTGTGCGTCCTCCGGTCGCCGAAGGATCGCCGCCGCGCCCTCGAGCGAGAGCCACTCCCGGACGCTCGCAGGGAGCGAGAGCCCTCGCGTAGCTTCGAGCGCGTCGAGGGTTTCGACGGCGGTGGGGTCGACGGCCAAAGGCGTGCTCCAGAGAGCCAGCGTTCGAGCGTGTGCACTCATGGCTCGGGAGCATACAGTCGGAGTCGTGACCCTTCGTGACGATCTTCCGCCGCGCATCCTGGAGCACCCGGGCCTCATCCCCGAGTACCGCCCGAACGCGGCGCTCATCCTCACGAACGAGGCCGGGCTGCTGCTCTGGTGCGAGCGGATCCGCTACCCCGGCAGCTGGCAGTTTCCCCAAGGCGGCGTGGATCCGGGCGAGACCCCGCGCGAGGCCGCCCTCCGCGAGGCGAGCGAGGAGCTCGGGCTCCGCGCGCCGGAAGCCGCCGTCGAGATCGCCCGCACGCTGGACCAGCCGCTCCGCTACGATTTCACCGTCGAGGTCATCGAAGACTTCCTCGATCGCCGCGGCAAGTCCTACGTGGGCCAGGCGCAGCACTACTTCCTCGGCCGCTTCGTCGGTGACGAAGCCGAGCTGACCCTCCGCTCGCCCGGCCATCCACCCGAGTTCTCCGCGTGGCAATGGGCCGGCCCCGAGCTCGTCGAGACCGTCCCCGAGTTCAAGCGGGACGCGCTCCGCGGCGCGCTCGAGGGCTTCGGCCTCCTCTGAGATCGGCGTGAGTCGCTCGGGATTGGCGCCCGCCATTCGGCTGCTCTACGGTCCGGCGATGCGCCGACTCGCCGTGCTCGTCTTCTGCCTCGCCCTCATCGCTTGTGGCGACGACCCCGAGCCGAGCGAGACCGATGGCACCGAGTCGACCGGCGGCGGCGAGGACGTGGCGGAGGCCTCGGGGCCGAGCGTCTACCTCGTCACCATCGACGGTGGCTCGATGCTGCTCCCGCCGGAGGCCGCCGACGACCACAAGATCACGCTCGTCAGCCCGGCGGGCGCGTGCGTGGGCCAGGTGATGGGTGGCGGCGACCGCGTGCTCGTGGCCGGCTGTCCCGACTCACCGCGCCCGTGGATCGCCGTCGGCGGTGACGCGCCGGCGAGCGTGACCCTCGCCACGGGCACCGAGGCGCCGAGCGTCGAGGCCCACGCCGCCTACGTCGGTCGCTTCGGCGAGGGCGGCTTCGGCTTCCGCCTCGAGAGCCCCGAGGGCGATGGGCTCTGCCCGGGCTCGCCGACGACGATCACCTTCCTCCATGGCGACGGCGAGTCCTTCGAGGACGCTCGCGTGCTCGGTCAGACGACCATCCCCGGTCCCATCACCCGCAGCGGCTCCGAGGGCGTGATGGCCCTGGTGCGGATCGACGGTCAGCTCGCGGCGCTGCTCGTCTGGGGCGGCGACCAGCGGCGATTGGTGACCCTCGAGGGCACCACGCTCTTCGAAGGTCGGACCGAGGCCGCCGAGCCCTGCGACTGCTGCGAGGGCTGAGCACGGTGGGCGATCGGGGGCTGCTCTTCGGAATCCTCGGCGTCGGGGTGATCGCCGGTGGCGCGTTGCTCTGGTTCCTCTTCTCGTCCGACCCCGAGCCTCCACCGGGCGAGAGGTTCCAAGTTCGCTGGTGGGCCTACTCGTACGATCCGGACGCGCTCGCGGGCCAGCTCGGGGGCGGCCGGCCGGAGCTCGCGGATCGCTTCGTCGAGGTGCTCGCCGTCGACGGGGCCTACGAGCGCGACGAGGTTCGCTGGGTCGGCGAGCGTCTGGCCAACCGCGGTGCCGGTTACGACGGGCTCGACCCGGCCGACTTCCTGGTGATGGACGACTTCATGATGGTGGTGCCTCACGACGAGGGGCTCGCCGTGGAGATCGACGCTCGACCCTGTGGACTGCTCTCGGAGGTGCTGCTCCAGGACCTGGCCGCGGACCTGAGCGCGCCGCAGTCGTCCGCGCTCGAAGCCCTCCACGAAGGGCGTCGCATCGGTGGGGGCGATCCGGCGGTCGACGAGCACGGCTATCATCACGCCTACGCGATCCTGACTCCCGCCGAGACCGTCGCCCTGATGGATGAGCTCGAGGGGCCCTGGTCGGCCCTACCCGACCGGACGCCCGACGACGCCCAGGTCCTCGACTGCCTTCGGGCCGCAGCCGACGCCGGCCGCGGGACCTACTACGTCAACGAGGACTGATGGCTTCAGAGGAACGAGAGGCCGAGGGTCACCACGCCATCGTAGGAGACGTCGTCGGCTGGGGCGCGGCCGCGAACGGTCGCGGTGAGGCGCGCGCCTTCGTCCACGTAGGGGCGTAGGTTCACCGAGGTGTCGGTCTCGAGCTCGAGCCGGCGCACGCCGTTCGGCGTGGGGTCGAGCCGTGCGACCTCCTGCCGCGCGAGCGCCGAGCCCGACTCGCTGCTCTCGACGTAGATCACGACCGAGTCCACGAAGTCCCAGTCGTCGGTGTCACCGGCGGGCTCGGAGGTGGTCGTGATGTCGAGCCGGAGCGCCTCGAGAGTGACCTTCTGAACGGGGCCGGCGTTCTGAGCGTCGGCCTCCGCCTCGAGGTCGATCTCGAGCGGGATGGGCACCTCGGCGCCAGGGAGCACCGCGCCGAGCGGGCTGCCCTCGACCGTCTGTTCCGGGACGGGCCGCGTGATCGTGTAGGGGGAGACCACCCCACAGGCGATGACGAAGACCAGGGCGAAAGGAAGGCGGTATCGATTCATGGCCCCAAGACGGAGCAAGGGCTGTTCCACCTGAAATCATGGAGGAATCTCGGCACGGCCCTGCAAACGGGTCACGACCCCGACATGCGGACCATCCCCCCATCGGGGTGGGTCGCTGCGTTCGTCACACCCAGGCGCTACAACGTCACTCGTGGAGCTGCGACTCGAGAGTGAGATGACCCCGAAGGGCGACCAGCCCCAGGCCATCGCCGAGCTGGTGGAGGGCCTTCGGGCTGGCGAGAAGCATCAGACGCTCCTCGGCATCACCGGCAGCGGCAAGACCTTCACGGTCGCCCAGACCATCCAGGCGGTGCAGCGGCCGACGCTGATCATGGCGCCGAACAAGACGCTCGCCGCGCAGCTCTACGCGGAGATGCGCGAGCTCTTCCCGCACAACGCCGTCGAGTACTTCGTCAGCTACTACGACTACTACCAGCCCGAAGCGTACATCCCGACCAGCGACACCTACATCGAGAAGGACGCGATCGTGAACGACGCGATCGATCGCATGCGCCACTCGGCGACCCGCGCGCTGCTCAGCCGCCGGGACGTGATCATCGTCGCCAGCGTCTCGTGCATCTACGGCATCGGATCGGCCGAGTGGTACCACGAGATGCTGATCGAGATTCAGAAGGGCGAAGAGTTCCGGCGCGACCGGCTGCTCCGCCGTCTCGTCGAGATTCAGTACCAGCGCAACGACGTCGACTTCCACCGCGGCACCTTCCGCGTGCGCGGCGACGTGGTGGAGATCTTCCCCGCCCACTCCGAGAAGACCGCGGTGCGCGTCGAGTTCTGGGGCGACGAGGTCGAGCGCATCACCGAGGTCGACCCGCTCCGCGGTCAGGTGCTCGCCGAGCTCGACCGCTACGGCATCTATCCGGGTTCGCACTACGTCACCCCCGAGGAGCACCGCGCCCGCGCCATCCAGGCGATCCGCGTGGAGCTGCGCGAGCGGCTCGAAGAGCTCGAGGCGGCGGGCAAGCTCCTCGAGCGCCAGCGCCTCGAGCAGCGCACGATGTTCGACCTCGAGATGCTCGAGCAGATGGGCTTCTGTCAGGGCATCGAGAACTACTCGCGCCACCTGAGCGGGCGCGAAGCCGGCGAGCCGCCGCCGACCCTCATCGACTACTTCCCGGACGACTTCATCATCGTCCTCGACGAGTCGCACCAGACGGTGCCTCAGATCGGCGCGATGTTCCGCGGCGACCGCGCGCGAAAGGAAGTGCTCGTCTCCCACGGCTTCCGGCTGCCGAGCGCACTCGACAACCGCCCGCTCACCTTCGAGGAGTGGGAGAGCCACGTGGTCAGCGCGCTCTACGTCAGCGCGACCCCGGGCGAGTACGAGCTCGAGAAGGCCGAGGGCGTGGTCGTCGAGCAGCTCATCCGGCCGACCGGTCTGATGGATCCGGTCGTCGAGGTGCGCCCGGTCGGCTCGCAGGTCGACGACCTGCTCGGCGAGATCCGCATCCGGGTCGAGAAGGACCAGCGTGTGTTGGTCACCACGCTCACCAAGCGCATGGCCGAGGACCTCACCGAGTACTACTCGGAGCTCGGCGTGAAGGTGCGCTACCTGCACAGCGACATCGACACCCTCGAGCGCGTGGAGATCCTTCGCGACCTGCGCCGCGGCGAGTTCGACGTGCTCGTCGGCATCAACCTCTTGCGCGAGGGTCTCGACCTGCCGGAGGTCTCGCTGGTCGCGATCCTCGACGCCGACAAGGAGGGCTTCCTCCGCTCGCCGCGCTCGCTGATCCAGACCATCGGCCGCGCCGCGCGAAACGTCGAAGGCCGGGTCTTCATGTACGCCGACAAGATCACCCCGGCGATGAAGATGGCGATGGAGGAGACCGCCCGCCGCCGCGAGATCCAACGCGAGTACAACACCGAGCACGGCATCACCCCGCAGACCATCAAGAAGCGCGTGATGGATCTCGACCCCTCCATGGGCACCCGCGACTTCTCGACCGTCGCTCGAGTCGACGGCGTCGACGATCAGGCCCCGGTCGAGGAACGCATCGAAGCGATCCGCGAGGCCATGTACGCCGCCGCCGAGTCCCTCGACTTCGAGAAGGCCGCCGAGCTCCGCGACGAGATCAAGCGCCTCGAAGGCCGCGACGCGCCCAAGCGAAAGCGGCGCAAGCCCCAGCGCCCGCGTCGCTGAGTTTCACGGTGAAAGTGAGTTTTTCGAGACTCGAAACCACGTTTGACGCCGCATCTGGCGTAAATTAAGGGAAACAAAAGACAGAGCTGGCTACTCTGCCGGCCGGCGTGAATTTGGTTCACGAACGCTCGTCTCGAGGCCCGAGGCGCGTTGGTTGCTACACTGGCGACATGCAGCTCGACAGGCTTCCAGGCTGGGTCGTCGATGACGCGACCAGCGTGCGTGAGGAGGTGGCGCCCTACGTTGGAGCGACCGCGGCGGAACTCTGGCTGCACACCGTCGATTGTGCAGAGGACGCGATGTGGGCCGTTCGTGCGAGTGGGATGGCCGAGCGGGTCTTGAGCCAGGAGGACCCGCTTCCCGAGAGCACCGTCCGTGCGCTGGCGCGGCTGCGCGCGAGCTTCCGTGGGTAGCGAGCGTCGAACGGCGGCTTCTGCGGCTCGATCGATCGCCGATGCGTTGAGCGCCGCGGGCTTCGACTACGCGATCGGCGGCGCGCTCGCTCTCGGTGTCGCCGGCGTTCCACGAGGCACCAAGGACGTGGACCTGAACCTCTTCGTCGATGACGACGCGCTGCCAGCGGCCATGGACGTCCTGAAGCGGCTCGGCATCGACCTCGACCCGGACTCCTGCCTCGCCCGTGCGCGGACCGACGGCATGTTCGTCGGAAGCTGGGATGGGATGCGGATCGATGTCTTCGTGCCCAGCATCCCGTTCTCCCACGAAGCCGGTCGGACCGCAGTCACCGTGACCGTGGACGACTGGACGGGCCAATTTCTCTCGCCGGAAGCGATCGCGGTCTTCAAGCTCCTGTTCTTCCGGATCAAGGATCGCGCCGACCTCGAGCGCCTGGTGGCGGTCCGCGGCGAGCGTCTCGACCGCGGGTACGTTCGAGAGTGGATCGTCGAGATGATGGGTGAGGACGACGAGCGTGTGAACGCATGGGACGAGATCGTCTCTCGTTTCGCCTGAACGACCCCCCGATCGGCTACTCGTCCTCCGGCGACTTCACCGGGCCCGGGCGCCAGCGGTGCTCGGCTCCACCGATGGCAGCCAAGGCGGTGTCGTAGGCGTAGCGGTGGTGCTTCGACATTGCGATTTTTCCCGCGTCGTGGTCGGCGATGAGGTGTTCGATGTGCTGGGCCACGTCCGCGCTCTGGAGCCGCACCAGGAGATCGCACATCAGCGCGTAGAGCGGAAAGCCCGCGTGGGAGATCGACCGCATCGGTCGCCCTAGGAACCAATCACTGACCCTGGGCACCAGGGCCGGACTCCCCATCAACCCGATGAGGAAGAGCGCATAGCGGTCGGCGTCGTGACTCAGGACACCCACTTCGAGCCGCTCGAGAAGGCGCTTCGCGGCCGCGGGGTGCTGCAGCTTCAGCAGGAACGAGGACGCGGTCTGCAAGAGCGCGTGCTGGTTGGCTGCCTGCTCGAACACGAAGTCCAGGTGGAACGGCGCCATGGCCCGCTCGAGCCACTCGTCCCGATGTCGCGCGAGGTCGAGGGAGAGGGCTTGCTCGAGCACGTTCGTAGCGCGCTCCAGGCCGTTCACGTCTGCGAGCGCACCCGTCTGGAAGTCATGCGCGGACGCTTCGAGAAGCGCGTCTTCGTCGACCGACGGCTTGGCTCTCGGAGTCTTCTTGGTACTGGGCTTCCGGCTCGCCATCGCGCTTGCCCCGTTCTACTCCAGCCCAAGCGTGCGGTCCCAGCGTCGCCCGCAGCGCCATGGAACGATCGTTGCTGCGCTGCGGTGCATGATCGCTCGAGGACGGAGGCAGCCACCTTTCCGTGGCATGGGTTTCACAGCTGTGGTGGGAACCGCGACGATCCTGGCGCTGGGTCTCGCGGCGCCAGCGAACGCTCAGGCCGTGCCCAGCTCCGAGCGGGTGGCGTTCGAGGCACTCGTGGCGGAGCTCGACGCGGAGCGGCCACCCGCGGTCACGCCGCGACAGCGCCCTGCCCACCGGGTGATGCCGCACGCGGCGCGCTGGCTCCTGAGCGCCGGGGTCGGAGTGCTCGGGGGTGCGGCCGCGATGCTTCCGTTCGCCAACGAGGGCTGCGGCTACGTGGAGCCCGAGAAGAACGAACGCTTCGTCCGATCGACGCGCACGACGGTCGGGGTCGGCAGCGCGCTTCTGCTCGGCGGCGTGCTCCGACTCGCGATCGGTGGCGTCGCACGAACGGAGCGACGCCAGTCTGGCTGGGCTCGGTTCGGCCGGGTGCTGCTCCACTCGATCATGACGGCGACGACGGGTGCGGCGACATGGGGCCTGTTACTCGGCTCGAACGCCTCGGCTGCGTTCTGCAATTCCTGAGCAGCCCGGACCTCGGTGGGCGATGGACCGGGCCGCGCCGTGGCAAGCCAGGGCTCCCATGGCCCACGGCCCAAGAATCGACCGTCACGCAACTGACACTCGCAGGGGACGAATAGGCTCTCGTGCCTAGACGCCCCTTGGAGCCCGACGATGGTCGGCTGCGACAGCAGCTCGCGCCATTCGTACCCGAGCTGACACCGCGACACTTGGAGGTGCTGATTCGACTCAGTCGAGGTCTGAGCCGGGTGGAGCTGGCCGACGAGATGGGCATCAGCGTGGCTGCCGTCGACTACCACGCACGAGCGATTCGGACCCGGTGCGGCCTCGGGCCCAGGGAGCTGGTGCTGAAGCTCATGCGCTCTCGCCTGCTCCAGTTGCAGTGCCGACCGTGAGCTGGGGAAAGCGCGGCCACCAGATGGGGATCGTAAACAATCACGACACCCGATCGGGTGAGACACGATGTCTGGTGCACAAATCAATAATCACGAGTCGCCAGACTATCACTTTTCGTAGTGGCGAGTGAGCGTTGCTCGTGTTTTTCTTTGGCCCGTTTGCGGCACCCGACGCAACCGTCGGGACAGGGGCTCGAGCGCCCGTTGTTGTCACAGGCCTGAGTGATACTCGAGCCACCTATCGACCGCCGCCTACCCCCGACGGTCGAGAGCTGCGGGCAAAGTTGCCAGTGATGGTCCGCTCGTTTGGAGAGTTGAAGTGAACGAAGATTCCGTGTCCATTCGACCTCGGCAGGCCATTCGCAGGTCGCCGCTCACGCTCGCCCTCGGCATACTCTTCGCGTGCGTCGCCTGCTCCGAAGGGGCGGAATCACCAGCCATCGGAACCACCACCCAGGCCTCCGCCAGTGCTGACGGAGGAGCGGACGGTGGTGCGCCCGGTTTCTGTGGTGGGGCTGGTTCGCTCGTGGACCCCTACCTGATCTGCACTTGCCCCCAGCTGCAGCAGATGGAGGCGGACGTCGACGCCCACTACAGGCTCGCGAGCGACATCGACTGCACCTCCTTTGATGCGGGAGATGGCAACGGCTTTCGCCCCGTCGGCGACTCCGACTGGGAAGGGCGGTTCCGCGGTTCCCTCGATGGCGACGGGTACATCATCTCCAACCTCTCCATCAGCCGCTCGGCGGAGAACAACGTCGCGCTCTTCGGCGCTACTCGCGATGCGACTGTACAGCAGGTCGGTCTCTCGTCGGCTACCGTCGCTGGTGGAGAGAAGACGGCTGGCCTGATCGGCTTCATGGACGGCGGCCAGGTCTCCGAGTGTTTCGTTACGGGCGCGGTCACAGGGGGGTGGTCGGCCGGTGGGCTCGTGGCCTATGCGTTCTACGGAGCGATCGCAGACTCGTATTCGGCGGCCAGCGTCGACGGGGGCCTCGATAGCGGGCTCGCCATCGGCATCATCGACAACAGCACCGTCGACCGCGTCTACACCAGCGGAGCGGCCGCGTCCTCGGGTCTCACCTTCTTGGGGTACGAGCTCACCAGCACCACCAGCGGAGCCTTCTTCGACTGCACCGTAGCCGGGAGCTGCACGGCGAGTCGGGCTGCCCCGACCTCCGATCTCCAGAACCAGTCCTACCTCGAAGCATCGTCCTACGACTTCGTCGGGGTGTGGGGGTACCGCGGCGCAGGGACCTACGCGTGCCTGCAGTGGGAGGCCGGCTGTGGCGGGACGTGCGGAACCACCGATGGCAGCTGTGACGGTGTCGACGACGACTGTGACGGCAACATCGACGAAGACTATGCATCGTACGCCACGACCTGTGGTGACGGGGTCTGCGCCAGCACGGGAGCTACGTCTTGCGTTGCAGGTCTGGTTCAGGACTCCTGCTCCGCAGGCAGCCCATCCGGCCCTGACGACAGCTGTGACTCCGTCGACCAAGACTGCGATGGAGCGACCGACGAAGCCTATGCCGCTTCGGCGACGAGCTGCGGTGTCGGCAGTTGCGCGGATACCGGTGCCACCAGTTGCGTCGATGGAGTCGTGGAAGACACCTGTTCGCCTGGCACTCCTGCAGCCGACGACGCCACCTGCGACGACGCTGATGACGACTGCGACGGTGCCACGGACGAAGACTACGCTGGGTCCTCCACCAGCTGCGGAGTGGGAGCGTGCGCGGCTACTGGCGTGATGAGTTGCTCGGCCGGGGTCGAGAGCGACTCCTGCGCCCCTGGTTCCCCCATGGGAGACGACTCGACCTGCGACGGAGTCGACGACGACTGTGATGGAGTGGTGGACGAGGGCTATACGTCGGTCCCCACGAACTGCGGAACTGGCGTGTGTGCCACCACTGGGGCCACCAGCTGCGTCGCGGGAGCGGTCGTCGACTCGTGCGAGACTGGCACTCCTTCCGGCGACGACTCGACCTGCGACGGGTCGGACGATGACTGCGACGGGTCGATCGACGAGGCGTACGCAACCGTAGCTACGAGCTGCGGAGATGGCGTGTGCGGGGCAGTGGGTGCCACCGCGTGCGTCGCCGGAATGGTCGAGGATTCGTGTGTCGCAGGCTCGCCGGTCGGCCCCGATACGGTGTGCGACGGTCTGGACTCCGACTGCGACGGGAGCACGGACGAAGCCTACTCGCCGACGGCGACCAGCTGCGGCACTGGAGCCTGCTCGGCGAATGGCACCACGGCTTGCGTGGCGGGGGCCGAGACGGACTCGTGCGCACCGGGTTCCCCCACGGGCGACGATTCGACCTGCGATGGCGTGGACTCGGATTGCGACGGCACCACGGACGAGGCGTACGCCTCGGAGGCCACGAGCTGTGGCGACGGGGTCTGCGGCGCAACCGGTGCGACCGCGTGCGTCGCTGGAGCCGTACAGGATTCGTGCGCACCGGGTTCGCCCACGGGGCCGGACACCGTCTGCGATGGCCTGGATTCGGACTGCGACGGTAGCACGGACGAGGCCTACTCACCGACCCCGACTACTTGTGGCGTCGGCGTGTGCTCAGCGAGCGGGACCACGGCCTGCTCGGCTGGCATCGAGACCGACTCCTGCGTTGCGGGCTCACCCACTGGCGCCGACCAGCTTTGCGATGGGTTGGACGAAGACTGCGACGGCAGCGTCGACGAGGGATACTCCTCGGTGGCGACGAGCTGTGGCGTTGGAGTTTGCTCGGCATCGGGAGCGACCAGCTGCGTCGGCGGAGCCGTGGTGGACGGATGCAGTCCCGGGACCGCGACGGGAGATGACTCCAGCTGTGATGGGGTCGATGCCGACTGCGATGGAGCGGTGGACGAGTCATTCGCCCCATCGGCCACTGCGTGTGGCCTTGGAGTGTGTGCCGCAGCCGGCGTGACGAGCTGCGTCTCCGGAACGGTCGTGGACTCGTGCTCGCCGGGGACACCGACCGGTGATGACTCCACATGCGACGCACGGGATGCGGACTGCGACGGAGCGGTGGACGAGGCTTTCGTGTCGACTCCAACGGGGTGCGGAGTCGGCGGCTGCGCGCGGACGGGAACTTTGATCTGCGCCGATGGTAGCGTGCAGGACACCTGTGTCGCTGGCTCTCCGAGCGCTGCCGACACCACCTGTGACGGGTTCGACGATGACTGTGACGCGGTGAGCGACGAGGACTTCGTTGCGTACTGTAGCGCCAGCGCGACTGTCGAGTGTGCGGGTGGCACGGAGGTCGTGACCGAGTGCGACGACAGCGATGCCTGCAACGGCGGAGAGACCTGTAGCGGGGGCGTCTGTCAGGCGGGGAGCGCTCCCAGCCTGGATGACGGAAACCCGTGCACGGCGGATAGCTGCGATCCAATCGCCGGTGTGATGCACGACCCCCTCCCGCAGGGGACCGACTGCGGCGATGGAGACGTGTGCAACGGCGCGGAGACCTGCGACGACGGCGGTGTGTGCGTCGGTGGGCCGCCCCCGACCGTCGACGACGGGTATCCATGCACCATCGACTCGTGCGACCCGATCACTGGGGTTCAGAATGACTATGCCCCTGCCGGAACGAGCTGCTCCGATGGGGACCCATGCAACGGCGACGAGGTGTGCAATGCCGGCGGGGTCTGCACGAGCGGTCTTCCGCCGGCGATGGGGGCCTGCGTGCCGCCGGCGCCGACCGCTGCCTTCTTCGTTCCCAAGCAGATGAACGTGCTGTCGGAGGGGGCCGGCGCGACGCTCGTGGCCACCACCAACGTGAACGGAGTCCCTTCGGATCCCTATGGCGAGGGGCTGACCTTCACCACTATGCCTGGATCGCCGCCGGGGGACTTCACCGTGGCCCTCACCGGGCAGCGACCCGGCGTCCCGCAGATTCTCGAGCGAGTTCGGATGCGCGCAACTACCGCGTCCTATACCGTCCGAAACTTCGAGATCTGGGCGAGCTCGACCACCGCTGATCCCTCGGAGTTCGAGCTGGTCTTCGCGGGAACCCTTCCCCAGGAGGAACGCTTCGTAGAGTACGAGCTACCGATGACGGCGGCGCGCTTCGTGCGCTTCGCCATCGTCGACAACTACGGAGACACCTTCAGCCGGGCGTACGATCTGAGCATCTTCAGCTCGTCGAACGTCGGCAGCCTGGTCAGCATGGATGACGCAGGCGCCGTCGCGACGGCGACGAGCGGCTCGGTATGGGCTGGCAGGCTCAACGACTACTGTGACGCCAGCTGCGGAACAGGGTGGTTCTCCGACACCGGTGACGTCGGAGGGACGGACCTCACCATCGATCTCGCTGGCGACCAGGTTCACCTGATCGATGCGGTCCGCCTGGTCAGCGACGGGTCGACTTCTGCGCTTCGTGACTTCGAGATCTGGGTCTCGCAGACGGGGCAAGACCCCGCTGACTTCTCTCTGGTGACGGCCGCCGAGATGCTCCGGGAGGACGACCAGCGGTTCTGGTACGGCTTCGACCCGGTTCCCGCTCGGTTCGTGAGACTCCGTGTGGTCAGCAACTACGGTGCCACTCGTGTGCGAATCCTGGATGTGGGTATTCACTCGGCGGAACGAGGTGGGCTCGAGGTGCAGTTCCAGGACCTCTCGAGTCCGGGTGGCGATCCCATCGAACATTGGTTGTGGGAGTTCAGGTGACGGAGAGGTCTCCTACTCCCAGCACCCCCGCCACCAGTACGACGCTCCCGGCACCTACCTCGTACGGCTGACGACCGTGGGAGAGTATGGAGCGACGGACACGTACGAGATGTCGTACGTCGCGCTAGCGGCGCCCGAGGCGCGCCTCTCGGTGGACGCGACGACGGCCGTCGTAGGTCAGGGCGTCTCGTTCCGAGACATCACGGAGCACCATGTGCCGCTGGTAGGTACCTGGTGGACCGAGATCGACGGGGACCGGATCGGCATGCCTGCGGGCGCGACTCGGACCTTGAGCGAGCCCGACCCCGGGACGTACACGATGAGCATCGAGCCCGTCGATGCCTACGAGTTGCGCGGTTTTGCTTCGCAGACCGTGGTGCTCGAAAATGGCCCCCCGGAAGTGACCGTCACGGGCGATGTCACGGTCCGCTGGGGCGAGGTGCTCTCGATGGACGAGCGAGCCACCTGGCTCCTGGACCGCGGAGGAAACGTCGGGCTCAGCTGTGAGTGGAGCTACGACGATGGCACGGCGAGTGGCCCGCTCTCCGAATGCAACGTGGGCAGCTTCGGCGAAGTGGAGCACGCATGGGCCGATCCCGGCATCTACGAGACTCGACTCACCGTGACGGATCTGGGTGGTCTGGCCGGATCGGACAGCTTCATCGTCACGGTCGTACGACGCGACACGAGTCTCTCCATCGAGCCGGTTGTTGGTGCCGTCGGTGGAGGTACGCAAGACGTCCGGGTGAGAGTCGTCGACCGTTTCGACCCAGGCACCATCGTCGTTGGCCGGCCAGTCGAGGTGACGATGGGCGCGCAGGTCGCGACTGCCATCAGTGATGTGGATGGTATCGCCACCGCTACTTTCGACTTCACGCCGGCAAGCTCGCACACCATTCAGGCCACGTTCGCCGGTGACTCCCACTACAACCCCAGTGGGGCCTCGTCCGTTCAGCCGGAGATCGCACCTCCCGACCAGCCGGACAACTGCGGGACCGAGTACCTGTTCCAGTTCCCGCACCTAGAGCAGAGCGCCAGCACCGGGTCCGATCAGCCGACACGTCTTCTGATCTTCCTCTACGGTGAGCTCAACACCGCAGTCACGGTGCGTCACCGTGGCAGTTCCTTCCGGGCGGTGGCCGAGGTGGTTGCCGGGGAGGTCACCATGGTGGAGCTCCCTGTCTCCATCGCGACCGCGACGCCCGGCGAGGTGACCCAGAACGCGGTGCATCTCTCGGCAGAGCGCGCCTTCTGTGCGGAGGGTATGAAGACCCAGCGGTTCACCTCCGACGGCTTCCTGGCGCTACCGGTCAGCACTCTCGGCAACGAGTACGTGGTGCCCTCTTACGGTCAGACTGCGATCTTCGGTGTCGCGACCCCGCCCAGCGTGACCGTGACCGCCACCGTCGACGGCACCTCCGTGACGGTCATCCCCACCACTCCCGTGATGGGCGGTCCCTCCACGCCGGCCGGCGTCGGCGGCATCGAACCGGCGGGTGTGCCCCTCAACTTCACCCTCGATCGCTACGAGACCGTCAGCCTGCAGGGCGCGTTCGTGCCCATCAGCGAGATCCCGATCGTGGAACAGGACCTCACCGGAACGTTGGTGTACTCGACCGCGCCCGTGGCCGTAACCGGTGGACACAACTGCGTGCAGGTGCCGGTGGGTCGCCAGGCGTGTGACTACCTGGTCGAGCAGATCCCCTCTGCGGACAAGCTGGGGTCGGACTTCCTCGTGACTCCGCTCGCCCAGCGCGAGTCCTGCGAGCTGAGAGTGCTGGCGGCGGCAGACGGCACCCAGGTGATGATCGACGGCGTCGTCGTCGCCACCCTCGACGCTGGCGAGTTCCACTCCGAGCTCGTGGACATCGGGGACACCGCCATGCACGTCGAGACTTCGCTTCCGGCGCTGGCGGTGCAGTACGGGACGAGCACGAACTTCGACAATCGTGAGGGCGATCCCTTCATGATGCTCGTCACCCCGACCCCGCAGTTCGACGACGACGTCACCTTCGCGACCGTGCCCAGCCCGGACCACGAGTTCATCGACTGGGTGAACATCGTCATCGATGCGTCGTCCGCGGGCGGGCTTCGGCTCGACGGTGCGGTCATCACCGAAGCGTTCCAGCCGATCGGCAGCTCCGGTTTCGTCTACGCCCAGGTTCCCGTCGACGCGGGTTCGCACCGTCTCGAGCATCTGACGCCGGGCGTGGCGTTCGCGGCCTACGCCTACGGCTGGGCCAACGACGATTCCTACGGCTACCCCGCGCAGATGCGCATGGTTCCGCTCGATGGCGGCTGCACGCCCTCGGCGATGGAAGCCGGCGACGGCGTCGACAACGACTGCGACGGGGTCGCCGACGAGGAGATTGCGAACGGGCTCGACGACGATGGCGACGGGTTGATCGACGAGGACGTGGAGGGCGACCCGATCACCATCCCCAACGTCGCTCCGGTGGCCTACGACCGGCAAGACAGCACGATCGAAGACACGACCCTCGCCGTGGTCCTCGCGGGCTTCGACGCCAACGGCGACGCCATCACGTTCGAGCTCGTCAGTGGCCCGGCGAACGGGTCGCTCACCGGCACGCCGCCGCTGGTGAGTTACGTGCCAAATCTGGACTTCGTCGGCATCGACACGTTCACGTATCGGGTCCACGACGGGACCGAGTACTCGACACCGGCGACGGTGACGGTGACCGTCCGTTCCGAGAACGATGCGCCGGAGATCACGATCCCGCCGATCATCAACGCCCTCGAAGACGTGGGCTTCCGGCTGCCCTGCACCGCCGTGGACGTCGACACCGATCCGGGCTGCGACCTCACCTGGGAGCTGGTCGAGGGCCCACCGGGAATGACGATGGACACGGAGACCGGCGACGTCTTATGGGTCCCGCCGGGGGACGGGGACTACCCGGTGACCATCGCCGTGGAGGACTGCCATGGCGCCCGCGACGAGTTCACCTTCCTGCTGGTCGTCGACGAGGCCATCGACCCACCGGTGATCACCTCTCGCCCGGTCACCGAAGCGTGCGAGCTCGGCTACAGCTACCAGGTCGTCGCTGAGGATCCGGACACTCGACTGCCGAGCAGCGAGGTCGTCGAGTACCGCCTGAACGAGGCTCCGAGCGGCATGACCATCAACGCCTCCACCGGTCTCATCCAGTGGACCCCGACGATCGCGGACCACGGGGAGCACGTCGTCGAGGTGGTCGCCGTCGACGGCACCGGCCTCCTCTCGCAGCCGCAGCGCTACACCATCACGGTCCAGGGCGACGTCGCCGCGCCGATCGTCACGCTCAGCGCGCAGCCCTACATCGTCGCGGTCGGCGAGACGGTCGACCTCACCTACGCAGCCACCGACGAAGATTCGGCGCTCATCGACACCCTGACGGTGGACGGTTCTCCGCTGACCATCGATGGCACCGGCACCGCGCAGTGGAGCTCTGCCAGCGTGGGCGTGTACGTGGCTCGCGTGGAAGCCGTGGACCCCTCGGGCAACCGCGGTTTCGCGGAAGCGCAGATCCGAGTCATCGACCCGGCCGACGGCACCGCACCGGTGGTGACCCTCACCGCCCCGACCGCCGACGAGGAGCTCACCTACCTCCACGACGTGCTCGGCAGCGTGGCCGACGACAACCTCTACGAGTGGACGGTCGCGGTCCGCCCGACGGACCGGGAAGGCTTCCGCACCCTCTTCCGCGGCACTGCGAACATCTCCGGCACGCTCGGTCAGCTCGACGCCACGCTCCTCGAGAACGGCCGCTACGTCCTGCGTCTCCGAGCCGAAGACGTGAACGGTCGCATCGGTGAAGCCCGCGTCCCGATCCGCGTGGCCGGCCAGGCCAAGCTCGGAGTGGTTCAGCTCAGCTTCACCGACCTGGTGATCGATGACGTGGGCATTCCGCTCGCCCTGGTTCGCACCTACGACTCCCGCCGCGCAGGAGTCGTAGGCGAGTTCGGCCACGGCTGGGACCTCGAGATGCGCTCCGGTCGCGTGCAGCACAACCGACCGCTGGCCGAGGACATCGTCATCACCAACCCGCCCCTCGATCTGCTGGGTGGCGTGATCCAGCCCTGCACCCGGGTGGAAGAGCAGCAGTTCCACTTCACGGAGATCCGGCTGAGTGACACCGAGTACTACGTCTTCAAGCCCGACCTCGTGAACCTCCAGCCCATCAGCGGCTCGTGCGGGGGCGACTTCGCCTTCGAGTTCGTCGACGGCAGCGACTCCGGCGCCGAGCTCGCCATCGTCGGGAACACCTCCGTCCGGGCCACGGCGATGGGAGCCATCACTGCGGGCAACTTCGAGCAGCGCGGCTTCCTCACCGACACCTTCACCGGTGGGCACTTCGCCCCGAACCACTTCCGGCTCACCACCCGCGATGGGCGCGTCTTCGACATCACCGAGGACGAAGGCATCATCCGATACCAGGACCCGAACGGGAACAGCCTCTCGCTGACCAACTTCGGCCTGGTCCACTCCAGCGGTCGAGCCATCGTCTTCGAGCGCGACGGCGAGGGCCGCATCTCCGGCATCCGCGACGGCTCCGGTCGCTCGGTCTCGTACCAGTACGACGCCGCCGGCAATCTCGTAGCGATGATGGACCCCGCGGAACGCACGACGCGCTACGAGTACCGCGAGTCCCGGTACCCACATCACCTGACGGACATCATCGACGCCCGCGGCGTGCGGGTGGCCGCCATGGACTTCACCGACGACGGTCGCCTCGACAACCTGTGCGACGCCGACGGAGTCTGCTTCGACAACGACTACGACCTGGCCGGCCAGGAGCTCACCCGCTTCGACGGCCTGGGCGTCCCGACGCGGTACATCTACGACAACCTCGGGCGCATCACCCAGGCCATCGACGGCAATGGCGGCGTTACCGTGTACGACTATCGGTTCCCGAAGTTCCGTCAGATGGTTCGGTCCGTGACCGATCAGGAAGGCAACGAGACCCGCTACGAGTTCGTCGACCCCAATCTGACCGACATCGCCGCCGTGATCAGCCCATGTCCCACTGCCGTGCCGATCGAAGAGTGCACGACCAGCTACACCTACGACGACGCCGGGCGACGCGCGTCGATGACCTCGACCACTGGCGGCACGCTCCTGTACGAGTACGACGCAGCGGGGAACCGGATGGCGGTCCGCGATGAGCTGGACAACCTGATCGAGTCATCGACCTACAACGCCGACGGGACTGTCGAGACTCGCACCAACCGGTTCGGCACGACCACCTTCGAGTATGCTGGCGGCTCTCCGCAGCCGACGCGCATCACGGAGCCCGACGGGAGTGTGGTGGACCTCGAGTACACCGTCGACGGCAACGTCGAGCGCATCACCCGTGGGACCATCACCCACCAGTACGTCTACGACGACGTCGGCAGGCTTCAACATGCCGACTATGGCGCGGACGTCACCGTGACCTATGCCTACGGGTACCAGAACGAGTGGACGAGCATCGAAGGCCCGACCTTCGGCCGAGTCGAGCGTCGCTTCAGCGGAGGCGGGAAGCTGCTTGGATGGACGGAACCCAATGGCGATACCCACTCCAGGGGGTACGATGCAGTGGGTCGCCTCCGCGCCGAGGTCGACCCCACAGGGAACGTGACGACTCACGAATACGACGACGCGGGACACCTCGAGCGCAGCATCGACGCGGTGCGCGGTGAGACGGTCTACGAGCGTGACCTGGCGGGGCGGACCGAGGTGGTCACCGACGTGCTCGGACACCGAACGGTGCACACGCGCGACGCCGGTCGACTGGCGTCCATCACCGACCCGCGGATGGCGGTCTGGCCCCGTGGCCTCAGCGCGACGACGCCCTCGCAGACCGACCCGCTCGGCCACACGACGACGCAGCACCTCAGCCCGCACGGCCTGCTCGAGCAAACGGACCACCCCGACAGCACGACCACGAGCCAGACCTACCTGGGGCGCACCGGCTACGACTCGGCGAGCAGCTTCCCGCTCACCCAGACCGACGAGCGGAGCCAGCAGCGGACCTTCAGCTATGACGGCTCGAGCGTGCTGCAGACGGTGAGCGTGGTCGGCGGCGGGGCGCACCAGTTCGACCACGCGCTCGCGCCGGCGCGCGACGTGAGCTGGCAGGTGCAGAGCGGCGAGGTCACGGTCATCGCCGCGGGCGCTCGCGAGCCGGTGTCGCGCTTCGCCTCCTACGACGAGGAGCGGGACCCGCAGCCGCGGGAAGCGATGGCTGTGGCCGACCGGTTGAGCCGGCACGAGACGCCCGAGGGCGACGTGACGAGCTGGGTCTACGGTCTCGCCGGCCTGATGGAGCGGGTGGACCTCTCGCACGGCCAGTCGCGGAGCTACACCTACGACAGCGCGCGGCACCTCGAGCGCGTGGACTTCCCGGATGGCGAGTTCACGACGCACGTCCACGACACGGCGGGCCGGGAGCTCAGCCGGACGGGCAGCGACGGCACGGCGCTGAGCTGGTCCTACGGCCCGAATGACCGGGTCACCCAGCACACCGACGGCACGGGCACGACGACCTACACCTTCGACGGCGCGGGCCGGCCCGACCTGCTGACCGCACCGACCAGCGCGACCATCGACTGGGACCACGACGGCCGGGACCAGGTGACCGCGGTGGACGTGGGCGCGGACCCGGCGGTGGACCCGAGGCGCTTCGTGACGAGCTATCGGTACGACGGGACCGGCAACCTGGACCAGCTGACCGACCCGGCGGGCGGGGTCACGACGCGGGTCTTCGACCTTGCCGGCCGCCTCTCGGACATCCAGCGCCCCAACGGCATCGACACGACCTACGGCTACGACGCCCGAAACCGCATCACCTCGGTGGTGCACGAGCGGGCGGACGGCAGCGTGCTGGCCTCGGTCAGCTACGTCCGCGGCCTCAGCGGCGAGCCGACGCGCATCGAGCGCGAGGACGGCAGCTATGTCGAGGTCGACTATGACCCGTCGCTCCGCATCGAAGAGGAGCGCTTCTTCGACAGCGCCGGCGTGCGCGAGGAGACGCTGACCTACACGTACGACCTGGACGGCAAGCGCACTTCGCTGACCCGCACCGACGCGGCGGGCACGCCGACCGTCGAGACCTACGTCTACGACACCGGCGCGCGGCTGACCCGCATCGAGGTCGCCGGCTCGCCCATCGCCGAGTACGAATACGACGCGCGCGGTCGAGTCACCCGCATCACGAAGGGGACCACCGCCCAGCAGCTCGAGTACGACAACGAGGACCACCTCGTTCGTGTCATCGACGTCGCCACCGGCGACGAGGTCCGCTTCGCCTACGACGCCATGGGCCGCCGCGTCGGCCGCACCGAGGTCACCGGCGGCGCCATCACCAGCGAGCTCCGCTGGCTCAGCGGCCCCAACGCCGCTGACGGCCTCGCCTCCCCGCACCTGACCCTCAACGCCAGCGGCGCCCCCACGAACGTCTACGTCTTCGACGACGGCGTCATCGGGAACACCACACCCACGGCCCGCCTCGACCCGACCACGAACGAGGCCACCTACTACCTCCGCGACGCCATGGGCACCGTCATCGCGCTGGCGAACGACGCCGGCGCCGAGGGCACCCTGCGCTACGACGCCTTCGGCAACGAGCGCGGCGCGAGCGGCCCGCTCGCGGCGCCCGGGCCCGCGGGGGACTTTCGGTTCCATGGGCATTGGGTGGACCCGAGCGGGCTCTACCACGCGCGGGCTCGGGCCTACGACCCGGCCACAGGGCGGTTCACGAGCCGCGACCCGGCGGAGGGGGTGCGGAGTCGGCCCGAGAGCTACGCGCCGTATGGGTTTGCGGGGCAGAGCCCAGCCCTATTCGCCGACCCCTCAGGCAGATACACCCTCGCTTCCTCCCTAACGAGTCTCCAAGCGAGTTTGGCTCTGGCGCTCACCGCGACTGCGATGGTCGGCACCAGAGCCATATCGGAAACTACGACCTCGACGTATCGGGGCGGGTGGGGTTGTGACCTGTTCCGATACGAGCAGCCAGTCATCCAGTATACCGATGGGGGCCGTGACACGCGCTACGCGCGGAAGGTCTACTACGAGTGTGTCCAAGGACCGGCTGATCCGTTCTTCATGAGGCCCTTTCGATGGATCACGGCATGGGATGATCGGTTCGTTGGGAGTTCGGCTTCGCCATGGAAGACCGGTCCGATTCCGAACGTTCCTCTCGGTTTCGCAAGCAAGTCTGAGGCGCTGAGCGAGCTGCCTACCATCTATGGATATGACAACGTGCTCCTCTGGATCCGGCGACTGTGAAACTCACTACACTTGGCAGAGCCCTCTTCGCTGACCGACGAGACCGGCGATTCGTTCGTGCGGCTCTCGCGGCGATTGCGACGGGGGACTACATTGTCCTGCGCGACCTAGGCGGGGGGCGGCCGCGGCTGCGAGCGACAACCTGGCTGATGTGCATGGAATCCGACCCGCTTGCTTGGCAGGCGCTCGCGGATTCCTGGGTCCCGGAAATGACCGCACTGCTCAGCATCGGCGAGATATCTCGGCTGATGGATGCTTCGTTGCTCCAGGGGTCGTCAGATGAGTTTGTCGACCTTTGTCGCCGGGAAGAAGCAAGCTGGTCAGAGCGCGACGGCGATGGCACTTGGCTGCTCGATCTAGCACTCGTGGTCGCCGTGCGGCGGCAAGATGCTGGAGCGACCTCGGCTCTCATCGAGCTCGCAAGGCCATGTCGCCCAGCCCAGCTGATCGCCGCATGGACGGCGATTGCAGAGGGCGATCGCGCCGCGCTCGAATCGATCGTGAAATCGAAGAGTTGGCGACGGCTGGGTGGTGAACGACCGCTGTGGCGTCACCTATGCGCTGACATGGAACTACTGACCATTGAAGACAGGAAGACACGGTATGCGTCCGCGCTCGCGGCGGTGGGTGCTGGGCGGCCGGTGCATGCTCTGATTTCATACAGTGAAGCCCTTGCCGAAAGTTCACCGGCTGGTGCTACCCGCCTTACGCTATTCAGGTGCTCTGCCGCCAGTCCGGACGGGAGCGCATTGCCGCACGGGAGGCGGGTCACCGCGTTCGTTGTTGGAGCCGGCGAGCAAGCCGTGAGAACAGAGGTCCAGCCGCTTCTAGAAGCGTACAGGCCAGCAGGAGGCGTTGCCGAGTGGCCGCCATATGAGATCCAAGTCGCAGCAGCGGGCCATGATGGTGCCTTGCACGCGTCCCCAGGCCTGCTGTGTCTGGCGACCAGCCAGACCGTCGAGCGCCAACAGTCGGATAACCGGGTGACTCATGCGCTCGACTTCACTCACCAGCCCCTTCTCGCCGCATTGACACAGGCACTGGGTGGAAACGGGCCATCCCTGGTCGCTCGTCGGCTTGATGCTCTTCAGCTTGGACGACGGTCGCTCATTCGGTAATGATTCTGGCGCATGGCTGGGCTTCGATGACAGAGCGACGGAGGCATACCACTGCTCCAGAACCTGCGAGGCCTGGATGGCGCTAAAGCAGGTCGGGGCTAGGACCGAGGGCGACGTCTACCAGGCCCTGTTCTTCTGGAGGCAGGCGGCCGATCTGCTGCGACCCCGCTCCTTGGTCGAGCGTGTTGTGCTTGAGCACGACGAGGCTTCGGGTGTGGATGACGTCGCGGTGTTTTACAGGCATCCGGGCATCGACGCGGGCGGCTACCTGGTAGCCGCGGACTACTTCCAGCTGAAGTACCACGTCGACAACCGGGACTCGTACAGCTCGGACGCACTCATCGACCCGGCCTTCATCAAGGCGAAGTCCTCGCTGCTGCAGCGCTTCCACGCTGCCTACTCCAACCTCGCCTCCGAGCACGACCACTTCCGACTTCACCTTGCGTCGAACTGGCGTTGGAAGGACGACGACAAGCTGGCTCGGCTGCTCCGCGAGTACGATGGCGAGCTGCCGAGGAAGTTCTTTGACGATGGGCCTCGCGGCGATCTCGGGAAGGTTCGGGAGAAGTGGCGGGCCCACCTCGAGCTCGACGACGAGGCGTTCAGGGCGTTCGCAAGAACCCTGCGATTCCAGCTGGACCACTTCGGGCGCCGGGACTTCAAGGCCTACGTCTACGCGACCCTCGAGTCGGCCGGACTACAAACGCCGAGTGCTGACCGAGCTGCCTGCCCGTATGAGAGCCTGGTTCAGCAGTTCCTCATGAACGGGCCCAACTCCTTCGACGAGGAGTCGTTTCGAGATTTGTGTGGGCGGGAGGGCCTCTTGGTTGCCCCGCCTTCCGAGGTGGCCACGCCACGCAAGATCGGGGTCCGCAGCTTTGTGCGATTCGCGGAGCGGCTCGAGTCTGAGGTGGACGAGCTCGTCTGCGTCTCGCACAACTTTGAGGGTCGCCATCTGGCGTTCGGCGGTTCGTGGCGCTCCTCCGCGTCGAGCGTGCTGGATTTCTTGGCTGACCCCGATCGTCGCGCCCGGCTTCGCGCCGTGCCGTCGGCCATTGCGCTGGAGTGCCACGGCTCCCTTGCGCTCCTCGCGGGCTGGGAGCTCAGCCGAAACTCGGGTGTGGACATCGCACCGATCCAGAAGCCCAGCCTGGAGGTCTGGAAGCCCTCCGTTGACACCGCACGCGACGATTCATGGGCCACCGAGATCATCGAGCGCGAAGGAGACCACGAAGACATCGCCGTCTGCCTCTCGGTTACGCACGACGTGCGCAGGGGCGTCGAGGAGTTCTTGGCAGCGGAGGGTGCCCCTGCAGTCGGTCGCCTCGTCCTCGTCAGCCCAGAAGGGGGGGCATCGCCACAGAGCATCGAGGGACCGGACCATGCGTACCGTCTCGCAAGCCAACTTCCTGCTGTCGTTGCCAAAGCTCGTCCCAGCCGAGCGGCTCGGACCCACGTGTTCTTCGCCTGCCCCAACGCGTTGATGTTCTTCATCGGCCAGCAGCGTGAGGCGCTCGGAAGGTTGGTGCTGTACGAGTTCGACTTCGGATTCGAGCGCGATGGCTCCTACCAACCGTCGTTCGCCCTGCCGCGTCCGACGAGCCCAGATGCAGAGGCCCATGAGGTCCAAGATGATCCTGAAAACTGACTTCGAGACGTTCCTGAAGGACATCCGTCCGACGTCCGCAATGCGTGACGACCTCAAGAAGGGTCACAAGACGCTGCGAGACCGGCTGAACGCGGACGAGGACCTCAAGCCGATCCTGCTCAGCGACTTTCTCCAGGGAAGTTACCGACGCTACACCGCCGTGCGGCCCAAGGGCGACAAGCGCTCGGACGTGGACATCATCGTCGTGACGAAGCTCGACGAGACCGAGTACACGCCGAAGAGGGCGCTGGCTCTCTTCGAGCCGTTCCTCGAGAAGCACTACAAGGGGAAGTGGCGCCCGCAGGGGCGGTCTTTCGGGATCGAGCTCAGCTACGTCGAGCTCGACGTCGTGCCCACGTCGGCTCCCACCGAGCAGGAATACGGAATCCTGCAGTCCGACTCGGTCACCCACGACGGAGACCTGTTCGAATCTCGGGAGCTGCAGGAGTGGCGGCTCCACCGTGCTTGGCCCTCGCCTGAGAGGAGATTCCAGTTGGGTCGTGTGCAGGCCCAGCTGCTCCTCGACCAGGCGGCGGGCGAGAACGAGTGGCAGGCACAGCCTCTCCGAATCCCGGACCGCGACGCCGACGAGTGGGACGACACCCATCCCCTCGAACAGATCCGCTGGACGCGCGACAAGAACTCGAAGTGCAACGGTCACTTCGTGAACGTGGTGAAGTGCATCAAGTGGTGGCGCCTCGAGAACTACACCGAGCCCGACCATCCCAAGGGGTTTCCTCTGGAGCGCCTAATAGGCGAGCACTGCCCGGATGGCATCGAGTCCGTTGCCGAAGGCGTCGTGAAGACGATGGAAGCCATCGTCAACAGCTACGCCATCCTGGTCCTGACGAAGGGCACCCCGAAGCTTCCCGACTACGGCGTCCCTTCACACGACGTGTTCCATCGAATCTCCGGCGAGGACTTCGCGAGCTTCTACGACCAGGTCAAGGCAGGCGCGGACCTCGCCCGACGGGCTCTCGACTCAGAGGACCGGACGGAGAGCGGCAACCTCTGGCGAGAGTTGTTCGGGTCGAAGTTCCCGAAGCCGCCGGACAACGGGTCGGCGAAGAAGGGTGGGTTCACACCGCCCAGCGGCCCTGCAACTCCTGGCTCAGGCCGCTTCGCGTGACGGAGGATGGTCAGTGGACGCAGCGCCAGAGCCGATCCAGCGCGGCCTCAGTCGTCTCGCCGGCGTGTCGGGGGCGACTGTCGTCTCCGCCCCGGAGTTCATTCCGACCGAGGATGCGTGGGCGACCGAGCTGCTCCTGTCTCAGACCCACTCCTCCGAGTTCGTGCCAGAGGAGTCGCGCTGGATCTTGCTGGTCGACCACACCTACCCGTCCGGCCGCATTCGGCTGTACCCCGGGCTGAGCGACAGCATCGCCCACACCTTCCCCCACCAGGACCGCAACGTCGGTCCGCAGAAGGACGGCGAGAGATGGCGAACAGGCAAGCCATGCCTCGACAGTCCGTCGCAACGCCTTGGGCGTGTCGCGGCAGGCCCTGAGCCGAAGACCGACGCCGAGGAGCGGCTGCGATGGCATGTAGAGCGATGCTTGAGCTGGCTGGACCTGGCCGCCACCGAGCAACTGATGGTGGACTCCGAGCCGTTCGAGGTGCCCCAGTGTCCATCGGAGCTCCTCAACAAGGACTTCACGGTCGTCCACGACGAGGGCCCGGACACGTACTCTGCGTGGAGCGGGCGGACCAATCGCTTCGGAGAGGTCTGGTGGGGGGTGCTCCCAGGGTTCGAGAAGACGATCGTCGCGGAGACGTTCCTCGATACGAAGGGCGACACGTTTCGTACGTGTCGCCGCGGAGTGTCGGACACCGACAAACCTTGGGTTGGCTATTGGTGGATCTGGCCCGCGCCGGTGGTTGTTCCTCCGTGGCATGCACCGGGCACGTGGGCCGAACTCCGTCAGACCGGAGCGCGCCTCAAGGTGGATGTCGACGGCTTCATTCGTTGGCTCGCGCGGCGAGCCGCCGGAGAGAAAGCCGTCATCGTCTTGATTGGATACGAGATCCCCTCGTTGTGGAACGGCCCCACGACCGAGGTTCATTGGCAAGCGATCATGCCGCCGACCGTGCCCCGCAAGATCAAGCCGATGAACGGCTTTCGGGACAACGACCGCGGCCGAAGCGAGCGGCTTCGGCGAGACATCTTCGCGGGCAACACGAAGCTGTCCTATCTCAAGACCTCGAATTGGCATCCGGACCGCCTACAGGCGAGGGGGAGGTTCTCGGCCACGCTTCGAGATCGACCGATCGCGGTCATTGGTGCCGGTGCCCTCGGGTCCGCCGTCGCAGAACTTCTGGTCCGTGGTGGGGCGCACGACATCCTGATCATCGACCATGACCTTCTCGAGATCGGGAATCTCGTTCGTCACACGCTCACCGGCGGCGATCTGGGAAAGAACAAGGCAGCCCGCGTCGCCGCGAGGTTGCACGCCGCAGCTCCGATGGCGAAGGTCTCCGCGTTCGCGAAGCAGCTCCCCCAGGGTGACGCGCTGCGCACCGTCCTCGAACGCTTCGATGTCGTCATCGACTGCACCGGCGAGGATGAGGTGCTCCGCCGCTTGGCGGGAGCCTGGTGGTCCATGCCGCGGCTGTTTCTCTCAGCGTCGATGGGGTTCGCGGCTCACCGACTCTTCCTCTTCGAGGCCCGCGGTTGCTCGTTCCCGGTCGACGGTTTCCTTGCGGAGGTTGCGCCTTGGATCGAGGGTGAGCGTTCGGCTTGGTCTGCCGCCGGCGAGACTCTCGAAGGCGCCGGCTGCTGGTCTCCGTTGTTCCCGGCGCGAAGCGACGACGTGTGGCTGGCCGCCGTCGCCACGGTGAAACACCTCGAACGCTCCATGGAAGGCGGCCCACAAGCTGGTCTCACGGTCCTTGAACAGTTGGGCGGGATCGGAGTTGGCTTTCAGATCGCCGCAGAGGGGGGATCGTGATCGTTCGGCGACTGGTCTTCGAAGATGCAGCCCAGACGTTTCGGGTCGTGCTCTCTGACGAGGTCGTGAAGCACATGTTCCGGCTATGCGACGCGAACCGCGCTCAGGAGACCGGCGGCATCTTGATTGGCGCCTACTCGCACGACTGCACGACTGCGGAGATCATCGAGGCGACCAGCCCCCCTGTGGATTCCAAGTTCGGCCGCGACTGGTTCCACCGAGGCACCGACGGGCTGGAGGAGCTGCTCGTGGCCAGGTGGAACAGCCAGCCGCGCACACACTACATCGGCGAGTGGCACTTCCACACCGGCAACGTCCCGTGGCCGTCCCCACAGGACGAGAGCCAGATGAGCCGCACAGCAACCGATCCCCGGTACCAATGCCGAGAACCGATCCTCATCATCGTGTTCCAAGACTCGGCCGCGCAGTTGCAGCTGAAGCCTTTTCTTCTTCCGGGCACTGAAGTTGTCTGCGAACTCCGTGCTGTTGAGCGAGACTGGTCTATTGCAGGACGCTCGCCCTGCGCTCGTGATGAGCCGACCCCACCGGGAACGTGACCACCCACCACTATGACGACGCGGGGCACCTCGAGCGCACGGTCGACGCCGTCCGCGGCGAGACGGTCTACGAGCGTGACCTGTCGGGCCGAACCGAGGCGGTCACCGACGTGCTCGGCCACCGCACGGTCCACACCCGGGACGCGGGGCGCCTGGCCTCCATCACGGATCCGCGCATGGCGGTGTGGCCCCGCGGCCTGAGCGCGACGACCCCGTCGCAGACCGACCCGCTCGGGCACACGACGACCCAGCACCTGAGCCCGCACGGCCTGCTCGAGCGGACCGACCACCCCGACAGCACGACGACCAGCCAGACCTACCTGGGACGCACGGGCTACGACTCGTCGAGCAGCTTCCCGCTCGCTCAGACCGACGAGCGCAGCGAGCAGCGCACCTTCACCTATGACGGGTCGAGCGTGCTGCAGACGGTGAGCGTGGTCGGCGGCGGGGCGCACCAGTTCGACCACGCGCTCGCGCCGGCGCGCGACGTGAGCTGGCAGGTGCAGAGCGGCGAGGTCACGGTCATCGCCGCGGGCGCTCGCGAGCCGGTGTCGCGCTTCGCCTCCTACGACGAGGAGCGGGACCCGCAGCCGCGGGAAGCGATGGCTGTGGCCGACCGGTTGAGCCGGCACGAGACGCCCGAGGGCGACGTGACGAGCTGGGTCTACGGTCTCGCCGGCCTGATGGAGCGGGTGGACCTCTCGCACGGCCAGTCGCGGAGCTACACCTACGACAGCGCGCGGCACCTCGAGCGCGTGGACTTCCCGGATGGCGAGTTCACGACGCACGTCCACGACACGGCGGGCCGGGAGCTCAGCCGGACGGGCAGCGACGGCACGGCGCTGAGCTGGTCCTACGGCCCGAATGACCGGGTCACCCAGCACACCGACGGCACGGGCACGACGACCTACACCTTCGACGGCGCGGGCCGGCCCGACCTGCTGACCGCACCGACCAGCGCGACCATCGACTGGGACCACGACGGCCGGGACCAGGTGACCGCGGTGGACGTGGGCGCGGACCCGGCGGTGGACCCGAGGCGCTTCGTGACGAGCTATCGGTACGACGGGACCGGCAACCTGGACCAGCTGACCGACCCGGCGGGCGGGGTCACGACGCGGGTCTTCGACCTTGCCGGCCGCCTCTCGGACATCCAGCGCCCCAACGGCATCGACACGACCTACGGCTACGACGCCCGAAACCGCATCACCTCGGTGGTGCACGAGCGGGCGGACGGCAGCGTGCTGGCCTCGGTCAGCTACGTCCGCGGCCTCAGCGGCGAGCCGACGCGCATCGAGCGCGAGGACGGCAGCTATGTCGAGGTCGACTATGACCCGTCGCTCCGCATCGAAGAGGAGCGCTTCTTCGACAGCGCCGGCGTGCGCGAGGAGACGCTGACCTACACGTACGACCTGGACGGCAAGCGCACTTCGCTGACCCGCACCGACGCGGCGGGCACGCCGACCGTCGAGACCTACGTCTACGACACCGGCGCGCGGCTGACCCGCATCGAGGTCGCCGGCTCGCCCATCGCCGAGTACGAATACGACGCGCGCGGTCGAGTCACCCGCATCACGAAGGGGACCACCGCCCAGCAGCTCGAGTACGACAACGAGGACCACCTCGTTCGTGTCATCGACGTCGCCACCGGCGACGAGGTCCGCTTCGCCTACGACGCCATGGGCCGCCGCGTCGGCCGCACCGAGGTCACCGGCGGCGCCATCACCAGCGAGCTCCGCTGGCTCAGCGGCCCCAACGCCGCTGACGGCCTCGCCTCCCCGCACCTGACCCTCAACGCCAGCGGCGCCCCCACGAACGTCTACGTCTTCGACGACGGCGTCATCGGGAACACCACACCCACGGCCCGCCTCGACCCGACCACGAACGAGGCCACCTACTACCTCCGCGACGCCATGGGCACCGTCATCGCGCTGGCGAACGACGCCGGCGCCGAGGGCACCCTGCGCTACGACGCCTTCGGCAACGAGCGCGGCGCGAGCGGCCCGCTCGCGGCGCCCGGGCCCGCGGGGGACTTTCGGTTCCATGGGCATTGGGTGGACCCGAGCGGGCTCTACCACGCGCGGGCTCGGGCCTACGACCCGGCCACAGGGCGGTTCACGAGCCGTGACCCGGCGGCGGGGGCGCGGAGCCGGCCCGAGAGCTACGCGCCGTATGGGTTCGTGAACCAGTCGCCGACGCTCTGGGGAGACGCAACCGGCTTGTTCGCTACGACAATGTCCGAAGTAGGCACCATCTCGATCAGCAACATGGCAATCGTCACGGCGGCCGTTGCGAACGTGGCGCTATGGGCCCTAGTGGCCAATCGCCGAGCTGGCGGCGGCTATTGCCAGCGCATCGAGCCGTATAAGCCGGCATCGACTGCGGATACGCAATCTGTAGCCGGGTTCCGTACGGTGCCGCGGTCCGTGAGTGGACCCGCGCGATTCAAGAGGTTCGTCGAGTACGAGTGTGTCCGCTACTGGGACCAAGGGGCATCGGTCATCCGGGCGTTTGACTTGACGTTTGATGTCTGGCAACGGCGGCCCACTCCGCCTCTCTTCTTCTTGTCAGAGTTTGAGGCCCTGACCAGGCTCAAGGCGCCGTGGCCCTTCGGCTACGGGTTTTGGCAGGCGAGGCGCATATGATGAATGATTCTGGTGGCGACCGAAGCTGGGAACGTCTGGTGCGAGCCTGCGTCACCCAGGACGTTCGTGAGATCCTGGCTAGCGCTCATCCGTACGACCCCATGGACTGGGAGGTTGTGCTTCGGCTGGCGCAGGCTGATCGGGAGCTCTGGTCTCTCGCTTCGGAGGAATTCCTGGACTGGCAGAGTTCCTGGCCGAATCTCGTTTCGCTCGTTGTCAGTGCGGGACGCCGTCATGGTGATACCGAGAAGCTGCTCGAAGCACGCGACCCCCACATTGTCGCGGCCTATCTCTATTCATGCCTTCGGGATAGTGACGTGATTAGCGCACAAGCGGCGCTTCAGCGGGTTCGCCGCCATGCCGACCAGTTGCCTGGGGTCGATGTACTGCCAGCAGCAGCAATGGACAAGGTTTCTGGAGACGGGGATCTGTGGGCCGAGGTCACAGAGCACATTGGTGTAGGACTGAGTGACCTCGTTGTCGGCCTGGCACGGAGTCACATCGCGAACGAGGCTGTGCTTCGGCAGTTCGATGCTTTGCTGGCATCCCAACTCCACCGATGGCCTTCCGCGGTCACCGCACTCGGGCTGCACCCCTCCCTGTCGAGCCACCCCCTGCTAGCTAGCCAAGATCCGATTCCCCCGTCGGAGTGTCCGGTATGGTTGCTTGAGATCGAGGCGACTGCCGATGGCGAACGGGCCGACTTTCCTGGTTTGTCCGCAGGCGACCCGCTAGCGATTCAAGTCTGGTCGACCACCGCGGACCCCATACACTTGGCCAGCCTCGCGCGAGCGTTCTTTCCATCTGGTCCACCTGTGTCCGAGCAACAGATCCGCATTCTGCGGGAATGTGTTGCCAACTTGCGTGTGGGGAAAGAAGACCTCTTGCTCCTTGTCGGGCACGCAGTACGCTCGCACTATCGCCCTGGTGGGAGAGACGGCTCTCGGGCGATCGTTGACTACTCAGGGCTTGGCTTGCTCGCGTCGCCAGCGACAACCGAGCTCTCAGCCGAACTGAATGCAGCGTTCGCCTCACTCCTCGAGCAGGCGGCTCTAAAGGACTTGGCGACCCCCTGGCTAGTCGTGAGGTAGCAAGTCCAACTGTAACGTGGACTTCAAGTGGAGGGTTGCGGCTACGACAGCGCACCACGCCTCGATCGGGTCGATTCCGCAACGGCGAGTTACCTCGCACACGCACGACGTGGCGGCGCCGGCGGGCAACGACGACCGCGCGAGGCTGTCCGGTCCAAACGACCGCCTCATCGCTGAGGCCCGCTGAGTGCTCGAGTGAATCGTGCGGCGTGGCCTCGAGTGGTGTGTGATCCTGTGTGTGATCCGTCTGAGGTACGGCGGGGCACGAAGCGTGTCGATCCAAGAGGAGGCGAGGCTTAAGCAGCGGCATACACAATCCCGACGTTCGTTCAGGCGGCGGAGGAAGCGGGTGGTTGCTGGCAGGTTGCGTACCACGAGTTCAGGATTGCGACTCCTCGCACATTTCGTGAAACCGACATGAGTTTCGAGCGTTATACGCACTACGTCTGCATGCCCACATTTTGGGATAAAACACTTGGCGTCGTAGCGATTGACAACGACAGTCAGCTTCCTTGGAGTCCCCCTGAGTTGAGCTACATAAGTGCGAGACAAACGGTCAACGAGTTGACTTTTCACGGATTCAACTTCGTGTTGAAGTACTGAGATATGGCTGCCGGAACGGAATCTACAGAACGACTCTTTGAGTCTTGCGACAATGGCAACGTTGCTGATGTTTTAGACTTGATAAACTCGTTGAGTGACCGCGGAGAGTATAGAGCGGCATTCGTTGAAGCTGCGTTGCGACTGTTTGAGCAAGTAGGTTTGTCGGGCCAATCTGGCAGTGGCCGTAGGAACAAGAAGGGCGCGGTGCCAGAGACTTTTGTTCGTGGGTTTGCCAAGCTCTTGCAAGGGCAGCAGAATCTTCGATTCTTGGCCGTTCTCGCCAAGCAGCAGGAAGCGAATGCCATCCTCCCTGCGCTTGAGGAGTATGAACAAATCCTGCGTGTACACGGCGATGGACTTCCTCCAGTGTCCGCGTATGAATACGCGTCGATTTGTTTGATGCGTGCTCGTCGTTTCGCTCAAGCATCTGAGATCGTAGAGCGTATCGTCCGCCGGTGGGATGGTAGTCCTCAAGTCCTTCTGGTCAAAGCGACTCAAGCTTGCTTCGAGGGAGACTTTGAAGGGTGCGCCGATCTTGTTGATCGCGTTCTTCGGTCGGTTGTCGGACTGGTGCCGGTGGAGCTGCGCAATGTTATGGGTCGAGTGTGGGAGCTTCAGGCGGTATACAATGCGCGGTTCACAGGAGAGAGCCGTGTAACGGGCGTCTTCGAAAGGCTTACATCCAGCTTGCATCCCATGTGGTCTGTCGAGCAGTCGATGTCCAGAAGCGTTCTGCGTGATGAGGGGGATCTCGACGTTCGGCTATGGCACGTTACTTGCGAGAATGCGTTGGTCAGATGGGCGGCTCAGAAGAGTCCAAAGACGGTCGCGGTACAGTGCTATGCCTATGTCACACCGGAGACTGATCGGCTCGCTGCCGATGGCGAGCTCTTCCGAGATACTGACCTGTCGGTCGTAGACTTTGTGAGCACATCCGCGGACATCAAGTTGAGTGCGTCGACAGAGCGTATCTTGGTGCGGGGCGCATGGTGGAGCACGCCTTCCACGGACAAGAGTATACTAGATCTGACGGGATCTCACATGCTCGAATCGACCCTAGCAGGGCTGCCACTTGCTCTTTCTGCCCGGATACGAGAGCGGGTTGGCTCGGCGAGTAGCTACTCTGTCGTCTGAACAGAGCAGTTTTGACGACGCATCTCCGAATACTTGATGTAGATTGAGTGCCGGGAAGCATCTGTAAGCGTCCAAGCACAATGCTCTGAGCCCCATGCCCGCTGCAGGCACCGGATGATCGCCTGGTAGTGAGCGGGGTCGGCCTACTCCAAACCCAACCTCGCGGTAAGTCCTCTCCCTGCCCCGTGTTGACGCCGACGCCGTGGCCCACGTGTTCCGTCGCCGGGTGGCCCACGTGTTCCGTCGCGGCGTGAGTCAG
>CAYXAP010000041.1:0-76510 GCA_964462035.1 uncultured Sandaracinus sp.
CCATCCCGGGTGGCATCAGCTTCCGGAACGAGTCCTCGACCTCGTCGGTATAGGGCGGATCGATCGGCGACAGTCGCGGCATCGGCACTCTCCTGGCTGTGCTACGGTATTCGTAGCGACCCCACGCTATCGCTACGGATATCGTAGCGCAAGTACCTGCACGCGTTTGTGAACTGGGAAAGAACTCAAGAGCGTCCCTCAGGTGCAGAAGTACACCCGAGGGACGCTCTTGAGTTCTTTCCTACTTCACACAGAATTCAGCCGTGGCCCCCAAGAAGAAGCGCCCCATCATGGTCCTGCTCGATGCCGTCGGGAAACGCTGGACCCTCCGGATCCTCTGGGAGCTCCGCGGCGAGCCGCTGACCTTCCGCGCGCTCCGCGCAGCCGCCGACGATGTCTCGCCGAGCGTGCTCAACAGCCGGCTCGCCGAGCTGCGCGAGCTCGGCATCGTGGAGCTCGGCGACTCGGGCTACGGAATGACCGAAGCAGGCCGCGAGCTGGGCGACGTGCTGATGGCGCTCAACGGTTGGGCCGACGCCCACCTCTGAGCCCACCAGCACGTCGACCTCAGCTCTCCTTGCGGACCAGCGCGATGTTGAAGTCGGCGTTCCCGAGCGCCGCATAGAGGCGCGTCCAGAGAAGGAGCCACGCTTCGGTGCCGCGAGACGTGGTGATGTCGCCGAGGTCGATGACCGACTGCCAGCCGAGCTCGTCCTTCAGGAAGCGAGTGACCGCGGCCTTCGCCTCCTCGTCGTTGCCGCTCACGAAGAGGTCCGTCGGCCGAGGAAGCGCGCCGGGGTCGACCATCAGCGAGTTGGCGAGGGTGTTGAGCGTCTTGACCACCTTCACGTCCGGATACGCGCGCTGAATGGCCTCGCCGAGCGAGTCGTCGTTGGCGATCGAGAGCGTCGGCGGGAAGCCCTTCGAGAAGTCGAGCGGGTTGCTGAGGTCGACCAGGATCTTGCCCGAGAGGTTCGCCGCGCCCGCGGACTCGAGCACCGCGAGCGAGTGCGCCCCCGAGGTGCAGTTGAAGATCCACTCCGCCGACGCGGACGCGTCCGCGAACGTGCCGAGCGACGCGCGCTCGCCGTTCGCGTCGGCCCAAGCGCTGCCCTTCGTGTTGTCCGCGGTGCGCGATCCCATGCACACCTCGTGGCCCAGCTCGACCAGCTTGGTCGCAATCCGCTGCCCCACGTCTCCGGTTCCCAGGACTGCCATCTTCATGCGTCGTTCTCCTTCCGCCGGCATCGTCGCCGACGAGAAGCACCTTGGATATGGCCCCGCGAGGGCACAATCGAACCATCGGCACCTCATAATGAACTCGTGGTTCATGATGGAGCCATGAGCGACCTCTTCGATGGCGTCCTCCCCTTCGTCCACACCGCCCGAGCCCTGAGCTTCCGCCAGGCCGCCGACGAGCTGGGCGTCTCGCCCACCGCGATCAGCAAAGCGGTGAAGCGCCTCGAGGAACGGCTCGGCGTCCAGCTCCTCCACCGCACCACTCGGCGGGTCGCGCTCAGCGAGGAGGGCGCGGTCTTCCTCGAGCGATGCGAAGATGCGATCGCGCACCTGCGGGCCGGTCGAGAATCCGTGGCCGCCGCTCAGAAGGCGCCGCGAGGGGACCTGCGAGTCGCGGCCTCCTTCGTGCTGGGCACCCTGCTCACGCGCGAGCTGCCGCGCTTCTTGATCCGCTACCCGGAGCTGCGGGTGGAGCTCCGTTTCTCAGACCGCCACAGCCGCCTCGTCGACGAGCGGATCGACGTCGCCCTTCGCGTCGGCGAGCTCGCCGACTCCAGCCTGATCGCGCGACGGCTGGCCACCACACGATGGGTCACCGTGGCCTCGCCGGACTATCTCGCGCGCGAAGGGACACCACGTGCACCCGCCGAGCTCGCGAAGCACCGCTGCCTCTGCTTCCGGTCGCCACGAGGTAGAGCCCACCCGTGGGCGTTCCGCTCGGATGCTCGCTTCGAGGTCGAAGGGCCGCTCGTCCTCGACCAGGGTGAGCTGCTGGTCACCGCCGCCCTCGGTGGGGCGGGGGTCACCCAGGTCTTCGACTTCATGGCCCGCGAACACCTCACGAGCGGCCGGCTGGTCGAGGTGCTCGAGGACCAAGCGACCGAGGGTCCGCCGATCCATGCGCTCGCCCTTCCAGGCCGGCGCCGCTCGGCCAAGGTCCGTGCCTTCCTCGAGTTCGTACCGCGGCTCTGGCCCGACTGACCGATGCCAACGAGGTGGGAGCCCACCGAGTTCCCCCGTCTTTCCGTGCCGTTGTGGCGACGAAGGTGCTGCCGTCTTGATCGGACCCTCCGATGGCGGCACGCTGCGCGCCCATGAGCCGTCCTCTCAACTTCAGCCCCGGTCCCGCCACCCTGCCCCTCCCCGTGCTCGAGGAGGTGCGCGACGAGCTCGTCGACTACCAGGGAACCGGCATCTCCATGCTCGAGCACAGCCACCGCGGGAAGGCGTACGATGCCTGCCACGAGGAGGCGATCGCGCTCCTCGAGGAGCTGGTCGGCTGCAAGGACACCCACCACGTGCTCTTCATGGGCGCGGGCGCGACCGGTCAGTTCGCGACCCTTCCGATGGTCCTTCTCCAGGGCGGCGGCAAAGCCGACTACGTCGACACCGGCGCCTGGTCGAAGAAGGCGTTCAAGGCGGCCTCGTTCTACGGTGAGCCTCGCTGGGCCGGCAGCGGCAAGGAGGGCGAGAAGTACGTCCGCGCGCCGATGAAGCTCGATGTGGGCGCCGACGCCAAGTACGTGCACCTGACGTCGAACGCCACGATCAGCGGCGTCCAGTACCACGACTTCCCGGACGTCGGCGGCAAGCCGCTCATCGCGGACATGTCGAGTGACATGCTCCACAAGCCGATCGACGCGGCGAAGTTCGGTGTCATCTACGCCGGCGCGCAGAAGAACCTCGGCCCGGCCGGTGTCGCGGTGGCGATCGTCCGCAAGGACGTGCTCGAGATGATGACCAAGGAAGTCCCGGACATCTTCAACTACCACCTGATCACCGAGAAGCGCTCCACGCAGAACACGCCCCCGGCGTTCCCGATCTACGTGATGGGCAAGGTGCTCAAGTGGGTGAAGGCCCAGGGTGGCCCGAAGGCCATGGCCGAACAGAACGCCAAGAAGGGCGAGCTGCTCTACGGCGTGGTCGACGAATTCGCCGACTTCTACCGCTGCCCGGTGGAGAAGGGCTCGCGCTCGATCATGAACGCGGTCTTCAACCTCCCGACCGAGGACCTCGAGAAGAAGTTCATCGCCGACGCCGCCGAAGCCGGGATGCTGAACCTCAAGGGCCACCGCTCGGTCGGCGGCATCCGCGTGTCGATGTACAACGCGATGCCCGTCAGCGGCGTGGAGACCCTCGTCGGCTTCATGCGCGAGTTCCAGAAGGCGAACGGGTGAGCCGCTTCGTCGCCGCGGCCGCCGCGCTGATGCTGCTCGGCTGCGGCGACGACACCGGTCCGCTCTGTCAGGACCCGGACCCCTCCGTCACGCCGGCCGAGACCCGCACGCTCACGATCGGTGACGAGAGCGGGCCCTGGACCGACGGCCAAGAGGTCCCGCTGATCTGGGGTGGCCAGGGCGGGATCATGGTCACGCCCGTTCTTCGGATCGAAGGCGATCCCGCGCCTGGTGAGGACACGCTCTGTGTGCTCGTGACCCTGGTCAACGAGACCGACATCGAGGAGGCCGCGCCGGGGCTGGAGCGCCTGCGCATTCTGGAAGCAGGCGACGGCGGATGGGTGAGCGAGCCCCTCGAGGACTTCCTCGGCTTTGCGCCCTCCCCCTTCGTCGGCCAGGAGCTCACGCTCGAGGTGACGGTCGTCGACCAGGACTCGACCTTCGAGGCGAGCGGCTCGGTGACGATCACCCTCGCCGCCCCGACGTGAACGACGACCGGCCGGACGAGCAGCGCTCCAAGCGATGGGTGCTGTTCGCGCTGGCCGCCACCGGCGCGCTCGTGCTGGCCAGCGTGGTCGGCGTGCCGTGGGTGGTCCGGCGCGATCTGCAGACCCACCAGGCTCGCTGCTGCGAGATCGCCGCCGCCTTCGAACGCGAACGGCCGAGCGCCGTCCCCGATGGCCCTGCCGAGGTCGGCCAGTGCCTCAGCGCCATCGTCGACGGGCTCGAGAGCGACGTCCAGGACCAACTCGAACGAGGTCAGGTGGAGCACAGCAGCGCGCTCCGGCAACCGTCGGAGCCGCTCGGTCCCACGCTCCTCGACGCGCCGCTGAGCGCCGAGACCTTCGCCGCGGTGGATCGGTGCGCAGGCGCCCGTACCGCCCGCTGGCGGTCGGGGCACGGGCTCGCGGTGCAGGGGCTCCTCGAGCGCTACACGCGGGAGGCCCACCTCGAGCGCGATCCGAACGAGCGACTGCGCCGGCTCTCCGTCGCCGTCGAGCTCTGGGTCGATGTGTACACGGTGTTCGATCAGTCGATCGTCGGACCGGTGCGCTGGGCTCGAGAGCTCGGGGCCACCAGTGGCCCCGCGGACCTCGCGGTGCGTGTGGAGGTCGCCGAACGGATGCGAGCGCTGGCCGCGTCGTTGCCCGACGTCGAGACCGCCACGGCGACCTTCTACTGCGCGGTCTACGGCGAGGTGCAAGGCTTGTCGATCACCGACGCCTGGGACGCGAACGCGATCTTCGGAGCGTCGCTCGCGATGGCGGCGGGCACCGAGCCCGCGCCCTGGGGTCGGGAGCCTGCGGAGAGCCGGCTCGATCGAGCCATCCCCACCGGCGCTCAATACGACCAGTTCGCGGAACCGGGCAGCGCGTACGTCGCCGCGACGTTGCTGCTGGCGGCGCAGCACCTCGACCTCTCGGACGAGACCTTTCTCGGTCGGTCGATCGAGCTCGTCGAGGGGGACGGCGAGGGCGTGATGAGCGAGGCACCGTGTTTCGAGCTGGTGCTCCCGAGCGCCCTCGACGACCGCGAGCTCTCGATGTGCACGTTGGGCGCCGAATCGGTCATCGCCACGCGAGAGCTCACCCTCCTCTTTCGCGCGCTCCGGGCGACGGCGCGTCGCGGGGAGCCCATCCCGGAGCAGATCCGGGACTTCACCGAGATGCCCGTCGAGCCGCCGCGCGCGGAATACGAGCGCAGCGAAGCGTCCCTCGCGGCGTGGCAGCAGATCGGCTACGAGCCGCCACGCGCGGGACGCGTCGCGCTCAGCCTGCAGCACCCCACCGACTCGCCGCCGCCCCTCGGCAGACCCTGGGAGGGCTTCGAAGCGGGCTGGCGACAGGCGCGGGCGTGGTGGAGGGTGGCGCGAGTCACCGACGGTGCGGACGTCTCGTGCGACGGGCCGCTCCAGGAGGTGCGCCTCTGGATCGACGGCCCGGCGCACGATCCGCGAGCCCGACCCGTCGTGCTGCTCGAGAGCTCAGAGCCGGCGGCGGAGCGCCCGTAGCCGCCCCTGGGCGGCGTCGTCCCAGCGATCGGACTCGAGCTCGTTGTCGATCGTCTCGGCAGCCTCGTCGCCGTAGATGCGCGCGACCATCTCGGCGGCGCGGTCCTGGACGCTCGAGTCCGCGGCGAGGCGAACCAGGTCGACGCGCATGCGCGGGTCGGCGGGCGCGTTCGAGTCGATCCGCTGCGCCAGGTCGTAGCGCTCGAGGGCGGAGCGTTTCCAGCCGCGATTCATGTAGCTCTGGGCGAGCAGGAGGTGCGGACGGGGATCCTCCCGGTGCGACTGCGCATGACGCTTGAGGGCCGCCTCGGTCCGGTCGCCCAGCTGCCGGCCACGGAGGACGCGGCGACGAGAACGGGTGAGCCAAGCCACCGCTCGATGGGTCTGCCACGGGTTCGCGCGCTCCTGGTTGGAGCTCTCTTCTTCTGTCTCCGCCGGGGCCTGGATCGCCTCGGCCTCGGCTGCCGCTTCTTCCGCAGCCTGCTCGTCCTCTGCCTCGTCGGCGGGGTTCTCGGGGACCGGCTCCGGCGCCTCGCCGATCGCTTCTTCCGCGTCGACGGTGTCCACGGGCGTGGTGTCGTCGCCCTCCTGCTCCGGATCGGCGGGGAACTCCGCTCGCGGCTGATTCGCCGAGTTCTCGAGGGGAACGTCCGGGACCACGTCCTCGGTCCAGCTCGCCGCGAGCGCGACCAACACGGCCGCGCCGCCGATCACGAAGGCAGCGGCGATGGCCGCCGCGGCGGCCTTCATCGAGCTGCGCTTGGCGACACCCGAAGGCTTGCTGCGCGGGACGGCGGCGACCGTGGGGGCTTCGGTGGAGACGGTGGAGTCCGGGAGTCCGTCCTTCCTACGGAGGAAGGGGTCCGGGAGGTCGATGAGGGCCTGCTTCATCTCGGCGGCGCTCTGGAAGCGGTCGGGCGCCTCCTTGGCCATCGCCTTCTCCAGGAAGAGGCGGAGCGAGTCGGACTCGCGGGCGAGCACGTTGAGATCGGCGAAGCGCGGAACCGGGGCGGTCAGGTGCTTCCGGACGATCTCCGGGAGCGAGCCGTCGAAGGGACGCTTGCCCGCCAGCATCTCGAAGAAGAGCACGCCGAGCGAGTAGAGATCGCTACGCGCGTCTGCGGGCGCACCGGTCGCTTGCTCCGGCGACATGTAGGCCGGCGTACCGAACGCGATGCCCGAGCGGGTCAACACCTCGGCGTTCGCCTGCGGCTGGCTGTCGTGACCGGTGAGCTTCACGAAGCCGAAGTCGAGGATCTTCGGGAAGGCGTCGTCGCTCGGCAGATCGAGGAGGAAGATGTTGTCCGGCTTCAGGTCGCGGTGGACGAAGCCCTGTGCGTGCGCGTACGCCAAGCCGTCGAGCACCCGGAGGACCAGCGAGCGGGCGCGGCTCGGCTCCATCGGCCCGCTCTCGAGCTCCTCGCGGAGGGACTTCCCCTCGAGCAGCTCCATCACGATGTAGGGCCGGCCGTCGGCCAGACTGAAATCGGTGATGGTGACGATGTGCGGATGCTTGAGCGCCGCCATCGCCCGGGCCTCGCGGGTGAAGCGCGGACGCATCATCGAGCTCTCGGCGAAACGCTCCTGGAGCATCTTGATGGCGACGTCGCTCCCGAGCTGGAGGTGCCGCGCACGATACACCCAGCCCACGCCGCCTTCGCCCAGGCGTCCTTCGAGGCGATATCGCCCCTCGAGGACCTCGCCGGACTTGGGCGCCGCCTCGTGCGGGTCGGGCGTCGCGAGCTGTACCATCCGGCGTCCATCCTACCACTCGTGGACCGTTCGTCCCACGCCCCACCGCGGGCGGCGCCAAGACGCTGCTGCGTGTGGTGTAAGCTGGGCGCCATGCGACCCGGTCTCGCACTCCTACTCGCGCTGGCGGCGGCAGGCTGCGGCGATGACGACGGATCGCCCGGCGACGGTGGGACCCAGGACGCCGGGACGCCGGACATGCCCCCGGCGCCAGACCTCGGGCCGCCCCCACCTCCGATGGCCGAGCCGGGGCGGCACGATGCGGAGATCGTCGAGACCCGGCGGGTGGTGCCTTCCGATGGGCTGCCGGTGGAGGCGAACGCCCTGAACAGCAACAACAACCTCGACGTGATCCGCTTCGATGGCCGGGTCTTCCTCGCCTGGCGGACGGCCCCCGACCACTTCGCCAGCGAAGAGACCGTGATCCACGTGGTGTCGAGCGAGGACGAGGTCAGCTGGGACTTCGAAGCGAGCTTCACGCTGGGAACCGACCTGCGGGAGCCAGCGTTCTTGAACCACCAGGGCGAGCTCTTCCTCTACGTATCGGTCCTCGGCACCGAGTCTCGCTCCTTCGACCCCCAGGGCGTGATGTGGACGAGCCGCTCCCCGAGCGGCCGCTGGAGCGACCTGGCGGACGTGCCGAGCTCCGAGGGCTACATCGCGTGGGCGACCCGGGCGGTCGATGGGGTGTCCTACATGACCGCCTACGAAGGTGGCGAGCACATCTACCGCTTCGACGGCATGCCGCTCTTCGTGGAGCTGCGTACCACCGAGGACGGCGAGACCTGGACGCCGCTCTCGCCGAACGGCGCGCCCGCCCAGACCTACGTCTACACGGGCGGCGGAAGCGAGATGGACTTCGCCTTCGCGGAGGACGGTCGACTCCACGCGGTGATCCGCAACGAGGCGGGCGACGAGAACGGCTGGGGCAGCATGGTCTGCGACGCTCCGGCGGGAGACATCGCCAACTGGACCTGCGACATCGACCCGAAGAAGTACGATTCGCCCCACGTGTTCGCGTTCGACGGGGAGATCTACCTGGTGGGCCGGCGGAACGTGACCGAGACCGGCTTCTACGACGTGGCGACGGACGAAACGGATCCCGGCCAGCGCACTCTCCAGAACCAGGTCGCCTACACCAGCGGGACGAAGCGCTGTGCGTTGTGGCGTTTCGTACAGGGCGAGCGGCGCATCGCCTACATGCTCGACCTGCCCAGCCGGGGCGACACTTGCTTCGCTGCGAGCCTCGAGCCCGGCGACCCGACCCCGGGTGAGCCCCACGACATCGTGATCTACGACTACAGCTCGGACGTGGACGGTGAGGACGTCTCCTGGCGCGACGGCCAGCGAGGGCCCACGTTCATCTACCGGCACGTGCTACGGCTGTCGCCGCGAGGTTGAAGAGACGATGGGTGAGATTCGAGAGATCGACGGCACACGCTACGACGCTGACCTCCTGAAGACCGCGGAGAAGCTGGTCAGCGGACGAGGCGACGGACGGCTGAGCCGCGAGGACGCCGAGACGATCCTCGCGCAGATCACCGACGGCGGCGTCTACACGCAGCTCGAGAAGGACACCATCGCGCTCATTCTCGAAGAGTTCGAGTGGACCGAGGCCGCCGCCGACTGGTTCGGTACCGAGCTCGGTCGGTGGCGCGCCGACCAGTCCCGCCACTGAGTTCGGCCCCTCCCCACTCGGGGACCTCAGCGGCACTTCACGCCCATCGCGAGCCTGCCTCGGACGGAGCCCTGCGCCCTGCGATGCAGGGCTGCGCGGGGAAACGCACGCCGATCGAAAAAAGGGCTCGACAAACCGTGACCGTGTAGTCATCGTTAACAAACGTGACCGCCTGGTCATGGTTTCCGGCATCCGCCGGGCGACGACTCCGAAAGGCTGACTCCGATGATTGGCATTCCTCTCGGCCTCCTGGCTGCAAACGCGACCGAATGGGTGGTGCACAAGTACGTGCTCCATGGACTCGGCAAGAAGAAGAAGAGCTTCTGGGCCTTCCACTGGCACGAGCACCACGGGAACTCGCGCCGGAACGGGTTCGTCGACGAGACCTACGAGCGACCGCTCCTCGGCTGGCATGCGCAGAGCAAGGAAGCCGCCGTCATCGCCGCCGCGGCCGTGAGCAGCATCCCGCTCTTCCCCGTGGCCCCCTTCTTCATCGGGACCATGTGGTACTCGGCGTTCAACTACTACCGGAAGCACAAGCGCTCCCACCTGGACCCCGATTGGGCGCGAGAGAACCTGGCCTGGCACTACGACCACCACATGGGTCCGAACCAGGACGCCAACTGGTGCGTGACGCATCCGTTCTTCGACTACGTGATGGGGACCCGCAAGCCCTACGCCCACACCGAGCGCGAGGCGCGCGACATCGAGCGCCGCAAGCAGCGCGAGGCCCGCAAGCGAGCGAAGGTCGCGAAGAAGAAGGCCGCCCCGAGCACGCCGGTGCCCGCCGCCGCCTGAGTCAGGGCATCAGCGGTACCTGAAGGCACTCGTTGAGCCGCGGTCGGCACGTTCCGGCCGCGGCTTCGAAGCACGTGGTCAGGGCATCGTTGATCGGACGGCAATCGTCGCAGAGGCCTTCGACCGCCGAGCAGGAGCCCTCGACGCAGCAGATGAGGTCCGTGTAGGTCGCCTCACAGCCTGCGACCTCCTGTGAGCAGATTCGATAGGTATCGGTGAAGCACTGGTCGCAGTCGGGCCGATCGGTGGCGCAACGGTCCGCGCAACCCTCATCGGTCCCGCACCCTCGGAGACAGTCGTTGTAGTCCATCCCGCAGGGTGGGCTGTCGAAGGTCCGCGGCGGCTCGACGCTGCATTCCTCGAAGTCGCCGTAGACGGCGGTGCAACCCGAGACGAGGAACGCGAGCGTCAGTAACGCACGGCGCATCAGAAGCGACCCTCGACGACGCATCCGAAGGGTCCGCACGACGCCGTCACCGGCACCTCGACCGGACCATCCACGATCCACCAGACGACACCGCCGAGGAGCATCGCTCCCCCGACCCCCATCAGGACGTCGAAGGCGATGGTCCGACGCCGCAGCTGGTCCAGCTCGTCGTTCTTCCAGTAGGGGCACACCGACCCGAAGCACTCCTGCTCGAGCTCGTCGTGGAGGAAGAGGGCGGAGACACCGAGACCCACGCCCGCGAGGATGGCCCCGCCACCGGCTCCGAGGAGCAGGAGCGGCCCCGTGCGGTTGGGCTCGCGAAGCTCCATCCGGGGCCCTTCCGCGACGATTCGCTCCGCCTCCTCCGTGGCGCGCCGGGCCTCGGCTTCGGCAGCCGCGGCCTCCTCTTCGTTCGCGATCTGCTCGCGAAGGGTCTCGAGCCGACGCTCCAGCAGGCCACGGTTCGGGACCTCGTCGCTCTCGAGGTAGCTCGTGAGCGACGCCTCCGCGTTCCGGAGGTCGCCCGCGTCCCGATGGCAGAGGTAGATGTTGTAGTAGAACTCGGGCCGGCCGCTGATCTCGTGCGCGCGTTGGAACTCGACGAGCGCTTCCTCGGTGCGGCCCTGGTGGTAGAGCGAGACGCCGAGCTCGAAACGGCTGCGGGCCTCGGCCTCGAGCTCCGGCGGGAGAGTCGGCGGTGCCGCGGTCTCTCCTTCACCTTCGCTGGGTGCGCCTTCGGGTGGCTGCGCCACCGCCGAGACCGAAACCAAGAGCACCCCCGAGGTGAGCGCGAGCTTTCGCCATCGCCCCATCGCCGGGGAGGGTAGCAGCAGATTCTCAGGTGCGGGCGCCGATCGTCGCGCGCACGGCTGGAAGGCGCATCTTCCAGAGGAAGCCATCGAAGTAGAAGTGGACCATCGACTGGAAGATCGTCCAGTAGCCGACCCACTCCATCGCTCGCCAACCGAAGAGCCGTGGCTGGTCGGCTTCCACGACGATCCAGCGCCCCCAGTACTTCCAGTAGAGGAAGAGCGCGCCGAGCACGAGCGCCGAGACGACGTAGGCGAGCCACGGGAAGCGCAACGCGCGCTCGATGAAGGGCCGGTGCGGCAGCGGCTCGCGGTAGCGGCGACGCTGGAAGGCCCAGACGAAGACCATGTACTCGAGCGCGTGGCTGAATGCGAAGGCCAGGTAGGCCTTGAGCGGATGCACGAAGAGGAAGGTCGAGGCGAGGCCGAGCGTCCCGAGCGCCATCACGACACGAGCACGGCTGCGGAAGCCGTGTGCGCGATGCTCGTGGAAGACGAAGAGCCCGACCGCAGCGACGACGAGCGCGATGGACGCCGGTAGGCCCGCGGGTGCGATCTGCTCCACGACGTCGAAGAGGGGACCGAGCGTCGCACGCCCCTGCGGGAAGAGCTGGAAGACCTCGCCGCGGTATTCACCGGCGAGCGCGAAGAGGTAGAGCGGCATCCAGGCGAAGAGCATGAGCCGATCGACCCAGCCGGGGACATCGCTCGCCCCCCGCTCCTCTCGCAGCGGCCGAGCCTTCGCCTGGTAGAGGCGGAGGATGCCGTACTTCTGCATGTAGACGTGCCAGATGTTCCACAGCCCAGCGACGACGGCGACGAAGGCGATGACCCCCCGGAGACGGAAGAGCCTCGGCTCTTCGGCGACGCTCGTGAGGATGGCACCGGCGACCGCGAGCGCACCCAGGCCGGGCGCGACCAAGCGGGGCCGAGGCTCGACGCCAGCGCGACGCTGGAGGACATCCAGGGTCAGCGACGCCGCGAAGGCCGACGCGGCGACCGCCACCCCTGCGGGGTTCGGTCCATCGAAGAGCTGACCGGCGACATACGCCAACGCGCCGGCGACCGACCCGGCGCCGAGCATCGTCCCGAGCTGCCGACCGCTCGGGCGCCGGTCGTCGCGGTCGCGACCGAGGAGTTGCACGAAGAGCACCAGCGCACCGAGCGCAGCGGCGACACCAGCCCCATCGAGGTAGAGCCGGCTGCGGGTCATGAAGGGCGCCGCCACGAAGAACGCGACCATGACCAACGGGAAGAGCGTGAAGCGGATCGGATGCCGGCGAAACACCTGCCGGTCGAAGTAGACGTAGGGCAGCCCGTAGTGCCGGTGCACGTCGGTGAAGGTGAGGACGACCAGGTAGGCCCCGAGGTAGTCGAGCCGGTCGGTCCCGCTCACCAGGACCATGGGGATCAAGACCCAGAGCCAGCTGAAGGCGTACGCCAACGAATCGACGGCGGCGGACACGTGCCAGCTCGGATCGCTCCGATCCGGCGGTGGGACCCCGAGCGTCGTGGCGAGCCAGCGCACGGGGTCGCTATAGACCACTTCCGCTCGCGAGGCTCAGTCGCCGTCGGGAAAACGGGGCGGCTCGGGCGCGCCGATCAGTCGACGAGCGCTGGCGATCAACGAGGTCGCGTCGACGGGCTTGAAGAGGAAGGCGTCGACGCCGAGGCCGGAGAGTCGCGCCCAGTCGGTCGCCGCACCGGTGCCCGTCACCACCAAGAGCGGCGTGGAGCGATGGTCCCGCTCCTTGCGGACCGAGGCGGCGAGCTCGAACCCATCGATGTCCGCGGTCCGCAGCTCGCTGATGATGAGCGAGACCTCGCGCGTACGGAGGGTCTGGAGCGCGGCGGTGCCACTCGACTCGTGGAGGAAGCGCGCGTCCGGGAACGCCTGCCGAAGGATCCCGGCGAGGGTCTTGCGGAACTCGTCGTCGGCGTCGACGAGCAGGATGGTGTGAGCGAGCGGCGTGGCCGCCGCGAAGGCCTGGGCGACCGCCATCCGCTGACGGAAGGTCTCCGCGGAGTGCGGGTCGTCGCCGAGCATGCGGGCCAGGGGTCGGTCGAACGCCCGGGAGAGACCGGGCCGACAAACGCTCGGGGCGACGCCGGGCTGGGGCTCGCTTCCGGTGAGGAGCCGATGCGCCAGCTCACCGAGCGCTTTGAGGTCGTCGGACTCGACCGGAAGCGACGGCGCAGGCATCGAGCGTGGAGAGAGCAGACACACGCGGAAGGAGGGACCGACCTGAACGTGATGCTCGTCCACGTGCCCGTGCGCGCGCCCCTCGCGGTGGAGGGACTCGAGCGCCAACGCGATCGGGTCGAGCACGCCGACCGCCGCGTCGACCGGGAGCGCTCGCTCGTCGTAGAGCTCGACCCATTCGCCGAGGGCCACGCCGGGGAGATGCTCACGGACCACGAAACCGGAGCCGTCGTCGGTCATGGAGGCGGCGTAGATGGCCTGGAGGTTGGGGTGGATGATGGCCGCCAGCCGTTGCGCCTCGGAGGCCGAGTCCCCGACCAACGGCTCGATCTCCACCCGCCGCTCGAGCTCCTCGTCCCACGCGACCGCCCCGCGTTCGGTCACCACCTCCACCCGGAACCGGCCGGCGAGGAGCTGCCCACGGTGGAGGCTCTCGAGCATGGCCCGGGAGTATAGCCTGCGGCGGGGTCGGTAGGGTTCTCGCCCCGCGAGAATTCGACGGCTACCCTGTTCGGGTGAGTGACTTGGAGAGCCGGCTGGAGTCCTTGCGGCGGGAGTACCGTGTGGGCCTCCAGGCGACCATCGACGAGGCGAGAGACGCTTTCGGCCGTGCCGAGGCGGGGGAGGCGGGGGCGATCGAAGCCGTGTGGCAGATCGCGCACCAGACCTACGGCACCGCGGGCTCCTATGGGCTCGCCGGGGTCGCGGAGGCGGCGCGAGTGCTCGAGCTGGCGCTCCTACCCCACAGAAACGACGACGCGCTACCGGCCGAGGTGGCCGATAGCGCGAGGGAGGCGCTGGACGCGCTGGTCGCTCAGGCGTTCGAGGCGGCGCGTACGTAGCGCATGCGCAGGTCGTAGAGGATCTGCGACAGGAGCCGCTCTTCCTCACCGGAGAGGTTCCCCCGGGTCTTGTCCTCGAGCATCGCGATGCAGTCGATGGTCTGCTTGGCCATCGGGAGGTTCTTGGGCGGCACCTCGCCACCACCGAACATCTCCTTCGGCGCGGCGCCGAGGTGAACGATGGCGCTGGTGCTGAGCGAGAGGACGAAGGTGTTGAAGTCGACCGGCGGGCAGGCCGCCTCGTCGAGCTTCGCTTCCGCCTCGTCCGCCTGCTTCTCGGCAGCTCGCCTGGCCTCGGGGCTGAGATCCTCGGCCGACACGGTCAGGCCTCTTCGGTCTCGGCGGCGGCTTCTTCGCCTTCGATGGCCTCGTCCTCTTCGAGGGAGACGGTCTCGGCGTTGTCCTCCGAGTCCTTCAGCTTCCCGAGGTAGCCCTCGTAGTCCTTACGGGTCAGGAGACCCTTCTGGATGTTCCGTTCCACCGTTCGCCGGTCCACCAGCTGCTCGTCGATCTTCGCCATGGCGGCTCAATTAAGAGCCCAGGGGCCTTGGGTCAAGCCTCCTGTCCCTCATCGCCCGGCTCAGAAGAGGCCGATCGAGAAGTGGAACGACCCGAAGGGCTCGCTGATCGAGTTCAGATAGGTCCGCCGAATGAGCAGGATTCCATAGTCGAAAGCGATGGGGCCGACCGGCGTGTTGATGCGGAGGCCCAGCCCCGCGGTGGGCCGTAGCTCGACGGGGTTGAGGCCCCCGCTCTCGAAGGGGCGGCCGCCGGTGTCGATCCAGGTGTTGCCCAGGTCGACGAAGGCGCCGCCGCCGATGTCGCCGAAGATGGGGAAGCGAAGCTCGCCACGGAGCACCATGAACGAGTCGCCGCCCTGGACGACGGCTGCGGTGTTGTCGACCAGCCCGTTCCGGATCGCCTCGGCCAGGTCCTGGGGGACCATCGAGTCCTGCAGGTACCCGCGGACCGTGTCGACGCCGCCGAGGAAGAACTGGCGGTTCGGGTAGGTCTTGCTCTCCGAGGTCAGGTGGACGACCCGACCCAACCGGAGCTGGGTCGCCAGCACCACCTTCTCTCCGAGTGGGATGTACCCGTTGAAGGTGCCGAGGAGTCGGAGGTGGTTGCTGTCGAAGACGATGCGCTCTCCGTCACGCTCGATCTCGGCGGGGCGGAGCGTCCGGGCGTACTCGGCGGTGACGGTGGCGTAGAAACCCTTGGATGGAGTGAACGGGCTGTCGCGGAAGTCCACACTTGCCGTCACCTCCGTCGCGACGAGGGTCGAGGTGCCCTCTGGAACCCGGAGGAGCTGCCGCAGTCGCAGATCGGTGGTGTTCTCGAGCAGCTCTTCGTAGGAGTCGGAGCCGAGCACGCCGATTTCGTTGTTCTCGATGGCTCCGCTGACGCTCATGCCGAAGAGGCGCCGCGGCCGCCAGGTGAAGGTGAGGTCGATGCCGTTCTTGGTCAGGCCGAACGCTCGCTCGTTCTCGCGCTGGTGGCTCAGGCTGAGCGAGGTGCTCACCGAGGGGATGCCGACGTAAGGCGCCGTGAAGACCAGCGCCACGCGGCGCTCGAGACGGTCGCCGAGGCTGAGCGCCTGGAAGCGCTCCTCGAGGGTGGGGTCGAGGAAGAAGAACTGGTAGCCGAACTGAGCACGGGCGGTGACCTGCAGGGCCGCCCCACCGATGTTCCGATAGCCGTACTCGACGCCGAAGCGCGCGCCCTGACCGGTGGAGACACCGGCGGTGAAGTCGAGGTACTGGGTCTTCCGCTCGGTGACCGTGATCACCAGGTTCTTCACCCGAGCTGGGAGGTCTTCGTCCTCCGGGACCACGGTCACCCCACTGAAGACGCCGAGATCGATCAGCCGGTCGCGCGCGAGCCTCAGCGAAGTGGGCGTGAGCCGATCGCCGCGGCTGACCGGTACGACCCGCCGCGCGAAGGACTCGGAGGTCTGCTCGAGCCCCTCGAGCCGCACCTCGCCGATGTGGACGACGAAGCGCTCGACGATCCGGAGCCGCACCTCGGCGCGGGTCCGATCCGGACTGAAGAGCACCTCGCGCTCGATGGAGGCGTAGTAGTAGCCCTGGTCCTTGTAGGCCTCGAGGATGCGACTCTCCGCCTTCTCGAGGGCGAGATAGCTGAAGGGCTGACCGCGCTCGAGGCCGGCAGCCTCCAGCACGACTCGATCGCCGAGTGCCTCGTTGCCCTCGATGGTCATGCGGTGGAGCCGGGTGCGCGGCCCTTCGACGACGGGCACGATGACCCGCGCACGTTGCTCGTCGATACGCTCGAGCCGAGCCGGACCCGCCGTCGCCGCCAGGAACCCGTCGGCGCGGTAGAGCTCCTGGATGTGCTCGGTGGCCTGGGCGTAGGCGCTCTCGTACCAGACTTCTTCCGGTGTGAGGTCGAGGGGCGGAGCCGAGCGACGCACCGAGTCCGGGCTCACCAGGAGCCGACGAGCCACGAGGTCGTCGATGGGCTCGAGGGGTCCGATCTCGTCGATGGCGTCGTCGAGGATCGCGTCGATCTGCTCGTCCAGGAACGAGCCCTCGAGGTGGCGAGCGCCGGGGAAGCTCCGGCCGACCACCCGAACCGGCTCGCCCGTCGCGATGTCGACGAGGAGGAGGGTCGAGACGCCCGGCCGCAACGGAACCGCCGACTCCTCCGGCGCCTGGACGCGCCGCACGCTCACCTGAGCGTCCGGGAAACCGTAGCGTTGGACCAGCTTCGTGACTCGGCCCTCCATCGCCAGGATGACGCCCGAGTGCGGTCGCTCCTCACCGATGCGGAGCACGTCGTAGATCGCGGTCCGGGGGATCTGGCCGTACCCACGGATCAGCACTTGGTAGCGAGGACCGACGTGACTACGAACCCGGACGATCACCCCCGCGCCGCTGCGGTCCAGGGACCGGAGCACCATGCGCGCTTCCAGATAGCCGAGCTCGCGCAGGCGCTCCTGGCCGCGCTCGACCGCGCGGCTCACCGCCTCGCGATCCAGCAGGTCGCCCTCACCCAGGTCCATCGAGCGCCGAACGCCGGTCGATTCTCGTGGGGCTTCGCCTTCGAAGACCACCCCCAGCACCCGAGTGGGCTCGCCCTCGTCTACGTCGACGATGAGCACCTTCCGGGCCGGATCGTCCGTGTCCCGGAGTGTCGCCCGCACACCGACCTGCTCGTAGCCGAGCTGCGCGTACGCCACGCCCAGCCGTGCTTGGACGGCGGGGAGGTCCGCCGCCGCCAGCTCCGCGCCCTCGGTGAGGTCCAGCTCGCGCCGGACGTCCTCGTCGTCGAGCACCTCGTTCCCGTTGACGTCGACCCGTACGAGCACGATGCGAGGCGCGAGGTGAACCACGACCCGAAGCCCCTCACCCTCGGGGACCACGTCCACCTGGACGTCCGCGAAGCGTCCGGTCGCCAAGAGCCGGCGGACCATCTGTCGGAGGCTCCGCCGAGTGACGGGAGCGCCGATCGGGAAGCCCACCTCGCGAACGGGCACGCTCATCCCTTCGACCTCGACGCTCACCGCGCTCCGGCCGCTCAGCTCCCGCGGCAGGTCCGCTCGCGCCGCGGGGGCCGCGAGCAGCAGAGCCATCAGCAGGAGGAGGAGCCGCACCCGAGCAGGTGTACCGCAAACATCGCGTAGCGGTTGACAAGAACTCCGGTGTTACCAATGAAACGGCGGTGATTTCCTCGGTCGTTCGGCTCGTCTGCCTGGGGGCGGTCCTCGCCGTCAGTGCCCACGCCCAGGGGCAGGGCCGCGAGCCCGAGGACGACCCGATGGCGCCTCAGAGCTTCGTCGACGAAGAGGATGTCTCGGAGGACGCCGCGGCAGCCCGGCGACCGGAAGGCCGCGATCGCTTCGAGACCACGGCCCTGCACGACGCGCCGAACCCCACCCTCGAGTGGCCCGATCGCTGGGGGAGCTTCGGGCTCTGGGATTACGGCATGCTCGGCGGAGCGATGGCCGTCACGGTCGGCACCCAGCTGGTGGGTCCACTGAACACGGGCGACCCGCGGGCAGGCACCGGTTGGCAGGCCACCTCGCGCTTCGACGACATCATCCGGCGCAACCTCCGCCGAGACGACCTCGAGGAGCGCAGCCGCGTCCGGGACGCCAGCGACCTGGTGCTCTCGCTCGCGGTGTCCTTCCCCTTCCTCTTCGACGGGTTGGTGAGCGCGTTCTGGTACCACGAGTCGCCGGAGGTGGGCCGCGAGCTGACCCTGCTGGCGATCGAGGTCCAGTTCGTCACGGCGGCCATCCAGAGCACCGCGAACATGCTGGCGAGCCGGGTGCGGCCCTACGTGCGCGACTGCGGCGGCGAGCTCGAAGCCGACAATGGCGACTGCACCGGCTCCGTTCGCTTCCGGAGCTACTTCAGCGGTCACACGAGTCAGGCATTCGCAGGCGCGGTGACCAGCTGCGTCTTCCATGCCAAGTTCCCGCTCTATGGTGGGGGCTCGAAGGACGTCCTTCCGTGCATCGGGCTGCTCGCCGGAGCCAGCGCCGTCGGCGTCTTCCGGATGATGGGCGACATGCACTACATCACCGACGTGCTGAGTGGAGCGATCGTCGGCTCTGCCGTCGGTCTCGCGCTGCCGCTGCTCCGGATGCGCGACCTCGAACGCGGGCGCCGCGTGTCGATCGTCCCGAACGGGCTCGGCCTCGCCGTCGTGGGGTCGCTCCGGTGAGGTGGGCCGGCCTGGCGTCGCTGCTGGTGCTCGTCGCCAGCGCACCGGTCGCGGCACAGCACTCGCTGCCCGGCAGCTTCCCGATGGACGGCGAAGGCCCCACCCAGGAAGACACCAGCGACGACCCGAACCGGCCGCCGGGCTGGTCGAGCGGCACCACCCGCGGCTTCGTGGGCGGCTCCTTCGATCTGGGCTTCCTCTACGTCCGCCCACGCTTTCAGGCGGGCTGGGGACGACCCCACTTCAAGTGGGTGGGCTTCGACGTGAACCCGATCGTGTCGCCGGGCGCGCTCGGTGGCTACGCCGGGCTCCGGATCGACCACCCGATCGTCGACTGGCGGATCGGGGCACGGATGGCTCTGCCTTTCTCTCGCTCGTACATGGAGGCGCGCCCCAACGACCAGTCTTTCGATCGGACGGATCTGAACCGGGACGTCGAAGGTGAGGACGGCCTCTACATCTCCACCGAGACCGAGCTCACCCTGACCATCCCGGTCGGCGAGGGAACGCTCTTCAGCGAGACGGCGCTGACCCACGTCTCGCTCGTGCCCGAGGACGTCTTCGTCTACGAGGACACCATCAAGATCATCGTCGACCCGCCGTGGGTGTGGCGACAACGGATCGGCTACATGGCCCGCTTCGGCGAGACCGGCGCAGTGCGCGTCGGTCTGGTGGCCGAGGTGGTCGGCGTGCCGAAGCGCGACATGGTGGTGGTCCGTGCGGGGCTGCTGCTGCGGGTGTGGGTGAGTCCGCGGGTCGAGGTCCGTGGCTCGTGGATTCCGGCGATCGTCGGGCGCGACGATCTGGGGATCCGCGGAGGCGATTTCGGTCTACTCGGGCTGCGCTATCGGTGGGCCACGGGGGGCATCAGCGGCGAACAGCGCGGCGACCCGGCGGTGCTCCCGGAGCTCCGCGAAGGCGAAGAGTCGCCGGTCAACTAGAGCTAGTGCTGCTGCTCGTCGTCGGGCTCGTGGCTGAGTTGGAAGGGGTAGTGGACGGTGATCGTCCCACCCTCGTCGGGCGGCGGAAGCTCCAGCGTGAAGAGGGTCTCACTGAAGCACTCCTCGAGGATCGGGTCGCGGAGCGTGCTCTCCTCGAGGACGCTGCTCTCCTCGACCACGCCGCCGACCTCGGGCTCGCCGGTGAAGACGAAACGCGTGACCAATCGACCCTCGGGCACCGCGCGCTCCTCCCGCTCCGCGGCATCGCGGGCCAGCTCGTAGCACTCCGCGAGGAGCGGCCGAAGCGACTGCACCGCCTCACGGATGTACTCGGGGTCCATGCTCCCGGCCCGCTCTTCGGCGGGTGCCCCCGAGCCCGCCGCTGCCGGGGCCATGGCGGAGGACGCCGAGGACTCGCCCGCGCTGGACGTGCCCTCCGTGGTCGCGGCGAGCCGCTCGTCGCGAGCGCGGCGAATCGCCTCGCGAAGCGCCTCGGCCACCTGGCGGCGCGCCTCCTGGTCGGTCGGTCGGTCGGCGGCCGGAGCTCGCGCTTCGGGGGCATCCACCCCTGGAAGCGTGGGGAACGCGCTTCGCTCCGGCGGGGACTCCGCTCGTGGCTCGGCGACCGGCGACGGCCACAGCCACCAGACGAGCGCGGCGAGCGCCATGAGGGCCGTGAGTGCTGCGGCGTACCGGGCGTTCATGACTGACGAGACCGTAGTAGAAGTAACCTGGATGAGCCCGCTCGACTTCGCAGCCGTCTTCGATGCGTCGCCCAACGCCTACATGTTGGTCGACCGCGACCTGCGCTGCGTGGCGGCGAATCGAGCGTACCTCGCGGTCACGGGCGCCACCCTCGACGACCTGATCGGACAGCTGCTCCTCGAGCGCTTCCCGAACGATCCGAACGACCCGAACAACGCGAGCGCCCAGCAGCTGCGCAAGTCGCTCGAGCGGGTGCTCGACACCGGCGAGCCAGACGCCCTCCCCTTCATCCGCTACTGGGTGGATGGCGCCGAGGAACCCGACGCGTTCTGGAGCGCGACCCACACACCGATCGTCGGCCCCTCGGGAAAACCAGAGTGGGTGCTCCAACACACCATGAACGTGACCCGGCTGCGCGACGCGGTGGACCCGGCGCAGCTCGAGGAAGTCATCGCCCCCGCCCAGATGGTCCAGCAAGCCTTCCGGGTCCTCGACGACGGCGTCGAGACGGCAGCGCTGCTCGAGCAATCGCCAGGGTTCATGGCGTTCCTCGACGGGCCCCGCCACGTGTTCCGGCGGACCAACGAAGCCTATCGACAGCTGATCGGGAACCGCGACGTGCTCGGGCGACCGGTGGGGGAAGCCCTCCCCGAGCTTCGCGAGCAAGGCTTCGTGGCGATCCTCGACGAGGTCTTCCACAGCGGCGACGCACACCGCGGACGGGGTGCGCTCGTCCGGCTCAGGGACGCCCGCGGGCTGCTGCGCGAGCGCTACGTGGACTTCGTCTACCAGCCGATCCGCACCGAGCATGGGGAGGTCACGGGTGTCTTCGTGCAGGGCTCGGACGTCACCGAGCGCGAGCATGCGCTGGTCGCGGCACAGGAAGCTCGGCGCCTCGCCGAGAACGCCAGCCGCCTTCGCGACGAGTTCCTGGCCACCGTGAGCCACGAGCTCCGGACGCCCCTGAACGCGATGCTGGGTTGGCTCGGGCTCTTGCGTTCGGGGAGCCTCCCGGAGGCCGACCGGGAGCGTGCGCTGGAGACCATCGATCGCAATGCCCGATCACAGCTCCGGCTGGTCGAAGACCTGCTGGACGTGGGGAGCATCCTCTCGGGGAAGTTCCGCATGCGACAGGAACGAATCCGAGTGGACGAAGCCGTTCGGGCCGCGATCGACTCCGCCCGACCCGCCGCGAGCTCCAAGGGGATCACCCTCTCGGTGGACGCGAGCCAGAAGGCGGTCGTGCTGGGGGACACTCAGCGCCTGCAGCAGGTCGTGTGGAACCTGCTCTCCAACGCCGTGAAGTTCACACCCCGCGCCGGGAAGGTGAGCGTCGGAGTGCAGCGCGAGGACGACATGGTGTGCATCGCCGTAGCCGACGACGGACCGGGCATCGCCGACGAGTTCAAGGGCCACGCCTTCGACCGCTTCCGCCAACAGGACGGAGAGCTGAGTCGGCGCGCGGGCGGACTCGGGCTCGGTCTCTCGATCGCCAAGCACCTGGTCGAGCTCCACGGCGGGACGATCGGTGTGGTCGACGCGCCGGGCGGCGGGGCGCTCTTCGAGGTTCGACTCCCCCTCGCCACCGGCGACGAGTCACGGGACTCCGCGCTGGGGTGGGAGCTGGCGGAGCAGCCCGCCGAGCTCCAGGGCCTGAAGGTCCTCCTCGTCGAGGACGACGCCGACACGAGGGACTTCGTCGTGGTCGTCCTGCGGCGCGCCGGCTGTGAGGTGGTCACGGCACTGGACGCGAAGGAGGCTCTTCGGCTCCTCGCCAGCGAGCGACCGAACCTCATCGTGTCGGACATCGCGATGCCGGACATGAGCGGCTTCGAGTTCATCCGAGCGGTCCGTCAGCTGTCCGTGGCGGATGGCGGGCACACGCTGGCGCTGGCCCTCACCGCGCAGGCGGCACCCAAGGACCGAGCCCGCGCGCTCCGAGCGGGCTTTCAGAACCACGTGCCCAAACCGGTGGCGCCGGTCGAGCTGGTCGAGGCGGTGGCCGCGCTGGCGCGCTGGGGCCGCTAGCCGATGATCGGCGAGGGGTTCTTCTTGTCGACCCAGTAGGGGCTGTCGGCCAGCTCCTGCTTCACCTGGGCGCGCTGCGGGTCGCTCAGCTCCATCGACTGGGGCTGGCCGGTCATCGGGTTCACCTGCGTGAGGATCCAACGGCCGTCGATGGCGTGCTCGTGAATGAGCAGCCCTCGCGGATCTTCGTAGATGGGAACCAGGTCCTCCGGGCGGAGCGGGGCGACCACTCGGTTCGAGGCGTCCTCCTGCTCGGCGACGTCGGCCTCTTCCTCCGGCTCCGGCTCCGGCTCCGCCTTCTTCTCTGCGCCGGGCGGGGGCGGGGGCGCGGTCGCTTCGAGCATCTCCTCGAGCTTCCACTGCAGCTCGAGACGCTCGCGGCGGGTGGCCTCTTCCACGACGTGGCGGGCGGCACCCTCCTGGGGGCCGGTGAAGAGGGCCTTGAGCTCCTCGATCCCCGGGTCCCACTTGTCGCGCTCGTGCCGGATTCCCCGAAGGATCTCGGCGACCTTCTCTCGCAGCGCCTCTTCGGACAGGGGCGCGGACTCGTTCGATTGCTCGCTCATGGTCGTCGGCCGCTAGATAAGTCCCGAGGCCCCACCCGCGCAACCCGCGAGCGCGAGAAGGCGGGCGGGCAGCCGCCCCTCAGGCCTCCTTCAGCCGGCGCGAGGCCTCGTCCCAGCCGACCAGCTTCTCGAGCCACACGTCGATGAATGCGCCTCGGTCGTTGCGGTGGTCGAGGTAGTAGGCATGCTCCCAGACGTCCATGGTCAGGAGCGGGGTCGCGCCGGTGGTCAGCGGGGTCTCCGCGTTGCCGGTGGCGACGATGGAGAGCTTGCCTCCGTCGGACACGAGCCAGACCCAACCGGAGCCGAACTGGCCGGCGCCCTTGGCCTTCCACTCGGTCTCGAAGGCGTCGAAGCCTCCGAAGTCGCGCTCGATCGCGTCGGCGAGATCACCGCTCGGACCACCACCGCCGCCGGGCTTCATGCTCAGCCAGAAGAGGTTGTGGTTGTAGACCTGGGCGGCGTTGTTGAACTTGCCGCCGCTCGCCGCCTTCACGATCGCCTCGAGCGTCTGGCCCCTCTCCGCGTCGTCGAGGACGGCGTCGAGCTTTTTGAAGTAGCCCTTGTGATGCTTCTCGTAGTGGAACTCGAGGGTCTCCGCGCTCATGGCGGGGCTCAGCGCGTCCTTGCCGTAGGGCAACTCGATGACTTCGTTCTTCATGGTCTCTCCTTCGGGTTGGGGAGAGCGTCGCGCCTGACCGATGGGCCGCCTCGGTTTCGGCTATTTCGAAAGCGGATGGCTATCGAGCTGTCCACCTAGCCTTCGGGTCGCGCCAAATCGCGCATGGGATGGGTCTTCTGACGCCAGCCGGGGAGCTTCGCTCCTCGGACTCGTAGGTCGAGTCGATGTCCCGCCCCCACTTCGCTCTCCTGATGTGCCTGCTCGCCGCCTGCGGTCGTGACCGTGCGGCGGAGGAGCCGCTTCCGCCGCTCCCGCCGCGTCTCCTGGGTCACCAGTGGAGCGACGGCGACGTGCTGACGGTCGAAGGCTTCACGGCTCGTCGACTCGAGTTCTCCGACTACGGGAGCGGTGTGTCACTCATGCAGTACGCATGGCCCGACGACACGATCATCGAGGTGGCGGGCGTGCCCATCGACCTGGAAGAGCTGGTCCACCGTCCGAACGTGGTGAACCGGCTCGGAGAGATGGACCTCTCGCCCTACGAGCCGGGTCGGCCGGCGGCGACCCATCGCTACACCCTGCCCATCACCATCCGCATGGGTGGTCGCTGGCTTCCGATCGAGACCGACACACCCGAGGCGGAGATCTCGGCAGCCTCTGCGAGAGGGCTGATCATGACCACCATGCGCGAGGGCGGGCCGCTGACTTTCGAGGGGGAACCCGAGAACGACCCGCGCGACACGGCGCTCACGGACTGGCGGACCGTCATGGGGCCCGAACACTCGATCATCGGCGAGGGCCGACTCGCCCGAGAGGTGGACTGGGTCATCCGCGAGCACTGGGAACCCACCGGGGACAGCCGGCGCTGCGGTGGGTACTCCACCGTCCCCGGCCTCCCCGGCAACACCCACATCGACATCGCGATGAACGAGTCGGTGCTCGTGGTGACCGATCGACGCACGGGAGGAGAAGTCGCTCGTGAGCGATTCGCGGCTTCGCGCCGCTGCCCAGGCGCCGCCTTCGCCGGAGGGGACGGAGTCGGCTCCGATCGACGCGCGATGGTCCGATGGGTCGAGCGCTGGGTGCGCGACCATCGTGAGACGGACTGACGATCGGCACCCGCCCGAGCGACGCGTCGCGCGACCGGCCCTCTGAGGGCGATGCGCACGAGTGTGGCTCGTGCGCATCGCCAGGGACTCAGCTGGGGATCTTCGCGGCGAGCACGTCGACCGGCTGAATCGACGGGGGCTCGGCGAGGAGCTCGTCGGCCTTGCCCATCAGCGCCGCGGCGATCGGGCCTTCGAGGTGAGCCTGGCGACCGGACTCGTCGGCGAAGGAGTCGTAGATGCCGAAGGTGTCCGGGCTCAGCTGGAAGGCGAACCAGACGACCGTCTTGGCCTCTTCGTTGGCGAGCGCGACCGCCCCGGAGAGGAGATCGGCGACCTCCTGTTCCTTCCCGGGCTTGGCCTTGATGTTCGCGAGCAGTCCTACGGTGACCATGAGTTCGTTTCCTTTCGCGGCCGCGACCGTGCGGCACGAAGAAGAAGCTAGGCGGCCAACCGTCGATTGCCCATTGGCAGAAACGACAACTTTGGTATCAATATGGCCATGCGCATCGATCTCCTCGTGCTCGACGGAGCCTTCGACCTCGGGCTCACGTCGATCCTCGACACGCTGACCATCGCGAGCGAGCTCGCCCAGCAGCAGCCGAAGCCGCGCCCACGGTTGAAGGTCCGGCGCGTCGGCGTGCGCAAGCGCGTGAAGACGGCGCAGGGCTTCACGGTGCCGGTCGAGCCGGTCGGGAGCGGGCCGCGGCCTGACGTGGTCATCGTGCCCGCGCTCGGCTGCAAGACGCCGCCGACCATCGACGCGGCGCTCGGCCGGCGCGACGTGCGCGATGGGTGCGAGTGGCTCTGCAACCAGCACGAGCGCGGCGGCCGAGTGATGGCGGCGTGCACCGGCACCTTCGTGCTCGCCGAGTCGGGGCTGCTCGACGGTGGGAGCGCGACGACGACCTGGTGGCTCGCGCCGCTCTTCCGGCAGCGCTACCCGGCCATCGATCTGGACGAGTATCAGATGGTCGTGCCCTCGGGTCGCTGCACCACCGCGGGCGCGGCGCTCGCTCATCTGGATCTCGCGCTCTGGTTGGTCCGCGGTCAGAGCCCGGCGCTCGCGTCGCTGACCTCACGCTACCTCTTGGTCGACGAGCGGCCGAGCGTGGCGCTCGGCGCGATCCCCGATCACCTCGCGCACGACGATCCGATCGTGAGCGCCTTCGAGGACTTCGCGCGAAAGCACATGGCCGACTCGTTCTCGCTCGGCGAGGCGGCCCGAGCAGTGGGGACCAGCGAGCGGACGTTGAGCCGGCGCATGAAGCGCACGCTGGGGAAGACGCCGCTGGGCTACGTGCAGGACCTACGCGTCGAGCGCGCGGTCCACCGGCTTCGGACGAGCGATGCCTCGGTCGACGCGATCGCCCAAGAGGTCGGCTACGTCGACGGAGTGACGCTGCGGACGTTGCTGCGGAAGAAGACCGGGCGGGGCGTGAAGGAGCTGCGCCGGGTGGCGGGCAGCGGCTGAGCTCGTGCCAGAGCCCGTTGCCGATCGGGCACGGGCACGGGCACGGGATCTGACGCTCGCTTCGCGAGTGTCAGATGTCGAGGTTCGTGACGTTCAGCGCGTTGTCTTCGATGAAGGCGCGGCGGGGCTCGACCTGGTCGCCCATGAGCACGCTGAAGAGGTCCTCGGCTTCGACGGCATCGTCGATGCGGACCTGGAGCAGGGTGCGGGTGTCCGGGTTCATGGTGGTGTCCCAGAGCTGGTCCGGGTTCATCTCACCGAGACCCTTGTAGCGCTGGAGGGTCAGACCCTTGCGGGCGCGCTGGTCGATCCAGTCCCAGAGCTCGTCCGGGCCGCCGATGGTCTCCGGCTCGCTCTCCGAGCCGTCCTTGTTGATGGTGGCGCCGACGAAGGGCAGCTCGCCCAGGGCTCGGATGCCGGTCTCGATGGCGCGGAGCTCCTCGACGTCGCCGGCGTTGAGCAGGTCGAAGTCGATCATGCTCTGGCGCGTGGACACGCCGAAGCGGGTCTTCACGAGCGCGCGGTAGCGGTTGAGCTCCGGGTGCTTGGTGATCTCGTAAGAGGCGTGCTGGAGATCCGGCTGGTTCGCCTCGAGGTACGCCACCACCTGGTCCATGGCCGCGGCGACCTTGCTCTCGTCCGAGAGCTCCTCCGAGCGGAGGCTGGTGCCGCGGATGAGCGCTTCGATGACCCGGGGCTCCGCTCGGCGGCGCACGCGGTCGAGGCGCAGACGCCAGCGGCGCAGGTCGTCGAGGAGGCGAAGGAGCGCGTCGCCGTGGATGGGCGCCTGGCTGGCCTGGGTCCGGACCACGGCGCCCTCGGCACCGGTGTCGATCATGTAGCGGGCCAGCTCCTCGTCGTTCTGGAGGTAGCGCAGCTTCTTGCCGCGGCGCACGAGGTAGAGCGGCGGCTGCGCGATGTAGAGGTAGCCCTTCTCGATGATCTCCGGCATCTGCCGGTAGAAGAAGGTCAGCAGCAGGGTGCGGATGTGCGAACCGTCGACGTCCGCATCCGTCATGATGATGACGTGGTGGTAGCGCAGCTTCTCGATGTCGAAGTTGTCGCCGCCCTCGACGCCACAGCCGAGCGCCGTGATCAGGGTGCCGATCTCCGCGCTCGAGAGCATCTTCTCGAAGCGGGCACGCTCGACGTTGAGGATCTTGCCGCGCAGCGGGAGGATGGCCTGGCTCCGTCGGTTGCGGCCCTGCTTGGCCGAGCCACCGGCGGAGTCACCCTCGACGATGTAGATCTCGGACTCCCCCGGGTCCTTGCTCTGACAGTCCGCGAGCTTGCCGGGGAGCGTGCTGGTGTCGAGCACGCCCTTGCGCTGGACCATCTCGCGGGCCTTGCGCGCCGCCTCGCGGGCGCGGGCGGCCATCACGGTCTTCTCGATGATCTTCTTCGCGGTCTTCGGGTTCTCCTCGAGGAACGCGCTCAGACCATCGGCGACCGTGCCCTCGACGATGCCCTTCACCTCGCTCGAGACCAGCTTGTCCTTGGTCTGCGACGAGAACGAGGGGTCCGGGTGCTTCACCGACACGATGGCCGTCAGGCCCTCGCGAACGTCGTCGCCGCTCAGCGGGCTCTTGAGGTCCTTGAGCAGCTTGTGGTCGTTGCCGTAGCTGTTGATCGTTCGAGTGAGCGCCGTCCGTAGGCCGGTGAGGTGGGTGCCCCCGTCCTTGTTGCGGACGTTGTTCGTGTAGCAGCTGATCGCCTCGCTGTAGGCGTCCGACCACTGCATCGCGATCTCGACCTCGACCCCATCGCGCTTGTCGCTGATGGTGATGACGGTGTCGTGCATCGGGGTCTTGTTCTTGTTGAGCAGCTCCACGTACTCCTGGATGCCGCCCTCGAACTTGTGCTCGACCTTCCGCTCTTCTTCGCCCCGCTCGTCGATGATGCGGATCTGGAAGCCGGCATTCAGGAACGCGATCTCGCGCAGCCGGTGGTTCAACGTCTCGAAGCTGAACTCGGTCATGGTGAAGATCGACGCGTCCGGCTTGAAGGTGATCTTCGTGCCGGTCTTGTCGGTCTGGCCGATCGCCTCGACGGGGCCCTGCGGCACGCCCTTGCGGTACTCCTGGTAGAAGACCTTGCCTTCACGGCGGATCTCCATCTTCAGGAACTCGCTCACCGCGTTCACGGCGCTGACGCCCACGCCGTGCAGGCCGGCGGAGACCTTGTACGAGTCGTTGTCGAACTTGCCGCCCGCGTGGAGCTTGGTCATCACGACCTCGGCCGCGCTGATCCCGTACTTGGGGTGCTCGCCGACCGGGATGCCCCGACCGTGGTCGATCACGGTGATCGACTCGTCCGAGTGGATGATCAGCTCGAGGAGGTCGTTCACGCCCGCGAGGTGCTCGTCGACGGCGTTGTCGACGACCTCCCACACGAGGTGGTGCAGACCGGTGCCGTCGTGCGGGTCACCGATGTACATGCCCGGGCGCTTCCGGACCGCCTCCAGACCTTCGAGGACCTGGATCTTGCTCTGGTCGTAGGCGTCGGGGGCTGCGGAGGGGGGCTTGGTTTCGTCGCTCATGGAGGCTCGATTCGTGCTGCTCGATCAGCACGCGCGGGGACCACGACAGCCTCCGCGCGCACGCGCGAGATGGTAGCGCTGGCCCGGATCCCGCGCAAGGCGAATCCCCGATTCAACGGCTTGGAATCATTTAGAAATTCCCCTGCGGAGCGCCCCGGTTCGGTCGAACGGTGATCGACACGCTTGGGACACCCCCCAAAAGCTGTGGCACGCTGCCGCGCGAACGAGGCCGCGAGCGGCGCCGAACCCCCGGCGGAGCGCGGTGACGGAGGTGTGTGATGAGGTTCACGATTCGAGGCGCAGCGCTGCTCCTTGCGGCTCTCCTCGCAGTCGGCTGTGGAGACGACGGCGGAGCCATGGACGAGGACATGGGCCCGGAAGGCCCGACCGACCTCGGTGGCGGTGAACCGGATCTGGCACCCACCGAACGGGACGCCTTCACGCCGCCGGGCGGCGAACGCTTCGTGCTCGCCGCCGGCGACTGGTCGATGCCCGGTGGTCAGGAGGGCTACCGCTGCGTCCGCCAGACCATCGACGAGACGATCTTCGTCCACGAGTTCTATCCGATCGCTCCGGAGGGCACGCACCACACGGTCGTGACCTACACGACCAGCCCCTCGTTCCCGGACGGCGTCACGAACTGCAACGCCGGCACGAACGACCCCGACATGATCTATGGGTCGGGTGTCGGCACCGAGCCGCTCGTCCTGCCGGAGGGCGTGGCGGTGGAGATCCCCGCCGGCGCGCAGATCCTGGTCAACCTCCACCTCTACAACACGAGCGCCGACACCCTCACCGGCAACAGCGGGATCGAGGTCGTGACCATGCCCGAGGCGCTGGTGGAGAACCGCGCCGAGGTGCTCCTGGCGGGCCCGCTCAGCTTCAACATCCCCGCGATGACCAGCGGCCATGTCATCAACGGGAGCTGCACGATGGCGGACGACGTCACCGTCTTCGCCGTGATGCCCCACATGCACCAGCTCGGCACCTCGATGACGGTCGAGGTCGGCGACGACATCATCTACGAAGGCACCTACACCTTCGACGACCAGCGTTACCACGACATCACGCCCCAGCTGGCGCTCGGTGGTGGCACGCGGGTCGACGTGACGTGCACCTACGACAACCCGACGAGCTCGTCGGTCGGGTTCGGGGACAGCAGCGACCAGGAGATGTGCTTCGCGCTCCTCTACCGCTACCCCGCGCTCGCCGACGGCATCTTCTGCCCCTTCTGAGCCATGCGGGGGGCCATCGTCATCCTCGCGCTCGCTCTCGCCTGCGGCGGCGGGGATGACGCGCCCGTCGATTCCGGTACCGACGCCGGGCCGGGCGATCCGCCGATCACCGACGCAGGCATCCAGACCTTCGGCGACCCGATCCCCGAAGGTGGCGGGCGCTTCGAGCTGATCGGCGGCGACTGGTCGATGGGCCCTGGCGGCGAGGGCTATCGCTGCGTCCGGCGAACCATCGACCGCGACATCTTCATCCGCGAGCTGAACCCGATCGACCCGGACGGCACGCACCACACCGTCGTCACGTACATGGAGGACTCGTCGATCCCCGACGAGTCCATCCCGTGCAGCGTCGTGAACCACGCGCCGAAGATGATCTTCGGCTCCGGCGTCGGCACCGAGCCCTTCGTCATGCCCGAAGGTGTGGCCATCCGGATCCCGGCCGGCGCCCAGGTGATGATCAACCTCCACCTCTTCAACGCAGGTCGCGAGGAGATCGCGGGCCACAGCGGGCTCGAGGTCGTGACCGTCGACCCGAGCGAGGTCGAGCACGAGGCGGGCTCCGTCCTGGCGGGCGACGAGTTCTTCACCATCCCCGCGATGGCCTCGGACTTCTGGATCACGGGCAGCTGCACGATGGACGCTCAGACGACCGTCTTCGCGCTCTTCCCGCACATGCATCAGTACGGCGACTACCAGCGTGTCTACGCCATGACCGACGCTGGCGAGCGGCTCGTCTTCGAGGACACCTACAGCTTCGACGACCAGCGATATCGGCACATCGATCCGCTGGTCCTCCAGCCCGGCGAGCGGATCCGCGTCGAGTGCCGCTACCAGAACCCCACCAGCTCGAGCGTCCGCTGGGGTGACAGCTCGCTCACCGAGATGTGTTACGCGGGCCTGCTCTTCTACCCGCCTCTGCCTTTCGGCCTCTCCTGCACCAACTGAGTCATGGGTGGGATTTTGAGAAAATCCCCCCAGTCGTCGCGAGTGAATCGCTCCTCCTTTCCCCCAAGAACCTAAAGGTCTCGCGGCAAAGCCGCTCGGTGCGTCCTCGCGCTTCGCACCACGTCCTCCACACCGCTTACGCTCGAACCTGCAACGATCGGGGGTGCGGCCCCCACGGAGTCCCCATGAAGAAGCTTCCCTTTGCGCTGATTGCCCTGATCGCCTGCGGCGACGACGGCATGGTCACGGACGACCCCACCGACGACGTGCCGGGCGTGGACATGGGCTCGCCCGACACCGACGGCGGCCCCACCGACGTGGACGCCTTCGTGCCCCCCGACGGCCGCTACGAGATCGTGGGCGGCGACTGGAGCATGCCCGCCGGTGAAGAGGGCTATGTCTGCGTTCGCCAGACCGTCACCGAGAGCGTTTTCGTTCGCGCCTTCTATCCGATCGCCCCCGAAGGCACGCACCACACGGTGGTCACCCTCGAGTACGACTCCCCCTGGCCCGACGGCACCGCGAACTGCGCGGCGTTCACCAACGGCCCGGACATGATCTACGGCTCCGGCGTCGGCACCGAGCCGCTCGAGCTCCCGGAGGGCGTCGCCGTCGAGATCCCTGCCGGCGCGCAGATCCTCCTCAACCTCCACCTCTTCAACGTCGGCACCGCCGAGCTCACCGGTCACAGCGGCATCGAGGTCGTGACCGCCGACGAGGCCGACGTGAGCGACGTCGCGCAGGTGCTCCTCGCCGGCAACGAGTCGTTCTCCATCCCGCCGATGGCTGGCGATCACTGGGTCGAGGGCAGTTGCACCGCGCGCGCCGACACGACGATCTTCGCGGTCTCACCACACATGCACCAGTACGGCGACTACATGGAGATCCGCGCGGTCACCGATGGCACCGAGACCCTGCTCCTCGAGGACACCTACTCCTTCGACGACCAGCAGTTCTCGCTCCTCGACGCGCCTGTCGCGCTCGCCGAGGGCGACTCGATCAACGTGCGCTGTCGCTACCAGAACCCGACCAGCTCGACGGTGACCTTCGGCGACAGCTCGCTCCAGGAGATGTGCTACGGCGCGATCTTCAGCTACCCGCCGCTGCCCAACGGCAGCATCACCTGTAGCCGCTGAAGCTGAGGCCGTCGGCCGGGGCCCGGCTCACCAGCGGAAGAAGAGATCGATGAGGTCGGCCAGGTGCGGCCAGTTGCTTCGCGCGAGATCCCGTCCTCGCGCGTCGGCGAGTTCCTTCTTCAGCTCGAGCACCGCTGCTTCGTCCAAGACGTCTTTGCGGGCACGGAGGCCGTCGTGAATGGTCACCAGCTCCCCACGGTCGAAGAACGTCCCGTGGTGGCCACAGACGTCCAGGGTCACGCCGCCGTGAACGGTGCGCCCGAGCCCCTCTCCGCAGATGGGGCAACTCCGCTCGCCGGGTCGCGACGCCTCGCGGTAGCCCTCCTCGGGCGCACGTCCGTCCGCCTGCCGAGCCGCTCGCAGCACGTCGTCACTCAACGCCAGCTGGAGCAGGCGCATCGACGCCGCGTTGTCGAGCCAGGCGCCGCCGCAACCGGCGCAGAGCGAGGCCGCTCTGTCGTCCAAGGGTTCCAACCCGCGGCTCCCACATCCCGGACAGCTCCAGTCGCTCACAGGCGAAGCCTCGCATTCACTGGATTGATCGTCGACTCGCGATGCAGCGGCGCCCGGCGATGACGCCGCGCCAGTGATACGCTGAGTGCGTGCGCTCCCTGCTCATCGTCGGCGCGGTGGTCGCCTTCGGGTTGCTGCCGCCGACCCAGGGACGGACCCAGGGTAGCGAGCTCTTCGCGCTCGAGCTCGTCGCCCCCGCCGAGCTCCCGAGCACGGGTCGGCGTGACGGGCGAGCGACCTATCTGGACCAGCCGTCCCGGCTCTTCCGCGTGGGGAGCATGGAGCCCGGCCAGCGCTACCCGCTGGTGGTCGTCCTGCCGTGGACCGGCGGGACCTCCGAGCAGATGTGGAGCCGGCTCGAAGGGCTGATCCCGGTCGACGCCTACTACGTGTTGCTCACGCCCGGCTCGCCGAGCCGCAGCGACTATCTGCCCCGCTTCTACGACTACGTCAGCTGGCTCGACGAGCGGGTCGGCGCGGACCTCGAGCAGGCGGGCCGACAGCACTCGGTCGACGCCGAGCGGATCTACCTCACCGGCTTCTCCGTCGGCGGCGACGCCGGCTGGGCGCTGCTGCTTCGGCACCCCGAACGCTATCGCGGCGCACTGGTGTTGGGTGCGCGCTCGAGCGCGAGACCGCGCCGTGGCGCACGCCAGGCGCTCCGAGAGCGCGACCTCCGCATCGCGTTCGCCATCGGAGACTCCGACGACGCGGCACGGCGACGGGGCATCACGCGGGCAAACGAGACCGCGCGCGAGTACGGCGTCGAGACCCGCTTCGAGACCTTCGCGGGCCATCACGGCACGCCACGACCGGAGCTGATGCGCTCGCTCCTCGAGTTCGTCTTCGCAAACGACCAGAGCCCACGATCACGACCCGGCATGCGTCCCTGATTCTGGGGGGAGTGGAAGTTTTCACGACCATCTCCCATGATGGGCGCCATGAAGCGTGCTCTTCTCTTGCTCCCCTTCTTCCTGCTCGCGTGCGGTGACGATGGCGGCGGCGACGGCTCGGCCGACGCGGCCACCACGTGCGAGTCCGACGTCGACTGTGACGATGGGAGCTACTGCAACGGGCCAGAGACCTGCGACCCGAGCGACCCCCTCGCGAACGCGGCAGGCTGCGTGGCCGGTGACCGCCCCTGCCCGATGGGGACCATGTGCGACGAAGACGCCGACGAGTGTGGCGACACCTGCGTCGACGCGGACGAGGACGGGGAGCTGTCGATCGAGTGCGGTGGCGGTGACTGCGACGACTCCGATCCTGCTCGCTATCCCGGGAACACCGAGATCTGCGACGCGATGAACCGGGACGAGGACTGCGATCCTCGAACGTTCGGATTCCGCGACAGCGACGGCGACGGTGCCCCCGACGCGCTCTGCTGCAACGTCGATGCCGATGGTGCGGAGATGTGCGGCACCGACTGCAACGACGCGAACGCGGCGGTCGGCGGGACGGCGATCGAAGCCTGCGACTCGCTCGACAACGACTGCGACGGGATGGTCGACGAGATGGTCCTGAGCACCTACTGGGAAGACACCGATGGCGACGGCTTCGGGGACCCCGACGGTGAGGTTCGAATGGGGTGCGCGCAGCCGGTGGGATTCGCCGAGAACGACAACGACTGCAACGACGAGGTCGCGGCGATCAACCCCGCCGCGACGGAACGCTGCACCGAAGAGGACGTCGACGAGAACTGCGACGGAGTGATCGACCCCGTCGAAGACTGCAGCTGCGACGAGGGTGACACCCAGCCCTGCACCCTGCCCGGTGTCTGCGCCGCCGGCGTCGAGACCTGCGACTCCGGGTCATGGAGCGTGACGTGCTCGATCGAGCCCGAGATCGAGGTCTGTAACGGCTTCGACGACAACTGCGATGGCGTCACCGACGAGGGGCTGACCGTGGCCTGCTACGAAGACGACGACAACGATGGCTATGCGGCCGCCGGAGCGTTGCTCTCGCAGCGCTGTCCGCAGTCCAGCCGACCCGAAGTCGGCGGTTGCCCGACGGGCACCACCAATCGTCCGCCCATGGGCGACGACATCGATTGCAATGACTCCAACAGCTCGGTGCGCCCCTCCGCGACCGAGGTCTGTGTGGAAGGAACGTCGCTCGACGACGACTGCGACGGCATGGTCGACGAAGGGGTCGCCGTGGTCTGTTATACGGACGGCGACAACGACACCTATCCCGCCGCGAGCGCCGCCACCCCCCGCTGTGCGGACAACGGGCGGCCAGAGGTCGGTCGCTGTCCTTCGGGCACGACCAACACCGTGCCGACGATGAGCACGACCGACTGCGACGACAGCACCTTCGCGATCAATCCCGCCGCGACCGAGCGATGCGAAACGCCGGCCGACGACAACTGCAACGAGATGATCAACGAGGACTGCGAGTGCATCCCGCCCGCGAGCCGCTCGTGCTCGGAGGGCGGCATCGTCGGCGTGTGCGGTGGCGGCACCCAGCCCTGCGAAGACGGTGCCTGGGGTGACTGCGACATCACCCCAGCGCCGACGGAGATCGCTTGCGACGGCATGGACGAAGACTGCGATGGCGCCATCGACGAGTCCCTGCTGACCAGCTGCTACACCGACGCCGACGACGACGGCTACCCGCCCGCCGGCGCGATGCCGATGCTGAAGTGCACCTGCGGAAGCATGGAGACGAGCCGCGCTCCCACGGTCGGCAACGTGGACTGCAACGACTCCATGGCTTCCGTGAACCCGGGCGCCACCGAGCTCTGCGATCGCCTGGACACGAACTGCGACGGCACCGACCCCCGGCCCGAGGACTGGGACAACGACATGCACACCGCCATCGGTTTCACGGGCTGCACGGGTGGATTCGACAAGGACGACTGCAACGACTTCATCAGCACGGTCTTCCCTGGACAGAGCCGGTACTTCGGGTTCCCCCGATGCGCGAACGACCGCCGGCCTTGCCGTTGCGGCGCGCCCTACCCGTGGTTCGGCGGCGTGACGCGCTGCTTCGACAACACCATCACGAGCTGTCCGCCCGCCACCGACGACTGTCCCCACCTGCTCGCGGCGCCGGAGCCCTATCTCTTCGACTACAACTGCGATGGGGCGGAGACGCACGAGCCTCCCGTCACCAGCTGTGGTTCGACCTGCGGCGGCGGTGGCTGCGGCGTCGCTGGACCGACCTACCTCCACTTCTCCAACGAGTGCGGGGTGGAGCGGGCCTACCGCTACTGCGAGTGCAGCACGACCTCCACCGCGTGCGTGGAAAGGGTCGAGCTAGAGGACCCGATGCGCTGCCGCTGAGGCGACGTCAGCCGGCGGCGGCGTCGAGGGCTTCCTCGAGCTTCTTCGCCGGGATGACGCCCTTGTAGACCACGAGGGCGCCGGGCAGATCGTCGGGGAGGACCTCTTCGCTGACCCGGAGCCGGCTCGGAACGGCGAAGACCATCGGAACCGGCAGGCCCGCCTCGACGAGCTCGACCCGCTTCCACACGGCGTCGCGGCTCCAGTAGCCGAGGGCCTCGAGGTAGACCTTGGTCCCGTCCTTCTCGAAGACGAGGTCAGGGATGCAGACACCGACGCCGGGCAACGAGAGGATCTCGCTCGAGGGCGACACCGCCCACGCCGTTCGGCCCTTGTCGAAGCGCTCGCCGTGCTTGTCGAGGAGCTTCTGCACCTCGTCGGGGAGCGCCGCCTCGCGCTCGCCCGCCTTCCGCTCGCCCTCGGCGTGGAAGTGCAGCCGATCGCGCTTCTTGCCCCAGCGAACCTGCGCGTCGAGAGCCCACGCATCGCACGCCCGGATGGCGGGGAAGGCCATCGCCAGCTGCAGGCCGTACTTGGTCACGCTCGAGAGCAGGCTGAAGGGACCGTCGATCTCGATCTTGTAGCCGCCCTTCTCACCGGGCTCGATGGTGTGCAGCAAGCGCAAGAACTTCAGCTTCCGGAAGAGGTAGCGGTAGGTCGCCGGCGACTTGGCCGCGACCTGCACGACCACCTTCTCCGCGCGCAGGAGCACGGCCTGTACCTGCGACTCGTCGTAGAGATCGACGAGCGCCTCACCACCGATGGTCTCGAAGCCGAGGATGCGATGATTGCTCTTGAGGTCGGCGTAGAGGAGTCGCTCGATCTCCTCGGGCTCGAGGGCCCGGGCGCTCGCGACCTCCGCGATGACCACGTCGCGATCGAAGGCGCCGCGGTAGGTCGCCTCGCGCCGGAGCGCCGCTGCTCGCTCGAAGACCGCCTTTCGGATCTCGGCGGGATCGTGCTCGGCGTCGACCTCGACCTCGCACCGGTCCATGACCAGCTTTCGCAGACCGTCCGCGACCTTTCGATCTCTGGACGGGGTCGGCACGTCGTCCATCGCGTCCTTGAGCTCGCCGCGGGTCTTGCCCACGTGGGCCTCGGCGATCGTGACGTAGCGCCGCGCGATCGACTCCGCGTTGGCGCGCGCGTCGCCCTTCCAGGCACGGAGCTTGAGCTCGCCCTTGCGACGGTAGATGCGGACCAGGTCAGCGGTAAGCAACGTGGTCCCTCCGGCGCTCGCTCGTGAACGCCTCGCTCGTCTCGCGGGTGACCAGCTCGTAGAGCACGGCCCGCTTGTCTTCCTTCTTGCGGAGCACGCGACCCAGGCGCTGGACGTGCTCGCGCACCGAGCCGCTGCCGCTGACGATCACCGCCACGTTCGCGTCCGGGACGTCGACGCCCTCGTTGAGCACCTTGGACGTGACCACGGCGCGGATGGTCCCCTCGGCGAGCGCCGAGAGGATCTCCGAGCGCTCGCTGACCTTCGTCTGGTGGGTGATCGACGGGATCAGGAAGCGCCGGCTGATATCGAAGGCGGTCGCGTTGTCCTGGGTGAAGAGGATCGCGCGGTCGTTGCGGTGCTCGTGGAGGAGCTGAGCGACCGTCTCCATCTTCGCGGAGGCGGCAAAGGCGAGCTGGCGCTGCTCGCGGTAGGCGGCGAAAGCACGGCGGCCCTCCTCGCTGAAGGTCGAGCGCATGATGAAGTCGCTCCACCCCGTCTTGGAGCCCATGCGGATGCCCTGGCTGACCACGAAGGCTCGGTAGGTCGCGCGCGCCGCGTCGTAGCGCTGGCGCTCGTCGGGGCTGAGGTCGACGGCGATGCGGACGGTCTCGTAGTCGGCGAGGTAGTCGCCGCTCATCTCGACGATCTCCTGTCGGTAGACCATCGGGCCGACGAGCTCCTCCAGGAGCGCTTCGCGGCCATCCGCGCGTTCGGGGGTCGCTGTGAGCCCGAGCCGGAAGGGCGCGAGGCAGAGCTTGGCGGCGAGCGCGTAGGTCTCGCCCGGCAGGTGGTGCGCTTCGTCGAAGACCACCAGCCCGAAGCGGTTCCCGAAGTGCTCCATGTGGATGTACGCCGAGTCGTAGGTGGTGACCGTGATCGGCAGGACCCGATGCTCGCCGCCGCCGACCACGCCGACGTCGACCCCGAACGCGGTGCGCAGGTTGTCGTACCACTGGCGGACCAGGTCGAGGGTCGGGGCGATCACCAGCGTCGAGCGCCGGCGATCGTCGATCGCCATCATCGCGACGTAGGACTTGCCGGCACCGGTCGGCAGCACGACGAGCCCTTGGCCCCGCGCCTTCTTCCAGGCGGTCATCGCCTCGCGCTGATAGGGCCGCGGCTCGCGCCGGACCCGGAGGCCGCCCTCGAGCTCTTCGTAGGCGCGAGCCTCGTCCTCGTAGGCGATCTCGCCTCGGACGAAGCTCATCACGATCGCGGCGTAGTCCTGGGCGGCGGCGCGATGGCAGGCGGATCGAGCATCCCAGCGACACTGCGAGGGCACGCGCGGGTCGCCCTCCTCGAACCCGTGCACTTCCAGGGTGCCGCTCTTGAACGCCAGGCGAACCACGGCTCGTGCTCTAACACGAGCAGCGCTCCGCTTCTCCCCCGAGGCGTCCGAAGCTCGCTCCATGGCGCCCCTCTTCGGCGCTCGAGCCGCCCGGTTGCGGCGTCGATGGCACGCTTGGCTCGACGGGGCGGGCCGAAGGCCGCATACGTCAGGCAGTGAGCGGCTGGATTCGAGAGACGCCGGTGAAGGGCCGACCCGGGCCGATCGAGCTCACCCCGGAGGGGATCACGGCTCATGGGGATGGCCGCGTCCGCCTCGAGGCCCGGTGGGACCAGGTCTTCGGAGTCGCGCTGATGCCAACGGACGCACCGAAGAAGGCGTTCGTGCTCGTGCCGCGCGAGCCGCCGCGACCGCCTTGGATCGAGGTGGGGCCCGATGACCTACCGGAGGGCGTCGCGGATCTGCAAACGCTCGAGTCGCGAATCCGGGCGCGGGTCGACCAGAGCGGCTACCGCGATCGCGGCCTGCAGCGGCCGATGCTCCCCTCGGACCAGCTCATGCAGAAGGTGCTCGCTCGCGAAGACGTGCCGGGCGCGCTCGAGGTGCCGGTCGGGGCCGGCCCTGGTGGCTGGTGGCGCCGCGGCGTCGACGTGCTCGCCGCCGGATCGGCGGGTGGACTGCTCGGTCTCTATGGGGGCGCGCTGAGTGGCAGCGCGCTGATCGCGGTCGCCGTCGCGGGCGCGAGCGCCGTGGTGGGGGCGTCGTTGCCGATGGCGTTCGCCCGCAACTGGCGCTCGCTTTCGCGGCGGTCGAAGCGACCGCGGGTGCTGGTGCTCGCGCCGGATGGCTGCGTGGTCGGGCTGCCCACCGGGCCGGAGTCGTTCACCTGGAGCGAGATCGGCGGCTTCCAGCACGCGGGGGAAGGCTCCGGTCGCCGGCTGGAGGTTCGTCGCCGTGGTGGAGAGGTCGCCGGTTCGATCGACGCCGCGTGGTTCGGTGCGCCGCTCGAGCTGATCACCGCGGTCGCGCAGGCCTACCTGAACCGGCACCGGCGGTAGAAGCACCCCTTTCTGGGCCCCGATCGAAAAAAGTGGGCAGCTAAAGAGAAGCTTCAGAAATGGCCCGTCTCTCCTGATGTGGCGCCGGTGGTGGCGCCGAAAGCCAAGGAGAAACAGCCATGTCGTTCACCAGCCTCTTCGCCAACGCCCCCTTCCTCAAGGCCCTCTCCGTCGTCACCGCCCTCGGTGGCGGGAGTGCCGCGGTCGCCCTCCAGAACGCCGGTCCGGCGGACCCGATGGAGACCGTCGCTTCCGGCGCCGAGCCGAGCGAGAAGGGCCCCGACCACGCGACCGGCCTCGAGCGCGCCATGGAGAAGGCGCCTCATGCTCGCGGTCACGAACGAGCCCGAGCGGCCCACGAGCGTCGCGACGCCCGCCGAGCCGAGCGCCCCGAGCGTGGACCCGCCGAGCGCGCCGAGCGCGGCCCCCGCGGTGAACGCCCGGAGCGAGCCGAAGCCCATGGTGAGCGCCCCGACCGCGAGCGTGGGCCCCGCGGCGAGCGCGCCGAGCGCGCCGCCGAGGCCCGCGAGATGGCCGAGGGCAAGCGGGAGCATCGCCGGCCCGCGCGCTGACCTAGACGTCGGGAAGGGGTGACCCCAACCCTCCTCCTGATGACCGAGGGGAACCAATCCCCCACTCCTCATCCCCCTCGGTCGTCACCCCAACCCAACCTGAGCGGCGTACCTCTCTGGAGGTGCGCCGCTCGACTAATTGGGAGCAGACACAGCCGACCCCATCAGCTGGCGGCGCGGAAGGGCGGGAGGTCGGTGTCGAAGTGGACGTCGACCTGCGGGAAGGCGATGACGACGCCGGCCTTCGCGAGCGCATTCCAGATCGCGAAGCAGAGCTCCGACGAGAGGATTCGCGCCTGCCAGGGATCGCGGGTCCACACGGCGACCTCGAAGTCGACGCTGCTGGAGCCGAAGCCGAGGAGCAGCACGAGCGGGGGCTCGCCGGTGCCATCGTCGTGCAGCGCCGTAGCGACCTCCTTCAGCGCGTCTCGAGCGACGGCGAGGTCGGAGTCGTAGTGCACACCGACGGTGGCGCGGACCCGAAAGACGGGGCGGCCGAGGGTGCGGTTGCGAACCACTCCCTGAATGAGCGTCGCGTTGGGAATGAGCAAGTCTTCGCCGTCGCGGCTGCGGGCGATGGTGCTGCGGATCCCCATCCGGACGATCCGGACCACGGTCCCTTCGACCTCGAGGACGTCACCCGGCTTGATGCTCCGCTCCACGAGCAGGATGATCCCGCCCACGAAGTTCTGGACGATGTTCTGCATCGCGAAGCCGAGCGCCACCGCGAAGACGGCCCCCGCAGCGAAGAGCGCGCCCAAGTCCAAGCCGATGGTGGAGAGCGCGGTGGTGAAGCCGATCGCCAACACCAGGTAGTGCAGCAGGTTGGTCACCAGCCCCACCGTGCCCACGTCCTGCACGCCCCGGAGCTGGAAGGCCCGGCGAGCCAGCCGGCGCGCGATGCTGGAGACGATGAAGGTCGCGATGACCACCAGGACCGCCAGGAGGATCCGGCCGACGGTCAGCTTCACCGAGCCCAGATGGATGAGCTCGAAATCCATCCAGTGCTGGAGCTGGTCCAGCCAGGAGCCGCTGCCTTCGTCCATCGGCGCGATCCTACCGATCCGAGCCCGATGGCCGCAGTTGTCGACAAAGCAGCGAGCGCTTGCCGCCGCCCGCGAGCGGCGTAGGGATCGACCATGGATGGTCTGAAGGACGACACGCTGCTCCAGACGAAGGCGTTCATCGGGGGCGAATGGCGCGACACGGGCGAGACGCTGGTGGTCGAGGATCCGGGCCGGGCCGAGCCCCTGGCCGAGGTCGCCAGCGCGGGCTCGGAGCATGCCACCGAGGCCATCGACGCGGCCGAGGCGGCGCTGCCCAGCTGGCAGGCGACCACGGCCGACGAGCGGTGCGCCATCCTCCATGAGCTCCACCGGCTGATGGGCGAGCACCAGGACGACCTGGCGCGCATCCTGACCCGAGAGCACGGCAAGCCGTTGAATCAGGCCCAAGGCGAGATCCGCTACGCCGCGAGCTTCGTGAAATGGTTCGCGGAAGAGGGGCGACGTAGCTATGGCGATACCATCCCGAGCGCCAACCCGGACCAGCGGCTGGTGGTCTTCCGCCAGGGGGTGGGCATCACGGTGGGCATCACCCCGTGGAACTTCCCGTGCGCCATGGTCACTCGGAAGCTGGCGCCAGCGCTGGCGACTGGGTGCACCTTCGCGTTGAAGCCCGCGCAGAGCACGCCGCTCTCCGCGCTGGCGCTGGCGGGCCTCTGCGAGCGAGCGGGAGTGCCGAAGGGGGTGCTCTCGGTGATACCCGGCTCGAGCGCGCGAGCGATCTCCGAACCCTGGCTGGACGACGGCCGAGTTCGAAAGCTGAGCTTCACCGGCTCGACCGAGATCGGGAAGAAGCTCGCGGAGGGTTCTGCTGGCACCCTGAAGCGGCTCAGCCTGGAGCTGGGCGGGAACGCTCCTTTCCTGGTCTTCGACGACGCCGACATCGACGCGGCCGTCGACGGACTGATGGTCGCCAAGTTCCGGAACGCCGGGCAGAGCTGTGTCGCGGCCAACCGAGTGCTGGTCCAGCGCTCCGTCCACGACGAGTTCGTGGAGAAGCTCCGGGCGCGAATCGAGGCCGAGGTCCGGCCCGGCTATGGGCTCGACGAGGACAGCACCCTGGGCCCGCTGATCGACGAAGACGCGGTATCGAAGGTGACTCGGCTGCTCGGCGAGGCGACCGACGCGGGGGCGGAGATCGTGCTCGGGGGAGGAGTGCACGAGGCGGGCCCACGCTTCTTCGAGCCGACCTTGGTGACCGATGTGACCCCGCAAATGACCATGGCTCGCGAGGAGATCTTCGGTCCGGTGGTGTCGGTGCTGACCTTCGATGAAGAATCGGATGCGATACGGATGGCGAACGATACGCCCTTCGGCTTGGCGTCCTACTTCTACGCCCGGGACCTCGGCCGCGTCTGGCGCGTCGCCGAGGGGCTCGAGTACGGGATGGTCGGGGTGAACACTGGACTCGTCTCGAACGCGGCGGCGCCCTTCGGCGGCATCAAGGAGAGCGGGCAGGGTCGCGAGGGCTCCCGCCACGGCCTCGAGGACTGGACCGAGCTCAAGTACGTCGCGATGGGTGGCATCGCCCGAACGAACTGAAACCGAATCGCATTCGCATTTCGTCCGATCCCTGCTAGATCGCCCTCATGCGACGATCGGTGGGGTTGCTCGAGGTGTTTGGCTTGCGGCCGCTGGGTCCGGCTCTGCGTCAGTCATGGACGGCGATCGCGGGCGACGGGACCAGCCCACCAAGCCAATTCGGCCTGAGCTCGGTGAAGATGTTCCGACCGCTGCGAGTGTCCTTCCCGCTCTGGCTCGGTCGGGAGCGCGCCGACGGACGCGTCTGGATCTACAACCTCTTCAACCGACGTCCCATCCCACGGGAGCAGGGCTATTCGGTGAAGATCACCACCTGTCGCGACTTCCGCGGCGGACAGCTGACCTACGACGGGCACGTCGGCACCGACTTCGCCGTCCCGGTCGGGACCGAGGTGCGCACCATCGCTGCGGGGATCGTCCGGTCCGTGCAGTGCGACATGCAACGAGGTGGTCTGAAGGTGGTGATGGACCACGGCGGTGGGCTGATGAGCACGTCGAACCACCTGGCCCGCGCGCTGGTGGCGGTGGGTGACCACGTCGAGCGCGGCGGGGTGCTCGGACTGAGTGGGATGTCGAGCGTGGACGGGGTGCTCTTCTTTCCCTGGTTGGCGCCCCACCTGCACCTGAACGTCCTGTTGAACGGCGAGCCGGTGGACCCTTTCGCGAAGGAGGGGGAGGTCTCGCTCTGGCGACGCGGGAACGACCCGGGCCCCGCCGATGCGGAGAGCGAACCTCCGCTCGAGCCGACCCGTTGGGACGCTGGCGCGGTGGAGGCGGGGATCGCCGCCTGCAACGACCGCGAGCTGAAGGCCGAGCTGCTGGGGGCGGGAGACCTCGCCGCCCGGGCGTGCGCTCTGGTGGTCGCGCGGCTCTTTCGCTACCACGCCTTCGACGCGCACCCCCCGTTGGTGGCAGAGCCTCATTCGAGGACGGCGGTCCTGGATCTCCCCTTTCGTGACTACCGAGGGGTGGCGTTCGCGGACGAGTGAACATGGGTCGCGAGACTCCGAGGGATCACTCACGAAACAAAGCCTAGAAATGGCCGCAATTTCGGGATCCACGCGCCAGCCATGACACGAGGACGCCAACAAGCGGGCGCATTTGTTCTGGTGTGCTAGTGTGCCGCCCGAAAACGCTCTCGAAGCTCGGGGAAATTTCCGTTTGGTGAGGGATGAAAGTCCTCACTTTGGCGGAAAGGGCACGACTTTCCGCTCAGATTTGGCTCAAATCATTCTGTTCGGGTGCCAAGCACGCGCTTCTACGCCGCTCCGAGCGGCGTTTCCTCATTCAAGGAGTACTTTTTTGTCGGGTCCGCAGCTCTTCATCCACACGAGTCGTCCCAACTGGGGCCGCGCCATCCTCGCGGCCGAAGCGGACGATCGTCGTCACTATCAGTTCGAGGACGGTCGCGTCCGCACCATCGCTCGGGACTACTACGACCTCCTGCAGCCCATCCAGCCGGAAGAGCACGTGGCCAAGAAGGCCGCCCGCCGGCTGCTCACGCTGCTGAAGCACTCCGACTTCGACGAGCCGACCACCTCGACGCCGACGGTGTCGATGACCTTCGGCGACCAGATCGCGCTCTTCAAGGCCGCCCTCCCCGAGGGCTTCGAGGCCGAGTCCTACAAGGCCGCCTTCCGTGACGCCTCGCGTCGGAAGCGCGCCCACGTGGACGCGTCCATCGAGTCGTGCCGCGAGGACCTCGCGCCCGAGAAGCTGGACCCGGTCATCGAGGCCAAGGACTGGAAGACCGGCTGGAAGATGATCAGCGACGTGCTGATGGGCTGCGACCTGCTGAGCTCGACCGAGCGCAAGTCGGTCCGCGCCATCGAGGACGACGAAGCCATGGAGATCCTCACGGTCGCCACCCGCGACCTGCTCCACGGCGACGAGGTCTTCGCCGAGCGCTTCAAGCGCTACCTGGACAAGGTCGAAGAGGCCGGCATCCGCGCTTCCTGGTCCCTGGTGACCGCCCTCCCGGCGCTCCACGACCCCGAGGTCCACGTGTGCATCCGGGCCACCGCGTTCCGCGACCAGGCCAAGATCCTCATGCCGCAGCTCCGGATGGAGATGCGCCCCGAGCTGCCGACCTACGAGGTCCTGCAGATGATGGCCGTGAACGCTCGCGACCAGCTGGTCGAGGCCAAGGTCACCCCGCGTGACCTCTTCGACGTGCGCAACTTCATGTGGCTGACGCTCCGCAAGGACGCCGACCGCAAGCTGCGCGCCCTCTGAGCCGAAGAGGCTCCCGCGCTCGAAGGCTCCGCCCGTTCTGGGTCGGAGCCTTCGACGCGTCTGGCATGTGACGCTAGATGCGTGAGCGGCGATGAGTGAGCGCCCCCACCTGCGACGGGCCATCGTGGCCACGCTCACCGCGCTCGCGGTGGGGGGCATCGTCGCGCTGCCCGCCCTCGAGATGCGGCTGGAGCCGCGGGCGCTCCTACCCGACGCCCCCGCGATCGACGCGGTCGAGGCCGAGCTCGGCGAGCGCTTCGGCCGACCGCTCGGCCCCCTGGTGTTGGTGCAGGTCCATGCCGATGACGTCCTGGCCGACGATGCCTTGGCCGCGATCCACCGGCTCACCCGAGCCCTCGAAGCGGAGCCGACGGTGGCGCGAGTCCAGAGCCCGACCAACGTGCCGCTGCCGGTCCCCTCGGACGGTGACGAGGCGCAGGCGGACGCCGAGCTCGATGCGCTCCTGACGTTGATCGAAGCCCACCCCGACGCGTTCCCCCACGGGCTCACCTCGGTCGCCGAAGCGACCGGTGGTCCGACCACGCTCGGTCAGCCCTTCGGGGACGGGGACCGCGAAGGCGCTGCGCTCGTCCGCCGTCATCGTGAGCTGCTGGGGCCCCTGCTGGGCGACGATGGGTCCAGTGCACTGCTCCTGGTCCACCTGCAGGAGGGCACGCAGTGGCGCGCGGACCTGCTGGCCGGTCCGCTCCGAGCCGAGCCATCGTTGCGATCGGAGCTGACCGGCGCACCAGTGCTCGAAGCGGCCCTGAGCCAGATCATGACCGAGGAGGCGCCACTGCCGATCGGGCTGGCGATGCTCGGAAACGCCCTGGTGCTCCTTCTGGCGATGCGCAGCCGGCGAGGAGTCGCGCTGCCAATGGCCGCCGCGGGGATCAGCCTCTCGATTCTCTTCGGCGTCATGGCCATCAGTGGCCAGCCCTTCACGCTGCTCCACGCGATGCTGCCACCGCTGATCCTGACGGTGGCGATCTCCGACGCGATCCACATCGTCTTCCGACACCGCGACCACCTGCGAGAGCGGGGTGTGGACCAGGACGGCGCGCTCGGGGCGCAGACCCGGCGGGGCGTGCTCCGGGACACCGCTCGGGAGATGGCCGCCGCCTGCCTCGTGACGTCCGCGACGACCGCGGCGGGCTTCGGCGCCTTGGCGCTCGCCCGCACGCCGGCGGTCCGCGACCTGGCGATCTGGTCGGTGGCTGGAGTGATCGTCGCCTACGCCGTGACCCTGGTGGTGGTGGTCAGCGGGCTCGAAGGCGCGCGGCTCCGGCCGCGGACACGCGGGCGCACGGCGGCGCGCATCGCCGGCTTCTCGGCGAAACGACCCTGGCCCATGCTCTTCTTCTGGCTCCTGCTGGGTGGCGCGGCGCTGACCGGAACCGGTCGGATCCCGCAGGGCAGCCGGCTGCTCGCGCCCTTCCCCGCCGACCTGGCTCCCGCCCGCGTGGCGCGCGCCATCGACGCCGATCACGGCGGCTCGCGCCGGCTCGAGCTCCTGGCGCCCGACGTCGACACCAGCCGACGAGTCACCGCGTGGCTAGACGAGCGAGCGGAGACCACGCGGGTCGTGTCGGCCGAGACGCTCCGCGCCCAGATCTTCTCGTTGCTCACGCCGACGGATGCGGGAGCGCCGAGCGACGCGGCGTCCCGCGCCGCGCTGACCACGCTCGGAGGCCCACTCCTCGAGGGCTGGGAGAGCGACGACGGCTCCCAGCGGATCGAGGTCTCGCTGCGCGACGCGCCGGCGGAGTCGATCGTGTCGTTGGTGGAGGAGCTGCGCGCCCACCACTCGGTGCGCGTGGCCGGTGAGGCCGCTCGCACCTCGACGGCCGTCGCCACCATTCAGCAGGACCTGAGCCGCACCTTCGGATTCGCTCTGGTCAGCGTGTTCCTGATCGTCGGTCTGCTCCTGCGCGACGTGCGACTGGGATCGATCGCGCTCCTGCCGAACCTACTGCCGCTGGCGGCAGGGCTCGGCTGGATGGCCCTCCGGGGCCTCGCGCTCGATGCCTCCACCGCGATGGTCTTCGCCGCGTCGCTCGGGCTGGCGGTCGACGGCACCGTCCACGCGCTGGTGCGCTTCCGGCGGCACCGCGACCTCGACCGGACCTTCCGGGAGAGCGGCCCCGGCATCTTGGTCGGCGGTGCGACGCTGCTGGCCGGCTTCGCGGCGCTCTTCGTGAGCGACCTGCCGCCCGTCGCACGCTTCGCAGAGCTGGCGATCGTGACCTTGGCGGTCGCCACCATCGCCGAGCTCACGCTCCTGCCGGCACTGCTGAAGCTCTTCGGGAAGGCTCAGTCCGACTGAAAGCCGATGCGACGCCGGGTGGGGGCTTCGTGGTGGAGCTCTTCCTGGATCTTCTCGTAGGCTTGCTCCATCTCGGCGGTGACCGACGCGCGGGTCTCGGCGCGGGCCTTCTCGAAGAGCGCCATCGGCACGGTAGTCGCTTCGAGGTCCTCGCGGAGCGCGAGCAGACCGGCGCGGCGGACCAGGTCCTCGAGGTCGGCACCGGTGAAGCCCTGGGTTCCGGCCGCCAGTGCCTCGAGGTCGACGTCGTCCGCCAACGGCATGCCCGCCGCGTGGATCGCGAGGATCCGTTGGCGACCCGCGGCGTCGGGGACGGAGACGTAGATGAGCTCGTCGAAGCGACCGGGACGAAGGAGAGCGGGGTCGACCAGGGTCGGCTGATTGGTGGCCCCGATGACGATCACCTGCCGAAGCTCCTCGAGGCCGTCCATCTCGGCGAGGATGGTGTTGACCACACGCTCGGTGACCGCGGGCTCGCCGAGACCGCCGCCGCGCCGAGGCACGAGCGAGTCGATCTCATCGATGAAGATCACCGTCGGTGCGACCTGACGCGCGCGCTGGAAGAGGCGGGCGATCTGCTTCTCCGACTCGCCGTACCACTTGCTGAGCAGGTCCGAAGAGCGAACGGAGATGAAGTTCGCTTCGGCTTCGCGGGCCACCGCCTTCGCCAGCAGCGTCTTGCCCGTGCCGGGCGGACCGTAGAGGAGGAAGCCCTTCGCCGGGCGGATACCGAGGCGCTCGAAGGCCTCCGGGCGCTTGAGCGGGAGCTCGACGCCTTCGCGTAGCGCGGTCTTCGCCTTCTCGAGCCCACCGATCTCGTCCCAGCGGACTCGCGGCGTCTCGATCATGATCTCGCGTAGCGCCGAGGGCTGGACCCGCTTGAGTCCCTCGGTGAAGTCCTCGTGGGTGACCACCAGGCTGTCGAGGACCTCGGCCGGGATCTCGTCGGCGCCCAGATCGATCTCCGGGAGCCGGCGCCGAAGCGCCTCGAGCGCCGCTTCCCGAGCGACGGCGCCGAGGTCCGCGCCGACGAAGCCGTAGGTGATGCGCGCGAGCTCATCGAGCTCGACGTCGTCGGCGATCGGCATCCCGCGGGTGTGGATGTCGAGGATCTCGCGGCGGCCCTCCACGCTGGGCGCGCCGATGACCAGCTCGCGGTCGAAGCGCCCGGGGCGGCGCAGCGCCTCGTCGATGGCCTCCGGTCGGTTGGTCGCGCCGATGACGATGACGTTCTGCCGCGGCTTCAGCCCGTCCATCAGCGTCAGCAGCTGGGCGACGAGCCGCCGCTCGCCCTCACCGTTCACCTCGGCGCGCTTGGGCGCGATGGAGTCGATCTCGTCGAAGAAGATGATCGACGGCGCCGATTGCTCGGCCTGCTCGAAGATCTCTCGCAGCCGCCCCTCGCTCTCGCCGTAGTGCTTCCCGACGATCTCGGGGCCGTTCACGATGAAGAACTGAGCATCGGCCTCGTGCGCCACCGCTCGCGCCAGCAGGGTCTTGCCGGTGCCGGGCGGTCCATGGAGGAGCACGCCCTTCGGCGGGTCGATGCCGAGCCGTTGGAAGAGCACCGGATGCTTGAGCGGGAGCTCGATCATCTCCCGCACCTGATCGAGCGTCTCGGAGAGCCCGCCGACGTCGTCATAGGTGACGTCGATGACGCGAGGCTCCTCGGGCTCCGAGTACTCGGGCAGGAGCACGACCTCGGTCTCCTGGCTCACCCTCACGATGCCGCTCGGCTGCGAGGACACGACGATCAGGCGAACCTCTTGCAGACCCCACGCGCGACGACGTCCGAAGGTGCGCTGGAGCTCGGGGGGGAAGCTCTCCCCCGGCTGGAAGACGCTGGTGCTCACCACGTTGCCTGGGTGCGCCGGGCGACCGAGGAAGGTCCGCTTCAACGCCTCGCCCGAGCCGGAGAGCCGGACGTTCGGCTGCGCGGGGCCGAGCACCACCCGGCGCGCAGGCTTGGGGTCGGCCTTCCGGACGGTCACGGCATCACGGACGCCCACCCCCGCGTTGGTTCGCTCGATGCCGTCGAGGCGGATGATGTCCCTTCCGGCGTCTTCGAGGTGCGGCGGGAGCGCGATGGCGGCGCTCACCCGCTTGCCCTCGATAGCGACCACGTCGCCAGGCTGCAGGCCGAGGGCCTTCATCGCCGCGTCGCTCACTCGGGCGACGCCCTTGCCCTGATCCTGTGGGGTCGCGGCCGCGACCTCGAGAGTGACGCTCGTCTCGCTCATGGAGCGATTGGGTCGCCCAGGCGCGCCGCTGTCAACGGCCCCCGATCAGTGGCCGTTGCCGAAACGCCGGTCTCGGACCGAGCGCAAGGGGTCGTGACCGAGGAGCAGCAGCCGGCGACGCCAGGACGAACAGCGAACCGGACCGTCTGGGCGCTGACGCAGGAGCAGGTGGATTCGGCTGACCGCGCGGGCCATGAGCTCGTGGTCGGCGTCGGTGAGCTCGTGCTCCCGCTTGTCTTGGATTTCGCACAAGCGATCGCACATCTCCTGCTCGCCTGCGGTGACGTGTCCACGCATCGGTGTCGCGCGACCGTGAAGGTGCGCGCGCAGCTCGCCGAGGGTGAGATTCGCGACCTCGTCGTAGGCCCGCCGGATGGCTCGGCGCTCGGCGTCGGTCATCGGTGCTCCCACTCGTCTCATGGGCTCGGACCTCCGCTGGCGGCGGCCAGCGCGTCCACCGGCGGCGAAGAGTCCTCGTCGGACTCGACGGCTCGGGGGGGCTCCTCCTCGCCGGTCTCGGAGACCAGCTCGGCGATCCAGCTCCATTGCCGGCTCCGCTCGCAGAGGGCGATGAAGAGCACGGTCATCGGCACGGAGAGCAGTGCTCCGCCGACGCCCCACACCCAGCCCCAGAAGACGACGCTGAGCAGCACGACCAAGGGTGAGATCTTCAGCGCGTGGCCCTGCACCATCGGCTCGAGCCACTGGCCGATGGTGACCTGCACCACCGTGAGCACGGCGAGGACCGGGAGGGCGAAGGCGCCACCGCCCTGGGTCAGCGCGACCAAGGTGGGGGGCACGACCGCGACGAGCGAGCCGATGTTCGGGATGAAGTTGAGCAGGAAGGCGACGACACCCCAGAGCGCGGCGTCGCGGACGCCGAAGGCCCAGCAGGCGATGAAGGTCCCCGCACCGGTCAGCACACTCATCACCACGCGGGTCCACATGTAGCGGCGGAAGCGCGAGGTGACGCCACCGAGGGTGGAGATGAGACCCGGTCGCCGGTCTTCCAAGACGGCGACCGCGCGATGACGCCATCGGCCGGCCTCGGAGACGGCGAAGACCGTGAACATGGTGGACAGGAACGCGACGCTCGCCGAGAGCGCGAAGGTGCGCAGCGTCCCCTGTGCCATCGAACGAAGCTGCTCGGGATCGGGGTCGAAGGCGCTCGCGAGCGCCGGGAAGTAGCGCTCCTGCTCCTTCGCGAAGGCAGCGATCGAGCGGGCGTAGGTGTCGACGTTCGCGACGAAGCCCCGAAGGGCCCAGTAGAGCAGGCCCACGAAGCTCGCCACGATGAGCGCGAGCGTGGCCAGGGTGCCGATGATGGCGACGACCCGATGGGTGCGCCGAGCGAGCCAGGAGTGGACTGGCCAGGTGAGGATCACGAGGAAGGCCGCGATCGCCAGCGGCAGCGTGATCATGGCCGTGGCGCGCAGGGACGCGATGAAGATCGCCGCGCCGATGATCGGCAGCGAGAAGGCCGCGGCGTGCACCAGCCGGCTCCGGCGGCGCTCGAAGCGGGTCTTGCCGGGCATGGCCACGCTCCGATCCTCCGGATGAGCGTACGCATCGGTCCGCCGGGGCCGAGGGGAGGTCCCGTTCGTGGAGGGTGAGGGCGCGAGAGCGTGCTCCGCGGTGCCGGTGGTGGCGCTCATCGCGAGAATACAGAGCAATTCCGATGCCACCGACGATCGTCGGAACACGGTGTGCCGGATCGAGGCGTTGCGACCGCGATCGTGGCGGGTTGCCCCAGCATCAGAAAGTCGGGGTGGCGTTCGGGCGGGTGAGGTGCTCCACTCCCGACCGGATGTCCAAGCCCCTTCGGCGCCGTGCCCGACTGGGCAAATACCTCCTCGACAAGCGTCTCGGAGAGGGGGCGTATGCCCAGGTGTGGCGAGCCCGGGACACGGTCGAGGGCCACGTGGTCGCCCTGAAGCTCGTCTTGCCCGAGGGCATCGAGGACATGGGCGCCGACCGGGTGGTGCGAGAGGCCCGCGTGGCGTCCCACCTGGACCACGCGAACGTGCTGCCGGTCCTCAACGCCGATTGGATCGACGACTACTTCGCGCTGGCGACGAGGCTCTGCAAGCACAGCCTGGACGAGCATCGACCAGCGAAACGCTCACCAGCGACGGCGCTCAAGATCCTCACCGACGTCGCCGCTGGGCTCGCCCACGCGCACGAGCGCGGCGTGCTCCACCGGGACATCAAGCCCGAGAACATCCTCATCGACGACGACGGAACGGCGCTGGTGTCGGACTTCGGCTTCGCGCGCTGGCACGAAGAGAAGACGCTCACGCAGTGCGGAACGCTCGGCTACATGGCGCCGGAGCAGGCCTACGGGAAAGCAACGCCGGCGTCCGACGTGTTCTCGTGGGGGCTGGTGGCGTACGAGCTGCTCTCCGGCGCATTGCCGAGTTGGCCCTTCGAGTGGCCGTTGGTGCAGAACGAGCGCTTCATCAAGCGAGTGCCGCCACCCTACCGGCCGGTGATCCGCACCGCCATCGCCTTCAACCCCGGCGACCGTTACCCCTCGGCGGTCGCGCTCCTCGAGGCGCTCTTGGAAGCTGGGCGCAGCGTGGAGGAGCGGCGCGGCGAGGAGCTGCCACCCGCCCGCGAGGTGCTGGCAGAGACCTTCGCCGCCCACCATGGCGCGTCCCTCCGGATGCGCTTCGCCTGCCGCCGATGCGGGGGGGCGATCGCAGAGGCGATGCGCCACTGCCCCTGGTGCAGCGCCACCGACCACAGCTTCCGCGAGATCAGCGGCTTTCCCCTCTTCTGCCCCAACTGCGAGCGAGGCGTGCGACGAGAGTGGAACGCCTGCGGATGGTGCGGCACCCGGCTCGAGGGCAACGGCCACAAGGCGCCGAAGGATCCCCGCGCCAGCCGCAGCTGCGCGAAGCGTGGCTGCGAGGGCGAGCTCCGCCGCTTCATGCGCGCGTGCCCGACCTGCGGGTCGCGCGAGCGGCGGCCGTGGCGCGGCCCGGGGCTACCGGACCGCTGCCACCGCTGTGAGGGGCCGACGAACGACGAGTACTTCTACGCCTGTCCGTGGTGCGGCGCGTAGCGCGCTCAGGCGCTCTTCTTCTTGCCTTCGTACATCTCGTCGATGAGGTCCGTGTAGCGCTCCTGCACCGGGCCGCGCTTCACCTTGAGTGAGGCGGTGAGCAGACCGTCTTCGACCGTCAGCATCGGGATGATGCGGAAGTACTTGATGGTCTCGTACCGGGCGAGGCCCTCGTTGACCTCGTCGATGTGCTTCTGGACGGCGTCGCGGACGGCGTCGCTCTGCGGGTCGTTCGAGCTCCCGGTCTGCTTGGCCCACTCGTCGAGCTCCTCCGGGTCGAGCGCGACGAGCGCGGTCGCGTAGTTCCGGTAGTCGGCGACGGTGATGCACTCCTGGATCATCGGCAGTCGCTTCACGCGCTCTTCGAGCTTCGCGGGCGCGATGTACTTGCCGCCGGAGGTCTTCATGAGCTCCTTCTTCCGACCGGTGATCTTCACGAAGCCTTCGGAGTCCATCGACCCGAGGTCGCCGGTGTGGAACCAGCCCTCGTCGTCGAAGGCCTCGGAGGTCGCGTCGTCGCGGTTGAGGTAGCCGGAGGTGATGTTGCCACCCTTGGCGAGGATCTCCCCGTCGTCGGCGATCTTGATCTGTACGTCGGGGAAGGCTTGCCCGACGGTGCCGAGACGGAAGTCGTGGGGGCGGTTCGAGGTGAGCCCCGGACAGGTCTCGGTGAGCCCGTACGCCTCGAGCAGGGTCAGGTTGCAGGCGATGAAGAACTCGTGAACCGGCACGCTGAGCGGCGCGGAGCCGCTGAGCAGGATCTCCGTGCGATCGAAGCCGAGGGTCGCCCGAAGCTTCGAGAGCACCAGCTTGTCGGCGACCGCGAGCTTCAGCTTCAGGAAGAAGGGGAGCTCCTTGCCGCGACTCTTGTAGGGTACCGTCGCCTTGCCGGTGTCGAGCGCCCAGCCGAAGAGCTTCTGGCGGATCGGCGGCGCGCCGGCGACCGCGGTCTGGATCTTCGCGACCATCTTCTCGTAGACGCGCGGCGCCGCAGGGAAGAACCCGGGGCGGGTCGCCTTGAGGTCGTCGCCGAGCGTCGGGATGGACGAGATGATCGTCGGCGCGTCGAAGAAGGGCCCAGCGAGCTCGATGAGCCGACCGAAGGAGTGCGCGAGCGGGAGGAAGAGGAAGAGCCCACCCGCCGTGATGCCGGTCCCCTCGAAGATGTTGATCTTCTCCACGCTCTCCAGCATCGAGAGCATGTTTCCGTTGGTCTGGATCACGCCCTTGGGCGGCCCGGTGGTCCCGGAGGTGTAGGTGTAGGTGCAGACGTCGTCCCGCTTCGGCACCGCGGCCCGGCGATCGATCTCGTCCTGCAGCTCCCCCAGCTTCTCGGCGCCACGGGCCTCGAGGTCGGCCAAGCTCTCCCAGTCGTCCGCAGGCTCGATGCCCTCGGGGTTCATCACGACGATGTGCTTCAGCTTCACCCGGTCGGCGGCGTACTCCTCCTCGAAGAAGGTGAAGCCCTTGCGCATCTCACGAACCTTCGCGAGGGCCTCGGCATCGCTGACGATGGCAACCACCGCCTCCGTGTCGGTGTGGAGGTAGCCGACCTCTTCGGGCAGCAGCGTCGAGTAGACCGGTACGGTGCGCAGTCCGGCGGATAGGCAACCGAAGTCGCAGGCGATCCACTCCGGGCTCGGCTTGCCCATGATGGCGATGGCGGCGCGGTCGGGGACGTCGGTCGCGGAGAGCACACCTGCCGCGATGTGGGCCATGCGCTGACCGAGCTCGCGCCAGCTGGTGTCCTTCCACATCGAGCCGTCCTTGGCTCGGATCGCCGGTCGATTGGGCGACTTGGCGATACGGTCGGCGATCATCGAGGCAACGGTTTCGTGGGCCATGTTCACAACACTCCAGGGGCTGGGGTGAGGACGATGCCCGACCCAGTCGCGAACGACAACCGCGACCTGCTTACGACCGGATCGGAGAGGCGGCCCTACGCCTCGTCGCGGTCGATGTCGTGCTTCGCCAGTTTCTCGTAGAGCGTCGCACGACCGATGCCGAGCCGGCGCGCGGCTTCGGCTCGATTCCCTCCACAGACGCGGAGGGCTTCGACGACCTGCCCGCGCTCGAAGGCGTCCATGCGCTCTTCCAGCGAGCCGCTGCTGGCCGGGCCCTTGGGCGCCGGGAGCCGGTCGAGGTCGACCACCCCATCACGGCTGAGCGCCACGAGCCCTTCGAGGGCGTTCTGGAGCTCCCGGACGTTGCCCGGCCAAGCGTAGGCGCGCAGACGCGCCAGGAGCGCCTCGTCGCAGCGCACCGGAGCCACCCCGAAACGGGTGGAGGCGCGCTTCAGGAAGGTCTCGGCGAGGGGCTCGAGGTCTTCCGGGCGCTCTCGCAGGGGTGGCACGTCGAGCTGGACCACCTTGAGCCGGTAATAGAGGTCCTCGCGGAACTGGCCCTCGGCGACCCGGGCCTCGAGGTCCTGATGGGTCGCGGCGATCACCCGCACGTCCACCGTCACGGGTCGGTCCTTGCCGACGGGACGGACCTCGCCCTCTTGGAGCACGCGCAGCAAGCGCACCTGGGTGTCGAGCGAGAGGTCGCCGATCTCGTCCAGCAGCAGGGTCCCGCCATCGGCCGCGCGAAAGAGCCCTTCCCGCTCACCGCTCGCGCCGGTGAAGGCGCCCTTCGCGTGGCCGAAGAGCTCGGCCTCGGCGAGCTCGGGGCGTAGCGCGGCGGCGTTGAAGCGTACGAAGGGCTTGGCTCGGCGGCGCGACGCCCGGACGATCGCGTCGGCGAGGAGCTCCTTGCCGGTGCCGCTCTCGCCGGTGATCAGCACGTTCACGTCGAGCGGCCCGACACGCGAGACCAGGCGCGCCAGGTCGGTCATCGAGGGCGCCGCGAAGACCATCGTGCGGGCGAGGGCGAGCTCGTCGGCCAGCTGGTCGCGCTCCCCTCGCAGCCGCGCGGAGCGAAGCGTGCGACGCACGACGGCCGTCAGCTCGTCGGGCTCGAAGGGCTTCTTGAAGTAGTCCGCGGCGCCGCGATGGAGCGCGTCGACCGCGTGCCGCTCGGAGCCGTGGGCGGTGATCATGACCACCTCGGGCGGGCGCGGAAGAGCCCGGGCCGCGTCGAGCACGGCGAAGCCGTCGACCTTGGGCATTCGAAGGTCGGTGATCACCACGTCGAATGGTCCGTCGCTCTCGAACGCAGCGATCGCTTCGGCGCCGCCCTCCGCCTCCACGAGCTCGCAGTCGAGGGGCTCGAGCAGACCGCGCAGCACGTAGCGCATCGAGGGCTCGTCATCGACGAGCAGCACACGCGGTCGGGAGCTCACGGTCCCAGCCTATCGCGCCCTGGACGGAGCCGCGTGGCGAATCCGGCCACCGTCATTCGCCGACCGCGGCGCGCAACCGAGCATCGGCGGCAGCGATCGCGCTTCGGGCTCGCCAGACCGCGAGCTCCGCGGCGGCGAGACCCTGTTCGGCGGCGAGGAGCTCGGTGAGCACGGCGCGCCCGGCCTCGAGCTCGGCCGCGTAGGCCTCGTACGAGCGGCGCGCCGCGCGTTCGCGGGCCTCGGCGGCGGCGAGCCCCGCGCTCGCCGCCTCGAGCGAGGCGACGCTCTGGCGAACCTCGAGCCGGACCTGGTCGCTCGACCCTTCGAGGCGCGCCACGAGCGCTTCGCGCTGCGCTTCGGCGCGGCGACTCTCCCGGTTCGCTCGCGCCACGGCGTTGGGCGACCAGCGCGCGAAGACGCCGAGCTCCCAGCTCCGCTGGAATCGATCCTCGGGCGGGACGACGTTGGCGTTCGGGTTGGCCACCTCGAAGGCGGCGTAGGTCCCGATGGAAGGCCAGCGGCCGCCACGCGCGGCTCGCGCGCTGGCATCCGTGGCCTCGATCCGCTGGCGGAGCGCTCGGATGGCAGGTCGAGCCGCGACGGCGCGCTCGACCAGCACGTCGACGGCGCGAGTCGACGACGCGCTGGGGACGTCGACCGCCCAGCGGGCCGGAGCGACGTCCATCCAGCTCGCGAGCGCCTCCGCCGCGACCCGAACGTCGGCCTCGGCGCGGGTGATGCGTGCGACGACCTCGGCGAGGTGGGCCTCGGCGTCGAGCACCGCGACCTCGCTCGCGAGTCCCGCAGACTGCATGGCGCGGAGGCGCTCGAGCTGCTCGTCGACGCGACGGCGGGACACCGCGGTGACCGCCTGGGCCGCTCGAGCGTCGGCGTAGGCGAGGTAGGCCAAGGTCGTCGCGAGCTCGACTTCGAGTCGGGCGGCGCCACCATCGTCGGAGGTGGCCTCCGCCTGCGCCTCGAGCGCTCGGACCGTCGGCAGCACCCGCACGAAGGGGTCGGTGAACGAAGCCTCCACCTGTGCGCGGAAGCGAGTTCGGTTCCGCGGAACGTCGATCGTGATCGGACCGGCCGGGCCCTGGATGCTCCCATCGTCGAAGCCGCCGATTCGGGTGTAGGCCGCCTCGACCCGAGCGGTGGGGAAGAGGCCGACGCGCGCGACCGACGCCTCGGCGCGTGCGGCCGCGGAATCCGCTTCCGACGCGGCGAGGGAGGGCGCGGCGGTGAGCGCTCGGTCGACAGCCTCGTCGAGGGTCAGTCGCTCACCCTCCGCCAGGGCGATGGCGACCGAGGGCTCCGGCTGCGCGAACGCGAGGCGCGGTGCGATCAGCGCCAGTGCGAGCGCCAGCAGGAGCCAGAGGAGAGGGCGGAGGGGCGGGTATTCCGTGGCCATGTCAGCTCTTCGTCTTGCGGAAGGAGAGAACGGACGCCGACAGGAGGGTGACGGCGCAGAGGATCAGCGCGCCGAGCTCCGGGCCCAGCTCCGAGAGCGAGGCCCCTCGAAAGAGCAGCGCGCGGGTGAGGAACGCGAAGTGCCGCAGCGGGTTCACCCAGGTCAGCACCTGGAGCCACTCGGGCATCGCGCGGAGCGAGGTGAGCACCCCGCTCAGGAGGATCGCGGGGAGCATGACCAGGAAGCCGGTCATGAACGCCTGCTGCTGGTTGCGGCTGAGGGTCGAGACCAGCAACCCGAGCGAGAGGGTGGAGACCAGGTAGACGACCACCACGAGCGAGAGAGCGAGCAGCGAGCCCTCGACCGGTACGTCGAAGAAGCGAACGCCGACCACCATCGCGAGGGCGAAGTCGACGCAGCCGACCGCCGCGAAGGGAAGGAGCTTGCCCAGCAGGAGCGTGGACCGGGAGATCGGCGTGACCAGGACCTGCTCGAGGGTCCCGGTCTCGGACTCTCGGGCCAGGCCCATGGCCGCGACGATGGTGGTGATGAGGAGCAAGAGGATCCCGGCGATCGCCGGGACCATGTAGGGCGCGGTGTCGAGGCTCGGGTTGTAGAGGATGCGCGACGCGACGGGCGACGCGCTGACGTCGCCGAAGAACCCGCGCGCGGCGTTCGCGGCAGCCGTCCCGCGGTTCGGGTCGCTGCCGTCGTAGAGCACCTGCACTGGTTGGGGCTCGCCGCGGCCTCCCTGGCGCGCGAAGCCGTGCGGGATGATCACGACCGCGGTGGCGAGGCCCTCCGTGAGCCGCTGCTCCGCTTCCCGTGGGCTGCTCGCGCGTCCGGCGTCGCGGAGGGTTCCCTCGGCGAGGAGCGACTCGACCCGGCGACGGCTCGCGCTCGTGTGGTCCTGGTCGACCACGACGGTGGCGATCGAGTCGACCTCGAAGTCGACGGCGAAGGTGAAGACGAGGAGCTGGATGGTCGGCGCGATGAGGAGGAGCGCGAGCATTCGCCGGTCGCGGAGCGCCTGACGGACCTCCTTGAGCATCACCGCTCGAAGCTGCTGCCAGCGGCTCACGAGGCCTCCCGGGAAAAGCGCGCAGTCGCGAGGCCGAGGATGGCGACCGCGAAGATGGAGAGCGCGGCGAGCTCCGGCCAGAGGACCTCGAAACCATTGCCCCGGAGCAGGATCCCGCGGAGCACGTCGACGTAGTAGCGCGCCGGGACGATGTGGGTGATCCACTGCAGAGCCACCGGCATGTTCTCGATCGGGAAGATGAAGCCGCTCAGGAGCATCGACGGCAGCATCGAGCTCATGGTCGCGACCTGCGTGGCGACCATCTGGCTCCCGGTCACGGTGGAGATCAGCAGCCCCTGGCCGAGCATGCCGAGCAGGAAGAGGAGCGAGGCGACGACGAGGGTGGGCACGCTCCCTCGGAGGGGGAGCTCGAAGACCAGGAAGCCGACGGCCAGGACCAGTGTGACCGCCAGCGCTCCCAGCCCGAGATAGGGCAGGAGCTTCCCGAGGATGACTTCCGCGCGACCGACCGGCGTCGCCAGGAGCTGGGCCATGCTGCCCTGCTCGATCTCGCGCGCGATGGTGAGCGCGGTCAGCAGCACCGCGATGATCGCGACCACGTACGCCGCGAGCCCCGGGACGATGAACCACGCGCTGAGGCCGGCAGGGTTGAAGACGCCGAGGAGCTCGAGCCGCGCACCACCGCCCTCGGGGAGCGGTCCGTCGATCAGCGAGATCAGCGCGCGAGCGCCGAGCGAAGCGCCCTTCCCCAGCAGCGCGTTGGCGGTGGACCCGTCACTGCCGTCGATGAGGAGCTGGACCTGGCGCTCGGGCACCGGCGTGGACGAGAAGGAAGCGGGGATCACGAGGATGGCGAGCACGTCGCCGCGTCGCACGTGGTCGTAGGCGTCCGACACCGAATCGGCGCGGTGATGGACGACCAGCTCTTCCGTCGCGGTGAGCCGGCGAACGAAGCGCTCGCTCTCCGCGCTCCGATCCTGATCGACGACCGCGATCGGGAGCTCATCGATGTCGAAGCTGATCGCGAATCCGAAGAGGAGGATCAGCCCGATGGGGACGACCAGCGCAAAGATGAGCGTGCGCGGATCGCGCCGTACGTGGAGCAGCTCCTTGTGGGCGACGGCGAGCAGCCGGGTGAGCGACGCGCGGATCACGCTGGGGCCTCCGACGCGCCGAGCGGTCCGCCCTCGACCGTGGCGACGAAGACGTCTTCGAGTGTGGGCTCGATGCGCTCGATGGTCAGCGCGTGCGCGCCGCCGGCTCTCGCGGCTTCGCCGAGGCGCCGATCGATGGCCGGCGAGGGCTTCACGTCGCTGGCGAGGAGCACGTGGGCGCCGCGGCCGAAGATCTCCGCGGCGGCGACCTCCGGGAGCGCCCGCAGGGAGCTCAGGTCGGTGAGACCGGGGGCGGCCAGGCGCATGAGCGCGCCTGGGACGAAGGTCCGCTTGAGCTCGGCGGGAGTGTCGAGGGCGACGAGCCGACCCGCGACCATGATGCCGACGCGATCGCAGTACTCGGCCTCGTCCATGTAGTGCGTGGTCACGAAGATCGTGACCCCCTCCGCGGCGAGCTCCCGGATCAGAGACCAGAAGTCGCGGCGGGACGCGGGTCCGACCGCGGCCGTGGGCTCGTCGAGGAAGACGACGCGAGGCTCGTGGACGAGGGCGCACGCTAGCGCTACCCGCTGCTGGAGCCCGCCGGGGAGGTCGCCGGTCGAGTGACCGAGGAGCGGCGCCAGATCGAGGCGATCGACGAGCGCATCGATGCGGGATCGCGCGCGACGACGAGCGAGGCCGTAGGCGCCGGCGAAGAACTCGAGGTTCGCCGCGACGCTCAGGTCCAGGTAGAGGCTGAAGCGCTGGCTCATGTAGCCGATGGAGCGCTTCACCGATTCGGGGTCGCGAGCGACGTCGTGGCCACCGATCCACGCCGAGCCCGCCGAGGGCGCCAGGAGCCCGCAGAGCATGCGGATGGTCGTGGACTTCCCCGCCCCGTTGGCGCCGAGGTATCCGAAGATCTCTCCCTCGCGCACCTCGAAGGTGACTCCGTCGACGGCGGTGAAGTCGCCGAAGCGTCGGATGAGATCCGTGACCTCGATGATGTTCACGCGCTCGCCCTCCGCGGCTCGAGGAGCTCGCGCTCCGCGGCCGCCACCGCGGCCAAGAAGAGGTCTTCGAAGTCGGGCGCGGTCGGCTCGAGCCGCGCACCACCAACGGCGAGGCGCGCGGCGAGCCCATCGACCGACTCCGGCCGAACCACGGCTCGGAGCGTGGCACCCGCAGGGGACGCGGCGACCACGCCCACGGCGGACTCGAGCACCTCGTGAAGCCAGTCGCGGGCCGCGCCGGTCACCCGGAAGGTGCGCTCTGGCATGTCGTCGACGAGCGCGGCGGGCGTGCCGAGCGCGAGGAGGCGGCCCTGATGTACGAGGGCGACGCGATCGCAGCGCGAGGCCTCGTCCATGTAGGGCGTGGTGACCAGCACCGTCATCCCGCCGTCGAGGAAGTGGCCGAGCAGCGACCAGAGCTGCCGTCGGCTCACCGGATCGACGCCGTTGGTCGGTTCGTCCAGGAGGAGGACCTTTGGTTGGTGGAGGAGCGCGCACGCCAGCGCGAGCTTCTTGTACATGCCACCGGAGAGGGCGTTGGCGCGGCGGTCCGCGAAAGGCGCGAGGCGGGTGATGGCCAGCAGGCGCTCCCGACGCTCACGAAAGGTCGCTCGGTCGAGGCCGAAGAGCCGACCGAAGAAGGTGAGGTTCTCGTCGATCGAGAGGTCGCCGTAGAGGGCGTGCTGCTGCGGAACGAGACCGATGGAGCGCCGTTGCTCGCGCTCACGCGGGTCCCGGTCGAGGACGCGCACCTCGCCCGCAGTCGGGCGAAGCAGGCCGGCCAGCAGCCGGACGATGGTGCTCTTGCCCGCGCCGTCGGGACCGACGATCCCGAAGAGCTCGCCGGCGGCGATGGTGAGATCGACGCCCGCGACCGCGTCGATGCTCCCGTAGCGATGGCGGAGGTCCCGGGTGACGACGGTGGGGTCGCTCATCGCTGAAGCCGGATCTCGATCGGCATGCCCGGGAGCAGCCGACCGCTCGAATCGTCGAGGGTGACCTCGACCGGATAGACCAGCCGGTCTCGGTCGGAGCGCGTCTGGACGTTGCGGGGGGTGTAGAGGGCCTCGACGGCCACCGTGGTGACGCGCCCGGTGAAACGCTCGTCGCCGAAGGCGTCCGCTCGGATCCCGACCGGGGCGCCGAGCTCTACGGCCGCGAGCCCGTCCGCGCTGACGTAGAGGGTGGCCTCGAGGCTCCGACGGTCGAGTAGGCGGAGGACCGGCTGGCCGGGGCTGACGAGCTCGCCGCGCTCGATGAAGACGGTCTCGACGACACCCGCGCGAGGCGCCCGGATGGTGCACTCCGCGAGGTCGAGCTCGAGGGACGCGAGCTTCGCTTCGAGCGCGGCGACACCGTGGCTGGCGGCCTCGGCCCGAGCTTCGGCGGCCTCTTCTTCGGCGCCGGATGCGCGAGCCTGCGCCTGGAGGGATGCCGCGTCGCGCTCGGCAGCTTCGAGCTGGAGCGAGAGCTCGTCGACCGCGACCCGACTCTCGTCCCGCTGGGCTTCGGTGGCGAAGCGGCCCACCTGCGCCACGCGTCGGGCCGAGCGCTCCGCGGCTTCGCGTCGGGCCTCGAGTGCACGAGCTCTGGCTCTCGCCGCGCGCACCCGAGTGGTCGTGCCGTTCCGCTGCGCGCCGACGCCGCGGACCTGTGAGCTCGCCGCGCGAGCCTCGGCGCGGGCACGCTCGAGCTGCGCCACCAGCTCTTCGCGCGTGCGCTCGGTCGGGCCGCAGTCGAGGGTGGCGAGCACGGCGTCCGCCTCGACCGCGTCGCCTTCGTGCACCTCGAGCGTGAGCAGCCGGCCTCCCATCCGGGAGCCGAGGTCGACCTCGGTGGCCTCGACCACGCTCGAGCTGAACGCGTCCGCATCGGCGACCGCGCGCGGCCAGAACCAGTACGCAGCGACCCCGCCTCCGACGAAGAGGAGAAGGGCCGCGATCCTCGGTGCCTTTCGTGACATCGCCCATCCTCGTTTCAAGCACCGTGCCGACGGCTATCGGCGGTGTTCGCAGGGCCTCGAACGTCCGAGGCGTTCGGAGCCTCGGACGCCGTGTCCGGAGGTCCGGACACATCGGTCCATGAGCGCTCGTCAGGTCACCGACGGTGGAGGGGCACGAATCGTGAAGGTCACGACGTCATGGCTGGCCTCCTTCGACGCATCGCTCCTACTCTCTTCGTCATGGAGGGACCGAGCATCCCCGACAGAGAGGTCGAGCGTGCGACCCGCGACCGCTTCGTCGATCTCTTCGTTCGGGTCCGGGTCTACGTCGCTCCCTTCGTGGCCACGATCGCCCTGCTCGCGGCGCTCGAAGGTCCACTCTGGCGGACGGCGAGCCTGGTGAGCGCGATGGCGTTGGTGCTCTCGATCTCGATCGCCGAGAACCGGCACTACGTGCGCACCGGCGACCTCGCGCTCGGGGTGCCAGCCAACCTCTTCGCCCTGCACGTCGCGCAGGCGGCCGTAATCACCGGCACGGGCGGGCTCGTCTCGCCCCTGATGCCCGGAGTCATCGTCTTCGGCGTGGTTACCGGTCTCTTCGGGCCCTTGGGCTTCAGCCGCTGGGTGCCGCTGCTCTTCCACATCCCATGGCTAGTGACGCTGGCCTGGATCCACGTCCATCACCCCCTCGACGGCTTCATCCCCAGCTACCTCGAGGGCTGGGTGGTCCTCGGCCGCGGGCCCGGACCTTGGATCGTTGCCGGCGTGTTCGGCGCGGCGACCCTCGGTGCGCCGCAGGCGGGCCGGAAGCTCCGGCTGGTGATCACGCGCGCCTATCACGATCTGTCGGCCGCTCGGGAGCGCGAGCTCGAGCTGCACCGAACGCAGCGCTCGGAGCTCGAAGCGCTGACGGGCGAGCTCGCCCATGACCTCAAGAACCCGCTCGCGAGCATGGTGGGGCTGGGCGCACTGCTGGACCGGGAGCTGGAGGGGGGCACACCGGCGAAGGCGCGTGACCACGTCCGAATCCTGCGGACCGAGGTCGACCGGATGCGGAAGGTGGTCGCAGAGCTCCTCGACTTCTCTCGGCCGGTCAGCCCGCTGGACCGAAAGGCCCACGACCTCGAGCCGCTGCTGCGCGAGATCGTCGCGCTCTACGAGGGGGCCTGCGCCGAGCGCGGCCTGACGATCGAGCTGGTGTGCCGGGGCTCGACGGAGGCGGAGGTGGACAAGCGAAAGATCCGCACGGTGCTCGTCAACCTCGTGCAGAACGCGCTCGAGGCCAGCCCGGTGGATGGACGAGTAGCGATCGAGGTCGCCGGCAAGCGCGACCGGGTTTCCATCGCCGTGCGCGACTCGGGACCGGGGCTCGACCCCGAGATCGGCGAGCGCGTGCTCGAGCCGGGGGTCACGACGAAGGCGGAGGGTTCCGGACTGGGGCTGACGATCGCGCGAACGCTCGTGCACCAGCACGACGGGACGCTCGAGCTCTCCAACGACGATGGGTTGACGGTGACGGTGTCGCTACCGCGGCGGGAGCGGGGGTCGGCGGCCTAGGCGGCGCTCATAGACACTGGCAGGAGCCGCCGCCGCCGCTGGCGACGCAATCGCAGCGGCCGAGGCAGAAGCCGCAGTCCCCATCGATGGCTCGACAGCCGTCGCTTCCTTCGCAGGTGCCCGAGTTGCAGGTGTCGCCACCGGTGCACCCCAGTCCGTCGTCGCAGCTGTCACCCTCGGTGGCGCCGCTGTCACAGCTGCCATCCGCGCAGAGACCGGCGCAGATGTTCGAGGGATCGCAGGGCTGGTCGTCCGTGTCGAGGAAGCACGCCTCCATGGAGTCGCTCGGGCTCATCGCGCAGGCGCCGTCGGCACACAGGAACATCGTGGTGGTGACGCGCCGCTGGCCGCTCTGTGAGCACACGGTGCTGCCTATCATCGCCTCGCAGTCACCCATGGCGATCTCCAAGTCGGCGCAGGTGGTCCCGTCGGTGTCGCGCATGCAGTCGCGCACGTTGGTTCGCATCACGACTTCGCAGGCGCCGCTGACACACTCGCGAGCGGTGACCATCTGGCTCTGCGTCCCGACCTCGTCGCAGGTATCGGAGAAGTCACCGCAGACGCTCCAACCAGTCGCCATGGTCAGCCCACACGTCTCACCGTCGGTGTCGCGCTTGCACGCCTGCTCCTCCGGAGTCGTGGTGCCAACGCACTCGTTGGCCACGCACGCGAAGGTGGTGACCATGCGGGTCTGGGTGCCCGAGAGGCTGCAGACGTCGGCCGACTCGCAGGCGCCGAAGGCGGGCATGATGGGCGCGGGACAGTCGCTCTCGTCGATGCAGCCGACGCAGCGGGTCCCGTCGCACCTGGTCGTCCCTTCGCACGGGTTCCCCGCGTGCATGCAGGCGCCAGCGTCACAGACGTCGACGCCGTTGCAGAAGTCGCCGTCGTCGCAGGGGGTGTCGGTGAGTGGAACGGATACGCAGCCGCCGTCGTCGCAGCGGTCCTCGGTGCAGGGGTTGCCATCGTCACAGTCCTGGCAGGAACCGTCGCCACAACAGCTCTCCCCCTCCGCGCAGACGGTCTCGCCGACGCAGGTCCCCTCCACGTCGCTGCACGCGCCCACCTCGCAGGTGGTGGGATCCCTCAACGCTTCCGCGCATTCGTCGGGATCGCAGGTCCCGAGGGGTCGACAGCCGACACCCTCCACGCAGACCTCGCCGCCGGCGCAACGCGCGTCCATCGCCGTGACCACACACGCGCCATCGATGCAGAGGTTCTCGGTGCAGTCGATGGAGTCGTCGCACTCGGTGCGACCGCTGCACTCCGTGCCTCCATCCTCGGGAGGCAACCCACCCGGGTCCACCGCACAAGCACCGACGCACGCCAGAGCGATCCAGCCGAGTCTCCTCACCACCCCGAGACCCTAGCTCGCGACGGGCCGCGCGGCGAACACCGTTCGTCGATTCTCGCCGCTCACTCGACGCGACGAGTGGCGCCGAGACCGATGGCCCGCTCGCGCAATCGTTGGGCTTCCGGTGCAGCACCGAGCGCTTCTTCCGCGCGAGCCGCCATGAGCAAGGCGTCGGCAGTCACGCGGCGGAGCGCGGGGGTGACGGCTCCTTCGGTGACATAGGGTGCGAGCTGCCGGCGCGCGTCTTCGTCGCGGCCATCGGCGAGGAGCAGCGCCGCCGCCTCGACTCCAGCGCGGATGACCCCCTCGCGAACCCGGCGATCACGGGACCGTCCGAACTCGGAGCGGATCGTGTCGAAGGTCTCGAGCGCGCGGTCCTCGCGACCGGCCTTCGCGTGAATGCGCCCTTCGAAGAGGAGGAGCCGCTGGCGCGCGCGCGGCATCTCCGCCAGGTCCGCGGCGAGCCTCGTTCGGGCATCCTCGAGCGCGCGGCGGGCCTTCCGTGGATGGCCGGCGCGATGGAGCGCAGCGACCCGGCCGATGAGCACGCTCGCGAGCCGGCCGCGACGGACGCGGGCCGTCGGCCGGGCGTCGACGACCTGGAGGAACGCCTCGTAGACCCGTGCGTCTTCCTTCGGGTCGACCCCCGCGTTGGCGCAGGCGGGCCAGAGCGCGTCCAGCAGCTCCTCCACGCGGCCACGCTCGAGACCGCGGAGCTCGAGCGCCCGCGCACGGCGCGCCGCGAGGTCGTAGCGCCCGCGGCGGACCGCATCGCGCACGGACTCGATGCGAGCGCGCGCGTCGCTGGTCCGCTGCGCGCCCACGAGCGCCGCGGCGCGCTCCACGCGCGCGACGACCTCGTCGAAGAAGTAGGGGTCGGGCGAACCGGGAGCGCGCTCCGGCGCGCTCTGCCGGAGTCGGCTCGCGAAGAAGCCGAGCGGGTCCCGGGTGAGCGCGGGCGCCTCGACACGCAGCGCGCCGAGCAGGGCGTCGAAGACTTGTTCGGCGGGCTGCCGGTCACCGGGCTCGGGAACCACGAAGCAGGCGTTGGGGTGATCGCGGAGCCACACCGGCAGCGCGTCGACCGACTCCCGCGAGAAGCAGAACCAGTAGAGCTGGTTCCGGAGCGGGCTCTTCAGGCGTCGCTTCAGGGCGCTCATGATCACGTCGCCCTCCCAGCCGGCGTAGCCGACCACGAGCGGTACCCGCCGCGTCAACAGCTCCCCGAGGAGCTCTCCCATGCCCGGACCACCGCGCATGCCTTTGGCCCGGCCGTCGATCTCGTCGTCGGTGTTGATGAGGTCGTAGAACCAGTAGGTGCCATGGACGTGGATGACCTGTGGGTCGTCCCCGTCGAGGTCGATGCGAGCAGTGGTGGCGGGGTGGTCGCAGACCACGTGGGGGTAGCCGAAGAGCCCGAGCGCGCGGCTGGCGAAGTCGTCGAAGTTCGGGGTCACCAAGCAGCGGGTGACCGCGCCGGACGCGAGCAGATGCGCGAGGCGCAGGTTGGCGTCGGTGAGCGGGCGGCCGAGGATCTTGTCGCGGAAGTAGGCGCGCCGCTGGTCCGCGTCCGGGTAGGCCTGCTCGAGCCAGAACGAGTACTGACCCGCGAGGTCGGTCGGAGGCTTTCCGGACGCCAGCCCGAGGCTCTCGGCTCGGTCGCGACACTCCTTCTGAATGGCCCACGAGAGCGGGACCGAAGGCACCGAGATGCCGGCGCCACACACGAAGAAGTAAGGCGCGCTGCCCGCACCACCGCGGGGCTTGCGGGACTCCCGCACGGTCTCTCGGATCCGTGCGGCTGCGGTCTCGAGTGCGAGGAGCTTCGGCACATCTTCGAGTACCACAGCCCTGCGATCGCCGGGCGCGCGACGTGGGACAGACTACGTCACGGGCGACAACGGAGGACGAGCGCGGAGCGCGAGGACGCACCGAGCGCGGAGCGCGAGGACGCACCGAGCGCCACGGCGCGAGACCTTCAGCTTTTTGGGGACGCGAGGAGCGATTCACTCGCGACGAGCGGAGGTCTTTTTCAAAAGACCCCTAGGTCCCACGGAGGACGAGCGCGAAGCGCGAGGACGCACCGAGCGCCACGGCGCGAGACCTTCAGCTTTTTGGGGACGCGAGGAGCGATTCACTCGCGACGAGCGGGGGTCTTTTTCAAAAGACCCCTAGGTCACATAGATGACGACCACGACGGCGACGGCCCAGAGCGCGAGGTTCAGCAGGAAGGGCCAGTCGCGCAGCATCTGCTCGGTCGGGCTGTCCGCGTCCGACTTGTTCCGGACGAGATCCATGAAGCGGATGACGCCGAACTCGGTGAAGATGATGGTCGCCGCGAGGTAGTCGGTCCCGAAGAACGCCCGCGTGTTCGGGTCGAGCGTGTACACGACGTACGTGCCGGTGGTCGCGAGCGCCGTGAGCTGGAGCAGGACCGTGAGCGTCTTCGCCGAGTACTTGCTCAAGACGCTACGGGTCTTCTTGGCGCTCTTCGCCTGAAGCTCGTGCATCCGCTTCCCAAAGCCGAGGAAGGTACTGAGCAGGAAGGTGACGACGAGGAGGTAGACCGTCGGCGGGACATCCAACGCGAAGGTGCCAGAGAGCACGCGGAGCTCGAAGCCGGCCGCGATGCAGAGCACGTCGACGTAGGGAACCTGCTTGAGCTTGAAGGTGTACGCGATCTGCAGGACCAGGTACGCGCCGATGGCCGCGAGGACCTTCCACCCGAGCACGAGCGCGCCCCCGCACGCGATGAGCGCCAGCACCGCCATCGCGATGCGAGCCGTCCGCTCCGGGAGCGCTCCGCTGGCAATGGGCCGGTTCTTCTTCACGGGGTGCGCCCGGTCGGCTTCCACGTCCGCCAAGTCGTTCAGCAGATAGACCGCGCTCGCGGCGAAGCTGAAGAGGCCGAAGGCGAGCGCCGAGCGCAGCACCATGTCGACGTCGTCGAGGCCCTTGGCGAAGACCAAGGGGGCGACCACGAAGAGGTTCTTGACCCACTGGTGTGGGCGCATCGCTTTCAGCAGGCCTGCAAGCATCCGTTCCGGGGCTCTGACACGAGGACCTGCACCGGTCCAGAGGTGAGTGTTCGACCCACATCCGGACAACGGGCGAATCCGCCCGCGGGATCCCGTGAGCATCGCGACATCCCGTGACCGATTTCCGTGAGCGGTGGGGCGATTTGGGACGTTTCGAGGAAAAATGAGCCGTCCTCGCACCGGCACGGTACTTGCCAAGACGGTCCGACGTGCTCCGGCGACGACCTCTCGAGGGCTTCCACGCGTCCGCGAATGACCTCACCTACCTAGGTGAGTATCCGGAGCACACCATCCCATCAGGTGGTCCACACCCCGACTTTGTAGGGGTGCGCCAGCACACGGACCTCCCTCCTTTGGGGCGTGCGAACCAACTGAAAGTTCTCTAAAAGCTCATAAGAATGTCATTCACCAACTCTTCCAGCAGCTACGTGACTCGGCTCGGTGCCGTGCTCGTGGCGTTCTCGGTCGCTGCCTGCGGCGACGACGGCCGACCCTCCCCCGATGGCGGCACGGACATGATGTCGGGCGACACGATCGCCCCGACCGTGCGAAACACCACGCCGGCCGAGGGCGACACCGGAGTGAACCGACGGGAGCCCTTCATCGTTCGCTTCTCGGAGCCGATGAACACGGCCAGCGGAGCGATCAGCGCCGAGCCCGGCGGTCCGATCCCCGCAGCGCGGTGGAGCTGGGACGACGTGGGCAGCACGCTGACCATCACGCCGAACAGCCCGTGGGCACCCGGCGCGGTCACGCTGACCATCGCGGACTTCGAAGACCCGGCGGGCAACGTCCTCGTCGAGCCGCTCGAGGTGACCTTCGAGACGGTGGACGACGTCCGACCCTTCCTCACGGCGACGACGCCGATGGAGGGCGCGACCGACGTGTCCGCGCGACTGCCCGAGATCACGCTGACCTTCAGTGAGGAGATGAACACCACGAGCGGTGTCATCGACGTCCTCGGCGGTGCGGCCACCGTCGGCGCCCCGGAGTGGAATGCAGAGGGCACCGTGGTGACCTTCCCGGTCGCCGACCTCGAGTACGAGCGCGACTACGACGTCGACCTCCGCAACTTCCGCGACGCGATCGGCAACCCGCTCGACGACGCGCCGATCATCGAGGACGGCTTCCTCGACTTCTCCACCGGCGCCGACACCGACGCGCCGCAGGTGGTGCGCAGCGAGCCGATGGAGGGCCAGGTCGACGTCAACGCGGCGACGCAGCGGCAGATCGAGATCGTCTTCGACGAGCCGATGGCCACGAGCACCACCACGTTCGTGCTCAACGACGGCACCGACGACATCATGGTGAACGGCAGCTGGGCCGGCGGGGCGACCCTCCTGCGACTCGACACGGATGGGATCCTCGAGTTCGAGACGAGCTATTCGATCGACCTGAGCGCCCTGACCGACCGCGCCGGCAACGCGCTCGATGGCACGGCGTACCTGGTCGACGGGAGCCTCGACTTCACGGTCTCCGATGACGTCTTCGACCCGGTCGTGTTGAGCACGGACCCCGCCGAAGGCGACACCGGGATCGACCAGAAGGAAGAGCTCTCCATCGAGGTCGTCTTCAGCGAGGCGATGGACCAGACCCTGACCACCGCGACCCTGACCGACGGCACGACCCCGGTCACCATCGATGGCACCTGGGCCACCTCCACGATCATCAACTTCACCGTGCCCGTGGACACCATGGCCGCGAGCACCGAGTACATGCTCGACCTGACGCCCTTCATGGACCTGACGGGCAACACCACCAGCACGACCCACGGCTACCTGATGGACGGGATGCTGAACTTCACGACCGGCAACCCCTCCGGCGAGAACTGCCTCGACGCGCTGACGCCCGCGAACGCGACGGTCGCCAGCGGCGTCACCACCTGGACCATCAGCTCGAGCCAGGTCAGCAGCCGCGAGGGTGGTACCGATGCGTGCGCCGACTACACCGGCACCGCGACGCGACCGGACGTGGTCATTCGCTATGACAAGGTCTCGGGCGACGTCGCCAGCGGCGGCCGGCTGTTGCGGGTGGTCGCGGACGCCGACACCACGTTCACCGAGTACGACATCGCTATCACGGCCGGTGCCTGTGACCCGGCCGCGGCACCGGCGCGGTGCGTGAACGAGTCCGAGATCCACCAGGTCTACGCGGACGTGCCCGCGGGCCCGGTCCACATCTGGATCTCGCCGAACAGCTCCTCCTCTTTCTCGAACAGCATGGTGGTCACCGTCGAAGAGGTGGACCCGCCGCGAGCCGAGGGCGAGGGCTGCGACAACCCCTACACCACGGCGAGCAGCATCTTCTCCACCGTGGGCAGCACCGACACCTTCCTCATCCCCGAGGGCATGGGGCCACGCGCGATGGACATCTCGGCCTACTCGGTCGGAGACAACTCGCTCGTCTCCTGCGACACCACCTCGACGAGCAGCACCAGCGCGACCAACGGCACCGGCGTGGACGCGGTCATCCGCTACACGATGCCCGCGGACGCCGTCCTTCGGGTCACCGCCGAGGGACTCGACTCTTCGCTCAACCCGGAGTTCAATGTCTCCGCCTACGACACGTGCGATCCCGCGCTGGCGACGGCCGAGTACGGATGCATCCCGGACGTGAGCACCACCGCCAAGAACGGCATCATCGACGCCCCGCCCGGTGACATCTACATCTGGCTCACCAACGAGACGTCGGACATCTACCGGTCGTCGAGCTCGGGTGACTACTACTTCCACGAAGCCCAGATCGACATCGAGACCATCCCGGTCCAGGCCGGCGAAACCTGCTCGCGTGCGTTCGCGGCCACGGCCGGGAGCAACACCGTCACGGGCACCGCGGACGTCGGTGTGGTCGTACCGAGCTGCTTCGCCTCGACCAGCAACGTGGAGTGGTACTCCTACACCACGACCCAGCCGCTCTTCGTCGCGGGAACCGTCGGCGCCGGTGGCGTCTCGGTGTACCAGGGCGGCACCGAGCTGGGCTGCTCGGCTGACGGTTCGGCCGTCGGCGCGTCGACCCTGGTCCCCGCCGGCACCGAACTCTGCGTCGCCGTCGAGATGGGCCAGGGCATCACCGACCTCACGATCACCGAGACGGCCTACACCGGCCTGGGCCTGAACCCGCCGGTCAGCCTGCCGATCGAGCGGCCGATCAACACCTCCGGCTCCACGGAGACGATCACCGGCGACACTTGGATGAGCGGCAACGGCAGCGTGATCGTGATGGCCTACGGCAGCGAGATGCTCGACGCCCTGGCCGACGGCACCGGCTCGACCCTCTACCGCGGTACCGCCGACGGCATCACCTCGAGCGTGATGGGCAACGCCGGCCTCTTCGCGGCCAACGGTGCGCTCTTCTCGTTCGACGACACGACCAGCGGCGCCAACCGGATGTACCGGCTGTGGGATGGCAGCGCGCCTTTCTACGACCCGATCGTCTGGGACACCACGCCGCCGACCTACCCCTCGGAGGAGATCACCGCGGCGACCGTGGTCGGCAACACGATCTACTTCGTGACCGGCGACGACTACCCCATCTTCTACTCGATGAGCGCGACGGCTCCGGGTGCGCCCGTTCGCATGGGCACCAACGAAATCGTCACCGACGTAACGGGCCTCGCCGCCGACGACACGTATTTCTACGTCGCCGGTGAGTACAAGGCCGACTTCGACGAAGGCGTCTTCCGGATCCCCTTCACCGAGCTCGGGAACCCCATGTACGACCCGCTGAACCTGACGCCCGACATCGACCACGACGGCACGCAGTTCGCGTCCAACGAGATCGCGATGTACGTCGACGCGACGACGGCGCCCGGCCACCTCTACATCCGGAACGCCATCGGCCACTTCGAGGCCGTCATCGATCCGGGCGGCGCATCGCCCATCTACGTCGGAGAGGTGATCTCGGTGGGTGGCTCCGGCGACAATGCCGCGTGGCTCGATCTGGCAACCGGGTCTCTCTACATCTTCGAGACCGACTCGGAGTCCACCGGCAGCTTCCTCCGCTACGACCCCTGACCCACCCCACCCCACTCCTTCCATCGAATGACTGACATGAATCGACGAATCCTAATCACGCTGGGCCTGGGGGCCGCCATGCTCGCCGGCTGCGGCGACGACGACTCCGGCACGACCGACGACGACATGGGCGTGGAGACCGATGGCGGCATGACTCCGGACATGCCCATGGTCCCCACGGACATGGGCCAACCGATCACCGAGTGCACCGCCGAAGGCATGGGCTCCACGATCGGGTCGAGCTGCACCCGGGACGGGGACTGCTCCGACGCCTGCTTCTGCAACGGCGTGGAGCTCTGCATGGAGGGTGTCTGCGTCATCGGCACCGAGCCCTGTGGGCGCACCGAGTGCTCCACGGGCACCTGCGACGAGGCGAGCCGCACCTGCGACGAGACCCCGGACGACTCGCTCTGCGATGACGGGATCTTCTGCAACGGCACCGAGACCTGTGACCCGGAGAACGGCTGCCGCCCCGGCGTGCCGCCCTTCTGCGGTGACGGCGACATCTGCACCGTGGACTTCTGCGACGAAGACGCCTCGATGTGCACCCACCTGATCCTCGACGACGACATGGACGGCGAGGCCTCGCGACGCTGCGGCGGCAACGACTGCGACGACAGCGACCCGAACCGCTACCCCGGCAACACCGAGATCTGTGACAACGGCGTCGACGACGACTGCAACAACAAGATCGACGGCTTCGACGCCGCCTGCGCGCCGCCCAACGACCGCTGCACCGACGAGGGCGACGGTCGCGGACCGCTCGACATCACCCGCGCCACCGACGGCACGACCGTCATCGAGACCTCCACGGTCGCGATGGACGGCGACTACAACACCACCTGCGGTGAGAGCACCGAGGACGCGGGCCCCGACGCGGTCTTCAGCTTCACCCTCACCGAGGCGAAGGACGTCTCGGTCGAGGTGCAGGGCATCGACAACGACGCGATCATCTCGCTGCGGACCCTCGCGGCCTGCGAGACCGAGAGCAACGACATCCGCTGTTCCGACACCAACACCGGCGTGATGCCCTTCGTGAAGGCCAACAGCCTCGCGGCCGGCGACTACGCCATCGTCGTCATCACCGAGCGGGAGACGGCCTTCGACCTCGCGTTCACGGTCGAGCCGCCCACTCCGTTGAGCCTCGACGCGGACTCCTGCGACACGACGACCATCGACGTCAGCGCTGGTGGCACCTTCACCGGCAGCTTCGTCGGTGACCCCCGCTACGAGGGCGACGAGTTCGACGACACCTACGAGCTCCCGTGCCGCAGCACGTCGACCAGCTACTCGGACGTGGCCTTCACCCTCTCCATCCCCGCGGGTGAGTTCCGCGACGTGCTGATCGAGGGCTACTCGTACTCCTCGACCGGCTCCGGCCGCCGCCCCTTCGTGGCGTTGGTCGACAGCTGCACCAGCCCCGACGAGGACATCGCTCAGTGCTCGGAGTCGCCGTCCAACGGTGAGGCCGCGACGCTGAACCTCCGCAACCTGCCCGGTGGCGACTACTACATCCTGCTCGAGGAGGACTTCACCTCCGACGAGGCTTGGCAGCTCGACGTCGCCGTGAACCCGCCCTCGGGCTCCGAGCCCGGCGACAGCTGCTTCGGCACCACGCCGGTCGACATCACCAGCGGCAGCGGCATGATCGACCTCTCGACGCTCGAGCACGTGCCCGACGAGGGCGCCTTCTGCCGAGCCAACGGATCGACCGCGACCGACGCCTTCTTCGAGTTCACACTCGCGAGCGAGTCGGACGTCACCATCGACACCACCTCGTCACCGACCGTTCGGCACACCGCCGCCTGGTCGTCGACCTGCGGAGACGTGGCGACCGACTTCGACTGCTTCAGCGCCAGCGCGGGCACCGGCAGCCGCCTCTACCGACGGCTCCCGGCCGGTACCCACTACGTGAACGTGACCACGCTGGACACCACCGGCGTGATCACCGCCAACCTCACGGTAGCCGCGCCGACCCCCGCGCCCAGCAACAACACCTGCGCGGCGGCGGCCACGATCGCCCCGAACTCGAGCGTGGTCATCAACCTCCCCGAGTACGACAGCAACGCCGACTACTGCGGCGAGGTGGGTTGGCTCGACGCCTACTACACCTTCACGCTCGCGGCGGACACCTCGGTGTCGCTTCGCGCCCAGAACGCCCGGAGCATCGCGCTGCTCGACGGCGCCTGCGACGCGATGACGCCCACCTGTGACGCCGGCACGCCGCCCCGCATCGAGCAAACGCTCCCGGCGGGGACCTACTACGTGGTGGTCGAGGCCGACCCCTTCGTGGCCCAGTCCGACACCCAGCTCTTCTTCTCGACCTTCTGAACGATCGCGCAAACCATGAACATGCTCCGATTCACCACCCCACTGACCCTCGCGCTCTGCCTCGCTCTCGCGGGCTGCGGCGACGACGGGCGTCCCATGAACCCCGACGGCGCCGTGTTCCGGCCCGACGAGGACGGGGACACGATCGCCAACCAGGACGAGGGAAGCTCCGCCGGTGTCGACACCGACGGTGACGGCACCGAGGACTGGCTGGACATGGACTCCGACAACGACGGCATCTTCGATGTCGACGAGGCCGGTGACTCCGACCCGTCCACGCCGCCCATCGACTCCGAGGGCGACGGCATCCCGGACTTCCAGGACTTCGACTCCGACAACAACGGGATTCCGGACGTCCGCGAGGGCACCGGGGACAACGACGACGACGGCATCCCGGACTACGCGGACGAGGACGACGACAACGATGGCCTCCGTGACGAGGACGAGCTCATGGGTCGGGTCGACTTCCCGCGCGACGTCGACGACGACGGCATCCCGGACTTCCGGGACCCGGACTCCGACAACGACACGATCCTCGACGGCACCGAGCGCCTCGACCGCGACACCGACGGAGACGGCGTGCCCGATCGGGAGGACCTGGACAGCGACAACGACGGCATCTCCGACGCGGACGAGGCCGGCGACTCCGACCTGACCACGCTGCCGGTCGACACCGACGGCGACCGCATTCCGGACTACCGGGACTCGGACTCCGACAACGACGGTCTGCCGGACGCCAGCGAGGCCGCCGCCGGCACCGACCCGCGGCTGGCCGACAGCGACTCGGATGGTGTCAGCGACCTCATCGAAGTCGGTGCCGGTACCGATGCGCTCGACCCCGCCGACAACCCGCGCGCCAACGGTGACTTCGTCTTCGTGGTGCCCTTCGAGGAGCCGGCGCGTCCATCCCGCGACACGCTGCTCTTCCGCACCAACGTCCAGCTCGCAGACGTCTACTTCCTCTTCGACACCACCGGGTCGATGAGCGGAGAGATCAGCGCGATGCGCGAGGCGACCATCGAGGTCATCGAGCGTCTCACCTGCGAGGACTACGGCACCACGTGCACCTCGGACGGCGACTGCGAGTTCCCCGCGAACGCCGTCTGCTCGGCCGGCGGCCGCTGCATCGAGAACCCGGAGACGAGCTTCTGCATCTCCGACCTCTGGACCGGCGTGGGCACCTACACGGGCAACAGCGACGACTACTCGAACCTGCTCTCCCTGCAGCCCATCCCGATGCTCACCCAGGACGCCGTGCCTGGCTCGGCGAGCGGCGGTGGCGCGTCGGAAGCGCTGTACGAGAGCGCGGCCTGTGTCGCCGACCGCACCCAGTGCGAGGCGACCGGCTGCACGCCGGGGGGCATCGGCTGCCCGAGCTTCCGCACCGACGCGATTCGGATGCTCATCCTGCTCACGGATGAGGACAACGAGTGCACCAGCTGTTCGCCGAACACCGCCTCGGAGGCCGGAACCATCCTGGTCGACCGAGGCATCACCTTCGCTGGCATCAACGCGGGCACCGACACCCAGGCGCAGCTCGACCTGGAGGCCCTCGCCATTGCGTCGGACTCCTTCAACTCCGACGGTGGCCCGCTGGTCCTCGCCGGTGATGCCGCCGTGAGCGACGAGGTCCTCATCGACGCGGTCACCGACGCGGTGAACGAGGTCGTCCGAAACGTGCCGCTCTACGTCACCATCGACCCGCGGGACGAGCCCGGCGATGACGGCGACGCCCTACAGTTCATCGACCGGCTGGAGACCAACATCACCCGGCCTGGCTGTGCGCTGCTCGACGAGCTCGCCGACGTGAACCCGCGCGACGGCTACACCGAGACCTTCCCGGAGGTGCCGCCCGGCGAGCGCGTCTGCTGGGACCTGGTCGTTCGCTCGAACCGCACCGTGCCCGCGACGGATGAGCCCCAGCTCTTCCGGGCCACGCTCACGGTGACGGGTAATGGGTCGCCGCTCGACCGACGCGAGGTCTTCTTCCTCGTGCCGCCGAAGATCGACGACCCGATGGGCGAGTTCTGACCCAACGCGCTTCGTGAGAGACGCCGCTCCCGGGACTCCCGGGGGCGGCGTTTTTCTTTGGGGGG
>CAYXAP010000042.1:0-23464 GCA_964462035.1 uncultured Sandaracinus sp.
CTCAGCGGATCAGCTTCGAGATGGTCTTGAAGGCGTCGCCGCCCGCTTTGCCGAGCCAGTCGAAGAGGACGGTCTCGGTGATGGTGGGCACTGCGCCGACCTTCGCCCAGAGCTCGCGGGCAGCGTCTCGATGCTCGACCAGCCGCGAGCAAGTCGCGTCGTAGGCGACGTGGACGGTCTTTCCACGCTCGACCAGACCGCGCGCGGTCTGGAAGACACAGATGTGCGCCTCCATCCCGCCGAGGACCACCTGGTCGCGCCCGAGCGCGGCGAGCTTCGTCGCGAAGTCCCCGTTGGCGCAGGCGTCGAACTCCACCTTCTCGATGACCTGCGCGCCTTCGGGGAGCTTCTCCGCGATCGGCGCCACGGTGTGCAGCAGTCCCTTCGGGTATTGCTCGCTCACGAGCACGGGCACGCCGAGTAGACCGGCCGCCTCGGCGAGGATCGCCGCGTTCTTCACACAACGTTCGCGCTCGCCCTCGGGCATCGCCGCGACGAGGCGCTCCTGGATGTCGATGATCGCGAGCACCGAGCGCTCGGGCGAGAGGTTCATGGCGGTCATGCGGCGGAGAGTCGCCCCTCCAACCGGCCGAGGCAAGCGGCTCTCAGCCCTTCACGCACATGATCTGCTTGAGCTCGTGCACGACTTCGACGAGGTCCTGCTGGTTCGCCATGACCTGGTCGATGTCCTTGTAGGCGCCGGGGATCTCGTCGAGAACGGCGCGGTCCTTGCGGCACTCGACGCCGGCGGTCTGCTCCTGCAGGTCGTCGAGGGAGAAGGTCCGCTTGGCCTGACCGCGGCTCATGCGCCGACCCGCGCCGTGGGACGCCGACTGGAACGCCTCCGGGTTGCCGCGGCCGCGCACGATGTACGAGCGCGTACCCATCGAGCCGGGGATGATGCCGAGCTCACCCTCGCGAGCGCTGATGGCGCCCTTTCGTGTGACGAAGACGTCCTCGCCGAAGTGGACCTCTTCGGCGACGTAGTTGTGGTGGCACTCGATCGGCGTCTCGAAGCGGACTTGCCGGAAGAGCTTCACCAAGACTTCCTGGTAGAGCTTCAGCATCACCTCGCGGTTCGCCTTCGCGTAGCGCTGCGCCCAGTAGAGGTCGCGGCGGTACTCCTGCATCTGGCGCGTGCCGGCCAGGAAGACCGCCAGGTCCTTGTCCGGGAGCTCCGCGTTGTGGGCGAGCTTGCGGGCGCGACCCATGTGGATCTCGGCCAGAGTCTTGCCGATGTTCCGCGAGCCGGAGTGGAGCATCAGCCACACGCCCTGCTCGGTGTCGAGGCAGAGCTCGATGAAGTGGTTGCCACCGCCGAGCGTCCCGAGCTGCTTGCGCACCTTGCCCAGGCTGCCGTGCACCTTCTCGGTGAGGTCGTGGAACTCCTTGAAGAGCGGGAGCTTCTCCGCATGCTTGGTCACCCGGTCGTGCGACTTGAAGCCGACGGGGATCGCCTTCTCCACGCGGTGGCGAAGCAAGGCCAGCGAGTCGGGCAGGTCCGACGCCGTCAGGTTCGTCTTCACCGCCGCCATCCCGCAGCCGATGTCGACGCCGACCGCGGCCGGCGCGACCGCGCCCTTCATCGCGATGACGGAGCCCACCGTCGCGCCCTTGCCGAAGTGGACGTCCGGCATGCACGCCACGTGCTTGAACACCCACGGCAGCGCCGCGATGTTCCGCAGCTGGTCGAGCGCCTTGGACTCCACCTCGTGGACGGGCGTCCAGAGCCGGACCGGCACGTTCTTTCCTTTGAGGGTCGAGAGGGCCATGGCGAATGCTCCCGCCGGAGCGAGGCGCCGAAGCTGTGTCGGCCCACGCGAAGCGCAAGCTAATAGATGAAGCCGGCGCCGCTCAGGAGGGCGCCGTTGTCGTTCATGTCTCCATCAATCCCGATGGCGGACGACCCTTCGCCCGCGGCGGTCGACATGAGCACGGCGCCGTTCGAGCTCAGCGCCGTCGCGCTGCCGAAGGCATCGCCGGCGCCGACTACCGGCGCTTTCACGTACGCGACCTGTCGCCAGACGAAGCCGCTGTACGCGAAGACGTGGAGCGCACCGGAGCCGAGGATGGCTCGACCGGCCGAGCTGCAACCACCGCTGCTCGCGATTCCCGGCGCGGGACACGAGTCCGACGGAACGCCGACCGTGAGCACGTTGCCGTCCGCCGCCAGCCCCAGTCGCTGACCGAAGAAGGCGTTCTCCTGGGCGACCACCGCCTTCACGTAGGCCTCCTGCGCCCAGCCGGCGGCGTCGTGGCGAAACACGTAGACCGCACCCGCGCCGAAGAAGTCGTCGTCGGTCTCGTCGCCATCGATGCCGCTCGCGCTCGAGCGTTCTCCGAGCGCTCCGACCGCGAGCACGTCTCCGCCGGCGCCGAGCGCGACGGCGGAGCCGAAGGTGTCGTTCGAGCCGGTGTTCGACGCCTTCACGTACGCTTCTTGCGCCCACAGGCCCGAGCTCCGCCGGAAGACGTAGACCGCACCCGAGTCCAGCGAGCGGCTGTTGGTCTGATTGCCACCGATCCCGGTCGCGTCCGAGTCCTCGTTCGGTGCGCCGACCGCCAGCAGCGAGCCGCTCTCGTCCAGGGCGAGCGCCTGACCGAAGCGGCTGGAGAACATCGGGTTGGAGGCCTTCACATAGGCTTCCTGAGTCCAGCCAGTCCCCCCACGGCGGAAGACGTAGACCGCGCCGCGCCGCGCGAGCGAGTTGTCCAGCTGATCGCCACCGACGCCCGCGGCGATCGACCGCTCGGCGTGGGCACCGACGGCGATGGTCGTACCGTCGTCGCTGATGTCGACCGCCCGACCGAACTCGTCGTCGATGTCCGTGTTCGACGCCTTGAGGTAGGCCTCCTGCATCCAGTCCGAACCGTCGTAGCGGAAGACGTAGGCCGCACCGCTCCGGGTGGCCATGTCGTCGGCCTGATCGCCACCGACGCCGGTCGCGTTCGAGTCTTCTTCGATGGCGCCCACGACCAGGACCGCGCCGTTCGCACTGAGCGCGACCGCGCCGCCGAAGAGGTCGCCCGCGTCCGTGTTCGATGCCTTCACGTAGGCATCCTGCACCCAGGAGACCGCCGTCCGCCGGTAGACATAGACCGCGCCCGCGTCGGCTGCCGACTCGTCGGTCTGGTCCCCGTCGATGCCGGTGGCGACCGAGCCTTCCGCCGTGGTGCCGACGGCGACGACCGAGCCGTCCGCGCTGACCGCGACCGACGTTCCGAAGCCGTCGTCCGCGTCCGTGTTGGACGCCTTCACATACACCGGCGAGGGCGGACTCGGCATCTGCGGCAGCCCGAGCGTGTAGGTCCGGGTCGCGCCGCTCTCGGTCTCGACCACGACGTCGACGGTCACCGGCGCGAAGGTGTCGAAGGTCAACCAGTGGGGGCGCCCGGAGGCGACCGGCACGCCGTCGATGGTGATCGTCGCGCGGCTCGGCTCCGCCACGGTCGCCACCAGTCGAATCGCCCACGCCTCCGGAGCGGAGGTGACGTCCAGCGTGTAGCCGAGCATCGCTGGATCGAAGGTGGGCGAGAGCACGCCGGAGTCCGGCGCGAGTGACACCAGTGAGGGGTCGTCCCAGAGGCAGCCGCTCCCTCCGCGACCATCGCCCGTGTATCCGCTCGGGCACGTGCACGCGTAGTCCCCCGTGGCGTTGTCGCAGCTGGCCACCGGGTCGTCGTCACACGGTGATGTCGGGAGCATGCACTCGTCGGTGTCGACGCAGGTAGCGTCGAAGTCGGCGCCCATGAGCTCGAAGCCGGTGCCGCACGTACAGGTGTAGCTGCCGGGGCTGTTGCTGCAGCCGTTGACCGATCCGTTCTCGAGGGTGCGACCACAGCGGTCCACGTCTCCGCATTCGTTGATGTCGATGCACTCACCGTCCACGCCGGTGTAGCCGGCGGGGCACGCCACGCAGACGTCCTCATCCGTCATGTCGTCGCAGTCGTCGTCGATCTCGTTGCAGCTCTCCGTGCCGCTCGGGCTGACCGTCGCGACCGAGTCGTCGCAGTCGGTGCCGTTCTCGACCATGTCGGCCGGTGGCGTGCAGGCCGACACGGGCGTCGCCGTCTCGTCGCCGAAGCCATCGCCATCGACGTCCGGATGGAACATCCGCTGAACGCCCTCGTCGACCATGCCGTCACAGTCGTTGTCGATGGTGTCGCAAGTCTCCGATTCGGTCGGGTGCGTGGACGGATTCGCGTCGTCGCAGTCGGTGCCGCAGATCCGCTCGGCGCCGTCCACGTTGCAGCAGAGCGCGTCCGGTGCGCTGTCGCCGTCCATGTCCCGGAAGCCGTAGGTTCGCGGGTCGCAGTCCTCGTCGTGGTCGTCGGTGTCGCAGACCTCGTCGTTGCCGGGGAAGCGGTTGGAGTCCGCGTCGTCGCAGTCGTCGCCGCCACACCGGATCGCGTCGTGTCCGTCCTCGTCTGCGTCGGCCTCCGCGTCGCAGTCCGAGAGGCACTCGTCGGCGTCCTCGTCGCACGTCTGCGAGGGCATGCACGCGGCGCCGGTGCTCACGCACCCACGAGCGTCGGCCGTGGCGTCGCTCGGGTCGCAGGTCTCCGCGCCGTTGCAGAACACGCCGTCGTCGCAGTCCACTGCGACGGCGCACATCCCACCGCCACCGTCCGGGTCGCCCGGCCCGTCGTCGCCGCACGCTCCGAGCACGAGCAACCCCGAGAGCGCCAAGCGCCCAAATCGTTCCACCATGTCCAACCCCCACTTCAGAATACGGGAGGTGGTGGGACGGCAACAAGCCGGCCGACTCAGTCGGCGCGTCGAGGGCGGCCGACACGCCAGACGATGGTGGCGAAGGTCGTGGTCCCGACCAGCACGGCCACCAGGCCGAAGTGCCCGGAGCCGATCGCGAAGAACGCAGCGAAGCCGTAGGGGACCGTGAGCGCGAGGACCCCGAGCCCTCGATGACCCATGAGCAGTAGGCCCACCGCGAGGAGGTGCAGGCCACCGATCGGGAGCACGCTCTCGAGGGGCATGCCAATGGCGGCGGCGCCGCTCATCTCGAAGTCGAGCTGGAGGACCTTCACGACCCCACTGAAGAACGCGAAAGCGATGAGGACCCAGTCCAGCCGGCTGCCGTGGGCGGTGGCTGGAGGGGTGGCTGCGATGTGTTCGTCCGTCATGAACCGAAGCTGCATCGCGGGACCGCCGCCCGCCCTTCCCGCTCAGGGAAGGACGAGCGATTGGAAGAACTCGTCGGCCGCCGAGTCGGCCGGAAAGATGAGCTCCACGCGGAGCTCGGCCACCGTCACGTCGATCGGGCGATCGAAGCGGAGCACCGTGGCGATGGTCTTGATCGCCCGACCCTCGGTCCGGATGGTCCCGGAGAGCACGACGTCGTCGCTCGGCACGGCGGAAACGGGCGGCGATCCGAGCTCGCGCGCGAGCCCTTCGGCCAGTTCGAGGAGCTCGGGCAGAGCGGGGTGCGGATGGGCGAAGAGCTCGCGGCGGAGCGTCGCGACCAGCTGATGGGCGATGGTCCGAAGCTCGCTCTCGGGCACGCCGGGCCGAGGAGTGCACCAGGCCTGGATGAGCTGTGCCGGCGTCAACGTGCTCATCCCTGGGAAGAGGGTCTCGGCCGTGCGATTGGCGCCCAGGATCCGCAGCCCCGGAGCGAACACGAAGGCGGGGTATGGATTGTGGCTCTCGAGGACGCGGTCGATGATGTGCCGCACGGGACTCAGCGCGTCGTCGTCGACCGGCAGCTCCGAGTAGACCGGCTCGAGCCCGGCTGCGATCAAGAGCGCGTTGCCTTCGCGGAGTGGAAGCTGCAGCGCATCGATCAGTCGTTGCACGAGGTCGCGCCCGGGCCGCGAGCGCCCGGTCTCGATGAAGGACACATGGCGCGGGGTGGTGCTCGCCTCGATCGCCAGGTCGAGCTGGGAGAAGCCGCGACGCTTGCGCCACTCGCGAAGTCGAGCTCCGAACGGGCTCAGAGTGGTCATGACGACCGCCCCTCCGGCCGGCTCGCCAGGTCGCCTCGCGGGATGGGGGCCATCGGACGCTCATGGTAAGCGCTCGCAAGGCGGTGGCCATTCCCTCGGAGGGAAGGAGCGCTACCGAAGCCGTCCGTTCGCGCCGATCACGATCGAGTGGTTCGACGGAGGCGGAGGTGGCCCGCGACGCATGCCGCTCGAGCGGCGGGTCTGGAAGTCGACCCTCACGCTGCCGTCCGCGTTCGTCGTGACCACGAGGTGCGAAGGGTTGCGCATGGCGTAGAGGATGCCGCGGACGAGGGTTCGCGCGGTGGCCTCGCGCTCCCGTTCGTTGGCGTTGGCCCAGTCGTAGCTCGCGAGGAACGCCCGACTCGCCTCGCGGGCGTCCTGGTGGAAGGTCTCGCCCACGAAGACGCCGGTGAAGCGGCACCCGCGATCGTGCGCGAAGGATCCGATGGTGATCACTCCGTCGAAGGGGCGGTCGGCGCAACGGGGCCGCTCGCCACTCGGCTCCTCCGGCTCGCCGCGGACGATCTCTCGCGCCCGCCGCTTCGCCTCTCGGAGCGAGATCTCCGCGACCGGCAACGACGACTCGTCGGGAATCCCCGCGCAGGCGTCGCGACAGCGACCCTGCCAGCAGAAGGCCTGGGTCATGCAACGCTCGGGGGCCTGCCAGCCGGGGTCGCTCGGACACTCGACGTCGGCGCAGTGGTCGCGCCGCCAGCTCCCGAGCCAGGTCGTGTAGGCGCTCGTGGTGGGTGAGCCGGTCCCCGAGGGCATCCGATCGCAGCAACCTTCCGCGTCGGCGAGCGGGCGCCAGGAGCACTCACCCTCCTCGCAGGCGAGTGGGTCGGGCGAGCCCTCGGCTCGAAAGTGCACCGGCTGGGCCTCGACCTCCGGCTCCACCGGCTCCACGTCGATCGGCTCGTCGGTGGCCTCGGGGGCAGGGTCGCTCGCGGCATCGCCCGAGCAGCCGCCGAACGCCAGGCCCAACGCCAACGTCACGCTCACTCGCGCATCCACTCGCCCTCTCCTTCCGGCCCCACGGAACGCACCCAGGCTCGGGATCCGCCGACCACGAGCTCCGCCTCGAGGTCGAAACGGAGGGTGAGCGCATCACCGAGCTCGCAGGTCACGAGGGCCTGGCCCTCCAGATGCTCGAGCAACGAACCCGCCCCCTCTGGGGGCTCCAGATCGGACCCCAGGGTGGCCGCCCCCACCGCCGTCTGGAGCTGGACCTCGCCGTCGAGGACCTCCACCTGCCATCGGCCGCGCGGCTCCGCGATGCGCCGCTCGAGGCCGTCGGCTGCCCGAGCCATCTCCACGTGGAGGTGGGGCTCGCCGACGTGCCAGCTCAGCAGCGACCCCTCCCCGATGGCGACCCCCCAAAGGTAGCGGCCTCGCTGAGCGCGCAGGATCGTGTGCAGGTTCGTCACGGTGTCGGGTGTCCGTCGGTGCCACCGACAGGATCTCGATGGCCCCGCAATTGCAGACGAATCCCATCCATGAGGCCAACCTCGACACCCTCGCAGAATTGCCCGATGTCACTTCGACAGTGGACTGACAGCATGTCATCAACCTTGCCAGAAACGACAGAAGAGGCGTCGAAATGTCTCTGAGTGTCGCCGCCGCCCTTCCTTCCACCCCCCGACGGGGAGCCAAGACCTTGAGCCGAGACGAGCCCACCGAGAGCCCGATCACCGTCGTCGTCGTCGACGACGAGGACTCGAATCTGACCAGCTTGCGGAAGATCTTCCAGAAGGGCGGGATGCGCCCCCTGACCGCCGCGTCGGGCCAGGAAGCCCTCGAGCTCTGTCGCCAGCATCACGTCCACGTGGTCCTCACGGACCTGATGATGCCCCAGATGAGCGGGATCGATCTCATCAAGGCGCTCCGCACCGTGGCGCCGGACGTCGAGACCGTCGTGATGACCGCCTACGGGACCATCGAGACGGCGGTCGAGGCGATGCGCGAGGGCGCCTACGACTTCGTCGAGAAGCCGCTCAAGCGGATGCCGATCCTCAAGGCGGTCCGCCAGGCGGCCGAGCGGCAGCAGCTGGTCACCGAGAACCGCACCCTGAAGCGCGAGCTCAAGGCCCTCCGGAGCACGACCGGCTCACGGACCATCGTCGGCACCTCGCCGGCGCTCCGTCGGGCCCTCGAGGTGGCCGAGCAGGCCGCGCCCTCGACGGCGAACGTGCTGGTGCTCGGCGAGAGCGGCACCGGCAAGGAGCTCCTCGCTCGCCACGTGCACGAGCGGTCCGGGCTCGACGGGCCCTTCGTCGCCGTGAACCTCTCGGCGCTGCCGGAGACCATCGTCGAAGCGGAGCTCTTCGGTCACGAGAAGGGCGCCTTCACTGGCGCCGCGACCCGCCGTGAGGGCCGGATCGCGCAAGCCGCGGGAGGCACGCTCTTCCTCGACGAGATCGGCGAGCTGAGCCCGGCGGTGCAGGTGAAGCTCCTTCGGGTGCTCGCCGAAGGCGAGTACGAGCCGCTCGGCGGGACCACCCGCAAAGCCGATTTCCGGCTCATCGCGGCGACCAACCGAGACCTGCTCGAGGCAGCGAAGGAAGGCGACTTCCGCGAGGACCTCTACTACCGATTGCACGTCATCGCGCTGACCAGCCCGCCGCTGCGCGACCGCCGCGAGGACGTGCCGCTGCTCGCCGACCACTTCACCACGGTCTACTGCCAACGAAACGGCCGGGAGCCGATGACCATCGACCAGGCGGCGCTCGATAAGCTCACCGCCTACGACTGGCCCGGCAACGTCCGCGAGCTGGAGAACGTCATCGAACGCGCGGTCGTGCTCTCACGCGGCGAGGTCATCGGCCTGGCCGACCTGCCAGACTCGGTCGCCAAGGCCGAGCGCCGCAGCGAGACCATGCGCTTCGCCATCGGCACGCCGCTGAGCGAGATCGAGCGGCACGTGATCCACCACACCCTGGAGCACACCAAGGGCGACAAACAGCTCGCCGCCCAGCTCCTCGGCATCAGCGCCCGCACCATCTACCGAAAGCTCGCTCCCAGCGACGAAAGCGGGGAAAAGGGCGCGAGCGAAGGCCAGGAGGACTGACAAGTTGTCAGCCACACCGCACCCCCTGCCAGCTTGTCGCCGATCTGCCCCGAATCGGGGTTCCAGTGACCACGGATCCCCCGAGTTTGTCGGCAAATTCGGCTGGTGAGGCTCTTCCCATCTGCTAGGCACGGTCGTTGCTGAGCCCCTTCCATGGGGCTCGGTCACGAGACTCGAGACCCCCCTCCCAAAACCACGTGGAAGCCAAACCCCAGAAACGAATCGCCGTCGCGATCCTCCTCGGCACACTGATGTCGACTGCGTTTTTCCTCGCTCAGGGGACGACCGGTCTGCTCGGTGCCGCGTTCCTGAAGACCGGCGAAGGCGAGTTCGTCGCCGCCACGAACCCCGCCGCCACGGCGCGGCCGACCCGCGACCGTGCCGACGACACCGACATCCTGACGCGGAACATCTTCGACTCCGAGCAGGGTTCGATCCTCACCGAAGAGGTCGAGGCCGTGGTCGAGGACGACACCGGCGAGACCGTCCTCGAGGACGTCGACCCGAACAACCTCCCCGCCTGCACCGGCTCGGTCCGCTTGGTCGCCTCGGTGCTCAACACCCGGCTCCCGGAGTGGTCCTTCGCGGCCATCGTCGGCGCCGCCGGCAAGGCGATGCTCTACCGCGCCGGTCAGTCGATCGACGGCGATATGCTCATCGCCATCCGGTCCGAGAGTGTGGTCCTCGAGCAGAACAGCCGGGCCTGCCGGCTGGGCATGTTCGGCGTCGAAGAGATGAACCCGACCCCGCGACCGGTGGTCGCGCAGGCTCAGGCTCCGGAGCCGCCCGAGCGACCTGGCCGCGACGAAGGCAACATCAGCGCGGCCGACATGGAGTCGGGGATCACGAAGATCAGCGACACCAACTTCCGGGTGACCCGCGGTCTCGTGAACCAGGTCCTCGAGAACCAGGCGGAGCTGATGCGCACCGCGCGCGTCATCCCCCACGAGGAGAACGGCCGCGTCGTCGGCGTGAAGCTCTACGGCATTCGCCGGAACAGCCTGCTCGGCCGCCTCGGCGTCCAGAACGGCGACATGCTCCGAACGATCAACGGCTACGACATGAGCAGCCCCGATAGTGCCCTCGAGGCCTACGCGCGGCTCCGTGAAGCCGACAACCTCACCCTTTCGGTCGTCCGGCGCGGACAGCCGATGACCATCGACTACGGCATCACCAACTGACTGCTGACGGACGACACGTGCGACTCAAATACGCCCTGCCCCTCCTCTCGAGCGCCGCCGCCTTCATGGTGGTCGGCCTGAGCCTCGCGAGCGCTCAGCCGCCGAACCGCCCCTCGCCCCAGCGCGTGCAGGTTCGCCCGCCCGGCACCGGCACCCCCGCCGGGACGCCGCCGCCCACCAAGCAGACCCCGAGCGGCGCGGACCAGTTCCAGACCGGCATCGAGTTCGAGCCCATCCCGCCGTCGACGCGGGTGACGTTCAACCTCGAGGACGCCGACCTGCCGGACCTGGTGCGGCTGATCTCCTCGATCACCGGCAAGCGCTTCATCCTCCCGGGCAAGACGCGCTCCATCAAGGCCACCGTCTACGCACCGACCAAGGTCACCGTGCGCGAGGCCTACAACGCCTTCCTCTCGATCCTCGACGTCAACGGGATGACCGTCGTCCCGGCGGGCCGCTACCTGAAGATCCAGGAGTCCTCGAACATCGAGAACCAGCCGGTCTCGCTCTACACCGGCAACTCGCCCACGCCGACGAACGACCGTTTCGTCACGCGCCTCCACCGGATGACGAACATCTCGGCCGAGGACGCGAGTCAGCTGCTCGGGCGCTTCAAATCGCCTTCCGGATCGGTCACGGCCTACGCACCGACGAACACACTGATACTGACCGACACCGGGCGGCAGATACGGCGGATGCTGCAGATCCTCGAGTCCATCGACGTTCCTAGAACCGGTGAGCAGATCTGGATCGAGCCGATCCACTACGCCGACGCGACCGAGATCGCGGAGAAGCTGAAAGAGATCTTCCCCGACACCGCCAGTGGCTCTTCGGGCGGAGGCTCGGCCACGCCTGCCAGACCCGCGGCTCGTCGCGCGGCGCAGCGCGCGCAAACGCGAGCCAACCCCGCGAACGCCGCTGCCGCGGGGAGCGCCCCGGCGACGGTCGGCTCCGCCGCGCCCGCACGGATCACGAGCATCATCCCCGAGGAGCGCACCAACTCGCTCATCATCCTGGCGACCGAACGCGCCTACCTCCGCATCCTGGAGATGATCCGCTACCTCGACGTCCCGCTCGAGGGCGAGGGGCGCATCCACGTCCACTACGTCCAGAACGGTGACGCGGAAGACATCGCGAGCACCCTCAGCAGCCTGATTGGCGGCGGCGGCGGCTCGAGCCCGGCCGGTGGCGCGGGCGCTGCCGCTCGGCGCCGGCCCGGCCAGGCCGCGGCGGCAGGTGGCGGCGCGAGCGCTGCGGCAGCGGCGGGCGAGCTCTTCGAGGGCGAGATTCGGGTGACCACCCACGAGCCGACCAACGCGCTCGTGATCACCTCCTCGCTACACGACTATGCCGCGCTACGCCGGGTCATCGACAAGCTCGACCGGCCGCGTCGCCAGGTCTTCATCGAGGCCGTCGTCATGGAGCTCTCGGTCGACCGGAGCTCGTCGCTCGGCCTCAGCTTCCACGGCGGCGTGCCCGACACCGGCGCGGACGGCGCGCTCACCCTCTTCGGCTCGGGCGCCTCGAACTCGCTCGGCTTCCCGGCCAGTGCGGAGCTCTCGGGCCTCGCGCTCGGCGTCCGTGGCCCCGAGATCGAGGGCTCGCTGCAGGACGTCGGCATCTCGATCCCCGGCTTCGGTGTGGTGCTCAACGCGCTCGCCGAGAGCGGCGACGCCAACATCCTCTCGACGCCACACCTGATCGCCATGGACAACGTCGAGGCCGAAATCAACGTCGGTCAGAACGTGCCGCTGCAGACGAGCGGTATCGCGCCCGGCGCACTCGGTGGCCTCGGCGGTCTCGGTGGTCTCGCCGGTCTGGCCGGCCAGGCCGGAGGCGCCGCCGGAGCGCTCGGTGGTCTCGCCGGCGGCCTGGGCGGTGGCGGCGGCTTCGGCGTCCCGCGACAGGACGTCGGTACGATCATCCGCGTCACGCCCCACATCAACGAGCACGACGAGGTCCGCCTCGAGATCGAAGAAGAGATCTCCGAGGTCGGCGCCGCGCAGGGCGAGCTCGGCGTGGTACCGATCAACCGCCGTACGGCGAAGACCGAGGTGATGGTCCGCGACCAGCAGACCGTCGTCATCGGCGGCCTGATGCGCGAGTCGGTGAACCGCAGCGAGACGAAGGTGCCCATCCTCGGCGACATCCCGCTGCTCGGTGCGCTATTCCGCCGCCAGACCACGACCCGCCAGAAGAACAACCTCCTGCTCTTCCTGACGCCCTACATCATCCGCGACATGCGCGACCTGCGCGCCATCTACGAGCGGAAGATGCGCGAGCGGCAGGAGTTCCTCGACCGCTACTTCGTGTTCGGCGACCACGACTACGAGCCGCCGGTGGACTACAGCCGCACCCGCGGTCTCCTGCTCGAGATGTTCAACGAGATGGCCGAGCTCGAGGCCGAGGCGGCGCTCGCGCAGGCCCTCGCCGCCGAGCCGCCCCGCGAACACGTGCCTCGCCCGCCCGTCGGCATCTACGAACGCGAGCCGGGCGAAGCCTCCGAGGGCGACGTCATCATCGGCCCCGAGGGCGAGGAAGAGATGGCCGAGCCGCCGGTGACCGGCGCGGACGTGTCCGGCCTGCCGGAGTCCGTCCCCACCGGCGAGCCCGAAGGGCAGGGGCCGGAGTGAGCTCCTACCTCGGCCAAGTGCTCCTCGAGCGGGACCTGCTCGACGAGGAGGTCCTCCAGGGCGCGCTGGAGATGGCGGAGGAGAAGGGCGTCGAGCTCCTCGACGTGCTGCTCGCCACCCGCGCGGTCGAAGAGGAGGCGCTCCTTCGCGCGCTGGCCGAAGAGACCGGGATGCCCTTCCTCGAGTCGATCGACGCCGAGGCGGTGCCCGACGAGCTCGTCGATCTGGTTCCGATCAACTTCGCGCGCCAGCACCACGTGCTCGCCTACGCTCAGGACGAGCACGCCGTCTACGTGGCGGTCGCCGATCCGCTCGACCCCTTTCCCCTCGACGATCTCCGGGCGCTCCTCGGCCGGCCCATCGAGGCCCGCGCCGCGACACGCGAGGCGATCGACGACGTCATCAACACCGTCTACCAGCGCAAGGAAGAAGCCTCGCTGCAGGAGGCGAAGGACGGCGAAGAGGTCGAGGAGCTCCAGGACATCATCGACCAGACCGACGAAGCGCCGGTCATCCGATGGGTCAACGACCTCTTCTATCGAGCCGTGAAGGACCGCGCGTCGGACATCCACATCGAGCCGACGGACGACAAGGTCGTGGTCCGCTTCCGCATCGATGGTCGGCTCGTGCTGCGGAAGGAAGCCCACAAGGGGAACCTCTCGAGCATCGTCGCCCGCGTGAAGATCGAGGCCGGTCTGAACATCGCGGAGAAGCGGCTCCCGCAGGACGGCCGCATCACGAAGAAGATCGCCGGCAAGGTGGTCGACGTTCGTGTGTCGACCATCCCGACCGCGAAGGGGGAGCGCATCGTCATGCGTATCCTCGACAAGGCCAACATCATGCTGGACCTGGTCGACCTCGGGTTCGCGCGGCGGGAGCTCGACCTGCTGAACCACATGATCCACCGGCCGAACGGGATCATCCTGGTCACCGGTCCGACCGGTTCCGGTAAGACGACCACGCTCTACGCGTCGCTCAACCGCATCAACACGCCGGACAAGAACATCCTCACCGCCGAGGATCCGGTCGAGTACGAGCTCCGAGGCATTGGCCAGCTGCACGTGCAGCCGAAGATCGGCCTGACCTTCGCGTCGGCCCTGCGCGCCTTCCTCCGCCAGGACCCGGACGTGATCATGGTCGGTGAGATTCGTGACCACGAGACCGCCGAGATCGCGATCCACGCGTCGCTCACCGGTCACCTCGTGCTCTCGACGCTTCACACGAACGACGCTCCCGGCGCCATCACTCGAATGACCGAGATGGGCGTGCAGCCCTTCCAGATTTCGTCATCGGTGCTCGGTGTGCTCGCGCAGCGGCTCGTCCGCCGGCTCTGCCTGCACTGCCGCCAGCCCTACCGCGCGACCGAGCAGCAGCTCATCGAGCTCGGCCTGGACATGAGCCGGGTCGACGAGACCCTCGCCGAGCTCCGCCGGGTCGCCGCGACGACGGTCATGGGGCGCAGCTCGCACCCGCCGCCCGCCGACGACGAGAGCGAGGAGACCGAGCTGGACATGGGCGACCTCCAGGACATGGACGAGCCCACGGCCATTCACGAGGTCACCACCATCGGCGAGGATCTGCCGCCCGAGTTCGCCCACCTGCAGGCCGAGGGCCCGATGCCGATCTTCTACAAGCCGGTCGGCTGCGACGAGTGTGGCCAGACCGGCTACCGCGGCCGAATGGGCATCTTCGAGCTGATGATCATCGACCAGCCGGTTCGAAAGGCCATCCTGGCCAACTCGGACTCGAAGACCATCCAGACCATCGCCCGGGAGCGCGGTATGCGCTCGCTCCGCGAGGACGGCGCCCGCCAGGTCATCGCCGGCGTCACCAGCGTCGAGGACGTGCTCGCCGCCACCCAGGCCACCGAGATGGAGGCCGCAGAGTAGCTCCATGGCCGTCTTCGCCTACAAAGGGATCGACGCCTCCGGTCGCAGCGTGAAGGGCGTGCGCGACGCGGAGAACCCCCGCGCGCTCCGCACCCTGCTGAAGCGCGACGGCGTCCTCGTGACCGAGGTGCTCGAGCACACCGAGGCGGCGAAGAAGAGCGCCCGGGAGATCGACCTGAAGCGTTTCTTCCGGCGCGTCTCGATCCTGCACATCGCGATCAGCACGCAGCAGCTCGCGGTGCTCCTCAAGGCGGGCATCCCGCTCGTCGAAGCGCTGACGGCGCTCATCGACCAGCTCGAGCAGCCCGAGCTCAAGGCCGCGTTCACCGACGTCCGCGACAAGGTCAACGAGGGCACGAACCTCGCGAACGCGCTCGAGGCGCACCCGAAGTACTTCAGCAACCTCTACGTGAGCATGGTCGCCGCCGGCGAGGCCTCGGGAACGCTCGAGGTCGTCCTCCAGCGCCTGTCGGAGTTCCTCGATGCGCAGGCGAAGCTCAAGGGCAAGGTCTCGAGCGCCCTCGCCTATCCAGCGTTCATGGCGCTCATGGGGCTCGGCATCGTCCTCGTGATGATGACGGTCGTCGTCCCCAAGGTGACCGCCATCTTCGACGACTTCGGCGAAGCCCTCCCCTGGTACACGCGCGCGCTCAAGTGGAGCAGCGAGGTGCTCATCGGCTACTGGTGGCTCATCGGCGCGCTCATCGGCCTGGGCGTCTACGGCTTCCGCCGCTGGAAGGCGACCGACGAGGGCCAGCTGAAGTGGGACATCTTCATCTTGAAGATCCCGGTACTCGGCAAGCTGCTGATGATGATCGCCGTGTCCCGCTTCTCACGGACGCTGGCCACCCTCCTCAGGAGCGGCGTGCCGGTGCTCCAGGCGATGGACATCACCAAGCGCGTGCTCGGCAACCGCGAGCTGATGCAGGTCATCAGCGAAGCGCGGGAGAGCGTCCGCGAGGGCGATGGGCTCAGCAAGCCGCTCAAGGCGAGCGGCCGCTTCCCACCGATCGTCACGCACATGATCGCGATCGGCGAGCGCTCCGGTCAGCTCGAAGAGATGCTCGAGCACGTGGCCGCGGCGTACGACCAGCAGGTCGACGTGGGCGTCCAGACGTTCACGAGCCTCCTCGAGCCGCTGATCATCGTCTTCATGGGTGGGATCAGCGGCGTGATCGCCTTCTCGATCCTGATGCCCCTCCTCCAGATCAACGAGTTCGTCGGGTGAGCGATGGCGCAGGCGAAGCGCAGAAAGCCCCGGCGGCGCAGCAGCGTCGCGCTCCCCTGGGAGGAGCGCGGCAGCTTCTGGCGTCAGCTGCTGGCGGGTCCGCGTTGGAAGGTGGCGCTCGTGGCGCTCTTCCTCCTCTGGATCGGCTCCATCTTCTGGAGCTCGGCCGACCGGCGCGCAAAGGTGCGCGAGACACGGCTGGCCATCTGGGAGACGCAGCGCGCGGTGAGCGCGTTCCGGGCCGAGGTCGGTCGGTGCCCCCGCTCGACCACCGAGCTGCTGCACCCGCCGCGCTCGCGCTCGCGCTACCTGCGCCGCAAGCCCCGCGACGGCTGGGGCCGGCAGCTCTGGGTGCGCTGCCCCGCCAAGGACGATCCCGACGGAGCCGACGTGGTCTCCGCGGGTCCGAGCGGCTCTTTTCTGGAAGCCGACAACATCCAATGAACGTTGGCCCGGTCGAACCCGGGCACGAGAGGCAAGACATGACCAGCAAGTACCGAAAGCTCCATCGACGGATCCGGCGCACCGGCGCCGAGGGCATGACCCTCGTCGAGATCATGATCGTCGTCATCATCATGGCCCTGATCGCCACGGCGGTTGGCGTCGCCGTGCTACCGCAGCTCGAGAAGTCGCGGATCAAGGATACGGAGATCGGCGTCCAGGCGGTTCGTGGTGCGACGACCATGTTCCTCGCCGAGAACCCGGCGGGCGGCTGCCCGAGCATCGATGACCTGATCGAGGGCAGCTACCTCGACGAGGACAAGTCGACCACCGACGCGTGGGAAGGCGAGTTCGACATCGAGTGCTCCGGCACGCGCGTGACCGTGACCTCTGCCGGTCCCGACAAGCAGTTCGGCACCGACGACGACATCCAGTGAGCTGAGTCTCGATGACGACCTTGCGACAGCGACGACCCGCCCTGCGCCTTCGGCGCAAGGGCGGACGTTCGCTCGCCGCATTCTCGATCATCGAGATGATGATCGTCATCGTGATCATGGCGCTGGCCGTGGGCGCGTTGACGATGGGCCTCGGCGCGCTGGGGCGCTCGAAGCTCCGCAGCAGCTGCGTGAAGATCTCGGCCGGAGCGAAGTTCGCATACCACCGCGCGATCACCCACGGGAAGACCGTGCGCATCGTGCTCGACTTCGAGGCCAACACGATGGGCTTCGAGGAAGCGCACGGACGAGTCACCCTCCGTGACGCCGACAACACCCACTGGTCCGAGGAAGACGAGGACGTGGACGAGGACGGCGCGGATGACCCCTGGGGCAACGCTCAGGCCAACCTCGAGTCCGCCATCGAAGCCTCGATCGGCCGTTCGCCCTTCGGGCCGATCACCGACGAAGACGGTGAGCCGATGGAGCGCTATCAGCCGCGACCGCTCGAGGGAGTCATGATCGCGCGCCTCTTCACCCCGCACGAGATCGAGCCGCGCGAGGCGGGCAAGGGGTACATCTACTTCTTCCCCGGTGGCCACACCGAGCACGCGGTCGTGCAACTCGAGAACCGCGACCAGCAGGTCTACAGCGTCGAGATCAACGCGCTCACCGGCCGCGCGGAGATCTTCCCGCACGCCGTCGAGCCCGAGGAGCTCACCGAAGAAGACCTGAGGGATCCCGGATGACGCGTGTCTCTCCCCAGGAGGGTCTTCGAACGACCTTCCCGCATCGCTCGGGCGAAGCCTCGCTCCGTCCCAAACGGGCGCGTGTTCGCGCGCCTGGTCGGCGAGAGTCGGGGTTCACGTTGCTCGAGGTCATGATCGCGGTGGCGATCCTGGCGATCGGCATGACCGCGATCTTCGCCTCCGAGGTCCAGTCGATCGACGCGGGGACCACCGCGCAGGGTTACAACATCGCGACCTTGCTGGCCCGCTGCAAGATGGGCGAGATCGAGGAAGAGATCGCCAACCAGGGCCTGCCCGCGATCGACGCGCAGGGCGAGGATGCCTGCTGCGACGGCGCCGAGGTGGACGGCTTCACCTGCGAATGGGCGCTCGACCGGGTGGTCCTCCCCGACGAAGCGTTAATGGGCGAGGAAGAGGGCGACGAGGGCAGCATCCTCAGCGACCCCGGCTCCCAGACCGGCGTACTCGACGGCATGCTCTCGGGCGCGTCACCGCTCGGCGCGAGCGGCGGCCAGGACGCGATGGCGGAGATGGCCATCGGCATCGCCTTCCCCGTGCTCAAGCCGAGCATCGAAGAGCAGGTCCGGCGCGCGACGGTCACGGTCAACTGGGCGCACCACCGCCGCGAGATGAGCTTCGACGTCGTGCAGTACATCGTCGCCGAGCAACCCCCCGCCGACCCGACGGTGAACCAGTGAACCGCCGGAGCCAGGCGGGTGTGACGCTCGTGGAGGCGATGGTGGCGATCACCATTCTGTCGATCGTGAGCGCGCTCGTCTGGGGCGGCTACGACCAGACGCTGAAGAACAAGCAGCGCATCGAGGGGAACGTCGATCGCAACCACACCATCTTCGCGGCGCTCGACCGCATGCAGCGCGAGCTGCACATGGCCTTCGTCTCGATCCACGTGAACCCGAGCCCCTCGCTGCAGACCGTGCAGACCTGCTTCATCGGCAAGGACCGCGGCCAGCGGGACCGGATCGACTTCACCAGCTTCTCGCACCAGCGGCTGATCACCGACGCCCACGAGGGCGACCAGAACGAGCTGAGCTACTTCATCACGTCCCACCCGGACGACTCGCGCATCAAGGTGCTCGCTCGCCGGGAACAGAACCGCATCGACGACGACCCGCAGCGGGGTGGGCGCGTGCAGATTCTGGTCGAGGACGTCGAAGGGCTCGACCTCGAGTATCTGGACCCGACCACGAATCAGTGGGTTCGCAACTGGGACACCACGTCGGCGGCCGGTCAGCCGAACCGGCTGCCGAGTCAGGTGAAGATCGTCCTCACCGTTCCCCATCCCCGTCGTCGCGGCGCCGAGCTCACGTTCGGCACGCGCGCCAACATCCCCATCACCCACGCCCTCAACCACGCCCTCTATATCTCTAGATGAGGGTTTGGCACCGCCGTTCTTGGCAACCATGCTCGTCGGCTAGGCCCCCTCGATTCACCCGAACTCCCCCGCCCATTTCTGAACAACACCGATGATCCGTTCCCGCACATCGCAGCGCGTTCGCCTCGCCGGCTCTCCGAGTCGGGCGTTGCGTCGTGCGCGCAAGCGGGACCCGCGCCAGGCGGGCATCGCGCTGGTGATGGCGGTGACGGCCATCGCCATTCTGACCGTGGTGCTGGCGGACATGCACGAGAGCACCTCGACCGCGTACGCGATTTCGGTGACCAACCGCGACCGGGTGAAGGCCGAGTACATGGCCAAGAGCGGGCTGAACCTGACCCGTCTGCTCGTCGCCAAGGAGCCGGCCATCCGCCAGGTGGTCACGCCCTTCTACCAGGCGCTGGTCGGTCGCCCGCCGCCCCAGCTGCCCATCTGGACGATGGCGGACGACCTGCTCCGGCCCTTCTGCGACTACGAGTCGGCGCAGCGGATGAGCACGGGCATCGACTTCCGCGCCGCCGATGGACTCGGGGACACCGGCGGCAAGTGCATGATCGTCTCCTTCGCGGAGAACTCGAAGATCAACGTCAACGCGCCCCTCAACTTCACCGGCGACACCGCGCGGCGCTCCATCTCGATGCAGCTCTTCGCGATGATGGGGGGCTATCAATCGCCGAGCCCCTACGACCCGCTCTTCCAGAACCTCGACCGCGATGGCCAGCTCACCAGCCGCCTCGACGTGGTCTCGAGCCTCATCGACTGGTGGGACTTCGATACGGATCGCACCGTCTTCGACCCGGGCCGCTCCACGGTCGAGACGGGCGGAAGCGAGGAAGACCTCTACCGCCGCCTCGACGATCGATACGAGCCGAAGAACGCACCCTTCGACTCGCTCGAGGAAATCCGCCTGGTCCGCGGGGTAGGCGACGACTTCTACGCCACCTTCGTCGAGCCGAAGCCGGACGACCCCGCCGCGCGCATCGTCACCATCTACGGTTCGGGCGCCGTGAACCCGAACGAGGCACCGCCCGAGGTGCTCCTCGCGCGCCTCTGCAGCTACATCGAGTCGCAGCCGCTCTGCACGGATCCGACCCAGGCGGCCTCCTTCGTTCAGCTGCTGAACACCGTGCGCGCGATGATCCCGGTGCCCTTCTTCACGCGCGTCAGCGACTTCCTCAGCTTCGTCGAAGGCCGGGGCGGCCCGCGCGATCTCTACCCGATGCTCCAGGGGTTCCTCGGGCCGGACAACCCGCTGCTCTTCACCCCGGTGACCATCCCGGCCGCGCGGCGGACCGAGATCGACAACTCGTTCGTGACCGCGGCCCGCATCCTCACGGTGGACGTCACCGGCCTCGCCGGCTGCCGCTACTTCAACGAGGAAGAGGGCTACTGCGAGGGCGGTTATCGGGGCCGCGTGCGCCTCAACACCATCATGAACTTCCACGAGCTGTGGACCCCCCCGCCGCCCAACGCCGGCGGCATGCCCGGCCTCGGCATCTACCACTACTACCGCGTCGAGTGATGGCCGCTCGCCCGACTCGAAACACCCTCACCCCACCCCAACCCGGACAGACTGACTAGACATGGCTCGCATCCTCGGACTCGACATCGACACGCACACCGTGCGCGCGGTGCTCGTGCGTTCGTCGTTCGGTCGCGTGGAGCCGCTCCGCTACCTCGAAGCGCCGATCCACGTCGGCGCCGAGCCGGCTCCGCCTGCGCCGCCAGCCAGCCCGGACCCGGGCGCGCCGCCCCCCTTCGGGGCGCCGGACGCCCCGCCCGCGGGTGATCCGCAGGGCTTCGGCTCCACCCAAGGCTTCGGCTCCACCCAGGGCTTCGGCACCCCCGAGGTCGGCTTCGGCGCGCCCCCTGCGGGAGGCCCCGCGACCCCCGGGCCGATGGGTGCCCCGCCTCCTTCGCCAGACGCCCCGCGCGCTCCCAGCCTCGAGCCCGCCGGCTCGGGCCTCGCCGATGCGCTGGAGCCGGAGGACGGCTCCATGACCGCCACGGCGGACGGCCCTGGAGAGCTCGCCGACGAGCTCACCCCCGAGGAACGCGCGCGCCGCCGCGCCATCGAAGCGATCGTCGCGCAGATCAGCCCGCCGCCGGACATGGTGATCGCCGGTCTCGACGGCAAGGAGGCCTCGCTCCGCATCCTCGAGCTGCCGGCAGGCGTCGCCAAGAAGGCCGGCAAGCTCGCCGAGGTCCTCCCTTTCCAGCTCGACGACCTGGTCCCCTTCGACATCGAGGAGACGATCGTCGACCACCAGGTCATCGGTAGTGACGGCCCCACCATCCGGGTGCTGGCCACGGCCGTGCCCAAGACCACGGTGGCCCATCGCCTCCACGAGCTGAAGGCGGTCGGCGTCGATCCGATGATGCTCCCGGTGGGCGCCGCGGCGCTCGACGGGCTCGCCGCGCTCACGACCTCCCTGGCCGAAGGCGGCCCCTTCCTCGTGCTCGAGGTCGAGCACGAGAACACCGAGATCTGCATCCTCGAGGACGGCATCTGCACCTACGCGCGCAGCATGGCGATGGGCCAGGACGAGCTGGTCGACCCCCGCAAGAAGCTGCAGGTCATCGGCGCGTTCAAGCGCTCCCTCGGCGCCTACCGCGCCAGCGGCGGCCGACCGATCGAGCGCGCCTTCCTCTGCGGCGAAGGCATCCAGCACGCCGGCTCGCTGGGGCCTTTCATCTCCGAAAACGTGCTCGATGGCGTCTTGCTCGAGTCGCTCCCGATGCCGGAAGCCGAGGGCGCCGACGAGCACTCGCGGCCCCGCTTCGCGCGCGCCGCGGGGCTGGCCGGGCACGCGGTCGTCAAGGGCAAGCGGATCGACCTGCGCAAGGGCGAGTTCGCCAAGCGCGGCTCGATGGGGGTGCTCCGCACGCACGGTCGGCTCCTGGCCATCTGCGCGGCGGCCATCTTCCTCGCCTTCGTCTTCGCCACCTGGGCCCGCTGGTCGGTGCTCGGCGACGAGCAGGAGGAGCTCCGCGATCGGTTGGCCGCGGTCACCGAGGAGCTCTTCGACGAAGAGACCCGAAGCGCAGAGCAGGCGCGGGAGCTCCTCGAGGGCGGCAGCACCGTGGTGGATCCGCTCCCGACGATGACCGCCTTCGACGTGCTCGACGCGATCACCCACGCCATCCCTCCGGAGATCACCCACGACACGCGCCGCCTCGACATCGAGGTCGACGACGTCGCGCGCGAGGGGCGCTTCGAGCTCCAGGGCACGGTGGCCTCCATCGCCGAGCGCGACACCATCAAGGCCAAGCTCGAAGAGCACGACTGCTTCACCGAGGTCGACCCCGGCCCCACCTCACCGGGCCCCGGCAACGAAGGCCTGAACTACCGGCTCGAGGTCACCATCAAGTGCCCCGGTGACGAGCCGCTGACCCCTGACGACGACCGAGGAGGACGCCGCCGTGGCCGGTCTTGATTCGCTGAGACAGCAGATCTCGGAGCTGAACGAGCGTGAGCGCAAGCTGCTCACGATCCTCGGCGCCGTCTTCGTGGCGATCCTCGTGGTCCTGCCGCTCTACCTCATCTCCTCGTCCATCTCGGACATCGAGACGGAGAACCAGGCCCTCGCGGACGTGCTGGCGGAGATCCAGGACGCCCGCACCGAGCTGGCGCAGCGCGACGCCGAGCGCGAAGCGGCGATGGCGCGCTACGGAACGCCGACCCCGCCTCTCGGAAGCTTCGTGGAGAACGAGGCGAACCAGCAGGACCTGCGCCTCCGTGAGGTGACCGACCAGCCCGAGCAGGTCTTCGGCGAGTTCCGCCGGCGCGCCGTCCGGGCGTCGATGCCCAACGTCGAGCTGCGACCGGTGATCAAGATGGTCACGTCCATCGAGAACAGCCGGTACCCGGTCGCCATCAACCGGCTGCAGATCGAGAACTACCGGCGCGGTGACAACTACAACGTGGAGCTCGGCGTGCTCACCTTCGACCGCGCGGTCCCCGAGACCGACGACGAAGAGAACGCCGAACGCCACTCCAAGCAGCGCGGCCGCGCAGGGCCCCCTTCACCGCCATGAGTGATTTCAAGGAAAAGCTGAGAGACCGCCTCGACTGGGTCGGTGAGAAGCTCGGTCCCGTCGCCAAGAAGGTGGGGAAGTGGGTGGGCTACCCCCTCTTCTTCCTCTTCTGCTTCGTGCTCTTCGCCTACTGGACCTTCCCCTACGAGCGGGCGAAGCGCTTCATCATCGAACAGGTCGAGTACACCGAGCGCGGTGGCCAGAAGGTCCCCTCGGGCTACCAGCTCGAGATCGTCGACCTCGGCCCGTCCGGTCTCACCGGACTGTCGGCCAGCGGCGTGAGGCTGGTGAAGCTCCCAGAGACGGCCGACGAGCGACCGGTCGACGTGACCATCGAGGAAGCGAACGTCTCGCTCGGCGTGCTCTCGCTGCTGGTGGGGACTCTGTCGGTCGACTTCGACGTCGCGGTCGCCGGCGGCGACATCGAGGGCAGCTTTGCGCAGGACG
>CAYXAP010000042.1:23474-51542 GCA_964462035.1 uncultured Sandaracinus sp.
AGCGAAAGGAAGAGATCGAAGCGACGATCGAGGACGTGAAGCTCCGCCGCGTCGGCGTGCTGCGCGGCATGCTCGGGCTCCCGGTGGCCGGGACCATGGGTGGCGAGATCGATCTCGTCATCGCCGAGGAGGCCGCCGAGACCGCCGGCTCGATCGAGCTCTCCATCGAGGGCCTCGCGATCGGCGACGGCAACACGAAGCTTCAGATCGAGGGCATCCCGGGCGACGGCCTCACCGTCGAGCGCCTGGACGCCGGCAACGTGGAGTTCTACGCCGCGGTCGAGGAAGGCAGCGCGACCATCGAGCGCCTCGAGGGGCGTGGCCCCGACATCGACCTCGACGGCGCTGGCTCCCTTCGACTCCTTCAGCCGCTGCCCATGTCGCGACTGGACCTGATGCTCCGCGCGGACATCAAGGACTCCTACAGGGAACGCAACGGGCGCACTCAGGGCATGTTCATGCTCATCGACAACAACCGTCGAGCCGGTGCCGCGAAGACCCCCGACGGCGCGTTCCAGTTCCGCATCAGCGGGACCTTCGGTGGCCGCATCAGCGGCTCGCCTGCAGGTCGCGCCCCGATGCCCGGGACCTGAGCCCGGGCGGGCGTCCGACGACAGCTCCAGTGGTACGCTCGGGTCGTGCCGGGGGAGTCATGGGAGCAGCCGACCGTCCAGCTCGGGAGCGACGCTGCACCGACGATTCAGGAGACCGAGCCGCAGGGCCCCGCCCCCGACTTCTCCCCACTCCCGCCCGGTGACTGGATCGGCGACCGCTACCAGGTCGTCGCCCTGATCGGCCGAGGTGGCTTCGGCGAGGTCTACCGAGTCACCGACGTCCGCGAAGACGAGCGTGAGCTCGCCCTCAAGCTCCACCGGCTGAACGCCCTGAGCCGAAACGCGCTCCAGACCCTGCAGGCGGAGTTCACGCTCCTGGGAACGCTGACGCATCCGAACCTCGCGCCCGTGCACGACTTCACCTACGTCGAGGGCGAGTACGCGTACTTCACGCAGACTCTCGTGGAGGGTCAGCCACTCCATCGTCTGGACTTCGACCCGACCAGCACCGCGGGAGTCGAGCTCCTCGTGCAGCTCTGCCGCGCGCTCGACTACCTGCACGCGCGGGGCGTGGTCCACGGGGACGTGAAGCCAGGCAACATCGTCATCGACCCGAGCGAAGAGCACCTGACGCTGCTGGACTTCGGGATCGCTCGCGCGCTCGGGACCTCCACCGGTCACGGAATCTCGGGGAGCCCGGCCTACATGGCACCCGAGCTCATCACGAGCGGTCTGGCCGACGCGCACTCGGACCTCTACGCGCTCGGCGCGATGCTCTACCGGCTCATCACGGGCAGCCCACCCTTCCGTGGCTCGGCCACGCAGGTCTTTCGAGCGCACGTGACCGAGCCCGCCCCCTCGCTGGACGGCCGTGCGCCGCCCGCCATCGCACGGCTCGTCCGCCGCTTGTTGGCCAAGGATCCGAGCGAACGGCCGGCGAACGCATCCGAGGTGCTGAGAGTGCTCGCGGAATTCGCCGGGCTGGAGGTCGGCGTCGACACCGACGAGACGCTCGCCAGCCACGTCCTGTCGGGACGGCTGGTCGGTCGCGACGAGGAGCTCGACCAGCTCGTCGAGCTCGGTCTGGGGGCCGAACCCGGCGCCTGGCCGGCGGTGCTGGTCGGGGACGCGGGCACGGGCAAGTCCAGGCTCCTTCGCGAGGCGCGACGGCTCATCCAGCTCGAGGGCAAGGCGTGGCTCCACGTCCAGACACCGCGCTCGGACGGCGGCCCCGGCTTGCTGGCCGCGCTCGCTCGGGCGGTCATCGGTCCGAAGCAGGCGGCGGCGCTGGCCGAAGAGGATCGCATCGAGCTCGCGCGCGCGCTGCCCGAGCTCCGCCGTCCACGGGAGCGCATCGCGGTTCCGATCGATCCCGAGCGTGCGCGCTCCCACCGCTTCCGGGTGCTCGCGCGGCAGATCGCGGCGCGCTTCGGCTGGCGCTCCGGCGTGCTGGCCATCGAGGACCTCCACTGGGCCTCGCCCACCGAGCAGCGAGAGCTCGCCGCGCTCCTGGCGATGGTCCGGGAGGAAGGAGCGCACTGCCTCGTGCTCCTGGCGAGCCGCACCGAAGGGCTGGCAGAGGAGGTCTGGAGAGCTCCGGGAGCTCCCTGGCTCTCGCTCGGCCCTCTCTCCCCCGAGGCCAGCCGTGCGCTCGTGGAGACCACGCTCGGAGACGGGGCGCTGCTCGAAGACACCGACCTGGGTCGAGCGCTCGCCGCAGGTCGGAGCTCGGCGCTCTGGGTGAAGGAGTCGCTCCGACTGGCCCTCGAAGAGGGGCGGCTGCGACGACGCGGCGGTCGCTTCCAGCTCGCGGGCGAGGTCCCGGACCGCCGCCTACCGGAGGTGCTCGACGCCCGACTGGGGAACCTCGGCCGCGACGCCATCCGCGCGGCGCTCGCGGGTGCGGTGCTCGCCCGAGAGGCCACGGCCGCCGAGCTCTCGCGCGCGACCGGGATGAAGCCCGGACGCACGAGCGGCGCGCTCCACGCGTTGGTTCGCAGCGGTGTCGCCGAGCGGCGCGAGGACGGGCACGGCCGCGCTCGCTACGCGATGCACGATCGCTATGCGGACTGCCTGCTCACTCGGATGCCGGAACGCCGGGTCCGGGCCACCCGCCGTCGCGTCGGACGCTGGCTCAGCCGCGACTTCGGCCAGGACCCCCGCATGCTGGCGCGCGCCGCCCACGAGCTCGAGGCGGCCGGGGACGTCGCCCGCGCCGTCCGGATCCTGGAGCGGGGCTCCAAGCTCGCCGAAGCGCTCGGCCGACCGGACCAGGCGGTGGAGCTCCTGGCCCGCGAAGTCGCGCTCCGGTCGCCGGAAGACCCACGTCGCGAGCGCGCCCTGCTCTCGCTCTACGACCTCGCGACCCGGTGTGGCCGCACGGCGGACTCGCGCGCAGCGCTCGCCGATCTGGCAGAGCGGAGCGCGGCGACCGGTGACCCCGTCCTGAACGCCGAGGTCCGGGTGCGCGAAGCACGCGAAGGCCTGCGGGACGGGGCGATCGAAGAAGCCGCGCAGGCGACGAGCGCCGCGCTCGCGGCGATCAGCGAGGCAGACGCCGACCGAGAGACCCGAGACGTCCGGAGCGAGCTCCACATCCTCGCCGGGCAGGTCGCGCGACGAAACGGCCTCTCGGATGAGGCCCTCGAGCGCTTCGATCGGGCGGCGACACTCGCACGCGAAGTGGGCCGCCGAGACATCGTCGCCCGAGCTCGACTGGCCGCCGCGCTGCTCCTCGTTCGGCGAGGCGACAGCGAGCGGGCCGAAGCGGCGGCGAAGAGCGCGGTCACGGCCGCGCGCGCCTCGCGGGACCCAGTGCTCCGTTCGGAGGCGGAGCGCATGCTCGGCAACGCCAACTACATCGCAGGCCGGCGCGCCAAGGCGCTCCGGGCCTACCAGCGCGCGGTCAAGGTCGCCCGCGAGAGCGGCGGCAACGAGTCCGAGGCCAAGGCGCTGAACAACGTGGCGACCTGCGCGCACGCGCTGGGCCAGGTGCGTGCCGCCATCGCCGCATGGAGTCGCTCCATCGACCTGAAGGAGCGTGTGGGCGCCATCGGACCGGCGATGCTCACGCGCGCGAGCATGAGCGGCGTGCTCACGGTGCTCGGCGAGCGAAAGGCTGCCCGCCGAGCGCAGGAAGCGGCCATCCGCGATTCGCACGGTTACGGGGAGGCGGTCGCGCTCGGGTGGTCGAATCGGGGCGACCTGGAAGCCGTCGAAGGGAACCTCGACGCGGCGATCCACGCCTACGAGCGCGGGGCCGAGGCGTATCGGCAGCTCGAGATGTTCCAGCTCCGAGTGCACGCGCTCACCGGCGGCGTCCGGAGCCACCTCGCCCGCGGCTGGGACATGGACCAGGACGCTGCGGAGCGTGCATGGACCGAGCTCGTGGAGCTGCAGTACGGCACGACCTCGCCCGAAGACCAGCGCCGCTTCCTCACCACTCGGGCGCTCGTGCGCGAGCGACGCGGGGATCGGAAGGGCGCACTCGAGGACGCTCGCGCTGCCGCGCGCTTCGAGCGAGCGGACACCAGCTTCGACTCCATCTTCGGGACCCTCGTGGACGCTCGTTGGATGGTCGCGGTCCTCGAGACCCGGGCACGGCGCCCCGACGAGGCGAGTCGGGCGGCCCGCCGCGCCCGCGACACCCTCGCAAGCCGTGCGCGAGCGCTGGATGCTTCCGCCGATCGGAAGCGCTTCGTCGAGCTCCCGCTCCACCGCGCGATCCTGGCCGGGTCCCTCGACCAGCCGCTCGGGCGCACCTGGTAGCGTCTCCGTCGGCGCCACGGGGAACGGCGGGGCGCGTCCGACGCCGCGATACCTGATATCGTCGGCGGGTGAAGCCCGAACAAAAGCTGATGGTCCAGGTCATCACCCTGCCGAGCATCGCCGGATGGGGCCTCATCTTCATCGGCATCGCCAAGGACGACAACCGCTTCATCGGAGCCGGGATCGTGGTGATGGCGCTGACGGCGATCGCGGCGATCAGCTACAAGCTGAAGACCAGCGGCGCCAAGAAGTCCCTCGAACGCCGCATCTGGCGCGAGGGCACGGTGGCCACCGCGCGGGTCGTGGACATCGACACCCGCGGCGGCGGCATGAACGACAACCCACTGGTCGATTTCGAGCTCGAGGTGAGCATCGAGGGCGAGCCGCCCTACACCGCCCGCGTCTCGACCATCATCAAGAAGCTCCGCGTCCCCAGCATCCAGCCGGAGATGACCATCGACGTTCGGGTGGACCCGGACGACCGCGCAAACGTGGTGATCGACGAGAAGCTCGTCTACCTCGGCTACGGCGACTAGAGCTACTCCACGCGCTCGACGACGTGGAAGCCGTAGGCGGTCTGCACCACGGGGGTCAGCTCGCCGGGTGCGACCGCGAATGCGGCCTCCTCGTACTCGGGCGCGAGCAGCCCACGGCCCACGGTGCCCACGTCGCCGCCCCGCTCGGCGGAGCCGTCCTCCGACTTGTCCCGCGCGACCTCGGCGAAGTCGGCGCCGCCTTCGATCTCCTCGCGGATCCGCTGGGCGAGCGCGCGCGCCTCTTCTTCGCTGCGCTCGATGTCGTCTGGCGCATTCTTGGCGCCGGCGTAGCGGATGAGGATGTGCCGGGTGTGGATCAGCTCCACCTCACAGCGCTCCGCGAAGACGTAGCCGTAGGGCGCCTCGATCACCCCGGTGCGCTCCCCGACCTCGAGGGCGAAGACCGGGTCGCTGAGGACCTCGTGGGCCCCGGGCCAGTCGTCTGCGGTGTAGGTGCCGAGCAGGCCGCCACGGGGTCCGCTCGACGACGCGTCGGACTCGGCGCGGGCGATCTCGGCGATCGACGCGCCACCCTCGACACGCTCGAGCAGCTCCTGGGCCTTGGCCTCGGCCTCGTCCTTCGAACGCGTGATGTCGTCAGCCGCGTGCGGCGCTCCCTGCCAACTGACGACGACCGCGCGCGCACACGCGAGCGGCGGTCCATCCCAGGTCGGACCTTCCGGTTCGGCCGGCTCTTCCTCGGGCGGAGGCTCCTCGTTCGGGGCTTCCGCTTCCGGTTCGGGCTCGGCCGGCTCGTCTTCACAGCCGAAAGCGACGGGGAACGCGAGGGCGAGGATCAGGGCGAAGCGCGTCATGGGCCGATGGTAGTCGACGGCCCGCGTCCGTGAACAGCCCGACTCGGCCCCTCAGGGCTGGTTCGGCGCCATCTGTTCTTGGGTGGCGACCGGGAGGTCGGCCATCTCTTCCCGACTGCTGACCGGCCGACAGCGACTGAGCTGAAGCGATTGGCCGATGACGTCGGCGGGCGCGATGTAGAGCGTGATCGACACACCACCCGGGTGGACCAGGATGATGTCCTGGATGGCGATGCGGTCCATGCGCCACGTGAAGCGGCGAGTAGGCACGCCCGCAGCGCTCTGCGAAGGACAGTGCCACGCGCCGGTCGGGCTGCCATAGCGCTCCACGAGCGCAGTCAGGTGCGGAGGGATGCCTTCCGGCGGGACCATGCTGAGCACCTGGACCTGTCCGAGGCGGCCGCTCTCGTCCCCGATGGCGTAGATGGCCTGAGCGCCGTTGCCGAGCTGCTCCTCGTACCAGGTCCCCGGCCGCTCCTCGTCCTTGGGCTGGATGTTCGGTCGGAGAGTCCGCAGCTCGGCCTCGGTGATGCCGAGCGCGAGCTGGTCGAGCGGGGGCGGGAACTGCCCCTCCGAGGACTCCTGCAATCGGTCCGCGAGCTCCTGGAGCTCCTGCTCGCGCTCGCGCTCCCGTGCCTCTCGGCGGCTCTCCCGCCGGGCGGCCGCCTTCTCTTCCTCGGCGGTCGTGTAGGCGTCCCAGGCGAAGATGCCCCCGCCGAGGACGACGAGGACGACCAGTCCGGCGATGAGGGTGGGACGGCTCACGGGCCGAGCATAGTCGGCACACCCGGTCAGTCGAGCGCGGCCTTCAGCGCTCCCCTCAGATCACGGTGGGACCACTCGAAGCCGAGCCCCTCGAGCACCGCCGGGACGGCGCCCGTCGACGAGAGCAGCATCTCGTCCGCCGCTTCCCCCATCGCCAGTTTCGCCATCGCTCCGGGAAGCGGGATGAAGGTGGGCCGGGAGAGCACCTTGCCGAGGGTCCTGGTGAAGGCGGCGTTGGTCACCGGCTCCGGCGCCACCGCGTTGAACGCGCCGCTCAGGTCGTCACGCTCGATGGCGAAGGCGATCATGCGGACGACGTCGTCGACGTGGACCCAGCTCATCAGCTGCTCGCCGCTGCCGATCTTGCCCCCGACGCCCATCTTGAAGGGCAGCTTCATCGCCGCGAGCGCGCCGCCCTCCCCGGCCATCACGATCCCGATCCGCGGGTGCGCCACCCGGATGCCCGCGTCGACCGCCGGAGCCGCGCTGGCCTCCCACTCGACGCAGACTTCCGCCAAGAAGCCCTCGCCGGGCCCCGCGTCTTCCGTGAGGTGCTGGTTGCCCCGGTCGCCGTAGAAGCCGGTCGCCGATGCGGACACCAGGACGCTCGGGGGCCGCTGGAGTCTCGCGAGGGTCTGGGCGATCAGGGAGGTGCCCTTCACCCGGCTCTCCAAGATCCGCCGCTTCTTGTCCTGGCTCCACCGGCCCGCGACGCTCTCGCCGGCCAGGTGGACCACCGCGTCGACCCCCTCGAAGGCGGCGCCGTCGATGGTCCCCTTGGCGAGGTCCCAGCGAATGGCGTCGGGAGCGCTCCGGGAGACCCCCTGCACGGACCAGCCCGCTCCGCGCAGATGCGCCGAGAGCGCCTGACCGATGAGGCCGGTCGACCCCGTGATGACCGCACGTCGAGACATGGCACAGGTTTCGGGCCGGAAGCCCGCGAATTCAAGGCCCGCGCGCGCCGGCGGGGCCCGAGAGCCCTTCTTCCCCTGATTCAGCGGGTCGGGTGGCGACTTCCACCCAGGCCGACTAAGGTCGCCGCCGCATGAACATCGTCCTCATCACCCACGAGATGGACCCCTTCGTCGGTCGCGGAACGGTCGCGCAGGTGGCCGGGGCGCTGCCCAAGGCCCTGCGCTCGCTCGACCACGAGGTCAGCGTGATCCTGCCGCTCTTCGAAGGCATCGATCCCGCCAAGCACTCCCTCGCCCGGCGCCTCTCCAAGCTCACCTTCGAGGTGGGCGGCACCGAGTACTCCTGCGAGCAGTGGAACGGCCGGACCATCTCCGGCGTCGAGGTGATCTTCATCGGTCACGAAGAGCTCTTCCACTCGGTCCCCGGCCTCGACGCCGGCTCCGACGAAGAGGTGGCCCTCCGCGCCGGGGTCTTCGCCCGCGCCGCCGCCGCGCTCCTCGACAAGAATGAGCCGGGCTGGGAGGTCGTGCACGCGCACGGCTGGCTCGGCGCCGCGTCGCTCTCGGCCGCGAGCGAGGCCGGCGTCGGTCTCCCCGCCGTGCTGACGGTCCACGACCCGCGCGCCGATGGTCCCTCGCTCGAGGACGGCATCGTGCCCGGCGTCGGCGCCGAGGGCGTTCTGGCCGCGGGTGCGCGTAGAGCCGAGGTCATCGCCGTCGGCTCGCCCAACGTGGCCAAGACCCTGGCCGAGAGCCTCGGGGACAACATCGGCAACCGTGAGATCCGCTCGATCGGCAACGGCGTCGACGAGGCGACGTGGAACCCGCTCACCGATCCCGAGCTCCCCGCGCGCTTCGACCCGGTCGACCTGCGCGGCAAGGCCCGCTGCAAGGCGGAGCTCCAGCGCCGGCTCGAGGTCCCCGTTCGGGCCGACGTGCCGGTCGTGACCGTCCTCGGCCGTGAGCCGGAGGCGTGGCGCCGCTTCGTCAAGGCCGCCCCCCGGATCCTCCGCAACGACGTCCAGCTGATCGCCCTCGGCGCGCCGGACGCCGATGGGATCCGCGATGGACTCGCCGACCTCCAGGATCGCTGGCCCGACCGCTTCCAGGCACGCTCGCTCGACGGCAAGGCAGGCGGAAAGCTCGACCACCTCGCGCGCGCTGGCGCCGACCTCGCGCTCGTCCTCACCGACCACGCGCCCGACGCCACCGACCCGATGATCGTCCAGCGTTACGGAGCGGTGCCCGTCGCTCCGCGCGTGGGCGCGATCGCCGACACCGTCGTCGACTGTGACGCGAACCTCGAGAGCGGCACCGGCTTCCTCTTCGAGCCGAAGGACGAGGAAGAGCTCCTCGGCGGCGTGCGCCGCGCCATCGGCGCCTTCGGCCGCGACGGCTTCGGCGACCTGCGGGTCCGAGTCATGCGCATCGACTCCTCCTGGGAGCGGAGCGCCCGACTCCACGGCATGCTCTACGAAGGTTTGGTCGAAGCCTGAACCGCGAGCGAGCGCGCCGGTAGCTTGGCGTCGCTCGACCGAACGTAGACCGGCTCGAGGCCCGGCGGCGCGATCTCGCCGGCCGCGTGGCAGAGGAGCGCCAACCGGCCGAGCACCTCGGCGTCCGGGGTGCGCTCACCGTCATTCGCTTCGGCGACCGTGCCGATCGCCTGGTGGCGCTCGATCGCGTTGCCGACGATCCGGGCGTCGCCGACTTCGCCGATTCGGCTCAGCGCCTCGGAGGGGAGGAGATCGAAGGGCTCGAGCCGAGCGATGGGGCGCTCGGCGCTCAGCTCGTACACGGCCCCATAGACACGGCCACGGCCCGCATCGACCAGCGGCGCGCAGAGCCCCGACTCACCCAGGCCCGCCGCCAGCACCTCGAGCGAGCCGACGCCCACCAGGGGGACCCCGGCGCCGAAGGCGAGCCCCTTGGCCGCCGCCACGCCGATGCGGGTCCCCGTGAACGAGCCGGGACCGAGGCCCACGGCGACCAGGTCCAGATCGGCGGGGGTGAGCTCCGCGGCCTGGAGCACCGCCCGCAGCAGGGGCTCGAGCGCCTTGCCATGGCGGGCCACGTCGGCCTCCTGGCGGGCTGCGAGCGAGCCGCCGACGAGCACGGCCGCGGAGGCCCGTTGGCTGGAGGTATCGAAGGCGAGGACGCGCACGGCGGGACCATGCCACGAGGCTCGATGGAAGGCATGTCCACCTCCCGGCGTTGGCCGCGGGGACCACTCCCTTGACCCCCCTGAGACCGGCGACTAGACCGGGCCAGGCGTTCTCGATGCTCCACCTTCTCCAGCCCACCGACCCGCGATGGATCGACGCGGTCGCGGATGACCTCCCCGGGCTGCTGGCGGACCACGCGCACTGCGAGCTGAAGGCCGCCCAGAGCGCCCTGTCCATGGTCGGTCGCTTCGGCGGCGAGGCCCCGGAGCTGATCGAGCCGCTGAGCCACCTCGCCCGCGAGGAGACCGCCCATTTCCGCGAGGTCTCGGAGCACATGGAGGCGCGGGGGGTCACGCTCGGAAAGCCCGAGAAGGACGACTACGTCGGCGCGCTCCGGAAGGCCGCTCGGGCCGATGGTGAAGCCCCGGCGCTCTTGGACCGACTGCTGGTCTCCGCGCTCATCGAGGCCCGCTCCTGCGAGCGCTTCCAGGTCCTCGCCGATGGGCTCGAAGACGAAGCGCTCACCACGTTCTATCGCGGGCTCATGGCTGCGGAGGCGCGCCACTTCACGCTCTTCCGCGGGCTGGCCGAAGCGCGCTTCGGCGCCGACGCCCGCCGCCGGCTCGCTCGGCTCGCCGAGCGCGAGGCCGAGGTCGCCCACGCTCTTCCCCTCGGCCCGACGGTGCACGGATGAGCGACTCCGACGCGAAAGACGCGAAGAAGGCGAAGAAGGCGAAGAGCTCGGCGGACGAAGAAGCGGGCTGGGACCGGGCGAAAGCCAACGTGCGCACGATCGGCGGCGCGGTGCTCCTGGCGGTGTTCATCCGCATCGTTCTCTTCGAGGCGTTCGAGATCGACGGCCCCTCGATGGAGCCGACCCTGCTCAACGGCGACCGGGTCGTGGTCGCCAAGATGCTCTACGGGCTCTTCCTGCCGAAGACCCACGAGGCGGTCCTCACGTGGGGCGAGCCCGATCTGGGCGACGTGGTCATCGTCCACAGCCCCTACGACGACGTGGACATCGTCAAGCGCGTCATGGGCGTCCCCGGCGACACCGTCCAGCAGCGCGAAGACGGCTTCTACCGAAACGGCGAGCTCGTGCCGCGTCGCGAGATCGGGCCGTGCTCCGAGGACGAGCAGCTCGAGGACCCCTTCTCCGAGATGGACGAATGCACCGTCTACGAGGAGACGATCGCCGGCCGGACCTTCCGGATCAGCGACAGCGGCCACGGCGAGCGCGTCGGACCGCCGGTGACCGTGCCCGAGGGCCACATCTACGTCCGCGGTGACCATCGCGACCGCTCGAACGACTCGACGAACCCGCACATCGGCGCGGTGCCCATCGAGCGCGTGAAGGGGCGCGCCCTCTTCATCTACCTGAGCTGCGAAGACGAACCCGGCGGCGTGAACTTCTGCGACTCGGCTCGCTGGCACCGGTTCTTCGCGAACGTTCGCTAGACCCGGGAGCGATGCGAAGCGAGCGGCTCAGGGCCCGGGAGCGATCCGAAGCGAGCGGGGTCGGCGCCGGGGCGGCGAGCGAAGCGAGCCGACCCAGCGCCATCGGTGGCTGTCGACAGCGGGCGAGCTCGGGCTAACGCGGGCCCCTTCCCGGCCAGCGCCGCGACGGCGAGCGAAGCGAGCCGACGCAGCCGGCGAGTCTCCACCGCAGCGGTGAAAGAGCGAGCACGTCACGCGCGGGGCGAGCGAGCGAGCGCCACGGCGACTCGTGGACGTGCGGAGCACGTTCGCGACGTCGCCCCACCAATGGAAACACGGGCTCGCGAACGGGCAGGGTTCACTGCCTGAACAGGCCGGGTCGGCGGACAGGCCCCCCAGGCGCGTAAGACTCGCCGGAGGTGCCGGCGAAGCCGGCGCCGAGGCGACCGTCGGAGCTCCGGGGTCGGACGCCGAAGGCGGACGACCCCGGAGCGGCAAGGCTGGGGGGCCTGTCGGCCGACCCGGCCGTGGGCCCTGCCGCCCTCAGAGCCCCAAGACCACAAAGGGCAAGGGCTGGTCGTCTGGGGACGACCCGCATGCGGTGCTATAGCCTCCCCATGGCGAGCGCACGCGAGCTGCGGGACGAGGTCCGGCAGCGCATGAGCGAAGAGCACGGGACCCTCGTGAACGAGGATCCCGAGGCGGTCGCCTTCCTCTATCCGAGCCCCTACTCGGTCGGGATGTCGTCGCTCGGCTACCAGAGCCTCTACCGACAGATCAACACCACGCCCGGACGCTCGGCGCATCGAGCATTCCTCCCGGACGACGTGGAGCGCTTCCAGGTCAGCCGCACGCCGCTCTTCACCTACGAGGGCGACCGGCCGGTCGCGGACTACCCGGTGGTGGCGGTGAGCGTGGCCTACGAGCTCGAGATCGCCGGGCTCGTGCAGGCGCTCGAGCTCGCGGGCATCCCACCGCTCGCCGACGACCGCGATGGCCGGCACCCCTTCATCCTGGCCGGCGGGCCGCTGACCTTCTCGAACCCGCTGCCGCTCGCCCCCTACGTCGACGCCATCCTGATGGGCGAGGCGGAGCAGACCCTACCGAAGGCGCTCGACGTGCTCTTCGCGGTGCGCGACCGCGCCGAGGCATTCGGGGCCCTCGACCGAGAGATCCCGAGCGTGTTCATCCCGAGCTACGGCAACGACGAGATGCCGACCGTCGCCCGCAGCGACGACTCGGAGATCCCCGCGCGCTCCCAGATCCTGACGCCGAACACCGAGCTCCGGGACATGTTCCTGATCGAGCCGGAGCGCGGCTGCCACCGCGGCTGCACCTATTGCGTGATGCGCCGCTCCACGAACGGCGGCATGCGCGTCATCCCGAAGGAGCGCGTGCTCTCGTTCGTGCCGGAGGCCGCCAAACGTGTCGGCTTGGTCGGCGCAGCCACGACCGACCACCCGCAGATCGCCGAGATCGTCGAGGAGCTGGTGGCGAGCGGCCGCGAGGTCGGGCTCAGCTCCCTGCGGGCCGACCGGCTGAACGACCGCCTCGTGGGCGCCCTCCGCAAGGCTGGCCAGACCGTGCTGACGACTGCGAGCGACGGCGCCAGCCAGCGGCTGCGCGACACCGTCCAGCGACGGGCCCGGGAGGACGTGCTGGTCCGCTCGGCCGAGCTCGCCCGGGCCCACCGCTTCAAGCGGCTCAAGCTCTACATGATGCTCGGCCTGCCGGGAGAGACCGACGCGGACGTCGACGAGCTGATCGAGTTCTCCACGGAGCTGTCCAAGATCGTCCCGCTGGCGCTCGGTATCGCGCCCTTCTGCGCGAAGCGAAACACGCCGCTCGATGGCGCGCCCTTCGCAGGGATCTCGGTCGTGGACAAGCGGCTCAAGCGCCTCCGTAGGGGCGTGAAAGGCCGCGTCGACGTCCGCGGGACCAGTGCCCGTTGGGCCTGGGTCGAGTACGTCCTCGCGCAGGGCGGCCGCGCCGAGGGGCGCGCCGTCATGGATGCTGTCCACGCCGGCGGCCGCTTCCGTGACTGGAAGAACGCCTTCGACGCCCTCCCCGACGATCGCCCGCGCCGCGCGCTGGTCCATCCGGGCGACCGGCTCGACAAGAGCAAGAGCCAGCGCCGCCTGCAGGTCGTCTAGCGGTCGAGCGGTCAGCTGCGGTCGAAGGGGAAGCGGAGATCGAGCGTCGGCAGCCAGTGCCAGCGATCGCCGACCGGCAACCGTGAGCGGGCCACTCGGAAGCCGAGCTCGAGGATGAAGTGGGCCGTCGGCTGGTGCCGCACGACGCCGCCGAGCTCCACGGACCAGCCGCCGCCGTCACCGAGCAACGCGAAGGTGGTGAGGTCCGCGCCGAGGCCGAAGCCGTGGGGGAGCCGGCCGACCATGCTGGCCTCGACCCGCAGGACCGCTCCACGGTGGAGCGCGCCGAAACGAGGATAGAGCCAGGGAAAGTCGAGGATCGCCTGATCGCCGGCGTCCTGCCCCCGCGGAGCGACCTCGACGCCGGCCCCGGCCGTCGCGTCGATGTGTTCGGTGACGTAGCTCTGCAGATAGCGCAGGTCGATCATCACGGTCTCGATGGGCTCCGTGTTCGGCGGGAGCAGACCGCCGGCACCCTCGCGGGACACGGCCCGCACCAGGAGGCCGGGATAGGTCAGCTGCGCACGAAGCGCGCCGTGCCAGTGACCACGCTCGAGCGCGTGCCACTTCACGGCGAGATTCGGCATGAGACCGAAGAGCACGAGCCGCGACTCGAGCTGCAGGTCATGGCCCAGACCGAAGCGCGACGGTTGGAAGAGCGCGATCTCGTGCTCCTTCGCGCCCATGACCCGCGCGCTCTCCTGGGGCGGCGGCTGCGCCGAGCTCGCCGACGCCCAGAGCAGCGAGAGGATCACGCTCCACCTCACGGCCCGAGCTCCAGCACCGCGGAGACCGGCGCGTGATCGGAGAGCGGCATGGTCTCGATGCCACCACGCGCGGCGTCGAGGTGGGTCTGGCTGCGCGCGGCGTCGAACGAGAGGTTGGTGAAGAGGTAGTCGAGCTTCCGGTTCCAGAACGCTCGGCCGTCCACGGTGTGGGTGAAGTGGGCCGCGTTGTCGGCCTGGTAGTCGGCGAGTGGAATCGCCGACACAAAGTCCCGATAGAGCGGCGCGGTCCAGCCCGCCTCGAGCGTGTAGTCGTCGGCGATGAACTCCTCGTCTTCACAGACGGTGTCCGGAAAATCGCGCTGCTGGGTCGTCCCCGGCGGGAGGGTGTTGAGATCACCACCGGCGACGAACTCGATGCCCGCCGCGTCCCATTCGGTGAGTAGCTCGTGGAAGCGCTCGATCTGGGAGAGCTTCGTTCCGTCGTCGCCGTAGGCCGACGTGTGGATGTTGGCGACCGCGATCGTGCGGTCCGGAGCGAGTCGCACGTTCGCGGTCAGGATGTGCCGCCGCAGGTAGAAGTACCGCTCGATGGCGCTCTGATCGCTTCGGAGCGCCAGCGGGATGCGCTCGGGGTCCTCGAGCGGAAAGCGCGAGAGGATGGCGCTGCCGTTGTCGATGGAGCCGAGTCCATCGGAGGGCACGTAGTCCGCTCGCCAACCGGAGCCATAGACCCCGTGGCTGAGGTCCGTGTGGTCGAGCAACCACTGGAGCTGATCCAGGTGGACCGTCCGCTTCGAGTTCAGGTCGAGCTCCTGGACGAGGAGCACGTCGACGTCGAGTCGGTCGATGGCCTCGGCGATCGCCTCGAGGTTCGCCTCCACCTCGCCGCGCTCCATGAGCACCCGGTCGCCGTAGCAGTCCCAGAAGAAGTCGATCCGACCACCGGCGAACTTGATGTTCCAGGTGGCGACCCGGAGCTCGCTCGGCTCCGCGGGCGAGGGGATCGGCTCGGCCGCCAGGCGCCGAGCCACGTCGTCGCCGATCTCCGCATGGAAGGGATCGCACGCGACCAGCCCGACGCACAGCCACAAGACTCCCTGGATCGGCCGACTGGCCATGGCCCGAGTATAGGCGCTCCTCAATCGCCGCCGAACATGGCCATCGCCTCGGCCTCGGTGATCTTCTTGGTCTCCCCGGCGAGTGCGTAGCCCTCGGGCTTCTTGTCGTGGAACCACTCGCGCACGACGGTGATGCCGCTCGTGTCTTCGAGCGCACCGAAGGCGACATTGGTGACCCCTTGGAGCTTCCCCTCCGCGGTGAGGCGGTAGAAGAGGCTGGAACCGCAGGTCCCGCAGAACCCGCGCTCGGCCCACGGCGACGACTGGATGGTGGTCGCTTCTCCCTCGACGGCCTCGAGCCCCTCGACGCCGACGGCGAGAAAGGGGCCGCTCGACCAGCGCCGGCACATCTCGCAGTGACAGGCGCTCGCCGTGTCGCTCACTCCGCGGGCCTGGAGCACCACGGCTCCGCACATGCATCTGGCGCGTCGATCCATGCGACCGGTGTCGCATGGCGCCGGCGTCGTGACCAGCGTCAGGCGACGACGGGATGGATGGTCACGTCGACCACGTCCGGGAACTCGTGCCGAATCGTCTCGCTCGCGCGGGTGACGACCTCGCCCGCGGACGCGACCGAGAGATGAGGCGGGAGGCTCACCCGCAGGTCCATGAAGACCGCGCCCGGCGTTCCTCGCGTTCGCACCTGGCCCACGGCGACCACCGGGGCGATGCCTTCGACCACCTGGGCCACCGCCTCCGGTGACACCAGCGCCCGGTCCGTGAGGTAGCCGAGGTTCTCGCGGACGACCTCGACGCCGGCCTTGCCAACCAGGACCGCGACGACCGCGGCGACCGCGATGTCGAGCCCGGAGAGCCCCGCCCAAGTGAGCGTCGTGCCGAAGAGCACGCCGAGGGTCACCAAACAGTCGGAGCGGGTGTGCCGCGCATCGGTGGCGAGCAGCGCGCTTCCCCACCGCTCCGCCTGCTTCGCTTGGTACGCGGCGACGCCGAGGTTCACCGCCAGCGTGCCGAGGAGCACCACGAAGGCGAGCGGCCCCACCCGCGGCGCGAGCGGCCGTCCGCTGGTCAGCCCGGCCACGATGTCGTTGGCCAGCCCGGCCGCGAGCAGGAGCATCGCCACGCCGATCACGAGCGCGGCGACCACCTCGTTCTTCCGATGGCCATAGGGGTGCCGGGCGCAGGGAGGTCGGGCCGCGAGCCAGACGCCGATCAAGGCGACCACCGACGCGAGCCCGTCGGTCAGGCTGTGGTACCCGTCCGCCTCGATCGCGAGGACCGCGGCCCCGCGGCCGTAGGCGATCTTCGCCGCGGCCACGAGGGCGTTGAGCCCGAGCACGACGAGCAGGACCCGCCGCACGGCGCGCGTTCGGCTGATGCGATCGGGGGGCCCAGCGTCGATTGCGTCGGAGGCCATCACACCTCTCCGAGGCGCGGCACCCGCGGTGCCTTCGGGCCGTGGGCGAAGACGTGGAGCAGGAGCCCGCCGATGAAGGCCTGGGTGAGCGCCATGATGGGCGCGCTGATCAGCGGCGCCGCGTGATGGCCCACGCCGAAGCCGACGACCGTGGCGAAGCCGATGAAGCCGAGCGCGCCCGCCGCGCGCATCGGGTGCCGGTGGAGCAGCGCCCAGATGCCCATCGCCACCGGCAGCCGATGCAGCACCACCGCGAGGCCCATCGCGTGCTCGTGGTGGTGCTCGTGGCCGTGCCCGCCGTGGCCGTGCGCGTCGGCGAGCACGATGGCGGCGCCGTCCGCGAAGGCGTGGAGCCCGATGCCGACCACGGCCAGGCCGATGAGCCAGCTCCCGGAGAGCTTCTCCTTCATCGGTCCGTGCTCGAAGAGCAGCGGGAGCGTGAGCCCGACCCCGGCGCTCGCGAGCGCCCAGGCCCCACAGTGCTCGACACACTCGGGGAGCACGTGGAGCAGCACCAGGCCCGCGACCGCCGCGACGACCGCGACGTGCAGCACCTTCCGGAAGGAGCGGTGCGACGAACCCAGCGCGTGCAGGAGTGGTGCGAGCGCGAGCGCGACGAGTGAGAGGGCCAGCAGTGAGAGCTCGGGTTCCATGGTCATTCCTCGATGATGGGCAGGCGCCGGCGGGGCGCGGACGTGGTGGCCGGATGCGGCTCGGCGTGGGCCCAGTGGCGGTGCGTGCGGTGTAGGAAGACCGCCGTCGCCACGCAGGGCACGATGAACGCGAGGGAGCGCTCCAGCGCCGGCACGAGCCGGAGCGAAGGCGCCCCCGCGAAGAAGTAGAAGGTCGCGAACGCAGAGAACGCGGCCCAGGCGAGCACTCGCTCGCGGCTCAGGCCGCGCGACTCGATCACCGCGAAGACGGTGTAGCTGAGCGCGCCGAGGCCGAGGAGCACCGCCAGCGCCGCGACGACCGCGGGGACGTCGGCGAAGTAGAAGCCGTGACCGACGACGTGCTCGAGCGAGACCTGGTAGCGCGTCCAGGCGCCGCCGAAGTAGGCCTCCCAGCTCCCCTCGCGGAGGGCGTAGTAGGCATAGAAGCCGAAGACGATCCCGGGAAAGGCATAGGTGGTGACGCGGCGGGACGCGCGGTCCACCGTCCGGTCGAAGGAACGCTCCCGATCGATGTCGATGCAGGGCTTGGTGCAGGCACTGCAGCTCGTGCAGGTGGAGGGCGCGGTCTCTGCGGTCGCGACGGGCGGCGCGCCATCGGTGTAGATGCGCTCGACCGCCCCGACGGGACAGACGTACTGGCAGAAGGCGCGCCCGCCAAAGCGCGCGTTGACCGAGATCGCGAGGATGGGCAGCGCGATGAGGAAGAGCCCGAGCGCGAGGTGGTCGCCGTTCGTGGCGACGTGGCGGAGCGTGAGGCTGGCCACCAGCACACCCATCGAGACGGTCATCCCATGCTGGCGGAGCCAGCGCGGGATCCGCTTGTGGGCACGAGCGGGCGCGACCCTCGAGCCGACCTGCCCGATGGCCGCCACGGGACAGGCGCTCCGCCAGCGATAGACGCCGAAGAGCACGATGCCGAGCGGCAGGATGGGCATCGCCATGGTCCAGAAGACCCGGGGCGCGAGAGGCGAGAGCAGCGCGAAGGCGACGAGCGCGACGTAGAGGCCCACGGCCACCCATCGAGCTGCTCTCCTCCGTTGCTGTCCCACCATGTGCGCGTACTCCTCCATCGCCACGCTCGAGCGAGCGGGCCCTCTGCCGCGAGCCTCGAACGGCTCTGCGGTCTCTCCTCCGAACTCCCTTGCCGACGAGCGACATCAGAAAACGATCTGAATCTCCGTCGGGACCTCTCGGTCCAAGCCCCGGTCGACCGTCAGCGCGGCGCGCTCACACCCGACCTCGTCTGCGTCCGACAACGAACGGCGCCGAGGGTTCCGGGCTTACACCCGAGTCCTGACTCTCGCCTTCCATCCTCGGCTTCGACGCGCGACCCGCGGACGAATTGGGGTCTCGCCCCGTCAGGGGTGCCCTTCCCACGATTCGCCCCGCGATCACCCATCGCCTCCTCTCCTCCTCGGTGGCGTCATCTCCACGCCACGGCTCATCCTACGTTCGGGCCCGCGCGATTCATTCCCAAATGGGTGGCCACGACCGCCGGATTCGTGACCGGAGGAGGGGATTTCGTCCGGACGACGGTGTCACGACTTCAGCCGAGGATCATCGACTCGGGCAACAGCTCACCGCGCTCGAAGCGGCCGAGGGACCACCGCTCGAAGAGCTCGCGCTCCTCGTTCTTCAGGAGGTACTTGGCGGTCAGCAGGCCGATGATGGGCGCGATCATGAAGCCATGGCCCATGAAGCCGCAGAGCAGGATGAGCCCCTCGAGCGAGTCGACCCGACCGATGATCGGACTGCCATCCGGCGTCAGGTCGTAGCAGCCCGCCCACTGGCGCAAGACCCGAACCGACCCGAGGATGGGCATCGTTCGCGTGAGCGCCTTCGCGTAGAGCCCCAGGAAGCGCATCGAGCTGCGCTGGTCGACGCCGGGTGGGACGCGCGCGTTCGACACACCTCCCACGATCTCGCCCCGCATCGACTGGCTGAAGTAGAGCCCGCTCTCGAGGTCGGCGACGAGCGGACCGAGGAAGGGTTTGAGCGGCTCGGTACTGCAGATCTCGTGGCGGTGTGGGTGGTTGGGCAGCTCGAGGCCGAGCGGCGCCGCGACCTCGGGGCTCCACGCGCCCGTCGCGAGCACGACGAGGGGCGCCCGAATGCGCTTCTCGGCCCCCGAGCTCTCGACCCTTCGTGAGCGGAGGAGCGCGCCGGTCATCGCACCCCCGGTGGCCTCGAGCTCGGCCTCCACGAATGGATGGACCGTGACGCCGAGCCGCTGACAAGCCCGGGCATATCCCCAGACGAAGGGCCATGGGAAGACCACGGCGTCGTCCGGGTTGAAGCTTCCGGCCTCGACTCCGGAGACGTCGATCTCCGGAACGATCGCCTGGATCTCCGCAGGCCCGATCATCCGCGTGGGAAGCCCGTGCGAGCGCTGCAGCGCCACGGAGCGTTCGAGCTCGGTGCGGCGCTCGGCGTTGCGCGCGAGGAAGAGGTAGCCGTCACGACGGAGCCAGACGTTGATGCCCATCTCGGTCGCGAAGTCGTCGCAGAGCTCGAGCGAGCGCTTCATCAGCTCGATGTTGATCTCGCTCGACCACTGCGCGCGGACGCCGCCGCCGTTGCGGCCCGACGCGCCGCTGCAGAGGTAGCTGCGGTCGACGATCACGATGCGCCCCGCGCCCATGCGGGCGAGGTTGTAGGCGGTGGCCAGACCCATGATGCCGGCCCCGACCACCAACACGTCGCAGGAGTCGGGGATCGCGTCGAAGGGCTGGGTCAGCTCCGTGGTCACCGGTCGTCTCCGTCGTCGACGAGCCGCGCGAGGTCCGCGAGGGCGATGGGGCGGATGGGCGGCCGAGGCGTGATCGGCTTCGTCGGCGGGTCGCCACCGCGTTCGACCAGGAGCCGCGCGCAGAGCGCGACGCACTGCTTGCCTTGGCAGAAGCCAGTGCCGAAACCGGTGTAGCGCTTGAGTGATTCGAGGTCCCGGTGGCCCCGAGCGATGGCCTCGTCGACCTGGTGGAGCGTCACGTCCTCGCAGCGACACACGATGACCTTGTCGCGACGACTCACTGGGCCACCGCCCTTCCCGCGCGCACCGCTTGGGTCGCCGCAGCCTCGCCGCGCCGACCGGTGCAGCGACCGATGGCGAAGAGGGTCGGGTCATGGGTGCGGCCCTCGTCGTCGGCGACCACCTCGAACGCCTTGCCGGTGAAGCGCACCTCCGCGCCCGCCTGCATGGCGACCTCCACGTTCGGCGCCAGGGGGCCGCCCATCACCACCAAATCACAGTCGTAGGTCTCGCCCGCGTGATGGACCCGCTTCACGGCCCAGCGCCCTTCGAGCTCCACGTCGACGACATCGTCGCCCTCCGCGGCGAAGGGACCGTGGGTTCGTGCGCCCGCTTTCCGCAGCTCACGGCCGGCGACCTTCAACCCGCGACCACCGCCGATGAGGAGGACGTCCTCTCCGGGTAGGATGCCCTGTCGCAGGAGCTCGAGCGCGCCCACGGCGCCGATGACGCCGGGTCGGTCGTTGCTCGGGAAGGCCACCGAGGTCTCATTCGAGCCTGTCGCGACCACCACACGCCGAGGCCGGAATCGGGTGAGGCCCTCTTCGCCGAGGGCGATCACCCAGCGCACCTCCTCGGGAGCTTCCTCCCGGTGGGTGAAGCCGGCGCCGACCTCGTGGAAGATGCCCACGACGGCCGAGTGGCGCCGGTCGACCGGGGGTCCCTTCTCGACGACCGGGTCGAAGACGAGCGCAGCGAGACCGCCCAGCCGTCTCGGCTCGATCAGCACCACCTTCGCACCCGAGCGAACCGCTTCGTTCGCGCAGCGGAGGCCAGCGTTGCCCCCGCCGATGACCAAGACGTCGACGTCTTCGTCGCGGACGTCGCGTGCGGGCTCGGCGCGGTCAGGCAGCTTCCCCACGCCGGCGATCTGGCGAGCGATCTTCTTCATGAGCCGATTGGCCGGCCCGAAGCGGGTGAACATGTGGTGATGGTCGAGGCCTTCGGGATAGGCGATGTCCGTGAGCGCCAGCACGTCGAGAGCAGCCGAGCCGATCACGTTCTGGGTCTCGATACGCATCCCCTCGCGAGCGGTGAGCTGGCAGCTCGGGACGTTGGGGACGCCGTCGACCCGCAGGAGACACCCATCGCAGCGTCCGACGAAGCACTGGGGCCCGCGGGGCCGGTGGTACTTCACGCTGCGCCCGAAGAGCCACCGGCCGGACGCGACCAGTGCCGTCGCGACGTTCTCGCCCGCCTCCGCACGCACCTTCTTCCCATCCACCCGAAGAGTGACCACGTCCCGGAGCGGGTCGATGCGGCGTGCGCTCATCGCCGGGACCCTACACCCGTTCGGGACCTCGTTTCGGCCACGGCCGTGGCCGGTCTCACGCTCCCATGGCAATCTGCCTTCGATGCGCGACACCGAACCCATCTGATCCGGTTCCCACCGCGGGCTGGCGCTCCTGGTGGCGCTGCTGGGGGTCGAGCTCTTCGACGAGCTCGCCAGTGGCGTGCCGGTGGTGTCGTTCGCCGAGATCGCGGGGAGCCTCGGCCTGGGAACGGCCGGGCTCGCTGGTGCGCTCCTCTTCGTGCCGGGGATGCTGGCCATGCTGGTCGAGCCCTGGCTCTTCGTGTTGGCCGACCGCTTGCCTCGAAAGCCGTTCGTGGCGGGAGGACTGGCGGCGATGGGCATCGGCATCGCCGCGGCCAGCTGCGCCCACGACCCGTGGGTGCTGATGGGGGCGATCACCGTCGCCTGGATCGGGAGCGGCGCGGCCATCGGCGTGGGTCAGGCCACCCTCGCCGATGCTCGACCGAACGATCGGGAACGCGCCCTGACGCGGTGGGCAGTGGCGGGCGAGGTCGGAGACCTGGCGGCTCCGTTGATCCTGGCAGTCTTCGCCTTCGCAGGGTTGGGATGGCGCCCGGCGGGAGTGGCCGTGGGAGGCGCCCTCCTGCTCTGGGCGCTCTGGCTGGCGACCACGCGCTTTCCTCCACGGGGAGCGGGCGAGGAAGGCGAGGGCACGCTGCGGGATGCATTGCGCCACCCGCAACTGATGGGATGGCTCGCGGCGGCCGTGCTCTGTGAGCTCCTCGACGAGATCGTCGTGGTCTTCGCGTCGGTTCACCTCCGGGACGCGCTCGGTCTCGACCCGGCGACCCGCTCGCTGGTGATCGGCGCCGGCATCGTGGGCGCCATCGCGGGGGCCACGCTGACCGAGCGCCTCCTGGCGCGGTTCGAGGCGATGCGGCTCCTCCTCGGCGCTTCGGTCGTCTGTGCCCTCTCCCTCGCGGGCTGGATCGTGGCGCCCGATGCGTGGAGCTCGGGGGCGCTCTTCGCGGTAGTCGGCGCGAGCGCCGCTCCGATGTACCCATTGGTCTTCGCCCGCGCCTACGCCGCCCTCCCCGGTCGATCGGCCACGGTGCATGCGGCCGCGCACGCGTTTACGCCGCTGATGCTCGCGCTACCGGTGGCGCTCGGCTGGGTGGCCGACGGATGGGGAGCGCAGTGGGCCCTCCTGGCGCTGCTCGTCCAGCCCGTCGGTCTCGGCGCGATCGCCGCTTGGCAGCTACGGCGCTAGTCGGACTCGGCTTCGGACTCCGCGTCGGACTCGGAGTCGGCGGTCGGCGTCTCGGAGTCGGCGGTCGGCGTCTCGGAGTCGGAGTCAGCGGTCGGTGCTTCGGAGTCGGTCGGCGGCGACCCGGCCGGTGTGATCACCAGCTCGAGCGTCTCGCTGCCGCCCTCGTCCAGCGTGACCTCCACGCTCGCGTCCACGTTGCCGTAGACCGGATGCCAAGCGCGAATCGTGACGGGCATCCCCGTCGGGACGTTCGAGAGCGTGAACGCTCCATCGTCCTCGGTGACCGTGTGGACCGGCCGATAGAGCACCACCACGTCGGTGCGACCGCAGGGCGAGCCGAAGCCACAGAGCAGCGGAGTCACGCCGCCACGCTCCATGGTGAACTCGACCGACTCGCCGTGCTGCACCCCCTGCATGAACGCCGAGGGCCCGAGCCGGGGCAGGAACGGATGCTGGGTCTCGTTGCGCACGACCAGCGTGTCGCCCTTGGTCGCCGTGATCAGCGCGGGGGTCAACCGGCAACCGGTGATCGACACCACGTGCTGCTGCGGCTCGGTCTCGCCGAGACGCTCGGTGAACTCGTCTGCGTCTTCGGCGGTGGCCGCGACCATCATGCCGCGCAGGCCTCGGGTCTCGCCGAGCGCCAGCGGGTAGCGGTCGTCCTCGCCGATCGGGTCGCAGTGCTCTGGGAGCGGCGAGGTCGCCTGCGCTCCGGAGAGCGCCTCGAGCGGGTACGCCGGGAGCGAGAACCCCTCGGCGAGCCGAACGTGACCGGAGACCGTGCCCACTCGGGCTTCGCCCGCGGGGACCGCGGTCTCGGTCTCCGTCGTCGCGGTCTCGTCGTCGTCCGTGGCCGCCGCGTCGTCGTCCCCGCAGGCGAAGCCTGCGAGGGACAGAGCGACCAGGACCGGACCGAAGCGGCGCATCACCCCGCGAAGAGCTGCTCGGCGGCGGCGATCGCCAGGTCGAGCATGCTTCCGGGCATCAGCCCCATGTCCATCACGAGCAGGCCGCTGATGACCAACGCAGCGGTCACCGAGCCCGAGCGCATCGGCACGGCCACGGGCTCGCCGGGGACCGGATCCTTCATGAACATCGCGACGATGACGCGCAGGTAGTAGAAGGCGCCGATGGCGCTCGCGAGCACGCCGAGGATGGCGAGCCACACGAAGCCACCGCCCGCTTCGACCGCGGCGCTGAACACGTAGTACTTGCCGAAGAACCCGGCGGTGGGCGGGAAGCCCATCAGGGTGAGCACGCCGATGACCATCGGCAGGGCCGCGAGCGGGTGCCGACGACCGACGCCCGCGAGGTCGTCGAAGCTGACCGCCTCGCGGCCACGGGAGCCCATCAGGATGAGCGAGCCGAAGGCCAGCACGTTCGAGACCGTGTAGGCCATGAGGTAGAAGAGGACCGCGCTGATCGCCTTCTCACCGACCACCGAGGCGGCGGCCATACCGACCAGGATGTAGCCGGCGTGAGCGATCGAGGAGTACGCCAGCATGCGCTTGATGCTGGTCTGGCCGACCGCGGCGAGGTTGCCGTAAACCATCGTGACGACGGCCAGGCCGGCGAGGATGGGCGGCCAGCCACCGGCGCTCGACGCGCTGAGGTCGTCGCCGAAAGCGGTGATGACCACGCGGACGAAGACCGCGAAGGCGGCAGCCTTGACCACGACGGACATGAAGGTGGTCGCGGGGGTCGGCGCGCCTTCGTAGACGTCCGGGGTCCACATGTGGAAGGGCACCGCGCTCACCTTGAAGCCCAACCCGACGAGCACGAGGAGCAGCCCCATGAGCAAGAGCTTCACGTCCGCGTCGCCGGCGGCGACGGTCGCGCCGATGCCGGCGAAGTCCGTGTGGGTGGTGGCGGCGTAGATGAGCGCCGACCCGAAGAGGAGGATCGCGGCGGCGAAGGACCCGAGCAGGAAGTACTTCAGCGCGCTCTCGATGGAGCGAGCGCTACCGCGGCGGAAGCCCGCGAGGGCGTAGACGCCGAGGGACATCGTCTCGAGGCCGACGAAGAGCGTGAGCATGTCCGTCGCCCGCGCGAGCACCATCGCGCCGAAGGCGCTGAAGATGATCAGGACGTAGAACTCACCACGCTCGAGGCCGTGCTCGCGGAGGTAGCCGCCGGCGAGCAGGGCGCTGAGGCCGCCACCGAGGCCGATGGCGACGTCGAAGAAGAGGCCGAGCCGATCGGTGGCGAGGAAGAGGCCGAAGACCTCGGGCACGTCGACCGGGTCCTTGCCCGAGAGCAGCGCGAAGAGCGACACGCCCGCGGAGAGGAAGAGGGTCGCCGCGGTGACCGTGGCCAGATCGTTGCGCTCCTTGGTGAACGCGTCGACGAGCATCACGAGGAGCCCACCGCCGACCAGGAGCAGAAGCGGGGAGATGGCAATCCAGGCGTTCATCGAACGACCTCGCGGGCGGCGCCCTGCTGGAGCGCGGCGAAGGGGGGAGAGTCGGGCTCGGAGTCGGCGTCGGCCTCGGCGGCCGGCGCCTCTTCTTCTGCGGCAGCCTCATCGGCGGCCGGCTGAAGCGCACGCTCCGGGTGGAGCAGGCGGAGCGAGTCGTCGGTGCTGCTCGATTCCCACTTCGCGTCGAAGTCCGACAGGAAGCTGGTGATCGCCGGCTCCGACCGGTCCAGGAAGGTGCTGGGGTGCCAGCCGATCCAGAAGATGAAGAGGATGAGCGGCGCCAGGGCGAGCCACTCGCGACGGGTCAGATCCGCCAGGCCCTGGTTCTCCTTCTTGGAGAGCGGGCCCCAGAACATCTTCAGCGTCGCGTGGAGCATGTAGATGGCGGCGAGGATGACGCCGGTGGCGGCGACGACGGTGAAGATGGTGCCCCACTGGCCGTAGCCGATGAACCCGCGGTTCGAGAAGAACGCGCCGGCCATGATGAGGAACTCACCGATGAAGCCGTTGGTGCCGGGCAGCCCGATGGAGCTCATCGCCACCAGGACGAAGACCGCGGCGTACCAGGGCATGACCTTGGCGAGACCACCGAAGGCATCGATGTCGCGGGTGTGGCGACGCTCGTAGATGACGCCGACCAGGAGGAAGAGCGCGCCGGTCGACACACCGTGGTTGACCATCTGGATGAGCGCGCCGTTCAACCCGTGCGGGGTCATGGCGAAGATGCCGAGCGCGATGAAGCCCATGTGGCTCACCGAGCTGTAGGCGACGAGCTTCTTCACGTCCTTCTGCACCCAGGCACAGTAGGCGCCGTAGACGATGCCGATCAGACCGAGGATGGCGATCGTCGGCCCGAGGTACTGACTCGCCAGCGGGAAGAGCGGCATCGCGAAGCGCAGGAACCCGTAGGTGCCGAGCTTCAGGAGGACCGCCGCCAGGATGACCGAGCCACCGGTGGGGGCCTGGACGTGGGCGTCGGGCAACCAGGTGTGGAACGGGAACATCGGGACCTTGATCATGAAGGCCAAGGCGAAGGCGCTGAAGAGCAGGAGCTGGTCCCCGAAGGGCAGCACCATGTCGTAGAGGGCGATGAGGTCGAAGGTGTAGACCCCGGTGATGTCCTCGTAGCTGCCGACCACGTACAGGATCGCCACCAGCATCAGCAGCGAGCCGACCATGGTGTAGAGGAAGAACTTCACCGCGGCGTAGACCCGGTCCTTGCCGCCCCAGATGCCGATGATGAAGTACATCGGCACGAGCATCAGCTCCCAGAAGACGTAGAAGAGGAAGAGGTCGAGCGCGAAGAACGCGCCGAGCATGCCCACCTCGAGGAGGAGGAACGACGCGGCGTACTCCTTCACCTTCGTGTCGATGCTCGTCCACGACCCGAAGAGGGCGATGGGCGTGAGCAGGGTCGTCAGCAGGACCAGCCAGAGGCTGATGCCGTCGATGCCGACCTTGTAGGAGATGCCGAGGGCCTCGACCCAGGCGACCTGCTGCACGTAGTGCATCTCGCCGCCGGCGTAGGTCGGGATGAGGAGGTCACCATCGATGACCCGGCGCATCGGCTCCTGGAGGAGCTCGGCGATCTCGGGGACGAGCAGGAGGCTCAGGGCGAACTCGAAGAGCATGAAGCCCACCGAGATGCGACGGATCGCGTTCGGCCACTGCCGCGGGAGGAAGAGCACGACCAGGGCGCCGAGTGCCGGCACCGCGAGGAGCGTGGTCAGGAGGTTGTCCGTGATCATCGGGCGCCTCCGGCGTTCTGAGCGACGCGGACTCTGCCGCCGCTGTTCATGAGGGTCACCTCTTCGGTGTGGGTGTCGACGTTGCCGAAGGCGTTGCGCACCTGGACGGTCACGCGAGCGACCGGGACGACTCGAACCGCCGAGGAGCCGACGTTGGCCGACTCGCCGGGCCCGAGCACGAAGGGCTCGGAGCGGACCTCTTGACCGACGCGAACCATCGCGCCGTTCGGGCGAATCTCGATGCCATCCTCGACCTGCTTGAAGGCGGGCGGGGTGGCGTCGTCCTCGGAGGCGCGCCAGCGCTGACCGAGGTCGGAGACGTCGAACTGGGTGCCGCTCTCGGTCGCCCGGAGCTCGAGGGGCTCACCCCGGAGCTGACCGACCAGGAGGGCGTAGCCGACGTAGCTGTCCTCGTCGTAGGCGTGCTGGACGGTGACGGTCTCGTCGAAGACGACCCCGTGCGGGTCCGGCAGGACCTCGACGCCGTCGAGGGTGTCGAGGCGGTCGAGGCCCGCGAGCAGGTTCTCGAGCAGCGCCGGCGAGGGCCGGAGCTCGTAGACCTTCTCGCTGCGCAGGCCGACGGGGTGGCCGAGGGCGGTGCGGTCCGCCGGACGGAGCCCATCGGAGGCGAGCGCCGCGCGGACCACGTTGACCACCTGGAAGAGCTCCTGGGGGGTGGCGTCGTCCTTGATGTCGATCCGCACGCGGACCGGCTGCGCCGGCACGTCGTAGGTGCCGTCGGAGTCGACGTCCCAGCGGTACTCGTAGCCGAGGCCGCGGGTGGCGACGTAGGTCGCGTTCGAGTTGTCGACCTCGAAGGCCACCTCGGCGTGCGGGTAGAGCACGTACCAGCTCATCACGCCCAGGCCGATGGCGATGGCCAGGCCGTAGGCGTGGACCCGGCCGACCTGGATGCGGGTCGAGGCCCAGCCGAGGAGCTGGACGCCCTTGGCGGTCGCGCCGGTGAGCATCGTGTCGACGAAGGTCTTGTCGAGCCAGCCCGCGAGGACGCCGAGCCCGCGCGAGGCGCGCAGGATGGTCGCCTCGTAGAGCTCGTCGACGCGCCACTTGTCGAAGAAGAACTCCCGGATGGGCTTCGGGATCTTCCCGGTCGTCTTGTCCTCGTTCTTGTCGCGGTAGGCGACGAACGCGCCACCGACGCCGATGAGCATCGCCGCGGTACCCACGGCCATCGCCACGTAGGCGGGCATGTGGTCCTCGCCGGCCGGCAGGTTGGTGATGCTGGGCTCGAGCCAGTGGCCCCACCAAGACCATTCGGGGAAGAAGTGGTGTGGCAGGCCGAGGAAGCCGACCACGACCGCGCCGAAGCCGAGCACGACGAGCGG
>CAYXAP010000042.1:51642-75935 GCA_964462035.1 uncultured Sandaracinus sp.
GCCTTCTTCTTGGCGCTGCGGTACTCGCCGGTGAAGGTGAGGAAGTAGAGGCGGAACATGTAGAAGGCGGTCATCGTCGCCGCGAGGAAGAGGACGACGAGGACCAACCAACCGACCCACTTGGGAAGGAACTCGCCACCGTGCATCGCCACCTCGGCCGCGCCGAGCAGGATCTCGTCCTTCGAGAAGAAGCCGCTGAAGGGCGGGACACCGGCGATCGCCAGACAGGCGAGCAGGAAGGTCCAGCGCGTGATGGGCATCCACTTCTTGAGGCCGCCGAGCTTGCGGATGTCCGCGTCGCCGTGGGCGTGGACCGCGTGCATCACGGAGCCGGCGCCGAGGAAGAGGCAGGCCTTGAAGAAGGCGTGGGTGAAGACGTGGAAGAAGCCGGCGGTCATCGCGCCGACGCCGACGGCGGCGAACATGAAGCCGAGCTGGCTGACCGTGGAGTAGGCCAGGATCTTCTTCATCTCGTTCTGCACCACCGCGACGGTCGCCGCGAGGAACGCGGTGCAGGCGCCGATGATGGCGATGGTCGAGAGCAGCACCGCGCTCTGCATGAACACCGGCGAGAGCCGGCAGCAGAGGTAGACGCCCGCCGTGACCATGGTGGCCGCGTGGATGAGCGCGGAGACCGGCGTGGGGCCGGCCATCGCGTCCGGGAGCCAGACGAAGAGCGGGATCTGCGCGCTCTTGCCGGTGCACCCGAGGAAGAGGAAGAGCCCGCCGACGGTCGCGATCGAGCCGAGGGCCGCGCCACCGAAGTTGAGCGGCGTGCTCATGCCAGGCGCGGCAGCGTTGATGGCCGAGAACTCGAAGGAGCCGGCGGCCCCGACGAGGATGAACATGCCGATGATGACGCCGAAGTCACCGATACGGTTGGCGATGAACGCCTTCTTGCCGGCCTCGGCGTAGGCGGTGTTCTCGTACCAGAACCCGATGAGCAGGTACGAGCAGAGGCCGACGCCCTCCCAGCCCACGAAGAGGACCGGGAAGCTCGAGCCGAGCACCAGGATCAGCATCGAGGCGGTGAAGAGGTTCAGGTAGGTGAAGAAGCGCGCATAGCTCTTCTCCTCGCTCATGTAGCCGAGCGAGTAGATGTGGATCAGCGAGCCGATGCCGGTGATCACGAGGACCATCAGGCCGCTCAGCGAGTCGAAGACCAGCGAGATGTTCACCGGGATGTCCCGGAAGCCGGTCACCCCTGGGATCTGGATGGAGAACCACTCCCAGAGCGTGGTGCTGAGGACCTCGCCGGTGCCGTCGGCCTTCATGACCATCAGGTCGTAGAAGGCGTTGCACGCGATGCCGAACGAGCCGAGGACCGAGCCCACGGCGACGAATGCGACGAGGCGTCGGTTCGCGAAGCGACCCGCGAGCCCGTTCATGATGGCGCCCGCGAGGGGGAGCCCGATGATCCAGGGCAGTGCCTGTTCGATGTTCATTGGAGTCGTTGCCTCAATGCTTCATCAGGTTGGCGTCGGCGGCCGAGACCGTGTTTTTCAACCGGAAGAGGCCGATGACGATCGCCAAGCCCACGGCCGCCTCTGCGGCTGCGACGGCGATGACGAAGAAAGCGAAAATCTGACCGGCGTGATTGTCCGGGTGGTACCGGTTCACCGCGACCAGGACGACGTTGACCGCGTTCAGCATGAGCTCGATGCTCATGAGCTGAATCAGGACGTTGCGGCGGACCAGGAAGCCGATCGCGCCGATGCCGAAGAGAATGGCCCCGAGGGCCAGGAACGTGCCGAGTGTGATCTCCATGGTTCCGTGTTCCTCAGGCCGTGGCCTTCGCGGCGGCCTCCGCCTCCGCCTTGGCTTCCTCGCGGACCTCGACGGCCTTGGCGTGCACCGCCTTGGCCTCCGTGATCTCGGCCTCGGTGCGGTGCCGCGCGATGGCGACGGCGCCGACGATGGCGACGAGGAGGGTGATCGAGACGATCTCGAAGGGCACCAGCGCCCGAGCGTAGAGCTCGGCGCCGAGGGCCTCGACGGTGCCGAAGTCGGGGTTCTGTGCGAGCGAGTACCAGTTGCCGGCCGCGTCCACGAGCGAGAAGGCGATCGTGCCGGTGACCATCGCCATGATGGCGATCGCCAACGTCCGGCCGGGTAGCCCCTCGCCCTTCCCCTTCACCTCGGCGGCTGGCCCGATGAGCATGATGACGAAGATGAAGAGGACGACGACCGCGCCGGCGTAGACCAGCAGCTGGATGGCCGCGAGCAGGTGCGCCGAGAGGGTCAGGTAGAGCCCCGCGAGCGAGATGATGTTCACGAGGAGCGCGACGGCCGCTCGGAGCGGACGCTGCGCCGCGACGGTGGTGACCGCGCCCGCGAGGGCGAAGAAGGCACACACACCGAAGAGGATGAAGTTGGCAGTACCCATCAGGCCGACGCTCCTTCCAGGAGATCGCGGGTGCTCGCGTCGTGGCGCACATCGAGCGGGGTGCCCGCCTTGGCTGCCTCGACGAACTCCTCGCGGTACTTCTGCACCATGCCGAGGAGCGGCATCGCGGTGCCGTCGGCGAAGGCGCAGATCGTGTTGCCCATCATGTTGTTGGCGATGTCGGCGAGGGTCTCGACGTCTTCGACGCTGCCCTTGCCGCTGCAGATCTGGTCGAGCACGTCGACCAGCCATCCGCTGCCCTCACGGCAGGGAGTGCACTGACCGCAGGACTCGTGCTTGTAGAAGCGCATGAGGTTGCGGGTGGCTTCGACCATGTTGACCGAGCTGTCCATCACGATCGCGCAGCAGGTGCCGAGCATCGTGCCGAGCGCGCGGTAGGTGTCGACGCCCATCGGGACGTCGATCTCGCTCATGCCGTGCCACTTGTGGAGCGGGTGGTCCTCGTTCGGCGCGTCGACCTTCCAGTCGGGCCGGAGCACCGGGGTGGACGAACCGCCGGGGATGACGCCCTTGAGCGGACGGTCGTCATGGAGCATCCCGCCGCCGTACTCGTCGATCAGGTCCCGCATGGAGATGCCGACGGGCGCCTCGTAGACGCCGGGCTTCTTCACGTGGCCGCTGATGCCGTAGAGGCGGGTACCGCCGTCCTGCGGCGAGAGCCGGCTGAGCTTGTTCCAGGGCTCGCCGCCCATCTCGATGATGTCCGGCACCGCCGCGATCGTCTCGACGTTGTTGACGATCGTGGGCATGTCGAAGGCGCCCTTGATGGCCGGGAACGGAGGCTTGAGCCGCGGCTCGCCACGGCGGCCCTCGAGGCTGTTCAGCAGGCCGGTCTCCTCACCACAGATGTACGCACCCGCGCCGGTGTGCGTGAAGATCTCGATCTCGTGCGGCTTGCCGAAGGGGCGCGCGCCGACGTAGCCCTTCTTGCGGGCCTCCTCGAGCGCGGCGTCCAGGATCTTGATCGAGTGGGCGAGCTCGCCGCGGACGTAGATCCAGCAGCGGTGCGCGCCGATCGCGTAGCAGGTGATCAGGATGCCCTCGATCAGCCGATGCGGATCCAGGTTCATGATCGTCCGGTCCTTGAAGGTGCCGGGCTCGCTCTCGTCGGCGTTGATGACCAGGTAGACCTGCTCGTCCTTGCCGGGGTTGAGGAAGCCCCACTTCACGCCGGCGGGGAACCCCGCGCCGCCGCGACCGCGGATGGAGGCCGCCTTCACCTCTTCGCGGATCTTCTCGGGGGTCATGCCCATGAGCGCTCGGCGCGCGACCTTGTAGGCGCCGTGGCGCTCGGCGACCTCGAGCTTGTGAGCGTCGGGGATGTCGTAGCGGGCCGAGATGAGCGCCTTGAAACCGGTCGCCTGCGGCGCGATCGAACCGGTCTTGGGGGCGATCGAGCTGGGCTTCGGGGCGGTCGAGGGCGTCGGCTTCGCCGCAGCCTTCGGGGCAGTCGACGGGCTCGGCTTCGGGGCAGTCGACGGGCTCGGCTTCGGGGCAGTCGACGGGCTCGGCTTCGCCGCAGCCTTCGGCGCGGTCGACGGGCTCGGCTTCGGCGCCGGCTTGGCAGCCGGGGGGGTCGGCTCGTCGCGATCGGCGGCGGTCTTCACGTCCTCCGCATCGGAGGGCGGGTCCTTCTCCTCACTCATTGAGCGGCCTCCTCCGACGCGTAGCGATCGAGGATCGCGTCGACCTCTTCCAGCGTCAGATTCTCGTGATAGTCGTCGTTGATCTGCACCATCGGCGCCTGCCCACACGCCGCCAGGCACTCGGCCTTGAGCAGCGTGAACTTCCCGTCCTCGGAGGTGCCGCCGGCGTGGCAGCCGAGCTTGCCCTCGAGGTGCTCTTGGATCGCCTTCGCTCCGCGCAGATCGCAGGAGAGGGTCCGGCAGACCCAGATCACGTTCTCTCCGACCGGTTCCTGATGGAACATCGTGTAGAACGTGACGACGCCCTTGACCTGGGCCGTGGTGAGCTCGAGCCGATCGGCGACCCATTGGATCACTTCCGGGCTCACCCACCCGATCTGCCTCTGGCAGACCCAGAGGATCGGAATGAGGGCGGCTCGTTTCGTGGGATAACGAGAGAGCAGCTCGTCGACTTCTTTTTCCCGCTCGGGGGTGAGGGCAAAGGCCATCGCTGGGTCCATGCTCGTGTCGCGCAGGGCGCGGTGCGTGGTGCGCGGAAAAGCCCCAGAAAAACCGATTTCTGGGGGTTCCGGCGCCGGGACGCTAGGCCGCGACCCCCCTTCTGTCAAGGAGGTCCGCGGCCCCCTGGGAAAGGGGCTCGGTGGGGACCCGGCGGCGGGCACCAGCGACCACCCACGAGAGGGCCCCCGACCCTTCCATCCCGCCCAGAAGACATGTAGGGTACGCGGCCGAGGCGGGGGCTTTTCCCGCGAACTGACGTCGCCATCGAGGCGGCCGGAGGAATCCGTGAGCCAGTACTGTCCGAACTGTGGAAAACCGAACACCGACGAGGCCGCCAAGTGCGTGTCCTGTGGGACGGCCCTTTCGAAGCCCTCCGGTAAAGCGAAGTTCAAGGGAACGATGATGATGTCGGGGGTCTCCGCCCCGCAGCCGCCCAAGCCCGCGGCCCCGGGTGGGCCGCCCTCCCCCGCGGCAGGCGCACCGCCCGCTGGCGGCGCCCCCCCCGCAGGCGGTGGTGCCCAGCAGCCCGCTGGCGGCGCTCCCCCGGAGAAGAAGAACCTCGCCTTCCAAGCGACCATGCTCGGGCCGATGACGCCGCCCCCCGGCGGCGCGCCCGATGCCGGCGCGGCCCCCGGTGGCCCGCCCAGTCCCGCGAGCGCCCCCGCAGGGGGTGGTTTCGGAGCGGCGCCCGCCGGTGGTGCTCCCGCCGGCGGACCGGGTAGTGCCCCTGGTGGCGCTCCGGCCGGTGGCGGCTTCGGCGCTCCGCCCGCCGGTGGTGCTCCTGCGGGCGGTGGCTTCGGCGCGCCCCCCGCGGGCGGCGCTCCCGCCGGTGGCGCTCCCGCCGGTGGTGGCTTCGGCGCGCCCCCCGCTGGCGGCGCGCCCGCGGGCGGTGCCCCTGCGGGCGGAGGCTTCGGTGCTCCGCCCGCTGGTGGCGGCGCTCCCGGTGGTGGCTTCGGCGCGCCCCCCAGCAGTGGCGCTCCCGCGGGCGGCGGCTTCGGTAGCCCGCCCGCCGGTGGCGCTCCTCCCTCGAGCGGCGGTGGCTTCGGTGCTCCCGCCGGTGGCCCGCCCGGTGGCGGCGGCTTCGGCGGTCCCCCCGCTGGTGGCGCTCCTCCGGCTGGCGGCGGCGGCTTCGGCGGCCCGCCCGCTGGCGGTGCCCCGCCTGGCGGTGGCGGCTTCGGCGCTCCCGCGGGTGGCGCGCCTCCCGCCGGCGGCGGCAGCTTCGGCGCCGGTGGCCCGCCTCCCGGCGGCCCGCCCCCCGGTGGCGCGGCGCCTCAGCAGGGCGGCGGCAACAACATGAAGCTCTGGCTCGGCATCGGTGGCGGCTGCTTGCTCCTCGCGATCGTCGCCTGCCTCGGCAGCTGGTGGTGGTGCAAGAGCAAGGCGGAAGAGGTCGGCAACGCCTTCGGCGGTGAGATGAACCGCATCAGCCTCTCCTTCTCGCTCTCCTCCATCAAGTCGTCGTGCATGTCCGATCCGAGCGGCGCCGGCGCGGCGAACTCGATCCACCCGGCGACCTTCCCGCAGCTGCAGGGCGTGGTCTGCCAGGTGAACGATCAGACGGTCTCGGCCTTCGGCTCGAGCTGCGACACGCAGCCGCGCCCCTCGCCGTGCTCCACCGTCCAGCCCGCCTCGGCGGCTGGCGACGAGGCCTACGCCGCGGCGGCCGGTCTCGATGCATCGGCCTGCTACAGCTACGTCTCGGGCTCCGCGAAGATCGTCGGCTGCAACACCCCGGAGGGTCAGTTCAAGATCGTCCACATGGAGAACCCGGCCGCGGTCCAATGAGCGAACGGGCGCTCGATGCGCCCACCGCATAGACGAGCGCCCGCGCTTCTCCTTCCGAGAGCGCGGGCGTCCGTTTTTCTGCCTACCGACTCAATCTCCCATGTGGCGCATCGAGCACGACCCCGACCGTTCACTGCTGGAGCTGCGCGCCTACGGCATCCTCGGCCTGCCCGACATCGACGCGCTCGCCGAGGCCTGGACCAAGGCGCTCGCGGCCACGGCCTCCAACCCGACGGTCGCCCTCTTCGACCTCCGGGGCCTCGAGCCCCTCGAGGGCGACGCGGTCGACCGACTCCGGATGCGGGTCAAGCAGCCGGCGCTGGCACTGGAGAACCTGAGGCGCCTCGTGATCGTGGTCGACAGCGCCATCAACACCCTGCAGCAGCGCCACGCCATGATCGACCCCGACCGAGAGTTCGTCACCCGCGACCCGGACGACGCCCGCGCCCTCCTCTGGCCGGAGCCGTGAGCCGGGGAATGTCCGGCGCTCGGCAGCCGTAAACAGTGGCAAGCGTGCCCAGCGTAAGAGAGAACGCAGCGTGAAGCGCGAGGACCAAGAGCCCCCGCCCGAGACGCAGTCGCGGGCCAGGGACCACGGAGGACGCAGCGCGAAGCGCGAGGACGCACCGAGCGGCCTCGCCGCGAGACCTTCAGGTTTTTGGGGGAAACGAGGAGCGATTCACTCGCGACGAGTGGGGGGATTTTCTCAAAATCCCCCGCCCGAGACGCAGTCGCGGGCCAGGGACCACGGAGGACGCAGCGCGAAGCGCGAGGACGCACCGAGCGGCCTCGCCGCGAGACCTTCAGGTTTTTGGGGGAAACGAGGAGCGATTCACTCGCGACGAGTGGGGGGATTTTCTCAAAATCCCCCGCCCGAGACGCAGTCGCGGGCCAGGGAATAACATGCGGCACGTTCTCATCGCCGACGACGAAGCGCGCATCCGCGAGGTCGTCCAGTTCGCGCTCGAGCGAGAGGGCTTTCGCGTGACGACCACGATCGACGGCGGTGCGGCCCTCGAGGTCCTCACCGGACGGAACGAGCCGATCGACCTGGTGGTCCTGGACGTCATGATGCCGGTGGCCGATGGGCTCGAGGTGTGCCGCCGGATGCGTGCGGACGATCGCCACGCCCGCACGCCGATCCTCTTCCTCTCGGCGCGCGGCGAGGAGATCGACCGGGTGCTCGGCCTCGAGATGGGCGGCGACGACTATCTCACCAAGCCCTTCTCACCCCGAGAGCTCGTCGCGCGGGTGCGAGCGATCCTTCGCCGCGCCGGCCCCGAGGCGCGCACCGAGGGCGAAGAGAAGATCCTCGTCGCCGGCCCCCTCCGCATCGAGGTGGACCGGCACGCGGTCTACATCGGTGCTCACGCGATCGAGCTGACCGCCACCGAGCTCGGCGTGCTCGCCGCCCTCTTCCAGCGTCCGGGGATCGTCCTGTCGCGGCGGCAGCTCATGGAACGCGCGTACGCGTACGACAACGTCGTGACCGAGCGAACCATCGACACGCACGTTCGTCGCATTCGCGCCAAGTTCCGTGAGCACGGCCTCGACCCCATCGCGACGGTACACGGCGTCGGCTACAAAGCGGCCGAGCTCGCCGCACCGACGCCGTGAGCACCCGAAGTCGCGAAAAGGGACTCGTGGCGTGGGTGCGCCGCGAGGGGAGCCGCCTCCGCTACCGGCTCCTGGTCGTCAACCTGGTCGTCGTGCTCGTGCCCGTCGCCGGCGTGGAGTTCGCGGACCTCTACGAGAAGCAGCTCCTCCACGCGCTCGAGAACGACATGCGGCACCAGGCGCTGCTCGTTCGTCGCTTCCTGGAGTCCAACCACCGGCGCGGTGTCGCGCTGCGGCACTCGGCTCACGAGGAGGCCGTCCGAAACGCCGCGCGGGGAACTCGGATGCGGATCCGCATCTTCGATCGGGGCCGTGCGCTGGTGGTCGACTCCCATCGCTTCGGCGCGCCGGAGGGCCCGGAGCCCCCGCCGCCGGGCGGTCTGCTCTCGCGGAGCAGCACCAGCGGCAACCCGAGCTGGGCGAGCGACGTGGTGTACGGGCGCCGAACGGACCGGTGGCCGAGCCCACCACAGCGACCCGAGGTGGTGCAGGCCTTCGCCGGTCAGCCGAGCTCATACACTCGCGTCCGGGCCGGCGACCCGGCCGCGCTCCTCTTCGTGAGCGAGCCGATCATCCCACGCCGACGCGTCGAGGGAGTCGTCTACGTGGTTCGGTCGACCCGCCCCGTGCTCGTCGAGCTGTACCGGATCCGGATGGGCCTGGCGGTGCTGCTCGCCGCAGCGATGATCGTGACGGCCTTCGTCACGTTGCTGCTCGCGTGGAGCATCTCGCGGCCGCTCGGGCGCATCTCTCGCGCGGCGAGCCGGATCGCCGCCGGTGAACGAGATGTCTCCGTCCCGATCGAAGGTCGGGGTGAAGTACGCGAGCTCGCCCGTAGCCTGGCCGCGATGACCGCCGAGCTCCAACGGCGCTACCGCTTCGCGAGCGACTTCAGCGCCGACGTCGCCCACGAGCTCAAGTCACCGCTGACCAGCATTCGCGGCGCCGCCGAGCTGCTCCAAGATCTGGTGGACGAGGCCGACCCGGACGACCCCGACGCCAAGGCTCGACGTCGCTTCCTCACGAACATCCTCCTCGACGTGGAGCGAATCGATCGCTCGGTCAGCCGCCTGCTCGAGCTGGGGCGAGTGGAAGCGGGCGCCACCGTGCGCGACCCGATCCTGGCCGAGCCGGTGATTCGGGACACCGTCGAACGCTTCGATGGCGTCACCCTGGAGTGCGAGCTCGACCGCGCGCGGGTCCACGCTCGCGCCGCCGACATCGAGCGCGCCCTCGCGAACCTGATCGAGAACGCGCTGCGCTACTCGCCAGACGCCGTGGAGGTCACCGCCACGGCCTCGGACCGGCGGCTGCAGATCGCGGTTCGGGACCATGGACCGGGCGTGCCGGAAGCCATCCGCCCAAAGCTCTTCGAGCGCTTCTTCACGACCGACGAAGACCGCCGCGGGACCGGCCTCGGCCTGGCCATCGTCCGCGCGGTCGCCGAGGCCCACGGCGGCGAGGCCCGCTTCGAGGCGCCGTCGGATGGGGGCGCCCGCTTCATCCTCGAGCTGCCCCTCGTCTAGCTCACCTCTCGAGCGTCGATGGACCCAATGGGCTCTCGTTCTCGCACAAAGGCACCAAGAACACGGAGTTGCACAAAGGGTTTGTTCGACTGGGTCGACGCGTCGCCGGCAGTCGACGAGACCCGACACGCGAACGCCGCGGTGGCGTCGAACCCCATCCAATTCCCCCTTTGTATTCCTTCGTGGCCTTCGTGCCTTCGTGCGAAAACAAGGGACCAACGGGCACAACGAAGCGCGCGCGATAAGCGCGACACGGGTGTAACGCCGGCCCCCAGTGGGTCGTGATAACCGTCACATGTGGTGAGATGGGCATCGATGTGGGCGGCGTGCGCACTGATCCTCGCGGCGTGCTCCGGCGAGATCGGCGACGCAGATCCCAGACCGGGTAGCGACGGCGAGACCCTGCCCTTCGAGCCGTTCGAAGCCGCGATGCAGCGACTCACCATCGCGCAGTACCAGAACTCGGTGAACGACATCCTGGGCCCGGGCCTCGACGTCCCGAGCGACCTCGAGCCCGACACGACCATCAGCGGCTTCGTTTCGATCGGCGCCTCGCGAACGACCATCTCCCCCACCGGCGTGGAGAAGTACGAAGACGCCGCGTTCATCGTGGCGCGACAGGCGCTGGCCCCGGACCGCCGCGACTCGATCGTTCCGTGCACCCCCGCGGCCACGGTCGATGCGACCTGCACCGAGGAGTTCGTCCGAGCGATGGGCCTCCGCTTCTTCCGGCGGCCGCTCTCCGATGCCGAGACCACGCGCTATGTCGGTCTCGCTGGCGAAGCGGCCGGGACGCTGGACGACTTCTACGCCGGCCTCGAGTTCGCGCTCGCCGGCTTCCTCCAGTCGCCCCGCTTCCTCTTCCGCATCGAGGTCGGGTCGCCTTCGGACTCCGACCCCGACGTGCGCCAGTACTCCGACTGGGAGATGGCCTCGCGCCTGAGCTACGTCCTCTGGAACTCGACTCCCGATCTCGAGCTGCTCGACGCCGCCTCGCGGGGTGAGCTCACCACCGATGACGGGCTTCGCGTGCAGGTCGAGCGGATGCTCGCGTCCGACCGCGCTCGGGAGGCCGTGCGCAACTTCTTCCGCGAGCTCCTCGTCCTCGACGAGGTGCTCGAGGTCGAGAAGAACGCCGCCGTCTTCCCCGACTTCGACGAGGAGTTCCGGCGCTCGGCCCAGGCGGAGACGCTGGCGCTCATCGAGGAGCACGTCTTCGACGCCGACGGCGACTACCGCGAGCTCTTCACCACTCGCGACACCTTCCTCAACGCGGACCTCGCGGCCCACTACGGCCTCGAGGGCGAGTTCGGCACCGAGCTCGAACCGGTCACGCTCCCCGAGGAGATCGGCCGGAGAGGCCTCCTCGGCCACGCGAGCCTGCTCTCGATCTACTCCCACGACGAAAAGACGTCGGCTGCGCTCCGCGGGCGCTTCGTCCGCCAGGTGCTCCTCTGCGGTAACATCCCCAATCCGCCGGATGACGTGAGCACGGTCTTCCCGCCGAGCGACGCCCCGACCCTCCGCGAACGCGTAGAGCAGCACCTGATGAACGACGGCTGCGCCGGTTGTCACTCGCTGATGGACCCCATCGGTCTCGGCCTCGAGAACTTCGACGCCGTGGGCGCATGGCGCCCGACCGAGAACGGCGCGACCATCGACCCGAGCGGAGTGGTCGATGGGGTGGACTTCGCCGACGCCGCCGACCTCGGTCGGGTCGTGGCCGAGCACCCGAACGTCGGGGCCTGCATCACGCGCAGCCTCTATCGCTACGCCAGCGGCCACACGGAGAGCGCGGTGCAAGAAGAGGAGATCCAGGAGCTCGTCGAGCTCTTCGCGTCGGACGGGTACCGAGTCCGCGGGCTGCTCGGGGAGCTCGTGATGAGCCCCGGGTTCCGGCAGGCCTCCGCCAAGACCGAGGAGGGCGAGTGATGGCCAAGAAGCGTGAGAAGCAAGGCCTGAAGCTCAGCCGACGCAACGTCCTGCGCGGCGTGGTCGGAGGCTCGGTGGTCACCCTCGGTCTGCCGCTCTTCGACTACCTCTTCGACGACAACGGCACGGCGATGGCCGATGGCGGTCCCATCCCGCGGCGCTTCGGCGTGTTCTTCTGGGGCAATGGCGTGATCCCGGAGCGGTGGATCCCGAGCGGCACCGGACCCGGGTACACCCTCAGCGAAGAGCTCGCGGCGCTCGCGCCGGTCAAGGAACGCGTCAGCGTCATCACCGGCATGAACATCCGGACCGGCAACGAGCGCGGTCACCACGCGGGCACGGTCGGCATCCTCTCGGGCTCTCCGATGGTCTCGCAAGAGCCCACGGGTGGCGCCGGCTACGCCTCCACCTTCAGTGCCCCCTCCATCGACCAGGTGGTCGCCAGCGCCATCGGGGGCGAGTCCTTCTTCCCGTCGATCGAGTACGGCGTACACGACGGCGCACCCGGCGGTGAGGGAACGACGCTCAAGTACCTCTCGCACAACGGGCCGGACAACGTGAACCCGCCCGAGTACTCGCCGCGGGCGCTCTTCGACCGGATCTTCGGGCCAGACTTCACCGCGCCCGACGAGACCCCCGACGTCGATCCACGGCTCGCGCTCAGGCGCAGCGTGCTCGACGTCGTGCTCCAGGACGGCGCCGACCTCCGAGCGGAGCTCGGCCGCTCCGACCAGATCCGACTCGAGCAACATCTCGACGGGATCCGCGAGCTCGAGCGGCGACTCCAGCGCCTCGAGGAGGACACTCCGCCGCCCTTCCTCGACAGCTGCATGCGACCGGGCGAGCCGACCGACCCCGGCGGTGACCTGCGGGAGCGTAACCGGCTGATGGCGGACATCATGGCGATGGGCCTGGCGTGCGACCGAACGCGCGTCTTCTCCAACATGTTCAGCGGCTCGGTGAGCAACACGCGCTACCCCGGAACGGCCGGCGGACACCACTCACAAACGCACGACGAAGGCGACCCGTGGAACGACGTCCACGCGGCGACGCTCTACATCATGCAGTGCTTCAGCGACATGCTGGTGGCGTTCCAGGACATCCCCGAAGCCGGCGAGACCCTGCTCGACCACATGGCGGTCCTCGGGTCCACGGACCTCTCGTGGGACCACAGCCCGAACGACTACCCGATCCTCGTCGGTGGCGGCGCCTGCGGGTACCTCCGGACGCCGGGTGTGCACTACCGCTCGCCGGGAGAGAACACCTCGAAGGTGCTCCTCTCGGTCATCCGCGCCGCCGGCGTGGACCTCGCAGAGTTCGGCAACGGCGGTGGCCGGGTCACCGAGAGCTGCACCGAGATCGAAGCCTGACCACCATCACTCGGCCCGTCGGTAGACGGTGATGATGCGGTAGGGGTCACGCTCGGTCGCGATGGCGACCGCCGGCGTGGTGCCGAGCCGAAGCTCGGCGACCTCGAGCGCCAGCGCACCCTCGCGTGCCTGGCTCCACTCGAGGTCGACCGGGATCGGGTCACCGTGGGCATAGACCGACTCGCCCCGGCGGACCTCCGCGCCCAGCACCTCGCTCTCCAACACCAAAGGCGCGAAGAGCGTCTCCTCGAGCTCGGGGCGACTCCGCGGATGGCCGGCTTCGCTGTCCAGGGTCCGCTCCGCCCACTCCGCGAAGCGTTGGTGCTCCTGACGGAAAGGTGCCGCTGCCTCCAGCGCCCGCGCTGCGGTGCCGTCGGAGCACGCGAAGAGCGCCAGCGCAGCGAGAGGGACGGCCCTCATGGGCTCGAAGCGAACGCGTGGCGGACGAGGGTGACGAAGGTGACGTCGGGAGTCTCGGCGGCCCGTCGCTCGACCTCGCCGAACGCGCTCCGGTCAAAGGCGGGAAAGGTCGCGTCACCCTCGACCTCGCGGTCGATCTCGGTGAGGTGCAGGTGCGTGACGAGCGGCAAGGCGAGCGCGTAGATGGTCGCGCCGCCGATGATCATCGGTGGCGCTTCCGCGTCGGCGCCGTACGCGATCTCGAGCGCTTCCTCCAGGCTCCGCGCGATCCGGAGGTCGCCCTTCGGTGGGTCGGGCGCGAACGTGGTGTCTCGGCTGAGCACGATGTTCACGCGCCTCGGGAGCGGGCGTCCGATCGTCTCGTAGGTCTTTCGGCCCATGACGATGGCGTGGCCGGAGGTCAGGCGCTTGAAGTGCGCCAGGTCCTCGGGGATGTGCCAAGGCAGGCCGAGGTGGCCGCCCTCCTGACCGATGACGCCGTCGCGGGCGATGGCGGCGACGAGGCCGAGTTGCTTGATGCTCCCCACCGCTGGAGTCTCGGGCACGGGCACGGGCACGGGCAAGGGCACGGGGTCCGAGCGACGCTTCGCGTCCGCTCAGACTGCGACCGGGGCCTTGATCCTCGGGTGGGGGTCGTAACCTTCGAGCCGGAAGTCCTCGAAGCGGAAGTCGGCGAGCTCCTTGCGCGGAGTGATCGTCATCGTCGGCAGCGGGCGCGGGTCGCGGGCGAGCTGGGTCCGCGCCTGCTCGAGGTGGTTCGAGTAGAGGTGCACGTCGCCGAAGGTGTGTACGAAGTCGCCCAGCCCGAGATCGGTGACCTGCGCCACCATCATCGTGAGCAGCGCGTAGCTGGCGATGTTGAAGGGCACCCCGAGGAAGAGGTCCGCGCTGCGCTGGTAGAGCTGACAGCTCAGCTTCCCGTCCGCGACGAAGAACTGGAAGAGCGTGTGGCACGGCGGCAGGGCTACCTGGTCGGCCTCACCGGGGTGCCAGCCCGTGACGATGTGACGACGTGACATGGGGTTCGTGCGCAGCCCTTCGACCAGCCGCGCGATCTGGTCGACCCCATCGCGCTCGTAGGTGCCGTCGGCCTTTCGCGTCGCGCCGAAGTTGCGCCACTGGTGGCCGTAGACCGGGCCCAGGTCACCCGCGGAGCGACCGAAGCGGGCCGTCTGCTCGGCGGTCGCCCACTCGTCCCAGATCGAGACACCGACCTCCTGCAGGTGCTTCACGTCGGTGTCGCCGCGGAGGAACCAGAGCAGCTCGTGGATGATCGACTTGAGGTGGACCTTCTTCGTCGTCAGGAGCGGGAACCCCTCGGCGAGGTCCACACGCAGCTGCCGCCCGAAGAGACTCTGGGTCCCCACACCCGTGCGATCCTCCCGAGGCACGCCCTCTTCGAGCACCTCGCGGAGCAAGTCGAGGTAGGCCTTCATTCGTTCGCCTCGGTCTCGGTCACTTCCGCATCCCCCCGCGAGTCGTCCCGACGAATCGAGTAACGAACCAGCGCGCGAAGGATCTCGTTCCGCTCCAGGTCGCCGACCAGCCGCTTCACGTCCTCGTAGATCGAGGGGTCCATCACCAGGCCGCCGATCGTGCCCCGGCCCGCGCGGATCTCACCGGTGACCGCAGCGATGTCCTCGCTCGCCTGGGTCAGGTTCGCGATCATCTGCTCGCCCGAGTCCTCGTAGATCAGGTCGTGGACGGTACCGTCCCCGGTCCGCACGTCGCCGAGGAGCGTGGCGAGCTCGTCGCTCGCGCGTCCGATGTTCGCGAGGGCTTCCTTGCCTTCTTGCCCGTAGATGAGCGCGTTGGCCGTTCCGTCACCGCGCTGCACTTCGTCGGCGATCATCCGAGCGCTGCGCGCGGTCCGGCGGAGCTCGTCGCTCGTGGACCGGATGTTGGCGAGGGTCTGCTCGACGTCGTCCGCGGTGCTCGGGTCGGTCATCAGGCGCTGCACCAACCCATCGCCACCGGCGAGCATGCCGGTCAGCCGCGCGAGGTTGTGCGCGGTCTCCGCGAGGTCCCGGCCGAACTGGGGATCGCCGAGGGGCTCGGTGGCGGTGCGAACGTTGCCGATGACGTCCTCGACCTGTCCGGCCATGTCCTCGACCTTCGCCATCAAGTCGCCACCGGCTGACGTGATGAGCGGCGTCTCGCGGTCCCACTCCGGCAGTCGCTGGTCGCCGACCGAGATGTCGATCAGCCGGTCGCCGAGCATGCCCTTGCTGCCGATGGTCGCCTCGCTCCGGGGGATGATCATGCCTTCGTCATCGCGGGTCTCTTCGTCGCCGGGATTGCCACGGATCAGCCGCGCCGCGTCCTGGACGATGCGGAAGTGGACCTCGACCTGCCCGTCGTCGCGGAAGTTCACCGACTCGACGCTGCCGACGCTCACGCCGGCGATGCGTACGGTGTTGCCCGCACGGAGACCGCCGACATCCTCGAAGACCGCGTGGTAGTCGGACTTCGACTTGAACATGCTCTGCTGGTTACCGATCACGAACGCGAGCGTCCCGCCGATCAGCAACGCCACGACGACGAAGACGCCGACGCGCAGCTCGATGCGCTTCTTCTTCTGCGGCTCGCTCATCCCGCGCTCCTCAGCAGGTCTTGCGTGTCCTCGTCGTCGGGCGCGTTGCCTTCGACGAAGTCCTTCACCGCGGGGTCATCGGAGTGGATGATGTCCGCAGGGGTGCCGCTGAAGACGATGTAGCCCTCGTGGATCATCGCGATCCGATCGCTGACGCGGAATGCGCTCGGCATGTCGTGGGTGACGACGATCGACGTCACGGAGAGCTGCTCTTGCATGTACACGATGAGGTCGCAGATGCGGCTGATGTTGTTCGGGTCGAGGCCGGTGGTCGGCTCGTCGTAGAGGAGCACGTCCGGCTCGATGGCGATCGCTCGCGCCAGGCCGACGCGCTTCTTCATACCGCTCGACAGCGACGATGGCCACTCGCCACCGCGGTCGGTCAATCCCACCATCTCGAGCGACTCCTCGACCTTCTTCTGGATGCGGACGCGATCCTTCCAGCCGATCTCCCGGAGCCCGTAGGCCACGTTGTCGAATACGGACATCGAGTCGAAGAGCGCAGCGCCCTGGAAGAGCATCTGCACCCGACGACGGACGTTGGCCATCTCCTTCTCGGGTAGATCGTCGATGCGGCGGCCGTCGAAGTGAATCGTCCCGGAGTCGACGGTGAGCAGGCCGATCAGCATCTTGAGCATCACGCTCTTGCCCTGGCCGGAGCCACCGATGATGGTGAGCGCCTCGCCGCGTTCGATGTCGAGGTTGAGGTCTCGATAGACGACCTTCTCTCCGAAGGCCTTCTGGACGTTGCGGAACTCGATCAGCGCCACCGCTACTCGCTCTCCGTTCGGCGGCCGCGGTCGGCGAGGATCGCACGCAGCGTCTGGTAGGCCATGCGCGCCTGGTGGTCGTCCGCGAAGGTCGGTTGCTCGTCGCCGCCTTCGGTCCGTGGCTCCCCGCGCTCGGGCGTCCGCGAAGGCGTCGCCTCGAGGCCGTCCAAGTGCCCCTCGAGCGAGGCCTCGCGGAGCTGACGCTCACCGACCAGGCGCGCACGCTGGACCAGGCTGGGGTCCAGCTGCTCGACCTCGACGTCGGGCTCGATGCCCCGGGCCTGGATGCTCTCGCCGGACGGGGTGTAGTAGCGCGCGATCGTGACCTTGAGCGCCGATCCGTCGGGCAGCTCCACGACGTTCTGGACGCTGCCCTTGCCGAAGGTCCGCGTGCCCACCAGCACCGCCCGCTCGTGGTCGTGCAGGGCGCCAGCGACGATCTCGGCGGCGCTGGCGCTGTAGCCGTTCACCAGCACGACCAATGGCCAATCGGGGCGCGTCCCTCGACGGTGCGCGTGGGCCTCGTGGAGCACCTCGCCACCACGGGCCTTGGTCGAGACGATCAGCCCCTCGCCGAGAAACTCGTCGGAGACGCTCACCGCCTGGCTCAAGAGGCCGCCCGGATTGTTTCGGAGGTCCAGCATCAAGCCAGTGAGCTCGCCGCCCTGGCTTCGGCGCTCGGCGATCGCCGCATCGATCGCCTGCCGCAGCTCGCGCGTGGTGTTCTCCTGGAAGCCCGCCAGCTCGAGGTAGAGGACGCCATCGGGCAGGAGCTTGGCCTTCACGGGGTTCACATCGATGAATGCACGCTCGAGGGTCACCTCGAGGCCGTCCTCGACGTCGGTCCGCCGAATGCCGACGTGGACCTCGGTCCCTGGCTCGCCGCGCATGATGCGGACGGCCTCGGAGATCCGCATGTCGCGCGCGGGGCGGCCCTCGATGTGGAGGAAGCGATCGCCGGGTTGCAGGCCCGCGCGATCGGCGGGTCCCCCCTCGAAGACCCCCAGGACGATCAGCCAGCCGTCACGGACGCTGATCTCCACGCCGATGCCAGCGAAGCGCCCCTGTGTGTCCGCGGTGAGCTGCGCATACTCCTCCGGGTCCAGGTAGACCGTGTGGGGGTCGAGGCTGGCCGCCATCCCTCGGATCGCGCCCTGGATCACGGCGTCTTGGTCGATCTCCTCGACGTAGGACGTCTCGAGGTGCGCGAGCGCGCGAGTGAAGATCGAGAGGTTCTCGAAGGGACTCCCCACGTCGGCCCCGACCGCGCCGGGCCGCAGCCAAACGCCGAGGACGAAGGCCGCCACCAGGGCAGCCGGCCAGAAGAGCCGTCGCATACTGCTGGAGAGTAGCGCCCCGGCGCTCGATCGAAAGCCCCGATCGTCCCTGCCCATGGGGAGCGGCGACATTGACATCTTCCGATTGAAATGTAGTAGCCTCTCCTCCACCAGCCCTGCCCGGCGCACACGCACCGAGGGGGGAAACGAGGAGAAGGACTAAGGTCGGATGGCGGGTACGGACAAGCGCAAGCAGAGCCTCTACTTTCCTGAAACGATGCTGGAGGACATCCAGCACGAAGCGGCCCGTCTGGACCGTTCGCTGTCCTGGATCGTCCAGCGCTGCGTCAAGATCGGCCTCTCCGAGATCCGTAAGCTCCCGTCCGTGAACGACATTCCGGACAGCAGTGACGACTCGGACGAGTGAGAGCGAGCCAGGCCGCGGCGGGCGCGGTCCGCTGCACTACGACACCGAGCGCTTCGTAGAGGCCAGCGACGGGACGCGGCTCTTCGTCGGCACCCTGGCCGGTCCCGAGGAGAGCGAGCACGTTCCGGCCGTCCTCTGTGACGGCATCGGGTGCGACGGGTTCGTGTGGGCGTATCTCGCGCACCACTTGGCCCGCACTCGGCGTGTCATCCACGTCCACTACCGGGGTCACGGTCGAAGCGGCCCACCCCTGGACCGCTCGCAGCTGACCATTCGCGGCCTCGCGCGCGATCTCCACACCGCGCTCGACGCGCTCGAGATCGACCGCGCCCTGCTGCTCGGCCACTCCATGGGCACGCAGGTCGAGCTGGAAGCACACCGTGCGCGCCCCGAGCGAGTCGCCGGCATGGTCCTGCTCTGCGGGAGTTGGGGCAGAGTGACCCACACCTTCCACGGGCACGACGCGCTCAGCCAGGTGCTGCCGACGGTGCGAGAGGTCGTCCAGAACCACCCCAGCCTCGCTCGGGCGTTGTGGGGCCGGGTCCCTCCGCGGCTCGCGTTCCGGCTGGCGAAGCTGAGCGGCGAGGTGGATCCCGCCATGCTCCGCTCCGAGGACTTCCACCGCTACTGGCAGCACATCTCCGACATGGAACCGGAGGTCTTCCTCCAGCTCCTGCACGCGGCCGGCGACCACAGCGCCGAAGATCACCTGCCAGCGGTGAACGCCCCGAGCCTGGTGATCTCCGCGGAGAACGACACCTTCAGCCCGCCGGAGCTGGGCAGGGCGATGGCCGACCGGATCCCCGGCGGCGAGCTCTTCGAGATTCGGGGCGGGAGCCACGCCGCACCAGTGGAGCAGCCGATGGCCGTGCAGCTCCGAGTGGACAAGTTCCTACTCGACCACTCCCTCTGAGGGATTTTTGCCCTATGTCACCCGAGAGAGCCATCGGGGAGGCCTCCCGTCGGTGCCCTGACGAAGCTCTCGACCCACGAGATGGCGGAAGAAGAGCCCGACAGCGACCGACCGAGCAGTGAGCCCCTCGAGCTCCGGGAGGCACGCTATCGGACCCTCTTCGAGGCGTCTCGCTCCGTGCTGTGGGCGGCCGATCCGACCGGACGCTTTGGGTCGGGCCAACGCGAATGGGAGCGCTTCACCGGTCTGCCGCTCGAGGAACAGGAGGGCTTCGGCTGGATGGACGCCATCCACCCGGACGATCGCGGCCGCTTCGTCCAGGACTGGGCCGAGGCGCGAGCGCGGACCGAGGTCTTCGTGTCGGAGGTGCGCATCTGGAGCGAGCCCCACCAGGAGTACCGCGAGTGCGAGCTCCGGTCGGCGCCGCTCATCGCTGACGGTCAACGGGTGCGGGAGTGGGTCGGGCACCTCATCGACGTGTCGGAGCTCCGCCGAGCGCAGGCGGCGGTGCAGGAGCGGGACATCATGCTCTCGGCGCTGGTCGAGAACGCGCCGATCCCCATCTTCGTGAAAGACCGCCAAGGTCACTACGTGCTCGCGTCCCAACACGTGACCGAGATGCTCACTGGCGACCCGAACGCGTCGCTCATCGGGCGCACCGACGAAGAGCTTCTGCCGTGGCGCATCGCCAAGCAGGTCCGAGCCCACGACGAGGAGGTCTGCCGGTCGGGAGAGATCCGCGTCTTCGAGGAAATGGTCCCCGCGAGCGGGGGCGCGGACCGGTGGTGGCTCACCACGAAGTTCCCACTACCGAGCCCTTCCGGCGGCACCGGCCGCTCGCTGGCCGGAATCGCCGTGGACGTGACCGAGCGCCGAAAGCTCGCCGAGGAGCGAGCGGAGGCGATCCGTCGCCGCGACGACTTCCTCGCCATGCTCTCGCACGAGCTCCGGAACCCGATGCAGGCGATTCTCCACGCCGTACGCATGGTCGACGCGGAGAGCGCGGACACGAGTCAGGAGGCCAAAGCGATCATCCGGCGCCAAGCGCACCATGTGTCGCGCATGCTCGCCGACCTGCTCGACGTCTCCCGGATGGTGCACGGCCGCATCAACCTCGCGTCCGACCAGGTCTCCATCGAGCGGGTCGTGGACGCCGCGCTGGAGACGGTCCGTCCCCTCGCGTCGGCGGCGGGCATCGAGCTGCAGGTCGAATCCGGCACCGGCCGCGTGCTCGGCGACGAGACTCGCTTGGTCCAAGTGGTCGCCAATCTGCTGCGCAACGCCGTCAGCCATTCGCGCGAGAGCGACCCCATCCGGCTCCGCGTGCTCACCGACGACGAGACGCTGTCCATCGAGGTCAGCGACTCGGGCGCTGGCATCGATCCCGACGAGCTCGAGCGGATCTTCGACCCCTTCTTTCAACGGGAGCAGTCGATCGCACGGTCCGAGGGCGGGCTCGGTCTCGGACTGAGCCTCGGACGAACGCTGGCGGAGCTCCACGGCGGCACTCTCCGGGGCGAGAGCGAAGGGCTCGGCCGTGGCTCACGCTTCACGCTCACGCTCCCACGACTGGAACCATCGACCGCAAAGCCGAGCTCGTCGCCCCCGGCGCCCGTGCGCGAAAGCGAAACGCTGACGTTCGTGGTGGTCGAAGACAACGACGACAGTCGTGAGATGCTGGCGCTCTGGCTGCGCTCGCGTGGGCACGTGGTCATCCCCTGCGCCGATGGTGAGAGCGGCCTCGAGGCGATCCTGGAGCGCCGACCGGACGTGGCCATCGTCGACATCGGACTGCCGGGCCTCGATGGCTATGGGGTCGCCCGGGCCGTCCGAGAGCGATGGGAAGGCCCCCCCCTCCGCCTGGTAGCCGTCACCGGCTACGGGCGGGAGGAGGACCGACGACGCGTGATGGAGGCCGGCTTCGATGCCCACCTGGTGAAGCCAGTGGAGGTCGAGGTGCTCGAGCAGCTCCTGGTGGAGGACGAGGCATGACGACGGAAGATGAGCTGGGTCGACTAGCGCTCGCGCTGGCGCGGGCGACCGATCGAAGCGCGGTCGGAGCGGCCATCGCCCGCGCGCTCGGCGCGAGCCGATGGCTCCTCGCCGAGGCCCATGGAACGGAGCTGCGCCCGATCGCCGGCGAGCCCCACGGCCTGGAGCCAGCACCCCTCCACGGCTTCGAGGAGTCGCCAGCGGATCCGGGTGCGCTCTCGCCGCTCCTCGGCGCCCTCGCGGACGACGGACCGCTCCGGCTCGCGAGGCTCGGCCCAGCGGCCTCGCTCCTCTTCGCCGCGGACGTGCCGATCGAAGCGGACGTCCGCTCGCTGGCCGACGCCGCCCTCGAGCGCCTCCAGGGCGCTGGCACCCTCTTTCGCGACCGAGCGCTCTCGACGATCTCGCACGACCTGCGTGGCCCGCTGAACGTGATCGGCTTCGCCGCGAGCATGCTCGACGGCTCGGTGAGCGAGGCCGACCGCGAGCTGGTGTCCAAGATCCGGCGCGCGTCGCGCCAGATGGAGGCCATGATCCGCGACCTGCTCGACCTCGGCGAGCTCGAAGCCGGGCGGTTGGAGCTCCAGCGTGCCGTCGCGCCGCTGAAGACCGTCCTCGGCCATGTCGACGCTACGGTGGGGCCCATCGCCGAGGCCGCGGCGGTCACGATCGAGCGCGACCTCGGGGAGCTGGACGCGAAGGTGAGGGTCGACGCCGAGCGATTGGCGCGCGCCATCTCACTGCTGGTCGGGAGTGCCTGCCGGAACGTCCCCAAGGGGCAGGTCACGCTGCGCTCGGGCGCGGACTCGAGCTCGGTCTTCATCGAGGTCGAGGACGGCGGAAAGCCGATGAGCGCCGACGTCCGTGCGCGGCTCTTCGAGACCAGCGAACGCGGCGCCGAGGCACATCCCCGCGCGAAGGGGCTGTCCCTGATGCTCGCGCGCCGCCTCGTGGAAGCCCACGAAGCGGCGATCGAGGCCCTCGAATCCGAGGGAGTCCGTATTCGCGTGACGCTGAGTCGAGCTCAGTAGTCGACGCGGAAGAGCTGCTGACCCATCAGGAGCAGCTCGCCGGGGTTGACCGTGTGCTGGCCGATGACGCGGAAGAACGTGCCGTTCGAGCTGCCGACGTCGGTTAGCCAGAGCTTGCCGTTCTCGGGGTGCACGCGACAGTGGAGACCGGACACGTAGCCGTCCTCGGGGAAGATTACGTCGCCACGCTCGCGACCGAGGTGGATGCCATCCGGCGGAATGCAGAACGACGCGCCGTGGGATCCACGACCGATGACGAGACGAACGCGACCGACGTAGCCGGGGTCGGTCTCGCCCATCAGCGTCTCGCCACCCGGGCCCTGCTGTGCGGCGGGCATGGGCTCGAAGCGGAGGATCTCCTGACCGATGCGGAAGACCGCGTTCGGAGCCAGCTCGATCGGCTGCTCACGAGCGATTCGGAAGTAGACGCCGTTGAGGCTGTCGAGGTCCTTCACGACGAGCGAGCCGCCCTCGAAGGAGAACTCGGCGTGCTTGGGCGAGAGGTAGCTGTCGGACGCGAAGGGCCCGGCGGTCTCACGACCGACGACGGTCGAGCCCTCGATCGGGAAGGTGTCGCCTTCGGTGCCGTCCGGACGGATGAGCACCAGACTCGCGGCACCACCACCGCCAGCGGCAGGCGCCGAGACGGGCTGGGCCGCGGGGGCCGGAGCGGAGGCCTGCGTCATGTCGTGACCGCAGCTACCGCAGAACTTGAAGTTCTCCGGCACGTTGGACCCACAGCTCGGGCACTTGACCATCTCGGGCTGCGCAGGCGCAGCCGGGGGAGCGGGCTCGGGCGCCGCAGCAGGCGCCGGGGCGGCCGGCTGAGCCGCAGCGGGCGGGGAGGCTGCCCCACCGAACTGCGGTGCCGGAGCCGCACCACCACCTGCAGGCGCGTTGCCGCCGGTGGGTACACCGGCCGGCGGCGTCGGCGCCGCGAAGCTCTTCGGCTGCGCCTGATCGCGCGGCAGCTCGGCGCCGCAGCCCAAGCAGAACTTGTAGTGGTCTTGATTGTCCTTGCTGCAGCGGGGGCAGACGATCACGGAGGGCTCCTCGTTGGTCGGAGTGAGGCGGGCAGAGGGCCGATCCCCACCGACGCGTTGCGCGCGAGCATAGAGAAGACGCGCGAAGGGGGTCAAGCTCGGTCTTCGGGGCGCGCCCCTCGTGGGGGAGGCACCGGCCCGGCATCACTGCTACGGTTGGCCCTTGCTCTGTCCCGAGTGCGGCGCGCGGAACCTTCCGGAGGCGACCGAGTGCGTCGCCTGCGGCTCCCCCTTGCCCGTCGATTCGGGCGAGGCGGTCGACCCACTCATCGGTCAGGTCATCGCCGACCGATACACGCTGACGGCGATCCTCGGCGAGGGCTCGATGGGGGTGGTCTACGCCGCGGACCAGAAGGGGCTCGACCACGAGGTCGCCGTGAAGGTCCTGCACGAGCACGTGGCCGCCGACCCGAAGGTCAAGAAGCGCTTCCACCGCGAGGCGCGCATGACCAGTCGGCTCTCGCATCCGAACACGGTTCGCGTCTTCGATTTCGGTCGGACGACCGACGGGATGCTCTACCTCGCGATGGAGCTGCTCGACGGTCCCGACCTCTTGGAGCTACTCCTCGAGGAGGATCCGCTCTCACCGCGGCGGATCGTGACGATTCTCCAGCAGGTGCTCCTGGCGCTCGAGGAGGCGCACGACGAGGGGATCATCCATCGCGATCTGAAACCGGAGAACGTCATGGTGGTCACCGACCACCAGGGTCGCGAACGCGTGAAGGTCTGTGACTTCGGCATCGCCAAGCTGGTCGAAGCAGAGGGCTCCGCGATCACCGTGACCGGCTTCGTGTGCGGCACCCCCGAGTACATGGCGCCGGAGCAAGCGCGCGGTGAGGAGCTCGACCCGCGCGCCGACATCTACGCGCTCGGCTGCTTGCTCTACCGGATGCTGACCGGAGTGGTTCCCTTCCAGGGCAAGAGCGCGCTGGCGACGATCACCCAGCACCTGACACATCCACTCGTTCGTCCGCGGAAGCGCGCACCCGAACGACACATCCCGCCCGAGCTCGAGCGGGTCTGCCTGAAGGCGCTCGCCCGCG
>CAYXAP010000043.1:0-75505 GCA_964462035.1 uncultured Sandaracinus sp.
CCGCCGATCGGCGAGCCGCCTTCGAAGGCGCCGCTGCTGACCTTGCTCAAGCAGGCGCGCGCGCACGGGCTCGGGCTGGTGCTCGCGACCCAGAACCCGGTCGACGTGGACTACAAGGCGCTCTCGAACTGCGGCACCTGGATGCTGGGTCGACTGCAGACGGAGCGCGACGTGGCGCGCGTGGTCGACGGCCTCCGATCCGCTGCGGGCGGTGCCGAGCCCGCCGAGCTGCGCACGCAGCTGGCCGGACTGAGGAGCCGCGTCTTCCTGATGCGGAACGTGCACGACGATCGGCCGGTGCTCTTCCACACGCGGTGGGCGCTCTCGTACCTGCGCGGACCGCTGACCCGCGAGCACATCGAAGCGCTCGCTCCGGACGCGCCTCCGACCGTGGCAGCGGCGCCGCCCGAAGCGGCGCCGCCGCCCGAAGCGGAGCGGCCGGCCGTGCCCGAGCACGTGTCCGAGGTCTTCTTCGGCGAGCCGATCGGCGACGCGCGCTACACGCCGAAGGTGCTGGCGACCGTGGAGCTCCACTACGCCAACGCGCGCTCGGGCGTCGACGAGTGGAAGACGCTCTCGCTCCTCGCGCCGGTCGGCGCCGACGGGCCGCGCTGGGACCAGGCCGAAGCGGTGACGGTCGGCGACCACTCGCTCGGTGCCGAGCCCGTTCCAGGCGCCGCCTTCGACGCCATCCCACCGGCGCTGCTGAAGAAGACCGGAATCAAGAAGGCCGAGTCGTCGCTGAAGAAGTTCGTCTACCAGCATCACCCGCTCGAGCTCGGCAAGTGCAAGGATCCGAAGCTGGTCGCCGAGCCTGGCGAAGACCGCGCCACGTTCGAGGCCCGCGTCCGTCTGGCCATGCGGGAGGAGCGGGACCGCGAGCTCGGCGAGCTCCGCGAGAAGTACGCCGCGAAGCTCGCGAAGGTGCAGCAGCGCATCCAGCGCGCGGAGGCGAAGGTCGAGACGCAGCAGGCGCAGGTCGAGGAGAAGAAGCTCGACACCGCGCTCTCGGTCGGCACGACCGTGCTGGGCGCCCTCTTCGGTCGGCGAACGACGATGCTCGGCCACGCCAGCCGCGCGTCGACCGCGGCCAAGCGAGCCAAGCGCGTGCAGAAGGAGAAGCAGGACGTGGTCCGCGCGAAGGCGGAGGTCGCGGATCTGCAGGGCGAGCTCCGCGAGCTCGAGGCCGAGCTCCAAGCGGAGCTGGCCGAGCGACAGGTGCTCGGCGACCCGGAGATCGACGTGCTGACCATCCGCCCGCGCAAGGGCGACCTGGACGTCAGCCGGCTGGTGCTCGCCTGGGTCCCCGCATGAGGGAATAGATCGTTTCTCGATCCCGCCCGTCTGGGCCCTCCACACGGAGGGAAGCGATGTCGCGATGGATGATTCTCGGAGGGGCCACGTTGGTGGTGGCTGGATTGGCGATCAGCTGGCGGAGCCAGGCCCAGCCGGCGGTCACGGCCACGGTGCTCACGGCCGTCGAGAGCGCCACCTGTGAGGCCGCGAACGCCCCCGCGCGGGCGAATCGCCGCGCCCCCCGAGGCAATGCCGAGACCCGTCGCGCGGCCCAGCGCGCCCTCGGCTTCCTCTCCGAGTCGGTGTCGACCTGGCAGCAGCAGCACCAGTGTTTCGGCTGCCACGTGCAGGCCGTCAGCCTCGAGGGCCTCTCGGTCGGTCGAGCCCACGGCTACGACGTCTCCCGCGGCACCTTCTCCACCGTCCTCGAGGGCCTGCTCGATTCACCGGGCGGCGCCCGGACCAGCGAAGGGCTGAGCTACCACGGCTCCCAGCTCATCCACCCGTCGAACGCCTTCGGCGGGGCGGCGCTCGCCACCTATGACGCGCTGGTCGACCAGCGGCTCTCCGCCGATCTGCTGAAGGTGGCCAGCCGCCTCGAAGAGCTCCAGGAGAACGACGGATCCATCGGCGGCAACTACGTGAACCCGCCGGTCGCCGTGGGCACGATCCAGAGCACCACCCAGGCCGTGCAGACCTGGCGTCAGGCCTACGCGCGCAGCGCCGACGACCGCTGGCTCCGGCCCATTCGGCGCGCCGAGGACTGGCTCTCCGGCCAGGTCACGGCCCTCACCGACAGCTCCGACGTGCAGCATATCGACTACGCGGTCCTGGGCTTGCTGGCCGCCGGCGCCCGCCCGGAAGAGGCCCGCCTGCAGCGTCTCGCCCGCCGCCTGCGCACCCTTCAGCGCTCCGATGGGAGCTTCGGTTCGCCGCTCCTCACCGGTCAGGCGCTCTACGTGCTCCGCCGCCTCGGCGCCTCCGAAGGCGACCGCGCCGTGCGCAACGGCACTCGCTGGCTGGTCGGTGCCCAGGAGCCGAACGGCGGTTGGGGCGCCGGTGGCGCGGCCCGTGGCACGGCGACCTGGGGCGTGCTCGGCCTCGTCTCCCTCGACGTGACCAGCATCGACGTGAGCGGGCTCCGCGACGGTCAGCACCTGGGCGCGGCGACGCGACTCGAGGCACGCGCGAGCGACAACGAGGGCTCGGCCATCACCCGGACGGAGATCTTCGTCGACGACGTCCGGGTCGCGAGCCAGTGCGGTGATCGCGCTGCGCTTCGTCTCGACCCGGCGGCCCTCGAGCCCGGCCGGCACATCGTGCGCGCGGTGGCGACGAATGCCCGCGGTCGCGCGGGGACGACGCTCGTCGAACTCTACGCGGGCGACCACTACCTCACCGAGCCGGGCAGTCGCTGGGACGGCGGCGCCACGGTGTTCGGCGTGCGCGACGTGGCCCCGGAGAGTCTCCGGCACCGCGTCGAGCTGCAGGTCCTGCCCGAGGAAGGCGAAGGCGGGCCGATCGCCACGGTGACCCGGCCCGGTGCGCAGGGCGCGCTCGAGCTGCGCGTCAGCGAGACCAGCGCAGGCGAGCCGCTGCCACGCGGTCGCTATCGGGCGAAGCTGATCTTCCGGGACGGAAGCGGCAACGCGCGGCAGGAGCTCGAGCTCCCCTTCGTGCACGACACGCCGGACGCGCAGCACGCGCGCTACGGACAGGTCGCCGGCCAACTCCGCCTCGACGGGGGCGTCGCGCAGAACGCCGAGGTCGAGCTGGTCGACGGCGATGGCAACGTGGTCCAGCGCACCACCTCGACGAGCTCCGGCCGCTACCGCTTCCGCAACGTGGACCAGGGTCGTTACCAGGTCCGCGTCCGCCGCCGTGGCGTGCGTCGCGCCGAGGCCGCAGCCACCGTGGAGGCCGCCCCCGCCGCCGAGGCCGCTGCCGACTTCGCGCTCTGAGCTCCAGCCCTAGGTCGGCGCGACCCCGTCTGCGGACATGGGAGACCAGTCCGGGGCGGGCGCTGGGCCGAAGCCTCGATTCGGCGTAGGGTTCCTGCTTGGAGGCAGAATGAGGCTTGTCGTTCTCGGTGGGGGGCTCTTGGTGGCGATGGCGTTGGGCTGCGGGGACGACGCCCCCGGCGGCGATGGGGGCGTGGACTCCTGCGCAGCGGACGGAGACTGTGATGACGGTCTCTTCTGCACGGGCGCCGAGAGCTGCGTCGAGGGCCTCTGTGTGTCTGGGACCGCTCCGTGCGCGATGGGTGAGTCGTGCGACGAGATGGCCGAGACCTGCCGAAGCGCGGATTGTGCAGATCCGGACGTGGACGGTGACGGGGTGAACTCGATCGCCTGCGGCGGCTTCGACTGCGATGACGACGACCCGAACCGGTACCCGGGCAACACCGAGTTCTGCGATGCCGACGCGCACGACGAAGACTGCGATCCGCTGACCTTCGGTACCCGCGACGTCGACGGAGACGGGTACCCCGACTCTGCGTGCTGCAACGGCGAGGGAGCGGAGCGGAACTGCGGCAACGACTGCGACGACACGCGTGGGAGCCGCCACCCGGACCTCGCGGAGAGCTGCGATGGGCTCGACAACGACTGTGACGGCATGGTCGATGAGGAGGTGCTCACGACCTACTACGAGGACCTCGACGGCGACTCCTTCGGCGATCCGGCCGGTGCGATGATGGTCGCCTGCGCGCGACCGGCGGGCTACGCCGACAACGCGAACGACTGCGACGACGGCACCAGCGCGCGCAATCCGGGCAATGGCGAGAGTTGCGTGCCTCCCTCGCCTGGTGCCGACCCGATCGACGAGGACTGCGATGGCGACATCGACGAGGGCTGCGATTGCACCGTCGGTCAGACCCGGCCGTGCATGGAGCCAGGGCGCTGCGCAGCGGGCATCGAGAGCTGCGTCGACGGCTCGTTCGGCGAATGCTCGGTCGACCCGATCGGTGAGGTCTGCAACGGCGAGGATGACGACTGTGACGGTGCCATCGACGACGGCGTCAAAATCAACTGCTATCCCGACAACGACGACGACGGCTATGCGGGCTCGACGGTCTTGGTCGACCTCTGCCCCGCACCGGACGGCAGCTGCCCGCCCGGCTACGTGGAAGACGCTGCCGTGCTCGATTGCGATGACAGCTCCGCTGCGATCTCACCGGGTGCGGCGGAGCTGTGCGATGGCCTGGACACCAACTGCGATGGCATGGGCGCGACGAGCCCGGGCGGCGCGGTCCCGGCGGAGGACAACGACGGTGACGGCTACACGAGCTCTTCGTATGTCGGGTGCACGGGAGGCTACCCGCGGACCGACTGCAACGACGACCGCGCGAACGTGAACGTCGAGCACACGGCGTACGAACCTCTTCCTCACTGCCCGACTGGCCGGACCCCCTGCTACTGCACCCCCTCCCTCGGGAACGATGGATGGTTCTGTGTCTCCGGCAGCTGCAGCCCGACCTCCGCTTCCTGCACCTCCGGTCCGCGCGCCTCGTTCGACTGGAACTGTAGCGGCGCCGCCGAAGTCGAGACCACCGGGGTCGGCTCCTGCTCCGGCAGCACCTGCAGCTCGGGGCCCCGCCCCTTTGGATGCGACACCACCCGCTATCCGTCGACCGCGTTCAACACCGTGGAGAACTGCGGATTGCTCGTGAGCAGCGAGGGTTGCATCTGCTCGGGGACCTGCAACTTCAGCTCGTCGTTGATGGCGGACATCATCGTTCCCTGCCGTTGAAGCCGGACTCGGGTCCCAGGGCCGGCGTCCGAGGGAGCGCTCCTGGACCGCCTCAGATGATCTCGTTGTCGCAGGTGGCGCTGCAGCCGTCGCCCGGGGTGGTGTTCCCATCGTCGCACGCCTCGCCGAGGTCGACGCGTCCGTCGCCACAGCTGGAGGCGCAACCCACACGAATGCGGACGGCGGCCTCCGGGTCCGTCTCGACGGTGGCGCATACGGCCGGACAGAGCTGGATCTCGTTTCCGTCCACGTAGAAGTCGCCAGTGGCGCAGTCACCTGACCCATCGACCCGTGTCAGGGCTCGCGTCTCGCCGCCGCCGCCAGGCTCGTAGCTGACGATGACCCGGTCGAAGTCCGGCGTCGTTCCCGCCGATGGGTCCGGCCGGTACCGGCAGGGCACGGTCGACCCGGCGACGACGTCCGCCGCGACCGCCCGGAAGATGACGTCGAAGCTGTCGTTGTTGCAGAGCGGGAAGCGAAGTCCGTCGCTCACGATGCTGAGCCGCTGATAGGCGCGGCCCACGCCTTGACCGCCGGCGCAGCGACCGGTGACGACGGGATCGCTGGGTAGCCAGGGGTCGTCGGCTGGCGCGCCCTCGGCGATGCCGAGGATCGAATGGAAGACCCAGTTCGGATCGGCTTCGGTGCCGAAGTAGCGCGGCCGGGCGTACATCCACGCGATGAACTCCGCTGCGGTGGTATCGGAGTCGTCGTCCGAGATCTCGATGAAGGCGCGGAGCGCTCCCTCCCGAAGCCAGCGGGACCAGCCCATCGGTGCGTCGCCCACGGGTCGTGCGCGGCCGTCGTCGAAGTACTCGCTCTCTTCGAAGCCCCGGCCGGGCTCGAAGCTCCGCATGGCCTTCGCGAGCGAGTCCTCGCTGTCGATGCAGACGCTGTAGTGGCGGAAGCGTGCCGTGCTCCTCGGTCGTCCGTTCGGATCGCACGCGCCCGAGGCCAGCGGTGGCTGGATGCAGATGCCGTGGTCGTCGCACGAGTTCTGGCCGTGCCCGATCGCGCCGTGCCGTGACAGGAGGATGATCTGGTAGTCGACTCCCTCCGCCTCGAGGATCGCCGCGAAGTCCATGTTGATGCGATCGACGACGGCGGTGATCTCGCCGCTCATGGACGAGGAGTTGTCGACGATGAGGATGATGTCGACGGGCCGGGAGCCGAGGTCGGCGTCCGCGCTCTCGTCGGCGCACGCGGCGTCGGGCATCGTCGGGTCGGTCCCGAGGAAGACCTCTTCACCGTCGTCCACTCCGTCACCGTCGGTATCGGGGTCGAGCGGGTCGGTGCCGCGGGCTGCCTCGTCACCATCGCTCAGACCGTCACCATCGCTGTCCGGGTCGTCGGGGTCGGTGCCGAGCATGTCCTCGGTGTCGTCATCGATGCCGTCCCCGTCCCGGTCTCCGGCTCGAGGCATCAGCGCATCCAAGGCGGGTCCCACCGAGCCATCGGCGAGCACGTCGATGGATAGGCTGCCCCCGTCGCACCCCAGGACCGAGGCCAGCACGACCAACATCACGCGGGCGGTCACGAGCACACCCCACAGGTACGGGGGCACGACGCCACGATCGCGTCCTCCTCGCGCTGGGAGTAGCCGTAGCGTGCGGTGGCGTCGTCGCAGTCGTAGCCGTCCCAGCCGTCGCAGTCGTAGCCTTGGGCGTCCACGAACGATGCGTCGTCCACGCAGCCGCGGGGCGGGACGCAGTAATCGGGACCGCTCCGTTGGCCGCAGGTCGCGTCTCCGAGGCACTGAGAGTCCGCATCGCAGTCGCCCTCGCTCACACGGCAGGGACCGCAGATGTCGGTCTCGCAGAACTCCCGGTCTCCAGGTGCGTCGGCGTCGGTGCACGTGGCTGGACGGCATCGATCGGTCGCTCCCTCCGCGTGACAGTTTCCGCTTCGACACTCGCCGTCCGCGGCGCACGTCCCGCCGAGCTCGGTCGTGCCTCCGAAGTCCGCTCCGCCGTCCGAGCGGTAGCCGGCCTCGGCCGCGATGATCGCGTCGGGGTCCTGTCGGCTGCCGTCGTCGATGCGGAGCTCACGCCATCGGTAGGTGTCGAACTGCGAGCCGCGCCCGCCCATGAAGGCGCCGCGCGGGCCGCTCGCGTAGTCGCTGTACTCCTCGAAGTCGCCGTCGCTGAAGCGGCCGGCGTGCTCGAGGCCGAAGGTGTGCCCGAACTCGTGCGTGAGCAGGTAGGCGGGCCGCTCGTAGCTTCGGGGTTCGAGCACCGCGAGGGTGCCGGCGAGGCCGTTGGCGTATTCCTTTCGGCCGATGTCGTCGATCTGGGCTCGGCCCGAGCGGCTGCCGTAGTCGTTGGTGACCAGGAGCCACGTCCACTTGGGCGATCGTCGGCGCGCGCTTGGATCGGTCGTCACGTTGACGTCGTAGGCAGCGTAGTTGGCCGCCAGATCGGTGACCGCCCGAAGGATCTTCGCTTGCTCGTCCGCGTTGAAGGTCGACCGGTCTCCGTCGAGCGAAGCCGCGCCATAGTCCTCGAGGGCACCGCTCGAGCGCCGGTAGGTGCCTCCATCGAAGTCGACGAACATCGCGACGTTGGCGCCAGGGTTGCTCTCGAAGAGGGGGAGTCCGTCCGCGCGGCGGGGCACGTCCCCGCCCACGATCGAGTAGGCGGTGGGCGGCTCGCTCGATACGCTGTCGTCGCGGCCCGGGCAGCTCGCCTCATCGTCGTCGGCGCCATCCTCGACCGTGTCCGAGCGCCCGGGCAGCTCGGTGACGCATCCCATCACGAGCGCGACCACACCCACGGTGACCGCGTGCGCGCCGCCTTCCCAGCTCCGACCAACCGTTGCTTCCATCATCCGTTCACTCCTCGCCGCTCGGGCTCGGCGGAGTGCATCGCAAGGATGGGGCCAACCGTAGAATGGATGAGAAGCCCCGAGATTTCGGGGCCTGGACGCCGGCGCGTGGCGTGCCAGCAGCGTCGCCCGAATGCGACATGTCGCGCGAAGCCGACGGTGGCGGTGCGCTCGGCGCGTTCGCTTCGGCGCGACAGCACCGATCCTGTCCCCACGCTCTGCTGGACGGATGGGCTTGGCTGCGACAGCATCCGCGAAGTGAGAGGTGTCGTCGCCGCGGGAAACCCGCACACCGCCGAGGCGGCCGCGTCCGTTCTGCGTGCGGGCGGCAACGCGGTCGATGCGCTCGTCGCCGGCGCGCTCGCGTCGTTCGTGGCCGAGCCGCTGCTCGCCAGCGCGGGTGGGGCGGGGATGATGACGGTGGCGCTGCCGGGCCAAGAGCCGGTGGTGATCGACTTCTTCTCGGCGATGCCGGGCCTCGACCGACCGAAGGACGCGCCACCGATGGACTTCGAGTCGATCGAGATCGACTTCGGCGCGGCGAGCCAGGTGTTCCACATCGGGCGCGCGAGCGCGGCGCCGCCGCTGGCCTTTCCGGGCCTGGCCTACGCCGCGACGCATTTCGGCAGCCTCCCGCTCGACGCGCTCACGGCGCCGGCGATCGAGCTCGCCACTCGCGGCTGCCCGCTCACCGAAGAGGCGGCGGAGGTCTTCCGGCTGCTCTGGCCGATCAACCTGCGCACGCCGGAGTGCCAGTATTCCTACTCCGACAACGACGCGCCGCCCCGAGCCGGGAGCTGTAAGGCGATGCCCGGCATGGCCGAGCTGCTTCGTCGCTTCGCCGAGCACGGTGGCGCACCGCCGGAGTTCCAGGCGGCGCTGCTCGAGCACTTCGGTCCCGCGGCGGGCGGAGCGATCACGAAGACCGATCTGGCGAACGCGAAGCCGCGGGTGGTCGCGCCCCGCACCTTGCGGATCGGTCATTGGGAGGTGCTCGCGTCACCGCGGCTCGGCGGCAAGCTGCTCGGCGTGATCGCCGGCACGCTCGCCGAGGGACACGTGAGCTTGGACGAGGCGACCGAAGCCGTGCGCCACGCCGAAGCGTGCCGCGCCGGCACCCGCGCCAAGAGCGACGAGCGCGCGTTCGGGAGCACGACGCACTTGTCCGTGATCGACGCGCAGGGCGGCGCCGCCGCGGCCACGCTGACCAACGGTGAGGGATCCGGGCACGTCATCCCGGGCACACAGGTTCAGCTCAACAACTTCTGCGGCGAAGAAGACTTACACCCCGGCGGCTTTTTCGATCACGCGCCGGGCACGCCGCTGCCGTCGATGATCGCGCCGACCATCGTTCGGGGCCCGGAGAACTCGGTGCTCGCGCTCGGTAGCGGCGGAGCCAACCGCATTCGCTCGGTGGTCTCGCAGGTGCTCTATCGGGTCTGTTGCCTGGGCGAGCCGCTCGAGGAGGCGGTGTTCGCGCCGCGGGTCCACGCCGAGGAGTCCTCGGTGTGGCTCGAGATGGAAGACCGCCACGATCACCACGGGATCGTCGACGCGTTGAACGAGCGCTTCGAGCACGTCTACTCCTTCCCCTTCCGCGCGTTCTTCTTCGGCGGCGTCCACGCCGTGCTCGCGCAGAACGGCGAAGTGATCGGCGCCGGCGACCCCCGCCGCGGCGGCGCCGTGGTCCGCGCCTGACGTCGACGTAGACCCTTTCTCGATCACGTGCGTCGGAGCCCCCACCCAACGAACGGGAGGAAGGCTTCACATGCATAGGAAGAGAAACTCGATCGCGATTCGCACGCTCCTCATCGCCGGGCTGCTCGGCGTCAGCTGCGTCAAGGGCACGCCCGACACGCCGGAGGACCCGGGGGTGGTCCGGATGGAGGGCGAGCTCGGCTACGAGGTCATCGACGCGCAAGGCAGCGAGGTGCTCGCGCGCATCCACATCGGCACCGAGGACGTCAGCGGGATGCGACGTCCCCCGCTCAACCTCGCGCTGGTGCTCGACACCTCGGGCTCGATGATGGGCGACCCCATCGAACGCGTGAAGGAGGCGGCCCGAGACATCGTCGGCACCCTCCGCGATGACGATCACCTCTCGGTGGTCACCTTCCACTCCGGCGTGGACGTCGTGCTCGCCAACACCGAGGTCGGCGACGTGGACGTCGACGAGCTCAACGAGGCCATCGACGCGATCGAGGCCAGCGGCACCACCCAGCTCGCGCCGGGCCTGGCCACCGGCATCCAGCAGATCGCCAGCTGGAGCGGGGAGGGCAACGAGCTCCGTCGCATCGTCCTGCTCGGCGACGGTGTCCCGAACTCGCCGACCGCGGTGCTGCCTCAGGCCGTTCGCGCCGCCCAGATGCAGACGCCGATCACCACGCTCGGGCTCGGGCTCGAGTACGACGAGGTCCTGATGGGCCAGATCGCCCAGACCAGCGGCGGCACCTTCACCTACGTCGAGGAGGCCGATGCCGTCCTCGCGGTCTTCCGCCGGGAGGTCACCCGACTCGAGCAGACGCTCGCTCGCGGCATGCAGCTCCGCCTCAACCCCGGCCCCGGGGTCGAGCTGGTCGAGGTCGTCGGCCACCCGCAGGCCACCAACGGCGGCGCCGTGGCGCTGAACCTCGGCGACCTGACCGCCGGCCAGGAGTGGTCGATCGTGGTGAAGATGACCGCTCCACAGCGGCAGGCGGGGGCGCTCGTCGAGCTGCTCGACGCGAACCTGACCTTCACCGACGCCTTCGCCGAAGCTGGGGCCCTCGAGCGCAAGGTCTTCCTCGGCGCGCGCGCCAGCGAGGATCCGGCCGCCATCGAGGCCAGCCGCAACGACTCGGTCCACACCGCGGCCGCGGAGGTCGAGGCCGCCAGCGAGCTCCTCGCCGCCATCCAGATGGTCCGGGACGGGAACCCGGCCGCTGCGGTTGCCTTCGAGAACGCCGCCGAGAGCTACGAGCGAGCCGGCCCCGAGTACCGCGATCGCGCGGCCTCGGTTCGCCGCGCCCGCGAGACGGCCTTCTCCGACGACGCCCCCGCAGCAGCCGCGGCCATCAACGCGGAGCACGAGGCGGCGATGGAGAGCGTCGGCTACTGAGCGAGCGGATCACGCGGCGCTCGGCCCCGAGACGCGCCGGTTGAATGACCGGCGCGCTCATCCGGTCTATACCGGGGCCGTGCAGCGTCCCGTGATCATCGGCGGCGGCGTGCTCCTCCTGGGAGCCGTCGCCGTGCTCGTCTGGTCCCTCACCGACGAAGAGGAGCCCCAGCGCTTCGGTCGCGAGAGCGCCGGCGCCGACGTCGCGTTCCCGGAGGTCGACCCCTACGAGTTCTTCCGCGAGGAAGGAGACGGCGACGAGGTGGCGACGGCCGAGCCGAGCGCCATGGGGATGCGCGGTCGCGGCATGGAGTTCTCCCGTGCGGATTGGGAGCGACTCACCCCCGAGGAGCGCCGCGCCAAGCGCCTCGAGATGCGTGAGGAGTGGCAGCGGATGACGCCCGCCGAGCGAGCCGAGCGCCGTGCCCGGCGCGCCGCCCGCCGAGTGCAGGTCAGCGCCCTCGGTGACGAGGAGCCCGCGCTCGAAGCGGTCGACGTCATGAACACCGTCCGCGAGGTCCGGCCGCAGATTCGCGACTGCGTCGAACAGAACGGCGGCTGGCAGCAGTTCCGCGAGCAGATGGCGGCTTCGGCCAACCCCGACGGCGGCGGTGGGGGCCGAGGCATGAACCTCGCCTTCGACGTCATGGCCAACGGCCAGGTCGGTGACCTCGCGATGAACCCACCGCCGCCCGAGGGCTTCTCGGACTGCTTCACCAACGCCTTCTCCGGGCTCGAGATGCCCGCTCCCGGCGCCGACGCGCACGTGGAGATCCAGTTCGGCGGCGCCCGCGGTCGCGCCCGAGCCCGGAACAACGGTCGCCAGGGCGGCTGAGACCCGCTCAGTCGGCGTCGAGCAGCGCCTCGAGCTTGGCGAGCTCGTCGGGGCCGAACGTTCCATGCGGTGAGCGGACCTGGAAGCCCGAGAGGCTCGGCAGCTCGTTGCGCAACGTGTCGCCCGGGGCGATGGAGGCCCGGCAGGGGCGGCTCATCACCTCACCGGTCCAGCCCTCGGCGTCGGCTTCGCTGACCGACATCCAGATGTGCTCGGGACCGCAGGGGCCACCGGCGGCGAACGACGCCTTGGCCAGGAACGACCAGCCCTCGGCGCCACCGTGGGCGGCGACCAAACGGACGAAGCGCTCCCAGCGGGCTCGGGCGCCAGCGGCCATCCGCCGGGTCTCGGCGCGGCTGACCAGCACGCGCGGTCGCGCCTCGATCGCCAGGTGCGGCAGACAGAACTTCCACATGCCGGGCTTGGCCATCAGCACGCCCGTGCCCTCGCAGTGGGCCGGGTCTCGCTTGGCGCCGGGTCCGCTGATCTTCAGCTTCCGCGCAGCCTTCGACCACGGGATCCAGCTGACCTTCGTCTCGCGGCTCACCTCGAAGGCGGTACACATCGAGGGCGGCGCGGCCTCTTCGATGAGCCGGGACGCCGCCGCCTCCAGGAGCGCCTTCATGTCGGCGATCCGATCCTTGGGCACGTCGACCAGCTCGAGCTCGACGGTGCCGCAGCGCCTCAGCCCGTGGGTGTGCAGCCAGGCGAGCCCGTCGCCGAGCACGACGTGGATCGAGTAGAGCCGGGAGGGGGGCGCCGGCACCTCGACCGCCGCGAGGTCGGCCACCGAGGGCGGACACATCAACGTCTGGGCGTTGGCGTCGTAGACGGCGAGCGCCTCCGGTGCGAGCGCGTGCACCACCGCGACCTGCGCCTGGTAGGCGCTCTGACAGTTGGGGGGCAGGTGGGTGAACACCGACAGCGCCATGGTGCCGGGCTCCGTGAGCTCGGGCGGCGCGATGCCCGCGGCGACGAGCACGGCGAGCGCGTCCCGCGGCGCAGGCCCGAGCCCGGCCCGCCACTCCATCCCGTCGATGGACCAGCGGAGGTCCCCATCGGCCGGGGCGAGCTCGACCTCGTGGCCCGCGGCCCGGGCGCGCTCCAGCGCCTCGGTCACGCTGATGACCGCCCCCGCAGGGATGATCGCGTCCAGTCGAGACTCGGGAACGGGGTCCACGGTAGGGTCAGACGGCACAGTCCCCTGCAACGCTACGCGAAAGATCGTGAGCGGGCTCTCGCGGCTCGTGCGCGGAGGGCGGTCAAGCGGGCCGGGTCATGCCGATCGCACGGCGGACACGGCCCATCGTCTCGTGAGCGATGGCGCGAGCCTTCTCGGCGCCCTCCTCCAGGAGCTGGTCGAGCTTCGCCTCGTCCGCCCGGAGCGCCTGGTAGGTCTCGCGCTTGGGCCCGAGCTCCGCTTCGAGCGCCTCGTAGAGCGCCTGCTTCGCGTGACCCCAGCCGTAGTTCCCGGCGCGGAGCTTCTCCGCCATCTCGGCGGCGGCGTCGGGCGAGACCTGTCGGCACAGCTGGTAGACGGTGCTGGAGTCGGGATCCTTGGGCTCCTCGAGTGTCTCGGACCCGGTCTTGATGCCCATCACGACCTTGCGGAGCTTCTTGGCCGGCGCGAAGAGCGGGATGCCGTTGCCGCGGCTCTTGCTCATCTTCTCGCCGTCGGTCCCGGGGACCAGCGGCGCGTCGCCGACGTGGGCCTCGGGAATCACGAGGGTGCCCTCGCCGAAGACGTGGTTCACCCGCTGGGCGACGTCACGGCAGAGCTCGACGTGTTGCTTCTGGTCCTTGCCGACCGGCACCACGTCGGTGTCGTAGAGCAGGATGTCGGCCGCCATGAGCACCGGGTAGTAGAAGATGCCGGCGTTCGGAGACTCGCCCTTCGCGAGCGCGTCCTTGTAGGAGTGGCCGCGCTCGAGCTGGCCGGTCGCGAGGAGGCAGCTCAGCGTCCACGAGAGCTCGAAGACTTCCGGCACCGCGGACTGCCGATAGAGAACGGTCTTCTCCGGGTCGAGGCCAGCGGCCAGCCAGGTCGCGGCGACGTCGTACACGCTCGTGCGGAGCACCTCCGGATCTCGGACGGTGGTCAGGGCGTGATAATCGGCGATGAAATAGAACGACCGATACTGCTTGGCGAGCTCGAGGGCCGGGCGGATGGCGCCCAGGTAGTTCCCGAGGTGCGGCGTGTTGGTCGGCTTGATGCCGGTGAGAGACGTCTTCACGGCGCGCATGGTGCGAGACGGACCCCGATCCGGCAAGGCTTCGACCACCGGTGATGACGGGCTCCGCCCGAGCGCTCACAATGGGGCATCGCAGCCGATGCCGACAATCCCGCAGCGCCGGCGGCCGAGCCCCGCCGGAAACCGCTCGCTCTCGCCACCGTGGCGGTCGCGCTCGCGGGCCTCGTGGCGGAGGTGGGCGACTACCACCTCGGCCTGAGCGAGAAGGCCGCCGAGCTCTTCTCACTGAGCTACGAGGCCAACGTGCCGACCTGGTACGCGAGCGGGCTGCTGCTGGTGGCGGGGCTCCTGCTCGGTCGCATCGCCGACCACCCGACGACCGATCGGCACCGGGGCCGGTGGTGGCTCCTCTCCGGGATCTTCGTCTACATGTCGCTCGACGAGGCGATCGAGATTCACGAGTACCTCGTCTACCTGGTGCCGATGGACACGGGCGGCGTGCTCTTCTTCGCGTGGGTGATCCCGGCGGCCCTGATCCTGCTGGTCCTCGCCGCCATCTTCTGGCCCTTCCTGCGCGACCTCAACGCGAGCTCCCGTCGGCGCTTCGTGATCGCCGGTGCGATCTACGTCGGTGGCGCGCTCCTGATGGAGCTCCCGGCGGGCTGGTGGGTCGATCACCACGGCGACGACAACCTCACCTACGGGTTGATCGACTGGGTCGAGGAGACGATGGAGCTGACCGGCGCGACCCTCTTCGTGATCGCGCTGAGGCGCCACGAGTGGGAGCGCTCGTGAGCTCCGAGCGACCCAGGTCCCGCTACATCGTCGGGCGCGGCTACGACTGGCTCTTCTTCCTCGGGCCGCCGCTCCTGTCCGTCGCCGCCGGTTTCGGTATGGCCCGTTGGGACTGGGCCCACTTGCCCTTCTTGGTGGTCGGTGCCGAAGAGCTCACCTTCGCCGGCGTGCTCATCGGGGCGATCATCCACGCGCACCTGGTGGCCGTCTTCTTCCGCAGCCACGGCAACCCCACGATCTTCCGCCGGCACCCCGTTCGCTTTCTCTTGGTGCCCGCCCTGCTCTTCCTTGCCATCGTCGGGTCGCCGTGGGTCGCGGTGGCCTCGATGGTGGTCGCGACCTTCTGGGACGTGTGGCACTCCGGCGCGCAGACCTTCGGGCTCGGGCGCATCTACGATCGCAACGCGGGGGCGCCGCCCGACCGAGGTCGCTGGCTCGACTTCTGGCTGAACCAGCTCCTCTATGCGGGGCCGATCCTCGCCGGCGCCACGCTCATGGACCACGTCTCGACCTTGGAGGAGTTCGAGGTCTTCGACGACTCGGTGTCGATGTTCCTCACCTGGGCGCCGGTCGAGGTCTACGACCATCGGAGCTACCTGGTGTGGGGCGTGCTCGGTGCCGGCGCGCTCTTCCTCGCCTACTACGTGTTCGCGTACGCGCGGCTCGCGAAGCGCGGCTATCGCATCTCTCGGCTGAAGGTCTTTCTCTACGTCTCGACGGGCGCCTGCTCGCTCGTCGCGTGGGGCTTCAACAGCTGGGGCGAGGCGTTCTTCATCATGAACCTCTTCCACGCCGTGCAGTACCTGGCGTTGGTGTGGGCGACCGAGCACCGCGGCTATCTCGAGCGCGCCCGCCTCGGTGCTCGCCATGGCAAGTGGGTGCTGCTCGCGGTGTACCTCGGGTGCGTGCTCGCGTACGGCGTGTCGGTCGAGCTCTTGGCGGACGGAGCGGGCGCCTTCTGGGCGCTCACGATGGTCGTCTCGCTCATGCACTTCTGGTACGACGCGTTCATCTGGTCGGTCCGTGCGAAGGATGTGTGACCTTGGTACCATCCCCCAGATGAGGCTGTTCACCGGACTCGTGGTCGCCTCGCTCGCCTTCGGCTGCGAGGACGAGGCTCCGCCCGTGCCCACGGCGAACGCACCGGCGGTCGCGGAGACGCCGACCTCGCCGGCGGCGGCGAACCTCTCGCCGAGCCACGGCGGTACCATCGTGAGCGCCGGTCCCTATCCGATCGAGGTCGTGCCCCACGCCTCCGGTCACGTGCGTGCTTACCTGCCGCCCGGCGTCGAGCCGCCCGACGAGGCCGAGCTCCGAGTCGACCTCACGGTGGAAGGCCGCCAGCGGCCGCGGCCGGTCCGCCTGCGCTGGGACGCGGACGAGGGCTGCTACGCCGGCCGCGTACGCCGAGTGGCGATCGTCCCCGGACCGATCGCGGTCCACTACGAGGTCCACCACGAGGTCTACGTCGCCCACGCGCCGACGATCATCATCGCTCCGGCCATCGATGTTCACATCACGCCGGCCGTTCGCGTGAAGCACCGCAAGCACCGGAAGCACCACATGGGCATGCGCCGGAAGCACCGCGGGATGCGACACAAGCACCGCGGCGGCATCGAGATCGAATTTCACTAGTCCGTGATTCGAGCTATGGGGGCGGCATGAGTGACCGACCTTTTCGCATCCTCGGAGTCCAGCAGTTCGCGATCGGCGCGCCCGACAAGGGGCCGCTGCGGACGCTCTGGGTCGACCTCTTCGGCCTGACGCCGAGCGGCACCTACCGCAGCGAGAACCAAAACGTCGACGAAGACATCGTCACCATCGGCACCGGCCCGCATGCGGTCGAGGTCGACCTGATGCAGCCGATCGACCCCGAGAAGCGCCCGAGGGTGGATTCGCCGCCCCTCAACCACGTCGGCCTCTGGGTCGACGACCTGCCCAAGGCGGTCGAGTGGCTCTCGGCGAAGGGCGTTCGATTCATCGGCAAGCCCGTGCCCGGCGCCGCCGGCCACGACATCATCTTCGTCCACCCGAAGGGCAACGACGCGTTCCCCCAGGGCGGCGAGGGCGTGCTCATCGAGCTGGTCCAAGCTCCGGCGGACGTCATCGAGGCGCTGAGTTGAGCCCCGTGGGGCGGGGTTGGCCCCGTTCTTGCGACATCTCCGGATCGATGGCGATCCTGCGCCCAACCGTGAACGAAACTTCTCGATCTGCGCTCGTGGCGCGCCTTCTCTTCACGATCGCCGTGGTGATCGCGTCGTTCATGCTCACCGCTCCCGCGGAGGCGCAGCCCCAGCGCGTGGTGCTGCTCCACTCGACCGGTGATGCCGATCTCGAGGAGAAGGAAGAGCTCGACGCGCGCATCAGCGCCGTGCTCCGCGGCATGGGCTTCCACGTCCTCAGCGAGGGCGCGGCGGTGCACGTCGAAGAGGAAGTGGTCCCGCAGACCGCGAACGACATGCGCGCGTTGGCCGAGCTCCAGGGCGCGGAGTGGGCGCTCTTGCCGATCCTCCACGACGCGGACGAGGACGCCTTCTGGATCACGCTCCGGGCCGGCTACGCACCCGAGACCCGCGTCGACGAGCTCGACGCCGAGGTGCGACGCATCCACACGGACGCGCGCCTTCAGGCGCTGCTCGCCGCCATGCTCCGGCCCGAGGGCCCGGGCGACGAAGGGCACGCCCTCGCGGGCCACGACACGGTCGGCCGCGAAGCGGAGGAAGCCGCTGCCCGGGCAGAGGCCGACGCCGAAGCGGAGGCCGAGCGCCAGCGCCAGGCCGAGGAAGAAGCCCGGCGCCAGGCCGAAGAGGAAGAAGCGCGCCGCGCCGCCGAGCAGGCGGAGGCCGATGCCCAGCAAGCCTACGAGAACCGCGACCGCTACGGCGTCGCGGATGGTGCCAGCATGGTCAGCGCGGGCTTCGGCGTGCTCGGTCTCGTGAAGACCGGCGACGGCGGCAACGGCGGCGCGCTCGGGAGCCTCGAACTCAACTATGGCCGCGGCTTCGAAGCGATCCCCGGTCTCGAGCTCCGGGCGGGGCTCGACATCTTCTTCGGGGCCGCCGGTGCCTTCGACATCCACGTGGGTGCCGCCTACATGCTCAGCCTCTTCACCTTCCCGATTCACCTCGGCGGTTCGGTCGAAGGTGGGCTCTTCATGCCGGTCACCGGCCAGCGAAAGCCCGGCGGCATGGTGCGCGTGAACCTACTCGCGAGCGTGAACATCTCCGGCTCGCTCTACGCGGAGCTCGCCGTGCCGGCGTTCACCTGGGTCAGCAACAACGACGGCGCCATCGGCCTCGGCGCGTCGCTCCGTCTCGGCGCGCGCTTCTGAGCGAGGCACCTGCTGTCACGCCAGCGCGCTTCGCGAAGCGGTCGTCTCCTGGATCCATGCCTCGGGCGTGGGGTCGTCGGGAGCGAGGTCGCGCGCGAGTGATCCGACTACGGCGTGGACGGCATCGAGGTGGTCGAGGAGCCTCGACCGGTGGCTCACCAGAACCGCCACCATGACTTCTTACCGACCGCTGCGTTCGAGTCGATGACCAGCGCGGTCATTCCGCTGCTCGGGACGTGCTCGACTGGATGACCCAGCTCGTTGGCGATGGGCACGAGCGCCGGCGCCAACAACGCCTCGTCGAACAGCGCTCGAGCCAACCACACCTTGCCGTAGCCGGACCCGCGCGCCTGCTCGATGAGGCCACGGAGCAGCTCGACCAGCGACGGCTCGTCAGCCATTTGAGCGAACACCCGCTTCAGGCACTCGACGATGGCGTCGTTCGACTGCCCGCGTCTGCGCATCGTCGCCATCCAGACGACGAAGGAGTCTTCAAACGTACCACCGTCCTCCATCGCCCGATGGCCGAACATCAAAGCTGCATCTTCGGGCCGAACGAATGCCTCGACATCGTTGACATCGAGGTTGAGGCGGCTGATGCCGTGAGCAAAAACGTGTCGGCCGCCACCGATGTGGGATTCGTCGATCAGATCGTCGACTGAGATGGCGCGCGCCCAATACATGGCTTCACTCGCGGTCACGATATCACGGTCGCCGCGCTCGCTCGCGACGATCGCCGGCCGTGGGGCGGCGGAAACCACCACCTTCCCGATTCACTTCGGCGCGGAGCGCCATCTCACGGTCCGGCGCCGAAGTTGCTCTGGATCTCCCCGATGGAGAGCGCACGGTCGTAGATGGCCACGAGAAAGTAGGTCCCGATGAACGACCGGTGATCCGAAGGCTCGACGAGCGGACCTCCGTGATTCCCCAGGCTGACGGGCGCCTCGATCCAGTTGGCGAAGGTCCCCTCGCGGAATGCCGCGGTGACCAGGTTCCCGTCGATGTAGAGCGTCACCTGAGACGCGCCCGGTCCGCGTGTCGCGACGAGGTGCGTCATCACGAGCTGCGCGGACTCGACGGGGGTGTCGAATCCCGGCAGGCCGTCGGGGTCCACCGTCGCGTCGGTGCTGCGCAGTCGCAGCGAGTAGTTGTCACCGGGCGAGCCGGTGTCCGAGCGGCCCTGGGATAGGGAGAAGTTGGCTGTCGTCTGATCACTGGACATCCCGACGATTCTTGCGGGGCCGGTCCCGGGCGGCTCGCTCGAGCCAGGGATGATCCAAGCCTCGATGGTGAACTCACCGGAGGTCACGAGGGCGTCCCGGAGGGTGGTCGCGTCGGCGGCGGTTCGCAGGACGGTCTGGCCCGTCACCACCAGACGACCGGTCTCCCAACGTACCCGGCTGGGGTCGGCGATCTGGAGGTCCAGGTCCCCGATCCGATCGTCGACCAGGTCACCGGAGCCCTCCTCGAAGTCCCACAGCGCGACCAGTCCGTAGGAGGGTACTCTCGCCGGCCCGTGAGATCGACGGGGAAGATCGCAGACGAAGATCGAGACGGGGTATGGCCGCCGCCAGCGCGGTCGTCGCCCCCTCTGGTCCGTGGCGGTCGCCGGCGGACCGCCGGTGGCCCGTCAGTCTGGCCCGTTCATGCTGCGCACGATCAGGGGTTGATGGTGACTGGGCGCCGCTCTTTGCCGTCTCAGTCGCTACGCATGGCGGAGATCGCGACGCTGCGAATGGGGTTCCTCCTCGCCGGTTCCCGCCCGAGCCGTCGAGCGGTACGCTTCGCCGATGCCGCGCGAAGGGGCCGGGCCCTCACGATTCGACGAGCTCGACGAGGTGGGCCTGTGGCGCGGAGTCGCGGAGGGAACCGCCGCCGCGACCGGAACGGGGTTCTTCGACACTCTGGTGAAGAGCCTCAGCGAGGCGACGGGGACCTTCGGCGCGTGGGTGACCGAGTGGCGACCGGAAGAGCGAATGCTCTATTCGTACAGCCTCTATCTGGGCGGCGAGCTCGTGCCGAAGTTCGACTACGCGATCGACGGCACGCCGTGCGAGACGGTCGTCGAGCAGCGCGGCGAGCTCATCCACATCCCCGAGGACATCATCGCGCTCTATCCCGGCAACGCGATCCTGCGGCAGACCGACGCGGTGAGCTTCATGGGAACCGCGTTGCTCGACCTCGACGGCTCGGTGCTCGGGCACATCGCCGTGCTGGACAATCGACCGATGCGGGCCGAGCCACGGCTCGAGGCGCTCTTTCGTGTGTTCTCCGCGCGAGCGGCCGCCGAGCTCCGGCGGCTCCAGGCGGAGAAGAAGGTGCGGGAACGCGAGGCGAGGCTCGCTCGGCTCGTCGACGGCGTGATGGACGCGATCGTGGACCTCGACCACGAGTTCCGCATCACCCACGCGAACGCAGCCGCCGAGTCGACGTTCGGCGTCGACGCCGGGGAGCTCATGGGGGCCTCGTTCCCTTCGTTCCTGGCCGAGGAGTCGACGACCAAGCTCCGCGGCCTGGCACGCGCGCTCGACGCGCGACCGATCGGGCATCGGGCTTCCTGGATCGCTGGAGGACTGACGGCGCGTACCGTGGCCGGTGGGGAGTTCCCGGCCGAGGCGTCGCTCTCGCGTTCGCAGGATGAAGACGGAGCACCCTTCTACACGCTCATCCTGCGAAACCTGAACGAGCGCTTGGACGCGGAACGAACCATCGGCCTCCTGGCGAGCGAGACCGAGTACCTCCGGGCGGCGCTCGCGTCGGAGAAGGCGTCCATCGGCATGCTGGGAGAGAGCCCCGCGTTCCAACGGATGCACGCTCAGATCCGCGAAGTCGCCGCGACGGAGGCCACCGTGCTCGTGACCGGAGAGACCGGGACGGGAAAGGAGCTCGTCGCCGACGCGCTCCACGCGCTGAGCCCCCGATCCGAGAAGCGCCTCGTGAAGGTCAATTGTGGCGCCATCCCCGAGAACCTGATCGAGAGCGAGTTCTTCGGCCACGAGGCGGGCTCGTTCACCGGGGCCACGCGAGCACGCGAGGGACGCTTCGCGTTGGCGGATGGGGGCACCCTCTTCCTCGACGAGATCGGCGAGCTCCCGCTGGCGATGCAGCCGAAGCTGCTGCGGGTGTTGCAGTCGGGCGAATTCGATCCAGTCGGGAGCTCGCGCACCCGACGCGTCAGCGTACGGGTCATCGCTGCGACGCACCGCGATCTGCTCGCCGAGGTGCGGGCCGGACGGTTTCGCGAGGATCTCTACTATCGGCTCGCGGTCTTCCCGATCTCCGTCCCACCCTTGCGGGAGCGACGGGAGGACATCCCGCTCCTCGCCCGGGCGTTCACCCAGCGCATCGCCGAGCGCATGAGCCGCTCGGTGGAGCTGCCATCGGATCACGCCCTCTCGCGACTGGCCCGCTACGACTGGCCGGGGAACGTGCGCGAGCTGATCAACGTGATCGAGCGCGCCGTGATCACTGCGCGCGGCGGGCTCGTCGATCTCGGCCGAGCCCTGCCCGAGCTCGAGGACTCGCCCGAGACCGGTCGGGGTCGAAGCGGATCGGTCCCTGGGCCCGCCGAGCCCGAAGACTCGTCCGCCGTGCTGACGGCGGCCGAGCTCCAGGACCTGGAGCGACGGAACCTCGCCCGAGCGCTCGAGGTGACGGGCGGGACGATCGCCGGGAAGTCGGGCGCCGCGGCGCTCCTCGGGATGAACCCCTCGACGCTTCGTTCCCGCTTGAAGGCGCTCGGCGTGGCCATCCCCTCGCATCGCTGAGCGCTCCCCAAGTCGAGCGCCGCGCGCGACTGGCGAGATCTCACGGCGCGACTCGTGAGATCTCACGAGTCGCGAGATCTCGCACCTTCGAGCGAGTGCCAGCAATCCGTCCAAGGTCCCGTAATCATGTGATTGTCGCCGATGCTCTCGCCGTGGCACGCGCCGTGCTCAGTCCCTGGTCATCACCAACCGAGCGGGCCTCCGAGCCCGCGAAAGGACACTCCGATGACCACCACGACCACCCCCTCCACCGCCCCGACCACGCTCAACGGGCTCGACGTCCAGGCCATGGGCGCGACGATCGAAGCCATCGTCGAGCAGCCCGTCATCGCTCGCTTCGCCTTCCGCGCGCAAAACCGCTGGCTCACCGGCGGCCAGAACCAAACGACGATCGTGGACTTCGACGGCGCCTGCCAGCGGCACGTCCACGACACCCCCCACGTGATCGACTCCGACGAGCCGACGGTGCTCCACGGCGCGGACACCGCGGCGAACCCCGCCGTCTTCGCCCTCCACGCGCTGGCCGCCTGCCTGTGCTCCAGCCTGGTCATCCACGCCACGGCTCGCGGCATCACCATCCGCTCGGTCGAGTCCTCGCTCGACGGCGATGTCGACCTGCGCGGTTTGCTCGGGCTGAGCCCCGACGTTCGCAACGGCTACGAGGGCATCCGCGTGTCGATGAAGGTCGACGCCGACGCGCCCTCGGAGGTCATCGACGAGCTCATCGAGCTCGCTCAGGCGCGCTCGCCGCTCGTCGACATCATCTCGAACCCCACGCCCCTGACGGTCCGCCGTGCGGCCTGAGCTCGTCGGCGAACGACACGACTCGAACCACCAGAAAGCGAGAACGACCATGCAGACCCGCACTCTCTCCTCCGAGGTCGCCCCGACCGTCCATCCCGTCCTCGAGGCGCAGCAGCGCTCCTGGAATGCCTTCTCGCCCGGATGGGATCGCTGGGACGACTTCACGATGGACTTCCTCCGGGCGCAGGGCGACGCGATCGTCGCCGCCCTCGACGTGGACGCCGACAGCCACGTGCTCGACATCGCCACCGGCACCGGCGAGCCCGGGCTCACCCTCGCACGCCAGGCGTTTCATGGACGAGTGGTCGGACTCGACGCGTCCGAGGGGATGCTCGCGGTGGCTCGGCAGAAGGCAGAGGCGCTCGGGGTGAAGAACTTCGTGCCGGTGGTGGGTGATGCCTGCGCGCTGCCGCTGGCCGAAGCGAGTGTCGACGCCGTCTCCTGTCGCCTCGGGTTCATGTTCTTCCCCGAGGTCGATGGCGCCGCGCGAGAGATCGCGCGCGTGCTGCGGCCGGGGGGCGCCTTCGCGACCACCGTTTGGGCCGGACCGGCGGCGAACCCGTGGATCACGACGCTCGTCGCTGCGATCCGCGAGCACCTGGACTTCCCCGCTCCGCCCGCCGGTGCGCCGGGCATGTTCCGATGCGCCGAGCCCGCTCCCTTGAGCGCGGTCCTCGAATCCGCGGGTCTTCACGTGGAACGGGTCGAACTGATCCAGAGCCCCATGGTCTGCGCCTCTCGCGACGCCTATTGGGACTTCATGGTGGACGTGGTGCCCCCGGTCGTGGCCGTGCTGCGAGAGGCGGACGCCGAAACGGTCGACGCGGTGAAACGGGACGTCTTCGCCCGCCTCGATGCGCTGTCCGGAACCGAGCGAAAGACCCTCCCCGCTGCAGGCCACCTGCTCGTCGCTCGACGCGCCGGCTAGACGTTGGTCGGACGCGGGTGGCGCCCACGCCCCGGCCGCTGAGGTTCGGGGCGTGGGTCCTTCCATCTGGACCTCGACTCGCACCTGGGCCGCCGACCGGCGGCACTCGCGCCGGAGTACCGGGCGCCGATTCTATGACTTGGGCGTGCGGGTGGCGAAGGCTACGGATCTCCACACGAGGTGGACATGACGACTAGATTTCAGTTTGGTGGGGCGATCGCGCTGGTGGCCTTCTTCGCTCTATCGACGGGGTGCGGCGATGGGGAGTGCGAACGAGCGATGCCCGCGTTCAACGAGATGCACGCCGCGATCGACGGCGACCTCGAAGGCATCGTCGCGCCGGCCGACCGGGTCATCGCCCTCGGAGAGCTGGAGAGCTTCGACCTGAACCTCGTGAGGCAACAGACCGTTCGCCTGCGCGAGATGGTGCTGCGAAGCACCGAGCCTGCGTCCGATCGGGAGGATCGTGACGCAGCGGTGCAGGGGCTGATGCACCAGATCGAGGTCTGGAAGTCCAGCTATCGAACCGCCCAGACGATCTGCGACTGAGCCTACCTCGGCGTCAGTGCCCTGCCGCCCAAGACCAGCTCACGGACGGTCGACGGCGGGGGAACGCTGTCCTGGCGGAGAGCGAGAAGGAGGGCACGGGCCGAGCGATAGCCGAGCGCACGCGCCACCCCTTCCACCGTCGCGCCGCGGGCGGTGGAGAGGGATGGAGCCAGCTTGGTGCGCAGCACGCGAAGCCGTCGGCGCCACCCGTGGGGAGCCAATGCCGACCACTCACCGGCCGAGTCGAACATGCGATGCAGCGTTCGCGGCCCGAAACCGAAACGACGCTGGAGGTCCGAAAGGTCCGGGTGGGTGTCCAGCCGGCAGAACGACTCACTCACTGCCGCGGCCAACTCGTGCGCGCCCGGGGGCGCGGGCTCCAGGATCTTCGTCCGTACGCCCGGCTGCAGGATGCCGTGCGAGATCAGCAGCTCGAGCACCTCATGGAGCGCGTCCGCTTGGACGACACCTCGGATCAGCGCCTCGCTGAAGGTCCGAATGCGCGCAAGGTCGGTGGAACCGATGTGGCCAATCTCCACTTCGGTGGGTGAAGCGCCGAAGGCCGGACCCCACTCCACGCAGAACGCCAGAAACCTCCGCCCGCTCCAGCGCTCGTCGAAGGAGACGCTCGGCTCGACCAGCGCTTCGCCGGGCGCGATGAGTCGCTCCCGGTCTCGCCGGACGACGTAGTCCCCGATCAGCGGCACGCAGATGTGGGCGGTCTGCGTCGAGGTGCGGCAGGTCGCCGCGTGGTCGTCGGAGAGCACCCGCGAGTCCATCACCAGGCCGCGAGTCTCGATGACGTAGATGCGGAAGCCCGGACGGTGGAGGCCGACGTAGCCGCGGACTGCGAGCGCATCGGGCAACGCGACCCGCCGCTGGTGCATCACGAGACCCGGAACGGGACTGCCCACTCCGACAGCGTAGCAGGCCCTCTGCGGCTGCGTATCGGGAGCCGCGCGTGCGGTCAGAGCAGATACGCGACGCGGCGGCGCGAGGGACGCGACGCGCCTCGCAGCCCAAGCGGAAGCAGACCACCCTTGGTCCAGCCCCAACTGGCTGACTCTCTTGACGCCTCCTTCGGTGAGGCACGAGCGAGGACTCGTGGCGTTTCGTCACGAAAGATCCGGCCGACCGACCCTCCCGAGGGCGGAACGGCGCGTGCAACGTCGCTCGGGCATGACCATTCGAGCTTTTCATTCCTCCGGGTTCCTCGCCCTCGCGCTCTCCGTCGTGCTCCCCGCGTGCACCGCGAGCGACGCGGAGCGGGCGTCCGTCGCCAGTTCCGAGGGAGCGGAGAACGCTGCCTCGATGAACACCCTGCCCGACGACGGGGTCGACGAGCGGCCCACCGACAGCCCCGCCCGTGTGACCACCGGCGTCCGCGCCGACGGTGACGGCGTGGTCGAGACGATTCAGGTGGAGCCTTTGCTTCCTTCCTCGACCATCGTCGTCGACGTCGTGCGACTCGAGGAGGTCTGCGCCGATCCGAGCGTCTTCTTCGCGACCGACGAGGCGACCCTCGACCAGAACGCGAAGGAGACCATCGCCTACCTGGCGGAGTGCATCCGGACCCATGACGTGCGCAGCGTCCACATCACCGGCCACGCCGACGAGCGCGGCTCCGAGAGCTACAACGAGCGCCTCGGTCGCGCCCGCGCCGAGCGGGTCGCCGAGCAGCTTCGAAAGCATGGCGTGACCGAGCCAGACATCCGGGTCGAGTCGATGGGTGAGCAGGGCTCACGCTACAGCCTCTTCTGGCCCCTCGACCGTCGCGCGACCATCGACACCGAGCCCAGCAGCTGAACCGACGATCGACCTCCACCCGTATCGCGACCGCCCACCGGATCTCCCGCGTGCTATGGGCACCCTGTGCCGCCCGCGATGGAGATCGTGCTCGAGCGCCCCGATGCGATCTTCGAGGTCGGCGACCTGATCTCCGGCGAGCTGCGGGTGAGCTCCCAGGGCGAGTCGCTCCGCGTGATGGCTTCGATTCACCTGGAATGGCACGCCCACGGCGCGGGCGAACCCGCGTCCGAACCTCTCGCAAGCGAGACTCTGGCGAGTGGGTGGGTCGGGCCCGCCAACCAGTACATGGAGTCCTTCGCCGTCGGGGACGGCACGGACTACGTGGAGCCCTTCTCGTTCCGCCTACCGAAGTCTGCGAGGACCTACGCCGGGCGCAACTTCGTGGTGGAGCTGCGGCTGCGGGCGGAGGCGGAAGTGTCGTCGGCGCGCAGAGAGCGGCTCGAGACGATCGTACCCCTCCGAGTCGCGGCGGCGCCAGCGCCGACCTCGTTCCACATCGCGCCCGTCTCCGAGACTCACGAGCCCAGCCCATCGGGGGCCGGCGGAAGTCTCGGCGCGGTCGTGCTCGGGGCGGGTCTCGTCGCGCTGGGCGGTGTGGCGCACGGCGTGTTCCTGGTGGGTGGGGCGACGCTCGCGCTCGCGGGCATGGCGCGTGGGTGGATCAAATACAAGCGCGCCCTCGCCCGACATCGGGTCGGAACGGTCTCCGTGTCGACCGAAAGGGAGGGCGGTCTCGGCTATCGCGACCAACCGGGTTCCGCTCCGCTCGCGGCGACCGTCACCACCGCGGCCCGCGGTGCCACCGTCGCCGCTCGCCTTCGCGTTCAGGAGTCGTCCAGTCGGCGCGCCAGCGGAACCGTGGCGACGCACACGGAGCCCCTGTACGACGTGACGGTCGAGCTCTCCGACGAACGCACCCCCGGCACCTTCCGTGGGCGGATCCGCGTACCGGCTCCCGGCGAAGTCCCGTTGCCTCTCACGCGGGGCCTCCACCGCATCGAGTGGGATCTCTTCGTCACGATCGAGCCCCCGGGCATGGCCGCGTGGGTCCAGCGCTACGAGCTCGACGTCACGAGCTGATCCGATCGGGGAGGTTCGAAACCTGTTGCCGCGCGTCCACTCGGACTGGCGCCCCGCGCCGGATGCACCTATCAATCGCGCCGTGAGCGTCACCCGACAGACCGTTCCGCGCGCGTTCGATCGCGTCGCCCGCCGCTACGACCTGATGACCGGGATGAACCCCGGCTATCGACGGCACCTTCGGATGAGCGCCGAGCGCCTGCGGGCGCCGCGCGAGGGCCGGCTGCTCGATCTCTGCTGTGGCACCGGTCTCAGCACGGCGGCGGTGCGGGCAGTGTACCCACGGGCCGAGATCATCGGCCTCGACGCGAGCGCGGGTATGCTCGAGGAAGCCCGGCGGAAGCGGGAGCTCGCCGCGGACTTCGTGCTCGGCGATGCCACCGACCCCGTCGCCGCCGGCGTGGAGGGGACCTTCGACGGGATCCTCATGGCCTACGGCATCCGGAACGTGCCCGATCGCGACCGCTGCCTGACGAACGTGCTCGCGCTGCTGAATCCCGGCGCGCGCGTCGTCTTCCACGAGTACTCGGTCCAGGACGATCGGATCCGGCGGACGATCTTCAACGCGGTCTGCGCCGGCTTCATCGAGCCGGCCGGCTGGCTCACCAGCCGCGACGCGTCGATCTACCGCTACCTGCGGCGGAGCGTGAACGAATTCGATGGCGTCGAGGCCTTCGAAGAACGGCTGCGCCTCAGTGGCTTCGACGAGGTCCAGACCCTTCCGCTCGACGGGTGGCAGCGCGGCATCGTCCACAGCTTCGTCGCGCGGCGACCGCGATGAGAGTGCTCGTCGCCGGCGGTGGGCTGGCCGGGCTCGCCTCCGCCACCGTCCTCGCCGAGGCGGGACACTCGGTCGTCGTCGTCGAGCGCGACGGCTTCCTCGGCGGTCGCGCCGGGGCGTGGACCGAGACGCTGCCCGACGGAACGAGCTACGAGATGGAGCGCGGCTTCCACGCGTTCTTCCGCCAGTACCACTGCCTGCGCTCGCTCATGCGGCGGGTCGATCCCGAGCTGAGCATGCTCGAGCCCCAGGTCGACTACCCGGTCCACGGTCCCGACGGCAGCGTGCAGAGCTTCCGCGATCTACCGACCTCGACGCCGGCCAACGTCGCGACGCTGGCTTGGCGTTCGCCCACCATCGGCCTGCTCGATCTGCCTCGTGTGAAGCTCCGACCGACCCTCGCGATGATGGCCTTCGGCGACCACACCTGGAAGCGCTGGGACCAGGTCAGCGCCAAGGACTACCTCGACGCGCTGGGCTTCCCGCCCGACGCGCGCCGCATGCTCTTCGAGGTCTTCAGTCACAGCTTCTTCAACCCCGAAGACGACCTGTCCGCGGCCGAGCTGCTCATGCAGTTCCACTTCTACTTCCTCGCGAATCCCGATGGTCTGGTCTTCGACACGATGCGCCAGCCCTTCTCCACCGGGCTCTTCGAGCCGCTCGCGCGCTACCTCTCAGCGCGTTCGGTGGACATCCGCACCGACACCGAGCTCCGCGCGCTGCACCTCGGCCGCGCGCCGATCGCGGCCGAGCTGAGCGACGGGACCGAGCAGGTGGACGCGGTCGTGCTCGGCCTCTCCGTTCCCGGTCTGCGCGAGCTCGCGCGGCGATCGCCACCGCTCGGCGCCTTGCTCGGCGATGGGCTCGGCGCGCTCGAGGTCACCCACCCCTTCGCGGTCTGGCGGCTCTGGCTCGACCGGCCGGTGCGTGCGGACCGGCTGCCCTTCGTGGGCACCGTCGGTCATGGCCTGCTCGACAACATCAGCGTCTACGAGCGGCTCGAGGACGAGAGCGCCGCCTGGGCCGACGCGCACGGAGGCTCGGTGATCGAGCTCCACGGCTACGCCGTCCCGCCCGAGCTCGATGAAGGCGCGATCAAGGCCGACCTCCGAGCCGGCCTCGAGGCGGTCTACCCCGAGACGCGCGGCGCCGGCGTCGTCCACGAGCGCTTCCTGCTTCGCCACGACTGCCCCGCGTTCCGACCGGGCAGCCACGCGGTGCGACCTGGCGTCGAGACCCGCGACCCACGCGTGAAGCTCGCTGGCGACTTCGTCGCGATGCCCTTCCCGTGTGCGCTGATGGAACGCGCGACCGCCAGCGGCTTCGCGGCCGCCAATCAGCTCATCGGCGAGGAGCGACAGCCGCTGCTGCACGGGCCGGTTCGCGGACCACTCGCAGCGCTCCGCTTCTGAGCTCGCCGGTGCGAAGCGCGTAGCGCCGCTCGGCGTAGGCCACGTCCTCGACCCAGAGCCGGGCTGCGCGCCGCTCGATGAACGGGCGCAGCAGCGGCGCCATCCGACGGGCGAAGCGGAAACCCTTTCGATCGGAGCTCGCGACGGTCGCTTCGACCACCGCGCAGCGGCCCGCGTCCACCGGAGTGGCGTGGGTCTCCACGACCGAGCCGGCTCCGTCGCCGCCGGTGATGGTCATGACGATGGAGCGCCGGGTCGGCGCGTGAAAGGTGCAGTCGACCTCGACGATCAGCGGGCCGAAGGCTCGATAGCCGACCCGGAGGGTGATCCGGTCCGGGTCCTTGTCGGTGACCCGGAGCGTCGCGAACGAGTGCGGGTGGTAGTGGGTGCCGTGCCAGGGATCGAGCCGGTTGGCGACGATGTCCTCGGCCTCGCAGCGCGCGTCCATGCGGACGACCCCGCTGACGAACCGTTCCGGTCGCGGGCTCACCACCGGCGCGTCGGTCAGCGCCTCGCCGGCGATCGCGCGCACCCAGACCAGCACTCCGTCATCGTGCGTCTTCAGGCACTGCCAGGCGCCGCGGCCTTCGGCGCCGAGCGCGAGCCCGTGCCACGGGCAGACCACCCGCCCGTCTTCGACCCGGCCCTCGTGCAGCTCGGCGCCCATGTGCGGGCAGGCGTTCGGGGCGACCACGACCTGGCCCTTCGCGCGGAAGACCACCAGGTCGCGCCCGGCGACCCGCAGCTTGCGTGGCTTCTCCCCGATGCGGTGCGACGCATCGAGCACGCACCAGCCGCCGCCCTCGCGAGCCATCGCTCGCGTCGTCGCCTCCGCGATGAATCGCGGATCGGCCTCTACCCAGTCCGGTCGCTCGGTCTGGGGTGGGAGCTCGGGGAGCGTGCGTCCGATCCGGATCATGGGCGCAGTCTTAGAGCGGTTGGCGCGTTCGGGAAAGGGCTCATCGCTTTCGCATCCGGCGCTTCAACGAAGTGGTCAGGGTGCGGACCGCCTGCGCGGTGAAGGGGCCGGGCGGCAGCGAGCGCATCACCGCGAGCAGGTCGCTGGTGTGCGCCGCCTCCATGAGGAAGCGCGCGAGGCTGTCCCCCTGGACCCGATCGAAGAGTCGGTGGAAGAGCTCGGGCGCTCCATCGGGCTCGGCGTCGAGGCGCGCGAGGAAGATGGCGTCGAGGAGCCGGTCACGCTCGGAGCGAACGGTGGTCGGCGGTGGCTCCCCTCGACTCAGCGCCGTGGCGATCGCCTGGGCGTGGCGCTGGGCGAACGCGAACGCGTAGCCCGTCGAGGGCTTGGCTATCCCGCCCGCGATGCCGATGCGCGTGACGCGCTCCGGCGATGGCGCGAGCGGCTCGGTGCTCATCGGGATCATGCCGCCTTCGGTGCCGATGACCTCGAGTGGCCCGAGCGGTGCGAGCGCATCGTCGAGGGTCCGTTCGAAGTCGGCGTCCTCGATGGACTGGTGCGTGAAGTAGGTGTCCTCGACCAGCGCTTCGGTCTCCGAGGTCGGGAGCACGTAGAGGAAGTGGACTCCGCGGGACTGGTCCACCCGGAAGTCCATGAGCATCGCTTGCTCCGGGTCGAAGACCGGGCGCTCGGTGCGTACGAAGCGCCCGCGGAACACCTGCAGCAGCGCGCCGTCGGGCGCCGGGATGGGGCGGGAGTCGAAGACGTGCTCGGCGTCCAGGTCGCTCGGCGTGACCGGGCGGCCGAAGTGGAGGCGTACGCTCGATCCCTCGAGTCGGCTGAGCGCGTGATCGACGAAGGCGCCGCCCTCGATCATCGCGTAGGGATGCATGGTGAGGAACGAGAGCGCCTTGCCTTCGTCCGTGGCGACCGCGACTCGGCGCCACCGGTGACCGATCACCTCGCTGAACGGGTGCAGCTCCACCTCGAAACCGCAGAAGGTCCGTGTGCGCGGCGGCGCGCCGTCCGCTTCGTAGACGTCGGCTTCGATGCCGCGCTTCGCGAGCGCGACGGCCAGGCTCAGGCCGCTCATGCCGGCTCCGATGATGGCGACGCGCATCGTCGGCCGACTCACCGCAGCGCGTGGAGCGCGGCGCGGGTCTCCTCGAGCGCGCTCCGCTCGTGCTTGCCCTGCCGCAAGAAGGCTTCGATGCGGTCGATCCGCGCGAGCGCCGCGTCGAGCTTCGGGTCGCTCCCGCGCTCGTAGGCCCCGAGCGACACCAGGTCGCGCTTGGCCTCGTAGATCGCCAGGTGCTCGCGCAGCTGTCGCGCGTCGTCGCGGTGGGCGTCGTCCGTCACCGCGTCCATCACGCGGCTCAGGGAATGGAGCACGTCGATGGCCGGCCAGCGGCCGCGAGCCCCGAGGGCGCGATCGAGGATCACGTGCCCATCCAGGATGCCGCGGACCTCGTCGGCGATCGGCTCCTCCATGTCGCCGCCCTCGACGAGCACGGTGTAGACCGCGGTGATCGATCCACCCGGCGCGGTGCCGCTGCGCTCGAGCAGGCCGGGGAGGGCGGCGAAGACGCTCGGTGGGTAGCCGCGGCGCGCCGGCGGCTCACCAGCCGCCAGCCCGACCTCGCGACCCGCCCGTGCGAAGCGAGTCACGGAGTCCATCATCAGCAGCACGCGCTCGCCACGGTCGCGGAAGTACTCGGCGATGCTGGTCGCCACGTACGCGCTCTTCAGCCGCACCAGCGCCGGCGCGTCGCTCGTGGCACAGACGACCACGCCGCGTTTGCGACCTTCGTCGCCGAGGCTGTCCTCGAGGAACTCCCGGACCTCGCGGCCACGCTCGCCGATCAGGCAGATCACGAAGACATCGGCATCGGCCTGGCGCGCGATCTGTCCCATCAGCGTGGACTTGCCCACACCGCTGCCGGCGAAGAGGCCCACCCGCTGCCCCTCGCCGAAGGTCAGCAGCCCGTCGAGCGCGCGGACGCCGAGGGTCATCGGTGTCTCGATGCGAGGGCGCTCCATCGGGTTCGGTGGTGTGCGCATGACCGCCCAGGGGTCGCCTGCGAGCGCCGGGCCGCCGTCGATCGGCGTGCCGAGGCCGTCGACCACACGGCCGAGCAGATCGGGACCACAACGGATCGAGAGCGGCGCGCCCGTGGGCCGGACCGGGTCGTCGGGGCCGATGCCCTCGGCGCGCCCGAGCGGCATGAGCTTGGCTTCGTCGCCGTCGAAGCCGACCACTTCGGCCTGCAGCGGCTCCTGGCCGCGGCGCTCGATCGCCACGATCTCCCCGATGCGCACCCCTGGGATGGCGGCGCGGATGCCGAGGCCGACCAGGCTGGTCACCCGACCCATCACGCGCACCGGGTCGGCGCTCGCCACGCGCTCGAGCAGTTGGTCCAGGTTCCCCATGCCCTCCGCTATAGCCGAGCCGAGGGAAACGAGAAAACGAAGGCGCCGCGATCTTTTTCTGCGCCGGTCCGCCGGGTGCTGCGTTCCCCCAGCGAAAGGAGGTCATCATGACCCGCAACATCCTACTCGCTCTCGCCCTCACCCTCGGTACCGCCAGCTTCGCCGCCCCCGCCGCCCAGGCCTGCGGTGGGTACGGCTTCGACCCTCGGGAGTCTGCCATTCGCCAGGCGACCCTCGCCGACGCCCAGCGGCGCGCTCCCGAAGGCGTCACTGTGGCAGCGGCGACGATCACGATCGATGACCGGCGCGCCACCGCGATCGTGCATTTCTGGCGCGGAGAGGAGCACCTCGCGACGCACGACGTGGACCTCGCCTTCCGCAACGACCACTGGCGCGTGACTCGCTTCCAGCGCCGGGCGTGAGCTCACTCTTCCATCGTCCGGAGCATGCGCTCGACGCTCGCGTCGAGCCGGCTCTGGATCAGGTCCATGACGCTCTCGACCTCCCGTCGCTCGGCCCCGAGTTGCTGCTCGAGGCCTTTGCGGGTCGCGCGGTCGAGGTCGTCGCGGATCTTCGCCAGGTGCCGCACGATCGTCGCCCGATGCACGCCATACATGGTCGCGAGGGCATCGAGCGTGACCTTCCGGAGGAAGTGGAGCCGCAGCAGGTTGCGCTCGCGGGGCGACAGGTTCTGGACCGCCTCCTCGAAGGCGGCGCGGAACACCCCGCGGTAGCGCTCCTTCAAGAAGCCGAGCTCCGGGTCGGCCTCGCCCTCGGCGTCGACCACCGGCTCGTCTCCCGGGGCGACGCGGCCCTCCTTTCGAAGGAGCGTCAGCGCCGTTCGGGTCGCCGTGACCTTCAAGAGCCCCCGCAGGGACCCGCGCCCGGCGTAACTCGCGATCTTCGGTGGCCCGCCCTCACCGACGAGCAGCTTTCGCCGCACCTCCTGCGCCACCTCGTCGGCGATGGCCTCGTCGAGCTTCATGCGGCGCAGCGCGCGATCGACCACCGGGAAGTATTCGCGCTCGAGGTGGCGGAGCGCCCGCTGCGAGCCAGCGGCACATGCGAGCCCGAGGGCAAGCTCGTCGACGCGCTCGTCGGTCAGCGCGTCGATGGTGGGCCCGAGGCTCGCCAGCGCGTCGACCATCGCCTCCGCTTGGACCGCCGGCCAGGCCTCGGTCGCTCGGTCGACCGCCGCGATCAGCGGCGGCTCCACCTCACCGGAGGCGTCGGGGCGCGCGTCGCGGTACCGTCGGACGAGGGGATGCACGGCACCGACGATAGCGCGAACGGAAGCCGCGGTGGCTGACGCGCATCTCGCCGACGAGCTGCTCGTCGCGCTGGTCGCCGGCGAGCTCGACGCCCAGGCACTGGACCAGGTCGACTCGCACCTCGACTCGTGCGCCAGCTGCCGAGAGCTGGTCGCGACGCTCACCAGCGGCGTCTCCGGCACCCGCCACCGGGGCGACGACGGCGAGCCGGAGACCATCGGGCGCTTCGCGATCGACCGACGGCTCGGCGAAGGCGCGATGGGCTCGGTATGGGAGGCCACCGACCCGGAGCTCGGTCGCCGTGTGGCCATCAAGCGGCTCCACGCCCGCCACGGCGACGACAAGGGCCGCGCGCGTCTGATCCGCGAGGCGCAGGCGATGGCGAGCCTGTCCCATCCGCACGTGGTCCAGGTCTACGAGGTCGGGACGGAGGGGGACGAGGTCCACGTGGTGATGGAGCTCGTCGAGGGCTCGAGCCTCCGGACCTGGTTGCTCGACGAGCGATCGCCTGCCGAGATTCTCTCGGTGCTTCGCGGCGCCGGTCGTGGTCTGGCTGCGGCGCACGCGGCGGGCCTCGTCCATCGGGACTTCAAGCCGGAGAACGTGCTGGTGGATGCCGCCGGTCACGCCAAGGTCGGCGACTTCGGCCTCGCGCGGCTCGACGAGGAGGAGCTCCGCGTGCCGAGCGAGAGCTCGCTGCTCGAAGCGACGCTCACCCAGACCGGCGCGCTCCTCGGCACGCCGGCCTACATGGCCCCGGAACAGCTCGCCGGTGAGCCGGCCGATGCGCGCTCCGACCAGTACGCCTTTGCGGTCACGCTCTGGGAGGCTCTCGCGGGTGAGCGACCCCATTCGGCGCGCGACGTCGCCACCCTTCGGGAAGCGAGCCTCGCGGGTCCACCACCCGCGCCGCCCGGGCTCGACGGCCGCATCGGTGCCGTTCTCCGCCGGGCTCTCGCGGCCGATCCCTCGGCGCGCTTCGCATCGATGGCGGAGCTCCTCACGGCGCTCGACCCACCTGCGCGTGGTCGCTGGCGCTGGGTAGCGCTCGCCGCCGCTGGGGTCGCGGCGGCCGGCGCCGCGGGTGTGCTCGCCATCGACGAGCCGCCGCCGCCCTGCGCCGCAGCGGAGAGCGCCCTGGGCGAGAGCTGGGGACCCGAAGCGCGAGCGGCGATTCCGGAAGGGCTCCGGCCGATCCTCGACCGCTGGGCCGAGGGGTGGCGTGACCAGCGGGTCGACAGCTGCGAGGCGACACACGTGCGCCACGAGCAGTCGGAGCAGCGACTCGATGCACGGATCCGCTGCCTCGATCGGCAGCAGGCCACCTTCGATGCCGTGCGTTCCGAGCTCCCGCTGGGCGACGAGAGCGCACTCGACGTCCTCGAGCTCTTGCCGGACCCGCGGTCCTGTCGCGATCCGAACGAGGGGGTCGCTCCACCGCCCGCGGCACAGCGAGCCCGGATCGAGGCACTCGAGCGGAGGCTGGCCGAGCTCCGGGTTCGCGTCGCGCACGGCCGGGAAGACTTCTTCGGCGCCCTCGAGGTGGCGCTGCGGGACGCCGAGCAGCTCGGCTATGCGCCGACCATCGCCCGAGCGCACCTGCTGATGGCGGAGGGCATCCAGCAAGCCGGCGAGGATCCGGAGGCCGCGATCCGAGAGGCCCGGCGGGGCATGTTCGTGGCCGAGGAAGCCGGCGACGACCGGACCCGCGCCGAGGCCTGGCTGCTCGTCGCACGGATCGAGGGGGTCGCGGGTCAGGTGAGCCAGGCGTTCGCCACGCTGGAGCATGCGGACGCCGCCATCCGCCGGGTCGGCGATCCGGATGATCTGCGCGAGACCCACGACCGCCTGCGCGGCGTGGCCCACACCGCCCTCGGTGACTTCGATCTCGCCCGGGCCCACCTCGACAACGCAGCCTGGCTCATCCACGGACGGCTGGGCCCCGACGCACCGCAGCTCGCGACCGTGGAAACCAGCCTCGGCAACCTGGCGCGCCTCGTCGATCGACTCGACGACGCGCTGCGCCACCACGAACGGGCGCTCCAGCTCGACCGGGCGGCCTGGGGCGACGAGCACCCGCGGGTCGCGCGCGACCGACACAACCTGGGCGGGATCCTGCGGCGCCTCGACCGGCGCGACGAGGCACGCGCTCAGTACGACCAGGCGCTGGCGATCAAGCGCGCCGCGCTGGGCGACCAGCACCCCGAGGTCGGCCTCACCCTGAACAGCCTCGGCTTGCTGGCGTTCGAAGCGAACGACCTCGACGGCGCCGCTGAGCGGTGGGCCGAGGCGCTCGCGATCCTCGACGCCGCAGGCCACGGCGACGAAGCCTTGGTGCGCTACAACCTCGCGCTGCTCGCGTCGCGGCAGGAGCGGTGGGCCGAGGCGGTCGAGCACGCCGAGGAGGCCATCGCCATCGACACCGACAACCTCTCCCCCGAGAGCAAGCGGGTCGGCGTCGCCACTCTCCTGCTCGGTCGCGCGCTCACCGCTCTCGACCAGCCGACCGACGCACGGGCAGCGATCGAGCAGGCCCGGTCCATCGGGGTCGGCGTCGGCGACCCACCGCTCATCGCCGACGCCGACGCCGCGCTCGCCGAGCTCGAGCCCGAGCCCGAACCCCGGCGCCGCCGGCGGACTGCGGCTCCGCCGCCGACCGACACCACGCCAGAACCCGACACGTCCCCGGACCCGCCGCCGACCGAGCTCGAGCCCCCACCGCAGCCCGAACCGAGACTCCGTCCCACCGGTTCGGGGGTCTACGGCGGCGGTCGCGCCTGGGACTGAAGAAAGTCTGCGCCGATCGGGGGGGTGCTGCGTTCCCAGACCGAGCCCGCGTGGCTCGGAAAGGAACCCCATGAACCGTCGACACTTTCTCCGTGCCTCCGTCGCGTCCCTCGGCTCCGCCGTGGCCTTCGCTGCCACACCGAAGCTGGTGCTGGCCGACTGCACTCGGCGCACCGCCCCGAACATCGAGGGCCCCTTCTATCGGCCGAACGCGCCGTTCCGGGGTGATCTGGCCACGAACGGGAACCTCATCGTCACCGGCTTCGTCCGCGACCGCCGGTGCCGCCCGATCGAGGGCGCGGTGGTCGAGGTCTGGCAGGCCGACGCGGCCGGCGACTACGACCGGAACGGCGACACCTTCCGCGGGCAGATCCGCACCGGCGGCCAGTACGGCGACTTCCAGATCCACACCGTGCGGCCCGGCCGCTACCTCAACGGTCCGACCTACCGACCGGCCCACATCCACGTGAAGATCCACGCCAACGGTCACGCGCCGCTGACCACCCAGCTCTACTTCCCCGGCGACCCCTACAACGACGCCGACCCCTGGTTTCGCTCCGACCTGCTCCTGCAGAGCGCCCCGCACGGCTGCCACCCATCGCCCGTCGCTCGGATGAACTTCCACTTCAACCTCTGAGCGGCAAGGAACGCGCGCGAGATCCGGCCAGCGGATATGGTCGGCGCCGTGAGCGGCGAGCTCGGCCGATATCTGTTCGTTCGAGTGCTTCGGGGCCTGGCGACGGTCCTGGGGGTGGTCACCCTCGTCTTCCTGCTCGTGCGGATGATCCCCGGTGATCCCGTCGACACCATCCTCGGCGACCGGGCCACGCCGGAGGATCGCGCGGACCTCCGGGAACGCCTGCACCTCGACGATTCGCTGCCGGTTCAATACGGCCGCTTCCTCGGCGACGTGCTCGACGGCTCCCTCGGTCGCTCCTTCCGTAGCGATCGCTCCGTCGGAGAACGCATCGCCGAGGTCCTGCCGGACACGGCGGCGCTCGCGCTCGCCGCGCTCGCCCTGGCGCTGATGCTCGCGATCCCCCTCGGCGTCCTCGCCGCCGCCAAGAAGGGGACGGGCGTGGATCGGCTGGCCTCCACCTTCGCTGTGCTCGGTCTGGCGATCCCCAACATCTGGCTCGGACCGCTGCTGGTCCTGGCCTTTGCGGTCCAGCTGCGCTGGCTGCCGCTCCCCGGGGACGACGCGGTCGGCGCCGTGGGGCTCGTGCTGCCGGCGATCACCCTGGGCACTGCCTTCGCGGCGGTGCTCGCTCGCCAGACCCGCGCGGCCACCGCCGAGGCCCTCGGGCAGCCTCACGTCACCGCGGCCCGCGCCCGCGGCCTCGGTGAAGGCGCGGTCCTTCGTCGCCACGCGCTCCGGCTCGCCTGGCTGCCCATCCTGACCGTCGCGGCCGCCCAGCTCGGGGCCCTGCTCTCCGGCACCGTGGTCGTCGAGAAGATCTTCGAGCGCCCCGGGCTGGGCGCGCTCTTTCTCGACGCCTTCTTCGATCGAGACCTGCCCGTGGTCCAGGGCTGCGTGCTCATCATCGCCCTGACCTACGTGACGGTGAACCTGGCGCTCGACCTGGCCTACGCCTTCGTGGACCCGCGGCTGCGGCTCGGAGGCGAGCGATGAGCAAGCTCCGCGTCGGGCCACTCCTCGTCGGGCTCTTCCTGCTGGCGGCCATCATCGGTCCCTGGCTCGGCCTCGGCGACCCGATGGCCATCGACCTGGACCACCAGTTCGAGACACCGAGCGGCGCCCACCCGCTCGGGACCGCCGACAACGGCGTCGATCTGCTCTCGGCGATGCTCCACGGCGCTCGGCTCGCGGCGCTGGTCGCCCTGATCGTGGTCGGCGCGTCCGTGCTCGTCGGGACCCTCCTGGGCGCGTGGGCCGGTCTCCGCGGCGGCACCTTCGACTTGGTGCTCGGCGGGCTCATGGACCTGGTCCAGTCGTTCCCGGGGATCATCCTCAACATCGCCATCCTGGCGCTGGTCGCGGAGCCGACCCTGATCCACCTCATCGTCGCGCTCGCCGTGCCCGGCTGGGTCCTCTATGCCCGCCTCGCCCGCGCCGAAGCCCTTTCGCTCCGCGAGCGAGAGTTCGTTCAGGCGGCCCAGGTGCTCGGCGCGTCCGATCTGCGGGTGCTCCTTCGGCACGTCCTGCCGAACCTCGTCGGCCCGATCCTCATCCAGGCCACGAGCGCCTTCGGCGGCGTGGTCCTCGCCGAGTCGACCCTCTCGTTCCTCGGCCTGGGCCCCGCGACCCACGTCTCCTGGGGCGCCATCCTCGACCAGGGCAGCGGCGTGCTACTCCGCTTCCCCCACGTCGCGCTCGTCGCCGGCAGCGCCATCGCCCTCACGGTCCTCGGCTTCAACCTGACCGGTGACTGGCTCCGCGACCGCGTCGACGTGCGGGGCTGAGCCTACTCGAAGGTCAGCGGCTCGAGCCCGGCGCAGTCGGCGACCGCCCAGCCCTCGGGCTGCTCCACCGCGCAGGAGAGCCCGACCGGGAACCCGGCCGCCCACGATGCATCGGCGCCGACGACTTCCTCGCGCTGCACCAGAGCGACTCCCGAGGCCACGCCTCGGACGTCGTCCAGCGGCGCTCCGAGGCGCACGGTCGTCCCCGGTCCGGTCAGCACGATCTCGCCGACCGCGACCCCCTGATGGAAGGCCGCCGGCGGCGGCGCCCCCTCGACGTCGAGGGTGAAGCGATCACCGAGCGCTTCGCCTTCGCCGTGGAGCAGACGACTGCCCGCCGGTCCCCAGCGGACCGCGAGCACACCCTCCCGTGACTCCTGCAGCGATCCCTCGACCCGCACATCGGTCGCGCAGGCTGCGAGGAGCAGCAGCAGTGGGGTGAATCGGATCACGAGGATGCTGAATGAATCACGCAAGATTCAGACCACCGCGAACGAGGGAAATTTGGGGCCCTCGACGTGTCCGATCGTGACCAACGGTCGCGGATCCATGACGCGAATGTCAGACTCGGCCGATGCCGGAGCTGCCCGACATCGAGCTCTACCTCCACGCGCTCGAGTCGCGGGTCCTCGGTCAGCCGTTGACGAAGGTCCGCCTCGGGAGCCCGTTCCTGCTTCGAACCGTCGAGCCGAAGCCGGCCGCGTTCGAGGGAAAGGAGGTCACCGGGCTGCGCAGGATCGGCAAGCGCATCGTCTTCGCCTTCGAGGGCGAGCTCTTCATGGTGCTCCACCTGATGATCGCCGGTCGGCTCCAGTGGAAGAAGCTCGGGACCGCCGTCCCGAAGCGCAACGGACTGGCGGCGTTCGACTTCCCCGAGGGCACGCTGCTCCTGACCGAGGCCAGCAAGAAGAAACGGGCGCGGCTCCACCTGGTCCAGGGGGAAGCGGCGCTCGACGAGCACGATCCGGGTGGGCTCGAGCCCCTCGCCATCGACGCGACGACCTTCGCCGCTCGTCTTCGACTCCGAAACCACACGCTGAAGCGGGCGCTCACGGATCCGAGGCTCTTCAGCGGCATCGGCAATGCCTACTCCGACGAGATCCTCTGGGAGGCGCAGCTCTCACCGGTCCGCTGGACCCAGCGGCTCGACGATGCCCAGGCCGAAGCGCTCCACGAGGCGGTGGTTCGAGTGCTCGAGCGCTGGCGCGACGCGCTGCGGGACGAGGTCGGCGACGGCTGGCCCACGAAGGTCACCGCCTTCCGTCCCGAGATGGCGGTGCACGGGAAATACGGCGAGGCCTGCCCACGGTGTCAGGACCCGGTCCAGCGGATCCGCTACGCCTCCAACGAGACCAACTACTGCGCGACCTGCCAGACCGAAGGGAAGCTGCTCGCCGATCGCAGCCTCTCCCGCTTGCTCAAGGGGGACTGGCCGCGAACACTCGAAGAGCTGGAGGAGCAGAAACGGGCTCGTTCGGTGCCCTCGGGCGATTAACCTTACCCCGGGAAAAGCGACACCATCTCGATGGGCCTCCGGAGCGAAGATCGGCGAAACCTCATCATCGGGTTCCTGACCCTGATGATGGTGATGGTCGCCCACGCGCTCGGGGAGACCGCCCGCGATTCGCTCTTCCTCGCCGGGCTCTCGGCCGAGCGCCTGCCGTGGGCCTATCTGACCATCGCCGGGCTGGCCCTGGTGGTCGTCCGAGCGAACCAGTGGATGCTGGAGCGGGTCCGGGACAAGCGGCGCCTGCTCGCGAAGACCATGGTCTTCGCGGCGCTCGTGGACGTCGGCTTCTGGGTTTGGCTCGAGGGAAGCCCGCAGGGCCGCGCGTTCGCGCTCTACGTGTGGACCGGGCTCTTCGCCACGATCACGGTGGTCCAGGTCTGGCTCCTGCTCGACGACGTGGTCCACGTGGGCCAGGCGAAACGCATCTTCGGCCCCATCGCCGCTGGTGGCGTCTTCGGTGCGCTCATCGGTTCCGGGCTCGCGGAGCGCCTGGTCGACTCCGGGCTCTCCCCGCGCCACCTGATGCTCGCTGCGGGTGTGACCTTGGCCGTGGGCGCGATGGCCCCGCTCCAGTGGAAGGCCTCGGAGGTCGAGGCTCACTCCAGCGAGCCCTCGGTGGCCACGACGGTGGTGCGCGACCTGAAGACCCTCTGGGGCCACACCTACCTCCGCCGGCTCCTGCTGCTGGTGCTGCTGAGCACGCTGGCGCTCACGGGCGTCGACTACGTCTTCAAGAGCGTCGTGGACCAGCACGTGCCCCACGACCAGCTCGCGACCTTCTTCGCGCGCTTCTACCTCGCCCTCAACGCCATCGCGCTGGTGGTGCAGCTCTTCCTCTCGAGTCGGCTCCTCCGCTTCTTCGGCGTGAACCGGACCCTCTACGTGCTGCCGGTCTTGCTCCTCGCGGGGTCACTCGGCTTCTTGGCCTTCGCCGGACTGGTGCCGGTCATCCTTCTCAAGGGCGCCGACGGCAGCCTCCGCCACTCGCTCCACCGCACCGCCAGCGAGGTGCTCTACCTCCCGGTGAGTCGAGAGCTCCGGGAGCGCTTCAAGGCGCTCATCGACGGCGTCGGCCAACGCGGCGGCCAGGCCATCGCGTCGCTCGGCATCCTGCTCGCGGTCTACCTGGGCGCCGATCTCTCGGTGGTCGCGATCGTGGTCAGCGGTCTGCTCCTCGCGTGGGTCGCGGTCCTGATGGGCATCAAGAAGCCCTATCTGGCGCTCTTCCGTCAGAGTCTCCGCGGCGGCCTCGACATGGGCTCGCCTCGGATGAAGCTCGATCTGCACACCCTCGAGGGTCTGATCAACGCGCTGAGCAGCGACCGCGACGAAGAAGTGCGCGTGGCCATCGACCTCTTCGAGCACCTCGACCGGGTCGATCTGATCCCGAAGTTGGTGCTCTATCACCCGTCCACCGACGTGGCCCTGCGGGCCCTCGAGGTCTTCGTCGCGGCCGGCGACACGAGTTTCGTTCCCGTCGCGCGACGGCTCACGCAGAAGGCCGCCCCCGAGGTCCGTGCGGGCGCCCTTCGAGCCATCTCGGGTGTCGAAGCCGCCCCGGAGCTCCTCGAAGCGTCGCTCGACGACGAGTCGCCCGCCGTTCGGGCGACCGCTCTCGTCGGCATGCTCTCCGGTGAGTTCGGCGACCCGGAGGAGCTCGAACGACGCCTCTCGCGCGCGATGCTCGAGGGCAGCGACGAGGTTCGGATGCAGCTCGCCCGCGCGGTGCGTCACAGCCGGGACCGCCGCTTCGAGGAGCTCATCGAGCGTCTACTCTCGGACCCGTCGCACGCGGTTCGTGCCGAGGCCGCGCTCGCCGTCGCAGCCATCCCGAGCGAGCGTTTCCTCTCGCCCCTGGTCCAGCTCCTGACCCACGCCGATTGTCGCCCCCAGGCCCGCAAGGCCTTCGTGGCGATCGGTCCGCCCGCGCTGGCATTCCTCGAGCATGCGCTCCGAGACCGGAGCCTCCCGCGCAAGGTCCGGCGCCATCTCCCGCGGACCGTGCACCGCTTCGAGACCCAGTGGGCGCTCGACATCCTCCAGGCCCAGCTCGGCGAGGAGCGCGACGGTGCCGTCCGCTACAAGATCCTGCGAGCCATGGGTCGGCTCCGGGCCGACGACGCTCGGCTGTCGATCGACACCAAGGGCATGGCCGCGCTCCAGCGCCACACCCTCGAGCGCGCCGTCGCGATCGCGCACCTGTGCGTCCGCATCGAAGCGGGGCAGCGGGACGACGCCGAACGTCGCACCGTCGGCGGTGACCTGCTCGTCTCGTCGCTGCGCGAGAAGGAGACCAACGCCCTGGAGCGGGTCTTCCGCATGCAGCACATCCTCCGCCCCCGCGAGAGCTATCAGCTCTACTGGCGTGGCTTGAACAGTCGCGACCGCAACCGTCGGGCGGCGAGCCGTGAGCTCGTCGAGCACTCGTTCAGCGGCGCGGTCCGTGAAGCCGTTCTCGCGATGACGGACGACGGACCCATCGCCCAGCGGGTCCAGCTGGCCGCGGCTGCACTCGGTCTCGAGCTCTCCGAGGGGAGCTACGAAGACGCGCTCGAGGGGCTGATCGACGACGCCAGCGAGGCGATCCGATCGCTGACCGCGTACCACATCGCGGAGCTCGGGCTGACGGACCTCGAGCCGCGGCTGAAGGCGTCGGCGCCGCCGCCGGAGTCCAGCGTCGGTGAGGTGGTCGAGCGTGCGCTCGCGGCCCTCCGCGGGGAGGTCCCGAGCGTTGCTTGAACCGTCCACACTCCTGGTCGGCCGAACCGATCGGCTCATCGCGTTGCGGCAGTTCCCTGCCTTTTCGACGCTCAGCCCAGAAGACGCGCAGGCGATCGCCCATCGGATGCGCGAGCGCCGGCTCGAACCGGGCGAGCCGCTCTTCCATGAGGACGAGCCGATCGACGAGGTCGCGTTCGTCATCCGTGGGAAGGTGCGGACCCAGCGCCACGGCAAGATCCTCGGGACCTATGACGACCGTTCCGTCATCGGATCGCTCGCGATCCTCGCCGAGCTCACCGGCGGCTATGGGGCGGTCGCTCTCGAGCCGACGACCGCGATTCTGCTGCCCGCCGACGAGATGCTCGAGGTCTTCGAGGACCACTTCGTCGTGGTTCGGGCAGCGCTGCAAGGGCTGGCGGACGGGCTGCTCAAGATCCGCCGTTCGATGGGTTCGGGTGGCTTCCAGAGCTCCGAGTGGGATCGGAGCACCGAGCCGCCGCCGCCCCTCGATCTGGTGGGCCGCATCGCTCAGCTCCGGGACGCGATGCCCTTCGCTGGTGCCCGGATGGAGGCGCTCGCAGACCTCGCGCGCGATGTCCGCGAAACACGACTCGACGCGGACGTGCAGCTGTGGACCGAGGGCGACCCGAGTGGCGCGTGGCTCTTCATCCTCCACGGTGAGGTGGACGTGGAGTCGTCCACTGGGATGAAGGCCACCTTCGGCCCGGGCGACGTGATCGGCTCGCTCGGCACGCTCGCCAACGTACCCCGGTGGTACTCGGCACGAACGGTGAGCCCGGTCGTGGCCCTACGCACCGACGACGAAGCGCTCTTCGACGTGATGGAGGATCACTTCGACTTCTCGATGGCCCTGGTCCGCTCGATGGCTCGCGGGTTCATGACCCTGCTCGAGCAGACCGGTCTCCCAGAGGGCTGAACGGCGCGAGACCAACTGGGTCCACGACTTCCTTGCGGTGCGTGGGCCGATGTGGGTACGGAACTCATGAATGAGCGAGCGGCGCGACGGGCGGAGCGTGGCCATCGCCGGCCTGGTGGCGGCGAGCATCATCGCCCTCCAGGTCGCCGGCAAGGCTACGCGCGACTCCGTCTTCCTCGTGGACCAGTCCGCCGCGGCGCTTCCGGGGGCGATGTTGGTGTCCGCGCTCGCGTCCCTCGCCGTCGCCTGGTGGGTCTCGCGGTGGATGGCCCGCGTCGGACCCAAGCGCGTCGCACCGCGCTTGCTCGCGCTCGCGACGCTGGGCTTCGCGGTGCTCGCCGGCACCCAGGGCCCGGCGCCCGAGCTCACGGCCTACGTGCTCTTCGTCCATTTGGGCGTGGTCGGCCCGATCATGGTCAGCGCGTTCTGGTCGGTCATCAACGAGCGCTTCGACCCGCACAGCGCTCGAAGGTCGATGGCGCGGATCGCCGGAGGCGCGACGGCTGGCGGCGTGCTGGGCGGGCTCTTCGCCGAGGGCATCACACGTGTCTTCGGTCCTTCGGCGTTGCTCCCCTTCCTCGCGGGGCTCTCTGCCCTGGTCACGTTGGGTGTGCTTCGCTTCGCTCGCGGCGAGCCGGCGCCCAGCCACCGCCGCGCGGTCGACACGCACGCGTCGGAGGCGCTCGCGGCGTCGCCCTACCTCCGACGCATCCTCGCGCTGGTCGCCGTGCTGGCGATCGCCGGCGCCCTCCTCGACGTGGCGTTGAAGACTCGGGTCGATTTCGCGACCGCCGACGCGGACCTCCCGAGCTTCTTTGCCCGCTACTATGCTGCGCTCGGGCTGGCGACCTTCGGTCTCCAGTGGCTCGTCGCGGGTCGTCTGCTCGAGCGCGCCGGGCTCGCGGTCACGCTCGCCGTGCTCCCGCTGAGCTTGCTCTTCGGCGCGGGGGGCGCTGCGCTCTTCGTCGGCGTGCTCCCGGTGGTGCTCGCGCGGGGCTCGACCTCCATCTTCGAGAGCTCGCTCTTTCGATCCGCCTACGAGTTGCTCTACACCCCCATCGCGCCGGGGCGAAAGCGCGCTGCGAAGGTCCTGCTCGACGTCGGCGGCACCCGCGTCGGGGACGCGCTCGGGAGCTCCATCGCCCTCGGTCTCGCGGCGCTCCTACCGCTCGCGGTGGCCGACCGGGTCGGCCTGGGGCTCGCCGCCGCGCTCGCGGTGGTCGCGCTGATCCTCGTCCGTCGACTGGAGCGAGGGTACGTCGACGCGCTCGCGGAGAGCGTCCGCTCCGGGACCCTGCGGCTCGATGGCCCCATCGACCCTGCGACCCGCTCGCTGCTCTCCACCATCGACGTGGACCGCGCGTCGCTCCTCGGCGACGAGCCCCCGGACGTCCGGGTCGTGCTCGCGTCGCGCGACCCCGAGCAGATCCGAAGAGCGCTCGCGGGCCCGCTCGATGCGTCGGCCGTCGACGCCGCTCTCGGCCTACTGACGACGGAGCACGCGCGCCGGGTCGAACGCCGGCTGCGAAAGGAGCTCCCACGCCATCGCGCGGTGTTGGAGATCGCTCTGTCCGATCCCTCGCGCCGGGTGGGCGTTCGGCAGCGACTCCCGGCGCTGATCGCGACCTGCGGTGACGAGGCGGCGCTCGACGTCCTGCTCGTGGCGCTCTCCGACCCGGCGTTCGGTGTGCGACGCGCGGCGGCCGCTAGCCTGCGTCGACTGGTCGAGCGCGCTCCAGAGCTACGACCGACCCCGGACGCGCTCCACATGTCGGTGCGCAAGGAGCTCGCCCGCGGGCCGGCCGCTTGGCGCTCGCAGGACGACCGCGCCGCCGTCGAGCGCGCGACGCTCGGCTACGTGCTCGCGCTCCTGGCCCTCGCGCAGGACGACGAGACGATCCGCTCCTGCCACGTCGCGCTGGCACAAGGGGGCTCGTCCCTGCGCGGGACCGCCATCGAGTACCTCTCCGTGGTCGTGCCCGATGAGCTCCGCGAGCCCTTCTTCGTCTTGGTCGATGCGTCCCCGGAGTCGGCCGCCGCACGCGATCGCGCGGCCATCGCGGACGAGCTGCTGCGCTCCCTCGATTCGCTCACGCCTCCCGTGCCGGACGACCTCGAAGGCTGATCCTCGATGTCGCCGCCGTGAACGCCAGTTCACTTCATGAGCTCGCCATCGGGATAAGCCCAATGATTTCAGCGATGGAGTCCTGGCATCGCGCTTGCGATGGAGTGGGGCAGGGCGAGGGGTCGCCCAGGGAGGACGTGGACATGGGACGGATGAAGACGCGGACGATTCAGCGGATGGGGACGGCGCTGCTGGCGGTCGGACTGGTGCCATTTCTCGGCGGCGCCGAGGGTGGCTGCGGCGCAGCGTTCAGCACGAGCCCGGCGCCGGACATGAGCGGCGAGTGGGACGTGGCCTACGACGACACCTTCGAGATCCGGATCGAGATCGGTGGCGCGGTCTACACCGAGACGCTCGGCGCGGCGGGTGGGGTCGTGAACCTCACGCACGAGGATCAGCCGTTGACGTTCATGGTCGACTGCGCACGCGAGGACGTGGTCTGTCCCTCCGAGGTCTGGCCGTCACGGGTGAGCTTCCGTCAGGACGACGAGATGTACCCGCATCGCGTGTGGCTGCAGATCCCCGACCAGACCTGCATGGGCGAGCTGGTCGACGCCGACCCCACGGAGTGCGGCGCCGACACCACGAACCCCGATTGCGAGCAGGTCTGCGACGGCGAGATCGCGACCAGCACTCGTGAAGCCTTCGGCACCATCGACGAGCCAGGCGAGAGCTTCCGCGTGTTGCTCGGCGCCGGCATCGCGACCAACGGCGTGAACTGCGTGCTCGTCGGCGGCTCGGTCGCGGAAGGGCCGCTCACCACCAGCGGCACCGCCGACGACGGTGACTGGCTCGTCGAAGAGGTCCGCGCCGGTCGGGTCGTGACCACCTACGCCGGCGGCTGTCTCTGGGCTGGCGACCCCGACATGGACGCCGAGCTCGAGGCGCTCGTCATCGGCGCGAAGTTCGAGATTGCCACCGGCTACGACGCCACCCGCCCCTGAGCCTCCCCACCCGCGGACGCCAAAATCCCGGGGACGCTCGTTTTCAACGTTGTCGAGTAAGACAACGATGAAAACGAGCGTCCCCACTCAAGTTTGCGAGATCGTTGAACGATCGGTCGCGCGGCGAAAAAAGTCGGCGCGCGATTGATCACTTTTCGTACTCCGCCCCCACTAGGTGAGCAAAACAAGAGGCTCGCGCTCCCCCCGGCGTCGGGAGCAGTTCTCCGACGCCGGCGCGAGCCTCGCCAATCCCGCCGCCACAGCGGCGAAGGAGGCCTTCGTGCGCCTGCAGTCTTTCGTCACGGCCCTTGCTGGGGCCGCGGCGGTGCTCGCGACCGCGTGTACCGCTCCGTCCGATGTCCACTCCCCCACGCCCGCTCTGGGTACCCCCGACTTCCTCGAGGGTCTGCCCGATCCGGACTCCCTCCCCGAGGCCGGCATCATCCCCGGGCGGCTCATCGTCATGGTCGATCCCGCCCTCGTCGAGGGCGCGGTCGGCGAGACCGAGATCGGCGCTGCCAGCGAGGCGCCCGACGGCGTCGTCGACGACGCCAACGCGGGCGTCGCGCTCGGGCTCGACGCCGCCGCCGCCGAGCTCGCGGCCGACCACGGCCTGCGCATCGCGCGGCTGCTCCCCATCATCCACGGCTTCGTCACCACCGGCTCCCCCGACGCGGCGTACGAAGCTCTCCTCGAAGACACCCGCGTGGTCCACGTCGAGCACGACGTCGTCGTGAAGCTGACGGACACCCAGAGCAGCGCGCCCTGGGGCCTCGACCGCTCCGACCAGGCGGGCCTGCCGCTCGACGGTCGCTACACCTACGAGGCGACCGGCGCCGGCGTCACCGCCTATGTCATCGACTCGGGCCTTCGCGCGAGCCACGGCGACTTCACCGGTCGCGTTCGCGCGGGTGTGACCGCCGTCTCCGACGGCAACGGCACGAGCGACTGCAACGGTCACGGCACCCACGTCGCCGGCACCGTCGCCGGCAGCACCTACGGCATCGCGAAGGAAGCGACCGTCGTCCCGGTGCGCGTCTTCGGCTGCGGTCCGAGCGGTTCGAGCTCCGGCATCATCAGCGCGATCGATTGGGTCGCCTCCAACGCGACCAAGCCTGCGGTCGCGAACCTGAGCCTCGGTGGCCCGGCGTCACGCGCGTCCGACGCGGCCATCGAGCGGCTCACCTCGAGCGGCGTCGTCGCCGTGGTCGCCGCCGGCAACGAGAACCAGGACGCCTGCAACGTGTCGCCGGCCCGCGCGCCGAGCGCCATCACCGTCGGCGCGACCACCTCCCGCGACGCCCGCGCGAGCTTCTCCAACTACGGTCGATGCGTCGACATCATGGCGCCGGGTCAGTCGATCCTCTCCGCCAGCTACCGCAGCGACACCGGCGCCACCCGCCTCTCCGGCACCTCGATGGCGTCGCCCCACGTGGCCGGCGCGGCGGCGCTCTACCTGGGCGTGAACCCGAGCGCGAGCCCGGCCGCGGTCGACGGAGCGCTCGTCTCGAACGCCGCCACCGGTCGCCTGTCTTCGCTCGCCGGTTCCCCCAACGCGCTCATGCAGGTCGGCTTCATTCGTGACGGCGGCGCCACTCCGGATCCGGAACCGGACCCGGAGCCCGACCCCGAGCCGGAGCCCGACCCCGCGCCGTGCACCAGCTGCGCGAGCTACGTCGGTGACCTCGGCGCCGGTGAGCGCGACGTCCAGCCCGACGGCAACTACTACTACTCCGGCTCCGGCGTGCACCGGGGCTACCTCCGCGGCAGCGGCGGCGAGCTCGTGCTCACCCTCTACCGCTGGAACGGCCGCGGTTGGTCACGGGTCGCCCAGTCGGCCAGCGGCGGGGCGAGCCACGACATCGCCTACTCCGGCTCCGCCGGCTACTACGCCTGGACCGTCGCCGCGACGAGCGGCTCGGCGGACTACACCCTCTACCTCGACGTGCCGTGAGTCGACGCGCCGCGCTCACGTTCACGTTCGCCTTGATGGGCTGCGCCCCCACCGAGCTCGGTGGGGGCGGCGGCGGCCGCTTCTTGTGCGGCGAGAACGTCTGTGAGGGCGAGCAGATCTGCTGCGGCTGCGGATTCTGCGCAGCGCCAGGCCAGGCCTGCCCCGATGTGAGCTGCGAAGAGGACGACGCATGGATCGACGACCCCACGATGCCCCCACCGCCCTGCACCGAGCGCGAGGATTGTCCCGCGAGCCACTACTGTCAGCGCGACGGGTGCGGCGAAGTCGGGACCTGCGCCCCACGACCCACCGACTGCGTCGCCGACGCGGAGGTCTGCGGCTGTGACGGCCGCAACCATCCGAGCGCGTGCCACGCGGCTGCCGCCGGGTCCTCCGTCGGTGGAGCCGCCTGCGCCACCCTCGGCTGCGAGCCGATGGACGCCATTGGCCAAGGGCTCTGCGGCGCCTTCTTCGGCTGGGCCTTCGACGGAATCGCCTGCGAACCCGTCACCGGCTGCAGCTGCGTCGGTGCCCAATGCGACCTCACGTTCGCGGAGCAGGTCGACTGCCAGTCTGCGTACGGAGCTTGCGCACCTTGAGCGACCTCACAACACACACTATGCTGTTGCGTCCTGGAGCTCTCCCCGTTGGCTCCGGCTCCCACTCCCCATGACCCTCGACTCCGGATTGATTCGCCTGGAGGCGCATCTCGCGAAGCGGCCACGCCGTGATTCCGAGGTCCGCCTCAAGAAGGATCCCTACGCAGGGCTCGCCGCCGCGGCCCAGCAGGGCGATCGCGAGGCGTTGGGCCAGCTGCTCCGCGTCCTCGCACCGCGACTGCGGGGTGCGGCTCGGGCGCTCTTCGGCGGTGAAGACCCCGACCTCGACGACGTAGTGCAGGATGCGCTGATCGCCGTGGTCAACGCGCTTCCCGCGTTCGCGGGTCGCAGCACGGTGATTCACTACGCCTATCGGATCACCGTCCGCGTCTGTCTCGCCGGCAAGCGGAAGAGCCGTGAGCGCGTCGCGCGTTACGAGCCCACCGCCGACCTCGAGCACGTCACCGACGACGGGCGAGCGGACCTGCTCGCCAACGAGCGTCGCGACGCGGTGCGTTCGTTGCTCGACACGCTGCCTCAGAACCAGGCCGAGACGATGGCCATGCGTGTGTGCCTCGGCATGAGCCTCGCCGAGGTCGGCGCCGCGACCGACACGCCAGTCAACACCGTTCGCAGCCGGTTGCGCCTCGCGCGCGAGGCGCTCCGTCGCCGCATCGAAGCGGACCCCGAGCTGAGCGATCTGCTGGAGGGGTGGCTGTGATGGTCTTCGAAGATCTGGTCGACGATCTCCGCTCCGGTGAGCTCGACGCCGCCGGTCGCCGGCAGCTCTCGATGGTGCTCCAGAGCCAGCGCGGCGCGCGCATGGATCTCGCGATGCTCGATCTCTTCGACGAGCCCCGCCACCTGAAGGACGAGGACTTCGACGTCGCCGACCTGGTCGGTGGCGTGTTGGCTCAGCTCGACGCGCCTCGCCCGAGCGGAGTCGCGCCGGCCCCGGAGCGCCTGCCCTTCGACCCGATCCCGGCGCCCGCGCCGGCTCCGAAGCCCGCACCGACCATCGCGACCTTCCCCGCGACCCGGGCCGCTCTCGGCAAGCCGCGGATGAGCGGTCGACCGATGACCACCACACAGAAGCTCGCCGTGCAGTTCGCGCGTCGGCCCTTCCTGCGACCTTGGCTCGCGGCGGCGGTGGTGTTGCTCTCGCTCAGCATGGGCTGGACGGCTCGTGGCCTCTTCCTCGGGGACCCCGAGCCCGAAGCGGTCGTGGCTCCCGCCAAGGCGCCGGTCGTCGAGGCGGAGCCGGAGACCCGTACCCTCGGTAGCGATGACCTCCTCGCCTTCGCAGAGAACGCGGTCGCGCGCCATCAGCACCAGCGCGCGGCCCGCCTCTACCGCGAGCTGATCCGTCGCTTCCCGCGTTCCGCGGAGGCCAGCATGGCGCAGCTCGGTCTGGCCCGACTGCAGCTCGAGGTCCTCGGCGACCCGTCGGCCGCCGCCACTCGCTACGGCGCGTTCCTTCGCGCGAACCCGAACGACGACCTCGCGCCAGACGCCGCGCTCGGCCGCGCCCGCGCCCTCGAGGCCGCCGGCAGCGCTCGGGCCGACGACGCCTGGCAGACGATCGAGGAGCGCTACCCCGAGAGCGACGCGGCGCGCCTCAGCCGCCGCCGCCGATGACCCGCGCGGCGCTGAACGCCGCGCTGACTCTGGCGTTCGTGCTGACCGTGCCCTCGATGTCCGTCGCGCAGACCGCCGACGCCGAGGTCTGGCTCGTCGGCTCCTCCATCCGCCCTTCGGTCGTGCGCTACCTGCGCGCCCAGCTCGACGAGCTGGGCGTCACCATCCGGACCACACGCAACGCCCGCGATGCGCGCGGTGCCCTCGTCGTCGAGGTGGCCCGCCGCTCCGCCCGAATCGCCGCCCGCGAAGGCAGCGACCTCGTCGAGGTCCGCACCGTCTCGCTCCCCCACGGCCTCGACACCGCCGGCCGCGCCCGCCTCGCCCACGCCCTCCGCACCGTCATCCGCGCCCGCCACCCCGAATAGACCCGGGGACACTCCCCCCTTCCCGATCCCCCGATTTCCAAAGGGGCTCCGAGCGGGAAATTCAAACACTCGCGCGAGCCGCCCCGCACGAACCACGTTCGTCCGCTGAGGTGGGACTTCGCCACGACCACGAGCGGCGCCGCCATCGGCCACCGTTGTTGCCGGTTCACGCATCGATCCGTGCTCGAACCAGGCCCGCCGTGGGGCATTCGCGTTCATCCCGGCGCGGCACGCCGCTTGCTCAGGGCGCGCCCCTTCCCACATCACCATTTCCATACCGCGCCGGACGCGTTCCGCGAGAACGGCGCTCACGAGACACCCCATGAAGTACCTCCCCATCCTCCTCTTCATCGGCGCCTGCGTCGCGCCGACCAATGGCGACAAGGGCCCCGAGTCGCCCCTCCCGAGCGTCATCGACGGCAAGGCCGACAGCTTCTACACGCCCACGGTCCACGAGCTCGAGCTCGGCGTTCCGAACGGCGCGACCATCGGCGGCGAGACCCGCTTCCACGCGTTCGACTTCGAGCTCTTCGCCGACGCCGACGTGACCCTCACCACCGGCGGCCCCGACCCCTACGTGGACACCGTCATCTACCTCTTCCGCTGGAACGGCGAGAAGTGGGGCAGCTACCTCTTCAAGAGCGACGACGCCCCCGGGCTCGGCTGGTTCTCCGAGATCTCCGAGAGCCTCGGCGCCGGCGAGTACCGCCTGATGGTCAAGGGCTACGCCGAAACCGTCGAGGGCCCCTTCGAGCTCACCAGCAGCTGCGTGGGCGCGGGCTGCGCCTCGTCCACCGGTCTCCCCACCGAGGGCGAGGACTGCACCCGCGAGATCGGCTGCGAAGGCGCGCTCCGCTGCGAAGGCTTCGTGGCCGCCATCGGCCTCGGCAAGTGCGTCTCGCTCGAGCCGATCCCCGGCGAGGGCAACGAGTGCGGCACCGCCAATGGCCCGTGCGCCGAGGGTCTCGTCTGCGCCGGCGCGGCGTTCGATCCGAGCTGGGGTCTCTGCAACCCCGCGTGGATGCGCGGCACCTTCACCGACGACGCGAACGTCGCGCTCCCCGATCTGGCGACCACCGAGCGCACCCTCTACGCCTACGGCCTCTCGACCGTGAGCACCGACGTCGAGATCGACCTCGAGCTGCGCCACACGTACCCGGGTGACCTGCTCGTCACGCTCACGAACTCGGTCGGCACCGAGGTCACCGTCTTCGACGGCGAGACCGACGAGGTCACCTCCGAGGACGTGCACATCCAGCGCGCGCTCGCCGGCTTCCCCGGCGACGAAGACGCCAACGGCCCGTGGACGCTCCGCATCACCGACCGCCTCGAGCGCGACAGCGGCACGCTCCACGCGTGGTCGCTGACCGTCACCAGCCGCTGGGACTGATCGGAGCGAGGGCCCTCGAAGCGCACTGCGCTTCGAGGGCGCATCCGCTCCTCAGAACGTGCCGCTCAGCTGGAGTCCCGCGTGACTTCGACCGAGCGAGGGCTGGAGCCGAAGGGCGCGGTCCTCGTTCCCCCAGCCACGGCGGATCTTCACTCGTTTGGCCATCCAGATGCCGAAGCCCGAGATGAGGAGCGCGCCACCCACGCCCATCACGCTGAGACCCGCGATCCCGCGCGGGGTGAACTCGATGCAGTCGTAGCAGAACGAGTTCACGTAGATCGGGGCGCCGGTCGCAAGCAGTAGAGCGCCAATCGAGCCCATGACGATCGGACCCACGAGGCCGGGCCGTCCGGGCGTTGGCGCGGAGGAGGCTCCCGTGGCGGCAGGCGCCGGAGCTACGCTCGCACTGGGCGCGGCCGCAGCGACCGCAGCGGGTGATGGCGCATCGCTGCCGATGTCGACGCGCGCGATCTCTTCGGAAGAGAGCTCGATCACCGACCCGTTTTCGAGCTGGAGCGTGACACCCGCGCCAGGCGCATAGGTCACGACCTCGCCACGGATGACGCTGCCATCGCGGAGGTGAACGGAGCCGCGGTCGGCGAGCGCAGTTCCAGGGTCGATGAGGAAGCCCACCACGAGCGCGGCGAGCAGGGCGAGAGGAAGTCGATTGGTCATGCCCTATCGACCGGTGCTCCGCTCGGTTGCGCAGATTCTTCGTCGCCGAGGTTCGCGTCAGAGCGCTTCGAGGGTGACGGTCGCGTTGTAGTCGGGGACCAGCCCGCCGGGATCCAGTCGGCCCGGCGGTAGGAGCACGTTGGCTTCCGGCCAGTGCATCTGCAGGTTCCCGGGCGTGACCGGTGCCTGGAAGGCGCGGCCCTCGAAGGTGCCGTGATCGTTCTGCACTCGGACGGGCTGGTCCGGTTTCAATCCGAGCCGGTCCATGTCGCGGGCGCTGATGAAGACGTGGTCGCGCGCTGCACCGGTCAGCGTGTCGACCTCGGCCTGCACCAGGCTGTTGAACTGCTTGCCGCGCCGGGTCGCGAGATGGAAGCGCCCCGACGGCAGCCGGCGGTCCGGCGCCTCGGCGTAGAGGAAGCGCGCCTTGCCGCTCTCGGTCGGGAACTCGCCGCCCTCACAGGTGCGGCGACCGCCGCGCTGGAACTGGTCGCCCTTCTTCTTCAGCGAGGTGATCTCCGCGTACGCCGGAATGGTCCGCGCGATGTCCTCGCGGATCGCCGCGCTGTCGGCGAACGTCACCGCGTCCGCCAGCTCCGGTCGCGCCGCGGCGACGATCTCGGTGACGATGCGCCACTCTTCCTTGGCCTCGCCGACCTGATGGCCCGGCACGTGCGGGCTGTAGATCACCCGCCGCTCGGTGGTGGTCTCGGTGAGTCCACCCTCGTGCTCGTAGCGCGTGCGGCCGGGGAGCAGGTACACGGCCTCGTTGGCCGGCACGAACATCGACGTGTTCAGCACGATGTCCTGGTGCACCCGCACGCCGATGCGCCCGAGCGTGCGCCGCGCGCCCTCCGGGTCGGGCACCGTCTCCAGGAAGTTCCCGCCGAGTGCGTAGAGCAGATCGAGCTCACCGCGATCGGCCGCTTCCAGCATCGCCATCGTGTCGTGACCGACCTCGGGCGGCGGCCGGAAGCCCCAGAGCTCCTCGAGCTCGTCGGCACCTTCCTCGCTGATCGCGCGACCGGGGAAGACGGTCGCGTAGGCGCCCATCTCCGCGCCGCCCTGCACACCCGAGTGGCCACGGATCGGCATCAGCCCACAACCGGGCCGCCCGACGAAGCCCTGCGAGAGCCCGAGGTTGCAGATCGCCGCCACCGAGTCGGTGCCGTGTGCGTGCTGCGTGATCCCCATCGACCACACGAGCACGCCCTTCTTCGCGCCATCGATCGTCGCTGCGAAATCGATCACGTCGTCCATGGTCGCGCCGCTGCGAGCCACGAGGTCTTCGAGCGAGACCTGCTGCAGGGCGGCCTCGTACTCGGTCCAGCCTTCGGTGTGCGCGTCGACGAACGCGCGATCGATCGCACGCCGACCGATCAGCAGCTTCTGCACCGCCTGCACGAACGCCAGATCCCCACCGGAGCCGACCCCGTAGAAGCGGTCGACGATCTTCGTGCCGAGCACCGCGCTGTCGGCGTTCGAGGGGATCCAGTAGCGGTCCATCCCCGGTTCCTCGTAGGTGTTCACCGAGAGGACCTTCGTGCCGTTCCGCTTCTTCGCCTCGTAGAGGTACTTCAGCGCGACCGGCTGATCGTTCGCCGGGTTCGATCCGAAGAAGACGATGACGTCTGCCTCGAACCAGTCGACGTAGCTGCACGTGCTCGCCGCCACGCCCATGGTCGCCTTCATCGCCGCCGTCGAGGGCGAGTGGCAGAGGCGCGCTGCGTTGTCGACGTGCGGCGAGCCGTACGCTCGCCACGCCTTCTGCGCCGCGTAGTAGATCTCGTTGGTGATGCCGCGGCTCGTCATGTAGAGCGCGGCACGCTTCGGGTCGGTCGCTGCGAGCCGCGCGCCGATCTCCTCGGTCGCCGTCGCCCAGTCGATTCGGGTGAACCCTTTCTCGCCGGGGAGCCGCCGCATCGGGTGCGCGAGCCGACCGAGATCGCGGAGCTCGCGGCCGTCGGTCGGCAGCGACTCGACGTCGGCCAGTCGCTCGTCGGCGACGCCATCCATCGTGTTCAGGCGCAGCAGGTTGAGTCGCACCAGGCACAGGTGCGTGCCTTCGATCGTCCAGTCCTGCAGCCCGCTGGTCCCCAGCGCGCAGCCGTCGCAGACGCCGTCGTTGAGCACCCGAAGCGCGTAGCCCCACTTGCCGCGGTTCGCCCAGGCGATCTTCGCCATCTCCAGGTAGTGGTGCGGCTTGGTCTCGCCGATGCCGAAAGGGAGCCGTCTCATGGACCGGGGAGTCTATCGGACCGGGTCGCGGGCCGGCTCCCACGGTGTGATTGACCGCAGCGGCGATGGAACATCGGTTGGGCGGAGGAGACCTTCAGCTTTTCGGGGAGGCGAGGAGCGATTCACTCGCGACGAGGCGGGGGCTTTTCCAAAAGCCCCCCAGAAAAGACGTGCGGCTTGGTCTCGCCGATGCCGAAAGGGAGCCGTCTCATCGACCGGCGAGTCTCTCAGACCCGTCACACACCCTGCTGAGGGGCTGTGATTAAAAGAACGAGGCAGCGACCCAGGTGGGGCGCTGCCTCGTGTGCTCCCATAAATCCGGAGCGGTCTTCAGAATCGACGCGTTTTCGTCATCGATGGCAGCCCAACGCATGAGCTGCCCTTCGAATTAGCGCGTAGCGACCTCCGGTGAGAGCGAGTTAGTACTGTCCATGCTTTCAGACCTCCCCCGGCTTCGCCGGCGCTTCGGGGTCTCTGGTCCGGTTGTGGACCAGACCTCTCACGAAGCGTTCTGTGATGTTGGAGCACGCCCAGGATTGAGCGTACTGGTGCAGGCGGCGAGACCCCGACCGATGGTCGCCCTTGCGGACGCCGATTCGTTCGAAATTTCGCACCATTGCGGGCCTCATGGCCTGTCTCACCGCCAGTTTGGTCGCCACCGAAGTGACGACGGAACGATCATAACGTCGGGTAGGGGACCTGACTAGGGGCAAACTCCAGCTCGCTCGAGCTGACGCTCGGCGACGCGATCGGTCGGGTCCAGCTCCAAGATGAGCTGCGCGACGCTCCGAGCCCGGGCATCGGAGCCAGCTCGGCTGTGGAGAAATAGTCCCTGGTGCAGTGCTCGGATGGCCTCGCGCTCCTTCCGAGCACGCCGCAGCGCATCCCCCAGAGCCACCCAATGCGCGGGCCGTCCATCGAGCGCGGCCAGCTCCCGTAACGCCACGACAGCCTTACGGAAATTGCCTTTGCGCGCGTGCCGGTGAGCCCGTCGCCGCAGCCGTTGGTGATGCGTCTCGGCCGTGACCTTCGGTCCTCTGACTCTGCTGCGCTTCCCCATCGTCGACGTCCTTCCCCTGCCTCTCTTCCAGCCAAGGCACGGGCTCCCTCTCGGACGCAACAAAGTGGCCCATCCTTGGCTCCCCCTGGGCCGTTTCCGGCCGGTGGGGCCCTGCGTTCCGCCGGGTCTGTCCCCGGTTCGGCACGATCCGTCGGCGCCGGTGGACGGATCGTCGACGCCACGAGTATCCACAATATCCACACACCCTGTGGATAACTGGGGATCACCTGTGATCCCTCTGGGGATCCCGGATGGCTGGAGAGTGCGCTGGCCCGCTACTCGTAGGGCGGGAACTGTGGGACCTCGTCGGGGATCGGCCACTGCTCACCCCAGATCGACGCCCCACCATCGATGGTGAAGGTCTGGCCGGTGATGAAGTCGGCCTGCGGGGAGCAGAGGTAGACCACGAGGTGGGAGACCTCGTCGGGGTGTCCGAGTCGCTTCAAGGGGTTGGCCTGCTTGGCGCTGACCAGCAGCTGCGGCGGGTACTGTTTGGTCCCGCTGCTCTCGATCACGCCGGGCGCGACCGCGTTGCAGCGGATGCCGAACTGGCTCCACTCCACCGCGAGCGTCTTGGTCACGTTCTCCACGCCGGCGCGCGCGGCGCCGGTGTGGACCATGCCGGGGAAGCCCCGCGCGATCACGGCGATGACGTTGATGATGCGACCACGCTTCTGTGGAATCATCGCCTTCTCGGCGACGGCATGAGTCATGTTCCACGTGCCGAGGAGGTTGTTGCGGACGACCGCCTCGAAGCCTCGGGGCGAGAGCTGCTGTGCCGTAGTGGGGAACTGACCGCCGGCGTTGTTCACCAGGATGTCGATCGAACCGAGCGCGTCGCGGGCGCCCTCGACGAACTCGCCGATCGCTTCCGGGTCCCGGATGTCGCAGGTCGCGTGGTGGACCTTGGCCCCTTCACGGAGCGCCTCGAGCTCTTTCGCCGCCTCGGCGAGTGGCTCTGGTCGCCGGCCACAGATGGCCACGTTGGCACCGAGGGTGACCAACTCTTCGGCGATCGCGCGACCGATGCCGGTGCCGCCGCCGGTGACGAGGGCGTTCTGCCCGTCGAAGAGTCCCGCTCTGAAGATCGTCTGCATCTCGCCCGCCCCTATACCCGAAAAACGGGGGGCCCGTCAGCGGGTGTCGCGTTCAGGCGGCCGGGTCGAGCAGGGTCGCGACGAGCTGGCGGAGCTCTTCGGTGTCGAAGGGCTTCGAGAGCGAGGCCTCCACCTTCAGCCGCTCGGCGATGGTCGCGCGCATCGCGCTGGCGCTGATCAGGATCACCGGAATCGGCGGGAGACCCTTGCGGCGCCGGAGCTCCATGAGCAGCTCCTCGCCCTCCATCCCGGGCATCATCAGATCGGTGATCATCAGATCGACCGGATTGGCATCGAGGTGGGCCAGCGCTGCCGCACCATCCGAACAAGTGGCGACGGAATAGCCGTCGTGGCTGAGGATGCGGGCCAGCATCTTCGCCAGATCGGGATCATCTTCCACCACCAGAACTCGTTTCATGAGCCTTCGCTCGTTCCTACCGGCCCCACCGCTGCGAGGCAAGCATCTCGTCGGCGGATGACCGACCCTCCTCCCCGTACTAGTCTGCGCCTCCGATGCCCAAGGACGCCGACCCGCCCGAGTCCGTTGATGAGGACGTCTCGACTGAAGCCACGAAAGCTACCTCCAAAGGGGCGGAGGCTGAGGCGGCGACCGCCGAAGAAGGCCCCTCCGACGAGCGACTGGCGCAGCTCCAGGCGGCCTTCGATCGCGGCGACTACGCCGAGGTCCGCTCCCTCGCGGCGCCGATCCTCGCGGAGGGCGGGCCGCTGGCGGAATCTGCCTCCGACCTCGTGCAACGTACGCGGGTGGATCCAGCACAGATCGGTGTGTTGATCGGCTGTCTCCTCTTCTTCTGTTTCATCGTCTGGAAGTACGTCCTTTGATTCGAGCCACCATCGCGTGTGTCATGTTCACCCTCATCGCCTGCGGCGGTGCCCAGGATGCCGGCGAGGGTGACGACGCCATCGACCCCGCCCGGCTCTACCCACTGAGCGATGGGAACGTGTGGACCTACGACGTCGACACGGGCGTCGATCTCTCCGCGCTGGGCATCTCTCGGGTGGTCGAGGTCCAAGGGCCGCGAGTCACGGTCGAGAACAACGGCAGCTCCCAGGACGCGATCGTCTACGAGCTGCGGCCCGAAGGAATTTTTCGTGTCGCCTCCGAGACCTGGCTGCTGAAGCGACCCATCGAGGTCGGCGCCACTTGGCCCGCCGCGGGTGGTCGCGAGGCGCGGGTCCGCTCGATCGACGAGCACGTCGAAGTCGCCGCGGGAACGTTCGACGGCTGTGTGGCCGTGGTGGAGACCGACGGCCGCCAGCAGGTGGAGACCATCTATTGCCCCGACATCGGGCCGGTGGTGGTCGACACGCGCATCGAGACGGAGCTCAGCGGGCAGACCGTCGTGGTCCGCGGCGAGCTCCGCGCGCACATGCTCAGCGAGTAGTGTTCGCGATCAGAAACCGGGGTCGTACGCGATGCCCGGGCGCATGAGGCTTCCGCCCGAGCTCATCATCGTGCTCGGCGCTCGCCGCGTGCGGCGGCGCGCTGTGGAAGGCGCGCGGCGGGTCATCGGGGTCGCCGCGACCGGCGGGGGGGCCGGCTCCGGCTCGGGCGGCTCGGTGAACTCGGCGACGGTGACGTCGAGGTTGCCCTCGGCGTCGCGAGCGAGGTTCAGGCGCACTCGTTGATCGCCGCGCTGCACGACCAGTGGCACCGACGGGCCGTCGGGCGTGAGGGTCGGCGGGGCGTCGCCGTCATAAGGAGCGCCATCGACCAGAGCCTCCACTCCGTCGGGCAGCGAGCCGATGCGCAGGGGCTCTGGCGCTGGTGGCGGCGGCTCCGCGGGCTCGGGCTCCGGTTCCGGTTCCGGTTCCGGTTCCGGTTCCGGTACTGCTTCCGGCTCCGCCTCGGGGGCTTCTTCGGTCGGTGCCGCCGCGACCTGACCCACGTCGGCGGTCGGTTCGGGAGCGGTGGCCCGACCGATGAACCACCCCACGCCGATGGCGACCACGGCGACCGCCGCGAGCCCGATGGGTGAACGGAGGAACGACGGGCTGGCGGCGAGCGGTAGGTCGAGATCGTCGTCTTCGTCCGCGCTCTGGGCGGGGACCGGTGGCGGCGGAGCGCTCGCTCGCGGCGGCTCCGGCGGCGCTTCGGCCGGCGTCAGATCCTCGAGACCGATCGACTGCGTCTCTTCACGGACGCCGACGCCGACCCCCACGACGGGCGGCGGGATCGAGCTCGCCGCTCCAGCGCCGGTCGGCGGCGCATCCGCGTCGTTGTCGGGCGGCGGTGCCACCGCGATGGGGACCGTCGCCGGACCCTTGCCCTTCTTCTCCGGTGGCGGCGGCGGCGTGCTGGCCTTGGGCGCCGGTGGCGGTGTGCTGGCCTTCGGGGTCGGCGGCGGTGTGCTGGCCTTCGGGGTCGGCGGCGGTGTGCTGGCCTTGGCCTTGGGCGGCGGCGGCGGCGGCGCGCTCGGGCGGCTGCTCTTGGGCGGCGGGGGTGGTGGCGCGCTGGGCCGCGCTGTGCTCTTGGGTGGCGGGGGCGCGCTCGGGCTGGGCACCTTGGGCACCATCGGCACGTCGGGGGCCTTCATTCCACCGGGGATGGTCTTCTTGCCCCCCGACGCGCTCGGCGGCTTTTCGCCCCTCGCGACCATTCGAACGGCCGCGTTGAGCGCCGTGCGCATCGCCCACGCGCTCGCGAAGCGCCCCTGGGCGCTCGGGTCGAGCGCCCGATCGATCACCTTCACCATCGACGCGCCGAGCTCCGGCGCGACGTCGGCCACCGAACGGCCGGTCTTCGGCGCCTCGCCAGAGAGCAGCTGGTGGAGCAACACGCCGACGGCGTAGAGGTCGGCGCGCGCATCGCTCGGGAGCTCGCCGTCGCCCAGCTCCGGCGCCCGGTGGATGGCCGATCGCCTCAGCGTCTCCTCGACGTCGTCGCCCCAGCCCTCGGCGCTCGCCAGCGCGCGGTTCAGGCCGAAGCCCACCAGGTTCACGGCCCCGCTCTCTTCGTCGTAGAGCACGTTCCCCGGCTCGATGTCGCCGTGGAACACGCGGACGCGATGCGCCGCCTCGAGCGCTCGGAGCACCCCATCGAGGATCGTCCCGACGGTTTCCAGGTCGAGGTCGTCCTCCGCCAGCGTCGCCAGGCTCTCGCCCGAGACCAGCTCCATGGCGGCGTAGGGGTTCGCCGAATCGTCCTCGTCGACCTCGTGGACCTGCGGCAGGTGGCCCTTCTTGGCCTTGGTCAGGGCACCGAGATCACGGCGGAAACGCTCGCGAACGCGACCGAAGAGGGCCTCGTCCATCAGGCCCTCGCCGTCGGCGATTGCGACGGCGACCGTGCGGTCGTCCTTCTTTCGAGTGGCTTGCCAGACGATCCCTGCCGGGGTTCGCCCCAGCGGCACCTGGAGGTCGTAGCGGTCGGTGAAGCTCACGGTTTCACCGGATCGAAGTGGGATCCCATTCGGGGGCCATTGTAGGATGGCGGGCCATGCGTCGTCATCTCCTCCTGCTCTCGATGAGCCTCCTGCTCCCGCACCTGGCGTCTGCACAGGAGGATTCGGAGTCCGTCCAGCGCGCTCGCCAGCTCTTCGGCGAGGGAGTCGACCAGCACGAACACCGCCGCTATCGCGAGGCGGTGGACACCTTTCGGGCGGTTTTGGCCATCCGGGCGGCGCCCGCCGTTCGCTACAACCTGGCCCTGAACCTCTTCGAGCTGGGCCAATACCCCGAGGCCGACGCCCAAGTGCAGCTGATCCTCGCGGACTCCCAGACCCCGCCGCCCCTTCGCGATTCGGCCGTCGAGCTCCGCACCCACATGGAGGAGCGGGGTGGTCAGCTCCAGATCGCGGTCGAGGAGGCACCCGAAGGCGCCGAGGTCCAGGTGGATGGCTACCCGGTCGAGGATCCTTCGCGGCCGGTGCGGGTCATTCACGGCACCCACCACGTGACCTTGGTTCACGAAGAGCAGGAGGTCGGGAGCGAGGTGGTCTCCGTCGACGTCGGTGAGACCGAGGCGGTCACCGTCTCGCCTTCCAGCGGTGGTGGCGACGTGGGCGACGGCGCCGTGGTCTTCGATGGACAGAGCTTCGAGGGCGCCGACCCGGTGTCCGGCGACTGGCGTTTCTGGACCGCCCTCGGTGTCGTGGCGGTCGTCATCGTCGGGATCGTCATCGGCACGGTGCTCGACGACGACGACAGCGCGGTCACGATGCCGCTGCTCAGCTGGGACTGACGCGGACGGTGCCGCCAGCGTCGCCCGAGGGGGCGCCCGCGATTCGTGTCGCGGGGGTCAGCCGCTTCTACGCGGCGCAGCCGGCGCTGCGCCGGGTGAGCTTCACGGTCGCCGATGGCGAGCGCGTGGCGTTGCTCGGTCGCAACGGCGCAGGGAAGACCACCCTGTTGCGCATCCTCGCGGGGGTGCTCGATGCGAGCGCCGGCCAGGTGCGGATCGCTGGCGCCGATCCCCTCGATCCGGATCCCGCGTGGCGCGCGCGGCTGGGTTTCCTCCCCGAGCGCCCGCCACTCCACGACGACATGAACGTCGCGCCCTATCTACTGCACGTCGCCGAGCTCCGCGGGGCGGAGCCGCGGGCGGCGGCGCAGGTCCTCCAACGCTGCGACCTCGGTCCCTACGCGGAGCGACGAATCGGGACGCTCTCCCATGGCGTGCGGCAGCGGGTCGGTCTGGCGCAGGCGATCGTGCACGGACCGCGAGTCCTGCTCCTGGACGAGCCCGCCGCCGGCCTCGACCCGGCGCAGACCGCCGCGCTGCGAACGTTGCTCCAGTCGCTCGAGCTCACGTTGGTGCTCTCGTCGCATCTGCTCTCGGAGGTCTCGCGCATCGCCACTCGCTACCTCGTGCTGGAAGAAGGGCGTCTCGTGCGTGACTTCGCCGCCGCCGACGAGGACGAACGGGTCCGGCTGCGAGTGGAGCCCGCCCCTGGCGTGCCCGCGCCGGAGCGAATCCTGGTCGACGTGGTGGGCCAGCGTGGCTTCGAGATGCTCGATGCCTCCACCTTCCGGATCGACCCCGCGCACCGGGCGATCGTCTGTCGTGCGTTGATCGGCGCGGGGCACGAGCTGGTCGCGCTCGAGCGACCGACCAGCACGCTCAGCGAGCTCGAGGCGATCTTCGGTGAGGTCGCCGGTTGAGCCCGAGCCGCCGCATCGCCGCTCGCGAGCTCGGCGCACTCCGCCGCACCGGCGCGCTCTGGGCGTTCCTCGGTACGCTGGCGTTGGTCCACGGCCTGCACTTGCTCGCCTTCGCGGTCGACGAGCGCCGCACCTCGGAGCGCGCGCTCGCGATCTTCTTCCACCACGGCGCCTACGTGATGGAGGCGGCGGGGTTGGTGCTCGCGCTGACGCTCGTGGTGATGGGCGCGCCGGCGGACATGCTCTGGCGCACCGCGCCCATCCGGGCGCACCAGCGGATCGCGGGCCGCTTCTGGGCGGGGCTGGTCGTGATCGCGCTCGGCGTGCTGGGGTGCGCGCACCTGCCGGCGCTCGTGCTCTGGAGTGGCCACGGCAGCTCGGGTCATCTTCTCGCCGGCGGACTGGGCTGGCTCCTCTCCGGAGCGTTCGGGCTCGCGGTCGGTCTCGCCGGCACGGCGTTCTTCCGGCGACCACTGGCGGGCGCCATCGCCGGTGGCTGCCTGCTCGCGGCCCTCGAGCTGATGCCGATGGTCGCCGATCGCGTTCGCCCGGCGTGGCGGGTGGTCCTGGCGGAAGCCGCGCCCGTGTGGGCTCACAACGATGCGTTCCGCCGCGGCATCCTCGACCTCTCCGACGGCGTCTTCCTCGTCGGCCTGATCTACGTGGCCCTGGTCGCTGCGACCGTGGGCCAGGAAGAGCGGCGGTGGGCGCCATGATGCGCGCGGACCGGCGGCGGATGATCGGCGTGGGCACCGTGCTCGCGGCGCTGGTCTTCGTGTTGGCCAGCCACGACGTCTCGACCCAGTCGGATGTGCGGGTCGATCTCTCGCTCGGTCGCCTCGATGCTCCGGGCGACGCGGTGCGCTCGGCGGTGGCGGAGCTCGCCGCCCCGACCGATGCGCTGCTCTTCTTCCCTCCGCGCGATCCGATCGCCGCGCGGCTGGAGCCGTGGCTCGACCAGCTGAGTGCGGAGAGCGACCAGCTGACGGTCCGTCGCGTCGACGCCGCGCGACAGCCCGAGCTGGCGCGCCGCCACGGCGTCGAGGGCGACGGCGTGCTGGTGCTGGCACCGGAGGGCACCGAGGGAGCGGCGCTGGTCTTCGGCGACCGTCCGGCGCTCGCTCGCCGGGTGCTGCGGCGACTGGACTCGGCGTTTCTGCAGACCCTTGGCGAAGCGCTGGCGCCGCCGCGACCCGTGTACTTCGTGCAGGGCCACGGGGAGCCGTCGCTTCGGGAGACGCCGCGGTCGCTGACGCAGCTGCTGGAGCGCTCGGGCTACGAGCTCCGGACGCTGGACCTGCGGCGGCTTCCGGGCGAAGCCGGCGACGAGCTCGTCGTGCTCTTCGATCCACGCGCGCCGCTCGAGGAGTCCGAGGTGGACGCACTCGGTCGCTTCGTGGCTCGCGGGGGTCGCGTGCTGGTCGCGGTGGAGGACGCATCGGTGGCCGCGTCGTTCGCGCCGCTCGGGGTGCGGGGCCGGCCGGGCCTCCTTCGTGGCATCGACGGTCGGGCGCGCGTTCGCAGCCGACCCTCGGCCGCCCACCCGATCACCGCGGCCATGACCGAGGCGGTCTGGGTCGACGGTGCCATCGCCTTCGAGCGGGCAGACGAACGAGCGGTGGCCCCGCTGCGGGTCGAGCGCGCCTTCCGTGACGTCGATGGCGACGGTCGTCGAGGCGAGGACGAAGCGGTCGAGACGCAGGCCGTGGTGGTGGCCACCCGTGGCATCGCGCGCGGCGGTGGCGGCGAAGGCCGGGTGGTGGTGATCGGCGACGCGGACCTGCTCGGGGATGCGTCGCTGCAGCGACCGGCCGGAGCGACCTTCGTCCGAGATACGCTCGGTTGGTTGGCGGAGCGCGCGGGTGGCCGGGTCGCGCCGCCGATCGCGACCACCGACGCCGAGCTCGAGGTCGACCACGCGTCCGGCGAGGCGCGCGTGGTGTACCTGCTGGCGATCTTCGGCGTGCCGCTGCCCTTCTTCGCGCTAGCGATCGGGACCCGGAGGCGACACTCGTGAAGGCGCTGCAGCTCCATCTGGTGCTCGCCATGATCGCCCTCTTCGCTGCGGTCGGTGCTCGTCGTGAGGAGCCCTCCGCCGAGGCGCAGGGCGTCATCCTGGTCGACTGCGTTCCACAGCGGGTGGAGCTCAGCGGTCGCCGAGCGGTGAGCGTGGAGCCCGGCGACGAAGGGATCGTCGTGACGGTCGAGGCTGGGGAGGGCGAGGTGCGTTTCGTCGGCGGTCGCGCGGCGGCGGACCTGTTGGACGACGTGGGTGGCCTGCGCGCGATCCGTTCGTTCGAACCCGAGCCGTCGGTGGACTACGGATTCGGCGACGAGCGCCTACGGGTGCGCTGCACCGATCGCACGCTCGAGTGGGAGCTCGGTGGGTCGCCTCCGGGGAGCTCGGACCGCTATCTACGCGGAGGCGATGCGGTGCACCTGGTCGAGGCGCCGGTGGTTCGCGCGCTCGAGGAGGCGGAGGTTCGACTGATCCGTCGCGGGCTCCACGACTTCGAAGAGACCGAGGTCGCGCGCGCCGAGCTCACGCTCCCCGACGGGAGGACGCTCGCGTTGGCGCAACGCTTCGCCGACGACCCGAACCAGCGCCGCTGGGTGGACCCCGCCGCGCCCGACACCCCCGCGCCCGCGTTCGATCGCTTGATGGGTGCGCGCCGCAACCTGCGGGCCGACGCGGGGGCCGACGCCGGCGGCGAGGCCCTCGGCACGATGGCCTTCTTCGACGCGGACGGGGAGCCGCTCGACACGCTGGAGCTCACCCGCGTCGGCGAGGGTCCGCACGTCGTGTACCAGGTCCGCACCGACGCGGTCGGCTGGGTGCGGGTGCCACGTTCGACCGGCGCGGCCTTCGCCCGAGCGATCGAGCGGCTGCGCGGAGACTGACTAGAACGCAGTCGGGGGCCCGCCGAGCTCGGCCAGGTCGGTGTGCACGGCGATGGTGAGTCGCAACAGCCCGCCGGTGTGGAGCACGCCGACCAGGGTGCCCTCGGTCGCCCGGGCGTGATCGAGCATCGAGACGGCGTAGCTCCGACCGTCCACGACGATGTTGTAGGTCCGTTGGCCGTCGGGGAGGTCGTTCATGCCTCGGGCCGTGACGTGCCCCTGATGCCAGCCGGCGGGCGCCAACGCTTCCGCCACCGGCACCCACGAGAGCAGCGAGGTGGGGAGCGCGAAGAGGGCCAGCTTGGTGAACCAGCCGAGGCTCTCGGCGGCCTCGTAGGTCTCGGTCAGCAGGAAGACGGCCATCGCGGTGCTCAGTCCGAAGACGACCAGCGAAGGGACCAGGATCGTGAGGCGCCGTTTCCTGGCCGCGCCGCGTAGCGTGCTCGGGGGTCGGGTGCCGATGAGGGTGGAGCGGACGAGCGCGAGGGTCGCCAGCGGGGCTCCGAGCAGACCCACCGTGATGAAGAGGGTCATCACCCAGGAATAGTTCACGCCATAGCGGCCGTGGTCGGCGTAGGCCTGCATCCGGATCAGGAAGCCGGCGATCTGCGCTTCGGTGACCATCGACCAGATCGTGTAGCCGACACAGCCGACCACGCTGCCGATCCCCAACCCCGCCAGGGTGCGTTCGCTCCATCGCACGTGCGCACTCTACGAGGGAACGACACCGATCTCCCGCTCATTCGCAGGCTCGGGGCGCGATGACTCGCCTACAGCGGCGAGTTGCCACCGGGTCCGCGTGCCGCCAACGTTGGGGGGTGACCCGTGAGCCTGCCGTCGGCTGCTCCCTCGCCGCCCTGGCCGCGGCGGCGCTCGTCGTGTCGATCGCCGGCTGCGAAGAGCCCGTGGCCGAAGAGGCGCCCGCGCCGCCGCCGCCGGTGCACGTGGCGACGGTCACTCGGGAGATGCTCGCCGCGAGCGCGTCGGGGACGGCCGAGATCGAGGCCATCCGCTCGGCGCTGATTCGCGCGGAGGCGCCGGGTCGGGTCGTCGCCATCGGCGCAGAGGCAGGGCAGTCGGTCGAAGCGGGCGAGGTCCTGGTTCGGCTGGACGTCGGTCGAGCGGCCACCGCGCTACAGGCCGCGCGCACGGGGGTGTCGCAGGCCGAGGCGGCGCTCGCCCAGGCGGAGCGGCAGCGCGATCTGGCCCAGCGCTTGGTCGAGGGCGGTAGCCTCCCGCAGCAGCGGCTCGAAGACGCCCAGGACGGGGTGCGGCTCGCGCAGACCGCGCTCGAGTCGGCTCGAGCGCAGACGGCGCTGACTCGTCGTGGGCTCACCGAGGCCGTGGTGCGGGCACCCTTCGATGGGACGGTCGTGGAGACCGTCGTCGAGGTCGGCGAGCTCGCCACGCCGGGGTCGCCGCTCCTGCAGCTGGTGGACACCTCGGGGCTCGAGGCCCGGGTGCTCCTCGATCCACGGCGGGCGCTCGACGTGCCGGTCGGAGCCGAGGCGAGCCTCGAAGCGCACGCGCGCCCGGGCGAGACCTTCGCCGCGCAGGTGGTCCGTGTCGGCGAGGTGGTGGACCCGCGGACGCGCCGCCTGCCGGTCGTGGTGCACATCGAAGACCCGGAGCATCGGCTCCGCCCGGGGCTGACCGGCTTGGTGTCGGTGCGAACCGGCGACCCGGTGCCGGCGCTGGTCGTTCCCGACGACGCCCTCTTCGAGCGCTACGGCGAGCCCCACGTCTTCGTGGTCGACGGCGAGAGCAAGGCGCACCGCCGGGGCGTGGTGGTCGACCGCCGTGAGAATGGTCGCGCGGTGATCCGCGAAGGCCTCGAGGTCGGCGAGCGAGTGATCGTGGCCGGGCTCGACCGCGTGGTCCACCAAGGCGAGGTCACGATCGTTCCGGATGACGATGCCAGCGAGGACGAGCCCACGGCGGCCGTCGATCCGGACACGCTCCCCGAAGTGGAGGCCGAGGCGCCCTGAGCGCCCCGCGGGGTCATGGCCAAGGCGCTCGCCCGCTTCGCCGTTCGCAGCTCGGTCCTGGTGAACCTGCTCGGGGTCTCGCTGGTCATCGTCGGGGCGGTGACGCTCCAGGAGATGACCCGCGAGTCCATCCCCGCGGTGCCCACGGGCTGGGCCCGAGTGATGGCGGTCTACCCCGGCGCCTCGGCCGAAGAAGTCGAGCAGCTGGTCATCACGCCTCTCGAGAGCGCGGTCGCGGACGTCGACGAGATCGCCGAGCTCTGGGGCGTGGCGCAGGAGGGCGTCGGCTTCCTCTTCATTCAGTTCGAGCCGAGCGTCACCGACCAAGACCGGAAGGTGCTCGAGGTCCAGGCCGAGGTCGCCGGGGTCAACGATCTGCCCGAGGGGGTCGAGCCGCCGACGACGCGACGCTTCTCGGTGAACGTGCCCACGCTGGCCATCGCCGTTCGCGGCGAGGTGCCGGAGCTCGTGCTTCGCCGGGTCGGCAATGACCTCGCGGACAAGATCGAGAAGGTGGAAGGTGTCAGCGGGGTCGGGCGCAACGGCATCCGGGACCGGCGCGTGACCGTCGACGTCGACCCGACCCGGCTCGCCGCGCACCGCCTGCCGCTGACGGCCGTGTCCGACGCGCTGCGCATGCGCGCGGCGAACGTGCCGGCCGGGAGCGTCGGCGACCGGGACGCGCGGCTGGTGCGCGGCATGACCCAGGTGGCCGACGCCGACGACATCCGCGCCGTGGTCATTCGCCCGGACCCGACCGGTGGTGCCGTGCGCGTGGGCGACGTGGCGGAGGTCAGCGACGGATTCGCGCCGGCGCGGTTGACGGGTCGCATCCAGGGCGAGCCGGGGATCCTGCTCCTGGTCCGCAAGGAGACCATCGCCGACAGTCTGACGATCAGCGAAGACGTGCACGCGGTCGTCGACGGCATGGAGCTGCCGGACGGAGTGAGCGCAGAGATCTTTGGCGACGTGGCCCACGAGGTGGAGCGGTCGCTCGGCTCGCTCTACGGCAACGCCGCGACCGGACTCGTGCTGGTGCTCGTGCTGCTCTGGTTCTTCGTGGGCGGCCGTAATGCCACGATGGCCGCGCTCGGGCTGCCGGTGGCGCTCGCGGGCGCGCTGATCGCGATGCACTGGATGGGGATCACCATCAACGTGATCTCGCTGCTCGCGTTGATCTTGTGTCTCGGGATCGTGGTCGACGACGCGATCATCATCATCGAGAACGTCTACCGGCACATGGAGGAGGGGAAGCCGCGGCGTGAGGCTGCGGTGATCGGCACCGCCGAGGTCTTCTGGCCGGTGGTGAGCTCGACCATGACGACGCTCGCGGCCTTCCTGCCGCTGCTCCTGATGACCGGCGTGCTGGGGAAGTTCTTCGCGATCATCCCGAAGGTCGTCATCGCGTCGCTGGTGGCGTCGCTGATCGAGGCGTTCTTCATCCTGCCGAGCCACATGGCGGACTTCGGGAAGGTGAAGCGGCGCCAGAGCAGCGACCGGCCGAAGACCCGCTGGGAGCGGATCGGCGAGCGGGTCGGCGCGGTCTACGAGCGCTGGCTTCGGGGGGCTCTGAAGCGGCGCAAGCTGGTGGTCTTCAGCGCCTACGTGCTGGCTGGCGGGCTCGTCTACGCAGCCTACGCGACCAAGGACGTGGTGCTCTTCACCGACGGCGACGTCGACATGTTCGACGTGCGCATCCAGCTGCCGACCGACGCCACCAAGGCCGAGACCGACGAGGTCCTGCGCGAGGTCGAGCGGCGTTTGCTCGCGTACGCGGACCCGAACGTCGAGGCGATCGTCGCCGCGCGGGGGCTGACCCGGACCGCGATGGGCGTCGACCGCGGCGACCACGTCGGCATGGTGACCGTCTACATGAAGCCGCAGGACCTGCGGGAGAGCCTGCGCAGCGGCAAGGAGCTGCTCGAGCGCGCGAGCGGCGCCATGGACGACATCGTCGGCCCGGTGAGCCTGGAGGTCATCGAGTACCGACCGGGTCCGCCGCGCGGGGCGCCGGTGGCCGTGCGGATCTTCGGCGACGACCTCGGACAGATCACCGAGCTCGGCCGCACCGTGGCCGACGAGGTGCGTCAGACGCCGGGCGCGCGGAACGTCGCGATCGACTTCGAGCTCGGCAAACGCGAGATGCAGGTCGAGGTCGACGAAGAGCGCGCCGCCATGCATCTGCTGACGCCGCCCCAGGTCGCGCTCTGGCTCCGGAACGCCTTCGGGGCCTTCCCAGTGGCGACGCTGCGTGATGGCGACGAGGAGATCGAGCTCGTGGTGCGGCTCGACGACGACGCGCGCGCGGACGCCAGCAAGCTCGAGTCGCTGACCCTGGTGACCCCGGACGGATCGAGCGTGCGCCTCGGCGACATCGCCGAGATCGTGCCCGGTCGCGGACCGGCGATCATCCGTCACCGCGATCGCGAGCGCGTGGTGAAGGTCACCAGTCAGATCGACGACGGAGAGACCAGCGCCGAGGTCAACCGGCGGTTGATGACCCGGCTCGAGCCGCTGATGGCCGCGAACCCGAACGTCCGCTTCGAGCTCGGCGGCGAGTACGAGCGCACCAACGAGAGCCTCGCGTCGCTGGCCAACGCCTTCATCATCGCGATGCTGCTCGTCTACACCATCCTGGCGACCCAGTTCCGCAGCTTCATCCAGCCGCTCGTCGTCATGGCCGCGATCCCCCTCAGCTTCATCGGAGTCGTCATCGGCTTCTTCGTGAGCGGCGCGCCGATCGGGCTGATCGCCTTGATAGGCGTCGTCGGTTTGGCGGGCATCGTGGTCAACGACTCGCTGGTCCTCGTCGACTTCATCAACCAGCGAAGGCGGCAGGGCATGGCGCTCGACGAGGCGATCATCACCGCCAGCAAGCTCCGGCTTCGTCCGATCTTCCTCACCAGCATCACGACGGTGGCGGGCCTGTTCCCGCTCGCGCTCGCCGGCGAAGCCGCGCCGCTGCTCTCACCGATGGCCACCGCGATCGCCTGGGGCCTGAGCTTCGCGACCGTGCTCACGCTGATCCTGGTGCCCTGTCTGTATCGGATCGCCGCCGGCGCGAGTCAGGGGATGGGCAAGGTCTTCGGGCCGGTGGTGCGGTGGGCGACGGATCCGGGTGATGCGGCGGTGGAAGAGCCGGGAGTCGCGGAGTGATCGTGGTCTCGGCCTTCGCGGGCAGCATCGTCGACGCAGGAAGGGTGCAGGGGCACGGAGCTCGAACGGCGACTGGCGACCTGCCGAGATCGCTGGCTCGAGCCCGTTCGGCAGCTGCTGGCGGATCCAGACTTCCGAATGGCACCTCGGCAGCGGGCGGCGCTCTCGAAGTGGGCGAGCCCCGAAGCCGTCGGATGACCGCCGCTACTGCATCATCTCGCTGACGATCATCCCGTAGCTCGGTCGCCGTTGGTACCAGAACTGGTTGGCGTCGACGTCCTCGTCGGTGGCGAGTGGGCCGGTGCTCTCGTCGAGCGGGCCTTCGCTCGGCGTCTCCGCGGGAACGTCGGGGATGCGTTGGCCGTTGGCGTTTAGGAACACGGGAGCGCCGTCGTTCATCGTGACGGTGAAGCCGCCTTCGTGGACGAGGCGGTGATGGAAGGGGCAGAGGGTGACGAGGTTGCCCAACTTGGTCTCGCCGCCGTGGGCCCAGTGCTCGACGTGGTGGGCGTCGACGAAGCGGGTGCAGTGGCAGCCGGGGAAGCGGCAGCCCTGGTCGCGACGGTCGAGGGCGCGGCGTAGCGAGGGGGAGATCGAGCGGGTCTTGCGGCCGGCGTCGAGTGGGGTGCCGTCGGTGTCGTCGAGGGTGGCGGTGATGGCGCAATCGCAGGCGACGCGGCGGAACGTCTCCGCGGGAACGCGGGAGCCGTCGTCGAGGACCGTGGAGAAGCCGTCGGCGAGGACCTCGGGTTGGAGGTGGAGGGCGATCATCGCGTGGTCGGCGCCGGTGCGGGCTCGGGGTCTGGGACGGGGCTCGGCGTCGGGGTCGGCGTTCGGCTGTCGGTTCTCGGCGTCGGCGTTCGGCTCTCGGTTCTCGGCGTCGGCGTCGGCGTTCGGCGATCGGTTCGCGGAGTCGGCGTTCGGCTGTCGGGGCTCGGGGTCGGTGTTCGGCTGCTGGCTCGCGGAGTCGGAGTCGTGCTTCAGCGCCTCGTCCGCCAGCATCACCATTCGAATCAGCGCATCCGCCCGCGCCGGCTTCGCCTGGTCGCCTGCCTCTTCGCGAAGCGCGGCACGCACTCGGTCGAGAACCGCGAGGAGCTGAGCGGCTTCGTCTTGGGCGACGATCATGGTCAGCCGCGCCGTTCCGTCCGCCATGCCGCGCACGCTCACGTCGCGGTCGGGCGGGTCCCATCGCCGCGGCGAGTCCATCTGCCCTTCGTTGGCCGCGACCTGACGCATGCCGCGACAGATGCGCTCGAGCTGAGCAGCGGTGGCGTTGCGCGCCAGCATGAGCAGGTCGCTCTCGTTCTCGGGCGTCGCGACCCGTGTCATCGCGCGCACCTTCGAGAACGACACGCGACCCTCGCCGAGCGCGCGATCGATGCGCGGGAGCTCGCCGAGCGCGATCGCGACCCGAAGTCGTTCCCGCGCCGCCCCGGGGCTCAGACCCAGGCGCCAACCGAGCCACTCGGCGCACGTGCGCAGGCCCCACGAGTACCAGAGGTCTCTCGCGTGCACCTCGCGGATGAGCGCGAGCTGTCGCTGTATGGCCGCGTCGATCCTGGCGCTGAGCTGGACCAGCTCGGCGACGACTTCATCCCCCGCGCGAGTCGACGTTCCCCCGTCAATCATGGGGCGAAACTACCAAGTGGGTGTGACGTTCTCAGGCCCGTTCGGATGTGTTCGTTGCAGCCGCTCGGAGCTGCGAGCGCCCCCAGACGAGCACGCAGAACGGCATCACGAGCCACACGCCGTTGAGGAGCCAGAACTTGATGACGAAGTCGATGGCGCTGGTCGTGTCCACGTTGGGATAGCCCTCGAGCACCTCGGTCGCGAAGTAGAGGAAGGTGCTGTAGAGGTGCACGACCGCGGTGGCCATGAGCGCCAGAATCGGCACGGTCGCTCCGGGGCGCGCTCGCCGGAAGCCGAGCGCGGCTGCGCCCACCGCGCCATTCAGGACCGAGAGCATCTCCATGCCGACGAGCGTGGAGTCGTCGGTCGCGTAGCGTGCGTCGCCGCCGTCGATGTACGCCCACCAGGCGTACGACCAGATGGCGTCGGGCGACTCTCGGATCGCGTCGCGGAGCAGCAACCAGCCCAGCTCCCACGTGAGGTGGATGGAGAAGCTGACCACGCACCAGAGCAGGACCATCTCCTCGAGGCGCACTGCCCGCGAGCGCGCCGTGCCCAGCCTCCACCACGGCGTGCTCAGGAGCAGCAGCAGCCCGCCGAAGAAGACGAGCGAGACCGAGTCGCCCGCCTGGTTCCGGTCCGCTCCGAGCACGAAGACCGCAACGCCTGCCGCCGGCAACGAGCAGACCAGCGCAAGCACCGCCAGCACGCGGGTGAGCCGTACCATCGGGTGCACGGGTCTCGCCATTCCGGGGAAGCTACACGCCCTGCGCCGCAGCTACACTCCGCGTGTCCCTGACGATGACCTGGTATCCCGACCTCGGCCCCATCGATTACTTCCCCGTTCGCGACGCTTCGACGTTGCGCGCCGTGGGTTGGTTGAACGCGGAGCACGAGTTCGACGCAGGTCCGACCACTACGGACGATTTCGAGCGGCTGTGCGAGCTCTTCGTGGACCCTTGGAAGCCACCGTGGAGCGCCGCGGGGTACCACCAATGCGAGCTCTGCGCGCACACGGGTGGACCGTCGTCGATTCACTTCCGCGACCACACCATCCACATCGGCCTGGTGAATCTCTTCGTCCCCTCCGGCGAGCTCATCTACGTCGCCCCATCGCTGATCCTCCACTACGTCGACGCCCACCACTATCGACCACCGGAAGAGTTCCTCGCTGCCGTGCGGGCGTGCCCGCCGATGCGGTCCATGGAGTTCAAACGGGCGTTGCTGGCAGCCGGTGGTCGCGCCCTGATGCACGTTCCGAAGCCCTGAGCACCAAGTCCGACTGGCGCCGCCACGAACCGTGGCTACTCATCCGCGATGGCCTTCCCGAAACGCGGCACCCGGAAGCTCACGGTCGATGGCCGCGTGTTCCTCTGGCACCTGAGGCCGAGGGACCTGGACTACGGCGCGGTTGCGACCGTTCGAGCCGAAGACGGCGGGCCGCTCTTGCACTACTGGCCGGCCGACTTCTATCCCAGTCCGTCGGAGGCGGCTCACGTGATTCGAGCGGCGCTCGTGGATGGCTGGGATGAGCGAGGACGACATGAGATCTGCTGGGTGGCCCGAAGCGACGACGGCCTCTTCGTCTCCGACGAGCGCCCCCCGCCACCGTGGCAGCCGATGAGGCAGAGCCCCTTCGCCGACCTCGAGGTGCCGGTCAGCTCCGAGGCGATCTCGAAGGAGACCCTGGAGTGGGTCCTTCCCTTCTATCTGCGGCGGATCGACGAACCTGGCTGGGCGGACGAGATGCGACTCCGGCTGTCCGCGCTCGACCAAGACCTGGTGCGTCAGCTGCTCTCCTTCCCCAACTGGCGACCACGCATCGTCGGTGGCTACCTGGCGGCGATTGGCGGATACGTCGCCCTGGAGGAGCAGCTCGGGCGCCTGCTGCTCAGGAGTGACCTCTGCTACGCGGGGCGTGGCTACGCGCTCGCCCTGGCCAGCTTCGACACGAGCCAGTCGCTTGGTTTCCTGACTCGATATCTGGACCACTACCTGGACCAAGAGGAGCTGTGGTTCGATCAAGGAGACGTGATGGCGGCAGTCGTGCTCCTCGACCGACTCCATGGGACGCACCATGCCGACGAGCACCGCGACCGCTGGGATCGCTTCGTCGCAAACAAGCCGAGCTGGTCGCTCGAGCGGTTCGTGGAACGCTTCGAACGATCGCTCGGAGTGCTGCGCGCGCTCCGCGAGCGTTAGTCGCACGTTCGGCTGTGGCCGTGCCGCCGATCGTGGAGCTGGTGGTCGGAGTCGCGCTCCGCTCGTCGGCGTCTCCGCGGAGACGGCCCGCCTCACGCTCACTCTGCTCTTCGCAGCACGACCACTCGACTGTCGACGTTCAAGACCTGTGGTCCGTCCTCGGGCT
>CAYXAP010000044.1:0-40770 GCA_964462035.1 uncultured Sandaracinus sp.
GGCGTGCTTCGAGGAATCGCTGGTCGAGAAGTTCCAGCAATGGGCCAAGGACGGGCGCTCTCGCGCGGCTTTGGGCTTCGCGGCGGCCGGATCGAGAAGGTTGGCCGGCGCGAGGTAACTGTGAACTGCTGACGAGGACCAAAGCTACATGGGCACCGCATACATCATCGACGCGTCGCGTACCCCGCGGGGGCGCGGCAAGAAGGACAAGGGCGCGCTGAGCGGGATCCACCCGCAGGAGCTGCTGGCGCAGACCCTCAACGATCTCGCCGAGAAGGCGAAGATCGACAAGAAGGACGTGGACGACGTGATCGTCGGCTGCGTGACCCAGGCCGGTGAGCAGGGTGCCTCGGTGGCCCGCAACGCCGTCCTCGCCGCCGACTGGCCCGAGGAGGTCACCGGCGTGACCCTGAACCGCTTCTGCGGATCGGGGCTCCAGTCGGTGAACTTCGCTGCGATGGGCGTGATGAGCGGCCAGCAGGACCTGGTGGTCGGCGGCGGTGTCGAGTCGATGTCGCGGGTCCCGATGGGCTCGGACAACGCCGGCATCGACGGCAACAACATGGTCCTGCGCGAGAAGCTCATCCAGGTGCCCCAGGGCATCAGCGCCGATCTGATCGCGACGATGGAAGGCTTCACCCGCGAGGACGTGGACGCCTTCGCGCTCGAGTCGCAGAAGAAGGCGGCCGAGGCGATCGAGAAGGGCTGGTTCGAGAAGTCCTACTTCCCGGTGAAGGACCCGAAGACCGGCGAGGTCGTGCTCACGAAGGACGAGCACCCGCGGCCGGAGACCACCATGGAATCGCTCGCCGGTCTGAACCCGGCCTTCGAGCGCATGGGCGGCATGCAGATGGGTCCGAACGGTGAGTCCATCGACGAGCTGGCCCTCAAGCGCTACCCGGACGTGAAGGCGATCCAGCACGTTCACACCGCCGGTAACTCGAGCGGCATCGTGGACGGCGCCGCCGCCGTGCTCCTCGCCTCCGAGGCGTACCTGAAGAAGAGCGGCGTGAAGGCGCGGGCCAAGATCCGCACCGTCGCCACCATCGGCGCCGAGCCGGTCATCATGCTGACCGCGCCGACGCCCGCGTCGCAGAAGGCCCTGAAGATGGCCGGCATGGAGGCGAAGGACATCGATCTCTGGGAGATCAACGAGGCCTTCGCGACCGTGCCGCTGCAGACCATCAAGAACCTCGACATCGACCCGGCGAAGGTGAACGTGAACGGCGGCGCCATCGCCCTCGGTCACCCGCTCGGGGCGACCGGCGCCATGCTCTTGCAGACCGCCGTCGACGAGCTCGAGCGCCGCGACCTGAACACGGCGCTGATCACGCTGTGCATCGGCGGCGGCATGGGCATCGCGACCATCATCGAGCGCGTCTGACCGGACCGTTCCCGCACGGCGCCCCGCTGGCTTCGGCCCGCGGGGCGCTCGTCGTTCGTGCTCGAAAGCGCTAGGTTGGCTCGGTGCTTCGAGTGGGATTCGTAGTCGCGGTGCTCGGTGCCGGTGCCCTGGCGTCGGCGCAACCGACCACCCTGCCGAACACGTCGATCGCGGACACGCCAGCCAACCGCGCCGTTCTCCGGGCGCTGGATCGCTACCGGAGCGCGCTCGAGGGACGAGACCTCGCCGCGCTGATGCGCCTGCTCGCTCCCGACTACCGCGACGACGCCGGAACGCCGACCCCAGCGGACGACGTGGGCCGCGCGGGGTTCGAGAACCGGATGCGCGAGCTCTTCGGTCGAGTCGAGAAGCTCACCTTCGACCCGCGTCCCCTTCGGGTGACCGTTCGGGGCGATAGCGCCACCATCGAGGTGTCGTACCGGGGCACCTATCGACTGGATGGACGAGACGTGGTCACCGAGAACCGGACCACGATGGAGCTCGCCCGCGTCGGGGGTCGATGGCTCTTCACGAGTGGTCTCTGACGCGTCAGGCGTCGGTGCGCGAGATTTCGGTGAGAACCTTCGGGGCTCTCGTACGTAGGACGGAGCATGACTCGCTTCGCTCTCGTCCTGCTCGGGCTCTCGCTCGCCTCGCCGACTTCGGCTCAGCGCTGTCCACAGCCGCCGGGCGATCCGACTGACGCGCCCTGGCCGGACGCCGTGGAGGTCCCCTCGGTGGTGGTCGGGGAGCCGGCGACCATCCGGCTCACGCGCGCCGAGGGCGAGGCGATCCGCTGCGCAGTCCAGCGACGATTGCAGCGGGAGCTTCGGCAGGTTCCGAGCGATCTACGGGACCGCGTCCGCGGTCGCCGCCTCGGGCACCTCTGGATGGATGGCGATCATCCACGCATCGGGTCCTTCTTCCTGCAGCGCGACCTCGATGGAAACCTCGAGCTCGATGACACCCTCGTGGTGAGCGCGGCGGTCCGCATCACGTTGGTGGTGCGCTTCGAACGGCGCCGGGGTCGGTGGCGCATGAGCGGCATCGGGACCCGGACCGATCACCACCGCCGAGGGAGACCGACCGGCGTCACACCGTAGACCGATCGGAGCCGACCCTTGCGACCGCATCTCCCGAGTCTCGCCGCGCTGCTCCCGCTCGCCCTGGCGTGCGGCCAGACGGCCCAGCGGTCGACGATGGCGCTGATGGATACGCCGGACGAGTGCCTGGGGAGCCTCGAGGCCGTCAGCGCTCGGGAAGACACGGAGCTCGGCGCCGCGACCCCCGCCGCGACCGTGATGGCGCTCCGGGTCACCGGAGCTCGCTCGGTGCCCGAGTCCTTGGTTCGCGACGCGCTTCGCCTGCAGACCGGCGTTCTGCTCTCGGAGCCGGCCATCCGTGCGGACGTCCGCAGCATCCTACAGCTCCGGGTCTTCGAGGACGTCCGGGTGCACGTCGACCACGTGGATGGCGGCGTGGCGGTCACCTACGAGGTCGTCGAGCGCCCGATGATCGCGTCCTCGCAGCTGGTCGGTGAGGGCGGCGCGTCCGCCCGCCATCGGGTCGAGGGGCTCCGCGGAGAGGTCTTCCGACCGGGGCGGCTCCATCGGCTCTCGCGGAAGATCACCAGCGACCGCCGGCGCGACGGATTCGCCGAAGCCACCACCCGTGTGTCGGCGCGCCGCGGGGACGAGGGCGTGTCCGTGTGCATGGTCGTCGACGCCGGGCGCCGCTGGGTGATCGACACGATCGAGCTCGCTGGCAACGAGGCCATCGACGACGACGCGCTCCTCGGGGTGATGGCGACCCTCGACGGGCGCGTGAACGCCGAGGGTGGCATCTACCGCGAGGACCTGATCGAAGAGGATCTGCAGCGGATGCTCGCGCTCTACTTCGACGCCGGTCACGTCACCGCGCGCATCGGGGCCCCAGTGCCGCGCTGGGAAGATGGCGCGCTCCGCGTGTCGATCCCGGTCACCGAAGGGCCGGTCTACACCTTGCGCGAGTTGAGGGTGAGCGGTGACCTGGCGGGTCCCGCGTCCGAGTACGTCGAATTCCTGGGCCTCGACGAAGGCGTGACCTTCGACCGCTCCGCCATCGCGAGCGCCATCGAACGGCTCCGAGAACGCGAGCGGTCCCGGGGCAACTTCAGCGTCTATCCGACGACCGAGCTCGATCCGGAAGGGCACTTCGTGGACGTCGAGGTGCAGGTCGAGGACCTCGACGCTCCCGATCCACCGGAGCCGACAGGGGGCGACGAACAGAGCCCGCGACTCATCGACCGGGAGTTGCGTGGACCGGACGCTTCCCTCGCGCCGCCGGAGACGCCGTGAGGCGGATCGCTCTGGTTCTACTGCTCGCTTGCGGCACTCGGGGCCACCACGTCTACCGACTGCCGAGCGCGTGCCAGGACGCGGACGACGCCGCCGAAGCGGAGGCCTGCGGCGCCTGGCTCCTCGACGAGATGATGACCGCGCAGCTCGGGGTCTATGAGGACCGGGCGCTCGAGCGCTACGTGCGCCAGGTCGGCGAGCGGGTGGCTGCGGAGTCGGGGCGTGACGACATCGACTGGACCTTCCGCATCCTCGACGACCCGGGGGTCCAGGCGTGGGCCGCGCCCGGCGGCTTCGTCTACGTGACGCGCGGGCTACTCGCCTTCCTGGACTCGGAGGCGGAGCTCGCCGCGGTGCTGGGTCACGAGATCGCGCACGTGGCCGCGGGACACACCGAAGAGCTGATGCATCGCTTGCCGGAGCCGAGCATGCGCGACCTCGACCTGGCGACGCTCTTCCAGCTTCACCGCGACGACGAGGCGCAGGCCGACCAGGTGGGCGTTCGGCTCGCCGCGGCCGCCGGCTACGACCCGAGCGCTCTCCAACGCGCGCTCGCCGCGCTCCACCAGCCGGGGCTGATGGAGGATGCGCCGAGCTGGAGCGACCGACACCCGCCGCTCGCGGCCCGCCTCTCGCTCGCAGCGCGGGCCGCCGGGTCCGACCCGCATGGTCGCCACGGCCGTCGCCGCTACCTCGAAGCAGTCGCTGGGCTGGTGGTCGGTGAGGACCCGCGCCGGGGCGTGGTGGCCGATGGACGCTTCGTGCATTCGGCGGCGGGGCTCTCGTTCGCGATGCCGGAAGGTTGGAAGCACCCGGAGGATTGGGAGCCGGGGCGGCTGCACACCCAGTGGTTTCGCGCGTGGAGCGAAGACGAGTCGATGGGTCTGCTCTTCCTGCCCCTCACCCACGCCCGGGGTTCGGTGATCGAGGCGGCCATCGAAGCGGAGATGGGGCGCGCGCCGACACGAGAACGAACCATCGCGGGCTATCGCGCCGTCGAGGGCGTCCTGCCGGTCGATGATGGCAAGGAGTTGCACTTCAGCGACGGGGTCGCCGACGTGCGCATGCTCGTGATTCACGCGCGGGACGGGTACCGCTACGGGCTCATGGTCGCGGCGAATCGGATGGAGGACGGAGGTCACGGTGACGCCGAAGCGCTCTATCGATCGATCGCGGAGAGCTTCCGGCGCGAGCGGCGGGCGCCCACTCGCGCGCGCCGGATCCGGCCTCGCCAGGTCGACGCGGCGATGTCGGTGGGCGACTTGATGGCGGACGGTTGCGGCCGTGGCGAGGAGGCGACGCTGGTGGCGCTCCTCAACGAGCTCGATCTCGAGGGCACCGTGCCTTCGGAGAGGACGATCAAGTGTCTCGCGCCCTGATGGTGCTCACGATCGCGCTGGTGGCGTCCGGGGCCCGCGCCGACCTGGTGGACCGGGTCGTCGCGTTCGTCGACGACGAGGTGATCCTCCTGAGCGAGGTGCGGGAGCGCGCGGAGCCGGAGCTCCGGGCGGACCCGAGCACGGATCGGCTGGCGCTCTACCGCCGGGTGCTCGGCCAGATGATCGATGGTGTGCTGGTGCGGCGGGAGGCGCAGCGACTGAGCCTGGTGGTCTCCGACGCGGAGGTGGCCTCGGCGATCGAGCGGCTGCAGCAGCAGAACGGGCTCGACGAGCACCAGTGGCTGCGGGCGCTCAGCGAGCAAGGCTGGACGGCGCCGCTCTACGAGCAGGTGCTCCGCGAGCAGATCCTCCAGCTGAAGGTCCTGCAGATGCTGAGCGCACGGACCGTGACCCCCGTGACCGACGAGGAGGTGCGCGCCGAGTGGGAGCGCCGCCGGGCCGCGTTCGAAGGGGAGACGCGCTACCGGGTCGCCGAGCTGACCGCGAGTGGCGACCGAGGAGACGCCCGCGACCTGGCGCGGGCTCAGCTGGAGGCGAAGCTCTCGCGCGTGCGTGAGGGCTCCGCGACCATGGCGGAGGTCGGCGGGACCGAGGTCGGTTGGGTGCTGGCGGCCGAGCTCCCCGAGCGAACGCAGGCGCTGCTCGAAGCGCTCGACGAGGGCGAGCTGACGTCGGTGCAGGAGATGGAGACGGGCTTCGCGGTCCTCCAGCTGCTCGAGCGCGGCGAGACCTCGTTCCCACCCTTCGAGGGCCAGCAGGAGGCCATCCGCCAGGAGCTGGTCGCCGAGCACTATCGGGTGGTCAACGAGCAGTCGATGGCGGAGCTCCGCGAGGACGCGATGATCGCCCGGCGCCTCTGACGACCGCGTAACGGCTCCAAGGCGGAGGCGTCTCTCCGGGGTGCGTCTCGCGCTTGCTTCGTTGATCCTGGCTGCGGCCTCGGGAGCCGCGGGCGCGCAGGCGCAGGCCCCGCCCCGGAACGCGCATGCCGAAGGCGCCAACGAGAGCGAGGCCGTCGCCGCCGGCGAGTCGGCGCCTCCCCCGGGGTGCACGCGTTGGCGGCGCCGGCTGGCGCCCGTCGTGTCGCTGCTCGCGGGACCGGTCGTGCACGGCGCGGGCGCCATGACCGGCTGCCACCGACTGACCGGCCGCCGCCTCGGTATCGCGCAGGGGGTCGGCTTCGGGATGATCCTGGTCGGCGGCGCCGGCCTCGCATCGAGCGGTGCTTCGCGACGGACGGTGGCGCCGTTCGCGATGATCGCCATCCCGGGTGTTGGCGCGTTCTTCATCAGCTGGTTCGCCGACGTCTACGCGGCCATCACCGACGGGCGGTCGATGGGCAGGCCCGGTGTGAACGCGCCCTATGAGCTGCGCCTCGGCTACCGCTATGTGCACGACCCCCAGTTCGACCACGGGAGCTTCGTCCACGCCGGCATCACCGGCTGGATCGGCAAGCAGCGGCTCTGGCTCGACACCGACGTCGCCCTCGACGCCGACACCCAACGGGTCCGCGTCGGCGCGGCGCGGCGCTTCCTCGGCGGTACCGGCCGGGGCTCGTACGCCGAGCTGGTCGTCGCGGGGACCTACCAGCGCTTCGGCACCGACGGCTTCCGCACCTTCAGCGGTGAGGTCTCGCTCGGCGGCCGGGTCGACCTGGTCGACGTCGCGCCCGCGCTCGTGGGCAGCTTCGTCGAGGGCGAGCTCGGCTTGGGGCTCCAGGGCATCGGCTACGAGGCGACCGGCGGCGGCGTGAGCCAGGACACCCACTCGCTGCTTCTGGCGCGGGTCGGCTGGGGCCTCTACCTGGGATCGTCGGGCGAGCTCGTCATCGCCTACGACCACCGCCGCGACGGTCTCGAGGGTGGGCTCAGCGTCGAGAGCGTCGCGGCCGGCAACCTCGGCTTTCTGCAGCTCACCGGCCGTGGCTGGTTCGGCGCCGCGCCGCGCTGGGGCCTGTCCGCGGACCTGACCGTGGGGAGCGCGTGGATCGTCGGGCTCACGCTCCTACACCGCGGCGCACCACCGGAGACCACGCCATGAACCGCACCTTCCCGCTGCTCCTCCTGCTCGCGGCGTGCCTGCGGCCGTCGGAGGGCCACGTGGAGCTCGACGCGATCGTCGGCGACGAGAGCGCCGAGGGCTCGACGCTGACCATCGACGGCGGGCTCGGCGCCATCCACCGACTCGGCGCGTCCGAGGCCACGGTCTGGGCCGCCGCTCCCATCCTCGAGCTCGACCTCGATCCGGCGAATACGCCCTTCACGCTCGAGGTGCGGAACGTGGTCTCCGACAGCGAGCTCACTCTCGATGGCGCGCTCGTCGCGCCCGAAGCGCCGTCCGGCCCGGACACCTGGGTCACCTGGGTGCTCGACGGTCCCGGCCGCGTTCGCATCGCGCCGCCCGACGCCGCCGACCGCACGCCCTATCGGGTCGCCGTGCTCAGCGACATCCAGAGCGCGATCGGCGAGGTGCAGGACATCTACGGCCGGATGAACGAGGACGACTCGATCCGCTTCGTGATCTCCACCGGCGATCTCACCGACAACGGCACCTTCGACCAGCTCGTCCGCTTCCAGGAAGAGATGGAGCAGCTCTCGGTCCCGCTCTATTCGACCGCGGGCAACCACGAGGTGCCCGGGCCGGAGAACTGGCACGACCTCTTCGGCCCCTTCTCCGTGTACTTCGAGTACCGCGGCGTCGCGTACGCGCTGGTCGACTCGTCCAACGCCACCATCGATCCGTCGGAGATGGACCAGCTCCGACCCTGGCTCGACGCCCACGTCGGCGCGCCACACCTCTTCCTGACCCACGTGCCGCTCCTCGACGCGTCCGGACTGCGCTCGGGCGCGTTCCGGAGCCGCAACGAAGCAGCGAGGCTCATCAACCTGCTGGCCGAGTCGGAGGTCGACGCGCTCTTCTTCGGCCACGTCCACAGCTACTACGCCTACTCGCTCGGCGGCATCGAGACCTACATCTCCGGCGGCGGCGGCGCCATCGAGGAGGAGCTCGACGGCATCGCGCGCCATTACCTCACGGTCGACCTCGACCCGGCGACGGGCATCCAGAGCGTCGGTCTCGTTCGCGTCGACTGATCAGCCCTCGCTCAGGCGGTAGGTCACGCCTTCCCACCACTCGCTGGTGCCGACGAGGTCGACCACCATCAGCGCCTCGGCGACCGCGACGTCCGGGCGGGTGCCGGTCTCTTCGAGCGCCTTGGCGATGCGCCGGAGGATCCACACGCGGGTGGCGAGCTCCGAACGGAGCTGCTCGAAGCTCCCGAACGCGGTCCAGTAGAGGCACCAGATCGCGTCCGCGACCCAATCGCGGATCATCGCTTCGGGGTCCTCGGGCTCGGGGACCCGTGCCTCCGCGCGGTCGAAGTTCTCGCGCCAGGGGCGCTCGCCGACCGTCATCGGCCCGCCATCGCGGGCGTCGATCGCGTCCGCCAAGAGCTCGAGCGCCGCGTCGAAGCGGCTCTCGGTCTTCACTGCGCGCATCCCGGCCGTGATGGCGCCCCAGGTGCCCTCGATCAGGTCGGGGAAGGGCTCTCGGGCGAGCACCGACTCGGGGCTCGCTTCGTCGTCGAGCAACGCGCGGAGCATCGGTCCTTCGATCGCCAGGTAGTCAGCGAAAGGGATCTCTTCCTCGCGGCGGTAGGGCACCGTGTCGCCGACGCGATGGTTCGGCCGAATCCGCCCGTCGTTCTCGGTGAGCTCCTCGGTTGCGGCGTCCGCTTCCAGCACCGGCCGCTCGCCCATCGTCCGGCAGGGGCAGCGATGTTCGGTGGTGACTCGACCGCCGTCGGGCGTCGCCGTCAGACCAAAGGGGAAGCGCCAGCAGGGGTGCGGTTTGAGCAGCCCGTCCATCGGCTCGTGGAGCATGCACCCCGCGTCGCCCAAGAAGGGGCAGGTCCCGTCGGTGCGCATGCGGAGCACGTTGGCCTCGACCAGCTCGTTGTAGCCGACGACTTCGGGCTGCAGGACCTGCAGGCGCTCGACCTCTTCGTCCTCGAGTGAGCCGATGGCGTGGACGTCGGTGCAGCAGACGCCGTCGCCGAAGCACTTGTAGCGGGCACCCGCTCGGATCAGCAGCGGGGTCAGCTGGCCGCGCGGCGCCTCTTGGTCTTCGGTCACCCGAAGCCCTACGCGAGCCGCGGCTGGTCTGCCAGGTAAACGAGCTGGGCCCCCTCGGGGATCGTGGCGTCGTCGGGCGGGTTGAGTCGCCGTTCGCCGGTCTTCGAATCGCGGAAGCCGATCACCATCACCCCGGTGAGCTCGCGGACGGCCACGGCGATCGCACCGAAGGTCTTCGCCTCGACCTCGTCCGGGGTCTGGCCGACATAGAGGTTCTGGTCGCCGGCGGACACCATGGTGGCGGCGGCGTCGGCCGCGCCCGGATAGCGGACCGTGTGCGAGAGCATCGCGAAGCCGAGGCGCCGAGACTCGATGACCTCGTCGGCTCCTGCCGCGCGGGCGTGGGCGACGTTCTCCGAGTCCAGGATTTCGGCTACGAGGTGCAGCGGCCTGGAGCGTTCGTGCTCGCGCTCCTGCTTGGCGAGGTAGGCCCGCGTCGTGAAGATCGTCAGGATGCTGTTCGCGTCGGCGAGCTGCGGCGAGACCTCTCGGGAGCCGACGATGATCATCGCCTTGGCGTGAGAGAGCCGCACCTTGTCGAGCTCCGACTCCTTGGTCGGGTCGCCCTGGACCCAGAGGAACGACGCGGGCACGTCCGCGGGTCGCTCGCGATCGGCGAAGAGGACGACCTTGTGCTCCTCGAGGTCCATCTCGTCGCGGAGCGTGTCGAGCAGGAGCGTGCTGCCCTTCTCGTACCCGCAGACGATGATGTGGTCGACGTAGTTGCTCATCCGAAACTGTTCCTCGCGGATGCTGAGCACCGCGTTCAAGAGGGTGTGGCCCACGATGCCGGCGAAGAGCGCGAGCGTGAACATCCCGCCGACCATCAGGACGGCGCCGATGATCCGCCCGAGGTCGGTGACAGGGGCGTAATCGCCGTAGCCGACGGTGGTGAGCGTCACGAGCGCCCACCAGAGCCCCTGGGCGGGCGTCTTCACCGAGGCGTAGGGGTCCGTGTGCTCGACCAGGAAGAGGCTGAGCCCGCCGAGGATCGTCTCCACGCCGAGCACGGAGAAGGCGAAGAGGAAGAGGATGCGGTCGCCCTCGAAGGCGGCCATCAGCCCGGCGAAGGGATTGCCGTGCTTGAAGAACTTCGCCGTCCGCAGCAGCCGGAGGAGCCGCAGGGTGCGGAGACCGCGCAGCTCCGGCACGACCGCCACGACGGCGGCCAGATCGACCAGCTGCCCCGGTCGGAGCAGGAAGCGTAGCCGACCGAAGAGGTGGATCCGGAGCTTCGTCAGCGGTGGCTCGCGGAAGACCCGGAGCTCCGGCGGGGTGTAGGTCAACACGCGCAGGCCGATCTCGACGCCGAAGGCGATCAGGATCACCCGGTCGGCGATGGCCAAGATCGGGTGCTCCACGATGGGCTCGAGCACCAGGAGCACCACCGAGGCGGCGATCAGCGCCCAGACGACCCCCTCCACCCAGGCGTGGATGCGGGTATTCGGCCGATGGAAGGCGGCGTGGAGCGTCTTCCACACGAAGCGGGAGTATCGCTACTCGTGAGGGATGTAAACTCCCGGCCGATGGAGCCCCACCGGCACGGCGTGCAGATCTACTACGAGGACACCGATCATTCGGGGCTCGTCTATCACGCGAATTACCTCAAGTACTTCGAACGAGCGCGCGAGCATCTGCTGGGCGTGGAGGAGCTGGTGCGCCTCCTGAACGAGGACGGCATCGGCTTCGTCGTCTACAAGGCGGAGCTGACCTACAAGAAGGGCGCAGTCTTCGGCGACTCGATCGAGATCCGCACGACCGCCGCCAAGGAGAGCGACTTCCGCCTCGGTTTCCAGCAGAACGTCCACCGCCCGAGCGAGAACGACGCGCTCCTGGTCGAGGGTCGCATCGAGATGGTCTGCGTCGACCGGGACGGGAAGCTCGTGCCGATTCCCGCGTCGGTGATCGAGCGGCTGTGAGCCAATTCGTGACGAGCTCGGGTGTCTCCAGCGCGATGCGCGCTGCGATCCTGGTTCTCCTGCTGACCACCCCCGCCTTCGGCCAGTCGCCGGGCGACCTCGACGCCGAGTGCTCGGACCACTCGGTTCCCTCGCTTCCCTCGTACGAGCCGCCGCCTTGGATCGGTGACGCTCCGCCGACCCATTCCACCGCCGCTGCGGCCGCGGCCACCGTTCAGGCGCTGCTTCCTCAACGGTCGTACGGCACCGCGCAGCCGGTGCTCTGGGGCCAGCTCGCGGACGCCTACCGTGACCAGTGCCTGCTGGGCGATGCCATCCCCCACTCGTGTTGGTCGGCCGTGCAGTACTACCACCAGGTCGTCACGGTTCAGCTGCGCACCCCTTCCAAGGCCTTTCCCCCGGGCGATCGAATGCTCTTCCGAATCGCCGTGGTGGTGCGCCACCGCGCTCGAATCGACGACGCCCGCACCACCCTCGAGCGGCTGCTCCGGTTCTTCCCCCTCAGCTCCCTCAAGCCGAGCGCCCTGATCCTCCTCGGTCAGACCTACGAGCACGAAGGCAACCTCGCCGCGGCGCGCGACTACTACGAGCAGGCCGCCGAGGAGCCCTCGAACGAGCAGGCCCTCGCGCTCTACCTCGCGGCCTGGGCGGCCCGGGTCACCGGCGACGACGCCGACGCGAGCCGCTACGCGGCGCAGGCCCTCGCCACGGCGACCGGTCCGCTCGAAGCCGGCCTCCGGCGAGACTGGTGCGCCCTGCGCGCCGGCGCAGACTGAGCCCCGGGAATGTGGCGGGCGCCGCGAGCGTACGATGGGCCGATGCGCTGGCTCCCCCTGCTGCTCCTGGCGTTCGCGTCGCCCGCCTTCGGGCAGGCGGCGGAGTTCGACCCGCGCTGTGGAACGCCGCCGACCCACCCCTCCTACGAGCCGCCGGTCTGGGTCGGTGACAGCGGTCCCTCCTTTCCCAGCGCGGCCGCCGCGCAGGCCGAGGCGGACGCGCTGAAGCCACAGCTCGACGCCGCGCCCGGTGGGGCCGACAAGGCGGCGATGGCGCGCCGGTACGCCGACGCGCTGCGGGAGCGCTATCTGCTCGACGGCGACCACGACGCGCTCCAGGGCGCGATCCGCGGTTACGCGACGTCGATCCAGGAAGCGCCAGCCGGTCCCGACATGGACCGCACGCTCTTCCGGTTGGCCGCGCTCCTCGACGAGATCCAACAGCCCGACCGCGCCCGGCAGGTCTACCACCGGCTGATCCTGAACGAGCCGAGCAGCCCGCTGGTCGCCAGCGCATACATCCGCTTCGGCCTCTACTACCGCACCCAGGGCGAACCGGCGGTCGCGGTCCGGTTCTTCGAGAAGGCCGCCGAGCTCACCACGCCCGAGCGTGGGCTGGCGCTCTACCTCGCCGCGTGGGCCGCGCACGACCAGGGCGACGGAAGCCAGTCGCGCGAGTACGCCGAGCGAGCGCTGGCCGCTTCGAGCGGTCGCGTGCGTGCCGCGGTTCGCGCCGACTGGTGCGCGTTCCGCTGAGGGACGTGTCGGTCTCCGCCCCCGCGGGTGCTACGGTTCTCGCAGCCATGGTCCGCATGCACACGCGCCTCGTCGTCACCTGCGTCGCGCTCGTGCTTTTCGCGTTCGGTTGTTCCCACGCGCCGTCGGAGCCCGACGGGGGGCCCGCGAGGGATGCGCAGAGCGATTCGGACTGGGGCACCGACCTCGGCGCCTGCGAGCCGCCGTCGCCACCGGTGCCGCTCGCCGCGTGCGATACGGTTCCCACTCGGACGGGTGAGACAACGGGTCGCGAGAACGTGGGCACCGGAAGCGCCGACGTCGTCGCCATCGAGACCATCGATGGGCGGGTTCACCTCTCGCTCGAGCAGGACGGGATCCGGCGGGTGCTCGTGTTGCCGGCGGCTCCCCCGCTGGTCGAAGGCGACACGGTCGAGATCGAGGCCGAGGGGGCCGCGCTCACCGTCTCGCACGAGGGGACGTTCGTCGCCTTCGCCGGTGGCGAGGTTCCGTCGGGGGCGTTGACGGACCTGATGCGGCTCGCGACGGACATGGGGAGCGCGCCCGTCAGCATCGGCGACGTGGATGTCGTCATCGAAGCCGCCTGTGCGAGCGCGCGTCCCCATCGTGACCCCCGCTTCTGTCCTGACGTCGGCCTCGTCGCCTTCGGCCTCCGCTTCGGCGACACGCGCGTCCTCGCCGGAGAGTCGGTCGAGCTCGTTCACGGCGGTCGCGACCTGGCGGTGGCGATCGAGAGCCTCACGCGCCGTGACGATCGCTACTCGGGCACCTGCGCCGGGTGCGGCGACTACTGGCCCCCGAGCTTCGACGTCGCGCTGGTCCCGCTGACCGAGCCCTGAGTGTCGAGCTCGCTCAGCCGGCGGTGCCGAAGAGCTTGTCCGGCAGCGGCGTGAGCGACGAATAGTTCTTCGACATGTCCGCCAGGTGATGGACCTGGTGCTTCTTCGTCAGGAAGTTCAGCGGACCGAGCGACTTCAGGTCGAGGCCGGAGTGGATCGTGATGTTCAGCGTCGAGTAGACGAAGAACGCGATCAGGAAGGCGACCTGGTGCACCGGTCCGATGAGGAGCGTCGAGACGTAGAGCAGGCCGAGGCCGGCGAGGAGCTCGACCGGGTGCAGGTAGAAGCTCTCGAGCGCCGAGGGGTTGCGGACCCGGTGGTGCATGCCGTGCACCCAGCGCATGAGCTTCTTGTGGTGCATCGTCCGATGCAGCCCGTAGTAGAGGAAGTCGTAGACGAAGAGGATGCCCACCGCCTGCAAGGCGATCATCCACCAGGCCGTCGCCTCGGCGGTCACCAGGTGTTCGCGGAGGAACCAGGTCGGGCCGACCACCGCCGCGAGCGAGAGCGTCGAGATCAGCGCCATGGTGCCGAGGCGGTTGGCCTTGCTGACCTTGATCGACGGCCGGTCGCTGAGGCGCCGGCTCGCGAAACGCGGTGAGTGGTACGCCCACGCGAGCCCTCCGAGGAGGAGCGCGTCGAAGGCCAAGATGGCCGCGATGACACCGTAGAAGACGATCATCTGAGTGAGACCCTATCGCCCGGACGCCGCGGGTCTCGCCGGTGGCGTGCGCAAGCTCAGAGGGTTGGTTCGGGCGCTCAGACCATCAACGGCTCGAGCGGGCCGCGATACTCGGGGCGATCTTCCAGATCCCGGTCGCCGAAGAAGTCGATGTCCGTCTGACCGAGGGCGTGGGCGATGCTGACCAGCAGCTTGTTGTGCGGGACGCGGTCGCCCGAGTCGATGTCGCGGAGCCGCAGGTAGCGGCCGAGCCGGAGCGTGCGGTTGCCGCCACCGGCGATGACCACCGGGTGACGGGTGTGCTGGGCGTCGTGACCATCGTGGCCGAACTCGTTGTGCCAGTAGACGATGGTGTTATCGAGGATCGTCCCGCCGCTCGGGTCCATCGGATCGAGGATCGAGTCGAGGACCTCCAGGACGACGGCGAAGTTGCCCGCGGCCCAGCGCTGACCGGCGAGGTAGCCACGACGGATCGTCTCGAGGTCCGAGCCGGACGCGCCCCAGTAGCTGTGCACCAGATCCTCGTGGAATCGGTAGCCGTCGCCGAAGAGGCTGATGACCCCCGAGTCCCGCACCGCCGGGATGTCGGTGTAGTAGTTCGGGTAGTCGTTGAGGATCTGCAGCGTCGCGCAGCGCGCGCGCCCGCAGGCGAAGGCCTGGCTGATCACCTCCGCATGCGCGCGCGTGACCACCGGCACGTTCGAGTAGTCGCCCACGTTCGGACCGACGCTCGGCACATCACTGCCGCTGGTGGTGCACGAGCCCACGAACATCCCTCCGGGCCCCATCCCCGGTGCGGGCGTGAGTGCGGCCATCGCGTCGATGTGCGCGCGGATCTTCTCGGCTTCGGAACCGCCGAGCCGCCCCTCGAGCGCCTCGAGCACGCTCTGGTCGTAGCCGAAGATCCGGCGCTCGCCGTTCGCGTAGTCCACCGTCGGCTCGGTGGGGTCCGGCGGCACGAAGCCCTCCGGGAAGGCCGCGCGGAAGACGACGCGGGGATCGGGCTGCGGCTGCCGGAAGCGGCCGGCGTCGTCGTAGCTCATGCACTTCCAGGTGCCGGTGCCTTCGACGGACGCCGTCAGCAGCGCCGGTGCGCCCAAGCGCGCATGGAGCACGAAGTCGAGCGAGGGGTGCCCCGCGCCGAAGTTGCCCTCGCGGTCGGCGGGGCCCTGCGCACCGGTGAGCATGGTGCCCTGCTCGTTGTGCCCGTGGTTCGGGTAGACGCCGCCGCGGGTGTTCTCCTTCGTGCACTGGGTGTCCAGCCCATCGAGGATGGTGATCTTGTCGCGCCACGCCATCAGCGGCGCGAGGATCGCCATGTCGTAGTCGAAGCTCAGCCCGGAGAGCGCCTCGTCCGGCGTGCTCGGGTCGGAGCCATCGCCGTTGCGCGGAATCCACCAGTCACGGTCCACGCCGTGCGGGGTTCGCACGGCGAGGAAGCGGACCGGACCCATCGGCGCCTGCGCGGACAGGCGGCGACCGAAGCCGGGGGCGAGGGCTGCGCCGAGCGTACCGGCGCCGAGGAGCTTCGCGAAGTCTCGTCGTGAGATGCTCATGGCTTCCTCCGTTCGATGAAGGCGGGGTCTCGGACCAGGTCGACGAGCAGCTCCTCGAAGTTGCCACCGCTCGCCAGGAAGGCCTCGTCGGCCTCGCCAGTCCAGCGGACGATCTCGGGGGAGCCGACCTGGCCGCCCATCAGGAAGTGGGCGAAGCGCTGCACGAGGCAGCTCCGGAACGCGGTGTCGTTCGCCAGGATCAGCGACAGATCCGTGGCGCCATCGATCTCGCCGGCGCCGGGGAAGGTGATGTTCGTCTCGACCGGGTTGCCATCGGCGGCGTAGGTCGTCTGCCAGCTGCCGTCGCCGGCGAAGCTCTCGAAGGCGAGCCCGATCGGGTCCGCCAGTCGGTGGCAGGCGCCGCAGGTCGGGGCCTCGCCGCGGGCCACGACGATCTCGCGGATGGTGGCGTCGGGGCCGACCAGCTCGTCGAGGGCGGCCTCCAGATCGATGTCGAGCGGAGCCACGTTGCGGCACATCGCGTCGCGGAAGACCGCCATGCCGCGCCGGACCACGTTGGCTCGGCCGTCCTTGCCGTGCGCGACGAGCCACGCGCCCTGGGTCAGCAGGCCGCTGCGCTGGCTCGCGTCCATGGTGATCGGCTGCAGGCCGGAGCCAGGGTGGCTCACGCCGTAGTACTCGGCGAGCTCGGGCTGCGCCCAGGTCTGGTCGCTGGTGAGCAGGTCACGCAGCGTGCCGCGGTTCTCGACCACCACGTTGCTGACGAAGGTCTCGTACTCCTCCTCCATCTGAGCGACGAGGCTGGGCGGAAGGCCGACCTCGTTGCCCTGCGACTGCAGCGTGGCCATCTCGAGCCACTCCCAGAAGAAGCGCTGCCAGACCCGGTCCGAGCGGTCCATCAGCCGCCTCGCGTGCTCCTCGCGGACGTCCGGGTCGCGGAGCTCGCCCGCAGCGGCGGCGGCCATGAGCTCGTCGTCGGGCGCGCGGTCGGTGATCGAGAAGGCCATCAGGTTGGCGATCTCGTAGTGGTCGAGATCGACGATGGCGTCGTCGTCCCCCTCGTCACCGAGCTCCCAGCGATAGAGGAAGCGCGGCGAGAGCAGCACGGCCCGCACCAGGCTCGCGAAGCCGTAGTCGTAGTCGTAGTCGGTCCGGTTCTGCTCGAAGACCATCCGAAGCTCGGTACGCTCGGCGTCGGTCACCGGTCCGCGGAAGGCCGCCTCCGGGAACCACGCCATGAACTGGTCGATGCAGGCGTCGGTACCGTAGCTGTCGCAGCGCGCCGCGGTCGCGCCGTTGGCGGCTGCCCACTCGCCCACGGCGCGGACGCCCTCGACGAAGAGACCGGCGTTGCCGGTGTCCACCCGCGCGGTGGACGCGATGTTGGTCAGCCCGTACTCGGCGGCCCCGGGGGGGACGTTCGGCGTGGGGGCGTCCGTCCCGAACAGGCGCTCGATCTCCAGCTCGATCTGCGGCGGCGAGAGCCGCCACACCCGCGCCTCGAAGCGCGGGTCCATCGGATCGGTGCCCGGCTCGTTTCGCCCACCCTCTCCGATCGTCCCCTCACAGCCCATGGCGAAGGCCAAGGCCAGGAGGGCTATCGGAATGGTTCGTCTGGTGTTCATCCGCACGAATCCCTTCGCTCCCCGACCCCCAACGAACCACAGGTCGTGCGATTCGTCACCCCAGATTGGCCGAAAGATGCACAGCCAGTCACGAATTCACCGGATCTGGCGGAAACGTGCGCCGACGTCGAATTTCCCCAGCGTCCCCAACCTGTGATCTGGGCCGTGGTGAGCCGATGTCGCGTGCTCGCGGTCACCTCATCGACGTGCCCCGTCGAGTGTCAGCGATCGTCCTCCTCCTCTTGCTCACCGCCTGTGGTGACGACTTTCGCCCGACGCCCGACGGCGGCATCATCGTCTACCGAGATCTCGGGCCGCCCCGCGACTTCGGCGGGTGGGACGCTGGCGTGGACCTCGGTCCGGACGCGGCGGCAGACGCGGGGACCGACGACGCGTTCGTGGGTCCGGGGTGTGGCGCCGAGGCGGCCTGCAACGCGCGTCTTCGCTCCGACGGGACCTGCCCTGGCGAGTGCGTCGCGCTCGACCACCACACGAGCTGCGCTGGCACGGTCGAGGGCGGACTCTGCTACGGCGATGGGGCGCCGCCCCCACGGGTCGCGCGTTCGCGCCTGCCGCCCAATCTCGAAGCGGTGGTGATCGGACTGCCGGACGACGCGCGGGTGGGTGACGAGCTCGTGCTGACGGTGCGCTTCGAGAACACGGGTACCCGCGCTCTCTCGATCCCCATGGCGACGACCGCCGGGGAGACCTTCACGCTCCTCGAGACCGACGCGCCAGCGGCGCTCTCCCTCGACCCCGGCGCGACCCGGACGGTGACCAGCCGGGTGCGGGCCGAGCGGTTCAACGCGAGCGCGCCGACCTTCTGGACCGCGCTCCGCTTCGACTTCGGTGGCGGGGAGCGGGCAGGGCTCTTCCTGCGCGTCCCGACCTACGAGAACGGTGGTCGGCTCTGCGGTGAGCACTTCTTCCCCGCGAGCTCGGTGGGCTTCGGGGATGCCGACTACGTCACCTACGCCTGCTGCGACGACGTGTTCTTCCCTGGCAGCGAGTGCTGCGACGACCGCCAGTGCGGCGACGCCGCGTGTGTCGATGGAACCTGCGTTCGCCGGCTGGCCGTCACCCGCTACGGCGCGTCCCCGCTCGGTGCGCCGGTCCACGTTCTGCTGGTGATGGCCGACCGCCCCGACCTTCCCTCCGACGACCCGTGCGCCGATCGCTCCGCCGAGCTGGCCGCCGAGCTCCGGCTCGATGCGGTGGCGGACTGGTTCCGCGACCGGGTCACCGCGCGCACCGGACTGCCGGCGCCGCCCTGGCGCTTCACCGTGCTCACCGGCTTCGACAGCGACGCGATCGGGGCCGACGTCACCAACATGCAGAGCTACGCCGCCACGATGGAGGCGCACCTCGCCGACCTCGGCTGCGTCGACTCCTTCCACGCCGACTTCGACCGCGTCGCCTTCCACACGCCCCGCTTCACCACCGACCACGGTGGGCTGGCGTTCGACGTGGACCGGGTAGGGCTCCGGGCGTACTCCGCCTCTCTCTTCGCGCACGAGCTCGGCCACTCCTTCGGCGCGACCGACCTCTACTTGGACGCACGCGGGGGCCACCTGAACGACGGCGCGCTGATGTCGTCGTCCGGTGGGCCCGACCCGAGCGTCTTCCGCGACGACGTGTTGCGCGCCGAGACCGGACTCGACGATCTCGACCACGACGGCGTGATCGACATGGTCGGCTACTCCCACGCGCCGGAGTCGCTCGCGCTCTTCGCGCTCGAGGTCACGAACGTCGGGGCCGGCGCGATCGAGCTGGTGTTCCGGGTCACCGGAGTGGAGAGCGGCGTGCACTACCCGATCGTTCCGCGAGCCGTCTCGGTCGCGCTGCCCGACGAAGGCGTGCAGGTGCCAGTCGATCTCGTGCAGGCCCGCTCTTTCGACGACGATGGCACCTTGCTCCGCGTGCGCATCATCGGCCTCGACCCGGTGGCCGTCGCCACGGGCGAGACGGTGCAGGTACGGATCCAGGGGCGCGCCGACTACTCGACGGCGGACTTCGAACGGGTGCACCGAACCCTCGACGTCACCGTGCCGGTCGCCATCGAGAGCGCCTTCGGAGCGAGCGTGGTCGACCCGACGCCGGGGCCGCCGGCGTAGGCACCGAGCTGGAGCGAGTCACGGCTCCGTGCTTTCATCGGTGAGCCATGTGCCGGAACATCAAGACCCTCTTCAACTTCGACCCGCCCGCGACCGACGAGGAGATCGAAGCCGCGTCGCTCCAGTTCGTCCGAAAGCTCAGCGGCTTCACGAAGCCGTCGCAGGCCAACGAGGAGGCCTTCGACCGGGCCGTCGAAGAGACGACCGAGGTGGCCAAGCGCTTGCTCGAGTCGCTGGTCACGAAGGCGCCGCCGAAGGACCGCGAGGTCGAGGCGGAGAAGGCACGGGAACGCAGCCGGCGCCGGTTCGCACGATGAGGTGCTGGCCTCTGGTGCTCGCGCTCGCCTTCGCGTGCTCGTCGAGCGAGAGCGGCAGCGCGCCGCCCGAGACCCCGAGCGCCGAGGTCACCCGCGAGCCGCCGGAGCCCGAGGCGGAGCCGGAGCAGTCCGAGCCCGAAGGAGAGCCGGCGGAGCCCGAGCTCTTCCAGCCGGAAGCGAGCGGCGAGCCATCGCTCGAGCCGGCTCCAGGCTACGACCACGGCTGCGAAGCCGACACCGACTGTGTCATCGCCACCGATCCGTGCGCCCGAGCCTTCGCCGTTCACCGCGACCGGGAGTCCGCGTTCCGCGATCAGTTCCGTGGCCGACAGTATCGCTGCCCGATGGCGGAGTACCCCTCCGAGCCCGTGGCGCACTGTCGAGAGGGGCGCTGCGTCGGCGTCGTTCCCTGACCTGCGTTTCACGGTCGAGGGACCGGGTTGCGGGAGGACCCATCGACCCTCTAGGGTCGCGCCCCTTGGAACCCCCGACGACAGAGCTGGTGCTCGAGATCGGCGAGGACTCCGTCGCGTTCTCGGTGCGGGTGGCGCCGCGCGCGAGCCGCGCTCGCGCGATGGGCATCCACGACGGCGCCCTGAAGCTCGCGCTGACCAAGCCCCCCGTCGACGGCGCCGCGAACGCCGCGCTCATCAAGCTGCTCAGCAAGGCGCTCGGCATCTCCAAGGGGCGCGTTCGGATCGCTCACGGCGAGCACGCGCGGCTCAAGCACATCGTGATCGACACCGACGCGCCCAACGAGGTCGCCAGCCGCCTCCGCTCACTCGCTCGGCGCTGACTCCGGCAGCTCGACGAACCAGGTCAGTCCCGGCATGCCGCCGTGCCCGGCGACCATGATGGAGCCCAGCATCGCGAGCTCGCGTCCGTTCGTCGCGACACGGGCGATGCCGAGGGGCAGGACGCACAGTCGGCCCTCGTCGCGGAGCCCTTCGTCATCGCACTCCGCCTGGGTCGCTTCGCACCAGTAGCCGCCGCCATCGCACGCGCCGAGGCGGGCCGTTCGCCGGCCGAGCTCTCGCCGGCTCTCGCCATCCCGCGACACCAACCAGAGCACCCATTCCGGGTCGTCGAGATCCTGCGTGGTCTCCAGCCAGAGTAGCGATTCGGTACCCTCGAGCTCGACGAGCGGGTCATAGCCACCGAGCGAGAAGGTCACGTGCACCGCCTGCCCGACGCGGTCCCGAACCGGATGCACGCGGTCGGACACCAACGCTCGGCGGACCGCCTCCACCCGGTGCGGCGTCACGTCGCCACCGACCCGCTCTGTCGACCCGCTCGAGTCGCCCTCGACCAGATGCAGCGACTCGGGGCCGCCCTCGTCCCAGTCGACCTGGAACGCCAGCCAACCGGTCTGCGTACGCGCCAGCGTCTCCCTCAACTGGCATCGCTCGAACCACTCGTAGCCCGGCGCGCCTCGCCCTTCGAACGGAGGACACCCGTCGACGGCCTGCCGCGGACTCGGCATCGGCTGCGTGTCGTCGCGCGGCTCGAGTCCAAACGCGAGCAGCTCCTCGAGTGATCCCTCGGGCAGCGGTGCCGCGTTCGACGCCGGCGCCGAGCCAGTCTCGCTGACCTCGGACGGGCCCGGCTCGAGGGCCGACGGCTGGGCCTCGACGGCCGGCGCTGCTCGGTGGGTGTTCCCGCGCTGAACGCGCCCTTCGCTCGGCTGCGACCCGCCGCATGCCGACGCCAGAACGATCCACAGGAATGTGCTCCCCAGGCGACCCACGCCCGGAACCCAACGACCCTCGCGTCGAAGGTCATTCCCAAGCCTGGTGTGCCAGTCCACCGTCGTCCTCTAGACGTACCCGAGCACCAACGCTCTCGCGAGCAGGTACCAGCCTTCGACCAGTACGAAGAGGAGCAGCTTGAAGGGCAGGCTCACCGTGGTCGGGCTGAGCATGTGCATCCCCAGCGCGAGCAGGACGTTGGCGACGACCATGTCGACGATCAGGAAGGGGATGAAGACAAGGAAGCCGATCTGGAACGCCTCGGCGAGCTCGGTGATGAGGAAGCTCGGGAGGAGGACCAGCAGGTCGTCGGCGCTGACGTCGTCGCGGGTGTCGGGCGCGCGGCTCTGGCGCGCCAGATCGAGGAAGAGCGCGAGCTCGCGCTGGCCGGAGTTGCGGCGGAGGAACTGCTTGAGCGGCTCCTTGCCGGCGTCGATGGCTTCGAGCAGCGCATCGTAGCTGTCGCCCTCGAGCGGGTCGTCGGTGTCGATGCGCGCGGCGGCCGGGCCGGCGACCTCGGCGATCTCCTGGCCCACCGGGGTCATCACGTAGAGGCTGAGGATCACCGCGAGGCCACTGATGATCATGCCGCTCGGGACCTGCCCGGTTCCCAGCGCGTTGCGCAGGATCGAGAGGACCACGCTGATCTTCACGAAGCTGGTCGTCATCATGAAGATGAAGGGCAGCAGGGTGAGCGCTGCCAAGGCCGCCAGCGAGATGAGCGGTCGCGACGCAAAGGAGTCGTCCTGCGCGTACGCGACGCTCGGGACGAGCAGTGCGGCGATGAAAGCGAGGCGGCCCACGGCCGCGCGAGAGTCTTTCGTGGGGCTTCCCAGGTCAACCCACCCGGCCGAGTGTGACCAAATGTCCTACCTGTGTGAACGCGGGTTGGGGACCGATGGGCCGCGCTCGCGTCTTCCCTCGGGAAAGCCCCGGTGGCACGCGATCTGCTCTCCCGGCGCGCCATGAGCCTGCCACCCATGGTCACGCGCTACGTCGAGGAGCAGCTCGCTCTCGGCTTCATGTCCGTCGCGGACATCACCGAAGAGGCCCTCTACTACGGCGAGTGCGATGGAGCGGCGCCCGACGAGGTGGAGGCTTTCGTGGCCGAGGCGGTTCGCGCCTACGGGCGAATGCTCGCGAGCCGAAGCGACTCCGACGCCGAGCGTTTGGACCGAGCGTTTCGGCGCTTGGACGCCGCCGGGATCCTCGCGCGCCACCACTATGGGTGCACCCGTACGGACGCGGCCGGTGCGCTCGAGGGGGAGCTCCGAGCGGCCGAGGCCATGGGTCGCTCGATGCGCGGCTTCGTGCACTACACGATGCAGGACGCGGATCTGCTCCTCGAAGGCGAGCTCTGCCTGGCCTGGGGTCCGATCCCGATGCCGGGGCAGACGCGCGCAGCGCTCCTCGACGGCGCCGGTGTCATCGGCGACGAGATCGTCGCGGCGCTTCGGGACGAAGGCTTGGACGCGACCTGGGATGGCAATCCCCACACCGTCATCGGCCTGCGCGGCATCGACTGGAAGGCGCCGCGCGATCCCGAGAGTGGGGCGCCGGTTCTCCGTGAGGGAGAGCTCCTCGAGCCGGTCTACGCGCAGCCCGCGCCGCCCGAACGCTATGAGGTGACCGCGGCTGACGAGTGGCTGATCCGCGTCACCTACGTCGCGCTCGAGGGCATCGTCGCGCACGCCAACTTGCTCAGGCTCGACGAGAGGATGGGCGAGGGCAGCTATCGCGCCGGCCCGGTGCCGCCGGGAGACGTTCACTCCGACGAGGTGCTGGGCTTCGACTTCAAGCCGCTGGCGCTCTCGCCCGTGGGTGGCCGCCAGGCGCGCTTCGACGTCCAGGCGGTGACGATGTCGCTCCTGCTCGGTCAGACGTGGCGCCAGGCCGTCGAGGGCGCGCACGGTGTCGTGTTCTGTGCGAGCTCGCGCCAGGCGCTCCTCGAGGGCATGGACCTACTCGACGAGCTGCGCTTGCCGCCACTCGTCGTTCAGCTCGATGGAGATTGGAGCGACGCCGATCGCGAGGCGGCGCGGGAGCGGTGCGGTGACCGACCGATCGTCGAGTCGCGGGTGGTGGCCGATGGCTCCGGGACCTTCGACGTCGTGAAGGCGATCGCCAAGCTCACGCTCACGGACCTGAAGCGCTACGTGGGCGACGATGGGCCGGGCGGCGGGCCGACCGGCGGCGACGGTGGAGGTTCGGGCTCGACTGCACGAGCGGGAGCCAGCGAGCGGGAGTCCACGCGACTCCCGACGAAACCCTGGTGGAAGCTCTGGGGCTGAGCCGCGCTCAGCCGGCCTTGCGCAGCGGGGCCGGACCGTGGCGCAGCATGATCTCGTGGATCGCGCCCATCAGCTCGTCGGGCGTGAAGGGCTTGGGCACCTGAGGGCAGCCGCTGGCGCGGAGGAACTCTTCGGAGGCGCTCGAGTACGCACCGCCGGTGACGATCACCATGCGGGCGGCTGCGTCCGGATCTTGTTCGGTGAGCGCGGCGTGGATTTGCGAGCCGCCCATCCGCGGCATCGAGAGGTCGCAGACGATCACGTCGAAGGGGGACTTGCCGAGATGCTCGAAGGCCTCGGCTCCGCTGGCGGCCAGCGTGACCTCACAGTCGTCCGACAGGACGAGCGAGAGCACGTCCCGAAGGCGTTCATCGTCATCGATGATCAGGACACGCGGGCGTCGACGGGTGACCCCCGTGCTCCGCATGCGGTCCTCGCTGTTACGGCGACCGTTCATTGTCATCCCCTCCGAGCTGACACTCTACCAATCGTCGCGGCGGATCTCCAACCCCCAATGCTGGGGGGGCCTCGATACGCCATGGATTGGCGCGAAGTGCCCTATCGCGCGACCACCTCGATCGAGGGATCTTCGGGGGGACCGTCGAGAATCGACGTGGCCTGTGAATCATCCATGAGCCGGGATCGGGCGAAAGCGAGGGCATAGAGCGTGGTCCAGCGGAGGCCGGCGTCGGCGTCGTACTCCATGGGTGGGCAGCGCGGGAACCCGGCGAGCCTCGCGCAGATATCGGTGAAGCTCTGGTGTCCGGCACCCAGGAGGTCGACCCACAGGTCCTCGGGGCCGTCGAAGGTGTTCCAGTAGTCGTCGTCGGCCGCCGAGCCGGCGGGGTAGCCATCGCCCTCGGCGACCATCAGCAGCACCGGCACGTCCACGTCCGCCACGCCGGTCTCACCGAAGCGACGGGAGTCGCCGGCGCCCATCGAGATGACGGCGTCGAAGCGCTCGTCCCGCAGCCCGGCGCGCAGCAGGTCCTGCGCGGTCATGTCGAGGTCGGTGCAGATCGGGTCGTCGGGGTTGGTCTCGCAGTTGGCGAGGATGGCGTCGACGTCGAAGGTCGCGCCGGCGAGCGAGATTGCCGTGTAGCCGCCGAAGCTGTGGCCGCTGACCACCATCGGCGAGCCGACCAGTGAACCGAGGTCGGGGTGCGCCTCGAGGTCGTCGAGGGCCGCGCTGACGTCGGTCGAGCGCAGGTAGTAGATGTCGGCGGTCCGGGTCTCTCCGTCGGCGGTCGTGTTCCCCACGTGGGTGGGTGAGAAGACCACCCAGCCGTGGCTGGCGAAGTGTTCGCAGAGATAGGTGGAGACGTCGGCTACCCCGAGGTGACCATGGGAGAAGGCCAGGGTGGGGAAGGGGCCGGTCGCCGGCGGCGCGTCGTTGGTGGCGACCTCGGCGCGGCGGAACGCGTGCTGCGGGTTGGTCCCGCCTTCGCCGCTCGCCGGGTACCAGACGATGTAGGGAATGGTCCGATCGCCATCGCCGTCCGGGCGGGTGTAGGTGACCTCCAGCTCGCGGAAGCCGACCGGAAACTCGCCGTACCAGGCGAGCTCGTCGGAGTAGTCGCGAGGCCCCATGTCCGGGGTGGGCGGCGCGTCGGGCTCGACCGAGGCGTCTTCGGGGGGGTCACTGGTGGTGTCGTCGTCGCCGCAGGCCAGCGCGACGATCGAAAGGAAAAGCAAGGCGCGCTTCATCGTGGAACGCATTCTAGACGACCGGCCTGCGTTTCGGCAGCGCCCTCCGGATCGGCTCGGCCGTTGACCGGGGGGCATCGGGGCATTAGCCAGGGCCCCATGCCGTTGATCGACACCATCATGAAGGACCTCAAGGACGCGATGAAGGCGAAGGACCTCATCACGCGCGACACCCTACGGATGGTCAAGGCCGCCCTGACCGAGGCGGAGATGGCGAAGGGCGAGAAGCTCTCCGAGGACGACGAGCTGGACGTGCTCTCTCGCGCCGTGAAGACGCGGACCGATAGCGCCAAGCAGTACGAGGAGGGGGACCGCCAGGATCTCGCCGACAAGGAGAAGGCGGAGATCTCGGTCATCCAGCGCTACCTGCCCAAGCCGATGAGCGAGGGCGAGATCCGCGAGGCGATGAAGGGTCTCGCCGAGGAGCTCGGCGCCACGTCCATGAAGGACATGGGCAAGCTCATGGGCGCCGTCACGAGCCGCTACCGCGGTCGCATCGACGGCAAGGTCGCCTCGAAGCTCGCCCGCGAAATTCTGGCCTGAGCGCCCTCAGGCCCGGCGTCAGCACTCTTCCTTGATGAAGAAGGCGCGGATGCTGGTCCAGAGGTCGACGTACCAGGGCTGATTGCCGGTCCAGGGCGCGAGCTCGGCGGCGGGCTCTTCGTCGTCTTCGCCCTCGAGCGGGCCCCCGTGGGCAGGCTCGTCGGGGAGCGCGAGCTGCACCCCGAAGGGGATCGTCTCGTCCCGGCGTCGAATCGCTCGCGGTGCATCGAGCGGGAGCTCGAAGGGCATGGTCGCGTCGCGTCGCTTCATCGCGGCGTAGCGGAGCTTGAGCACGAGGCTCGGCGTGCCGTCCTTCATGGCGACACCGACGGAGGCGAGCTCGGCTTCGCGGCCCTCTTCGTCTCGAACCGAGCGGTTCAGTCGTAGAAAGGGCAGCTCCTGCCGGAGGGTCATGCCTTCGTCGTCCGAGTGCTCGACCCGGGCATGGACCGGGCTGCGCACTCCTTCGAGGAAGAAGCGGGCGCGCGGCCCGTTGGCGAGACTGGCGGGGTTCTTCGGCGACGCTTCCATACCCAGAAGGCATCAGAAAGGACCCCCGCTGGTCCAATTTTCGGCGAAGTCGATTCGGCGTGGGGTCGGTCTGGAGCTAGAGGGGCGCCATCACCCAGGTGCCGTTGGGATCGAGGAACGAGGCCATCGAGTGTCGACCGACGATCCCGGCGGGGGGCGTTCCGATCTCGCTCCCCGGGTCGGTGATCACCAGCGATCCATCCACGATCTCGAGGCTCACCTCGTAGCCTTCGTGCTCCTGAGACGCCGCGCTCTCATCCTCCATCTCGCCGGTGTCCCAGTCCTCGCAGGGCTCGTGCTCGAAGTAGGAGTCGCTCTTGGTGGTGACCTGACTGCAGCGGAGTTGGCCGCCATCGGCGCTGCAGAGGATCGTGCTCGTGGTCGTGTAGCCGCTGCGCTCGCACACGCCCATGTCCTCGTCGTTCATCCCGTGGTTCAGCTGGACCAGGAGCTCCGTGCTGCCGCCACGGAGCAGGTTCTCGTAGCGAGCGTCGACCCGGTAGTCGGCGGTGATCCCACCGGCGCCCGGGTTGTAGGTGTCCGCCAGTCGATAGGCCTTCACTGCCCCCCCAGCACGGACGACGAGGAAGACGCCCTCGCTCTCGCCCCACGTGGTGACGCTCAGCTCGACGATCTCGGCCTCGAGCCCCGCGGCCGTACCGGTGGGGCTGCGGTGCGAGACCTCGATGTCGCTGCAGCTCTCGAGGTCCTCTCCGGTGAACCCGTCGCTTCCTTCCGCGCACCAGAAGTCGCGGATCACGTCGCGATGGGCTCCGAAGCCCACGCTCGCGTTCAACGAGACCGAGCTCTCCTCGGCTGTCGGTGCTTCGCCGAGCGCGTCGAGGCGCCCTTGTACCGTCGCGTTCGGACGGAGCGCGATGGACTGGGTCCACGCGCGGCGGGCGTCTTCGGTGCGCCCCTGCGCCTCGTAGACGAGCCCCGCGTTGTAGAGGCACATCGCTCGCGGCACGCGGATCGGCTCGGGCGGGTTCGCGGGCATGGACGCGAGGGCCTGGTCGATCCACTGCCGGGCGCGCTCCACCTCACCCGCCCGGAACGCGATGTAGCCCGCCTCGCAGCGCGTGCGGCTGCCGTAGCGGTCGATCTCGACCGCTTCCCGAAAGCGCGCGTCGGCCGCCGCGAAGTCGCCCTGCCGCGCCGCGCGTCGCCCTGCGGAGATGGCCTGACGGAGCGAGGCCCGCTGCGCGGCCGTGATCTCCGGACGGTCGATCGTCACGCCCGGCGTCGCCGGTAGGGTGGCTTCGGTGGTCTCACCCACGGTCGCCTCGTCGGCGGCCTCCGGTTCGTCCGGCTCGTCCGGGACCTCGGCTGCCTGTGTGGCCTCGTCGTCGGAGGGGGGCTCGGGCTGCGGCGAGCCCTCGTCGTCACCGCAAGCAGCCAGTAGGAGCGCCAGGACCAGGCACGTACTCTTCATGCCCCTTCCTACCTCGTTCTCGGCCAGCTCGGATCGGCGGACGTGAGATCAGTCGACGAGCGGTGCGCCGGTCTTCTCGCGGACCTCGTCCATGGTGACCTCGGGCGCGAGTTCGACCACGCGGAAGCCGTCGCCGGCCACGTCGAGGACGGCGAGGTCCGTGATGATCCGGTCGACGACACCCTTGGCGGTCAACGGGAAGTCGCATTCGGCGACGAGCTTGGGCTTGCCGTCCTTGGCCACGTGCGAGGTGATCACGAGGATCCGCTTCGAGCCGGCGGCGAGATCCATGGCGCCGCCGATGCCCATGACGCGACCGCCGGGGATGGCCCAGTTCGCCAGATCGCCGCTCTGGCTGACCTGCATGGCGCCCAGGATCGACAGATCCACGTGGCCGCCGCGGATCATGGTGAAGCTGGTCGCCGAATCGAAGCAGCTGCCGCCGGTCACGATGGTCACCGTCTGCTTGCCCGCGTTGATGATCTGCGGGTCCTCGTCGCCCTCGTAGGGGAAGGGGCCCATGCCGAGGATGCCGTTCTCGCTCTGGAGCCAGACCCCGCCGCCGTCCGGCGTGGGCGCCGGGAGGTAGTCGGCGACCAGGGTCGGCAGGCCGATCCCCAGGTTCACCACGGCGCCGTCGTCGATCTCCTGGGCGGCGCGCTCGGCCATCTGCTGCTTCGAGAACATGCGGGCGTCATACCAAGCGCACCCGCGCTTGTCCCGCCGCGCGGATGAGACTGCGCTCAGATCAGAATCGTCTCGCAGCCGAAGAGCACCGAGATGCCGTGGCTGGTGTCGGTGATCTCCTCGCGGGCGAAGTCGCACGACGCCGGGCAGAGGGTCACCTCGCTGGGCGAGACCGGGTCGTCGTAGTGCCAGCCGTCGCCGGCGCCGCAGGCCCCGGCGCCGTCGACGCGCGGGAGGGTGGTCTCGCCGCTCTCGCCGCGGATGGTCACGTTCACGCGGTCGACGTCGAGCGCCATCCCGTCGGGCGGCGGCGGGAAGGCGACGGTGCACTCGATGCGCGAGGTGCCGGTGACCGCGGTCGCGACGCTGTCGAAGAAGGGCGCCCACGCGGACGCGCCGGAGCAGATCTGAGCGCGCACGCCGCCGGTCCGGTCGACCAGCGCGGTGTAGGTCGGGCCGGACGAGGGCGGCTCGTCGCCGCCGGGGTACATGCAGAGCACGTCCGGGTTGGCCTCGGAGCCCCAGCCGTAGATGCCGCTGAAGAGGTAGCCCTCGAAGAGGTCGCCGTACTCCGCGGTGAGGATGCCGGGGCCGAGCTGGCGCGAGTTGAAGGGGTTCGGTCCGCCGGGGAAGTCCTCGAGCGAGGTCACGGTCAGGGGCGGGTCGCCGCCCGCGCAGGTGCCGGGGCCGGTGTCGCAGGTGCGGCTGTTGTCGTCGGTGACGACCACGAAGGTCTTCGTCGCCTCCGGGCGGAGCAGGTCGCGCCAGGGCGCCGAGCCGTGCTGCATGCCCTCCGTGTAGCCGCTGGTCTGGCCCAGCGTGCCGAGGATCTGCTCGATCGGCTGGGTGCTGTGGATGTCGACCTCGACCTGGAAGAAGCGGCTGCCGTCGCCGCAGCTCGAGTCCCCGGCGAGCGGCGGGGGAATGCACACGCCGTAGCGGCTGCGCCCGCCGACGCTGATCTCTCCGCTGCCACGGAGCGCCAGCATGATGACGCGGTAGTCGAGACCGCTCGCGGCGATGAGCGCGGCGAAGTCGTTGAGCCCGGCGTTCACCTGCGTGATCGCCGGTTCCATGCTCACCGAGTTGTCGACGACCCAGATGATGTCGACCGGCAGGCGCTCGACCTCGGCCTCCTCGACGGCCGTGGCGCATGCCGCGTCCGGCGGGAGGAACGAGCGGTCGGGGAGCGGACCGGAGTCGGTCGGGGTGCCGAAGTCGGGCGGGCCGCCGCCGTCCATGCTCCCGTCGAAGGGGACGCCATCACGGGTGATGCGACCGTCATCACCGCACCCGAGGGCACAGGCGAGCGCGAGCAGGAGCCCCTTGGACCACAACGTCACGGCAATGATCTAGCACGGCCATTCGGCCCGGTCGCGTGCCGGACCGGTGACGTCCGTTCACGGACGGGGGCGGGTCTTCAGGTACTCGATGACGTTCTCGTGCTCGGTGACCTGGACCACGCGTTGGACGAAGGAGCCGGGTAGGTGCACGTCGTCCGGGTCGAGGGCGCCGAGGGTCACGAGCTCGTCGCACTCGACGATGGTCGTGGTCGCGGCGGTCGCCATGATCGGGCTGAAGTTCCGAGCGGTGCGATAGAAGCGGAGGTTGCCGAAGGGGTCGGCCTGGTGCGCGCGGATGAGCGCGAAGTCGGCCTTCAGCGCGCGCTCGAGCACGTACTCGCGACCGTCGAACTCGCGGACCTCTTTGCCTTCCGCGACTACGGTGCCCACGCCGGTCGGTGTGTAGAAGCCGGCGATGCCCGCGCCACCCGCGCGCATGCGCTCCACGAAGGTGCCCTGCGGGATGATGGTCACGTCGATCGAGCCATCGGCCATGGCGGCGTGCAGCGTCTCGTTGGTGCCGACGTAGGTGCAGATGATCTTCCCGACGACGCCCTTCTCGAGCCAGACCGCGAGGCCCTTGCCGAGGTTGCCGGCGTTGTTGCTGATCAGGGTGAGGTCCTTCGCGCCGTGGTCGGCCACGGCCGCGATCAGCGCCTCCGCATTTCCGCAGAGTCCGAAGCCTCCGCACATGATCGACGCGCCGTCGCTCAATCCCTCGAGCGCCTCCGCGACGCTCGCCTTCACCTTGCTCATCCGCTCACCTCGTCGATCGCTTCGCCGACCTGCTGGAGCCCGCTGCGGAGCTCGTCTTCCGTGATGCAGAGCGGCGGCGAGACCACCACCGCTCCGCCGTGCTCGCGCCGCAGCTGCCGTGCGCCCTTGAGGTGCAGGTGCACCTTTCGGCGTCGGAGCGCCTCGCCCAGAGCCTTCAGCTGATTCGCGTCGAAGTCCACGTCCACTGCGCCGAGCAAGCCGAGCGCGCGCGGGTTCGTGCCCGGCAGCTCGGCGAGCATCGAGCGAAGCGGCGCCTCGAGCGCGGCGGCGTTGGCGATCATGCCCTCGTCGTCGTAGACGTGCAGCGTCTCGAGCGCGGCCGCGACCGAGAGCGGGTGCGCGTAGTGGGTCAATCCACAGACCAGCTCTTCGTCGTCGAAGAAGCTCGCCACGCGGTCGTGCACGAGCACCGCGCCGAGCGTGCCGTAGCCACCGGTGAGCGCCTTGCCGCACGTGATCAGGTCCGGCTGCGCGCCGAAACGCTCGAACGCGAAGAACGAGCCGCAGCGGCCGAAGCCGGTGAGCACCTCGTCGCAGACGAGCAGCGCGCCGTGGCGGTCGCAGGCCTCGCGGACCTCCTGGAAGTAGCCCTCCGGTGGGATCAGCACGCCGTTGGCGCCGACCACCGGCTCGAGGAAGACCGCGCCCACGTTCTCCTCGAGCTCGAGGACCCGAGGGATCTGCGTGCCCTCGATTCCGTCGTCGAGGTCCATCACGTGGATGGCGCCGGGGATCCCCGGCTCGATCGCCGCGCGGCGCCAGTCGCCGGTGAGGCTCGACGCGCCGAAGGTGGCGCCGTGGTACGAGCGGTAGCGGCTGATGACCTTGTAGCGACCGGTGAAGAGCCGCGCGATCTTGAGCGCGTTCTCGTTCGCGTCGGAGCCGCCGAGGGTGAAGAAGACCTTCGTGAAGCCTTCGGGCGCTTTCGCGAGGAGTGCTTCGGCGAGCGCCTCCTTGGCCGGGTAGATCGCCTGGGGCGTGCTCAGGCAGAGCTCGTCCGCCTGGGCCTTGATCGCGTCGACGATCCGCTGCTGCCCGTGACCGGCGTTCGCCTGGTAGACGAGCGAGCCGAGGTCGAGGAAGCGGCCTTCGTCGGTCTCGAAATGCACGCCGGAGCCGCCTCGGAGCTGGACTCCGCGGGCACCCTTCTGACGCTGCCAGGTGAAGAAGAACGGCGACTCGGTCATCGGAAGACGGTCTCTAGCATCTTCCCGATCGTGGCGCGCTCCAGGTCCGTGAGATCCCACGGTAGCGCCGCGAAGATGGTCACGCGGGACATTCCCAGGATCACGCCGCAGCCGCGGGCCTTCGCCGCATACTCGGCGACGCCGCGTTCACCGACGTCCTTGGTGAAGAAGCGGCGCCGGCCGGCGGCTTCACCACCCATGAAGCCGGCCTCCCGGAAGAGCGGCTCGAGCGGGTCGGCCCGTCGGTCGGTGCTCGCCAGCGCGCCAACGTCGTGCTGGGCGCGGACCATGAGCAGCGGGTCGCCTCCGGCGTCCATCACCGGTTCCCGCGAGTGGAGCACGACCAGTCCTTCGCAGGGGGACCAGAGTGCGGCCTTCAGCCGCCGGCCCAGGAAGAAGCGCTCCTGGTCGCCGCGCCAGCCCGCGGTGCGGGTCTCGTCTGAGAACCCGTCCCGGGCGTCTTCAGGCGGCCGCAGGGGGCCAGCGATCGCGATCGCTCGCTGCGCGAGGTCTTGGTAGCGCCGCCCGAACGCGACGTGCGGCAGCTCGCCGTCCAGCGTCGAGAACAGTCGCCGCGCGCGCTCGATGGTCGGCGTGGTCCAGCGGGAGTCGGGCCACACCGGGCTCACCCATGGGCCGTAGAGCCCCCCGGCTCGTCGCAGCGCGTCGTGGCTCGGGGGCGGTCGGCGGAGCATGCGTCGGGCGTCGTCGAGCCGGAGGGTCCCGGAGTCCTCGAGCGCGGGCTCGGGAGGCACCGGCGAGCCGACGGGCATTCGATAGTAGGCGGCTTCGCCGGTGCCGCCGTACTGGCCGGGGAGCACCGCGATGACATCGGCGCCCAGCCGTCGGTTGATCCGCATCATCGCGGCGGTCGAACCGACTCGGTTGCGGCCGCTGATCCAGCGGTAGCGCGGCGAGCCATCGCTCCGCGTCACCGCCGCGGCGGCGCGGATGGAACCGACCTTCACGCCCATGCCCAGCCCGAGCCCGCGGGCCTTCGGGGAGAGCGTCGTGGTGAGCGCGTAGAGGGTGTCTTCGGCGCCGTGGTGGGCGTCTTGGATGACGCCATCGACCCCCTGGATCTCTTCGAGCGGGACCCCCAACGAGAAGCCCACGAGCTCCCACTGGTCCCCTTCGCGACGTTCGGCGAGCACGACCACACCCTCCGGGTGATCGAAGGCCTTTCGCAGCTTCTCGGGCGGGTCTCGTCGCTCCGGTTCGTAGACCTCCGCCTCGAGCGCGAGGACCCGTTCCAGGATCTGTGCCTTGTCGTCCTCGTCGCTCACCGCGCGCACTCGGGTCTCGGTCGTGACCGCGGCCCTCGGCCCAGGCAGGCCGCCGGCGGCCAGCTTGTCCTTGGCGGCCTCGGTGAATCCGGTGTGCATCCGCGGCAGGCCATCTGACGGGAGCCACACGCCGCGCGCCGCGGCCTCGGCGGGATCCTGGGCGAGGACCGCGCTCGGTCGGGCGGGCCGGGTGGCGCGAAGCGGTCGCGGCGGACGGCGGCTGGTGCTGCCCGAGAGATCGGCCAGCCCCTCGGCGTACGCCCGAGCCAGGTCGGGGCGTGCGTGCTCGAAGCCGCTCGCCGCGTCGAGCACGCAGGTGCCGTCGGCCAGCGTGAGCCAGGGACCGGCCGAGCGTCGGTCGTCGACGACGAGTCGGCCCTCGGGCACGGGTCCGGTGGCTTTGAGCGGACGAGGTGCCTCGGTGAAGTCGCGCGCGGCTTCCGCGCGCTCCTCCTCGCGGATGGCGCGCTCCATGTCTCGGAAGGGCTTCACTGCCCAGCTGCCCGGTCGAAGTCGTCGATGCCCATCAGCAGCCCACCCATGCTCGAGGGAGTGGCCATCTCGGTCATCGTGGGGGGGGGCGCCTCGGTGGGCTCGGTCATGGCGGTGGCGGTCATCGGGGTCTCGGCCATCGGTGTGGCACGCATGGGTGCTCGGCGTCGGGTGGGTGTCGCGGGCTCGGAGTCGGTGCTCGGCTCTCGGTCGTCGGAGTCGAGGTTCGGCTCTCGGTTCTCGGCGTCGGCGTTCGGCTCTCGGTTCTCGGTGTCCGCGTTCGGCTCTCGGTGTTCGGAGTCGGCAGTCGGTTCTCCGTTGTCGGCGTCGGAGTCGCTTTCGGAGTCGGAGTCCGCTTCGGCGCCGACCTGGCCGATGGCGAGGGGCGGTGCGCTCACCGGCTCGTCCACGATCGGCTCGGGGCTCTGCAGTCCGAAGAACGCGCCCAAGCCGACCAGGGCCACCGCGGCCAACCCGAGCGCGCCGAAGAGCAGCCGCCGGTCCGGGGCCTCCGGCTCGGGGGGCGCCCCCGGCGGCGGCGGAAAGAGGCTGCTCGGACCAGCGTGCACCGCCGACGCGTCCACGTCGGCCGAGCTGTCGAGGCGCCTCGGCCCGTCCATGTCGGTGTCGGTATCGACGGTCAGACTCTGGGAGATGTCCGAGAGCGTCTCGGTGATCTCCACATCCATCGATTGGTCGTCGCCGAGGGAGAGCGCGGTCTGGATGTTCGCCCGGATCTTTCGCAGCGGCTCGCCGCCCGCACCTCGCACGAAGCGGCGGGCCTCCGCCTGCTCCGGTGCCTCGAGCCCAGCGTCCCTTGCCGCCCGACGCAGCTCGGTGGCGAAGGCGCCCGCGGTCGGAAAGCGGCCGTCGGGATCTCGCTCCAGCGCCCGGTCGATGACCGCCGACACGCTCTCCGGCACCCGGGAGCGCACCTGGCACACCGGCAAGATGGGCATGTTCTGGACCCGCTCCATGATCGCGAGCGGGTGGTCCGCCACGAAGAGTCGCTGTCCCGCCAGTGTCTCCCAGGCGACGACGCCGAGCGCGAACACGTCGGCGCGCCGATCGACCTCGGAACCCCGAAGCTGTTCTGGCGAGCAGTACGCGAACTTGCCCTTGATCCGGCCGGCCTGGGTCTGGGTCGCGCGGGCCACCGCGCGCGCCACGCCGAAGTCGGTGATCCGGACGCGGCCGTCGACGCCGACCAGGATGTTCTGCGGCGACACGTCGCGGTGAACGATGTGGAGCGGCTCGCCGATGGGGGTCGTCGCGTCGTGAGCGGCGTGCAGTCCGCTGGCCGCCTGGGCCAGGAGCTCGACGGCCATGCCCACCGGCACCGCTCGCCGGACCTTCGCCGCCTCCTTGAGAATGCGCGAGAGCGTCACTCCGACCACCAGGTCCATCACGATGTAGAGCGCACCGGTCGAGTCGCGGCCGAGATCCAGGGTCTGGACCACGTGGGCGTTCGAGATGTTCGCCGCCACGCGCGCCTCGTCGAGGAACATCTGCACGAACTCCTCGTCCTCCGCGAGGGTCGGCAGCATTCGTTTGACCGCGACGAGCTTCTCGAAGCCCCCCTCGCCGACGACGCGCGCCGCGTAGACCTCGGCCATCCCCCCAGAGGCGATCCGGAAGAGCAGCTCGTAGCGCCCCATCCGGCGCGGCGGCCCATCGATTCCGAGGGTGTCGGTCACGAGCCGCACCATCCCAATAAGGGACGCCGAGGGCAACGCCGGCGCGCCCGAGCGCGGCTACGGCAAGGTCGTGGCGTACCAGGCGGCGAAGCCGACGCCACCGAGGCAGAGCAGCCCGAGCAGCCAGACGAAGGCGGTGAGCCAGGGCGAGCTCCGGCCGGGCCCCGGCGGCGGGAAGGTGGAGGTCGAGGTGGCCGAGCCCTTGCGCGCCTCGGGCGGGAGCGACGAGCGGGAGTGGACCGGCGGCTCTTCGTCGATCTCCGTTGGGGCGTCGGAGGCCGCGGTTCGTTGCCGAGGAGGCTCTTCGGCGGCCTTGGGCTTCGGCTTCTTGGTCTTCTGGCCACCGCCCGAGGGGACCTTCACGTCGTCCGAGCTGGTCAACGCCTCGCGCTCGTCCGGCTGGATGACGACCGAGCTGGTGCCGGCCGAGCTGCGCGTGCGCTCGGGCGGCTCCGAGAGCGTGAACTCCACCGCGGATGCGTCGAACTCTTCGAGCGCGTCGCGGAAGGCCCCGGCGTCGGGGAAGCGGTCCGCGGGATCCTTTGCCAGCGCTTTTCGAACCACGCGCTCGAGGCGCTCGTCCACCACGAGCCCGCGGCACGCCTCGGCGAAGGTGGGGATGGGCTCGAAGAGGTGCGCCCGCAGCAGCTGCGACCGGCGCTCGTAGTCGAAGGGTCGCTTGTCGGCGAGGAGCTCGTAGAGCAGCACGCCGCCGGCGTAGACGTCGGCCCGCAGATCGAGCGAGATGCCCGTGATCTGCTCCGGCGCCATGTACGCTGGAGTCCCGACCACGCGCCCGCGGCGAGTGAGCGTGCCCTCCTTGCTCAGCTCGTCGATCGACAGGAACTTGGCGAGGCCGAAGTCGAGGATCTTCACCTTCTCGGTCTCGCCGTCCGGGGTGTCCTCGTGGACCAGGAAGACGTTCGCCGGCTTGAGGTCGCGGTGGACGATCTCCGCCTCGTGCGCGAAGCCGACGGCGTCGAGCACGGAGCGCATGATCGACAGCGCCCGACCCGGTTCGACCGCGTGCCGCTGGAGGACGGCCTCGAGGGTCTGCCCATTGAGCAGCTCCATCACGATGAAGACGACGTCGTCGACGACGCCGAAGTCCTCGATGTGGACGATGTTGGGGTGCTGGAGCTTGCCGAGCGCGCGGGCCTCGCGCTCGAAGCGGCGCCGCAGAGCATGGATGTGGCCGAGGGCCTCGTTGAGGATCTTGACCGCGACCGTACGCTCCCCCTTCGTGGCCCGGTAGACCACTCCGGTGGCGCCCGAGCCGATTCGCGATTGGAGCGTGAAGCCATTCAGCTCCCGGCCGATCATCGAGTCCTCGGTCATCCGAGGGGAGTATAAAGGGGGAAGTGCGCTCGGAGTCCACCGTGAAACCCGCTCAGCGGCTCTGGCTTTCCCGGCTCCTGGCGGGGGTGGCCCTGCTGGCTCTGGGGTTGGCCGTCCCGGTTCATGGCCAACGGGCGCCCGGGGACGGGGTGCGGGTCCGGATCACCGCCGGTGGGGACTTGCTCCTCCACATCAAGGTCGTGGCCGCCGCCGAGCACCACGGCTGGGCCCGGACGGTCGAGGAGCTGGCGCCCTTGATTCGCCCGGACGAGATTGCCTTCGCCAACCTGGAGACCCCGTTGGTGAACGACGTCAACGAGGTCGTCACCGGGTCGCCCCCGGTGCTGGGCGCCCCCAGCGAGGCGGCGCAGGCGCTCGCGGACGCGGGCTTCGACCTGATGGGCTGCGCCAACAACCACGCCTACGATCAGCGGGCGATCGGGCTGGCGCGAACCATCGAGGCCGTGCGGACGGCAGGTATGAAGTGCGTGGGTGCCGCGACCACCGTCGACGACGCTTACGAGCCCACGGTGGTCGTGAAGAACGGCAAGCGCATCGCGTTCATCGGTGTCAGCCAGCGCCTGAACCGTGGGCCGGGTTCCCCCGAGCCGGAGGCCTTCGTGGCGCGCATGGAAGAGGACGAGCGGGTCCTGCGGACCATCGCCCAGGCGCGGGAGACGGCCGACCTCGTGGTGGTCGCCGTCCACTGGAGCCACGACTTCCACGACCATCCCTCGTGGTCCCAGCGCCGCCGGGCCCAGCGCTGGGTGGAGGCGGGCGTCGACCTGATCCTGGGCACCGGTCCACACGTCTTGCAGACCGTGTCCCGAGCGGAGAGCGCTCGTGGCGACGCGGTCGTGGCCTATTCGTTGGGGAACCTCCTCTCCAATCAGGGTCAGCGGTGGGAGCCGCGCCGGAGCCTCAGCCCCGACGCGCACCCCGCCGTTCGGCTGCCGGAGACTCGTGACGGAGCCCTGCTTCGCGTGAGCTTCAGCTGGCGCGAGGGGAAGCTCGTCGCTGCCCCCTTGCAGGCGGTGCCGCTCTGGACCGAGAACAACTTCTGGACGTGGTGGTTCGACCGCGATCAGCCTCACGACATCCGTGTTCGGGCGCTGGCGGCGGTCGACCCGACGGTCCGGGCGGCGCGGGTCGGCCCGATCCAGGAGGCGCTCGGGGGCGCCGTGACCCTCGTGGACCCATGAGCGTAACGGCGCTCGGGTACCGCCATCGCTACACTCTGCCCATGCGCCTGCTCGCGATCGCCGTTTCCCTCCTCGTCCCCACGGTTGCCAGCGCTCACCTCGATCTCCTGGATCCGCCTGCCCGCTACGACCGGCGCGAGCTCAAGGACGGCCCCTGCGGGATCATGGGCGGCGCCCAGGGCGAGCCAGTCGCGGTCTACGAGCCGGGTCAGACGATCACGATCACGATCGAGGAGTACATCGACCACCCCTCGCACTACCGCGTCGCGTTCGACGACGAGGGGGATGACGACTACCGAGACCCGATCTGCACCGACTACTGCGAGAGCGGCCCCGAGACGCCGGTCTTCGCTCCGAGCGAGGGTGGCGTCATCCTGGCCGACCTCATCCCGGATTCGCCGGAGGTGGTGCAGTCCTTCGAGGTCACGCTGCCCGACGTGGAGTGCGAGCGCTGCACGCTGCAGGTGATCCAGGTGATGTACGACAAGAAGCCGATCACCTCGGGCGGCAACGACATCTACTACCACTGCGCGGACATCGTGATGGTCCGTGACTCGGAGACGATGGACCTCGGCGTCGTGGACTCCCGGCCCGACCTGGGCACCCGCCCCGACGGCGGTCCACTGCCGGAGCCCGACCCCGACGCCGGGATCGCCACCGAGCCCGACGACGACGGCGGATGCAGCGCGGCGGGCAGCGGTGGCGCGCCCTGGCTGCTCTTCGTGCTCAGCCTCGCAGCGCTTCGACGACGCGGAGGAAGTTCCCGCCGAGGACCTTCTGGATCCGCTCGGTGGAGTGACCGCGGTCGAGCATGATCTGCACGAGCTTGGGCATCTCGAAGAGCGTCGGGAGCTCTGGCGGCGGGCTGATCGCACCATCGTAGTCGGTCCCGATCGACACGAAGTCATCACCGGCCACGGCGATGACGTGCTCGATGTGGTCGACGATGGTTCCGGTGCTCACCTGGCGCCGGGGACCGAGGAACTCGGTGTGGAACATGATGCCGACCGTGCCGCCGGTGTCGGCGACGGCCTTGATCTGCTCGTCGTTGATGTTGCGCCAGACGTCGTACACGCCGGAGATGCCGGTGTGTGTGACCATCAGGGGCTGCGACTTGTCGTGGACGGCGACGGCGTCGAAGAACGCTCGCCGACCGATGTGCGCGAGGTCGACGAAGATCTTCTTCTCGTTGAGTCGGCGCACGTACTCGCGCCCTTCGTCGGTCAACCCCGAGACCCGTGGGTGCAGGTAGCGCCCGGTCGGTGAGTTGGTCTCGCCGAGGGTGGAGCTGGTGAGGTGCACCACCGTGACTCGGAGGATGTCGCAGGTCGCGCCCACGCCGGGGATCCGGTCGAGGTCGGCGAGATCGTGCGAGAGGCAGTTGCCGCCCTGGATGCCGAGAAAGGCTCCGTGCTTGCCCGCCGCGCGAGCGGCGTCGTACTCGGCGCGGCTCCGAACCAGCGCGAACTGCTCGGGGACCTCGGCGAAGATGGCCTTGATGCGTTCGTAGTTCTCGAAGAACGCATTGCGGCGCATCCGTGGCGGCTTGAAGGGGTTGGTGGTGATGATCCACGTGGCCCCGGTCAGCCCCGCCTCGAGAATGCGCGGGAAGTCCGTGTGACCGTAGAAGTGGCGCCCGAAGAGGCCGAGGCCGTGCTTGCGGCGCAGGTCGTAGCCGAAGACCCGGGTCCAGATGAACGTGTCGACGTGGAGATCGATCACGTCCGAGGACGCGTAGAGCTCGATCGCCTCGCGGGAGACACCGAGGGCCTTCGCCCAGCCGGGAACGTCGATCGACCAGTCGCGATGTGCCACGAGAGTCACGGGTAGCGAGTACCAGGCTGGCCCGAAAAAATCACCACACGAGCTCGACGGTGGACGCGCGAAGCAAGGCCGCAGCGAGCCCTCCGTGCGAGACCTTCAGCCCCGAACATCAAAGTCGCTCGATGCGCGAGCGCAGCGACTGCACGCGGCGGCGAAGCGCGGGCCTGAGCGCCTGGGCTTCGAGCGACTCGAGCCCGGCGGCGGCGTCTCGGCCCCAGTAGCGCCGGAGCAGTGGCCAGGCCATCGCCATCACCGGCTCGCTGCCGTTGACGTAGGCGTCGATCAGGTGACCCAGGATCAGCGGGTCGCTCTTCGCCCCTTCGGCGTCGACGCCCAGCGCTTCCTCGTACGACTCCACCACCGCCCGGTGCCAGCCGCGAGCAGCGTAGGCGCGCGCGAGAACCAGGTGGCCGCGCACGTCGCCGGTGTTGCGGGCGATCCAGCCATAGATGCGGCGGAAGTCTTCCTGCTCGTACTCGTCGCCACGCTCGGCGATGCGGGCGAGCTCCTCGACGAGCTCGGGATCGTTCACGCCGACGAGGGGCCCGGAGGCGCCGAGCGAGCCGAGGGTATCTGGTTCGGTGTCCGAGTCCGAATCGCTGTCGGTGTCGGTGTCGGTGTCCGAATCGCCGTCGGAGTCGGTGTCTGGTTCGGAATCGGAGTCCGACTCGCCGTCGGAGTCGGAGTCCGACTCGCCGTCGGCGTCGGTGTCTGGTTCGGAGTGCGAGTCCGACGAGCCGGTCCCGAAGGCGACGTATGCGCCGGCTCCGATGCCGAGAAGCGCGATCAACGCGATCACCCACTTGCCCGCACCACCCCCGCTGCTGGGCGCGGGCGGCTCGCTCTTCGGCGCCACCTTCGCGGGCGGCTCGCTCTTCGGCGCC
>CAYXAP010000044.1:40870-75011 GCA_964462035.1 uncultured Sandaracinus sp.
CGCCACCTTCGCGGGCGGCTCGCTCTTCGGCGCCACCTTCGCGGGCGGCTCGCTCTTCGGCGCCACCTTCGCGGGCGGCTCGCTCCTCGGTGGTTCGACGACCGCCGGCTCGCTCTGCTTCGCCGGGGGGAGGGTCGACGGGTTCGCCACGCCGCCGTCCGCGAGCATGCCGCGGAGATCCGTCGCCGTGGGTCGGTCCCGGCCCTCCTCGGCCATCGCTCGCTGGATGACCGTCGCCAGCTCGGGGTTCGCTTCGAGCGCTCCGAGCGCGGCTTCGTCCAGATCGCCGCCGGGCGCGACACCCGTGAGCAAACGGTGGAGGAGGGCGCCTACCGAATAGATGTCGGACGCGGGTCCAGGGGCGTTCGGCCCGGCCAGCCGGTTCTGCAAGACCTCCGGAGCGAGGTAGCGGCGCGCATTCCGACCAGAGCCTCGACCGGTCGGGCCGGTCACGTCGGGTCCGACTCGTCGCAGCAGAGGCGCGATGCCCAGACCGAGCAGACGGATGCCATCGGGCTGCAGCAGCACGTTGTTCGGGGTCAGGTCGCCGTGGTGGAGCTCGATGGCATGGACCGCCTCGAGGGCGCCCAGGATCTGGTCGATCATCTCGACCGCGCCCTCGACGGGCATGGCGCCATCGAGCATGTCCGCCATCAGCACGCCCTCTTCCCGCTCCCACGCGACGAAGGGCACGCCGCGCTGGACCCCGAGGTCGTGGATCGGCGGCGCGGGGAGCTGGCTCTGGGCCTTCAGTCGTTCGAAGGTGCGGTGGAAGAGCCGGCTCTGCTCGGGGCTCGACTCGCAGTCGAGGGGGAGCACCGCCACCGCGAGATCGCGATGCATCAACCCCTTGGCGGCATACACCAGCGCCAGCCCGTTCCAGGGGAGGCTCTCGCGGATCTCGAAGCGTCCGGCGAAGAGCCGAGCGATGGTCTCCTGCTTTTCGTCCGCGCTCACGGCTGCGGAGCATACCTCCCCCGGCGTTGGGACGGAGAGCCCCAATTCAGGGATGCTCTCCGAGATGCGAGTAATGAAATCATTGGGTTTTTGTCCGGATAATGCTCGATCAGACAAAGGTTGTTGACACGAATATCGTGTGACTCAAGAATTGGGGCCCGTGACGCAGCCACTGGAACGAGTCCTCCCCGAGCCCCCCGAGAACGCCTCCGAGCGGCAACGACCTCCTGCGCTCCTCGCCTATCTCGAGCTCCTTCGCTCCCATGAGGCGCTCTCCTCGGAGATCGCCCACTTCTTCGGCGAGCGAGGCATCACCTCTCAGCAGTTCAACGTTCTCCGCATCCTCGCGGACGACATGGAAGGCGTCGGGCTCCGGTGCTCGGGCATCTCGGAGCGGTTGGTCAACCGAGTCCCGGACATCACGCGCTTGCTCGATCGCCTCGAGCGCGCGGGTCTGGTCGCACGCCACCGTGACGCGCGCGACCGTCGTGTCGTGCGTGCCTCGTTGACCGCCGAGGGCCGCGCGCTCGTCGAGCGCATCCAGGGACCGCTCGAGGACGTCTTCCGGCGGCTCTTCGATCACCTCGACGAGGGCGAGCTCGACCAGCTCTCCTTCCTCTTGAAGAAGGCGCGCCGCGCCGAAGGAACCTCCCGATGAGCTCCCGTTCGAACACCACGCGGATCGACGAAGCCACCATCCGAGAGCTGGAGCCGACGCTGGTCGGTTACGCACGCCGACGCGTCGGCAGCGCCGACGTCGCCGCGGACCTGGTCCAGGACACCTGGATGGCCGCGCTCCGGAACATCGACAGCTTCGCCGGTCGTTCCAGCCTCCGGACCTGGTTGGTCAGCATCCTGCGGCGGAAGATCGTGGACCTCTACCGCCGGGACCGGAACAACGTCTCGTTCCTGGAAGAGCACCACGGCGACAGCTGGATCCCCAGGCTCGACGGACGCATCGACGACGAAGCCGCGGTCCAGGAGGTCGGCAAGGCCCTCGAGCACCTGCCGGACAAGGAGCGCGAGGCGATCACCTACATCGACGTCCTGGACCTCGAGCGTGAGGAAGCGGCGTCGAAGATGAGCGTCACCCGAAACCACCTCCGCGTGCTGCTGCACCGTGGCCGTCTCAAGCTCCGCGCGACCCTCGAGTCACGCGACCTCGCCGCCTAGAGCGGCCATCCGTTTGAAAGCACCGCCACGACCGCGACTTGCGGCACCCGCTCGGCTTACCTCCAAACGGATTGCCGCTCTGGCTCGCTCAGATCAGGGGCGTGGTGGGAGCGATGGTGGTGACGCCGGCGCCGTAGAAGAGGTCGGCCCCCGTGTCGCTCTCGGCGAGCGTGGCGTCACCGGTGTCGATGTCGATCGCCAGCAGTCGACCGAGGCTGTCGAACGCGTAGAGCTGGTTTCGCCAATACGCGAGCCCGAAGAGGCGTGAGCTTCCGGTCGGGCCGATGGGCGTGATGGCGCCCGTCATCGGATCGAGACGCACCAGCCAGTCGCTGTCCAGGTCGTCGCGGAACGCGGTCACGAACGTGCCTGCTCCTTCGACCGAGACGATGTCCCCACTCGAACCGTAGCCATCGGCGAAGGTGCCGATGGCTGTCGCGGCCCCCGAGCTTCGGTCGATCCGATAGGTGTCGCCCTCCGCCGTCGCCGCGATCAGCACTTCGGCGCCTGGGTCGAGCACGCCCGGCGGAACGAAGGTCAATGCGTTGAACCGAACGTCGCTGCTGACGTCGAGGGGACCGATGAGGGTCGTCGCCGCGGTCTCGGGATCGACCGCGTAGAGGTTGTCGAAGCTGCACGTGACGAGGTTGCCGTCTCGGTCCACTGCGAGGTCGGTCATGTCCTCGGCTGGCTCACCGCCCGAGAGCAGGAACGAGCCCACGAGCGTGACCGTGTTCTCCCGGGGGTCGAAGGCGTAGAGCTCACGCGGCGAGTGCGCCCAGACGATCACGTCGTCGACCTGGTCACCGAGGTCGGGTGGAGGCCCGAAGTCCCTCGCGGCCGCCATGTCGGTGGTTCCCGCGTCTCTTGCGTCCGGGAGCGCGCGACGGGGTTCGTCACCACAAGCGGAAGCGAGGAGAGACAGCGCGAGAGTCCATCGGAGCGTGGTCACGAGCGGACCATGCACCACGACGGCTTTCAGCCGATTCCGCAATGACCACGGACCGTTGAGTGAGTCGCGCTCACTCTGCGGCGGGCTCGTCACAGGGCTCGGGTAGGGTCCCCGGCCATGAGCGATGATGGCCTGGTCCGCGGCGATGACGGCAAGACTCGGTGCTGGTGGCCCGGCACCCACGAGGACTATGTCCGCTACCACGACGAGGAGTGGGGGACGCCGATGGCGGACGACCACCGCCTCTTCGAGAAGATCTGCCTCGAAGGCTTCCAGTCGGGTCTGAGCTGGCTGACGATCCTCCGGAAGCGCGACCGTTTCCGGGAGGTCTTCCACGGCTTCGACTTCGAGCGCGTCGCTCGCATGGGGAAGCGCGACGTCGACCGGCTCGTCGAGGATGCGGGCATCATCCGCCACCGCGGCAAGATCGAGTCGGTGCTCAACAACGCGAAGCGAGCCGTCGAGCTCGCGGAAGCCGAGGGGTCGCTGGCCGCCTGGTTCTGGCGCCACGAGCCCCCGAAGAGCGCTCGCCCGAAGAAGGTGGTCAAGGGGGCCATCCCGGCGAAGACCGAGACCTCGACGGTGGTGTCGAAGGCGCTCAAGAAGCAGGGCTGGAGCTACGTCGGTCCGACCACCGTCTACGCTTTCATGCAGGCGATGGGTCTCGTGAACGACCACCTCCACGGCTGTTTTGCCCGAAAAAGGGTGGAGAGAGAGCGAAAGGCCTTCGAGCGACCGACCTGAGCATCCACTGAGCCGTCATTCATTTTGGGGTGCGTCGATGACGTGGGCCGGGTAGAACGGACTCATGGCCGCAGTCTCCATCCAGCGTTTGCTCCCTTCCATCGAGTCGGGGGACCGCAACTTCATCCGCGATGCCTGGGACCGGCTCCACAAGCTCCCCGGCGGCAAGACCATCTTCTCGAAGATGGTCGGCCGCGCGGCTCCCTACACCGGCACCATCGGCGCGAAGGTGGTCGCGCTCTCGCACCTGCGCAGCGAGGTCGTGCTCGAGGACAGGCCCGCAGTGCGCAACCACCTGCGCTGCGTCCACGCGGTCGCGTTGGTGAACCTCGCCGAGCTCACCGGGAACGTCGCGCTCGCCTACAGCATGCCCGACGATGCCCGCTTCATCGTCGCCGGTCTGGAGATCGAGTACATCAAGAAGGCGCGCGGCACGATCACCGGCGTCTGTGAGTGCCCGCCGGTCGAGACCAGCGACCGGCAGGAATACCGGGTGCCCGTCTCGCTGCGGAACTCCGCCGGCGAAGAGGTGGCCCACTGCACTCTCCGCACACTCGTCGGACCGAAGAAGCAGTGAGTCTCGCGTCGGCGCTCGGGCCCTACGTCCGCCTGGCGCTCGACTGCGTCCACCGGGAGTACCCCAATCAGATCAGCCACCGGCTCGAGTCGGACGCCGATCTGAAGCCGCCCCGCGAGCTGCATCCGGCGTTCTACGGTTGCTACGACTGGCACTCCGCCGTCCACGGCCACTGGTTGCTGGCGCGGGCGCTGCACCTCTGTCCGGATGCGTCCTTCGCGGAGGAGGCGAGCAGCGCGCTCGAAGCGAATCTCCGGCCGAGCGCCATCGCGGGCGAGCTGAGCTACCTCCGCGCGCGTCCCTCGTTCGAGCGGCCCTACGGGCTCGCCTGGCTCCTGCAGCTCGACGCCGAGCTCCGCGAGATGGGGTCACCGCACGCCGCGACCCTCGCGCCCCTGGCGAAGCTCGGTCGTGACCACCTCGCTGGTTGGCTCCCGAAGCTCGAGCACCCCGTCCGGTCCGGGACCCACTCGCAGACGGCGTTCGCGCTGGGCCTCGCGCTCGATTGGGCCCGGGGCCGTGGCGACACCGACTTCGAAGCGCTCATCCTCGAGCGTGCCCGCAGCTACTACGGCGAGGACCGCGCCTACTCGCTCGAGCGCGAGCCCTCCGGCGAGGACTTCCTCTCACCGGCCTTCGGCGCCGCCGATCTGATGCGCCGCGTGCTCGCGCCCGACGAGCTGGCCACGTGGCTCGGCCGGGCGTTGCCGCGGATCCCCGTCCCCGGGGTCGCCTCACCCTTCGGCTGGTGGACGCCGGCAAAGCCGAGCGATCCCGAAGACGGTCGCCTCGCGCACCTGGACGGCCTCAACCTCTCTCGCGCGTTCATGCTCGACGGTGTCTCCGTGGCGCTCCCGGAAGGCGACGAGCGGATCGAGGCGCTCGTGGAAGCCCGCGACCTCCATCAGGATCATGGTCTCACTGGTGCGAGCTTCCACAGCTACTCCGGTGCGCACTGGCTCGGCACCTTCGCGACCTACCTGATCACGAAGCGAGGCATCACGAGCTGATCGCCCGCACCCGGATCTCGATCGGGTCGCTTCGCTCGCCGTCGGCGATGGCCACGATGCGGTGCCGTCCAGGGCTCACCCGCCACTCACGACCCACCAGCACGCCGTCCACCTCGAAGCGAGCATGGGCTTCGACCGGGCCCCGGCGTGCGCGCATGCGCCATGTGGGCGCCGCGTGAGGGTTCACGACCACTTCGTCGCCGTCGCTAGGGAAAGCGAGCTCGAGGCGATGGCGCCGGCTCTCGGTCGCTCGGATGCGCGTCTCGGCGCGCCGCACCGTCTCGACCCAGCGCGCGTAGCGGGGCGGAAGGTGGGTGACACCCGCGGCGTCGTGAAAGGGGCAGGTGCCTTCGGGCATCGTGCCCTCGACGAAGCGCTCGGCGACCGGCGCACCGCAGCCGGGCCCAGGGAAGGCGCCGCTGAGTGGACACACGTGGTGCGTGACCATCGCCACCGCCGGCGCTTCGACCTCGCCCGGCATCCGAGCGCGGGCGTTCCCCAGGATCGTCGCCGCGACGGGCGCGGCGGCCTCGAAGCCGGCGACCTCCGCGAGCGCGCCGCCTTCCGGATCGCCCAGCCAGACCACGACCGTGTGCCGCTCGCCGATCGCGCTCGCCCAGGCGTCGTGCCAGCCGCTGCTGGTGCCGGTCTTGAGCCCGAACCCGCCGCCAGCGAGGTCTTCGAGGTCGGCGCCGAACGCGTCCTTCCGCGCGCGACCGTCGCGGAGGACGTCGAGGGTCAGCGCCGCGGCGCCTTCGTCCATCACCACGGGACCGTCATCGCCGTGACCCTTGTCGAAGCGTAGCGCGACCGGCGTCCCACCGCGCGCGAGCGTCGCGTAGGCACGCGCCAGGTCGACCGGTCGCACGTCCGGTCCGCCGAGCGCGATCGCCGCGCCGTACTCGTGCGCGTCGCCCAAGCCGCGAATCCCCAGCGCTCCGAGGCGCTCCACCACGCGCGCGGCGCCGACCCTGCGCGCCGCGTCGATGGCCGCCAGGTTGAGCGAGCTCGCCAGCGCGATCCGGGCGCGCACCGGCCCACGCTCCCGGCCGTCGTAATCCTCCGCCTCGAAGATGGCACCGTCGCCTCCCACCATCGGGCGCGCGATGTCGTCCAGCACCGTCGCCGCGGTGCCGCCCTCCTCGAAGAGCAGCTCGTAGACGAAGGGCTTGAGTGACGACCCCGGCTGCCGCGGCGCCCGAAGCAGGTCCAGCGCTCCACCGACTCCGTGCTGTTCGGCGGCCCCGACATAGGCGAGCACCTCGCCGCTCCGATGGTCGAGCACCATCGCCGCGCCATTGGTCACGCCGCGATCCCCGAGGCTCCGCACGGCGGATTGGACCGCTGCGCGGGTCGCTCGCTGCAGCTCGAGGTCGAGGCTGGTCTCGATCGTTCCGCGGCGGCTCGGGTGTCTGCCGCCGCGGTTCGCCTCCAGCACGCGGTCGACGAAGCGCGGCGCGAACCACGGCCGAGTCGAGTCCGACACGATGTGTGGCCTGGTCGCGAGCGCAGCGTCGTGGGCGGCCTGGTCGATCGCGCCGGTTGCGAGCATGCGTGCCAGCACCGTGGCGCGCCGACGCATCGCCCGCGGAAGATGACGCCGTGGCTCGGTCGCGCTCGGTGCCTGCGGCACACCCGCCAAGAGCGCCGCCTCGCTCAGGGTGAGCGCCGAGGCCGGCTTGCCGAAGTAGGCCTCGCTCGCGCGTCCCACGCCCACGATCTCGTCGCCGAAGGGCACCCGGTTCAGATACTGCTCCAGGATCTCGTCCTTGGTCATCGCGTCCTCGAGCGCGAGCGCCCGGAGGATCTCGAGCGGCTTGTCCCAGAGCCCATGGGGCCGGCCGTAGACGAGCTTCACCGTCTGCTGGGTGATCGTGGACGCGCCGCTGAGCCGACGGTTCGGCAAAGCCCACGCCAGGGCGGCTCGCGCGCTGGCGCCGAGATCGACACCCTCGTGCTCGCGGAAGTCGCTGTCCTCGATGGCGACGAAGGCCTCGATGAGGTTCGGCGAGATGTCGTCGAGCTCCACCCAGCGCCGGTCCTCGCCGTCGGGCCGCGTGAGCCGCAGTGGTCGTCCCTCCCGGTCGACCACCGAGACCCCGTCGCGGTACTGCACGAAGCGCGCGCGGTCGATCAGCCGGGGCTTCACCAGTGGCCAGCCGATCGCCGCGGCGATCACCACCGGCAAGAGGATCTTCAGGCCCCGGACCGTGATCCGCCCGAGGGCTCGGCCGACACGCCGGAGCCGCGAGCCCTCGCTCACTCGGCCTCCCCGCTCACGACTCGGAGGGTGAAGAGCGACGAGTGGCCTCCGAACTCATCGTCACGCGCGGAGTCGATCTGAGCGGGCGGGATCCGGAACTCGCCCGGCGTCGTCGCACGAATCGCGTAGGTGACCTCCTGCAGCCCCACCGGCAGCCCCTCGAAGTAGGTCAGGGCCACGTTCTGCTCGAGCTCTCGATGGACGATCGCGTTGGCGGTCCGCGCCGCGTGCCGACCGCGTGGATCCATCACCTCGTCCTCCGGACCCATGCCGAGGAGCGCGCGCAGCGCCTGAGCCGGTGCCGTGTCGAAGGCGCCGTCGACGGCGGTGAAGCCAGCGCCGAGCGGATCCGCGAGCCGCACGTTGGCGGGCGCCGAGAGCTCGGTGTGCATGAAGAGCCGCACCCGGATCGTGTCGCCGAGCCGAACCGCGTCGCCGCTGGTCAGCTCTCGCCCGTCGGCCCGCTCGTAGCGGCGGTGGAGGCTCACGCCCCGACCACGCGCGGTTCGCTCCTCGAAGCCGAGCGGCTCGGTCCACTCGGCCTCGATGGTGTAGAAGGTCGGGCCTTCGCCGCCTCCGGCGAAGCCGAGCTCGGACGCCGAGGCCAGCCGCTCGACCGGGAGCTGGTAGCTCGCCAACGCCGTCGATCCGACCTCGCGAGCGCCGAGCGCTTCGCCGTCCAGCGTCGGCAGGGCGACCCCGCCGTTCGTCCGCTGGAAGAGGCTCGCGTAGGCCACCAACGCCCGGGCGGCCGCGATGCGTTCGATGGGGCTCGCCCAGGGCGCGACCGGCGCGCAGCTCTCGTTCTCGCAGTGGCCGCTCGGCGCGAGGAGCTCGCTCGCCAAGGGGGACGCGTGGCGGTGCCCGACGTCGGTGCGGCTCGCCGCTTCGACCAGCGCGCCCCGCTCCCACGCGCTCGTCGGCGCGGACGCCACCGCGTACGGAAGCGTCGGGTCCCGCTCTTCGGCCCGCGCGAGCTCGGCTGCCTCGATGACCAGGGTCTCCCGCCGGTCGTCGTCCTCGTCCATGGCGAGCGCGAGGTGGCCGCGGCCGGCATAGCCCAGCCCGTCCCGGCGCTCGAAGGCGCCGTCGACCATCTCCGGGAGCTCGCGGCCGCCTTCCCGTAGCACGTGTAGCGCGTAGGCCTCGGCGTCGTTGGTGCTCACGCCATAGGCCGAGCCGAAGGCCGCTCGGCGGCTGATGTCTTCCAGCCAGTCGAGCCCCTGGGTTCGCGCCGAGGTGGGGACGCGAAGACCGGCGTCGGCCGCGAGGACGAGCGCGTGGACCGCGGTGGTCCCCTCCACGGGCGTCGACCAGCCGTTGCTGTCGTAGCGGCCGAAGCCCCCTTGGTAGTTCTGGTGCTCGAGGAGCGCGTCGATGGCGAGCTGCGCACGGGCACGGAGCTCCTCGACGTCGAGGTCCAGGTCGACCCCTTCCTGCAGCTGGAGCTGACTGATGGTGACGATGGCGCGGGCCGCGCGATGTTCGAGGTCGTTCCAGCCACCGAGCCCTTCGTCGATCAGGCGGGCACCGAGGAAGGGGTGCGAGGCGACGATGAGGCGCGCCCGCCCGATCGCGCCCTCCGGGAAGCGCAGGCCGATCGGAGCGCGTGATTCACTGGCCCCACCCACGGCGCCGAAGGCGTGGCGACGGTTCCATCGCGCGGCCGGCGCGATCGGGAGCGTTCGCCCGACGCGCTGGGTGCCTTCGCGCGTGCGTGCCTCCAGGAACACGGGTAGCTCGCGGCGACCGCCTTCGGCCACTGCGACCTGACGGACCACGCGGCGCTCGCGACCCGGGTGTAGGTAGATTCGCTCTTCGCTCGTCTCGTCGCCGATCGTCGTGCGCAGGAGAACCGAGTGCCCTTCGTCGCTCGTGTTCGTCAGGAAGAACGCCGCTTCGAAGGCGTCGCCCTCCGTCGCGAAGGTCGGCAGCGCCTCGCGAGCCACCACCGCTCGCTTGGCGACGAGCTGCGCGGTCGCCGAGCCGCTCGCTCCGTGCGCGTCGATCGCCACGGCGAGGATGCGGTACTCGGTGTCGCGGTCGGGCAGGGTGAAGGTCGCCTGCGCGTTGCCTTCGCCGTCCGTCTCGAGGTGCGGTGCCCAGAGCGGGGTCGCGATCGACACCGGCTCGGTCGGGCGCAGCGCGCGCTCGGCGCTGCCGCCGCCGTCACCGCCCGCGCGCTCTTCTGGGGGCGCGACTCGCGAGGCGAGCACCCGGCGGATGTCTTCCCACGCGAACGCGGCACCCTGCGATGGATAGAGCGCTTCGGTCGGGTTGGGCGTGCGCCACCAGCGGGTCAGCCGGAGGATCCCCTCGTCGACCGCCCAGAGCACGACCTCCGAATCGCGGTCGGCGTGGACGCGGACCGTGACCTCGTCTCCCGGGTTCGCGTCCTCGGGCGCTTCGACGCTCACGTCGATGGCGGCCTCCTCCGGGCGCGCCTGGATCGAGGCCATGCCGAAGCGCAGGTCGGGGCCGAGCAGGTCCATCTGCTCGCCGGGCGGAGCGAGCCGCGGTCGGACGAGCGCTACCGAGACATAGGCGTTCGGGATCATCGCCTCGGTCACCGGGACCCGCACGACGTGCCCGCCGCTGCCCACCCGCTCGCGCGAGCGATGGATGATCCCGTCGCGCTCGACGGAGACCAGCACCTCCGCCTCGGGCCAGGGCGACTCGATCGCGAGCTCGGCGGTCTCGCCGACCTGATAGCGCGGGCGCTTCGGGGTCAGGGCGATGCGGGTCCCGGCGGGGTCTCGGTCCGGCGCTTCGTCCGGACCGGCGACGTAGAGCCGGCGGGAAGCGACCGCGCGGCGGCCCTCGTCGTCGACGACCGTGGCCTCGATGAGGTAGGTGCCTGCGCGTTCCGGCACGTACTCGCAGCTGACGAGGCTCTCGCCCGCGCTCTGCAGGGTGCACTGGTGAACCTCCTCGCGGCGGTGTTGCTGTCGGGCTTGGTACCGGCCCGAGGACCACTGCCACCAGTCGTGCCAGCCCTCGCGGTAGAACGCGACGTCGACCGTTCGTCCGGCCACGGGAGCGTCGTCGGGGTCGACCACGGCCACCGCGGCGCGCAGGCCTTCGCAGTCGTCGCCGGTGCAGTGCGCCACCCACTGCGGTCCGCGCTCGAGGCCGACCTCGAAGGCTGCGGGGTGGACCGTGACCGTGCGGTGTGCCGCCGTCGACTGACCGCTTCGATCACGTGCCTCGGCTTCGAAGACGATCTGGTGCCTGACGGTGGCTTCGAGGCCTTCGCTGAGGGTCAGCCGCGCTCGTCCGTTCGCGTCGAGTCGGCCGCTCTCGGCCACCAGCGTCTGTCCGTCGACGTGGTGGCCGGCGGGGCCGAAGGTGAGCTCACGCCAGCGACCAGCGTGGGGAGCGGCGCGCTCGCGAATCAGCGAGTGACGGAGCTCGCCATTCGCCAGCGGTGCGCCGAAGAGGTAGCGAGCGTCCACGCGCGCCATGAGCGGGTCGCCGGCGATCACTCGCTGCGGCAGGCCGACGTCGACCCGGAAGCTCGGATCGCGGAACTGAGCCACCCGGAAGCGCGCGGACGCGAGCAGGACCTCGGCGGCCGACTCTCCGTCGGCGCTCTCGTCGTCGGCGCTCTCGTCGTCGGCGCTCTCGCCGTCCTCGCTCTCTGCCGATCCGCGGGGCCGAACCACTACGACCTCCTTGCCACCGAAGGACATCGAGCCGGGGAGGGTGAAGCTCGCGCTGGCGCTGCCCCACCGATTGGTCGTCACGCTGGCTTCGAGGTCGGGCACGACCGCGCCCGGCGACTGGACCCGGACGACGAGCGGCATCTCGGCGACCGCGTCATGGCCTTCGCGCTCGTGGACGCCGATCCGGACGTGGAGCTCGCTCCCGGGTCGGTAGGCGCCGCGATCGGTGAAGACGTCGACCAGCGGTAGCTCGTCGTCGGTCTCCGCGCGGGCGACCGCGACGTTCATGTGGGCCGGTCCGACGACGGAGCCTCGCTCGAGGACGACCACCGAGCGGTCGTCCTCGTGCCGAACCAGCACCGCCTGGCGGAGCTGCGTGCGGTCTTCGTCAGTCGGGATCCATGCGCCCCCGTCCGCGTCGGTGGTGGCCGAGCCGAGCACGTTGCCTTCGTCGTCGGCCAGCGCGACGTGGGCTCCGCGTACCGGGGTCGCGTCGTGCATCCGGCTGACCCACACGAGCGCGCCTTCGCGAGTCACGCGGACGGTCGCTGCGAGGTTGGTGCGCTGTGCGAAGAGCGCCCGGGTGCCGGTCGCCTCGTGCTCGCCCGGGCGGAAGCCGACCACGGCCATGGCCGGCCCTTCGCCCTGGGTCTTGGCCCAGGCGTACCTCCCTTCGCCCCAGCGGTTGGCGCGCGCGTCCGGGATCAGCTGCTGGAGCGGCACGTGTCGATCGGGCCGGAAGGCGACGAAGGTCGCCGGGTCGAGCGCGGCCTGCAGCGCCTGGGCGTCCGAGCTCGCGTCGCAGCAAGGCACTGCCCGCTGGAGGAGCGCCCCCTTGCCCGTGGCGATGCCTCGCAGTCGAAGCACTCCGGGGTCGTCGCGTTCGAACGCCAGGCGACCCTCGGGGGCCTCGATCTGCGGACGATGGCCGCGGCTGCGTACCGCGAGCGGCCCGAAGTCGGCCAGGCGCTCACCGGCCGCCGTGGTCATCGGCGGCAAGCGCACCTCGTAGACCTGATCGGCCGCCCACTCCCCGGTGATGATCACCAATCGGGTGCTGCCTTCGGTGAAGCCCGCCTGCATCCGCGGGAGCGCGGGCCGGATGCGGATGCCGCGCAGCGCTCGTGCGTCGAGGTTCTCGGTCGCGAGGATGCGGAGCTCCGGTCCGATGTCGACGACGCGCCCCGGCGTCGCACCATGGTCGCAGGACCCGGTGCGCGCCGCGTCGGCTCGGCAGCCGACGCCTTCGATGTGAGGCCGCGGCTGCACCGTGTAGCGGGCGACCGCCGGCGTGGCGCCGGCCCAGCGAGTCCAGCGCGGCGAGAGGGCCACACCGATCTGAGCACCGGGCTCGAGTGTCCGGCCGGGGATCAGGTCCAACCGGTAGCGCGATTGCTCCCAGCCCCGATCGACGATGCGGAAGGGCACGGCCCGTGCGCCACCACCGATCTCGTACGCCATCACGTCGCCGTTCAGCTCCCCAGCGCCCACGTGGTTGTCGAAGTAGAGCGGCAGCGGCGAGCCCGCGCCCACGCGCTGGCCGCCGCTCGCCATCAGGTGCGGCGTTCCGTCGAACACGACCACTCGCTCGGTCTGCTCACCGAGCGCCTCTCCGTCGACGGCTCGGAGCGTCGGCGACACGCGGAGGGTGGCCTCTTCCACGCCGCTCCAGGTGCTCGGATCGGCGTGGAAGATCAGCCGCGAGCGGCTGCTCCATCGGGCCGTGCCGCGGACGATGCCGCCGCTCCGGAGTCGGAGCGTGACCGGCGGGTTCGTGACGACCGGACCCACCTCGGTCGCGTCGACCATCGGTCGGTTGAAGACCAGATGGAGCGGCTCGTGATGCTGGAGCCGCGTGGCACCGACGCTCGGCTGCGTGAGGGCGAGCCGCTCCGGACCGTCGGCGGCGAGCAGCGGCGCGAGCGGGGTCGCCGACCGGAGGTCCGCCTCGACCGGCGGAAAGACGGCCACGTTCGAGAGCAACACCGGCGGCAGCACCTCCAGCGTCGCGGCTTCGAGCGGTTCCTCGTCCGGCTTCGCGAAGACCATCAGGAGCAGCGGCGCCCCCAGCAGCAGCCCGACGAACGCATAGGTCCAGCGCTTTCGGCGGACCTCTTTGGGGGCCACCGGCCTACTTCGGTACGGCCCATCGCCTACCCTCGGTCGAGCCCGGCGGCCGTCCCAACGCTCCTTCAGGCGAGCAAAGCGGTCACGAATCGATCCACGGCGAGAGTCCCGAGAGGCCATGGCCACGCAGTGAGCAACCCCCGCGCCGCACCATCGCGATCAATGATCTCGGCCCCTTACATCCCCCCACACCCCGGCGACGTGCCCTCTCACCCACACCCTCGCGTCCCCGGACACACAGGGCTGGGGAACGACGAGCTCCGCCGCCGGTGCTATGGGAGGCGTGATGAGCGACGCGATCGCGATGGTGCCGATCGGGGTGGCGCGGACGCCCTTCGACGCGAAGGCGGAGGCACCACGACAGCCGCGGGCGGCCGAGGGCGTCGAGGGTCGGATCGAGCTCTTCGAGGGGCACCATTTCGAGGACGCGCTCGAGGGGATCGAGGAGTGGGACCACCTCTGGGTGATCTTCCTCTTCGACCGCGCCGAAGGGTGGAAGCCGAAGGTCCAGCCGCCACGCTCCGCTCGCAAGCGGGGGCTCTTCGGGACCCGTGCGCCGCGCCGCCCGAATCCCATCGGCCTCAGCGTGGTGCGGCTCCGATCGGTCGAGGGGTTGACCCTCCACGTCGCCGACGTCGACCTGCTCGACGGCACACCCATCCTCGACATCAAGCCCTACGTCCCCTGGTGCGACGCGATCCCCGACGCCAGCCAGGGCTGGCTCGAGCGGCCCGACGACCCGGGGCCGCGTTGGACGGTCACCTTCGCGCCTCTCGCCGAAGAGCAGCTCGTGTTCCTGGCCGCCGAGGGCATCGATCTCCGCGACCGCATCGCCGACCACCTCTCGCTCGGTCCACACCCGCACGCCTATCGACGCATCAAGAAGCGCGGGGACGGCTACCTCCTCAAGGTCACCGAGTGGCGCGCTCATTTCCAGATCGACGGCGACCACGTCCGGGTGCGGCGCCTCGAGAGTGGCTATCGCCGGAAGGACCGACCCCCGCTCCACCAGCGCTTCACGGCCGCCTTCGAGCCTCCCGCCGAATCGGTGTAACGTCCGCGTCATGACCATCGAGGCCTTCCGCACCCCCGACGACGCGTTCGAGAACCTCCCGGGCTATGGCTTCAAGCCCAGCTACGTGGAGGACCTCCCCGGCTACGAGGGGCTGCGCATGCACTACCTCGACGAGGGCCCGAAGGATGGCGAGGTCGTGCTCTGCCTCCACGGCGAGCCGAGCTGGTCGTACCTCTACCGAAAGATGATCCCGGTCTTCACGGCCGCGGGCTACCGCGTGGTCGCGCCGGACTTCTTCGGCTTCGGCCGCTCCGACAAGCCGGTCGACGACGCGGTCTACAGCTACGGCTTCCACCGGGGCTCGCTGTTGCGATTCCTCGACCACGTCGGCCTCAACCGCTTCACGTTGGTCTGCCAGGACTGGGGCGGCATCCTCGGGCTCTCGCTGCCGGTCGATCGACCTGACGCGATCACGCGCCTGATCGTGATGAACACCGCGATCCCCACCGGCGAGATCAATCCGGGCAAGGGCTTCCTCGCCTGGCGCGACTTCGTGGCCAACCAGCCTGACTTCGACGTGGTCTCGCTCATGAAGCGCGGGACCCCGGGCCTCACCGACGCCGAAGCCGCAGCCTACGGCGCGCCTTTCGATGGCCCTCGCTCGAAGGCGGGCGTCCGCACCTTCCCCGCGCTGGTCCCCATCACCACCGACATGCCCGGTGCCGACACCGGCAAGAAGGCCCTCGAGTTCTGGGCGAACGAATGGAGTGGCCCGACCTTCATGGCCGTGGGCATGCAGGACCCGGTGCTCGGGCCGCCGGCGATGAAGCTCCTGCGCGGCCAGATCCGTGGCTGCCCCGCGCCGCTCGAGATCGAGGACGCCGGTCACTTCGTTCAGGAGCGCGGCGACATCGTCGCTACCGCCGCGCTGGAGCACTTCGGCGGATGAGAACGCTCCTCGGAGCGCTGACCGTCGCTCTGCTGAGTCACGCCAGCGCGAGCGCGCAGCTCGATCTTCGCGTTCCCCTCTCCACCGAGCTCGAGTCCGCCGAGTCGGAGGCGCGCACCGACCCCGACGCTCTCCGCCGCGTCCGTTCCGCCAACGCCGCCCAGTACCGCCGCGAGGGCTGGTGGCTCTTCGGCTGGGGCGTCGCCTCCACGCTCGCCGGCGGCGTGGTCGCCATCGCTCTCCGTGACGAGCCGGAGTGGCTCTCGTTCGGGCTCACCACCGCTGCCTTCGGTGCGATCGACGCGGGCCTCGCCGCCGGCATGCTCGACCTCGGCGGCGGTCGTCGCGAGGCCATCGCCGCGGGACGCCTCGGCGATCTCACCGATCCCGACGCCATCCTCGAGGCATCGATCACCAGCCAGCGGAAGTCCGGGCAGATCTTCGCGCTCAACTTCGGGCTCGACGTCGCCTACATCACGGCTGGGCTGCTGATGTTCTTTCTCGGCCGCGCCAAGGATCCATCGGAGGGCCTGCTCACCGGCTCCGGCATCGGGATGATCAGCCAGGGGGCGTTCCTGCTCGCGTTCGATCTCGCGGCCTGGATCCACACCGCCAAGCGCGCCGAGGCGCTGGAGGCCCTCCGATGAGCAAGCTCCTCCGACCCATCACCATGCTGTCGAGCTTCGCGCTCTTCGTCGCGTCGCTCCCCTTCGACGCCGCCGTCTATGAACGCGTCGCGCACGGCGGCTTCATGATGCTCGCCGTGGGCTGGATGGGGCTGCTCATGCTCCACGTCGGCTGGTGCGCGAACCCGATCCTCTTCCTCGCGTGGCTCACCTTCGCGTTCGGCAAGAAGCGCGGCACCCGCATCGTCAGCGTGGTCCTCTTCTCGCTCGCGACCCTCTTCGCCGCGTCCAGCTACTTCACCCTCGCCAAGCTCGAGATGATCGGTGAGAACGAGGGCGCGCTCGCGGGCGACTTCGACCACTTCGGTCCGGCCATCTTCCTCTGGACCGCGTCGATCGTCGTCGGGCTCATCGGCTCGATCCTCCGCCTCCGGCAGCTGCCAGAGGGTCCGGTCACTCCATCGTGAGCTCGACCCACATCGGGTAGTGGTCGGAGGTCTCGACCTCCCGGAGCACGGCGCCGTCGGTCACCGAGAAGCCCTTCGTCCACACGTAGTCGAGCCGCACCCCACGCTGGTGGGTGGCCTCGGTGTCTCCGAGCGTGTCGAAGGCGTCGGCGAAGCCCGCGGTCCGGAGCACGTCCAGCTCCGGCGCCTGCGGGTACCAGGCGTTGAAGTCGCCGGCGACGATCTGCGGCCGCTCGCACGCGCTCGCCTGGCTCGCGTCGAGCAGCTCCTTGCTCTGCACCACCCGCAGCTCACCGAGCAGATCGTTGCTCTCGAGGTGCACCGCCCACACCCGCGTGTGCGTGTTTCCGATCGGGACCTCCGCACCGAGCACCACTCGGCTGCCGAGTCGCGGCTGGCCATCGTTCGCGAACCAGTCGTACTGCGGCGAGTGACAGAGGAGCGACGCGCCGGTCAGCGGCCGCCGGCTCACGATCGCCTGCCCCGTGTCCCCCCCGACCGTGCGCCCGATGCTGAGCTCCACGAACTCGATCCCGTAGACGTAGGCTCCCTCGACCGCCTCCGCGAGCATCCGGGCCGCGCGCCGCACGCCATTGCGCGCGGAGCAGCGGTCGACCTCGCTGAGCAGCCACACGTCCGCGTCCGCGAGCTCGGGATCCTCGGTGAGGGTCTGCAGCTGGGCGTCGAGGTTGGCCGTGTACTCCATGTTCCAGGCGACCAGTTTGAGCGTCGTCGGCCAGGTCTCCGGGAGGACGTCGGGCAGGAACGAACCGGACTCGGAGACCGGGATGGTGGTCGGCGCCGTTCGGGTGTCGGCGACCGGGAGGCTCATCCCGCTCTCGGGATCCTCTCGGGTCACGTCCGTGATCGTCGGGCAGACGACCATGGTCGAGTCGAGATCCGGCCAGACCCCTTCGCTGCAGTCCGCGGTTGGCGGCTCGGCATCGGGCGCCACGTCATTCGGCGCGACCTCGCCGCTGCACGACCAGTCGTACTCGTAGACCTCCGGCGGCAGGCTCGACCCCGGGTGCCCGAGATCGCGCCGCATCCCCGGACCCAGGTCGATGCCGCCGTCCACCACACCGCCGTCCTCCGTCGCGTCGTCGTCACCACAGCCGAGGGACAGGAAGAGGACCCCGAGAAGCCAAGCCCGCATGGGCGGAAGCTTCGCTCACCCCGCGGTCGTAGCCAAGGATTGCAGGGAGCAGGCTATCCTCTCGGCGATGGCTGGCCCCGACGCAGCGCTCCTTTCGGATCTCGACTCGCTCGAGCTCGTGCACGAGACCGGCCCGGAGCACGATGGGGTGCGCCTGCACTACGTCAGCGTCGGTCGCGGGCCGCTCGTGGTCTTGCTCCACGGCTTCCCGGAGTACTGGGGCGGCTGGCACGCGCAGATCGTTCGCCTGGTCGAGGCTGGCTTCCGCGTGGTGGCCCCCGACCTCCGCGGCTACGGCCAGAGCGACAAGCCCGAGCCCGTCGAGGCGTACTACCTCGAGCGTCTGGCCGACGACGTCGGCGCGCTCCTCGAACACCTCGACGCCGGACCCGCCGTCGTGGTCGGTCACGACTGGGGCGGCGCCGTCGCGTGGATGCACGCCATGCGACACCCGGCGCAGGTGAAGCGGCTGGCGATCCTCAACATGCCGCACCCCGCGGTGTTCGCGGCCGCATGGAGCACCTTCCGGCAGAAGCTGAAGTCCTTCTACTTCTACTTCTTCCGCATGCGGACCCTCGCGGCGTTCATGTTCCGGCGCTTCCGCGCGTTCGGTCAGCGCTTCATGCTCTACTTCTTCAGCCGTCGCGCGGCGACGTGGCGCGCCTTCGACCACTACGGCGACGAAGGGCTCCGCCCGGGCGCGATGAAGGCGATGATGAGCTGGTACACCGCGCTGCTCGCGCGCGACCCGGACACCATGGTCCAGCTGGTCCGTCCCCTGCGCCTCCCGATCCTCGTGCTCTGGGGCGACGAAGACCCGGCGTTCGGCGAGAAGCTCGCCGACCCTGGTGACCAGGTCGACCGCGATCGCCTCGAGGTGCGCTATCTCCGCGGCGCCGGCCACTTCATCCACCTCGAGCGCGCGGACGAGGTCTCCGAAGCTCTCGCCGAGTTCGCGCGCGACGGCTGACCACACCCAGCTGGTACAACCGAGTCATGCCCACCGAGGCCCCGCCATTGCCCGTGCTGCGTTCGCTCGCGCTCACGACCCGAGCGCTTGAGCTGGAGCTCGACCCGGCCGACCTGCACCTCGGCGTGGAGCTCGGGGCGCTGGTCGCCGAGGCGGACCGTGAGGCGTTGGTGGGCCTGGTGACCGCGCTGCGGCTCGCCGAGCGGGAGGGCTCGTCGCGCCTCCCGCTCACCGGCGCCGACTTCGACCGGTTCGCCGATCCGCTCGCGCTCGAGCCGAACACCCGTGCGCTCGCCTCGGCCCTCGCCGCGGACCCGGAGCGGCTCGCGCCCGTGACCGGCGATCCGAGCGCGTTTCGCCCGCTTCTGGTCGCCGAGGGGTGCCTCTATCCCCAGCGGATGCACGCCCTCGAGGTGCGCCTCGGACAGCGCCTGGCCGAACGCGCCCGAGCGCCGGGCGTCGACGCTGCGCGGGTCGACGCTGCACTCACCGCCGTCCTCGCGCGACCGCCGATCCTCGCCGGCCGGCCGATGCTCCTCTCCGAAGAGCAGCAAGGGGCCGTGCGCGCGGCCTGCACCCGTGGCTTCACGCTGGTCACCGGCGGTCCGGGAACCGGCAAGACCTCGATCCTGGTGTCCATCCTTCGCACCCTGGTTCGCGTCGGCGTGGACCCGGCGTCGATCGCGCTGGCTGCCCCGACCGGCAAGGCCGCCGATCGCATGCGTGGTGCCACCGAGATCGCGCTCGGTCGCATCGCCGATCGCACCCCCGAGGACGAGGCGCTGCTCGCGTCGCTGCCAGGTGCCCAGACCCTCCACCGCCTGCTCGGTTTCTCACCCCGCGACGAGAGCTTTCGACACCACGAGGACGACCCGGTCGCCGCATCGGTCGTGGTCGTCGACGAGAGCTCGATGATCGATCTCGGCCTCGCGGACCGCCTGGCCCGCGCGCTCCCCGAGGGTGCCCAGCTCATCCTGGTCGGCGACGCCCACCAGCTGCCCTCGGTCGAAGCCGGCGCGGTCTTTCGCGATCTCTGCGCCGCCGCCGAAGGCGTGGGCGCCGCGGTCGAGCTGACCCACAGCTACCGCATGGACGCCGGCGACCCCGACGGACGCGCCGTGCTGGAAGCTGCGCGCGCGGTCGATCGCGGCGACACGGCCACCTTGCTCGCGGTGCCGACCAAGGGCGCCGCGGAGCTGACCTTCGCCGGCTTCGAACGCGCCGGCGCGACCGAGCTCGAACCCTTCCTCGAGCGCTGGTGGGAGCGTTTCGCGGCGCCGCTCCTGGTCGGCGCCGAGGCGCCTCTCGAGGCCGAGCGTGGGCGGCTCCTCGGCGAGTCGGAAGCGGCGGCCATCGCGCGCTTCGACCGCATGGAGCAAGCCCGGCTGCTCTCGCCGACCCGCGCGCGTCGGCAGGGCGTGACCGCCCTCAACGAGGCGCTCCACGCTCGAGCGGCCGCCGAGCGCGGCCTCGAAGGGGGGCGCGTTCTCGCGTTCGGCGAGCCGCTGCTGGTCACTCGCAACGACTACGAGCGGAACCTCTTCAACGGCGACCAGGGGCTCGTGCTCCCGGTGCGTACCGAGCGTGGCGTTCGTCCTTCGGCGGTCTTCCGTACTCGCGATGGCGTGACCGCCTACCCGCTCGATGCGGTCCGTTCGCTCACCGAGCTCGCGTGGGCGGTCACCGTCCACAAGGCCCAGGGCTCGGAGTACGACGTCGTCGCGTTGGTGCTGCCGGCCGAGCCCATGCCGCTGACGACCCGCGAGCTCGTCTACACCGCGCTGACCCGAGCGCGCAGCGGTGCGCTGGTCCTCGGCTCGGCCGCCGTGCTCCGCGTGGCGGTGGAGAGCCGCGCCGAGCGCTTCAGCGGTCTCGAAGCCCGCTTCAGCGGCGGCTGACCCGCAAGCCCTCGTATCGAGCTCCTGCCTCTCAGGTCGAGCCGTCCACCGCTCGATGGCCCGGGCACTCCCAGACGGGCAGCGGCGGGTACTTCGGCAGCATCCCCAACCGCACCATCGGCGACCGGCAGAGCCAGAACGTCGACCCCTTCGCGCTCACCACCGTCTTGGCGTGAGCACACGTCGCGCAGAGTCCGACCGAGTCCCGTCGATGCACCCTCCCGCGATACCGCGTGCCGCCTTCGCTCGCTAGCTCTGCGTCTTCTCGCGCTGGAGGATCGTCGCCTCCGCCTGGCGCATCAGGTCCCGCGCGCCGCGGGCGATCAGCCCCTCGGCGACTTCGAGGCCGGCCTTCTTCGCCTCCGCGATCTTCCCTTCGTGGTCGCGACTGTCGAAGAAGACATCGCAGCTCGCGGTGAGGATCTTGGTCCCGTCGATGTCGCCGACCATGCCGCGCATCCGGAGCCGGTGGCCGTCGTCGAGGAGCTGCGCGTGGCCGGCGATGGGCACGCGGCAGCTGCCTTCGAGCGCCTCGAGCATCGCTCGTTCGGCCTCGGTCACCAGTCGCGTCGGCGCGTGTTCGAGACACGTCACCAGCTCGAGGATCGCCGGGTCGCTGACCGAGCCCTCGATCGCCAGCGTGCCCTGACCCACGGCGGGCAAGCAGGTCTCCGCTCCGAGGAGCTGGTGCTTCCAATCCTTCAGGTAACCGAGCCGCTTCATGCCCGCCGCGGCGAGCACGATCGCGTCGTACTGACCCTCGTCCAGCTTCCGAAGCCGGGTCTCCACGTTCCCGCGCAGCGTCACATAGGCCAGGTCCGGGCGGTGGGCGCCGAGCTGCGCGGCGCGGCGCAGACTGGTCGTGCCGACGCGCGCGCCGGCGGTCAGCCCCATCAGCTCGGTGCCGTCCTTGGTGATGAGGACGTCACGCGGATCGCTCCGCTCCGGGTAGGCGATCATGCCGAGCCCTTCGGCGGGCTCCTGATCGCCGGGGACGTCCTTGAGCGAGTGCACCGCCAGGTCGGCGTCGCCCTCGGCCACGAGGCGCTCGACCTCGCTCACGAAGAGCGCCTTGCCGCCCACCGTGTAGAGCGGCTTGTCCTGGACCCGATCGCCCCGGGTGACCACCTCGACCTCTTCCACCTCGAGACCGGGGTGGGCCGCCTTCAGCTTCGCCGCCACGTGGCGCGTCTGCCAGAGCGCGAGGTTGCTGGCGCGAGTCGCGATTCGGACCTTCTTCATGGGGCGGGAGCCTAACTCATTCGCCGCCCGGGTCGCGTGCGAGCTCAGCTTTCGTCCGGAACCAACTTGCCGGACCCGGGCGCTCGCTCCGGAGCCGGCGGATACTCCGAGGGCTTCTCGAGGTCGAAGAGCGCTCGGGTCGCGGCGATCATCGCGGCATTCTCCGGATCGCCGGCGGACTTCTTCAACGCCGCGAGTGGCTGGTGGAGGATCTTCTTCACGACCGCGTCGCCCATTCGCTCGAGCGCCTGCCGGTCCTTGTCGTTCAGGTCCATCTTCTTCGCGGAGCGCGCGATCTCTCCGTGCACCACTTCGGCGAAGCGCTCGCGGAGCGCCACGATCGTCGGCGTCAGGTCCAGGGTCCGGCGCCATGCCTCGATCTCCGCGACCTCGATGTCGACGATCCGCTCCGCGGCCAAGGCCGCCTGCCGGCGTTGGGCGAGGTTCTCCTGCGCGACCTCCTGCAGGTCGTCGACGTCGAAGAGGAAGACGCTCTGCATCGAGCCGACGCGCGGGTCCACGTCGCGGGGCACGGCGATGTCGATCAGGAAGATCGGACGATGGCGCCGACCGCGGAGCACGTCCTTCATCAGCTCGGTGGTGAGCACGAAGCGGTCGCTGCTGGTCGAGCTGATCACGACGTCCGCCTGGACCATCTCGCTCGCGAGCTGCTCGTAGCCACGCGGCTCGCCGCCGCACTCGGCCGCCACCTTGCGCGCCTTCTCCGGGGACCGGTTCACCACGCGGAGCACCGCGCCCGTGTTGGCCAGGCTCCGCGCGGCGGCTTCGCCCATCTCGCCGGCGCCGAGCAGCAGGACCTTCCGGCCCTTGAGCTCGCCGAAGATCTTCTTCGCCAGCTGGCTGGCGATGGAGCTGACGCTGACCGTACCTTCGGCGATGCCGGTCTCGGTCCGGACCCGCTTGGCGACCGCGAACGAGCGACTGAAGCAACGCCCGAGCAGGCTGCCCATCGTGCCGGCGGCCTTCGCGGCGTCGAACGCTTCCTTCACCTGGCCGAGGATCTGCGGCTCGCCGACCACCATCGAGTCCAGGCTCGACGCGACGCGAAAGAGGTGACGGATCGCCGCCTCGCCGCCGTGGATGTAGAGCGACGCTTCCAGGCTCGCGCGCTCCTCGTCCGAGAGGTGCGCCTCGAGCAGCGCACGGGCGCGTTGCTCGGCCGAGAGGGTGTCGTCGGTGGTCGCGTAGAGCTCCACTCGGTTGCAGGTGCTGATCACCACGCCCTCGCCGGCGACTCCCTCGCTCCAGCGCTTGAGCAGCTCCTCTCGCGCCTCGCCATCGACGGCGAGCTTCTCGCGCAGCTCGAGCGGCGCCGTGTGGTGCGAGAGCCCGACGAGGACCAGGTCCTTCGCCATCAGGAGACCCCCGTGTCGCGCACGACGTAGCCGACGAGGACGCCGAGCGCGCAGAGGAAGCCCATGATGGTGCCGATGGCGGCGCGGCGACCGCGCCAGCCGGCGGCGATCCGGAGCAGGAGGACTCCGGCGAAGAGCACCCAAGCCGCCAGCGCGAAGCCGTGCATCGGGGAGATGTCGAAGCTCTCGACCGGGTCGACCCAGAACACACCGGTCACGATGCCGATGGTCAGGAGTGGGAAGCCGAAGGACACCGATCGGAGTCCGAAGCTGTCGAGCACGTCGAGCGGCGGCAAGCGCTGGAAGATCCCGCCGAGCTTCTTCCGTCGGAGCATGCGCTCCTGGATGACGTAGGCGGTCGCCGCGCCGAACGCGAGCGCGAAGGCGACGATACCGAGGGCGTTGACGCCGATGTGAACCGGCAGCAGCGCCGAGCGCACCGAGGTCGGGACGGCGTCGACGCTTCGTCCGACGCCCGCGCCCATCAGGAAGAGCAGGGCGACCGGGGTCAGGAAGGCGCCGAGGATGTCGATGCCCTTGCCCCGCAGCCGGGCGAGCAGGAACGCCAGCACGATCCCGAGCGAGAGGAAGGTGAGAGTCTGCGCGATGCCCTGCATCGGGGTCGTGTGCCCGAGGGTGTCCACCGCCAGGTAGGCGATGTGGAGCGTCGCGGCCGTCATGAGCACCGGCGCGGCGAAGCGCCCAGACCCCTCGGCCCCGCGGACCAGGGAGACCAGATAGAGCGCCGCGGCGAGCGTGTAGGCGATCGCCGTTCCGAGGAAGAGTGCGCCGACCCAGGTGGCCATCTCGCCCTCAGCCCTTGCCGGGCAGCTGGTCCAGGAAGAACTGCGCCAGCAGGTCGATCTCGGTGGACTCGGCCTTCTCGCCGAGCGCGGCCCCCATCGCGGAGGCCATGTCGGTCCCCGAGCCATCGGCGGCGGGCTCCACCGGCTCGCCGAGGAATCCCTCGACGACCGTGTAGGCGTTGTCGCCCAGGAGCACGGAGTCCGAGACGTGCTCACCGCCCAGCTGGGAGAGGGTCTCGAGATCCTTCACCCGGCCGATCAGCTCGTGGGGATCGCCCTCACCGGTGAGCTCTTCGGTGAAACAGACCGCGCTGAGCAGCTTGAAGCGCTGGTTCCCGTCCAGCGTCATCACGTCGCCTTCGACCGACACCTGCTCCTCGACCATCCAGCGGTCGAGCACGTCCTGCGATACGAAGAGGCGGTGGGCGTTCATGGTCAGGTGTCTGAAATCGTTGGGGGTTCACCAGCTGCCGGCCATGGATCGAAGAGCCCCGGCGGCAGGCGCCGAGGATACCACGCAGACCCCGCCCGCGCAGCCGACGCGACCGACCCCCGTTGGGTCTCAGGAGTAACTACGGCCCGTTGACAGCGTCTTGAAGGGCATCTACCTAACGATATCGCCCGATGGACGGGCAGCATCATTTGGAGGTGCGCGTGGGACAGAACGTACGAACCGTGAACGATCTCAACTTCGACGACGAGGTGCTCCAGTCGGATGTGCCGGTGCTCGTCGATTTCACGGCGACCTGGTGTGGGCCGTGTAAGCAGATCGCTCCGTTCGTCGACCAGCTCGCCGACGAATACGAGGGCAAGGCCAAGGTCGTGAAGGTCGACGTGGACGAGAGCCCCGGCACCGCCGCCAAGTGCGGTGTCCGCGCGATGCCCACGCTCAAGGTCTTCAAGGGCGGCGAGGTCGTCGCCGAGCACGTCGGCGCCATCCCGAAGGCCAAGATCGAAGAGCTCCTCGGCCGCGCCATGTAGGCCCTGGTCGCGCAGCGACCACCCGTGTCCGTGCGCGTGCCCTTGCTCGTGCCCGAAACCCACGGATGAGAGAGGATCGTCGACACCGGCGGTCCTCTCTTCAATTCGGCTACTACTCGGTGCCGCCGCGCATCCGCTCGATGCGTTCCTGGAAGTGCTGCCGCCGCTCTTCTTCCGCCTGCTGCTTCCGGTACCAGGCGAAGGCGAAGCTACCGATGATGATCGCGGCCCCCAGCACCAGCGACACCACGAGGATGATCGCGCCCCAGTTCCGCTCGCGCGGGGCGCGCGGTGCGATCGGTCGGTCGGTCGGTCGGCTCGAGCGCCGAGCCGGCGGCTCCGAGGGCGGCTTCACGATCACCGCGGCGTCCGCGTCGAGCCGAGGCGCGCGGGGCGCCGCCGGGATCGCCTGAGCCACTGGAGCCGCGACCTGCGGGGCCGGCTGAGCCACGGGAGCCGCGACCTGCGGGGCCGGATGGGCGGGCCCCTGGATCTGCACCTGGGGCTTGGGCGCGGAGCTGTCGTCGAAGAGCACCGGACCCTTCATCCCGACCAGCGAGTCCTTTCGCGGCCGCGGGATCGGCTGGATCCCATCGCGCGGCACCGCCTCCCGGCGACGGCGCATCTCTTCGAGATCCGCGAGCCCGACGTCGCGGGCGGGCGCTCGAGGCGCGCGCACGGCGATCTGCTCGTCGTCCGCGCCGACCTGCATCTCCAGGTCCTCGAGGCGGAGCTCCTGGGTGCCTTCCTTGCGCGGCTGCGCGGGGACGGAGGGATCGAGCTCGACCTCTTCCTCCATCTCCTCGACCTCGAGGTCGTCGAGGCGAAGCTCCTGGGTGCCCTCCTTGGCCGGCTTCGCCGGGACACTCGGGTCGAGCGGGACCTCGTCGTCTTCGTCGTCGGCGACTTCGAGCTCGTCGAAGGCCAGCTCCTGCGTGCCGTCCTTGGCGGGCTGCACCGGGACGCTCGGATCGAGCGGGATCTCTTCCTCGGACGAGTCGATGCGCTGGATGCCGAGCGCCGCGCGCACCAGCCGAGGATCGATGGAATCCGGTTCCTGCGAGGGCGGTCCGTCCTGCCCTTCTTCGTCCTGATGACCCGCGCTCGCGGTGCGATCGAGGGCCGCGCGCACCAGTCGCGGGTCGAGGCCGGCGGTCTTCATCCGCTGCTCGAGCTCTTCCTTCGCGCGCTTCTTCGAGAGCGGCGTGAGCTTGGCGGTCTCGGCCACCTTTTCGGGCTTCATCGTGTCGATGGGGAAGCGCTTGGTGCCGGCCTCGTCCGAGATCACCGGCGGCGGCGGTAGCCCGTCGTCCGCGTCGACCGTCTTGCTGCGCGGGCCGTTCGGTGCGGTCTTCGCGTCGAGGATGCCGGCCGCGTCCGAGTCACTCATCGCCTGCATCTGGTGGGTGTCGCCGTCGAGCACGGCGTCCGGCTGGGTCGCGCTCGGCGGAAGGGACGCGGGCGGCTCGGACGAGGGGCGCTTCGCCATCGGTCGGACGGATCCGGCGCGAGGCACGCTCAGTCGCTTCGGCGCGCGGAAGGTCCCCGGGTCGAGCTCGGGCACCGCCAGCCCGCTCGCCTTCGCGAGCGCGTCGACCAGCGGATCGAGCGACTTGGCGCGCAGGCCCGGGTCCGGGTGGATCAGCGCACGGACCTCTTCGCCGACCGGGGTCGGCGGCAACTCGCCCGCTTCGCCAGGCTCCGGCGGAGTCTTCAGGGTCATCGCCTCGTAGACGATGGCGCCGACGCCGTAGCGGTCGGCCGCGTCCGACGCGATCCCGCGGAGCACCTCGGGCGCCATCCGACGACGCAGCCCCGAGTCCTTCTGCAAGAGCGCGGCGACCGCGCCCACGGGGAGGGCGGGCACCACGAAGGCGCCCAGCAACCAGAGCCGGTGCGGGTCGACCCAGACGTGGTCCGCGCGCACGTCGCCGTGACGCAGCGGTGGCGGCACGGCCGCGAGCGCGGTCTCCAGGTGGCTGACCAGCGGGAGGAGCTCGGACTCGGTCATCGGCTCTCCGCTCGCGATGCGCGCATCCAGCACGTCACGGAGCGAAGCCCCCTCCGGAATCGGTTCGACGGCGAAGACGTACTCGCCGTCTTTGTCGACATCGAGCAGCCCGGGCAGGAAACGCCCGCCCGTGCCCGACGCCTTGCGCAACGCGCGATAGGTCTCGGCGCGCCCCGTCGCGTCCAGCAGCTCCGGCCGGACGATCCGCAACACGACGCGGTCCTCGGACTCCTGGTCGAAGGCCAGCATGCCGAGGCTGAAGACGTCGTTGCGTAGCTGAGCGCGGATCTCGTAGCGCTCGGCGATCACCTGACCGCGCAGCGGCGTCGGCGTTCGCGTCGGCGAGCCCGTCACCATCGTGCGCTCGGTCATCGGTCGCCTTCCGGGCCGAAGCCTCCGGTGCTCCCGAAGCCGCCCGTACCGCGCTCGGTCGCGGGCGCCTCTTCGGTGGTCTCCTCCACGGCGACGCGCAGCACCGGCTGCACGACGAGCTGAGCGATGCGGTCGCCGCTCTCGATGCGGAAGGTCTCCGCGCCGTGATTGATCAAGATCACCTTCACTTCACCGCGGTAGTCCTCGTCGATCGTACCGGGTGCGTTCAGAACGGTCACCCCGTGGCGAGCCGCCAGCCCCGATCTCGGTCGGACCTGACCCTCGGTCTCGCGAGGGAGGTGGATGGCGATCCCCGTCCCGACGATCGCGCGATCGCCGGGCGGGATCTCCACCGGTGCGTCGAGCGCGGCGGCCAGGTCGAGCCCGGCCGCCCCCTCGGTCGCATAGCGGGGGAGCGTGGCGTCCGGTCGCAAGCGGCGAACGCCCAGGCGCCCTCGCGGGCGCCGCTCTTCGTGCTCCCCCGACAGCTTTCAGGCCTCGGGCGTGGGCTCCGAACGCTCGGCGCGGGCCTCGCCGCCACCGTCACCCTCGCCCTCGGGGCGACGACGACGACGACGACGACGACGACCTTCACCGTCGCCACCACCCTCACCATCACGGGCGGGGCGCTCGTCACGACGGCCACGGCCACCGCGATCCCGGTCACGGCCGCCACGGCCGCCACGGTCGTCACGACGGCCACGGCCACCGCGATCCCGGTCACGGCCACCGCCGCCACCGCGCCCGCCACGACCACCACGGTCACCGCGGTCGTCTTCCTTCTCTTCATAGCCTTCCGGCTTCTCGAGGAGGGGCTTGCGGGAGAGCTTGATGCGGCCCTCGCGGTCGATGTTCGAGACCACGACGTCGACCTCGTCGCCGAGCTTCATGAGGTCCTCGACGTTGTCGACGAAGCCCCAGTCCATGTCGGTGATGTGGAGGAGGCCGTCCTTGCCGGGGGCGATCTCGAGGAACGCGCCGTAGCGCTCGATGCGCCGGACGGTGCCCTTGTACTTGGTGCCGACCTCGGGCTCCGTGGTCAGGCCCTCGATGATGGCGATGGCCTTCTGCACGCCCTCCGGGTCGGAGCCGGCGATGGAGACCGTGCCGTCGTCGCTGACGTTGATCTGCGCGCCGGTCTGCTCGACGATCGCCTTGATCATCTTGCCGCCCGGGCCAATCACGAGGCGAATCTGGTCCGGCTTCACCTTGATGGTGGTGATGCGCGGCGCGTACTTGGAGAGATCGTCGCGGGCCTCGCCGAGGACCTTGTTCATCTCGCCGAGGATGTGGAGCCGACCGGCGCGGGCCTGCTCGAGCGCCTCGGTCATCAGCTCGGCGGACAAGCCGTCGATCTTGATGTCCATCTGGATGGCGGTGATGCCCTTGTCGGTGCCACAGACCTTGAAGTCCATGTCGCCGAGGTGGTCCTCGTCGCCCAGGATGTCGGTGAGGACGGCGTAGTCGTCGCCCTCCTTGATGAGGCCCATGGCCACGCCCGCGACCGGCGCCTTGAGGGGCATGCCGGCGTCCATCATCGCGAGGCTGCCGCCGCAGACGGTGGCCATCGACGAGGAGCCGTTCGACTCGGTGATCTCCGAGACGATGCGGACCGTGTACGGGAAGTCCTCCTTGGAGGGCACGAGCCGCTTGAGCGCCCGCTCGGCCAGGTTGCCGTGGCCGATCTCGCGACGGCCGGGGCCGCGGAGGAACTTGGTCTCACCGACCGAGTAGGGCGGGAAGTTGTAGTGCAGGTAGAAGGGCTTCCAATACGGGTCCTTCAGACCGTCGATCTTCTGCTCGTCCATCGCGGTGCCGAGCGTCGTGGTCACGATCGCCTGGGTCTCACCGCGGGTGAAGAGCGCCGAGCCATGGACGCGCGGCAGGATGCCGGCCTCGATGGCGATCGGGCGGACCACGTCGTACGCGCGGCCGTCGACGCGCTTCTTGGTGCTGAGGGTCAGCCCGCGCATCGTGTTGTAGCGAAGGTCCTCGTAGGCGTCGCCGATGTCGCCTTCCTGGCCCTCGAACTCCTCCGCGAGCTTCGCGACGGTGTCCTTCTTGACCTGCTTGAAGGCGCCGTAGCGCTCGAACTTCGTGGCGACCGTGCAGGCCTCCTCGATGCCCTTCAGGGCGACTTCCTTCACGCGGGCGTCGATTGCCGGGTCGCGCTTCTCCGGCTCGAAGACCCACTTCTCCTTGCCGACGGCCTCCTGCATCTGGACCTGCAGCTCGAGCGCGCCCTGGACCGATTCGTGGCCGAACATGATGGCCTCGATGAGCTCCTTCTCCGGGACCTCGTCGCCCTCACCCTCGACCATGACCACGGCGTCCTTGGAGGCCGCGATGAGCAGGTCGATGTCGCTCTCTTCGAGCTCGGTGTTGGTCGGGTTGGCGATGAGCTTGCCGTCGACGCGGCCCACGCGGACACCGGCGATCGGGCCGGCGAAGGGGATGGGCGAGATGCCGAGGGCGGCCGAAGCGCCGGTCATGGCCAGCACGTCGGTCTCGTTCTCGCCGTCGTGGCTGAGCACGGTCGCGATGACCTGGATCTCGGCGCGGTACCCGTCGGGGAAGAGCGGGCGGCAGGGCCGGTCGATGAGGCGCGAGGTCAGGACCTCGTGCTCGCGGAGGCGGCCCTCACGCTTGAAGAAGCCGCCGGGGATCTTGCCGGCCGCGTAGGTCTTCTCGACGTAGTCGACGGTCAGCGGCAGGAAGTGCTGGCCGGGGCGGGCGTCCTTGCTGCCACACACGGTGACGAGCACGACGGACTCGCCGCAGGTGACGAGCACGGAGCCGCCGGCCTGCTTGGCGATCTTGCCGGTCTCGAGGGTGATCAGCTTGTCGCCGATCTTCACGGTCTCACGAATGATGGTCATTTTTTCTCTCTCTTCTTCTTCATCCAACGGGCTCACCGAAGGGGTCGGGGAGAGAGCTCGTTCCTCGGTTCCATTGCTTCACCGGCGGTGAAGCCATCGAATCGAAGAAGGAGGTCTCGTCTCGCCGCCCACGGGGTGGCCGAAAACTGATGCGGCGGCGTGGCCTGAGCCACGCCGCCGCAAAGAATCACTTACGAATGCCGAGCGCCTCGATGATCTTCCGGTACCGGTCGACGTCCTTGCGCCGGACGTAGTCCAGCAGACGACGGCGGCGGCTGACCAGCTTCAGCAGCCCGCGCCGGGAGGCGTGGTCCTGCTTGTGCGTCTGGAAGTGCTCCGTGAGGTAGATGATCCGCTCGGTGAGGAGCGCAATCTGAACCTCGGGAGAACCAGTGTCGCCTTCCTTGGTCTTGAAAGCCTCGATGAGCTCGAGCTTGCGGTCTTGCGTCAGTGCCATCCGAACCTCCCGTGGTAGGGGGTGACTCGCGCGTCCCCCTGGTTGGCGAGGGGGAGCGTGGGTTTCCTAGTTAAAGCCGGCGGACCATGGCCGATGGCGGGCCCAGGGTCAACTCCCGGGTGTGACCGACCGCCCCACATGGTCCCCGCGCGGGCCCGGAGAGCCCCCAGGTGCCATGGGTGGCTGTATTTTGCGGCAGGTGAGACGAAAATGGCCTCTCGTGCGTCCGCGCGTCACGGTCGTTTGGCTCCCGAATGTCAGCGTCCGAGCCTGTCTCGTGACGAATCGACAATCAGTCTTCGTCAGCGGCGGGTCGCAGCACGTCGATGCGCTCGCGGACTCGATAGCCAGAGGTTCCGGTGGCGCTCGTCTCCTGGAGGACCACTCCCATGAACACGGGCTCCATGGGGCCGTCACTGCCGCTCACCGTCATCCGCCGGTGAAGCCCCTCGTCGAGCGCGTGGTCCATGAGGGGTCGAGCGAGTGTCATGGCGCTGGGCTCGTCCTCGGGCCTCGGGATCGTCGGTGGAAGGTTCCACTCGACGACGAACATCAGCTCTCCATCGACCACCATCCAGTAGGTCGATTGAATGTCGTAGGTCTGGCCGTCGATCGCCCACTGCTGGGGCCGGGTCGCCCCCATCGCCTGGAATGGTCCGGCCGTCCCACGCGGACCTCCCCCAGCGCTGGAGCGGCTCGAGCATTGAATCGGCGCCGAACAAGGGGCACACGTGGCGAGGCAGAGGAGAGTGAGAAGAGGGAATGAGTGAGCCATGAAGTTCGGGGAAGCAGACTCCGTTCCGTTCACTGAGACACTGCCCGCAGGGAGCTTGGACGTCCGCGCGGTGCAGGAAGCATCGGCTCGGTAGAAGGGCTGCGGCAATCTGCAGCAACGGGCCTCGCCGCTGTGGCTCCGTCAGGTCGAGGAGCGCCGACTACATGTAGGCACGGTCTGTGCTCTGTGGTCGGGCATCATGGACACCCTCACCCTCCTCTTCGTGCTCCCGCTCGTGTTGGCGGTCGTTCTGGGTGCCGGCGCGTTGAGCGGGCTGGGTGACCTGGGCGATGGCCCGGACCTCGAGGTCGACCACGACGTCGACGGCGATGCGCACCACCCGGTGCTCGAGCTCCTCGGCGTCGGCAAGGCGCCGCTGATGGTCCTGCTCTCGGCGGGGCTGCTCGGCTTCGGCGCGACCGGCCTCGGCGTCAGCGCGATCGCCTCCGGTTGGATCGCGTTGGTCGTGGCCTCGCTGGCGGCGCCGATCGCGATGGGGCTGCTCGGCCGTCTCCTCGGTCGAACGCTCCCGACGAGCGAGAGCTACGCGGTCGATCAGGACGTTCTGATCGGTCGACTCGGCGTCGCGCGCCTTCGCGTGGAGTCGGACTTCGGCGTGGCGCAGGTGCGAGACGCCCACGGCTCGCTCCACGAGATCCGCTGCCGCGCCGAAGCGCCGGTCGAGGCCGGCGAGACGCTCGTCGTCGTCGGCTTCGACGGCGACCGCTTCGAGGTCGCGTCGCTCGAGGACGTCGACGGTCCCTCCCACTGGGCCTGAGCGCCTCGATCCCACTCACTCGACGGCGCGCGCTGGTGCGCGCCGACGGCTGCCCATTCCCTTCACCTCCTGGAGTCCCCGATGATTCTTCCCCTGCTCTTCCTCTTTGGCGTGGCCTGCCTGGCCGGCCCCTTCGCGGCCGAACTGGCAGGGCACCCGCTCTCCGGCGGGGCCCAGCTCGTGGCGTACGTCACGGGTTCGTTGGTCCTGGTGCTGGCGTCGATCCTCGGCGTCTTCACGCGCCTGTATCAGAAGACGAAGGCCTCGGAGGCTTTCGTTCGGACCGGTGCGGGTGGGCGGAAGGTGATCATGGACGGCGGCGCGATCATCGTGCCCTTCGTGCACGAGCTCGTCCGCGTGAGCCTCGAGACCCTGAAGCTGCGCGTGATCCGTCAGAACGAGGACGCGCTCATCACCCAGGACAAGCTGCGCGCCGACATCCACGCGGAGTTCTTCGTCCGCGTGCAGCCGGATCGCGAGTCGATCCTCCAGGCCAGCCGCTCGCTCGGGGAGCGGATGACCGACGAGTCCGCCGTGCGCGCGCTCGTGGAGGACAAGCTGGTCAGCGCGCTGCGCACCGCCGCGGCGATGAAGACCCTCGAACAACTCAACAGCGAGCGTGACGAGTTTCTCACGGAGGTGATGAAGCTGGTGGAGAACGATCTACTCTCCAACGGCCTGATCCTCGAGACCGTCACCATCTCTCGGCTCGACCAGACCGACGAGGCCTTCCTCAAGGAGTCGAACATCTTCGATGCGCAGGGGCGCCGGAAGATCGCCGAGATCACCCAGACGAACCTCACCGAGCGCAACCGACTCGTCCGCGAGGGCGAGCAGGCGCGCAAGGCCCAGGACGTGCAGACCCAGCAGCGCGTGCTCGATCTCGAGCAGACCGAGCGCGAGGCGCGGGCGAGGCAAGCGGCAGAGATCGCCAAGGTCGAAGCCGAGACCGAGCAGGCGGCGAAGGCGAAGGCCATCGCGGCCACCCGTGAGGTCGAGCTCGCCGAGATCCGCAAGGCCGAGGCCCTCGAGGTCGCCAGCCGTGAGCAGCAGCGTTCGGTGGAGATCGCCGAGCGCGAGAAGCAGGAGCGCATCGCCGAAGCCGAGCGCAAGCGAGCCGCCGCCGAGCGGGCGCTGGCCGAAGCGGAAGCGGAGCGTGAGCTGGCCCGTCAGCGGGTCGAGACCGTGAAGGTGACCGAAGAGGCCGAGCGCCAGAAGGCGCGCGCGGTGCTCGAGGCGCAAGCGCAGGCTGAGACTGCGTACGTGGCCGAGCAGCGGAAGGCCGACGCGGACGCCTACACCCGCCAGAAGCAAGCCGAAGCGCAGAAGCTCTCTGCCGACGCCGAAGCGGAAGCCATCCGCAAGAAGGCGGAAGCCGAAGCGGAAGCGGAGCGGCAGCGCGCTCTCGGTGACAAGGCGAAGGCCATGGTGCCGGTCGAGGTGCAGCGAGCGCAGGTCGATGTCGACCGCGATCGCGTCGAGACCGTCGTCAAGCCGGAGCTGGAAGCCCGGGAGAAGCACGGCAAGGTCGCTCAGGAGTTCGAGATCGAGAAGCTGCGTGTCGCGGCCGACAAGGAGGTGCAGGTCGCCTTCGCGGAAGCCAGCGCCAAGCTCTTCTCGAAGCTCGAGGCCACCCTCTACGGCACCGCGGACGACGTGACCCGCATCATGGAGAGCGTCGTTCGTGGACAGCGTGTCGCGAAGACCGTCGAAGGCTTCATGGACGCCGCCGACCCCCAGACCCTCACCGCGCTCCGCGCCCTCGCGGGCAAGGCGCTCGGTGGGATCGGAAAGGTCACCGAGAAGGGCGCAGCCCTGATCGGGTCCGAAGCCGAGCCGGTCGTCGAAGACGAGGAAGTCGAAGAAGTCTGGATCGCGGACGAGGACGACACCGAAGCCGCTTGATCGCCACCCA
>CAYXAP010000045.1:0-8716 GCA_964462035.1 uncultured Sandaracinus sp.
GAGGGAGCAAGTCGCCGGCTCCGCCGGCGCGATGCGGGAGGGTCTTTCGAAGACCCTCCTAGAAACCAAGGATCTTCGCGATGGCGTAGCGCATGACTTCCGTCGCGCCACCGCCGATGCGGAGCAGGCGGGCGTCGCGCCAGGCGCGGGCGACCCAGAGCTCCTCGAGGTAGCCCATGCCGCCGTGGAACTGGACGCACTCGTCCATGATCTCGCCGGTGACGTCGCCGGCGTAGGCCTTGGTCATGGAGACCAGCTTGGTCGTCTCCATCGAGAGCATGCCCTTCTTCACGTACTTCTCTTCGTTGTAGGCGTCGACGGCCTTGTACGTGAGGGCCTCGGCGGCCTCCTGCTTGATGTAGAGCTCCGCGAACTTCTGCTTCCAGTACTCGCGCTTGATCAGCGGCTTGCCGAAGGCGACACGCTCGCGGCCCCACTCCACGGAGCGGTCGAGGGCGCGGCGTGAGCCGGCGAGCCCGGAGGCCGCACCGACCAGGCGCTCGGACTGGAAGTTCTGCATCAGGTACATGAAGCCCATGCCGGGTTTGCCGAGCAGGTAGCGCTTGGGAACGCGGACCTCGTCGAAGAAGAGCTCGGCGGTGTCGCTCGACCAGTTGCCGGCCTTCTCGAGCTTCTTGCTGACGCTGAAGCCCTTCACGTCCGACGGGCACAGGATGATCGAGATGCCGTTGTGTCCGGCCTCCGGATCGGTCTTCACCATGAGCGTGACGAAGTCGCAGCGCGTGCCGTTGGTGATGTAGGTCTTGCTGCCGTTGATGACGTACTCGTCGCCCACGAGCCGCGCGGTCGTGCGCAGCCCTGCGACGTCCGAGCCCGCGCCGGGCTCGCTCACGCCGAGCGCGGCGATCTTGTCGCCCTGGAGCGCCGGCTTGAGGAACTCGGCCTTCTGCTCGTCGGTACCGATGTCGTTGATGACGGGCGTCGCCATGTCCGACTGGACCAGCAGGCCCATCGTCACGCCAGCGGCACCACAGCGGCTCAGCTCCTCGGCCTTGACGATGCTCATCCAGTAGTCGCCGCCCTCGCCACCCCACTCCTCGGGGTAGTGGGCGCCGAAGATGCCGAGCTCGCCGGCGCGCTTGAACACCCAGTTGGGGAAGAGCTCGTCCTTCTCCCACTCGTCGACGTGGGGTGCGAGCTCCTTCTCGGCGAAGTCGCGGACGGTCTTGCGGAAGAGGTCGTGCTCTTCTTGGTACGGGCTGGCCATGGTTCCTCCCTCTCGGGCGTGCCGTTGGTTTCGGCAGCCGGGTGAATCACCATTCACTTACCTGTGCTCGGGCCCGACGGCAAGGTATTTCGCACACGAAACATCTGAACCTGGGCTGGATTCGCCAGCCCACCCTCCCTGCTCTATTCTCGGACCCGATGTCGGGCGAGGTGGTCTACGAGCGACGCCGACGGCCGATCGACTTTCGAGTGCTGATGGCGGGCTCGGGCATCGCGACCATCGTGGGCTCGGGCGCCGCGCTCCTCGCGTCGCACGGGGAGCTCGGCATGGTCTCCGCGATCATCGGTGGGGTGGTGACGATGGTCCTCGGCCTCCTGGTCTCCGAGCGCGCGGCGTTCGGTGGGGTGCTGGAACGAATCGGCAAGACCCTCCACCTCGAGCACCCCACCGCACCCGATGGCTACCGCGACGCGGCCCGCGGCCCGGAGCTGGTCTGGGGCGACACCCGGATCCCGCGGACGCGGGCCCGCCAGGTGGTCGTCGGCCACTTCACCAACCACGCCGGGGCCGGCCACTCACACCACTTCTGGCCCCTCTTCCTGGTGTTCGACGATCGGGTGCTCGAGCTCGACGTCTTCCGCGACCACTCGGACGCGGTGGCGGCGCAGGTCGCGCTCGCCGAGCGACTGGAGCTGCCCACGGACGAGATCGGCACGGGTCGCTTCGGGGATGACGCCCAGCCAGGATGCCTCCTCGCTGGAGTGACCATCGTCAGCCAGCTGGCGGTCGTGCTCATCGGGAGCATGGGCGGGCTCTTCGCCGGGCGTGGATCGCTGCAGGCGATGCTCCCGGCGGTCATGGTGCTCCTGCTCTGGGCGTCGGCCGGCGCGATGAGCTCCCTCGGCCGAAAGAAGGTGAGGCCGGTGGTGGACGACGAGGTCCGCGAGACCTTCGAGCTCTCTCGACCGAAGGTTCGCGTCGAGCCAGACGAGGTGCACCCAGACGAGACGGCTGAGGAATCGTTCGGGGGGTCCACGAGCCCGCGCGAACGAGAGCGATGAGCTCGACCCTCGACGACGCTGCAGCGTTGGCCCGGTCCTTCCGCATGGATCGGTGAGGCGGATGACGATTGCGTCAGCCGCGTTCGTGAACCCCGCTCTCGCTCGCTCGCATCGCGTTCGAAGCCGTCGCGCGTTAGAGTCGTACCGTTCTTGGCTTCGATCGAGTGGGGGGACAGTATGAACGGTCGCGTATTTCGCCTGTGTTTTCTGGGGCTTCTTGGAGCGTCGATGCTCACCGGGTGTGGGGACGATGGCGGGAGCCCGCCAGACGGTGGTGGCGACGAGACCTGCGCGACGAACGCGGATTGCGACGACGGTGTCTTCTGCAACGGCGAAGAGATCTGCGATCCCACCGTTGGCTCGGCCGACGGATGCGCCCCGGCGGTGAACCCAGCATGCCTGGCCTCGCAGACCTGTGACGAGACCACGGACGAGTGTCTGAGCGACTGCGACGTCGAGGCCGACGCCGACTCGGACGGCGTCGACAGCGTCACGTGCGGCGGTCTCGACTGCGACGACAGCGACTCGAACCGATACCCGGGGAACACCGAGATCTGCGATCGCGAGAACCATGACGAGGACTGCGACCCGACCACGTTCGGCATCCGCGATCTCGACGGGGATGGCGAGCCGGATGCTGCCTGCTGCAACGTGGACGACGACGAGTCGCTCGTCTGCGGGAGCGACTGCGACGACTCACGCGCGAGCGTGAGCCCGGTCGTGAGCGAGAGCTGCGACGGCCGTGACAACGACTGCGACGGGATGGTCGACGAGGAAGTCCTGACCACCTACACCATCGACGCCGACGACGACGGCTTCGGCTCGAACGCCGACGATGCGGCCACGATGGTCGCTTGCGAGCGCCCGGACGGGTACCGCGAAGACGCCACCGACTGCGACGACGAGGCTTCCGCAGTGAACCCGGGCAACGCCGAGGTCTGCGACGAGGTCGGCGTCGACGAGAACTGCAGCGGGACGGTCAACGAGGACTGCGCTTGCTCGGTGCCGGAGTCCCGCGGCTGTGACGTGTCGGGCGCGATGGGCCTCTGCGCTTCTGGAGTGCAGATCTGCGATGGCGCGACCGGGACCTTCGGCTCGTGCTCCATCGAGCCACAGCCCGAGGTCTGCAACGGCGCCGACGAAGACTGCGACGGCATGATCGACGACGGCGTGACGGTCGCCTGCTACCAGGACATGGACCGCGACGGTTTCGCGCCCGACGGCGCGATGCGCGAAGACATCTGCCCCGCACCGGACGGCAGCTGCCCCGGTGCCCGGACCTCGCTGGCGCCGAGCGTGAACTCGGACTGCAACGACGGGCTACCCAACGTGAACCCGACCGGGTCGGAGGTCTGCAACGGGCTCGACGACGACTGCAACGGCGCGACCGACGAGGACCTCACCGTGGAGTGCTATCCCGACGGAGACGGAGACGGTTGGGCATCCATGGGCGCTCCGGTGGTGGATCGCTGCCCCGAGCCGACCCGCCCCGACACGATGGGCTGCCCGGTCGGCTTCACGCACCGGAACCCGACCAGCGTCGGCGCCGACTGCAACGACTCGGACCCGGCCGTGAAGCCGGGGGTCAACGATCGCTGCGACAACATGATCGACGACAACTGCGACGGCACGATCAACGAGTCGTGCGCCTGCTCCGCGGGCGACCCGGACATCATGTGCGACGAGCCGGGTGCCTGCGCTGCGGGCTCACGAAGCTGCGACACCGCGCTCGGCGAGTACGGCGAATGCTCCGTCTCGCCGATCATGGAGATCTGCAACGACCAGGACGACGACTGCGATGGCACCGTCGACAACGGCTTCGAGTGCTCGGGGAGCACGTCGTTCACGTGTACCCACCCCGTCTGTGGCAGCACCGGGAGCCAGACCTGCTCGAGCTGCACGCTCGGTGCGTGCGTGGCGGCCGAGATCTGCAACGGCTGCGACGACGACAACGACGGCACGCCGGACGACGGCCCGAGCTTCGTCTGTGTTCAGGGCCAGACCACGAGCTGCACCACCGCCTGTGGCACGACCGGCACGGGCACCTGCAACAGCACCTGCACGGGTGCCGACTCGTGCGCGGCCGCTGGTGAGACCTGCAACTACTGCGACGACAACGGCGACGGCTTCGTCGGCGACGAGAGCTCGCTCGCAGGGACCACGCGGGAGTGGGCTCCGCTGTGCACGACGCTCGACGCTCTGGACCGTGGCTGCTCACCCGACTTCGGACTCCAGGAGCTGATCCTCTACGACGGAGACTGCGGCGACTTCCTCTGCGACTGGGGTATCGCACGGCACACGGGGTCCCGCTCTCGGGTCGGCTTCGGGACGGTGACCATGGTGGCGGAGATGGAGGTCGACACCTCGGCCTCCAGCCCGAACGGTGGCTGGGCGTTCCTGATCGAGCAGTCGGGCAACATCACGCTGGGAACCTCGGCGGGCTGGATGGGCTACTCGCGCAGCTCCATCCGCAACGGGCTGGCCTTCGAGTGGCGCTTCAACGGTACCGGTCCGGACACGATCACGGTGCGCCGTCTCGACGGCACGAGTACGGCCCCCACGCTCGGATTCGCAGCCACCGTCACCGACACGGCCTATCGGGTGGACGGCCCCATCACCTCTCGCCTCCAGCGCATCCACGTCACCTATCAGCCCGAGATCGACAACACGTCGACCCGGGAGGAGCGGCTCCGAATCCGCACCTGTCCCACGTGCCCCGTGTTGCTCGACCTCACCCCCTCGGACTTCGGGACCAACGCGGTGCTGCTCAACGAGCTACCCGTGGGGGCCAGCTTCACCATCGGCGCCTCGGCGGAGTCGACGAACACCGACGAAATGCGCTGGAAGATCGGCGGCATGATCGCCGCGGGCGGGACCATCCGCGACACCTACATTCGCTCCGAAGAGCTCTGCTCCTGTTCGATCAGCGGCGGGAGCTGCGACATCTGAGGTAGAGTCGCGACATCGTGGGGTCGCTGGAGAGTTACGTCGCCTCGCTGCCGGACGGTCCGCGCTCGTTCCCTCGCTGTCGCGTGAAGCAGGATGCTTTCGAGATCATCGCTCGGGAGACCGAGGCGGCCGCCCCGGAAGCGTACCGAGCGCTCGTTCGCGACTGGCTCCCCCATGGCGCCACCGGCGGCTGGATGCCGGAGGTCTACGCCAACTGCCTCACCCTCCTCTTTCGCGAGAAGGTCCACGACAGCGACGAGAGCTGCCTGGCCGCCTTCCGGCGCAACAACCAGTCGCTCTTCGAGAAGCCGGTCTACCGGGTGATCATGTTCGTGCTCTCACCGACGCTGGCGATCATGGGCGCCGAAAAGCGCTGGGGCACCTTTCGCCAGGGCACCGCTCTCCGAGCGAAGAACCTGCGCAAGGATGGCCCGGACCGCCGCACCGCCGAGATCCACCTCGACTACCCGCCGGGCCTCCATCAGGGCTTCCACCTGAAGATGATCGGCACCGGCCTCGAGTCGGCGGCCCGAGCCGCCGGCGCCCGCGACCTGAGCATGGAGCTGCAGCCCGAGCCCGAACCCGGCCACGCGCTGTGGCTCCTCCGCTACGCCTGACGGGGCCGATCATCGGCTGGGCGGCGTTGGCTGAGCAGCATCAGGCCGACGCCGATGACGATCGCGATGTCGGCGACGTTGAAGACCGGGTAGTGGGGGAGCGCGACGAAGTCGACGACGAACCCTCGGAAGAGGCGGTCGAGGTAGTTGCCGAGGGCGCCGGCGAGGAAGGCGCCGAAGGCGAGGTGCTCGAGGAGCGGCGCCTCCTCACGGCGTCGGTACCAGAGCACGCAGAGGCCGAGCATCACGAGGGGTATGAAGGCCAGCAGCAGCTGGTAGCGGGTGGGCTCGTCGATGGTGCGCAGGAGCGCAAAGCCGACGTCGCGGTTCTCCGCGTACCGGAGCTGGAGGACCTCGCCGGCGACCTGCACCGGCTCCTCACCGCGGAGGTTCCGGGAAGCGAGCTCCTTGGTGCCCACGTCACAGCCGAGGAGGCCGAGGGCGAAGAGGAGCCCGAACGCCGCCGAACGACGAGCCATCGATGCCATGACCGCTCAACCACTCGCCACGGGATCGATTCCAAACGAGTTGGCATTCGAGGTCGCTCTCGTGCGTTGGGTGTGCCATGTGCGGATTCATGCGACCTCTCTGGCTATCGATCCTCGCGCTCGGCTGCGCGACCTCTCCGACCCCGAACCCCGAGACGGCGCCGACCGAAGCCGAAGCGGAGCCGGTCGCAGAGGCTCCCGAGCCCATCGAACGGCCGGCGCTGGAGCGACTGACTGACCCAACGGAGATCACCTTCGCCGACGACGCGACCCTGACCATCCCCTCGGGGTGGTCTGCGGCCACGAGCGAGGACGGTGCCATCCTCTTCGCCGATGCTCCCGAGGGGGACCTGCACCTCACCTTCGTCTCGCAACCCATCCCGCTCGGCCAGGGTCGCGGCCTCGCGGCGCGGCTCGTGACGGAGGCATGGCGTTCGATCGATCCAGGCTTCGACCGACCGGTGCTCCAGGCGGTGCCCGGCCAGTCCTCGACCGCTTGGGACGTGTCCGGTCAGGTCATCTTCGAGACCGCGCCGAGCGAACGGCGCGGCGTCGCCGCGGTCTTCCAGGTGAAAGGCGAGCGCGCGATCGTCGCGCTGATGGATGGCAGCGTCGACGGCTTCGGCCGACGCGGCGCGCAGCTCAACGAGATCATCGGCTCGGTGCGGGTCCCCGGCGTCGAGGAGATCGACTGGCTCGCGCTCGAGCGGCGCCCGATCGACGAGGCCGCGATCACCCGACTCGCGGAGCGCATCGAGGCAGAGCGTGTCCGCGCGGGCGTCCCCGGCGCGGCCGTCGTGCTGGTGAACAGCGACGAAGTGCTGATGGCGCGCGGCTTCGGCACGCGTAGTCACGGCGGCGAGGAGGCGGTGACACCCGCGACCCGCTTCATGATCGGCTCGACGACGAAGGCGCTGACCACGCTGCTCGCGGCGAAGATGGTCGACGAGGGCGACGTGCGCTGGGACCAGCCTCTGAACGAGCTACTGCCGGAGTTCCGGCTCGCGGACGAAGACGCGACCGCGGCGATCACCCTCGAGCGCTCGTTCTGCGCGTGCACCGGGCTCCCGCGCCGCGACCTCGAGTTCCTCTTCGAGTTCGCGGACGCCACGCCCGAGAGCACCCTCGCGCAGCTGGCGACCGTCACGCCGACCACCGCGATGGGGGAGACCTTCCAGTACTCGAACTTCCTGGTCGCCGCCGGGGGTTACGCGCTCGGTCGGGCCAAGGACCGCCGCCGCGATCTCGACGCGGCCTACGGTCGGCTCCTCGACCGGGAGATCCTCCGACCGCTCGGCATGCGCGCCACCACCCTCGACACCCGTCGGGCCCGGCGCGCGGAGCACGCGCTGCCCTCTGCGCGCGGCCTCGACGGTGAGGTCCAGCCGCTCGACCCGAACGTCGAGCAGTTCGTGAGCGCCCTCGAGCCGGCCGGCGCCGCATGGTCGACCGCGGAGGACATGGGTCGGTACTTGCAGATGGAGCTCCGAAAGGGTGCGCTCCCGGAAGGCCGGCTGTTGAGCGAGGAGGCGCTGCTCCACCGCCGTGAGCCCGGCGTGGCCATCGGCCCGGAGGTCCACTACGGCCTCGGTCTGATCGTCGGCGAGCGCGCCAACATCGCGCACGCCGGCCACGACGGGAACACCATCGGCTTCACCAGCAGCATGATCTTCTTCCCGGAGCTCGACCTCGGCCTCGCGGTGCTCACCAACCTCGGCAGCGCCAACGAGTTCACCGGCGCGGTCGACCGGATGGTCATGGAGATGGCCCTGCCGATCGAGGAGCGCGCCGAAGCCATCGGCGAGCAGCAACGCCAGGCTCGGGCCGGCGCGCTCTCGCAGATCGGAGACCGCCTGAAGGACCCGACCGACGCCGAGCGCGACGCCATCGTCGGCCGCTACGAGTCCGACGAGCTCGGGCCCCTCGAGGTGAAGGTCGACGGCGAGCGCATCGTCATCGACGTCGGCGAGTGGTCCAGCGCCATCCGCATCGTCGAAGCGGGCGGCGAGCGCCAGTGGATCGTGACCGAGCCGCCCCTCGCGAGCCTCCCCATCCAGCGCGACGGCGACCGCCTCACCATCGCCATGCCCCAGCACGAATACGTCTTCACCCGCGTCAGCGAGTAGCAGCCCCGAGCAAGGCGGGCGTGAAGCCGAAAGCCCCCCGGCTCGAAGCGACAGCCACGAAGGCCGAAGGCCGTAGTGCCGAGCGAACGCGAGGCGCGAGCGCAGCGAGCGGAGTCGGGGGAGCCGCAGTCTCGGGCTCCGCCCGAGCAAGGCGGGCGTGAAGCCGAAGGCCCGGCACCTCGAAGCGACAGCCACGTAGGCGGCAGGCCGGAGTGCCCGAGCGAACGCGAGGGCGCGAGCGAAGCGAGCGGAGTCGGGGGAGCCGCAGTCTCGGGCTCCGCCCGAG
>CAYXAP010000045.1:8816-73638 GCA_964462035.1 uncultured Sandaracinus sp.
GGCGCGAGCGAAGCGAGCGGAGTCGGGGGAGCCGCAGTCTCGGGCTCCGCCCGAGCAAGGCGGGGGGTTGCATCAACCCCCAAAAACTAAGTCACGTCGTCAGCGCTGATGCCGTACTTCTTCATCAGCTTTCGGAAGTACTTCCGATCGATGTCGGCTTCCTTGGCCGCGTGCGAGATGTTGCCCTCGTTTCGGCGGAGGAGCTCCTCGATGTAGTCCTTCTCGAAGCTGGCGACCCAGGCTTCCTTGGCGTCCTTGAAGGTCGAGGCCAGATCCGGGACCACGCCGACCTCGCCCTCTTCGGCGGGGGCCGGGCGCGCGCCGGCGCCGACACGACCGGCGACCAGGTGGTCGGGCAGGTCCCGGACTTCGATGGTATCGGTCTCGCAGAAGCTGACCGCGCGCTCGACGACGTTGTGGAGCTCGCGGACGTTGCCCGGCCAGTCGTACTCCATGAGCCGATCGAGGCTGGCGCGGCTGATCTGGGCCACGCGGCGCTCGCCGTCCGGGGTCTGATTGAAGCGACCGGCCTTCAGGAAGCGCTGGATGAGCAGCGGGATGTCTTCCTTGCGATCGCGGAGCGGTGGCAGCCCGATGCGCACGACGCTGAGGCGGTAGAAGAGATCCTCACGGAAGCGGCCGGCGCGAACCTCTTCTTCGAGGTCGCGGTTCGTGGCGGCGACCACGCGAACGTCGACCTTGATCGGCTTGATGCCGCCGACCCGCTTCACCTCGCGCTGCTCGAGCACGCGCAGGAGCTTCGGCTGCAGATCGAGCGCGAGCTCGCCGAGCTCGTCGAGGAAGACGGTGCCGCCGTGGGCCATCTCGAAGACGCCCTGACGCGTGGAGACGGCGCCGGTGAACGAGCCCTTCTCGTGACCGAAGAGCTCGCTCTCGATGAGGTTCTCGGGCACCGCGCCGCAGTCGAAGACGATGAAGGGGCCCGAGCGACGACGAGACGCCGTGTGCACCGAGCGCGCGACGACCTCCTTGCCGGTGCCCGTCTCACCTTCGATGACGACGGTGGCGTCGGTCGGCGCGATCTTCTCGAGGATCGCGTAGATGGAGCGCATCTTGTCGTCGCGACCGATGAGGTCGCCGAAGCGCGAGCGCTCCGAGGGGACGATGCGGAACTTCTCGTCGTAGGCACCGAAGCGAATCTCGCTGGTGCCGAGGGTGATGGTCACGCCGGGCTTGAGGAAGGCCTCGCGGATGCGCACCCGGTTGACGAAGGTACCGTTGGTCGAGCCGAGGTCCCGCACCAGATAGTGGTTGCCCTCCTGGTAGACCCGGCAGTGGTAGCGGCTGACCGTGTCGTCCTCGAGGACCAGATCGTTGTCCTCGGCCGCGCCGAGGTCGATCGTGTCGCGCTCGAAGGTGTGGGTCTCGAGCCGATCGCCTTTGACCACCTCGAGCTGGCACCGCCGCAGGGTCAGCTCGGTGGGCCGACCATCCAGGTAGTGGAGCTTGGTGGGCTCCGCCGGAAACTTGGACGACGCCATCGCCGCTACGGTAGCCCTACACCTTTGCTGGGGTCAACGGTCACCATCACCGAGGCTCCTCGTGTTCCGCTGACCCGGTGTACCGGAAGCCGCTCGGGAGCTCGGCGACGCGGGTCCCCTGGCGCACGGTCACGGTCACCGGCCCCTCGGTTCCCGGCGGGATCTCGACCTGGAGCCGGCTGGAGCCGATCACGGCCGTTCGCGGCGAGAGGGTGTCGCCGAAGCGCACCTCGATGGCGGTGTGGGTGTCGAAGCCCGAGCCCACGATCGTCGCGAAGGGGCCGCCGCCGGTGTGGCCTTCTGGCGGCTGGACCTGCTCGATCGCCAAGGGTTCGCTGGGCTGGGCCGGTGCCACGCTCTCCGCTGACTCGGAGCAGCCGCTCGGCCATACTGCGGCCATGAGGACGAGGATCACGGCCCTGCTCATCGGCCTGTGCTCCTGCGGAGGCGGCGAGTCGGCCGCGGACTTCGATGGGGACTACGAGCTGGTCGAGCAGGTGAGCGGGAGCTGCGCTGGGCCACTCGAACCGCTGCCGATCGAGCCCACCGACCAGTTCTTTCGGTTGAGCGCGGAGCCCCGCGATGGGGGGACCATCGTCGCGTACTACTCATGTGTCAGCCCTGGTGAGTGTGTCGACACCTACGACCTCTTTCGTTCGTTCGGGCGGACCGACGGCGCGTGGGTGACGACGGTCGCCACGGCCCTCGGGATGGACGGCGAGACCGGATGCCAGCTCCGCTTCCGCCAGCGCGAGCTCAGCGCCGCCGGGGACGGTCTGCTCATCGTCGACACGGTCCACGAGGAGCTCGACCCGGAGCTGCCTGCCGCGGAGTGCGTCCAGAGCGTCGCCCGAGAGCGTGGCGACACGATGCCCTGCGTGAGCGTGAGCGAGCTGCTGGCCGAGCCCCGTTGAGTCTCAGCAGCGGCAGTTCCCGGCGAAGCTGAAGTCGTCGCTGGCCGACCACCACTCGCCACCGCAGCCGCCGGTATGGGCGTGCTCGCAGCGATCGTGGTTGCCGCAGTCCTGGGTCCACGCGCTGCTGTACCAGCCGGTGCAGCCGGGGCCACAGCGCGAGTTGCACGGGTTGTGGCCGTCGTAGCGACCGAACTTGATGTACTCGCGCATGGTCCAGGAGTGACTGCCGTGCGTGTGGCCGTGATCGTTGCCGGTCCCCGAATGATAGAAGTTCCGGTAACCGCTGGTGCACGCGGCGTAGCAGAGCGTGGTCCAGCCGCGCTCGGGGTCCGCTTCGATGTGCCGGGTGATGAGCTCGCCAGTCGGGTGGCTCCCCCAGAGCGTCGCTTGCCGGAAGAGGTTGTCGGCGACCGCGCTCTCCTTGCCGACCTCTTCTTCGATGGTCGAGGCCAGCGCCGTGATCACGAAGCGGTCGTCCTGGGTGATCTGGAAGTCCTCGGCGGCCTGCAGGTCCACCTCGTAGTCGGTCCAGTTCACGACGGAGCCGAAGGTGCGGCCCTCGCGCTGCAGCTCGATGTCGAACAGACCCTCCTCCACCTGAATGGCCGTGAAGTCCACGGCACCCGCGGAGGTCACGAGGGTCCCTTCGAGACGACCGTCGTCGAAGGTCGTCAGGGTCAGGCCCAGCTCGTTCGGCGTCTCGGTCGGTCCGGCCGCCGCGCAGCCGAAGGCCAGGACGAGACAGAGGGTCGTAAGTCGTGCACGCATCGCTTCTTCGCTCCTTCAATGAGCAACTGTGCAAAATGCGTACACGTGCCGGAATTCAGAAAATCATTGACCTTTTTCTGATGACTGCGGTCGGCAGTCCATGACCTGGACGAACACCCCGTTCAGTTCCTGGACAAGAGTCCAGGCCTTTTACGACCCCAGATGAGGCCCGAGAGGAACAGCCACCAAAGGCCCGGCGGGCCCCCGACGGCACAGCCGCCGCTGCTCGGCTCGTCGACCCCCATGTCGGCGTGGGAGTGAAAGCCGCAGGGCTGGAAGCACTGGCAGCCGGCGGGAGTCTGCACGCAGGGTGCCTCACCGCAGGCGCGATCGTCGGTGCATGGCCCGAGGAGCTCGCCCGCGGAGAGGCCAGCGATGACGCAGCGCCGGACGGCTCCCTCGGCGGCGAAGCAATGGGTGCCGGCGGGACACTCGTCGTCGCTCTCGCAGCTGGTCTCACAGAAGTGCTCGGCTGGGTCGAAGGCGCGCTGGGCCGGCGGCTCGAGCACCGAGTCCGCCAGCGAGTCGCTCACGAACGGGTCGATGGCATCCGTGCGGACGGCCAGCGCGAACTCCGCGCAGGCCGGATCGCCTCGGCTGGTCACCCCCACCAGTGCGCCGCTCTCGTCGAGCACCGGTCCCCCGCTGTCGCCCCGACAGCTCATCGCGGGGTCCGGGACGATCCGAAGCTCGGTGGGCTCGACGCTCTCGATGCGACCGACACCCGCCCGGCGCACGCCTCCGCCTGAATCGTCGGCGCTCTCGCCGCCGTAGCCGAGCATGGTGACGGGGGTGCCGATGCTCCCATCGTCGACCGTGCCGAGCGACACCGGCGTGACCGGGGCGTCCGTCTCGAGCACGAGGACGGCCACGTCGAAGGCGCGGCTCTCCGGATCGTAACCAGGGTGTCGGTGGCCCCGGCTGACCGGCACCACCGCCCCGGTGCCCTCGATGTCGGCATCGAAGAGGACCATCAGGTCCCTCGCGGATCCGGCTCCGATGCAGTGGGCGGCGGTCAGCACGGCCCGCGGGCCGATCAGCGTGCCGGTGCAGCGCAGCTGCTTCGGGATCGGTGTGCAGCTCGGCGCGCGCTCCACGATCGCGACCACCTGGACCGCGTCGGGCGCGAGCTCTCCGTCGAGGATGGGCTGAGCCATCCGGCCGGTGTCCCCCTCGCAGCCAACCGCGATCAGGGCCACGACCAACGCCGCGCGGGGGAGACACACCATGAGCTCGAGTGTAGAGCAAGGCGCCCATCGCTGGCCCTCTGCGCCCGGGCCTCTATGATCATCCCCATGAGGCACGCGCACGGATGGGTGCTGGCGATCGCTGTGTTCGCCGGATGCGGGGACGGCACCCCGCCCCAAGAGCTCGAAGGGGTCTATCGGGTCACCGAACGGCTCGAGGGTGACTGCGATGGGGCGCTGGAACCGGGCACGGTCTCCCCGACCAACCGCTTCTTCGAGCTGGTGTACAACGGTGAGTTGGGCAGGGACCGGCTCGAGTACCGGAGGTGCGATGACGCGAGCACGTGCTCCTCGAGCGCGGTGCAAGACCTCAGCTTTGGCCCCGGGGGCAGCAACTGGAACGGGATCTTGGCCACCGCGAGCACGGGGTGCGTTCTCCGCTACCGATTGCGCGAGCTCTTCCTCACGGACGACGGGGTGGAGATCATTCAGACGACCTACGGTGAGACCGACGAGTCGCTGACGCCCGAGGAGTGCGACCCCCAGGAGGCGCGCGATCGGGCGCGGCGGATGCCGTGCCTGAGCGTGGTCGAAACGCAGGCCGAGCGGCTCTGAGAGCTACTCGCCCTCGGCTTCCATCGCGGCGGCCATCGAACCGCCATGGGCGCCGCTCTCGCGGCCGTCCTCGTGCGGGTCACGGCTCGGCAGGCCCTTGGTCGGCTCGATGGGCTCGAGACGAATGGGGCGCATGCGCTCGGTGTGGAGCTCGACCGTGGCGTCGCTTCGCAGACCGCGCACGAAGCTGTCGATCGCTTCTTGGCGGCGCTCACGCCAGAGTCGAAGGCGAATGCCCTCGGCGGCCTGGGCGAGCGCGCGGGTCTCGGCCTCGCGGCTCCCCGTGAGCTTCACGATGCTGAAGTTGTCGCCGACGGCGACCGGACCCGCGACGGTGCCCAGCTCGGTGAGCTCGAAGGCGGCCGCCACCAGGGCCTCGTCGACGGGCGGGTCGTCCTCGTTGGCGTTCGGCGGCCGGCCGGTCTGCGTGAAATAGCGCAGGTCGCCACCGCGGAGCTTGGTCTCGGTGTCGATCGAGTGCTGGCGGGCCAGCGCGCGGAACTCGCGGTTGTCGGCGTCGCGGGCCTCGGCCAGGAGCGCGTCGGCGGCCTCGCGGCTCGGCAGGAGGATGTGGCTCGCGCGGCGCATGGCCGGGCGGGAGAACTCCGCCGTGTGCTCGTCGTAGTAGGCCTGGATGTCCTCGTCGGTGATCGACTCACGGGTGATCTGATCGTCGACCTGCTGCTCGATGAGCTTCTGGACCATCTGCTGCTGGACCTGCTGCTCCACCGCGCCGGAGTCGCCGTACTCCAGGCGCTCGGCCTCACGGGCGAGGAGCTCGAAGCGGACGAGCCCGTCGGCCAGCTCGCGGAGCTTCGCCGGATCGCGGTAGCGCACCCGGAGGAAGGGCGACTGCGCCGCGATGGCATCCTCGATGTCGCCGACCGTGATCTGCACGTCGCCGACGGAGGCGTAGACCCGCGCTCGGCGAGCCTCGTCCTGCTCGCTCCGCTCGGGGGCGGCCTCCGGCGTCTCGGCCTCGGTGGGCTCGGGCGCGTCGTCCGCCGGCTGGGCCACGGCCGTGCCACAGCCGACGAGGAGGATCAGAGAGAGACTCAGGCGGGGCGAAGTCATCGGCGCGCAGCCTTTCACGGCCCCGCCCCCCATTCAAGCCACGGCCCTTCAACCCGCAGAGCCCAGAGCGCAATCGCACGGAGACACGAAGAATCACAGAGAGCACAAAGATCGGAGATTTGGGGGTTGGGTCGCCACGGTGACGCGAGCCAATGGGCGAGGTCTTGCGCGAACGCCGGCGCGATCGCTCGCCGTCCCTAGCGAAACCTGCGGTTCTTTCTCTCTGTGTTCCTTCCTGGCTTTGTGCGATGCGTTTCAGCAGCCCGAGGGTTGGAGCGGGCCGGCGGGGGCTCAGAAGCCGAAGGCGGCGGCGCCGCCGACGAAAAAGCCGCTGAAGATGTCGAAGCCGCCGTCGATGCGGAAGACCAACTGGTGGATGGGCTTGATGCGGATCGCGAGGTGCGGGGCGAGGCGGGCGTAGACCAGCGGACGGCTGCCACCGTCGATCCAGCTGGGCTCGACGCCGTAGTTGCCGCCGGTCGCGTCGCAGCGGTCGCCGCCCACGGGGTTGCCCGGACCGGCGCACGCGGCCCAGCCGCCGACGCTGCCAGGGGCCGTGCTCTCGTAGGCCTCGTTGCGGTGCAGGTCACCCCACACGCCGCCGATGCCGATGTCGAGGCCGTACTCGAGGCCGATCCAGTCGGTGAACATGGTCGACCAGAGGAAGGCCGCGCCGATGAAGGCTGCCTTGAGCTCCGAATCGATGAACTCGGTCTCACCGATCGTGTCGCCATTGCCTCGGAAGGGGCCGTTGACGAAGTAGGCCTGGTACCAGAGCGAGGCCACGATCTCGAAGTTGTCCTTGCGGATCGTCAGCTCGAGACCCGCCGCGGGGTTGTCGGCCGCGGTCTGCTCGTCCGTGAAGAGGCTGATCAGGAACTTCGGCGTCCAGGTGTGCCGATAGAAGACGCCGAGGAAGAAGTACTGCTGGTGCTCCTCCTCGAAGGGGTCCACGGCCGAGCGCTGATCGGGGTCGACCTCGGACTCGTCCTCCGCGAGCGCCTGCTCGTCGTCGATCCGGCCGCTGTTCTCGGGGTCCGTCGGGTCGGCCGTCGCCGCCGCCTCGGGACCGAGCGGGTCGGCCGCCGGGTCACCGGTGTCCGCCGTTCCGGGATCGCTCGCGCCGGGGTCGGTCGCGGGATCTGTGTCGTCCATTTGAGCAAACGCGGGCGCCGTGAACGCCAACGCCACCAAGCAAGTCAAGACTCGAACCATGCTGTCCTCCACCACCAAAGCTACCCCCTGGAGGGATCGGAGCCAAGAAGCGGATCCACTCGGTGTGAGAAGGCGGCTACCGGCGTCGGGCTTCGAAGTGCTCGGCGAGCGTGTCGGCGAGGGCCTCCGGCGCCTCCCAGTGCATCATGTGCCCGACCGCCGGGAGCTCGACGAGCCGCGCGTCGGGGATCACCGCGAGCCGGTCCGCCTCGTCTCCGAGGCGGTAGCCCTTTTCGCCGGCCACCACGAGGGTCGGCACGGTGATCGCGCGGAGATACTCGATGAAGAGCGCGGCCTGGAAGACCGATGGTGACGGAGTGCGGTGGAGCCGGTCGAAGGCCCACTCGCGCCCCCCCTCGACCGGGCGGGTGCCCTTCTCCGCCAAGAAGGCGCCGAGCTCCTCCGAGAGCGCCGGGTTCTGTCGGCGCATGCGACTCACGGCGTCGTCGAGGCTGAACGTGCGACCGGCCTTCGAGCGGGCACGCGCCACGCCGTGGAGCCAGAGCTGCAGCTTCTCGGGCGCCTTGGTCATCGGCTGGTCGGGCGGCCCGAGCCCTTCGAGGAGAGCCACGCTGTGCAATCGGTCCGAGTGGACGGCCGCGAACATCGTCACCGCCGAGCCACCCATCGAGTGACCGACCAGGTGGGCCTTCTCTCCGTCCGGAACCAGCGAGGGCCAGAGCTCGTCCAGGTCGAGCACGTAGTCGGCGAAGTGGTAATAGCCGCCAGCGCCGATGTGCTCGGTCTCTCCGTGGCCGCGCCAGTCCCACGCCACGCACCGGAAGCCGCGCTCGGTGAGCGCACCGGCCACGTCCCGGAAGCTCCACGCCATGTCGAGGAAGCCGTGCGCGAGGAGCACCGTCGGGCCATCCCCCGGCCACTCGAGGACGTGGTGCCGGAGGCCGTTCGCCTGGACGAAACGCTCGGTCGGACCGCTCACGAAGCGAACCGCCGCGGGTCGACCAGGTGCTCCGGCGTGTCATCCGGGATGGGCACACGGGCGATGCCGTGCGCGATGAGCTCCGCGGTCGCGGGCGCGAGGAGGATGCCGTTGCGGAAGTGGCCGCTCGCGAGCCAGAGGTTCTCGGGGCCGGCGCCGCCCACGAGCGGTAGGCCGTCGGCGGTGCCCGGTCGGAAGCTCGACCATTGGTCCTGCAGCGGCGCGTCCGCGAGCCGCGGGGCGAGGGTGGTCGCCAGATCCACGATCGACCGAATCCCGCCGAGGGTGACCTCGCGGCGGTAGCCGACGCGCTCCTCGGTGGAGCCACAGAGCACCCGACCGTCGGGCCGCGTGACCACGTAGCCGCCCGCGCCGAAGACCAGCCGGCGGAAGACCGGCGGTCGGGTCTGAGTCGCGACGATCTGACCGCGCACCGGATGGATGCCTGCGGCGGCCAGCTCGAGGCCGGGCACCAGGCTGGTCCAGCTTCCCGCGGCGACCACCACGTGGTCCGCCTCGATGACCTCACCGCCGACGCGCACACCGCGGACGCGGTCCCCTTCGGTGAGGACCTCGTGCACGACCGCGCCGCTACGGAAGACCGCACCGGCAGCCTCGGCGGCGAGGGCGAGCGCCCGGAGCAAGAGCCGCGGCTCGAGCTGGGCCTCCTCGGGCAGGTCGATCGCGGCGCGCACCCCGGCAGCCAGCGACGGCTCGCGCTCCCTGGCCGCCTCGCCGTCGAGCACCTCGTGCGGGTACCCCGCGAGCGCCTCGGCGTGCTCCCCGAGCGCCCGCTCGTCGTCGCCGAAGGCGACCACCATCGCCCCGCAGCGGCGAAAGCCGATGTCGAGCTGGTGCTCTTCGCGGAGCCACTCGGCCTGGGCCGCGTGCAGCTCCCGGCTCCATGCTCCGAGCTTCAACAGCGTGCCCACGTGGTCGCGCGCCACGGGGTGACCCGCCTCGGCGCCCGGCCCGAGGATGCCCGCGGCCGCGCTCGACGCCTCGGCGCCAGGCACGCTCCGCTCGAGCACGAGCGTCTTCAGGCCCTCTCGCTGGAGTCGCAGGGCCGTGCTGCAGCCCATGACCCCGCCGCCGACGAGGATGACATCCGGTCGTGCTTCACTCATCGCGAGGGAAGCTAGCAGGATGGGACGCCAGCGCCCGCGGTCACCAGAGGGACCCCGGAGGACGCAGCGCGAAGCCAAGCGCTCCCGCCCGCGCAAACCAGGGACGCTCTTGAGTTCTTTTGTTGTTCCATCAGCCGACGACTCGCCGACCGTTCACGAACAACAACGAAAGAACTCAAGAGCGTCCCTCCCCGAAGCGCGCGGCAGCAGCCCAGCGTCGTCTGTCACGCCTGCCCGAAGCTCGGAGCGAGCTCTGCCGCTACGACCAGTTCCCGATGTCGCGGACGGTCACCAGGATCAGCACTCCGAGTAAGAGCAGGATCCCGATGAAGTGCACCATCGCCTCGACCTTCTCGTTCGGCCGTCGACGGGTGATCACCTCGTAGGCCAGGAAGGTCAGCCGGCCGCCGTCGAGGGCGGGCAGCGGGAGCAGGTTGAACATCCCGAGCGCGACCGAGAGGAGCACCAGCACGATGAAGTAGTGCGTGGGTCCGTTCTGTACGGCCGTCCCGACCATGCGGGTCATCGCCACCGGCCCGCCGATGTTGTCGGCGTGCCGCTCCCGGATCATCCCGCCGATGGCGGTGAGCTGCATCTCCGTCAGCTTCCAGGGGAAGACGAGCGCCGCCCACGCCGCCTCCTTCGCATCGAAGGGGACGTATTTGGGCTCCGGCGTCACCGCAGCGACTCCGATCAGCCCTCTGCCATCTTCGCTCGCGCGGGGCGCGAGCGTCACGGTCATCCGCTCGCCGTCGCGCTCGATGATGTATTCGGTCTCTTGGTCGGCGCGATCCTTGGTCTGCTCGGTGAGGTCTGCGACGTTCGCGACCGCCACGCCGTTGGCCTCGACGAAGATGTCGCCCGGTTGGATGCCGGCCTCTTCGGCGGCCGAGTCCTCGATGACTTCTGCCACCGTCATCGGCTCGTGCGGCGCAGTCTGCGAGCGCTCGTCGTCGGGCATGAAGACGTTGCTCAGCCAGGGGAACGCCGGCCAGCCCGCGAGGCTGATGAAGAACACCAGGATCGACGCGGTGAGATAGTTCGCGATCGGGCCCGCCGCGATCGTGACGATCCGAGCGAAGGCGCTCTTGTTGGTGAAGAGCTCCGGGTCGTCCGGGTCGACGTCCTCGTGGGGGTTCATCCCGGCGATCTGCACGTACGCGAGGAAGGGGATCGCCGCGACCTGGAAGATCGTCGGGCTCCCCTTCGGCTGGTACTTGAAGAGCGTCGGACCGAAGCCGATCGAGTAGCGGGTCACCCGCATCCCGAAGGCTCGTGCCGCGAAGTAATGCCCGCTCTCGTGCACGATCACGAGGATCGAGATTCCGAGGATGGCAAAGATGATCTCGACCGGGCCCAGAGGCACGAGCGCAGGGTAGCAGGCTCCGGCCCGAAGTCCCGCGGACCTTCGTCAGAAGGTGACGAAGAGCTGAGCGCCCGCGCCCATCACGCTGAAGTGGGCCTGCGGACCGCGGGGGCGTGCGGCCATCGGGGGCTCGAGCTCGTCCAGGTCGTCCAGGTCGTCGAGGTCCGGCTCTCCGCCCCGCCGGCGTGGGCCGCGGCCGTACTCGTGCTCGCAGACGGACCATCGGATCTGGTCCCAGTCGCTGATGGCGCGCTGCGGACCGGTCCAGATTCGCCCTTGGGTGATCACGAAGCCGCCGACGACCAGGAACGCGGTCCGTCCCGGGTTGTCGAACTTCAGCGAAAGGGTCGTCGCCCAGGTCGCCGACCAGATGATGGGGAGCGCGTGGGCACCGGGCCCGCGGGCGAGGGTCTCGCGGGTCGCCGAGGTCTCGATGCTCTCGAGCCCATAGCGCAGCTTCGCCTCACGCTCGGCCCGCGTGCCCGTGGGCATCCGCCGATAGCGCTGTGGGGCGTAGGCAGCGGTCAGCGGGAGGATCCACATCTGGATGGTGGCGAGCGACGCGCCGACCGTGCCGATGACCGACGCCCAACGCCGGGCGGTCCCGGGCTCGGAACGCGCGATCTCGATGGCCTGGTACCCGATGACGCCGCCGAAGAACGCCTGCCATCCGTACCACCACAGCCGGGCGCCCAGCTTGTGATCCTGCAGGCGCTGGTCGACCATCGCGAGGCGCGCATCGAGCTCCGCCTCCTCGAGCTCCTCGAGACACGAGTAGGGGTCCTGCGCCCCGGCGAGCGGTGCCTCGACCACGGCCGCCAGCAGGCCCAGCGAAACGACGACCACCCAACGCACCGCGCGGGGATACCACGAATCGGCTCGCCGCCTCGCTTCGTTCTTCCTGCTCAGCGGGCGCGGGCCGGGAAGAAATCGTCGTTGCCCGGGGTCCGGACCACGAGCCGGTACTCCCCGACGTCGATGTCCTGGGCCACGCCCACGGTGGTCCGATACGCCCCACTGGGCCCGGTGACGGTCACGCCCAGCAGTCGCTCCCGGGCGCCCCGCAGGAGCACCTCGACCCGGAGCCCTTCGACGCCTTGGCCATCGGGGTCCAGCGCTCGGCCGCTCACGGAGAGCGAGCGCCCGCGGAAGACCTCGTACGCGCTGGTGTCCACGGTCAGCCGGAGCGGGCGTCCCCGACTCTCTGGCTCGGGCGCGGAGAAGAGCCCGCCGCCTTCCTCGCCTTCACCCTCGGCGCCGGGGCCGACGCCCTGGCCTTCGATGCCCTCGCTGCCGTAGCGCGTCGCCTCGGCGAAGGCCTCGCCCTCGCCCTCTCGCAAACCCTGGACCTGCGAGCCACTCAGCTGCGAATAGCTCTGGCGATAGGCCTCCGGCTGCGGGAGCGGGTCGGCCTCCCGGGGACGGTAGACCGGTCGGTCGCCACCGCCATGGTTCTCGAGGGCGTTCGCCGCACCGCCGAGATCGATCCGCATCCACCCGACGTCGAGGAGCTTCACCTCCACCCACGCGTGCGCCTCGTTCATCACGAAGCGCGCAGGCAGCCCGAGCGCCTGGGCCGTGATCACGAACGCGTAGGCACGGTGCCGACAGACCCCTCGCTGGGCCTCGGCGAGGTCGCGGAAGATGTTGCCGGTATCCGGTGGCGGCTCGTCGGACTCGACGAAGGACCGAAAGTGCTCGGTCAGCGCCTCCAGCGCCGCCTTGAGGTCCGAGTCTCTCGAGAGCCCCAGCGTCCCCGCGAAGCGCAGGGCCTCCGCTTCGGTGGCCGAGTCCAGGGGAAAGACCTCTTCGGCGAGCGCGTCGACCGGAACCTCCGGGATGGCGCGGGCGTTGAAGTACTCCCGGGGCGCGTCGGTCAAGAACGTCACACGCACCGAACCCAGCCGGGAGGGGGCCACGGCGAAGAAGTTGTCGGCCGCGTCCTTCTCGATGCGCAGGTCGACCTCGGGCTCGGTGCGGAGCGTGAGGATCCGAGACTCGGGCGAGACCGACGGGAAGGGCACGCGATCGCCCGCCGTGAAGTCGAGCACGACGCTCCCCCAGAAGCGATCTCGGCGGCGACCGTCCACCGCGGGCGCGATCGCGCCTTCGACGGGCACCGGAGTGATCTCGTTCGGGCGCGCTACGCCGAGCACCGGGACGCCGGTGTCCGAGCGGACCACCGCGTCGAGCGCGCTGACGCGCTTGAAGGGCGCGATCGAGGGCGAGAAGACCGTGAAGTAGCCGAGGCTCCCTTCGAGCGACGTGATCCGGTCGGGGCGGAAGGTCGGCGAACGGCGGCCGGGTGCATCCCGGCCAGTACCGGTCGGATCCGGTGGAGCGACCATCGCGCGTTCGTTCGAGCGGAGGGCTCCGCCTCGCGGGGCGCTGAGCATCTCCCCGTCGTAGAGGATCGCCTCCGGTGTGGCGTCCCGGCCGAGCACCATGCCCGCCTGATCGTCGGTGTCGACCTCGGGCACGAATTCGTGGAGCACACGGTCCTCGTCAGCCCGCGCATCGGTGACCAGGACGATCAAAGCGAGGGCGGTCAGGAGCCGACCACCGCGGGAGAACGAGCGAGACATCGAGGGTGTCATCCTAACCATCGACCACGGGCGTGGCTTCCGGTTCCATCACTGGGCTATCCGTGATGGCGTGGATCGCATCGAGCAAGCTCTGGAAATGCAGGGGCTTGAGGTGGACCCGGTACCGATTCTGCTGGACGAATCGGGAGCCCTCGGACGATTGCGTGCCGCCGGTGATGAAGAGGAAGCGCTCGTCGAGCTCTGGTCGCTCGGCGATGGCCGCGGCGTGGAGCGCGGGCCCGCTGAGGTTGGGCATGGCGAGGTCGCAGAGGATGGCCGCGTAGCGGCCGCCAGACGCCAGCAAGTGGTCGAGCGCCTCCCGCGGGTCTTCGTAGACGTCGACGGCGTAGCCCCGCAGCGCCCGCCCCAAGGCTCGGCCGATCATCACGTCGTCGTCGATGACGAGCAGTCGGAGGGCCTCATGTGAACCGAGACGCGGTCGCGGCCCGGTCCCGGGCGGGTTCTTCTCCACCGGGGTCGCGCCCTCACTGCGGAGGACCAAGCGAACGGTGGTACCCATCCCGAGCGACGAGTCGATCTCGATGCTCCCTCCGAACGAGCGGATGATCTCTCGGCACACATAGAGGCCGAGACCGGTTCCCTGCTCGGCGGACTTCGTCGTGTAGAAGGGCTCGAAGACGCGCTGGAGCACTTCCTCGGAGATGCCCATCCCGGTGTCCTGGATCTCGAGAAACGCGTGGTTCGCGCCGATCGCGCCACTTCGTATCACGACTCGGCGCTGACTCTCCGGCACCCCTTCGAACGCATGGGATGCGTTCAACAACAAGTTGATGAGCACCTGCACAAGCCGAGGCTCGTTGGCTCGGACCTTGGGCACCGGCTCGGAGAGCTCGATGGAGACGCCGACCCCATCGAGTCGGAGCCGCGAAAGCCGGAGCGCCGCGTCGACGGCACGCCTGAGGCCCACCGCATCCAGGGCGGGACGGGACGGTCGGGTGATCGCGCGAAGCTCCTGGGTGACCTTTCGAATCCGGCCGACGCCATCCAGCACGTCGGCCGCCATCGTCTCGATGCGGGCGGTGTCCGGCTCCGGCTCGGCGGCCAGCCGCCCGATGAGCTCGGCGTTCAGCTGCATGGAGGTCAGCGGGTTGTTGATCTCGTGAGCCATCGTCGCGGCCATCAGCGCGAGCGAATCCAGCCGCTCCGAGTGGAGCATCTCCGACTGCATCAGCTTCTGCTCGGTCACGTCCTGGAAGACACCGAAGACCGAGACCACCTCGCCGGTCACTGGATCGACCTCCGGTCGCCCCGCCGACCGAACCCATCGAATCGCCCCATCGGAGCGAAAGAGCCGAAGGTCGAACTCGAACGACTCGCCACTCGAGATGGCGTCCATCAGGGTGGTCGACACACGCTCCCGGTCATCCGGATGGTAGGCCGCAATCGCCATCTCCACCGTCGGCTGGGTCGTCGGGTCGAGACCGTAGATCTCGAAGATCTCCGGCGACCAAAACAGGCTGCCGTCCTTCTGGAGCACTCGCCAGTGGCCGATCTTGGCCAGCCCTTCCGCCAGCCGGAGCCAGCGCATGGTTCGCTCCGCCCGCCGAGCCTCGACCCGTTGATGGAGCGCGTCGACGACGGCCGCGGCCAGCAGCCTCAGCGCCGACTCCTGCTCGCCGGTCAGCCCGACCCGAGCGTCGGTATCGATCACGCAGAGCGCGCCGATCTTCCCTGCCGGGGTGACGAGCGGGGCGCCGGCGTAGAAGCGGATGCCGGGCGCGCCGGTGACCAGTGGGTTGTCGACGAAGCGCTCGTCTTCGGTCGCGTCGGGGACGACCATGACGCGATCGTCGAGGATGGTGTGGGAACAGAACGCATTCTCCCGCTGGGTCTCCGGCGCGTCGAGCCCGACCCGCGCCTTGAACCACTGTCGGTGCTCCGCGATGAGCGAGACCGCCGCGATGGGTGTGCCGGTCAAATGCTTGGCGAGCTGCACCAGTCGATCGAAGGCCGGCTCCGGTGCCGTGTCGAGGATGGCCAGCGCCTCGAGGTACTCGAGACGAGCCTTCTCGTCGGGGGGCAGTGGGGCAGCCGCCATCGGACTCTCGAAGGTAGCGTCAACGACCTCGGCTGACCATGGAACCCGAGCAACGTTCGCATTTCTCGGGTCGATCGAGCGGACCTCGACACTGGACCAAAGCTGAAACGCGTTCCATACCTGGGGGTATGCGCGCTTCCCTCCCCTTGCTTCTCCTCGCGTGCGCCGCCCTGATCGCCTGTGGCGACGACGACGGTGACACGACCTCCCCGGACGCGGGTCCCGACCCGATCGACATGACGCCCCCGGAAGTGGACGCCTTCGTCCCCGATCCAGACGTCTGCGACGAGCTCGGGTTGGAACGAGAGCCGTATCAGACCGGCGGCGCCGCCGAGATGGGTGGGCTCGCCGGTGACTTCACCGTGCAGACCACCGACGGTCCCTGGGTCTTCTCGGAGGAACGGACCGGCTGCGAGTCGTACGTCTTCGTGAGCTACGGCGCGACCGATTACGGCAACGGGCTGTGGGCCAGCGTGCCGGACGGGCTCTACCTCGAGGGGCCACGGAACGCGCACTACTTCATCGGCACCTACGAGGCCGACCCCGGTGCGATCACCGCCCGCCTCGAGACGATGCAGACCGCACTGAACGAAGGCTTCGAGTTCCACTCGATCCCCGAAGACGAACGGGAGTTCTGGCGCGAGCACATCCACTTCGTGAACCAGCCGATGAACGAGATCGGCGGAAGCGTCGGTGAGCTCCTCACCGCCACGCCGCTCTTCGCGATGGCCATCGACCGAGCCCAACACTTCGACCCGCTCGGCTCCCTCTTCGAGGTCCGTGGCGGCGGCTTCATGCCGAACATCGGCATGGCGGCCTACGGGCCACACTGGTTCAACTACCTCTACGACCTCGAGGTCGGGCTCGACGGCGCCGATGCGATGGTGCTCCCGCTCATGCCCGGTGAGACGCTGACCGATCGCATCATCGAGCGGAGCGTGACCCTTCCGGACGCGTCCACGATGGCCGGCTTCGATACGCTCGAGCTCGACGTCCAGGTGCACTGCTTCCTCGATCCCGCCGGCTGCAGCGAGTGGGACCGCATCGCGCACATCTTCCTCTGCACCGCCGACGGCGAAGACGCCTGCGCCGAGACCCGTGAGCTGGTCCGCTGGATCACGCCCTACTCCCGGCCCGGTCGACGCCGCTGGGTGATGGACGCCTCGTCGCTCCTCCCGCTGATGAGCGAGGGCGGTGACCAGACCTTCCGCATCGTCATGGGTCCGGAGTGGGAAGAGGCCACCGAACGTGAGATCACGATCTCGCTCCGCCTCGCCGATCGTCGTGACGAGCAGCCGCTCGCGGCCGAGCTCGCCTTCACCGGTGGCAACTTCGACGCGACCTACAACGAGGGGCGCGAGCCTTTCGTGACCACCATCCCTTCGGGGGCCACCAAGGTGGAGCTCGTGGCGATCATCAGCGGCCACGGGCAGACCGACGGCGACAACTGCGCCGAGTGGTGCAACCACGTCCACACCTTCACCGCGAACGGCACCGAGCACGTCCTCGACTTCGAGGGCCAGGCCGGCCAGGCGAAGGGCTGCGCCGAACGCTCGGCCGAGGGCGTCGTCCCCGGCCAGTGGGGCAACTGGGCGCCGCTCCGCGCCGGCTGGTGCCCGGGTCTCCCCGTGGAGATGCTGCGCATCGACGTGACGGACGACGTGACCCCCGGCGAAGAGGCGACGTTCACCTACGCCGGTGGCTTCGATGGCGGGGAGCCGCGCGGTGGGACCATGTCGCTCTCCGCGTACGTCGTCGCCTCCGAGTGAACGTCGTGTGGGCTTTCTCCTGACCGGCCGGGCCCGACGGGGCTAACCGGTCGGGCATGAGAGCTCCGTTCACCCTCGCGCTGATCTTCGCCCTCGCCTGCGGCGACGACGACGAGCGCGACGTCGATGCGTTCGTCTCCGACTCCGCCGTACCGGTCGACGCCGACGGTGGCTCGGGAGACGACGACGCCTTCGTCACCGTCGATGGCGGTCCGGAGATCTGCGAGCGGGAGGCTGCGCCCGCCGACCGCGCCCGTTTCGTGGTCGTCGCGCATCCCTTCGTGCCCAACTACGAGGTGCTCGCGCTGGACACCGATGGAGCGCTGACCCGCCCGGGCACCACCTTCCTGATGGGGAAGGCTGCCGAAGCACCGATCGTCTTCACCGCCGATGGTGAGATCGGGATCGTGCCGCAGGACGACGGCTCGCTCGGGGTCTTCCGCATCGACGAGAGCGGTAGCGTCGATGTCGTGCATGCCGGCTACGAGGGCGAGTTCTACGCCAGCCGGGTGGTGATGGATCCACACGGGAACGCGGCGTGGGTGCTCGACTCGCAGTGGCGCGAGAGCGGTGGCGGTCTCTACCGGATCGAGTTCGACTGCGACGGTCGCGTCGTGAACGAGACCATGGTCGCGCCGGCGCGGCTCGCCTACGGCATGGACTTCGAGGCGGACGGCACCGCCATCGTCGCGGCCAAGGACATCCTCACCACGACGCTGGGCCCCGACGTCCATCGGGTCGACCTCGAGGGGCCCACCGTGGAGGCGAGCGCCGAGGTCTTCGCCGAGGACGACTGGATCGTCGCCGGCTTCGATGTCGCGTCGAGCCACGCCTTCCTCGGCGACAACGCCGGCTTCAGCGCCACACCCAACAGCATCGCGGTCGTCGGGCTGGGGGCGACGTCGCTCCAAGAGCTGCAGACGCTGCCGGTCGAAGACCCGGCGTCGATCATCGCCTCCCCCTTCGACGACGTCGTGCTCGTCGTCAGCGCGTTCGGCGACGCGATCTTCGAGTACGGCTACGACCCCGACGAGCTCGAGCCCCTCACCGCGCGCGGCGAGCTGAGCTATGCCACGCGCGGCCCGGCGCTGCCGACGGTGGCGACCATGCTCCGCCACGGCAGCCTCGAAGGGCTCGCATTCGTGGCCGAGAACGTCGCCGTGCGCCGCATCCAGTTCGAGGGCGGCGGGGTGGTCACCGACCTCGGCCCCTTCGAGCTCGGCGAAGGCCTCGAATCCATCGCCGGCGCCATCGGCGTCCAGCCCTGATCCTGCGGGCCCCGGTCAGTTCGAGCTGAGGATCCGCCGCACGCCCTGCCCGCTGTGGGAGAGGAGCGCATCGCGGGCGACGCCGCCGCCGAGCGCTGCGAGCATGAGCGGCTGGCCTTCGAGCTCGAGGCGACGGACGGCGACCTCACCGCCACGGAGGAGCGGCGGAAGCCGCATGCCCATCGGGGAACGGGAGAGGAGCGGCGCGTAGGCCCCGAGCTCCTCACAGACCGAGGCGTCGCCGGCGCCGGCGAGGACCAGCCCGTCGTCGTCGACCACGACCAGCGCTTCGATCTTCCCCTGCTCGCGGGTGTGCTCGAGCTGGTAGCGAAGGGCGTGGCGGCGGTCGGCGCTGCGGCGCGCGCGCCGCTCCTGGAGCATCCAAATCATGCGTTCGTTCCTCGAAAGACGGGTGCGTCTCGGGTCTGTGTGACTAAAACCTACATGTAGGATAGGCAGGTCTTCGAGGGTCTGGAAAGAAAGTGACGAGGTTCGGAGGGTGGGCGAGCGGTGGCCAGATCGGGCTAGTTGCACTAGACCCGCGGCGATGAGCGACGCAGCGGCAGCCGGCCTCGGGAAGGTGCTCGACGAGCACCGCGTGGTCGTGACCGTCGGCAGCGGCGGGGTCGGCAAGACCACCACCGCCGCCGCGCTCGCGGTGCAGGCGGCCAGCGCGGGCAAGCGGGTGCTCTGCCTGACCATCGACCCGGCCAAGCGGCTGGCGAACAGCCTCGGCCTGAACGAGATGACCACCGAGGAGCAGGTGGTGGACCCGGCTCTCTTCGAGGCGAACAGCCTCGAGCTCAAGGGCCATCTGTCGGCGATGATGCTCGACAGCAAGAAGACCTTCGACGAGCTGGTGCAGACCACCGCCTCGAGCCCGGAGGTGGCCGACCGGATCCTGAAGAACCGGATCTATCACTACGTGTCGAACGGTCTGGCGGGCGTCCAGGAGTACATGGCGATGGAGAAGCTCTACGCCGTGCGGCAGGACGACCGCTTCGATCTGATCGTGCTCGACACCCCGCCGACCTCGAACGCGCTCGACTTCCTCGACGCGCCCGAGCGGATGGTCGATGCGATCGACAGCCCCGCGATGCGCTGGTTCATCGAGGCGATGGACAGCTCCGGCGGCCGCTTCTCGCTCGGCATCCTCGGCAAGGGCGCCGGGCTCGTGATGAAGGGCCTGTCGAAGCTGACCGGCGCGGGCTTCCTCGAGCAGGTCGCCGAGTTCGTCGGTGGGCTCAACGATCTCTTCGGCGGCTTCCGCCAGCGAGCGGCCGCCGTGAGCGGCGTGCTCCGCAGTCCGGAGGTCGCGTTCGTGGTCGTGACCTCGCCGGCACCGATGGCCATCCGCGAAGCCTTCTTCTTCAGCGACCGGCTCCGGGAGCTCGGCATGCGCCGCGATGGCATCGTGGTCAACGGCGTGCACTACCTGTTGAGCGAGCCGAACGCGGACGAGGCCACCCTGCGCGCCGCGTGCGCCGAGGCGCTCCCGGACATCGACCCCAGCTCGGCCGTCGACCGAATGGGCCGCGCCCTGGAAGACGAGCGCCTCCGCGCGGTCGCCGACCGCATCGAATCCGACCGGCTGCGGAGCCGGGTCGGCAAGGAGACCACCTTCGTGGAGGTCCCGGCCTTCGACGAAGACGTGCACGACCTGCGCGCGCTGGCGAAGGTCGCCAAGCACTTGGTGTCCGCCGCGTGAGCGCGGCCACCTGGATGTGGAAGACCGGCGAGCGCCGGCACCTTGGAGGAAGCGAATGAGCGACGTCGTCGGAGTGGTCCTCGCGGCAGGGATGGGCACGCGCATGAAGAGCGAGACCCCGAAGGTGCTCCACGAGGTGGCTGGTCGGCCGCTGGTCGCGTGGGTGGTGCAGGCGGCGCTCGACGCGGGTGTCGACCGCTGTGTCGTCGTGGTCGGCCACGCCAAGGAGAAGGTCGAGCAGACGCTCACCGCGCGCTTCGGTGACAAGGTCGCCTTCGCCGAGCAGAAGGAGCAGAACGGCACCGGTCACGCGACCGCCTGCGCGCTACCGGCCATCGAAGGGCACCAGGGCCACGTCCTCGTGCTCTACGGCGACTGCCCGCTGATCCCGCCGGCGCTACTCCAGCAGATCATCGCGGAGACCGGCGCCGCCCACCTCGGCCTGGTCACCGCGCACCTCGACGAGCCCTTCGGCTACGGGCGAATCCTCCGCGAGGGCGGCAACGTGATCGCCATCCGGGAAGAGCGGGACTGCTCGCCGGACGAGCGAGCCGTCCAGGAGGTGAACCCGGGCATCTACTGCATCGAAGCGGACTTCCTGCGCGACGCCGTGAAGCGGCTCGACACCGACAACGATCAGGGCGAGCTCTACCTGACCGATCTGGTGGCGATGGCCGCCCAGACCGGCACCGTCGGCACCGTCACCGGTGACATGGCGACCCTCCGCGGCGTCAACGACCGCTGGGAGCTCTCGCAGGTCGGGGCCGCGATGCGGGCGCGGGTCAACGAGGCCTTCGCCCGCGCCGGCGTCGGCATCGTCGACCCGGCCACCACCTTCATCGACGCCGACTGCGAGCTCGAACCCGACGCCACCATCCACCCTGGCGTGCACCTCCGCGGCAAGTGCCGAGTGGAAGCTGGCGCGGTCATCGACAGCGGCTCGGTGCTCACCGACGTCGTCGTCGAGAGCGGCGCCGTGCTCCTGCCCTACACCGTCGCGAGCGAGTCGCGCATCGGCCCGAAGGCCTCGGTGGGGCCCTTCAGCCATCTGCGTCCGAAGACCGACATGGGCGAGGGCTCGAAGGTCGGCAACTTCAGCGAGACCAAGAAGACCGTCATCGGCAAGGGCTCGAAGGTGAACCACCTCGCCTACGTCGGCGACGGACAGATCGGCGAAGGCGTGAACGTCGGCGCCGGCGTCATCTTCTGCAACTACGATGGCGTCCAGAAGCACACGACCACCCTCGAGGACGGCGTCTTCATCGGCAGCGACTCGCAGCTCGTCGCCCCGATCACGGTGGGCAAGGGCGCCTATGTGGCCAGCGGCTCGACGGTCACCAAGGACGTCCCCGCGGACGCGCTCGCGGTCTCGCGGACCCGACAGTCGAACAAGGAAGGCTACGCCTCCCGACTGCGCGCGCGCTTCGAGGCGGCGAAGAAGAAGAGCTGAGACCCGCTAGTCCTCGATACGGATCGGGGCGCGGCCGAGCTGCTCGCGGCCGTCGAGCTGGATGAGGCAGGCGAGCTCGCCGAGGCGGCGGTTGGCGATGCCGGTGAAGCGGTAGTTGGCAAAGTGAGGCTGCGCCGGCACGTCGATGATCGAGGGTGGGTTCGGGCTCTCGCCGTTCCGGTCGACCCACGAGAGCATGATGCGCGTGGCGGTCGACTCGGGGTTCTCGAGCTGGAAGAAACAGTAGGCCTTCTCGTCGGTGCCCTTCGTGAAGATCTGCTGGGGCTCGCCGGGGCCGTGATCGACGATTGCCGCGGTCGTGACCAGGCGCGTGAGGTGGATCCCGTCCCGCTCGACGAGGACCGGCGCGAGAGGATCGGCGGCGGTCTCCTCCTCGACGGGCTCGACGGGGACCGGCTCGGGCACCGTCGGCGCTTCTTCGGGGGCCTCGTCGACCACCGGCTCTTCGCTGGGCGTGGCCTGGCTGGAGTCGTCACCACAGGCCACCAGCGCCAGGAGCGCGCCGATGACCGTCACGTGCGCCGTGCTCGTCATCCCTCGAACCATACCCGAATGGCGACCCCGGCTTCGACGCGACTTGCCGTCGCCGGACGGTGCGGGTGAGGATGGGCGACCATGGCCGACAAGAAGCGACGACCGCTCCACTTCGCGCTCTCGAGCGCGCTCCTCGTTCCCGGCTTGGCGGCCGGCTGCGGGCCCGAAGAGGAGGGCCCGATGATCAACGTCCCCGCGGACGATCCGCCGGAGGTCCAGGAGACGGCGAACCCGGTCGGCGAGCCGGAGGTGGAACGGGTCCCCCATGAACCGCCACCGTCGACGAACCTGACGGACGACGACGGGCCGCCCGTGCAGGTGGTGGACCCGGACAGCGTCCCGCCGCCCGAACCCACGCCGAACCCCAGCGGCGACTGATTCGCCCCGCCGACGAGACCGCCCATGGCCGCCAAGAAACGACCGCTTCACTTCGCGCTCTCTGGTGCGCTTCTCGTCCCGGCCATCGTGACCGGTTGTGGACCGGACGAGGAGAGGCCGACCGTCGACGTCCCCGCCGAGGACCCGGCGCAGGCTCCCGAGGCGCCGGCGGAGCCGACCAGTGTGGGCATGCAGGAACCACGACGTGAACCGCCGCCCGTCGTGAACTTCAGCCCACCGGATGATCCGCCCAGACTCCCTTGGGACACCGAGCCGCAGATCGAGCTCAACACGAACGCCGTCGGTGATCGAGGGACTGGGATCATCTCCGAGATGGAGTAGCTCGGACCACGGCGCTCAGTGGCGCCTCTTCGGGACCATCGGTAGCCCCTTCTTCGGGCTCAGCGTGACTCGCGCATGCAGCTTGGGCGCCGGTCCGGTCGGCTCGAGGCGCCAGCGGCGAGCGATGGTCGCGAGCAACAGCGTGCCCTCCATCAGCGCGAAGTGTTTGCCGATGCAGGTGCGCGGCCCCTGGCCGAACGGTAGGTAGGCGCCCTTCGGGAGCGCGGCTTTGGCGTCCGGTGCGAAGCGGTCCGGATCGAAGCGCTCGGGATCCGGGTAGATCCGTCCGTCGTGGTGGGTGTGCCAGAGCCAGAGCACGACCTCGCTGCCGGCCGGTAGGTCCCACTCACCGATGGTCACGGCCTCGGCGGCCTGACGCGCCATCACGAAGACCGGTGGACGGAGGCGCATGCCTTCCTCGAGGACCTGCGTCGCGAAGCCGAGCTTCGGGAAGTCCTCGGGGGTCGGGTCGCGGTCCCCGAGGACCTCGTCGAGGTGCGCCTCGAGGCGAGCTCGTTGCGCCGGGTTCTCGCCGAGCAGATGGAAGGTCCAGGTGAGCGCGTTACTGGTCGTCTCGTGGCCGGCGAGGAAGAAGGTCACCAGGTGATCACGGATCTCGGTGTCGCTCAGCTTGCCACCCGTCTCCGGGTCTTCGGCGTCGAGCAGGCGCTGGAGGAGGTCCGGGCGACCGTCGCCGCCTTCCCGTCGCCGGGTGTCGATCATGCGAGCGATCAACGCGTCGAGGGTGGCCACGGCGCGCTCCTGACGCTGCAGGCCGATGTTGAGCCAGCGCGGAATCGGCAGCTGGGCGCCGACCATGCCGTCCTGGAGCGTGCGCATGGCGTCGCGGACCGCGTCGACGTCGCTGGTCGCGTCGTGGCCGAAGAGCGTGCGGGCCACGATGCGGAGCGTCAGCTCCATCATCGCGTCGGCGAGATCGATGCGCCGGCCGTCTTCCCAGGCCCGAGCCTCGCGCACGGTCTCTTCGATCATCACCTCGGCGTACTCGCCCATGCGCTTCGGCGAAAAGGCCGGCTGCACGATGCGGCGATGCTTGCGCCAAGTGTCGCCGTCGGTCGTGAGCAGGCCGGATTCGCCGAGCACCGCGCCGAGCTCGCGGAAGGCGCTGTGGGTCTTGCGGAACTTCTTGGCCTCGGTGACCAGCACCGCCCAGACGTGTTCGGGCTTGCGGAAGACGTAGAGCCCCGGCTGGTCCTCGGCGGCGACGAAGTAGGCGTCGCCGTAGCTGTCGAAGCGACCGCCGACGAAGCCGAAGGGGTCGAAGTAGAAGTTCAGGCCGTAGCGAATGCGGCTGAGAACGCTCGCCTTTCGCGCCGGCGGTCCCGGCGGTACTCGGCGTTCGCGGGGCTCCGCCTTCGATGCCGCGCTCGCGGTCTGATGGGTCGCTTCCATGGTTCCCTCCGACGCTAGGGTCGCATCCGTCGCCCGACCGCTACCTGCGCACGTTCGAATCGATGCTATCGGACCTGCGTGAACCGCGCCGTGCTCTTCGATCTCGACGGGACCCTCGTCGACACGCTCCACGACATCGCCGACGCGATGAACCAGGTCCTCGAAGCCGCCGGGCTGCCCTCGCTACCCATCGCGGCTTACCGCGAGCACGTGGGCTGGGGCGCGCGAGACCTGGTCGAGCGAGCGCTGCCCGAGTCCGAGCGAACGCGAGTCGACGAGCACCTGAACGCGTTCCGGGACCGCTACTACGCCCATCCGGTCCACTCGAGCGGGCTCTACCCCGGCATCGCGGCGCTGCTCGGCGAGCTCGCGGCGCGTGAGGTGCCGATGGCCATCCTCACCAACAAGCCCGAGCAGCCCGCCCTGGTCGTCGTCGACGCGCTCCTCGCCGACGTGCCCTTTCGCTTCGTCCGCGGCGCCCGCGAGGGGGTGCCCCGCAAGCCCGACCCCACCGCGCTGCTCGAGCTGGCCGGCGCCATGGACATCGCCCCCACCGACTGCCTCTACCTCGGCGACACCGAGATCGACATCCAGGCCGCCGAGGCCGCTGGCATGACCCCCGTCGGCGTCCGCTGGGGCTTCCGCCCCGAATCGGTCCAGTCCGCCCCCCACGTCCTCACCCACCCCGCCGACCTGCTCCCCCTGATCTGACGGGGACACTCCCCCCTCCCAGATCACCCGCAAAAACAGGGCTCTCCGAGCGAAGAATTCAAACTGTCCGCGGACGACCCGAAACCGACCGCGCCACGCTCCCCCGACCGCTATCCTCGCTCCCGATGGAGGAGCTGACCGACGACCAGATCGCGACCCTGCGCGACGCGCTCGTCGAGCTCCGCGATCGCCTCTCCGAAACCCTCGACGGCCAGGGCGACGCGGCCAAGCCCGTCGAGCTCGACCAGACCAAGATGGGCCGGGTCTCGCGCATCGACGCGATCCAGCAGCAGGAGATGGCACGCTCCGCCCAGGCCGCCGCGCGCCGGCGACTCGCGCTCGTGCGGCAGGCCCTCGAAGCACTCGCGAAGGACGAGTACGGCGACTGCCGCATCTGTGAAGAGCCGATCGCTTTCCGCCGACTCCAGGCGCGACCGGAGTCGCCCTTCTGCGTCGAGTGTCAGGGCAAGCGGGAGCGGCGTTGACTACTCCGCGAGCTTCGCGCGGGCGACTTTCAGCAGCGCCACGACCGCCTTGCGGACCTGCTCGGGTGTCGTGACCGGCTCGTCGAACGCGATGCGCGCGGGCTTCGACCCGGCGGGCGTGTCGACCATCAGGTCGAAGCCGTAGCGATCGACCGACGTCATTCGGGCAGCGGTGGCATCCGTGGCGCGGGTGAACGCCTGGGCGTAGGCGAGGTTTGCGTCGCCGTGGTCCGCGTTCATGTGCTCGATGATCCCGGCCGCCGAAGGCGCGAGCGGATCCGGCTCGGCGGCCTCGAAGGCGTCGGCGTCGACCCAGGACATGCGGCCGAAGCCACCGATGTAGCGGACCTCGCTCAGGTCGAGCGTCCAGCAGTGGAAGTCCTTGAAGTCGACGTAGACCTCGGCGCCCGGATGCCGCGCGACGAACGCCTTCCGCGCGGCATCGTCTTCCGGGGTGCCGCGCTCGAGAACTCGGCACTCACCGACGAGCGTGACCCGACCGTGGGCCAGCGGGTCGACGACGACCTTCTCGGCCACCAGCAGCGACGCCTTGGTGTCGGCGCGAAGGTTCTTCGTGTGCGCGGCCATCTCGCTGATGAGCAAAACGGCCTTCGGGCCGGCCATCGCGAACGCGACCAGCGACGCGTAGGGATGGCCATCCTTCAGCGTCGCCAGCGTTCCCGTCGCCTCTGCGGCGACCAACGTCCGAGCGCGCTCGGCATGGGTCGGCTGCCGCGTCGCGGGATCGGTCAGCGGTGGTTCTTTCGACGGCTCGTGCTGGCGCTTGCTCACGCGCGCACTCTAGCGCGCTCCGACACCGACGGTGCCGAACGTCGCGTTCTGCCCCGTTTCCGCCGAGTCTCGTAACAGCTGATGGGAAGGTCTCGTCGTACCCGTGCGCCCCACGTCGGGGCACGAGGAGACCCCATGCGTTCGTTCATCACCCTGTGTTTCGCCGCCACCCTCACCTTCGCCATCGCGTGCGAAGACGAGAGTCCGGTCGAAGAAGCCGCCGAAGAAGTAGGCTTGAGCGACGAGAGCACCGCCGAGGAGGTCGGCGAGGAGATCGAAGAGGCCGCCGAGGAGGTCGGCGAGGAGATCGAAGAGGCCGCCGAGTAGTCGCTACAGGAAGGCGGCCATCCACCTGGGCGCGTGACTCGACGTGTCGGGCCGGTGGTGCAGGAAGAGACCGCCGAGCGTGCCGAAGACCCGCGCGAGGAGCACGAAGTCGGCCGGAATCTGCTCGACCGGGTCGCTCTGGGTCGCGTCGACCAGCTCCTTCACCTGCTGGACGATCACGTTCGGGTCGGTCCAATCGCCACCTTCCATCGCAGCGCGGAGGTCGCCGAGCAGCGCGTCGGCGAAGAGCCGGAGGCTGGCCGGGTCGCCGCTCTTCGTGCGGAAGCCGAGCGCCTCGAGCTCGCGGGCGGCGGTCTCGTCGTCGTTCACGAAGAGCGCCCGCATCAGCCGCTTGTAGCTGTCGCGGCGCTCGCCGCTGAGCTCCTGTGCGCAGCCGAAGTCGAGCAGCACTAGCGTGCCGTCCTCGTCGACGAGGATGTTCCCCGGGTGCGGGTCCGCCTGGAAGAAACCCGCGCCGAGCACCTGCTGGAGGTAGCCGTCGAGCAGCCGGCAGAGGGTCCGATCGCGAAGGGCTCTCGCCTCGTCGCGTGCCTCGTCGGTCGCCTCGTCGTCGTCAACGACCGCTCGCCACTCGTCGAGCCGGGTGGTGATCTTGATGCCGGGCTCGAAGGTGCTGGTGAGCACGCGCGGCCCGCAGAGCTCGTCGACGGGCTTCGGGGCGCGAATGCCGTCGACGCCGGCCAGGAACTCGTGGACTCGCTGCATCCGGTCACGCTCACGGCCATAGTCGAGCTCCTCGCGGATGGTCGTCTCGAGCTGGTCGGCGATGGTGTCGAGGTCCATCGGCGGCAGCGACGGAGCCATCGCCTCGAGGAAGGGCCGAAGGAGGGCCAGGTCGGTCTCGACGAGCGCCTCGATGCCGGGGCGACGAATCTTCACGGCGACCTCGCGACCGGCGTGGGTGCGGGCTCGGTGCACCTGACCGATGGACGCAGCGGCGATGGGCTCCTCGTCGAACTCGGCAAAGCGTGCGTCGACCGGAGCGCCGAGGTCTTCGGCGAGGAGCGCGAGCACCTCGTCGCCGGGGACCGGCGGTGCCGCATCCTGCAGGCGAGTCGTCTCTTGGATCCAGACTGCGGGCAGCAGATCCGGCCTCGCGGAAGCGATCTGGCCGACCTTGATGAAGCCACCGCCGAGCTTCTCGGCGAGCTTCACGAAGCGCTTGGCGTTGCGCGTGTGCGTCTTCCGCATCGAGCGGATGGCGCCACCCTCGGAGAGGAAGGCCGCCTTGGTGCTCTGCAGCCGGTAGGACGCGGCGATGGTGGCGAGAGTGCGGCCAGCGCGAGCGAGCCGCGCGGTCTGCTTGGCCGAGTCGCCAGCGGAGGACCAGCGCTCGCGGACGTCCCAGGCGATGCCTTCGACCGCGTCGAGGAGGGCGTCGGCCACCCGAAGCCAGGCGCGAGCCACCTGGGCCGCTTGAACGTGTGCGTCGCTCATCTCTGCTCCTTCTGCGCTCGTCGAGCGCGTGACCTTTTGTATCACAAAGAGTCACGATGTCAACTGGCGTACTCGCAGACGGAGTGTTTGAATTTCTGCCTGGGAACCGTTGGCAGAATAGGGGCGTGCGAGGGGGGAGCGTGTCCCCTCGATCTTTGTGTCACGCGTGGAGCTCGAATGTGTGACGTTCGTCAGGTGCGGATCAGGGCTCGGAGGGCCTCGGTGTCGAGGCGAGCGGCGAGCTCTCCGCCGCCGAGGAGGGCCTCGGCGAGCTCGCGCTTCTCCCGGTGGAGGGCGAGCACCTTCTCTTCGATGGTGTCCTGGGCAACCAGACGGACCACGGTGACCGGCTTGTCCTGACCGATGCGGTGGGCTCGGTCGCTGGCCTGGTCCTCGACCGCCGGGTTCCACCACGGATCGAGGTGGACCACGTAGTCGGCGGCCGTGAGGTTCAAGCCGGTGCCGCCGGCCTTCAGCGAGATCAGGAAGAGCGGCGCTTCGCCCTCCTGCCATTGGCGTACCAGCGCGCCGCGACGCTTCGCAGGGGTGCTGCCGTCGAGGTAGAGGCTCTCGACGCCGCGCAGATCGAGCGCGCGCCGCACCAGGGCGAGGTGAGTGGTGAACTGGCTGAAGACCAGCGCCCGGTGGCCACCTTCGCGGAGGTCCGTCGCCAACTCCATGAAGGCGTCGAGCTTCGCGGAGCTGCCCTCCCAGCGCTCGGTGACCAGGCGCGGGTGGCACGCCAACCGCCGCAGCCGAGTGATCGCTGCGAGGAGCGCGAAGCGGTTCCCGCCCTCCCCGGCCGCGTCGGCCGCGGCATCGGCGACGAGCGCCTCGACCGCCTCCGTCCGCATGGCGTCGTAGAGGCTGCGCTCCGCCTCGCCGAGCTCCACCGGGAGGACCACCTCGGTCCGCGGCGGCAGCTCCTTGGCGACCTGCGCCTTGCTGCGTCGCAAGAGGAAGGGACGGAGTCGGGCGGCCAGCTTCTCGCGGACCTCTTGGTCGCCGTCGCGCTCGATGGGCAGCGCGAAGTGCTCGCGGAAGTGGGTCCACGGCCCGAGCAGGCCGGGGCTGATCACCCGGAAGAGACTCCACAGCTCGCCGAGGTGATTCTCGAGCGGCGTGCCGGTGAGCGCCAGCCGCCACTTCGCCTGCAGCTGTCGCGCGGCCTTCGCGCGCTGAGTCCGGGCGTTCTTGATCGCCTGCGCCTCGTCGAGCACCAGGGTCCCGAAGACCGGCTCCGAGAGCACCTCTCCGTCGCGGGCGAGCACGTCGTAGCTGGTCAGCAGCACGACACCGGGGCCGATGTCTTCGAGCACCGCGGCGCGCTTGGGCCCATGGTAGAGGCGCACGTCGAGCGAGGGAGCGAAGCGACCCGCCTCGTCGGCCCAGTTCTCCATCACCGAGGTCGGGGCCACGACCAACGCCGGCCCCTCGTCCTTCCGCCGCAGGAGCATCGCGAGCGCCTGCACGGTCTTGCCGAGACCCATCTCGTCGGCGAGGCACGCGCCCGCGCCCCAGGACCCGAGCCGCGCCATCCACTGGAAGCCGGCGAGCTGATAGTCGCGCAGCTCGGCCTGCAGGGCCTCCGGCTTCTCGGGCGCCAGGCTGGAGGCCTCACGCATTCGGTCGAGGACCTCCCGCCACTCGTCGTCCGCCTCGATCTCTCCGAGGTCGTCGACCAGCTCGTCCACCACCTCGGCCTGAGCGATGCCCACCGAGACGACGTCCTTGTTCTTGCCCTGGACGAGGAGCGCGTCGGAGGTCTTCTCGAGCCGGTCGCGCAGGCTCTGCTCGATCCGCGCGAAGCGGGTCGCGGTCACCTGCACGAAGCGACGACCTGCGCGCACGGCCTCGAGGAGCGTTGCCAGGGGCACCTCCTTGCCGTCGACGTCGACGCCACCGCCGAGATCGAAGAGGTCACCCGCGCGACGAACCTGCACCTTCAGAACGCCAGTGCTTCCGAGGCGCCAGCCACGCTTGCCCTCCGGCCACTCGAGGACCACGTCCTCACGCTCGCCGAGGGCCCAGACCACTTCGAGCGCGCGGTCCAGGTCACCGATGTGGTGGCGGGTCCGCGGCCCGAGCCCGAGCTCGTCGGCGAGCTTGCGCGCCGCCTGCGTCTCGGCGGCGAGCTCACGCTGGGCGTGGACCCGGCTCTCGCCCTCCGCGGAAAAGACCGTCTGCGGACCTTCGCCCGCGAGCCAGAAGGGACCGCCCTCCATCGGCCGCGTGCCCATGGCCATCTCCAGTCCGAGCTCGTCGGGGGAGAGCCGAACCACCAGCCGTCGATCGGGTTCGCGCGCCTCGCCGCGAAGCGCCGAGGGCACCACCAGCCCGGCGTCCGGCTGCACCCGCGCGAGGCTGGTGAGCAGCCGCCCTTCGACCGCGGGTGGCACGATGGCGCGGTGCTCGGCCACGGCGTGGGCCATCTCGCGCACCCGCTCGCTGAGCTCGGCGACGTGGATCCGGCCACCCTCCTCATCGAGCGTCGCGAGCCAGCGGTCGTCGCCGAAGTCGTCGACCTCGATTTCGTCCAGGCGCACCACCAGTCGGTAACCACCCTCGGCCGGCTCGAGCGCGAAGAGCGGGGTCGCACGCGTGACCTCGAGCCGCTGAGCGGTGCGCCCGAGCGTCACGACCGGGTGGCCGACGAGCGCCTGCAGCACGTGGGCGTGGCGCCACTCTTGACGCGGATCGTCGCCATGTTCCTCGGCTCGGCTCAGCCGCTCGAGCGCCTGGCGATCGCGCTCGCCTGCCGCCGGGTGCTCCACGAGCTGACGGGCGGCGGTCTCCTGCCCCTTGGACCAGCCACGCTTGGTGCGCTTCTGAAGGGTGCAGACGACCCGCACGCCCCGCGCGCCATGGGAGGACACGCGATATCCGACTCGCTGACTGACCGTCTCGGTGTCCACCACCGTCTGCGCCACGCGCTCGATGCGATCCACCAAGCGCTCCCAGCTCGGTCGGCCGAGCGCCTGGAGCAATGCCGGCCGCAGCGGGCTCTTCGGATCGTGGACAGCGTCCATGGTCCACTCGAGCACCACGCGGTGCTCGTGGTCGGCGTGCTCCCGGTCCAACCGGAGCGGCAGCTCCTCGTAGCCGGTGAAGGGGAGCGTGAGCTCGACCGAGCCCTTCCGCCCCGCCAGCACGGCGCGGGCGCCTGGAGGGTCCTGGAGGATGGTCAGCTCCGCGCGAGCCAGCGGGGCCGGTCGGTCGGAGCGCGCGTCGAGCCGGGACAGGGCATCCTCGAGTCGGATCGAGAGCACCCGGAGCGAATGCTCCTTGGGTCGCGTGGCCCAAATGCGCGCTCGGTGCGCGTCGAGCTTCTTCCGGCGAATGGCCCAGCGGAGGTACGCGATGACCGCGGCCTCCGGGCTCGGTCCACCATAGACGCCACGGGCGCGCAGCAGCTCGGCGACCGTGGACTCGGTGCGATCGATCGACCAGGTGAGCCCGGGGTCGACCAGCGCGAAAGCGTTGTTCGCGGGATCCTGGAGCCGCTCGGCGACCCCTTCGTCGTGCGCCCACTTCTCGATGCCCTTGACCGTCCGAGGCGCCGTGTCGGAGCGGCCGGCGACCGAGTCGTGGTGGGCGACGATGTTCCAACGCCAAGGCGGGTCGTTCGGCTTGGCGACGAAGTCGCGGATCGCCTCCATCACGAGCTCACGGCGGGATGGGCTCAACTGCCGCTCGATGAAGCGGTTGACGCCTCCGTGTTGGAGAAAGGTCCCGAGGGTCACGACGGACACCTGGCGCGCGATCTCACCGAGGAGATCGGCCACAGCGGGAGCCGGGACGCGCGCCACGACGTCGTCGATGGCGCGGCCTTCGAGTCCGGCTTTTGCGACTTCGTTCTTCAGCTGAGAGAGCACCGCCCCGTGGGGTAGCAGGCTGGCGCCGAAACGCGAGGAGGCCCGGCCAACAATGGGCGAAAGCGGCTCAAGTCTCGCTGGCGTCGAGCCAACGTCGTCGGGGCGCGGGCTCGAAGGCCTCGAAGCGGTCCAGCAATCGAGTCGCGTCGTCCCCGACCATGAGCAGGTCGCGGCTGAGTTGAGTGACGAAGCCCTGGTCCACCGCTCGGTCCAGGAAGCTCAGGAGCGGGCTCCAGTAGCCGGCGACGTCGAGCACGCCACAGGGCTTGGAGTGGATGCCGAGCTGCGCCCAGGTCAGGACCTCGAAGAGCTCCTCCAGGGTCCCGAGCCCGCCCGGCAACGCGAGGAAAGCGTCGGCGCGCTGGGCCATGATCGCCTTCCGTTCGTGCATCGAGTCGACCACGACCAGCTCGGTCAGCCCCTGGTGGGCGAGCTCCCGCGAACGGAGCGACTCGGGGATCACCCCGATGACCTGCCCACCGGCGGCGAGCGCGGCGTCGGCCACCGCGCCCATGGAGCCGACGCGGGCACCACCGTAGACCAGGCCGAGGCCGCGTTCGGCCAGCGTGGTGCCCAGCGTTCGGGCGGTCTCGAGGTAGACGGGATCGGCTCCGGGCGCGGAGCCACAGTAGACGCAAACGGCGCGCATCGCTGGGAGGTGTAGCGGCAATCCCTCAAGGGGTCGAGCAGCAGCGGAAGCCGGTCGAGTAGTCCCAGTGCCCGATCGAGTGGGCGGTGGTCCGGTAGAGGCAGCCGTCGCCGTTCACGCGGGTGTCCGCGTAGAAGCCGCCCCGGAACGTGCCGTCCGGGTCGGAGGTCCACTCGTGGAGGTTGCCCATCATGTCGAAGGCGCCCTCGGGGGTGACGCAGTCCGCATGCGCGCCCGTGAGCGCCACGCTCTCGGGGAGCTGGTTGATGCAGGCGTCGCCGAGCCGCGACCAGATCCAGTCCTCGGTCGTGCCGAAGCGCTCCACCGCGGGGTGCACCGCGCGCGCGTCGTTGCATCGCCCGTCGACGCGCGTGTCGCCGTAGGGGTAGACCCGCTCCGTCGCCCCCCGGCACGCACTGAGCCACTCCGTGTCCGTACACAGCCGCTTGCCCGACTCGGCGCAGGCGGCCGCCGCCTGGGTGCCGCTGATGTAGCCTTGCGGCACTGCCCCAGCCGCGCTGATGGCCGCGACCCGAACGCCGTCGGGAGGGTGGAAGGGCGACCAGGACCCGATCGGTCCGCTGTCGTCCACCAGCACGAGCGAACCCTCGTAGCGGTCGATGCAAAAGGCGCCGACACGCACCATGCCGGCCGGGCAGCCTCCGGCGCCGGCGCCTTCGGTCAGCCCGTCATTGGGGGTGGGCATGTCCGTGGGGTCGCACGACCCACCCTCGCCGCTGGTGCAGCATTGGATGGCTGCGGGGCCGGGGCAGAGGCCCGGCGTCGACACGCCCTCGCAGTCGCCGACGTCGATGCAGACACCCGGCTCACCCGCGACCGAACAGGTACCGAATCCGCCGTCCATCGAGATGGGTCCACCGTCGACGAACGCGTCCGCGGCCCCATCCATCGCGACCGCCCCATCCATCGAAGCAGAGCCTCCATCGTCCACGGCGGCGTCCGCCGTGCCGATGTCGTGAGCGTCGACGCCAGTGCTCGGCTCGCCACAGGCAGCGGCGAGCGCGAGCGCCAGGACCAAGCGCCCGGTCATTCCGTGGTTGTACAGGTGTAGTCGAGCCGCATCTCTTGCAGCACCGGCTCATCCTCGTGATCGAGGCTGCTCGCCAGCGTCGCCGTCACCTGGAGGAACTGCAGGGACGGACTGATGCCTGCACCGTTCAGGAGCGCTCCGACGTCGACGGTCGGTGCGGTCGGCGGGACGGTGATGCGCACGGGCGTCGCGCCGCCGAGCCCCGCGCGGGTGTCGGCCGACTGGAACGAGAACTCGATGTACGAGTCGCTCGGGGTGCTGGCGGTCCAGTCGAACTCACCCCAGATGGGACGCTCGGGCGGAATCGCGCAGCCCTCGGCGGAGTCGTGGACGCGCCAGTAGGAGCCGAAGCTCCGCGGGCAAGGCATCCCGGAAGAGAGCGCCAGGATGCAGGGGTTCTCCGGCGGCACGACGATGCGGACGGGCTTCTCCGCGGCCAGCGATGTGCCGTCGTAGTAGGCGCGGATCCAGAAGTCGAAGACCTGCGGCACGGCCGTGGGCATGACCACGTCGTTGTGGAAGACGATCTCGAAGCGCACGTCCGAGCCCGGCACACAGGCGATGAAGGTGTCGCCACTGATCGAATTGCACGCGCCGCCTGGAGTGTAGGACGCGGCAGTGATCGACGACACGAGCTGCCGCTCGTCGAAGGCGGTGGCCGGGTTGTCGATGGCCCGCGCGACGATGTCGAGGCGGGTCGAGTTCGCCAGGTCGTCGATGGCGCTGACGACGGCACCGTCGAGTCCCGTGCCGTTGCTGTTGATGTTGTAGACGAAGGGGCTCCCGGCCCCGTCGACCGCGCCGGTGGCGGTGGCCACCGAGTTGTAGTCCCGAAGGCAGAGGTTCCGGTCGGAGGCGTACCACCAGTTGGCCGACTCGATGACGATGACCCGGATGCCCGCCGCACGGAGCGCCGAGATGGTGTTCGACCACGAAGGCGCCGTGAAGCCGAGGCCGGAGTAGTTGAAACCGTTCGAGCCGTTGTGGAAGGGAGCGTCGGTGACGAGAACGACGACCGGGATGGCCTCGTCGCGGAAGCAGGGATACCCCCAGGTACCGGCCGGGCACCCGCTCCGTGCAGGCGTGTAGCTGCCGAGGCCGTTTCCGGTGGCGACCGCCCAGAGTGACGCAGCCTGGCTCTCGGGCCAGTCGTTGCCCCAGCCGAGCGAAAGCGCGTTCACGGCGGCCTGGGCCGCGGCCGCGCTCGCGGTGATGTCCTGTCGGTGCCGGAAGCTGAAGTCCCAGGTGCCACCGAAGGGAGAGACGGGGAAGTCTTCCTGCTGGCCGACGCCGAACTGGATGTCCGGAATGGTGCAGTCCATCGCGCCGATGATGCCGCCGGGACAGCCGGCGATGAACGTGCCGGAGGTGAGGCCCGCCTGGAGGTTGGCGAGCTCGCCACCCATGGATCCCGACGTGTCCATCAGGAAATACACGTCCACGCTGTTGAGGCCGACGTTGAGCTCGCAGGGCTCGAGCTCCGCAGGGCCGTTGAAGGGGAGCTCGAAGTAGATGCCGTCGGTGCCGGTGGTGCAGCCGAAGAAGTCCGGGCTGCCGGGCGTGGTCGGACAGTCGTCGGCGATGTCCGCGACCCCGTCACCGTCGGCGTCCGGGAGCACCGGCGTCTCGTACGGGCTCGGCGGAATGGAGATGCCGCCACCGAGCGGGTCGTACTCGACGTTGTCCGAGTTGTCGGCGGTCAGGTCGCCGTCGTCGGGTCGGTCCGTCGAGACGTTGCAGAGCGGGTCGCAGAGCGAGCACGCCACTGGCCCGGTGATGGCAGCCGAGCTCCGCGAGAGCGTGAAGTCCTCGAGGTCCTCACAGGCACTCCACGTCCCGCCGCGGCAGTAGCGAGTGCCGGCGCCGCAGAGCAGGTCACCGCCCGCCGAGCCGTGCTCGACGTAGCACTCCCGTGGCACCTCGCCGTCACACGGACAGCCCGCCGCTGGCAACAGGCAGCTGTCGGCTTCGCCGTCGATCGGAACACCGTCGCCACCGGGGGCGCCGGGCAGCCCCTCCGATCCGCAGCCCGCGAGCGCCACGGCGAGACAACACAGGCTGAGGAGGATGGAGAGGTTCTTCATGTTCTGGTCCCATCGAATCATGGCAGGCACTCCAAGGAAGTGCCGCCGAGAGCCACGCCGCAGAGCTCGTTCGCTGCGCAGTCGGTCACGGAGGTGCAGGTGCCGGTCGCAGGCACGCAGATCCGAGCGTCCTCGCCGAAGAGGGCGAGGCAACGGTCACCCGCCGCGCAGTCCTCGTCGTCCGAGCAGACCCCGTTGGATCCACATCGGGTCGCCGCGATCCCGCCCCCGAGGCCGCAGAGCTCGTCGGCGCCGCACTCGGCGTGCCGTTGGCAGGTGCCGGTGGAGAACTGGCACTCGGAGTCGCCGTCACCGTCGATGTCGACGCAGACGAAGCCCGGATCGCAGGCGCCGTCGTTCGCGCAGCGGCGGGCATCCGGCAGACAGATGCCCGCTCCGCCGGTCGCCGGAGGCTGGCAATGGAATCCTCGGGGGCACTGCGTCGAGTCGGTGCAGGGGACCCGGTGGTCCACGCAGCTGCCGGCGTCACAGAAGAAGCCGGGGGCGCAGTCCAGCGAGTCCGTGCACGCACCGGCTCGCTCACACACTCCGGACGTACATGTGGCTCCAGCGGCGCAGTCGTCAGCGTCGACGCAGGTGGCACCGGTCGGCTGGCACGTGGACTCGCCGCAGGCATTGGCGGTGCACGCCTCACCAGGATCGCAGTCCCCGTCGCCCGCGCAGATCGTGGGCGGAACGCGAGTGCACACACACGGGTCGAAGGAGCTGCCGCTGCACGGACCGAGGTCGCCTGGCGCCCCCATGTCGGCCGGAGCACCGAGGTCGGCCGGGCCGCCGTCCATCGCGGCCCCACCGTCGGTGGGGCCGGCGTCATCCGGCGTGGCCCCGTCGGTCGGCGTCGACCCGTCGCCTGGCGTGGCGCCATCGGTCGGGGTCGCACCGTCGGCCACACCGCCGTCCCCACCGCCGAGATCTCGCACACCGAAGTCCACGCGACCGGTGGTCGAGCCATCGTCGCCACAGCCTACGGCGACCAGGAGCACGACGAGGCTCACTCGCATGTGACCCTCGCTGCGACGATCGCGGTCTCGGTGTCGCCCTGCTCGGCCCAGGCGACCCACAGTCGCCCTTCCGGCGTCGCGACCACACTCACCGCGCCACCGTTCTCCGTGGTGGCGCCCAGATCGATCGTCCCGAGCACGTCACCGGGCACTCCGACGAACGCGACCTCGATGGTCGGCGACGGCTCGAGGCTCCGGTAGGCGACCGCGAAGCCGCCGGCGATCGAAGCGATGCCCGGGTCTCGGGTCTGGGTGTCGGAGGGCACCTCCTCGAGCCCGACGGGCTCGTTGGTCCCGGCGAGCACGGGGCGGTAGTGGACCTCGTTTCGGATGCTGGCCACTCGGACGTCGAAGGCGATCCCCACGTCGTCGCTCGAGGTGACCGCCGCCATCACGTCGCCCGCGGCGTTCCCGTCGATGTCGACACGCCGTGGGTCACCGCTCGCCGCGAGCGCGCCCGTCAACGGTTGGAGCCACACGGCGCGTTCGTCGGTGGCGCCGCCCGGGTTGAGGTCCGTGACCAGGAGCAGGGGTGCCGACGCCGGCCGCTCCACGAGGACCGGTTGGCTCACGCCATATTCGCTGCCGAGCACCGAGGCCGGCGTCCCGTCGGTGGTTCCATCGGCGTTGAGCGCCACCGCGAGCACCTCCCGGTTGCCGGAGGTGTCGTCCTCGACGAAGACCATGACCGGTCCCTCTTGGCCGAACGCCAGCGCCGGGTTGTCGTGGCGAACACCGTCGCCCGATGTCACGACCTGCTGCTCCGCCGTCGGGTTGCCGCTCCCGTCGAGCGCGCGGGTCACGACCTCGTAGCCCTCACCCACGACCAGGTCGTACCAGGCCACGATGAAGCCGCTGCCGGTGCGGACCGCGTGAACCGCCTCCTGTTCACCGAAGTCGTCGGTCAGCGGGATCACGTCCGAGGCCGAGCCGTCGTTGCCGAGGAGTCGTGCGAAGGCGTTCGTGAACTCGCCGTCGTTGGCGCGCCACGCCGCGATCGTGCCGCTGGCGCCGGCCGCCAGGGCCACGCGCTGGCCGCGCGACTCCGCGTCGGTACCGAGCTCGATGCGGTCTCCGACCGTGCACACGACTTCGGTGCTGCCGCCGTCGGTGTCCGCATCCACCTCCGGTCCGAGATCGACGGGCCCGAGGTCGATGCCGAGGTCGGCACGCGGACCACCGTCGGTGGGCGGGCGCGGGGGAATGTCGTCGCCACACGCGACGGCGAGCACGCAGAGCCCCGCGAGGGCGCCATGAGAGGTGAATCGAAGAAGCGAAGGGGTGAGTCGCATCGAAGGGATCATTCCAAGTTACGGAGCGCTTGCTCTGCGGTTCGAACTCGCGCGATGTCCAGCTCGCCCGGGGCCAAATCGCGCCGGGCCGGTGGCAGCTCGACGATCGTGAGCCGAGAGCCACCTCGGGGTGAGGGGTGAGCCGTGACGTCGAGGTGCACGGCGCCGCTGCGCACCTCGCGCGGAACGGCGTCGCGGAAGGTCGCACCACCACCGACGCGGTCGACCGCACCGGTGACGAGCCTCGGGCCGAGGTAGCCGATGAGCTGGTCGACCTCGACGTCGGGCGCCACGTAGTGATGCTCGCGGGGACGATCGATCTCGAGTGCCTCGAGCCCGCGCGGGAGGGTGAAGCCCGCCACTCGCTGGTCGGAGGGCCGCAGCCGTCCGTCCGCGTCGAGCAACGCATCCGGATCGAGCGCCGACTCCAGATCGTTCGTCTCGTCGATCGGGATCGCCTGACGGGCGTCCTCCTCCGTCGAGCCGCAGCCGAGCAAGAGCAACACGATCACTCCCGTACGGTGCCAGCCCATCCCTGGATCCTCGTCACCGAGCTCGGTCGCGGCAAATCTCTGGTGAACTCGCCCACCGTACCGCCGGCGGCGGCCACGCCGTCGCCGCTCACCTGAGCGACGAGCTGGAAGCTGCCGGGGTTGGAGGCCGTCGCCTGCGAGTAGGTGCGCGGGCCGATGTAGGGGTCGTTGACGGTCACCTCTTCGAAGACGGTGCAACTCGGCTGCTGGGCGATCTCCACACCCATCACCAGCTGGTTACTCATCGGCTCGAGCGAGACCACCTCGGCCCCGGTGTCGTCGACGATCGCGCCGAGCGGAGCGTTCGTCCCGTTGGCGTTGGTGCCGTCCGATTGGATGTAGTCCACACCCCAGATCCGGCTCTCGCCGAACTGGCAGGCGTCTGTCGGCGAGGTCGCCGAGCGGAAGGTGGAGAAGTAGACGGTACCGTCGAAGAGCTGGAGCTGTCCGGTGACGAGCTCGCTGATCTCGGTCGTGATCTCCCAGTTCAGCCGTCCGCTCACGTCGACCAGCGTGCCATCGGTATCGAAGGTCAGCAGCTCCGTGACCGACGCGATCCGGTTGTCCCGAAGCGCCTCGAGGTCGTCGGTGTTGCCCGTTCCCTGGATGACCACGATGTTGCCCTCGGGATCGACCGTGACGAGCGGCGCGTCGAAGGCGGGCTGGCCCTCGGTCGCCGTGCGGTCGTGGAACATGTCGTGGAAGGGCAAGGCGGTCCATTCGGAGACATCCGAGTTGGAGATGTCGAAGCGCCAAATGACCCCGTCCTGGTCGGTCATGAACGCGCGGGTCGACACCGTGCCCGGCTCGCCCGGGAAGAAGGTGACGCCACCGACCATCGGCGCGTTGAACACGTCGTCGTCGAAGAGCGTGACGAGCTCACCGGTGGCTGGGTCGACGAAGGTGATCGTTCGACCGGTCTCATCCCAACAGCGCTGGTTCTCTCGGGCTCCGAGCGTGCCCTCGTTGACCGGAGGGCGACCGACGCCACGGGAGGGACAGCCGATGGGCTTGCTCATCCGTCCGTCGGGGAGCGGCTCGGGAACACCACCGCAGGAGAAGGTCGCCAGGTCGTTGCCGGCGCCGCCGGGGAGTAGCGCGATGGCGCGCTCCTCGAGGTTGCCGTCGACCTCGGCGAGCACCTGAGCGATCGCCGGCGTGCCGTAGGTCGCCCCCATGGTGTCGGCCGCCACCTGCCAGAGGAACTTGGGCTCGAGCGGGTCCGTCACGTCCAGCGCGAGGTACGCGTTGCCGCCGCCACGAAGGCCGAAGAGCAGGATGGTGTGGTAGCCCTCGGGGTCGTCGGCCGCGTGGATCTGACCCGGCTGCTTGCGGAAGAAGACGTCCTGTACCACCGGGGTACCGTCGACCATGAACTGGTGGGCGCTCCGAGAAGCGTCGAGGCGCGGGAGCATGATCGGCGGGACGAAGGCCCAGAGCTCCTCCCCTGCGTCGTACTCCTCCCCCGCGTGGTCGCCGTCGGTGATGGTGGTGTCCTCGACTGCGAATGCGTGGAGCATGCCGTCGTTGGCGCCGACGTACATGACCCGCGGGCGGTTCGCGACCTCGGGGATCGTCTTGAAGACGTTGTAGCTCTCGTCCGCGAGCTCGAGGTCGGGCGGGCCGACGACCACGGGGCTCGAGTGGTAGATGTCGCCCAGCTTGTTCTCGCGAGCCGAGGACTCACCGCGCACGAAGTCGATGACCGCAGCGCGCTCGGCGTTCGTGGAGACGCCGAGGAGCTCCTCGCTGATGTTCGGGTTGCCGCTGTCGAGCTCCTGGATGGTCAGGCCCTCTTCGAGCGCACCGGTGTCGGTGGGCGGACCACCACCACCACCGCCGCCGCCGCCGCCACCGCCGCCGCCGCCGCCGCCGCCGCCGCCGCCGCCGCCGGTGGTACCGCGACACTGGCTACCGCCGGCGCCCTTGTTGCCGCCGTTGCCACCACCGCGGCTACCTCGGCCACCGGTAGCCGGCGACATCGAGGGGAGCCCGGTGTCTTCGCCCACGAGGTGGCCACCGGCGTTGCGATAGTCGTCGGGGACGACAGTGAGGATCCGGCGGTCCGAGGCGCTGCGGTCGTCCAGGATGTCGTGGAAGCGGTCGATCTCTTCGACCGGCTGCTCGGTGAGGTCGACGCCGTCGCAGATGTAGCGCTTTCGCTCGATGATCCCGCGCCACGGGTCGCCCGCGCTCTCGGGGAGCCGGAAGCCGGTGTTGAGCTGCAGCTGCCCCTGCGTGGAAGAGGCCGCACCGGTCGCCGTGATCGCCGGCGCCGTTCGGGTCGTCGTTCCGGGAGCAGCGCGGTCGAGAATCTCGGCGAAGACGGAGCGGATCGCCGCGGTCGGGTCCGCCACCGAGCCGCTGTCGATGATGAACGCGCAGTTCCCGCTGGGGTCGGCGCAGGTGCCACCCGCATCGGCCAGGAGGTTCAGCTCGGCGACCGCCGTCTCGCTGACGTCGTAGCCGACCACGTAGAGACCGTCGAGCGGGCCGGTGCACTCGCTGCCGTCGTACGCGCAGAGCCGGGCGGCCGTCTCCTCGAGACGGTCGTAGGGGCAGACCGTGTCGCCAGCGCCGCAGTTGATGCGCGGATCGCGGAAGTCGAGGTTGGACTCGCCGTCCGTGAAGAGGATGCCGTACTTCGGACGGCACGAGGCGTAGCCATCGCCGGCGCCGTTGACGACGCGGATCGGAGCGACGTCCGGGTGGTTGTCGAGGTAGTACTCGAAGTCGGTCAGGAGCGCCGCAGTCGGGGTGCCGCCCGCCGGTCGCGCCGCGAGGAGAGCGTCCTGGATGTCGGCGTTGATCGCGGCGAAGTTGCCGACCGAGTCACTGCCGACGCTCACGAGCGCGCCACCGGTCGCGGTCTCGTTGGCCGCGCCGAGGTTCACCATCCGAGCCGCGCCGCAGCCGGGGAAGGAGAGCTCGCGCGCGTCCGCGTAGGAGAAGCCACCAGTGTCTTCCCGCGACTTGACCTCGACGCTGCTGGTCCACAGCGACATCTCGAGCATGCCTCGGTCTCGATCGGTGCCCGCGTCGAGAATCGAGATGATCGGGTCGAAGGTCATGAGCCCGAACTTCACCCGAGGGAGGTACGAGTCGAGCACACCGTCCGTCGCCTGCCCGGTCGTGCCCGGATGCGTCACGTAGGGCACGGGCGAGGTGCAGTGCGACTCGCCCGCGCACCACGCCGCTCCATCCCGCTCGAGCACGTCGCACGCGTAGCTCGATCCCCACGTGCCGGTGAGGGCCTCGAGCGTGTGCGCCCAGCGGTTCCGCTCAGGCGTGCTCGCGCTGCAGTTGGGCATCGTCCGACCTTCGTCTTCGAACATCATCGACCCGGATGTGTCCATCAGGAGCATGACGACGGGACGGAGGTCACGGACGTCGCTCTGCGCCTGCACGGCGGAAGCCGCGAAGAGGCAGAGGGCGGAGAGGGAAATGGCGAGAAGGCGGTTCATGAGCTTGTCTCGGACTGGGTTCGGTTCAGAAGGGGCCAGAGACGCCCCGGGCACGGGCATCGCTGGCGGTTTCGTGAGCGAAGCGTTGGTCCGCTTCGCGTGTCTCGGTGGGGAGCCGCGCGCGGCCGCGAGCGGTGTAGGTGGCGGAGACGAAGGTCAGGTTCCCCTGACCGCCCGCGGGGTAGCCGGGCAGGACGCCCACGTAGCGGTAGGTGTCGTAGACGTCGACGGCGAGGAACGGCTCGTAGGGCTGACGCGGGCCGAGCACGTTGTCGCCGGAGTCGATGGCGTTGACCACGCCCATGTTGAGTTCGCCCGGCATGACGGTCCCGTCGGGCGACGCCCCCGCCCCGTAGAGCCGGATCCCGTTCTTGTCGGGCGCGAGGCCGACCGGCTCGAAGGGCGTGAGGTCGAGCCGCGATCCCGCCGAGCGGGCGGTCGACCGGAGGAGAACCTCCGGACCGGTTCGGTCCACCCAGGCCAACCCGGCGGTGAGCCCGGTCTCGGCGAGCCGGTCGGTCTGAGTCGCCATCCGGTGGTGACCTGCGGCGCGGATCTCGGTCATGGTGGACCGGACGGCGTAGACCGCGGTGGCCGTGGTCATCAGCAGGACGAAGAGGACCACCAGCATGGCGGCGCCCTCTTCGGACGAGTGTCGAAGTCGGTGCAGTCGGCGGGTCATCGGTAGGCCACGTTGGGAATGAGGATCTCGTTGTGGAGGGAGCGCACTCGCGCAGCGCCTGGCGCGACGGGGCTCACCTGGTAGCTGGTGAGGGGCTCGGTCGCCGGATCGGTCCGCGGGAGGAAGGCAAAGCGCTCTTCGTGCTGCCGGGTCCGGGCCGAGAGGTGGACGGTCACGGAGCGGAGCTGCTCTGGGGTCACGTTGAAGACGCCGACGGAGCCGGTGTCGGTCGGCCGGACGAGGTTCGGTGCGACGCCGGCGCCGGAGGTGTCGAAGATGAACTCGAACTGGAAGTCGGCGACGTACTCCATGACGATCCGCGTCGTGCCGTCGATGACGGCGCCGTTGAAGTCCAGCTCCCGGCGCACGAGGACCGCGTTCGTCCGCCCGAGTGCGTTGTCGAGGGTGGGCGTCGTCGAGGGGTTCACGAGTACCGCGAGCGAAGCGTCCGTGTTGGGGTCGACCACCGCGTACTCGATCTGCACGAGCGGCGAGACCAGCGCGCCATCGGCGAGGCCGCCGACGCATAGGTCACCGACGGGAATGCTCGGCTGGACGTTGATCACCGGCCCCTGCATCCCCGCGCCGCCCGGGTCGGTCCCCTGGATCGTCACGAAGAGCTCCTTGCCGGCGTTGGTCTGCAACCGGAGCATCCGGCCGGCACGGAACACCTGCTGGAAGCGAGTCTCGTCGAAAGGCGGCGGGGCCGGGCTCTCCGCCGGGTCGGGCGTTCCCCACTGGCCGAAGTCGCGGCGCATCGCCTGCCAGTTGGGCTGCAGGACGATCTGGCTGCCCGTCGCGCCGAGCGTGTTGACCAGGTAGGCATCGCTCGTCGCGTAGTTGCCCGTGAGGATGAGCTGGTCCGCGGCGACCCCGGGGTTGGCGCCGGCGTTCGGGAGCACACCCGTGTACTGCCCGGGGACGAAGCTCACGGCCTGGATCCGGTTGGGCGGCGCGAGCCCGCAGTTGTCCGCGGTCGCGCTGTTCGGCGTCGCGTGCAACCCCGCGCGCTCGATGTCGGCCTCGAGCTGCATCATCGCCATGCGCACGGCGGTCTGGGTCTGACCGATGCGCTGCTGCTCGGAGAAGTGCTCCGCCGAAGCGCCACCGATCATGTAGGCCGCCGAGATCACCAGCAGGCCCGCAACGAGCGCGACCATCAGCTCCACCAAGGTGAAGCCCGCGCGCCGATTCTGTCGTCGACGGAGAGTCATGGCGTCTCCGGGTTCCAGCGAAGCAGCGTGGAGCTGTAGACGGCGCTCAGGTCGGGCGCCGCGGACGCCAAATCGATCGACACGCTCGCCTCCGTACCCAGCGCACAGCCGTTCGTGACCAGCTCGTGCTCCCGACCGTGGGCCTTCGACCAGTAGGTGCGCACGTCCGCGCGGATGCTCTGGTTCGGGATCGCCCAGCTGAGCCGAACGTGGGTGCAGTACTGGGGCAACTGGGTGCCCGCGAGGTCCTGCCCCGTCCAGTTGGCCGCGGCCGTCTCGAGTGGGTCGATGCTCACCGGCACGAACCAGTCGCCGCCCACCCGAGGCAGGTACTGGCTCTGCGGTGCGGCGCCGACGGGGTCACCGGCGATCTGCCAGAAGAGCGCGTCCCGGCGCAGGCGCTCGATCCACACCGACGAGCGCTGGGTCCCGACCGACATCCGCCGGCCGTTGATGTTGCCGCGGGTCGAGGCGCTCTGCATCGAGAGGATCCCGACCGCGCCCACGGTGAGGATCGCGAGCGCCATCATGACCTCGATGAGGGTGAAGCCTCCTTCGCGACGGTTTCGACGGACCATCATCGCATCACCCGCGCGTCGGCCCCGAAGGGGATCACCACGATCTTCGCCACGCCCGCGGTGGCTCCGTCGACGACGCGCCGGACGTTCACCTGGACACCACCCCGCGGGTGGGTCGTGGCGAACGCCGAGCTCGAGGCCGACCAGCGGGTGATCCCGGTGGGCTCGAAGCAGAGGTCGATCGGGTTGTCCGAGCCGTCGATCTGGAAGTCGTAGCTCGAGCTGCCGACCACCGGGCCCCTCACGTAGGCGGTGCAGCGGACGTTGCCCTCACAGCCCGGAGCAGTGATCGCATCCCAGCTGGCTCGGGGGGTGCATCGGTTGGTCGTGCCGCGAAAGAGCATCATCTCTTCGGTGGCCGGATCGATGCTCAGGAAGTAGGCGCGGCCCTGGCCCACGGCCGCGGAGCGTGCCTGACGCACGAGGCGAACCACCTCGAGCGACAGCTCGTTCGTCCGACGGTTGGCGAGCGCGTTGCCGATCGTGGGAGCCGCCAACGCGGCGACCACGCCCACGATGACCACGACGACCATGAGCTCGATGAGGGTGAAGCCCCGCTCGTGGCGGGAGCGTCGTTGGCGGAAAGGAACCATCGACCTGTATTAAGCAAGATTCGCACCATGCGAAAAAGGGTCGTGATTTCAGGTGGCTACCCCCGGAAAAGCCGCACTATTTTCGGGTGCATGAAAAGTGTGCATACCCCCGAGGTCGGGCAGGTCACGCCCGCTCCACCTGCACCCAGAGCTCCCCCTCGGCGCTGCGCTCGACGTGGACCGACCAAGGCCGACAGCAGACGTCGCAGTCTTGAACCATCCGACCTCGGGTCGAGGGGTCCACGACCAAGAGCTGAGCCTCGTGGCACCACGGGCAGACCACCATCGTCTCGTCTTCGAGCACCTCTTCGTTGTGCCATCCCTTCGCCGCCAACGCACCCGATGGGATAGCGGCAGATTCGACCCTTGATCCGGAGTCGCCCCCGGAGACCATTCGCTGTGCTCGAACGAACGCGGCAGGAGTCCCACCAATGATCGTCGGAGGCAGGGGCTCGGTGATCGGGCTGATCGGTTGGCAGTGGAAGAAGTCGATCGTCTTCACGCTGGCGGCGACCGCGGTCGTCGCGGGGCACAAGCTACTCGGAATGACCACCATGGAGCTCCCCACGCTCCCGATGGCCGTCGTCGGCGGCGCGCTGGGCATCTTCGTCAGCTTCCGCACCAACTCGGCCTATGACCGCTGGTGGGAAGGTCGGAAGCTCTGGGGGCGGATGATCAACACCTCGCGCCACTGGGCGAGTCAGGTCGTCGCATACGTGAGCGACGAGGCCCACCGGCAGCGACTCGTGATGCGGCACGTCGCGTACGTCCACGCCCTGCGCTGCCTGCTACGACAACAGGACCCCTTCGCCGACGACGAGTTCCTCGAGGCGCTGCCGGACGACGACATCGAGCACCTGAAGACCGAGAGCAATCTGACGCACACCCTCCTCGAGCGACAGCTCACCGAGACCACCGACCTCAGCGCTCAGGAGCACTTCGACGAGTTCCGGCTCTCGAACCTCGATCTCTCGCTCCGACACCTGCTCGACATCCAGGGCGGGTGCGAGCGGATCAAGAAGACCCCCATGCCGCCGGGCTACGGCTTCATCGCAGACCGCCTCGTGGTGGCGTTCTCGTTCCTCTTCCCCATGTCGATCGTGGGCGACCTCCATTGGTACACGATCCCGATCAATCTGCTGGTGTGCCTCTCGTTCGCACTCATCAGCGAGGTCGGCCGGGTGCTCGAGGACCCGTTCACGATGTTCTACAACGGGCTGCCCCTTTCGGCGATCAGCCGGATGATCGAGGTCAACGTACGGCAGCGCATCGGGGTGCCGCGCGATGAGCTCCCGCCGATGCGGGCCGCGACCGAGCGCGGGATCCTGATGTAGTCAGTCGATCGACTGGGGCCGGACCACGGCAGGCGCTCGGGCGCCCTGGTCGCCAGTCAGCTCGTCGCTGATCAGGTGACGGAGGAGATCGGTCTCCGTCACGATGCCGAGGAGCTTCCCCTGCTCGTCGACGACGGGCAGACAGCCGAAGCCTCCTTCGAGCAGGGTGCGAGCCGCGTCCACGATCGTGGCCGTCGGTGGGACCGAGATCACGTCGCGCACCATCACCTCCGCCACGAAGGTCTCGCGCGCTTCCTTCGACGCCTGCGCGCCGGCGAAAGCCCCCGGGTCGATCACCGAACCGGACCAGCTCAGCGCGTCCCGCTGGGACACCATGCCGATCAGGATGGCGCCGTCCGTCACCGGCAGATGCCGGATGGGGAGCTCGGAGAAGATCTTCATCGCTCGGCTGAGCCCGTCCTCCTCCGAGAGGGTGACCAGGTCGGTCGTCATCAGTTCCGCTACGGTCGTCATCGCATGCCTCCGAAGTGGAAACTGCAAGGGATGCGCCACCCTGATTCCCCGGCGAGACGGCCGTGGGGCAGGGGCGAGTTTGCGCCGATCGAGCACACGCTGCGCAAGGGTTGCGCGAATCTCGTTCTCCAAACTGGGAGGGTTTCGATCCCTCGAATGCGATAGCCTCCGGTCCAACACTCCGACCCAACACGCTACCCGGGGGGGACAGATGTTTGGCTTCACACCGCTGCTGCAGAAGCAGCGCTACACCATCAGCACCACGTCCAAGGACGAGGTCTTCGCCGAGCTGGCCGCGCTCCGGCGCCTGGACAGCCGTGCCCGCATTCTTCGAAAGGTCGTCGGAGCGCTGCTCGCGCTCCTGATCGCCGCGATCGTCATCGCGATGCCCAATGGCGGGGTCTACGCGGCGCTCGGCTACTACCCTGGGTACCTGGAGCCCGAGCTCGGGGGCGGGATTCCTTTCGGGAACGTGCTCGCCGTGGTCGCCTTGGTCTTCCTCTACCGCTTCGCCGGGCGACTGAAGACCGTCCACCCCCACCCCGACGGAGACGCGATCATGTCGGCGGCAGCACTCCTCGCGGGCCTGAGCCTTCAGGAGGGCTCGCAGATCCGACTCAGCCTCGACCTGCGGAACCTCGACGGAGGCGAGTTCAAGTGGCTCGAGCTCGACGCGATCAGCACCACGGGCTTCCGGATTCGGGTCGACCGCACCCGTGTCCTCCACAAGACCGAGACCTCGCGACAGCGAGTCTCGAGCCGCGCCGTTCGGGTGACCTACGCGGTCACCGACTTCTGGGCCGACACGCTCACGATCTCCGGAACGCCGGACCAGCACCGCGCGCTGGGCGTGGGCGCGGTCGACGCGAGCTCCGCCAAAGACCTTCCTCTCCCGGCCGGCGCGAAGGTGATCGGCTTCAGCAACGACCTTCAGCGACTCGCGCTCGGGCTCCAGAGCAAGCACGCGGCCTCCGTCTCCGAGGTCGGTGGCCTGCTCACCAGCCTGGCGGCGCTCCTCGGGAGTGCACCGATCTATCAGGGTGGCGCGGACGGCACGATCGCCGTGCCCCCGGCACCGAGCCTCGATGGCGCCCTGCTCGGGTTTCCGCTGGCGTTCATCGGCGCGTGGTTCGGAAGCGGCATCGTCATGGCGATGCAGTGGAACCTCGCGGTGTTCGTGCCCGCGCTCTACGACACGACCACCGACCCGAGCCTGCTCTGTCCCGCCTCGATCGTGCTCTCCGGTCTGGCCGCCGGCGCGTTGATCGCGATGGGTCGCAAGGGCGCCTGACGAGCGGAAGCGAGCTACTCTCCGGCCGTGGGGGATGAGCCCGAAGGCACCGCGGGTGCGGGGCGGTCGGATCCGACCGGACCGACGCGAGCCGAGCGAGCGCCGATCACCCGACCGGCGTCGCGGACGACCTCTCCGCCGTCCGTCGCTCCCTTTCCGCAGCCCGACACCGTCCTGCGAGAGGCGGAGATCGAACAGGCACGCCGGATGGGGCTCGTAGGTGTGGTCTTCAACCTGATCGGCCTGGTGGTCGGGCAGGTCTTCGAGGGGGACGCCCTCGCGAGACGACTCTTCTTCATCGCCCTCGCCGTCGGCCTCTTCTACAACCTCGGTCTCTTCTGGCTCGCGTCGAAGTCGTCCCGCTATCGCACGGGCGGGCTCTACGCCTACTTCGGCATCGCCCTCGTCGCGAACGGTGGCATCCTCTACTACCTCGGCGTCTTCGGCCCGGTGCTGATGATGTTCGTGCTCAACGTCTATGCCGCGTGCCTCAGCTTCGGCGCACGCGTCGCCCGCATGGCGTTGGTCAGCGCGATCACGCCCGTCGCGCTGCTGGGCGGGGCGATGGCCTTCGGTGTGCTCGAGGACCCTGGGCTCGTCACCACGAGCGGCATGCTCGGGACCGTCGGTCAGCTGCTGGTGGTCGGGGGCTTCGCCCTCTTCATGGTCTTCACCTATCTCCAGGCCCTGGGCGTCCGCCAAGCGATGGTGGCCTCGCTCGCCGAACGCGACGAGGCGGTGCGGCGAGCGTCCCACCGCGAAGCGCTCTTTCTCGAGGCGAGGCAGGAGCTCGAGCGCTCGCTCCAAGCGGGTGGCATGGGGCGCTTCACCGAGCAGACGCTCGGGAGCTACGAGCTCGGCGCCGTGATCGGGCGCGGCGGGATGGGCGAGGTGTACGAAGCCACCCACAAGGAGACCGGTGATGCGGCCGCGGTGAAGATGCTGCTCCCCGAGATGATCGGCCGCCCCAGCTTCGTCCGGCGCTTCCTTCGCGAAGTTCGGCTCGCGGCCACCCTCGACTCTCCGCACGTGGTGGCGGTCCTCGAGATCGGTGACGAGTCGGCGCCGATCCCCTATCTCGCGATGGAGCGGCTGGAAGGCGAGGACCTCGCCCAGCTCCTTCGGCGGAAGGTGCGCCTGCCACCGAAAGCGGTACTGGACCTGGTTCGGCAGGTGGGCGCGGGCGTGCGCGCGGCCACCGACGCCGGGATCGTCCATCGGGACCTGAAACCGCAGAACCTCTTCCGGACGAGCGATGACGCGCCACGATGGAAGATCTTGGACTTCGGGGTCTCGAAGCTGATGGGCGCCGACGGGACGCTCACCCAGGGCGAACCGATCGGCACGCCGGAGTACATGGCGCCGGAGCAGGCGCTCGGCGAAGAGGTCGATCTGCGCACGGACCTCTACGCCCTCGCGGCGATCGCCTACCGAGCGCTCACCGGCCTGCGCCCCTTCGAAGGCGAGGACATGAAGCGGGTGCTGGTGAAGGTCGTCTCCCACATGCCGGTCCAGCCGAGCCGGCTCGTGGCGGTGCCGGGGGATGTGGACGCGTTCTTCGCGGTCGCGCTGGCGAAGGACGCCGACGATCGCTTCGACTCACCCGAAGCGCTCGCGGATGCGCTCGACGCTGCGCTCGCCGGCCGCTCGTCCGCCGAGCTCCGAACCCGGGCCGCCGAGCTGCTCGCCGAACGCCCGTGGCCCCCGTGACGGCTCAGCGCGGCCATGGAATGCGGGGGTCGCATTCGCTCTGGCCGTTCTCGTCGACGAACGCGGTGTCGTTCCAACGGAAGACGACCCAGGGCCCCGACTGCGGGCGTCGCAGCCGGCTGCGGATCCGGCCCCCGCTGGCGTAGCGCACCAGCCGCCGGCGCTCCTGTTCGCCGCACCCGTAACTCGCGGCTTGCTCGTCACTCACCACGTACATGTCCGAGTGAGTGGTGCACGCGAACGCCCGGTCGGCGCGAGCGCCGCCGACGTTCACGAGCAGGAAGCGGCGCGCGTAGGTTCCGCACGCGACCCCGCACGTGTCGAACTTGGCTTCGATGCGTACGAAGGTCCCTTCGACCCTGGTCCCGCTCTCGATCCGCATCACCGCGAGCTCCGCTCCTTCCTGGCAGAGACTCACGGTGTTGACCGTTCCGTCGACGAACCCGTCGATGTAGCGCCAGCTCCGGTCGACACATCGGAGCCGCCAGACCGCCAAGGAGTCGGTGTCGTTGGGCCGGCCGCGATAGCCCTCGGTGCGCAGCACGCCCGCGACCAGGAGCTGGCCGTCGACCTCGAGGGTTCGGAAGAGGTGCTCCTCGTCCGCGCCCGGCGGAACGACCGTGGAACGCTCCACCAGCTCGTTCCAGGGAACCGCCCCCCAGAGCCGTGCGGCGCTCCGGTCGCAGTCCCCAGTCTGAGCCTCGGCCACGCTCGCGGTGAGCACACAGGCCAACACGCACCCCATCGCGACTCGCACGTGGTCAGCGTACACCGAGAAGAACCAGAGCGCCTCACGCGGAGACGATCACGTTCGACCCGTCGGCGACGACCGAGAGCGCGTCCGGACCCAGAAAGGCGCGGATGGTCTCGACGTTCGTCTCCGAGTGACTGGAGAGCGGCCCCGTGCGGAACCGGCCGCCGCCGAGGGCCACCGGAAGCAGGAGCTGGTCTGCGAGGTGCTCACCGACGGGTGCGCCCGTCGCTCGGTAGGCTCGGACCTGATCGACGACGTCGCGCGCCACCGCTTCGGCCGGAACGCCTCGCTTCCCAAACGCGGTCACGAGCTCGGGGACCGAGCCATCGAGGAAGACGCAGAGCGCGTTGCCGGGCCCACGGCTTCGCACCTCACGTGGGTGGAGTCGGTCGCGGGCGATCCCCAGCTCCGCCTCGAGCACGTCGAGCTCCCGGGTCGGGACCGTCGGCGGGACGCGCGCGAAGAGCGCCCAAGCGGACGCCTCGCCCTCCACGAGCTCCATCGCACCCTCGAGCGGCCGCAGCTCGCTCGGCGAGACCCGGATGGAGAAGTCCCCGCCGCCCGCCGGATAGAAACCGGTGCGGTCGAGCCGCACCGAGATCTTCGCCCCCATCCGAGTCAGCATCGGGACGAAGACCTGCTCGAGGAAGTCGAAGGGCGGCGCGGATTGGTTGTGGGTCCCGCCCTCCACGCGGACCTCGCCGCCCACGCGCAAGAGGATCGGCAGCACCGTCTGCGCCACGAGCATGGCGCTCCCCGCGGAGCCGATGTCGAAGTGGTGGCTCCCGCCGCGAAGCGGTCCCGGAACGAAACGGAGCCGACCGCTCCGGAGCTCCGCGCCGTCGAGCTCGGCGTCGCAGAGCGCCGCCGCCGCCCGCACCGCGGTGAGGTGCTGGCGGAGCAGGCCGGGCTTCCCGCGGCCCGCGCGGATGTGGTGCATCTCGAGCGGTCGGCCGGTGAGAGCCGAGAGCGCGAGGGAGGTCCGGAGGATCTGGCCTCCGCCCTCCCCCGCGCGTCCATCGATGTCGATCGGATCCATGTCTCAGCCCTTCACGCACACGACCTGACGGAGCGTGTGCTCGATGCTCACCAGGTCCGCCTGCGCGGCCATGACGGCATCGATGTCCTTGTACGCCATCGGCGTCTCGTCGATCACGCCCTCGTCCTTGCGGCACTCCACGCCCGCGGTCGCGGCCGCGTGGTCCGCGACCGTGAAGCGCTTGCGCGCCGCCGTTCGCGACATCGTGCGACCCGCCCCGTGCGAGCAGGAGCAGAAGCTCTCGCGGTTGCCCTTCCCGCGGACGATGAACGACTTCGCGCCCATCGAGCCGGGAATGATGCCGAGCTCCCCCTCGCGAGCGCGGACCGCACCCTTGCGAGTCACGAGCACGCTCTCGCCGTAGTGCTTCTCCCACGAGACGTAGTTGTGGTGACAGCTCACCACCTTGGCGAGCGCATCGAACGCCGGCAGCAGCCCCGAGTCGGCGAGCGCACGAAGCGCCGCCGCCATCATCGTGCGCCGGTTCACCGCCGCGAAGTCCTGTGCCCAGCCCACGGCCTCGACGTAGTCGTCGAAGTAGCGCGAGCCCTGCGGCAGGTACGCGAGGTCCTGGTGCGGCAGGTCGATGAAGAAGCGCTTCATCTCCTCCTTTGCGAGCCCGATGAAGTAGGTCCCGATTCGGTTCCCGACCCCACGCGAGCCGCTGTGGAGCATCACCCACACGCGATCGTCCTCGTCGAGGCAGATCTCCACGAAGTGGTTCCCGCTACCGAGGGTCCCGAGGTGCACCACGTGGTTCGACTTCGCGATCTTCGGGTGCTTGTCGGTGATGGCCTCGAAACGCGGGAGGAGCTCGGTCCACGCGGACGCGACTGCCTCGGGCGGGTCGCCCCACGCGCCGCGGTCGCCGCGACCACCGCGCGAGCTCCGCCCGTGCGGCACCGCCGCCTCGATCGCGCTTCGCAGCGGAGCGAGGTCGTCCGGGAGATCGTTCGCCGTGAGCGAGGTTCGGACCGCGGTCATCCCGCAGCCGAGGTCCACGCCGACCGCCGCCGGGATCACGGCCTTCTTGGTCGCGATCACGCTGCCGATCGTCGCGCCCTTCCCCAGGTGCACGTCGGGCATCGCCGCGACCCACTTGTGGATGAAGGGCAGCGAGGCGACCTGCATCAGCTGCTGCTTGGCGGCGTCCTCGACGGGCACCCCGCGGATCCAGGCCTTCACGGGCTGACCGCTGGTCGGCAGGACGTCGTAGTTGGAATCGGTGCTCTCGATGGTCATGTCGTTCTCCATGCCCCTCACCAAGAGCAGGAGTCGGGCCAAGTCGAAAGACCAATGATTTCCATGAAAGCCACCTAACAACTCGCTCTTTCTATATAGTCGTTTATAGCTTCATATATGAAGACGGTGGTCCTCGGCTTCCTGGGCTCGACCCTCGATCGCGGATTCGGCGACAAGCGGTGGGATCGCTGGCGACCGACGATCGGGATCGGCCAGCAGGAGGACCTGCTCGTCGATCGCCTCGAGCTGCTCCACGTGCCCGCCCACGGGAAGCTCGCGCGGCTCGTCGCCGCCGACTTCCAGAAGGTCTCGCCGGAGAGCGAGGTGCGATTGCACCCGACGACGATGCGCGACCCCTGGGATTTCGAGGAGGTCTTCGCCCTCCTCCACGGCTTCGCCGCGACCTACCCCTTCGACCTCGAGAACGAGCGCTACCTGATCCACATCACGACCGGCACCCACGTCGCGCAGATCTGCTTCTTCCTGCTCACCGAATCGCGTCACTTCCCGGCGCAGCTCCTGCAGACCTCTCCGCCGAAGAAGGGCGAGGCGCTCGGAAGCCACTCGGTGATCGACCTCGACCTCTCCCGCTACGACGCGCTCGCCCGCCGCTTCGCCGAGGAGCGAGAGGCGAGCCTCTCGTTCCTGAAGGCGGGCATCGCCACGCGGAGCGAACGATTCAACACCCTGATCGAATCACTCGAGCGGGTGGTCCTGCGCTCGACCGAGCCGGTGCTCCTGCTCGGACCGACCGGTGCGGGCAAATCGCGGCTCGCCCGTCGCATCGACGCGCTCTTGCGCTCTCGCCGCCATCTCGCCGGACCGCTCGTCGAGGTGAACTGCGCGACCTTGCGTGGCGATGGCGCGATGAGCGCGCTCTTCGGTCACACCAAGGGCGCGTTCACGGGCGCCGCGACGAATCGCGACGGACTTCTCCGGGCCGCCCACGGAGGACTGCTCTTCCTCGACGAGGTGGGAGAGCTGGGGCTGGACGAGCAGGCGATGCTGCTACGTGCGATCGAGGACAAGCGCTTCCTCCCGGTGGGCAGCGACCGCGAGACGGCGAGCGAGTTCCGGCTGATCTGCGGCACCAACCGGGACCTGCGCGCCGCCGTGCGCGAGGGCCGCTTCCGCGAGGACCTGCTCGCGCGGATCGATCTCTGGACCTTCGAGCTCCCGGGGCTCGCCGAGCGCCGCGAGGACATCGAGCCCAACCTCGACTTCGAGCTCGAGCGAGTCGGCGCCGATCGCGGCGAGTCGCTCACCATGAATCGCGAAGCCCGCGAGCGTTTCCTGGAGTTCGCGACGGGCGAAGCGACGTGGCCGGCGAGCTTCCGCGACTTCCACGCTGCCGTGGTCCGCATGGCGACGCTGGCTCCGGGTGGACGGATCGACCGTCCGACCGTGGACGTGGAGATCGATCGGCTCCGGTCCACCTGGGCGCGCCCGTCGGACGAGGACGAGTCGCTGCGGATGCTGCTCGGCACCGAAGCGCTCGAGGAGCTCGACCGCTTCGACCGCGCACAGCTCGCCGACGTGGTCCGGGTCTGCCGCGAGTCGGAGAGCCTCTCCGCCGCCGGCCGTACCCTCTTCGCCGCCTCGCGAAAGCGGCGCAAGAGCACGAACGACGCCGACCGATTACGGAAGTACCTGCTCCGCCACCATCTCGACTGGGCGAGCGTGCGTGGGTGATAGCCTCCCGCCATGAACGAGCTCGGCCCTCACGTGAGCGCTGCGATGCGAAGCGGCGCCGTCACCGAGGCCGACGAGCGGGGCTTGATGCCGCTCGCCGATGCCCGCGCGCTGCTGAGCGCGACAGACGTCTACGAGCGGGGTGAGCCCGAGACGATCGACGGGTTGGCGGCTGCTCGCCGAACGCGCCGGCTCCGACGCGCACGCAGAGGACGTGCTTCGACGACTCGCGACGAAGGATCCCGGCGGCGTCGCGCATGCCTTGCGGACCTTCGGGGCCGAGGCCGGGCGTCGGTGGATCGACGAGCTCGGGCTCGAGGACGCGCTCCCGCCCGAGGTGACGTCGATCGTCGACGCAGCCGAGTTGGTCGACATCCCGGCCGGACCCGCCGTCGATCTCGGCGCGCTCGACGACTCCTTCGCCGAGGTCACCTGCCCGATGTGGGAGAACACCAACTTCTTCACCGCAGGCATGCGGGTCACCGGCTTCGTCCATCCCGAGGGCGACGCGCTGGTCTTCCAGAGCCTGGTGAGCGGGCTGGGGACGAACGACATCCGCATCGAGCTCCACGGCTACGGCCCGCACTTCGCGCCCACGATGGTCACGATGTGGCACGGGAGGTGCTCGTGCCGGAGGATTCCCTGGCCACCTGGACGGACGACGAGTCGGCGCTCGTCCACCACACCACCGGCGTCGCGGGGCTGGACGACGGGACGTTGTCGCTGCCCGAGGGCGGAGCTCGATCGACCTTCACCTTCGAGCTCCGAGGCGAGTCGGTCGACGTTCCGCTACGGATCCCCGAAGGGGTTCCGCGGCGCTTCGGTCCGCTCGAAGCCGTGATGCTCCAGCTGGTCACCGGCCCCTGGCGAGAGCGACTGTGGCAGGAGCCGCCAGAGCTGCTCGGCCGACTCGGACTCCCCGCCGACATGACGCCGCTCTTCACCTTCGATGGTTGGCACCACCCCTTCGACGCCGCGAGCGACTCGGTCGACTTCGTGGCGATGCCCGAGGCGCTCCGGCGACGGAAGGCCATCACGACGCTGCCGACCGCCAGTGACCGCCTCGCTGGCCTCCGCAAGCGGCTCGAGTGCGTGGGCGGCTGGGGCGACCCGCGGCTCTTCGGTCAGTGATCGTCGAGGTGGTCGTGCAACACGAGCAGCGCGGCTCGCAGTGAGGCCATCGTGTCCTCGCCGATCGCCTTCGTCAGCTCCGCTTCGATCCGCCGAAGGTGATCGAGGCCCTCGAGGATCGACTGCAGCCCACGCTCGGTGAACACCACCCGCTTGGCTCGACCGTCGTCAGGGTCCGGTCGCCGCTCGACGATGCCCATCGCTTCGAGCTCCCCGACCAGCTGACCGACCGCCTGCTTGCTGATGCCGAGCGCCTTCGCCAGCTCGCTCGGCCGAGTGCCCTCGAGCGCAATGTGCGGGAAGAGCGCCATGTGTGCGGGTCGGGGCCGCGGCACCCCATCCGGTGCCGGGATGGTCGCGAGCGCCCTCTCGTTGACGAGGCGCGCGCACTTGAAGAGGAGCTGTGCGGTGCTCGCCCGCTTGGCGGTCTCGAGCGCTTCGGGAAAGGCGGGATCCACGAGGAGACCCTAGCACATCGTCAAGTAGGCTTGACCATTTTGGTCAACGGTGCTTGACTATATACCACGGGCTCGATGCCCACTCGGAAAGGACCCGACATGCCGCGCCTGAGACCCATCGCCGACGAGCTCTGGGAAGCCACCGACGACATCCGGCTTCCCGGAGGAGTCTGGTTCCCCGTTCGCATGACCATCATCCGATCGCAGGGCGAGCTCACGCTCTGGTCGCCGATCGCTATCGACGACGCACTCGCTGAAGAGCTCGCGGCGCTCGGGCCGGTGACGAACCTGGTGGCGCCCAACTGCTTTCATCACCTCTACCTCGAGGACGCGCGGGAGCGGTATCCGGAGGCCACGCTCCTCGGAGCGCCCGGGCTGGCCGCCAAGCGCTCCGACATCGCGTTCGATGGCGAGCTGATGGCAGAGACCCGTGGAGGCCTCGAGCTGATCGCGACCGAGGGTGTCCCGAAGATGAACGAGGTGGTCGCGCTCCACCGTCCGACGGGCACGCTGATCGTGACGGACCTCGTCTTCCACGTGTTGAAGGCTCGCGGCCTGATGAGCTGGTTCACCTTCCGCGTCGTCGCGGGCACGCTCGGTCGCTGCGGCCAGAGCCGCCTGCTCCGCTGGTGGACCGCCGACCGAGAAGCCTTCGCCGCCAGCCTGGAGTCGATCCTCGCCCGCGACTTCGACCGCCTCGTCATGGCACACGGCGAGGTGATCGAGAGCGGCGGCCACGCAGCGCTGAGCGAGGCCACCGCCAGGGCTCGCTCGGTGATGCGCCAGCTCCCGGCACCGAGCTAGCCCGCGCGTCGAAGGTGGCGGCGCGCCGCCTGAGCGATCGCCGCCGCAGCGAGCGTCACGTCGGTCTCCCGCGTGGTGCGACCGAGTCCGATCCGGATCGCCCCGTGGATGGCGTCATCGTCGACGCCCATCGCCCGAAGCACTCGGGAGCCACCCGGCTTCCCCGAGGAGCAGGCCGCCCCACCGGAGAGCGCGAGGCCGGGCAGAGCGTTCAGCAGCGCATCGGCGCGGAGCCCCGGAAACGAGAGGTTGAGGTTCCCGCCAACCCGTTTCTCCAGCGAGCCGTGTACCCGGAGCTCCGGCACCGCGAGCGCCAGGCGCTCGAGCAGTCGGTCCCGCAAGCCAGCCAACCGGCGGTGCTCCGCAGCCCGCTCGTCGTGGGCGAGCCGGGCCGCGGCGCCGAAACCGACGAGCGCCGGGACGTTCGCGGTCCCCGAGCGGAGGCCGCGCTCCTGGCCACCGCCGAACATCTGCACCGCGAGGGGCGTGACCTCGGGCGATCGCCGCACGTAGAGCGCGCCGACTCCCTTCGGTCCATAGATCTTGTGCGCCGAGACCGAGAGTAGATCCACGCCGTCTCGATGCGTCGAGAGCGCCACTCGCCCCGCCGCCTGAGCGGCATCGCAGTGGAAGCGGATGCCACGCTCTCGGGCGAGCTCCGCGATGGCCTCGGTCGGTTGGATCGTGCCGACCTCGTTGTTCACGGCCATCACCGAGATCAGCCGCGTGTCCGGGCGGATCGCCGCCTCGATGGCGGAGACCGAGACGACCCCGTCGGTGCCCACGCACACCTCGGTCCACTCGAAGCCCTCACGGGTCAGCTGTCTCGCCGCTTCGGTGACGCTCGGATGCTCGATCGCGGAGGTGATCAGGTGACCGCTCCCGGCAGCGCGCATCGCCCCGAGGATCGCGAGGTTGTTGCTCTCGGTGGCCCCGGAGGTGAAGACGATCTCGTCCGGGCTTCGCGCGCCGACGAGCTCGACGATGGCGAGGCGCGCGTCGCCAACGGCTCCGTCGGCTTCCCATCCGTAGCGGTGACTCGAGCTGCCCGGGTTGCCGAAGCGCTCGGCGAAGTAGGGGAGCATCGCGTCGAGCACCCGTGGATCGACCGGCGTGGTCGAGTGATGGTCGAGATAGATCGGTCGGTCGCTCATCGGGTTCTCCGCATGGATGGCGCGAAGCCCGGAGCCGCCGCGCGACTCCGGGCGCCTGGCCGCCACGGTCAGAAGCTCATCGTGGTCGCGCCCTCGAGGACGAGACCGTGAAGTGCTGCCGAGCCCGTGATGACGACGTCATCGATGAAGCTCTCTTGGTCGTAGCCGCGCACCTTCGCGCAGGGCGGACAGGCCCAGATCTTCCCGCCGTTCTTCTGGAAGTTCTCGATCAGCTCCTTGAGCGGCGGGTCGAGCGGGTTCATCCGAGCGAAGTCCACGGCACCCTTGCGGACCAGGTCCACGCCGCTGCTCACGAGGAACATCGTCACGTCGAGCCCCGCGTTGAGGCCACCGTTGGCGATCGTCCACGACACCGTGGCGCGCTCGTCGTCCAGTCCCCGCGATCCGATGATCACCAGCTTCTTCTTGTCTTCGGTCATGATCGTTCTCCCTCTTCGAGTGATTGGCTGTCGGCCATCGCGGCCTACGAGGAAGAGACTGGGGGACGTCCGTGAGAACGAGCGTGTGCATGACCGTGGCAACCGAAGCGCCCGAAAATCGGTAGGATGGGCGGATGGCCGTGCTCCCCTCCATAAACGCGGTGCTCGACCGGCTGGCCGAGGGGCCCTGGCGACTCGAGGGACTCCCGACGATGGGCGGCGACGGCCTCTACTTCGTCGCGTTGGATCTGGGCGCCTCACCGACGTATGCGTGGTTCTCGCTGGGCAAAGGCCTCGACGCCTCGCGAACCACCTTCCTCGACCGGGACGAAGCCTTCGCCTTTCTCACCGAGTACGCGAGGAAGGGCTACGAGGACGAGCTCTTCAGCGTCTGGGACGAGCGCTCGAGCCCGACGGCCGAGACGCTCCGAGCCGCGCTCGGGCGAACGAGGCGGCTGATGAGCGAGCTCCGCGCCCACGCCGAGACCTTCGCCCCCGCGATGGAGAGCGGGTGGCTGCAGCGCACCGACGACGTCGGCTGGTTGGCCACGAAGGTCTACGAGAAGGGGCCGACTCAGATCCAGTGCAGCGAGAGCCGCGCGGCGAGCGAGCTCCTCACTCAGATTCTGCGACACGATTCGGAGCTCGAGCGCGGATCGCCGCCTCCCGAGCTGCTCCGCTTCATCGACGAGGCGCGAGACCACCGAGCGCAGGTGTTCGCCGAGCACGGCCCCAGCACGGAGCGACTCCTGCTCCGCGGCCGCGGGGGTTCTCCGCCGAGGGGCTTGATGCGTTTCGGCGATGGGCTGCATGCGGAGCTGACGCTCGACTCGAGCGGCGCGCTCACGAAGGCCGAGCTGCTACCCGACGACCATGCGTTCGACCTGCTCGACCAGGAGCTGAGCTCGGTCCTGCCGCCGCGGAGCACGACGATCTCCGGTGAGGCGCTCGCGTCGGCGAAGCGCCTGCTGGACTCCGACGATCTCACCGCCTGGCATGGAAGCGGCGCCATCCGGATGCGCTGCGGCAAGTTCGCGCGGGGCGGGTTCATGACCGTCGATCCGATGACGCTGCTGGACGATCTCACCGAGACCCGCCTCGGTGTTCGTGAGGCGCTCGAGCGCTTCGGTGGGGGCCATGGCTTCGTCGCCATCGAGCTCACGCCACAGCGGTCGCCGAGCGAGGACGCGCGGGCCGCGGACGACCCGCAGTCTCCCTCCCTCCGCTACGTCTTCCCCAAGGTCTGGCTGCAGCGTCTCTCGCGCGACCGCGTGTTCGAGCTCGCGTTCGGGACGGCGCTGATCACCGCAGTGGGCAACGACGCCACCCTCGTTCGAAAGGAGAAGTGGATCGATCGTGGCCCTCACGGCGCGGAAGCGCGACGCGTGACCCTTCGCGCCGGTGCCGCGAAGGTGGTCATCGACGAGGACCCGATCGAGACCGGCCACGGTGTTCATGGCGCCCACGTGTCCGCCACCTTCCGCGGGCTCCCGGCTGGACTCTCCATGAAAGGCTCCGGCCGGATCGACATGCGCAGCGGCGGCCATCTGGCGCTCGAGATCGAGGGCGACCCGGGCATGGCCATCAAGCGCGAAGTGCTCGACGCCCTACCCTAGCCATCTTCGGCCGCCCACTCGGCGAGGTACTTGCGGCCCGCCGCCCAGACCCGGAACTCCGCCTCGGTCCAGCGGGACGTGTGGTCACCATCCATGGTGCGCTCGTCGAGGCGGAAGCCATCGCCTTCGGCGGTGAGCGTCTCCTGGCTGCCGGCGACGTAGGCGGAGTAGGAGTACGCCTTGCCCGCACGGAGCTTGGCGATCACCGCGTCCACTTGGTCGTCCGTCAGCTGACTCACGCGCCGAGAATCGCCCGGAACCACCGCTCGGAGCAATCGGCGGGTTGCTCTGGTGCCCGGGCGCACCTACGCCGAGGCCATGGAGCGCTTGCGAACGGCGGCACGATGGTTGGCGGGGCTGAGCTTCATGGGCGTCGGCGCGATGCACTTCGTGGACACGGAGTTCTTCGAGCACATCGTCCCGCCCTACCTGCCGGCCGCGCGCTGGCTGGTGTGGATCAGCGGTGTCGCCGAGATCCTCGGCGGCCTCGGCTTGCTGATCCCACGAGTCCGACGCGCGGCGGGGATCGGCCTCCTGCTGCTCCTGGTGGCCGTCTTCCCGGCCAACCTGCACATGGCGATCAACGAGGTGATGCCCACCACCGGTCCGGTCCCGGTGTGGACGCTCTGGGCTCGGCTGCCCTTCCAGTTGGTCTTCGCCGCCTGGGTCTGGTGGGTGGCGCTCTACCGGCCGCGCCAGCCCGAGGCGGCGACCGAGCGCACCTCGAGCTCGTAGCGCTGCAACCAATGCGGCACGCCCGGGACGTCGACGCTCAGGAAGAGTCCGCGCGGATGGTCACCACCGCCGCGACCTCCTCACCGCGGTCGAAGGTCGCGTTCTCGAAGGCGATGGCGATCGACGCGCGTGCGAGGGTAGCCGCTCACCAACGGTGCGCGGGGCGGACCCCCAGCCGAGCCCGAAGCGCGTCGGTGGGCTCGTCCCAGTGTCGCTCCCAGTAGATCGGCAGGAGCGGCGCCGCGCTCGCGCCCGCGTGGAAGGCGGCGCGCAGATCGGTGCGGAGCGCCCGAAGCCGCCCCTCGCCGATCAGGTGCTTGAACGTGCCGAAGAAGACCACGAACGCCGAGTAGGGCATCCGGAGCTGAGGCCACTGAAACGCATGCACGAGCACCTCCTCGTGACCTGCCGCGCCGAGGCCGAGGAGCGTGTGCCAGATGTCGTGGGTCTGCCGAACTCGCTCGAGCAAGTAGTTCGCCTCCGCGCTCCGCCCGCGGGTCACGGGCACGTCGAGCGCGTCGGGGTCGAGACCGTTCCGCTCGAGGTGATCGGCGAAGTCACGGCCGAGGGTCCCGACCGGCTTGGCCCGGAGCGTACGGAAGTCGACGCGGCGCGAGTCGATGCGGGGCCGCTCCGCCAGGATGGCCCTTCCTTCGTCGCTGGCGCGCATGGAGGCGAGCAGGGCCTCCATGCGCCCCACCGAGCTGATCTCCTCGGCGGTGAGCAGCTCCATCGTTTCGTTCGAATCGCGCAGCGCACGAACGAACGCGCGCCCGAAGGTCTTGGCCGTCTCGACGTCCACCCCCCGAGCATACTGCGGCTCGCCCATCGATCACCCCGCGAAGGACACGCGCGCTATCCTCGGCCATGGCCAAGCGCTCGGCATGGGTCGGCGCGCTCGCGCTCCTCGCGGGCGGAGCGGCGCTGGCGGTTTGGTTCCTCGAAGGGGCGGAGGAACCTCCGGCCGACGCTCCCGAGGAACCGACCGCGACGGTGGAGGAAGCGCCGCCGCCTCCGGTGCGCGAGCTCTCGGCACCAACGCGCGCGCTGCTGGAGCGGCTCCCCGCCGGAACGGAGATCGAGCTCCTGGTCGGAGGCGAGCCGACCGTGGGCTTCAGCCGATGGCAGCCCGTGGCCGAGGCCTGGGTCGATGCGCTGAACGACGCGGGCGGGGCCGGGACCGCCCGACTGGAGCTGGTCACGGGCGACGATCGTGAGGCCCTCGCTTCGGTCGGGATCGAGCCCTTCGAAGTGAACCGCATGGTCGACGAAGAGACCCAAGAGATGGCCTTCGCCCAGGTCACCCGGGCGGTGTTGGTTCGCGCGGAGGAGCGCAGCGCGGTCTGGTCGCCGGCCGACGCGAGCGTCCGGGAGGAATACGAGATCGCTCGCCGGCTCGCGCGGCTGACCCAGCCGAGCATGCGGATCGGCCTGGTGACGGGCACCGACTCGCTCGACCGAGTCCGCCGGGCGCTGACCGGCTACACGATCGTGCCGGTCGATCTCTCGGGCCCGGTTCCTAGCACGCTGGACGCGCTCCTCTTGATCGACGCTCCGCTCGATGCGCGCCAGGCGGCGCGAGTCAGCACCTACCTGAGCGACGGCGGCTCGGTCGGAGCCTTCGGGCTGGGGTTTCACTCCGACGAGTGGCCACCGAGCTCGATCGAGCGCGACCGCACGCGGATCGCCTCGGTGCTGGAGCCCTGGGGTGTTCACGTGAACGACGCCCTCGTCGCGACGAGCCACGCGCTCGCGGTGGCGAGCACGATCGAAGGGATGGAGGGCGCGAATCTCCGATACCCACCGGCGCCGCTCAGCCGGCCGCACCACGACCTCCCGCCCTGCCCGCCGCATCCGATCGGGTGGGCCGCGCAGGTGCCCTTCCCGCTGCCCACGGCGATCGAGGTCCGACCCACGGAGGACATCACGGCCGACCCGATCCTCGCCACGGGCGGAACGACATGGCTGATCCGAGACCTCGGGACCGCACTGCCCGACCATCGCTGGGAGACCCCCGATGACGAAGGGCGCCGCCCGCTCCTCGTCGCCCTGCGACGAGGCGACGCTCGGCTGGCGGTGAGCGCCGCCCACTTCCTGACCGACGACCGACTGGACGAAGGGTACGGCGACGCCGAGAAGCTCTTCGCGTCGATCGTGGACTGGCTCGCACTCCCGGTGGCCCTGGTGGACCTGCCCCCGCGGGAGTGCCCGTCGATGATCGCGATGTGATCAGAGCTCGAAGTGCACCGACGAGCCGGGTCGGATGGTCGGGGCGCCGAGGCGCGCGAGCCACGAACCGAACACCAGCATCGCCAGGCCCACGCCGGCCGTGATGCCTCCACCGAGCGCGCGGTTGCTGTCGTCGTCCGCGCCGGCAGCCAGGACCGCGCCCGTGATCGAGCCGCTCACGCCGACCAGCGCGAAGACGATGCCCGCGACCACCAGCCCCGAGCGCCCCTCCTCGTACTGGTCCAGGCGCCGCCGATAGACCGACGGCTTCGGTCCGACGTGGACGAGCTCCGAATGGTGGTCGATCTCGTCGTTGCCGAGCACCGGGAAGCGGAGCAGCAGGTTGCCGGGCTCGACGTCCAGCACGCAGGGCGTGGTCGGGCAGAGCATCTCGTCCGCCTCGTGAAAGCCGAAGCGCTGGGTCGTCTCGCCGGCGGCCGTGATGGGCGTGGCCCGCATGCGGACCCGCTCGACCGCAACCGGCCCTTCGACCACGTCGATCACCAGCCGGCTCCGGCCCGGCGGAGGCGGCTCTCCGAGCTCGACCTGCGGGGCGATCGCCTCCGGCACCGTCGCGGGGGTCAGGGTGCGCGGCGCGCAGGCCCCGAGGAGGAGGAGCCCGAGCAGCGAGAGGCGATGGAACGAGGAAGCGCGCATCGAGAACGCATGGCCAGACGCACCCGAGACGGGTGAATATTCAGGAGACCGGCCGAGTCGCCATCATCGCATCTCGGCCGATTCCTTTCGATGCCCACTCGCCTCTCGCTGCTGTCGTTCGCGCTGCTCGCCTGCGGGCCGAGCCAGCTCGACCTGCGGGGCTCGATCGGGGCGACGATTCGCATCCAGGCGCCACCCCCGCCGCCGCCCGCCCCAGCCGTCGCCCTCGAGAGCGAGACGGTCGTCGAGTTCTTCGGCGTGCCCCTCGACGGAGCCCAGGACGTCATCTTCGTGCTCGACCTCTCCGGGTCGATGAACGACCAGGCCTCGCGTTCCATCGCACGCCTGGCGCGCCCCAAGGCGCCGCCGGCCAGCGCCGAGCCCGTGGACCCGAACGCGGGCGCCAGTTCGAGCGCCCCGAACGCTCCGCCCAGTAGCGTGCCGCCGAGCCCGCCTCCTCCCCGGAAGGTCGACGTCGCGCGCGATGAGCTGCTCACCGCCCTGGAGCGACTCCCGGCTGGGACCCGGATGAACGTGATCTTCTTCAATGACGGAGTGGAGGCGTTCGCGGACCGACTCGTCGCCATGCAGGAGCCCGACCGCGCCGGCTTCCTCTCGTTCGTCGAAGGGGTGGAGGCGCACGGCAACACCGCCCTCGCGCCGGCGCTCCGAACCGCGTTCGTCCTGGACGCCCGCCGGGTCGTGCTGCTCTCCGATGGCCACGGGAACGTCGGCGGCGAGAGTCACGAGATCCTCCGCGACGCCCGCGAAGCCATGCAGGGCGGGGTCCGCATCGACACGATCGGCATCGGCCCGGGCCACGACCGCACCCTCATGCAGGCGCTCGCGGCCGAGAGCGGCGGGCTCTACCAGGCGCTCTGAGCGGCGCCTTTGGCGAGGCCAGCGCTCCCTGGATCGCGAGCCAGTCCCCAAACGCACGAAGCCCCGCTAAAAGCGGGGCTTCGTTGGTGCCCAGAGGCGGAATCGAACCGTCGACACGGGGATTTTCAATCC
>CAYXAP010000046.1:0-72753 GCA_964462035.1 uncultured Sandaracinus sp.
TTCTTGGGGGGCTTTTGAAAAAGCCCCCGGCTCGTCGCGAGTGAATCGCTCCTCGCCTCCCCAAAAACCTGAAGAGCTCGCGGCGGAGCCGCTCGGTGCGTCGTCGCGCTGCGCGCTCCTCCTCCGTGTGTTCTTGGGGGGCTTTTGAAAAAGCCCCCGGCTCGTCGCGTTTCGCCATCCGTCGAAGATCTCTCGGGGCTTAAGGAGTCCTTCAGAGTCCAGGCGTCTCCTATGCGTACCCGGCGCGATGGACCGGGCCCAGCCAAAGGAAACACCCCATGACCCCCAGCTCCTCGATCAAGCGTTTCGTGACCCGCGTGGCCCTCGTCGCCGGCCTCGGCGCCGGCCTCGCCTTCGCGATGCCCACGACCTCCGCATCCGCCCAACGCGGCGACCGCGCCACCCAGGGCGAACCCAGCCACGGTCGCGGTCATCATCGCGGGCACCGCCGCCACCGCCGTGGCCGAGGCATGCAGCGCATGCTCCAGCAACTCGACCTCAGCGACAACCAGAAGGCTCAGGTCCGCGCCATCATCGAGTCCGCACGGGAGCGTGGCCAGGAGCTGCGCGGCCAGGGCCGCAGCCCCGAGAATCGTGCGGCGATGCACGAGCTCCATCAGGAGACGCGCCAGCTCGTCCTCGACGTCCTCACCGCCGAGCAGAAGGCCAAGATGCAGGAGCTTCGGAGCCAGCGTCAGCAGCGGAGCCTCGATCGACGGGTCTCGCGAATGACCGAAAAGCTCTCGCTCTCCGAGACCCAGGCCAGCCGGATCCGCGGCATCCTCGAGGCGGCCCGGACCCAGCGTCAGGCCCTCCGCAACGGCAGCCAGGCCGGTCCCGAGCGCCAGGCGGCCATGCAGACCCTTCGCCAGCGAACCAAGACCGCCATCGACGCCGTCCTCACGGCCGAGCAGCGATCGACGCTGGAGCAGCACCGCGGGGACCGCGGCCGTCGGGGCCGCCATGGTCGCGGCTTGCGCTGAGGAACCCGGAGCTTCCTCCGAGAGCCTGCGTTCCCCCCTGGGAGCGCGGGCTCTTCTGCAACGGTAAGGAGTTCGCGGGCCGTCGGCCGTGTCCTCAAATGGATACGCTATTGCCTCCGGGCTCCTCCCCGTTCACACTCACGCAGTGCCAGCTGAACGATCCTTGCGCAGCGCTTTGCTCTGCCTTCCCCTGATCCTCCTCGCCGCGGCCTGCGGCGACGACGACACCGATCCGGTCGACGCCTTCGTACCCACCGATCGGGGGGTCCCACGGGACTCTGGCCCCGGGCCCGACATGGGCTGTGAGCACACCGGGCCCCCGGTCTTCGATCCCGACCTCTTCCCGGCCTGCCCGCTCTGTGAGAACGCCCGGTGCGTCCGTTCGGCTGCGATCCCCTCGGAATTCATCGGATTCCTCCAGGAGTGCGAGGAGGAGGGGCAGGTCTGCGTACCGGACGCACTGATCACGACGGGGGGCGACTTCACGTTCGAGAGCTGTCGGTCCTTGGGCGGCGTGGAGGGGCGATGCATCTCCACGTGCGTCGCCTGGGACATCGCCGACCGGCTGTCGCTTCCCGTCGATAGCTGCGCCGCCGGCGAGGTCTGCATCCCCTGCTTCGACCCCGAGACCGGCGCGAGTACTGCAGCCTGCGACGTGAGCTGCGATCCCGGCCCGACGGAGCCCGCCAGCACGCTCGACGCGTGCTGTGGCGATGCGGGTTTCTGCGTCGCGCCGGACTCGCTCGGCGACGAGGAACGAGCCCTCTTCGGAATGGACACCTGTGGTGATGGCTTGCTCTGCGAGCCGAATGCGTACGCCGCCGAAGCTCACCGTCCGCCATCGTGCACGACCGGGAGCAGCGCCGAGGGGCGGTGCCTGCCAGCCTGTGTTCCGCTGGTGGCCGAGCGCGCCGACTCGTTGGCCCAGGACGACTGCGCGAGCGGGCTCCTGTGTACGCCGTGCTTCGACGCGCGCACCGGCGAAGCGACCGGCGCCTGCGACATCCGCGGTGACGAACCGGCCGAATCGCCGCCCGCGAGTTGCTGTGCGGATGCGGGCGTCTGTGTCGCCAGCGGCCTCCTGACCACCGAAGAGCAGGCACTCTACGGTGCGGACGGATGCGCGGACGGCAACCTCTGCGCGTTGACGGACTACGCCGACTCCACCTTCGTCGCGGCTACGTGCCGCGCGCTGGCGGATGCCGAGGGCCGCTGCCTCCCGAGCTGTCTGCCCCTGGTGGCCGATCGGGCCTCCGAGCTGACGGCCGCCGACTGCGGCGACGGCGAGCTCTGCGCTCCCTGCTTCGATCCGCTCACCGGTGACGCGACCGGCGCCTGCGCCATCGGCACCGACACTCCCGCCGAGTCGCCCACCGTCTTCGCTGGCTGCTGCGACCTCGGCGGCACCGACCGCGGTCGCTGCATCCCTCCTGAGGCGCTCGACACCGCGAACGACGGGCTCCCGCAGGACAGCTGCGCGACCGGTGAGACCTGCGTTCCGGATCCGTGGGCTGCGGACCCGACGGCCACGATGACTGCCTGCACCACGGCAGGAACCACCGGTTCGGGCGCCAGTGGAGCGTGCGTGCCGGACTGCCTCGCCTCGCTCTTCGACGCCGATCTGCTCGCGCAATCCACCTGCGCGACGGGCGAGGTCTGTGCGCCCTGCACGGACCCGGGCGACGGGAGCGATACCGGGGTCTGCCGCTAGGCCACGAGTTCCGAGAACGCCTCGCCGACGACCTCGTCGGTGAGCTCCATCAGCGCGTCTCCCACGTAGTACTCGAGCCGGCAGTGGCCCGGGACGTCGGTGGGCTGCGCCGCCCCGAAGAGCCACAGCCCGGTCCGTTCGGCGACCCGGTCACGGGCTCGCTTCGCGTCTTCCGAATCGAGAGGGAGGACCACGTGGACCAGGTTGACGTGTGGCGGATTCGGGACGACGGAGATGCCTCCGATCGCAGAGAGAGTCGCAGCGAAGCGCCGGGCGCGCTCGTGAAACGCAGGCATCCGAGCGAGCCGCTCGTCGAGCTGCATCGCCGCCGACGCGGCTTGCGGGGTCAGGGTGTAGGGGTTCCCGCCGGAGCGACGCTGCCAGACGATCGCCTCGGCGATGAAGTCCGACGAGCCGAGCAGCATCGCGCCCGGTAGAGCGCCGATCCCCTTGTAGAAGCTGACGTAACAGGACGAGAAGCCGCGACAGATCATGTCGTAGGGCTCCTCGTAGAAGGGCCCACACTCCCAGAGCCGTGCTCCATCGAGGTGGAGCGGGACACCGCGCGCGTCGGCCTCCGTGACGAGGGCGTCGAGCTGCGCGCGGCTGGGGAGCTTCCCGCCGGCTTCGCGGATCGGCAGCTCGACGAGCAGGGCGGCCAAACGCTCGGGGACCGCCGCGAGGTGCTCGGCGAGCAGCGGCTCGTGGGCGGGCCCCACGAGGGTCCTGCGTAGGCGATGGAGGTGCGCGAGCCCCTGCTCCTCATGGAGCTCGACGTGGGACGTCGGGTGCATGCCCACGTGGTCGTGGCCGGCCCGCTCGCACCAGATGCGAAGCGCGACCTGCTGGGCCAGCGTTCCCGTCGGCATGAAGCGTCCGGCCTCGAACCCGAGCCGAGCCGCCACCTCCGCCTCGAAGCGTTCGATCATCTCTCCACGCCCGTAGATGTCGTGGGTGACACGGTGGGTGCGGCACCACTCGGCGGTGCGCGAGAGCAGCGCGGGGAGATTGCGCTCCCCATGGGCCTGGATGATGCGGCACTCGGCCCGGAGCGCAGCGCGTGCGTCGTCGTCCATCTGCGGTCGATAGCACGGTGCCGAGCTCGGGAGTGGTGAGAGAGTCGGAGGGCGCGACGCCAATCAGGGTCGGGACTCTCGCCGGTCACCCGGTGACCGGCTCGCGCGGATCAGTCGGGGGCCGAGTAGTCGATCGCGACGATCAGCAGCTCCAAGTCACCCTTGGGCCGGCGCACCAGCACTTCGTCGTCCAGGCGCTTGCCGAGGAGCGCGCGGCCGAGCGGTGCGTCCATCGAGACGTAGCGCGGATCGAGATCGTGCTCGTCCGGACCCACGATCCGATAGGTCCGCTCGTCGCCTTCTTCGTCTTCGACCGTGACCCATGCCCCGAAGTAGACCCGCTCGGCGTCCCTTCGGGCATCGTTCTCGACGACCTCGAGCTCGTCGAGGCGCTTGCTCAGAAAGCGGATGCGCCGGTCGATCGCTCGCAGTCGCTTCTTGCCGTAGATGTACTCGGCGTTCTCTGATCGGTCGCCCTCTGCCGCGGCGTCGGCGACCCCCTGGGTGACCTGCGGGCGCTCGACCTGCCACAGATGCGCGAGCTCGGCTCGGTAGCGCTCGTAGCCTTCGGGGGTGATGTAGTGACTCCCCTTGGGCCGCGCCTTGCGGGCCCGGCGCGTCATTCGCCGATCGGCTCGGCGCTCTCGGCGCCCTCCGGGGCTTCCGTGGGCGCGTCCCCGGTCTCGGTCCCAGCGGCCGCCTCCGCCTCGCGCAGCGTGCGAAGCGTCTCCTCGATGTCCCGCCGGACGCACGCGTAGCAGTCGCCTCGGTTGCGAGGACCGCACGTGTGCGGCGTGTCGCTCATCCGCTGGACGGCCGGCAGCACACGGAAGTCGCCGGCGGTCGCGAGCCGCTGCAGCTCGCCGCGGATTTCCCGGCAGCCACGGGCGAGCTCGAGGTTGGCCACCCCACGAACATGGGGCTCGACCTCATCGGCCGGCTCGTGGTCCAGCAGCCAGAGCGCCGCCTGTCGTCGGATGTCCTTGTCGCGTTCGTCGAAGAGGAGCCCGACCTGTCGCTCGAGCTCCTGCGCCGCGTGGACCTGCTTCGCCTTCTCGAAGAGCTCCTCGATGAGCTCCGGGTCCTGCTCCGGGTCTGCCGGCCGCTTGAGCAGCGCGACGGCCATCACGATACCCCCGATGGCCAGAGCGGCGACGAGGCTGATCACCCAAATCTTCAGCCCCTTCCTGTCCTCGAAGTGACCCTTGTCGAGCGCGGGTGCCTCGGTCGGCTCGGGGTCGAGGGAGTAGCGCCCGGAAGGCGGCGTGAGGCGCATGGCCGCGCGAGCGCGCGTGTCGCCTTCGACGATCGCCTGCATCCCGATCTCACGGAGGATGTCCCGCACCTCGCTGGCGCTATCCGGGCGCTTGTCGGGTTTCACCGTGATCAGCGAGTCGACGAGCTCCTGCAGCGCCGGGGGGATGTTGTCCTCCGGAGAGACGGTGTCCTGGAGCGGCGCGACCTCGTTCGCGAGCTGCAGGGCGAGGATCTCCCGGAAGTCCTCCGAATCGAAGAGCGGCAGCCCGCTGATCATCTCCCAGATCAGCACCCCGAGGGCGTAGAGGTCGGCGCGGTGGTCGACCTTCGACGACCCCTTTGCTTGCTCTGGCGCCATGTAACCGGGCGTGCCAACCACCATACCGACCTGGGTGAGCGCTCGCGGAGGCGCGGCCTTTCGGCTGCCGGTGGGAGCGGGCGGCCGAATGGTGTCCCCGTCGCCGCTCGACTGGACTCGGGCGATGCCGAAGTCGAGCACCTTCACCAGCTCCGAGCCGTCGTCGCGCGGCTCGAGCATCACGTTCTCGGGCTTCAGATCCCGGTGGACGATCCCTTTGCCGTGCGCCGCGGCGAGGGCGTCCGCGATCTGGCTGGCGATGGCGCAAGCGCGCGGCCAGGCGATCGCGCCGTGGCGGTCCATCTCCTCGTGAAGCGAGTGCCCGAGCACCAGCTGCATCACCAGGTAGGCGCCACCCTCGGGGAGGATGCCGTAGTCGATGGCGCTGGCGACGTGCGGATGGTCCAGCTTCGCGGTCGCCGTCGCCTCGCGCGCGAAGCGCTCAGCCACGGCACCGTCCCCGGCGAACTCCGGATGGACGGTCTTGAGCGCCACCCGCTTGCCGAGGGTCAGGTGCTCAGCGATGTAGATCGTGCCCATCCCACCTTCGCCGAGGCGGTCCAGGATGCGATAGCGATCGTCGATCGTTCGACCGATCCACGCGGCGTGATCGCCGAAGAGCGTGTCGACCTCCGTGTCGAGCTCGGCCTCGGAGAGCGCGTGGAACTCGTCATCGGGATCGTTCGTGCTCACGAGTCGTCCTCGTCGATGAACGCGTTTGCTTGGAGGAGCTCGTAGAGCGCGCGGGCGCGGGACGGCTCGATGGGGTCGAACTTCACGCCGAAGCCCCGCTCCTTGCCCGCCTGTCCATCGTGGACCCAGCGGACGCGGCCCCCGAGCTCGAGCGGGTCCCAGGCGGTCGGCGCCGTGAGCAGGACGACCACGGGCTCACCGACGCTCGGCAGGTGACGCGTCTGTACGAAGGCACCTCCCATCCCGAGATCGACCGTGCTGCCTTCGTGTTCGAGCGCGGCCCCCGTCCGGAAGCGCAGGCGCATCTCCAGGGGCATCCGCCTTCCGGAGCGGAAATGTGCGCCCTCTGTCACTGACCCAGGATACCACCCGAAGGGCGGGTCCTAGAAGGGGGAGCGTCGCCAAGGATGGGGAGACTGCGCCGCGCCCCTCGTTGGGGAGCCTGTGTCTCGACGGGCCGACTCTCGGTGAGCCGCGGGTCCAGCAGGTGGCGCGCGCGCACGTTTCCGATGGCAGCCAGCATGCTCTCTCGTACGTCGGGGATGCGCGTTTCTAGATCCCCGAGCAGGCGTTTCACCTGCTGGCGCCAGAGGTTGTCCTGGGACCCACACAGATCACACGGCAGGATCGGGAACGCCTGGTCCTCCGCGAACGCTGCCAGGTCGCGCTCTGCGCAGTAGAGCAGCGGGCGTATCACGGTGTTCCGGCCGTCGTCGCTCTCCAGCCGCGCCGGCATCGCGCCCAGGCTCCCGGTGAACATCATGTTGAGCATGAGCGTCTCGATCGCGTCGTCGCGGTGGTGGCCGAGGGCGATCTTGGTGCAGCCGAGCTCTTCGGCGGCGTTGTAGAGGATGCCTCGACGCAGGCGGGAGCACACCGAGCAATAGGTCTTTCCCTCCGGCACGTTCCGCTTCACGACCGTGTACGTGTCCTCCGACAGGATCCGGTGGTCGTAGCCATGCTCTTCGAGCCAGCGCCGCAGCGGTGTCCCGTCATAGCCCGGGTGGCCCTGGTCCAGGTGCACCGCGACGATCTCGAAAGCGATGGGCGCCTTCTTGCGGGCCCTCTCGAGCAAGTGGATGAGCGCGTAGCTGTCCTTGCCGCCGCTGAGGCAGACCATCACCCGATCGCCGTCTTCCACCAACCCGAAGTCTCGGATGCAGTGGCCCATCTGACGCGCGAGCTTCTTCTCGAGCACGGAGTTCACGGATTCGGTATGCCGGGCCGGTCCCGCCGCGGCAAGCGCGGCGCGCCAGCGCTCAGCGTCGGGCGGCCCGCTGGAGCGCGGACGGGGCGTCGCTCAGGGCGCTCCGGACGGCGGCGCTGACGGCGCGCTGGGCCAGGCGCTGGACCTGTTCTCGCTGGTTGCGCCGCGGCGGCTCGCTGCCGGTCGCTGCGCCCGACATCATGCCGCGCAGGTCGCGGCCGGGCTCGGAGAGCAGGACCAGGCGCACTTCCGCCCGCACGGAGACCTCCGAGCGCTGACGGCGCCGATCGATGTCGACCACATTGCCCTCGAGCCGGAGCTTCGGGAGTCGGCGTCGCTCGATCTGCCGGCGGTCACGCTCGTCGATCATCGCCGGCGAGTCGAAGACCTTCACGCCTCGGTGCACCGTGAGGGCCGCCTTCATCTCTTCGCGAAGCGTGCTCACGACCGCTCGCCCCGCGCGGGTGTTCGAGCGGTCCGAGATGTCGCCGAGCACGATGACGTAGCGGACTCGGGACCAAGGTGTGCCGCGACGCGCCTCCGGAACGACGGCGACCGTCGGGTACCGTCCGCTCGTGCCGGCGCGCGCGCGCGGGGCCTGTGGTGGGGGCGTCGGCTCGGCCGCCTCGTTGAGACGCTCGATGGACCGCTCCGCCTGCATCCGAACGGAGGCCGACGAGTCCCGGGTCGCGCGGCGAAGCGCCGACAGCGCGCGCCGGTCGCCGAGCTTGCCGAGCGCGGTCGCGGCCGCGGCTCGAACGGCAGGGTTGGAGTCCTGGAGGGCGCGCTCCAGGTGTGGGCGGTAGGCGTCGTCGCCGGCGTTGCCCATCGCGAAGGCCACTTGGACCTTCACGCGGAAGTCGCTGGCGTTGTGCAGCGAGCGGATCAGCGTCGCGCGATCCTGAGCGACCGATGCGGCCGCCAGGATCAACACCGCACCGAGCGCGAGCGAGACGGACGTGAGCACGCGGCCACCGCCGGATCGCTTCGGGTTGTTCGCTCGCGTCTCTCCCATGTGTGTCATTCGAGGGCTCGCCCGATGCTCCCCGGTGGGTCAAAGCTGCGGGCCGCCGATGTAGGGCGTCAACCGCCGCTATCCCACCCCACCACCGGTGCGGGCGACCAGAAGCGCAGCCCGATTCGAGGACGCGCTCGGACCCCCCGTATTCATTGGTCTTCGCTCGCGGCGGTCTCGCTCGTCTGTCCGTCGGCCGCCTCGGCAGCCGTGGAGGTCTCTTCCTCGGATGATGGCGAATGAGGTTCGGCCGGCCCTTCGGGCGGATCGTCGACGGTGGCCGCCTCCCCGATCTCCCCTACCGCGGGCCGTGGCTCCGGCGCCGCGAGCTCGGCGGCGGTCGGTGCGCCCGGGTCGGTGCAGCCATCTTCGTCTTGGTCGTAGCCCTCGAGGGCTTCCTCGTCGGGACAGCGGTCGTCGACGTCCGGGATGAAGTCCATGTCGTTGTCCGGGTCGAGACAGCCGTCTTCGTCTTCGAAGCCGTCGAAGTCCTCGGGCAGGTGCTTGCACTCGTCGACGTCGTCCGGGATCCCGTCCTGGTCCACGTCGGCCATCCGCGGTGCCCAGTCGAAGCCGACGAACGCGCGAACCGTGGCGGTGCCCACGCCCGCCGTGAAGTCCGTTCCGACACCCGCGCGGATGCTCAGCCCATGGCGCCGGATGCCGACGCCGAGGTCCCCGCCGATGGCGCTCCGGGCGCCGCCACCAAAGGGGTCCCGCGCGTCGAGCGCGCCACGGACCTCGGCGAAGACCAGCAGATCGGGCACGACCGGGATCGGTACCTTCACGCCGAGGCCGAAGAGCAGCTCGTCGCGGAACTGGATCGGGTTGCCCGCGCCATCGGTGCCGAGCGGTCGCTTCTCGAAGCGGTGGCGCCAGCCGAGCGAGAGGCCCGCTCCCGCACCGAAGATGTGGAAGTCGCCGATCGCGCGCGCTTCGAGCGTCGCGGCGCCTTCACCGCTGAACGCGTCCTCGGTGCCTGCGGGGATCGTGACCGCACCCATGAGCGCGATCCCCGGACCTTCCGTGCGTTCGCGCGGGACGTCGAAGGTCTGACCGAAGACTCGGAGGCGCGCCACGAAGCGCGGATCGCCCATCGCCTGCGCGGCGATCGGACCGAGCCCGTCCCGAAGCGGGGTCTCGTCGGCCACCTGGTAGAGGACCATCGGGACGTCGAGGGCGAGGGCGAAGCGGCCGCCGATCCCCACCTGCGCCAGTAGGTTCGCCGCGAGCCGGTGGCTGATCACGTCGTCGCCGCCGGCGGTCAGCGGTCCCTTCGCGTAGTGGCTCCACAGGCCTACGTTCCATCGCCACGGGCCGGGCACGCTGGTGCCCTGCATGCCGAGGAAACCGTCGTAGTCCAGGGTCGGCCGGAAGCGCTGGACGTCGACGGATCGCTGAGCGCCGACGGGGGTGGCGCAGAGGAGGAGAGCGACCAGGATGACGTAGCGCATCGGCGCGCAGGGTACCGCGCGACGAGCCGGAGAAAACCCCCTTCTGCGGGGCAGTCGTTCGGGAGCCTGGTACGAGTCCCGCTTCTGCTAAGGTGGCCCCTCGTGATGGCCCTCCGATTCCTCGCCTGCTGGAGCCTCGTCGTCCTCGCCGCCTGCACGCCGCAGGGGGACCCCGGGATCGGCAGCGAAGGCTACTCCGACGACTTCGAGCGCACTCAGCTGGGGGACGACTGGCACAACACCGGCGGGCCCTGGCAGGTCCGCGACGGAGCCCTCCGGGTCCGTGGTGCGCGGAACCGACCGCTGTGGCTCCGCCGGACCCTTCCCCGTGACGTCCACATCGAGTTCGACGTGACGAGCGATTCGCCGGAGGGCGACATCAAGGTGGAGGTCTTCGGCGATGGTTCGAGCCGTGCGACCACCGAGAGCTACACCGCTACGAGCTACGTGGTGATCTTCGGTGGCTGGGGAAACTCGACCAACCTCATCGCTCGCATGGACGAGCATGGCGCCGACCGCGCCGAGGGGCCACGTAACCCCGTCGAGCAGGGGCGCACCTACCACATCGTCATCGAGCGCGAGGGCGACACCATCCGCGCGGAGGTCGACGGCGAGCTGCTGGCCGAGATGGAGGACCCGGAGCCGCTCGAGGGCCGGGGTCACGATCACTTCGCCTTCAACAACTGGCAGAGCGAGCTGACTTTCGACAATCTGGAGATCTCGCCTCTGTGAGCCGCGAAGCATGAGCCGACGTCCATGAAACCCAGCGAGTTCGATGCGCGCCTCGCCGATCTCGAGAACGAGATCACGAAGCTCCGCGCGATCTACGAGCAGTGGTTCCAAGGCATCGAGCGCTTGCCACCGGTCCGGATGAGGGAGCGGCTCGACCGCCAAGTACGTCGGATGCGCCGGGAAGCGCCAAACAACACGGCGCTCCGCTTCAAGTACCAGACGATCTTCCAGCGCTGGATCACCTTCACCCAGTACTGGGACCGGATCTCTCGCCGCATCGAAGAGGGAACGTACGCGCGCGACATTCGCCGAGCGAAGCGTCGCCGGGCAGCGGCGGAGCGCCAGGTGGAGCCTCGAGACGAGGGGCCGAAGTCCGTCGAGGTCGAGCTGGACATGGACATGGACATGGACGCCGAGATCAACGCTGCGCTCGCGGCGCTCGGCAGCGTGGGGCCGTCGTCGAGGCCGCCTCCCAGCCAGCCGCAGGCGCTGAGCTTGCCGAACATGGACCTCGACGAGCATCCGGCCGAGTCCAAGCGGCCGCCCCCTCTGCGGGCCCAACCGCCGCGCCCGCCGGCGCGCACCGCCCCGAAGCCGCCGGAGCCGCCTGGACGACCGGCGCCGCCGCCGGCCCGCCCGGCGCCGCCATCGCCGCCCCGGCCCCCCAGACCGCCGGCACGGGCCGAGGGGCTCCGGGACGACGACGTGCGCCGCATCTTCGACCGCTACGTCGAGGCCCGGAAGCAGGTCGGCAAGCGACCCGATGGGGTGAGCTACGAGAAGCTGGCGTCGCAGATCCGGAAGATGGAGCCCAAGCTCCAGAAGAAGCACGCGGGCAAACGGATCGACTTCGAGGTCGTCGTCAAGGACGGGAAGGTGGGGCTGAAGCCCGTGGCGCGTCGGAAACCAGGCGACGATTGACACCTTCGAGCCCCACGGAGGGCACATCTCCCGCTTCCCAACCGGCCGAGCCATCTGGTAGCGTTCGCCAGCTTCCGTGGGCAGCGACGACGACAGCCGGGAACGGCGGGCCAGTGATGTGCCCCTCGATCTCATCAAGGAACGGGATGCGTTCGTGCGCTCCTTTCTGAAGAAGGGTGTCGAGTACACCGAGCAGCTGCTCCGCGAGAACGGCGAGCTGCGCGAGGAGCTCGACCAGCTCCGCGACGACAACACCAGTCTCCGGGCGCAGGTCGCCAGCGACGACGCCATCCGCGAGCTGCTCGTCACGGTCGAGGAGCTTCGGAAGGAGCGCGACCGCCTGGTCCAACGCTCGCAGAAGCTCGAGGACACCGAGGCCGAGCACGCCGGTCGGCAGGCAAAGATCGAGCAGGAGATCAACGACCTGGCCAACCTCTACGTGGCCGGCTTCCAGCTCCATGCGTCGCTCTCGCCGCGGCGAGTGGTCCGGCACGTCTGCGACATGCTCGGGCAGCTGGTCGGCGCGGAGGCCTTCGTGCTCTACCTCGTCGACGCGTCGAAGAAGATCGTGCCCCTCGCCCACGAAGGGCTCGAAGAGGCGCCCAGCACCATCGATGAGGGCGTGGGCCAGGTCGGCGAAGCCATCCTCACCTCGCTCCCGATCATTCGCGAGCGAGATCTGCACGGCGGGAGCATCGACGACCCCGTCGCAGTCATTCCACTCACGGCCGAAGGGCGAGCCGTCGGAGCCATCAGTGTGGTCCGCGTGCTCAGCCAGAAGAACGAGTGGGCGAACGTCGACCACGAGCTCTTCCAGCTCATCGGCCATCAGGCGGCGGTCGCGATGATCGCCGCGAACCTCTACGACACGGACAAGGGCCCCAAAGAAGCATTGGCGGGCCTGTCGGAGAAACTCGGATCATGAGCGAGCATTCATGTCTCGTGGTCGAAGACTCGCCCATGATGCGGCAGCTGCTGGTCTTCGCCCTGGCTCGAATCAAGAAGCTGAAGGTCACCGAAGCGGAAGACGGCGTCGATGGGCTCCGCAAGCTCGCCGGCGGCAAGTTCGACCTGGTGATCACCGACATCAACATGCCCATCATGGACGGGCTGAAGTTGGTGAAGCGCATCCGCGGCGACGAGACCCACAAGGACGTCCCGATCATCATCATCACCACCGAGGGCTCGCAGGAAGATCGCCAGCGAGCGATGGCCCTCGGCGCGACCGCCTACATCACGAAGCCCATCCAGGCGCCGCAGGTGATCGCGAAGGTGAAAGAGCTGCTCAGCCTCGAGTGAGCCGCGAAGCGGCGACTCGAGGCCCCGTGCCCATACCCTTGCCCTGAGGGTTCGAGGCGGCGCACGACTACGCCAGCAGATCGATGGCGCCCTTCAGCGCCGGCACCCACGAGAACGCCCAAGGCAGCAACAGCAGAAGCTGGGCGGGCCGACCCTCGCGTGCGTACGCCTCGAGCGTGTGATGCCCGTCGAGGACCACGCACTGCAGCATGGCCTCCGGATAGCCGCCTTCGATGTCGCGATGCTCGTACCAAGCGAGCGCCAACACAGCCGGCCGCTGACCATTACGGATTGCGTCCCGCCGGGAAGCGACGGTGGATTCGTCCACGTCCTGGAGTGGCTGCGTCGGCAAGATCGTCATCGACGTCGGTGGTGAGGCTCGGAGCAGCTCGGGACGCTGGTAGTGGGCCGTTCCCGGCCAGCACACCATCGGTGCCGGGCGTTCGTCGGGATCGTCCCATTCGGGATCGTCCGGGAGCCTGAGCTCGCCGCGCTTCGCGTACCAGGACGAGTCCCGCATCGACTCGTCGATGCGCTCGACCGGAACCAGGGTCAGGGCAACATGGTATCGCCCGGAGGGTAGCGGCCCGAGCATCGGCGCGAGGCTCTCCAAGACGCCCGTCGAGAGCTCGGCCACATCGGCCAGCGCCTGCCCGACTCGATCGGCCTCGAGCCGCGGAGACGTTGTGCCCGTGCGCCTCAGGTAGGTCTCACACGTCGGGCAATCCGAGTTCGCGTTGAACAACACGTCGTCGCCCCAGTACAGAGCTCGGTCCCAACGCGGCCAACTCCCAACGCTCGTCGCGGGCGGATAGCTCAGACGGATCTCACCGGTTCCATGGAGGAGCAGTTGGCCGACGTTCGCTGAGCGAATCTCGACCGAGTCGAGCCCCGGACTGGGTGCCGGGCCCAACCACGACTGGCGGAGTTCTTCGAGGTCGCCCTTGCCGTCTTCCGCGATCCAATCACCCGAGAGGTCGAAATCCGAAATCCGACGAAGGATCTGAACGAGGGACCACACCCGCTTCGTTGGCGCCGTCTTCAAGAGCTCGAGGACGTGCGCCCGAGAGGCGGGATCGGTCATCGCTTCCAGCGCAACAGCCGCGAACTCCCACTTCCGGTCCGAAAGCCTCTCGGATGGAAGTTCCACCAGCTCCACCAAATGTGGGGTGTAGTCCTTCGCGCGCAGCCGGCCCAGGCAGAGGGCCACGTCGAGGCGAAGTTCGGAGTCCCAGTGCCGAAAGACCTCCGGTGCCAGGCTGAGATCGCCACTGAGTCCAGCAGCGCTGATGGCGATCCGGGCCAGGTCGTCGGAGTCGCGACGCAGGAAGGGAAGCAGGTCGTTCCTCGAGAGCGAGCTCCGGGAGAGCGGGAGATTCTTCAGGACGAGTCGGTCGAGATCGTCGCTCTCACCGAGGACCTCGCAAAGCGCGGTCGCTCCCTGTTCGCCCATTCTCGCGAGGAGCAATACCAGCGCCGAGGCGTGGTCGCCCGCGCCGGCCAAGAGACGCCCGCGCACCCGGTCGATGAGGTCCGGTGCGGCGTCGGCGGAGAGCTCGTCAATGGACGCCCAGAGGTCCTCGGAAGCCAAGAGCTGGTCGATCCGCTCTTCGGTCGTCGTCATCGTTCGCCCTCTCCCGCTCCTTGGGGCAAGGGCAAGGGCAAGGGAGCTGACGTGGCCTGCGGCCTACGTCAGCTGACCGTCCAGGTGTGACCTTCGCGGAGCAGCGACTTCAGGTCGGCGCCCTTCGCGCGCTCCTCGGCCATCTTCACCTGCTCGCGGACCGACTGGTCGTAGACCGGTCCATCGGTTCGGTAGAGGACGCCGAGCGCCTTCACGTCGGGCAGGTCGGCGATGAGCCAGGCGATGTTCCGGTTGGTCTCGTCGTGGACGAGGAGGTCGGCCTCGGTGATGCCGTCTTCGCCGAGCGTGACGACCTCGGCGGTGAGGGTCTGCGGGTTGAGCCGCACGCCCATCTCGCCGTTCTTCCCGAACTTCATCGGCTGGCCGTGCTCGAGCCAGAGCTGGTGCTGCGGGCCCTTCTTCCGATCGGTGATCAGGTCGAAGACGCCGTCGTTGAAGACGGGGCAGTTCTGCAGGATCTCGACGAAGGCCGCGCCTTGGAAGCGGTGGGCCGCCTCGAGCACGTCCGGTAGCTGCTTGGAGACGTCGTAGCCACGCGCCACGAAGCGGGCGCCCGCGCCGAGCGCGATGCGCACGGGGGTCACCGGCTGATCGATCGAGCCGTAGGGCGAGCTCGGCGAGATCTGACCCACGTCGGAGGTCGGCGAGTACTGGCCCTTCGTCAGACCGTAGATCTGGTTGTTGAAGAGCAGGTACTGGATGTTCACGTTCCGCCGCAGCACGTGGAGCATGTGGTTGCCCCCGATGCTGAGCGAGTCGCCGTCGCCGCTGATGACCCAGACGTCGAGGTCGGGGCGGACCACCTTGAGGCCGGTGGCGAAAGCCGGCGCGCGGCCGTGGATGGTGTGGAAGCCGTACGTGTTCATGTAGTACGGGAACCGCGATGAGCAGCCGATGCCGGAGATGAAGACGGTGTTCTCCAGCGTCGCGCCGACCTTCGGCAGCGTGCGCTGCACGGCGGCCAGGATCGCGTAGTCGCCACAGCCGGGACACCAGCGGACCTCCTGGTCCGAGCTGAAGTCCTTCTTCGTGAGAGGTGCGTTTTCAGTCATCAGTGCGTCCTCAGGCGACCGCGCTCGGGCGCGTGTCACTACCGCCGGGCAGGTGGGTTTCGATCAGCTCCACCAGCTCGGAGACCCGGAAGGGCTGGCCGGCGATCTTCTGGTGGCCGATGGCGTCGGTGAGCAGCTCCGCGCGGAGCAGCTTCAGGAGCTGGCCATCGTTGAGCTCCGCGATGACGACCTTGTCGAAGGTCTTCATCAGGTCGTCGAGGCCGCGAGGCAGCGGCCAGATGTGGCGAAGGTGGAGATGCGCGACCTTCGCGCCCTTCTTCCGAGTGTGCTGCACCGCCTGGCGGATGGAGCCGTAGGTCGAGCCCCAACCGACGACGAGCACGTCGCCACCAGGCTCGCCGAGCTCGAGGGTCGCCTCGGGGATGACTTCGGCGACGTTCGCCACCTTCTGCGCGCGGAGCTTGACCATCGCGTGGTGGTTGTCCGGGTCGTAGCTGATGTGGCCGCTGTGCTGGTTCTTCTCGAGCCCGCCGATGCGGTGCTGGAGGCCCGGCGTGCCCGGCTTCGGCCAGACGCGCGCGAGGGTCTTCGGATCGCGCTGGAAAGGGAAGAAATCCTCGGGGTCGGTGTGGAACTGGACCGGGAAGGGCTCGAGCGCGTCGATGTCTGGCAGCTTCCACGGCTCGGCGCCGTTGGCGATGTAGCCGTCGGTCAGGAGCACGACCGGGGTCATGAACTTGGTCGAGAGGCGCACGGCCTCGATGGCCATGTGGAAGCAGTCGCCGGGGGTGGCGGCCGCGAGCACGATGAGCGGCGCGTCGCCGTTGCGGCCCCAGACCGCCTGGAAGAGGTCGGACTGCTCGGTCTTGGTCGGCAGGCCCGTGGAGGGACCGCCGCGCTGCACGTCGCAGACGATGAGCGGGAGCTCGGTCGCGATCGCCAGGCCGATGGCCTCGCCCTTGAGCGCGACACCGGGACCGGAGGTGCCGGTCACGCCGACCGCGCCGCCGAAGCTTGCGCCGATCGCCGCACAGACCGCCGCGATCTCGTCTTCCGCCTGGAAGGTCGTCACGCCGAGGTGCTTGAGCTTGGCGAGGTTGTGCAGCAGCGAGGACGCCGGGGTGATCGGGTAGCTGCCATAGAAGATGGGCAGCGACGCCAGGTTTCCGCCGGTCGCCAGACCCCAAGCGAGCGCCTGGTTGCCGTCGATGTTGCGGTACTCGCCGGGCTCGAGCTCGGCCTTGGGCACCTGGTAGACGCCGATGCCGCTCGGCATCTCGGCGCTCTCGCCATAGATGTGGCCGGCGTTGAGCGCGAGCACGTTCGCCTGAGCGATGTCCGGCTTCTTCGCGAACTTCTTGTTCAGCCAGTCGATGGTCGACTGCCGGTCGCGGCCGAAGAGCCAGAACATGAGCCCGAGGGTCCACATGTTCTTGGTGCGGCCCGCGTCCTTGGCGCCGAGACCGAGCTCCGCCACGGCGTTGAGCGCGAGCTTCGTGATGTCGAGCGCGAGCAGCCGGTAGGGATCGGTCGAGCCGTCCTCGAGCGGGTTGGTGTCGTAGCCGGCCTTCTTGAGGTTGCCCTTGGTGAAGGCGCCGGTGTTGACCACGAGCAGCCCGCCGCGCTTGAGCTCCTTCAGGTTCACCTTCAGCGCGGCCGGGTTCATCGCGACCAGCACGTCCGGCGCGTCACCGGGGGTCAGGATGTCGTGGTCGGCGAAGTGGATCTGAAAGCCGCTGACACCGTAGGTGGTGCCGGCTGGCGCTCGGATCTCGGCCGGGAAGTCCGGGAAGGTCGCGAGGTCGTTGCCCATCAGGGCAGTCGCGGTGGTGAACTGCATACCCGTCAGCTGCATGCCGTCACCGGAGTCACCGGCAAAGCGGATGACGACCGAGTCCAGCATCTCCCGAGGGAGCTGGCTTGCAGTTCCGTTGGCTTTTTCGACGTCGCTCATGGGGGGGTCCTATACGAGGGGGCAGCCTCACGTTCCACCGGAAAGGCCCGAAGCACGATGAGACTTCGCGCACCATTGACCCATCGCCGGCGGTGCGCCAGCAAAAAATGCGCATTGTCCCATCGGGTTGGTCAAGAATAAGACCGGGGAGCCCTCTGCCCGCGGCTTGCTAGGCTCCGGCGACCATGACGGAAATCAAGGTCTGCGGGCTCACCCGCCCCGTGGATGCCGAGCGCTGCGCCGCACTCGGCGTCGACGTGATCGGCCTGAACTTCTGGCCCGGCACGCCGCGCTGCGTGGACGTCGACGCGGCTCGCGCCATCCTCGAGCGCTGGACGGGCGAGGTCGTCGCCGTCTTCGTCGATCCCACGCCGGCGCGCGTCGCCGAGGTACGCGAGGCGACCGGCATCCGATGGGTCCAGCTCCACGGCGACGAGTCGCCGGAGCTGCTCGCCTCGCTCCAGCCCCACGCCTACAAGGCGGTCGGTGTGGCGGACGCCGCCGACGTGGAGAGCGCACGCCGCTTCGGCGGCGAGCACCTGCTGCTCGACGCGCGCGTCCCCGGGGCCATGCCCGGCGGCACCGGCCACGCCTTCGACTGGGCGCTCGCGGAAGCCGTCGCCGCCGAGCGCTCGCTGACGCTCGCCGGTGGGCTGCACCCCGCCAACGTGGCCGGGGCCATCGCTCGGGTTCGGCCCTTCCGCGTGGACGTCGCCAGCGGCGTGGAGTCGGCGCCGGGGATCAAGAGCGCGGAGCTGCTGGACGCGTTCGTGACCGCGGTGCGCGACGCCGACCGCGCTCATTCGGCGAAGACGTAGAGCCCGCTCGAGTAGAAGATCGCGCCGACGTCCTCGAAGCGCGGCGCGCCCGGGAGCGCGAAGGGACCGAAGTCGCTGAACGGGACCTTCTCGAAGGAGGCACAACCGGCGGGCACGACCGTGAAGAGGCTGACCTGTCCGTCCCAGACGTCGGCGATCCACTCGGTGGGTACGCGCGGATCGGTGTCGCCACAGGACACCGAAGCCCAGCCGTTGACGTCACCCACGTCGGTCCAGCTCGCGACGATCTCGGAGCGCACCGACGCGTTCGGGTTGGCCGGCGCCATCGTCGATGCCGGGTTGTCGAACTCGAGCACGAAGGTCTCGGTGCCGAGGTCGCGGAAGTAGCGGACGTCGCGGGTCGACGAGTAGAGCCCCACCTGTTGGCGTCCGTCGCCGTCGAAGGAGTCGGGGATGTTGAGCCCGTAGCGCTGCGTCTGCCCCGCGGCCTCGGGGAAGTTGGAGGGGATGAGATCGCTGCCGCTCCAGCACGGGTCGGACTCCGTCGGGATGCAGCCGGTGCGGAAGCGATGCACCCGCGTGTCGGTGAAGACCCAGCCCTCGCCCGCACCTTCGAGCGGGAACGCGCCTCGGATCGCTTCGGAGGGCGAGAAGGCGTTCGTGGCCAGGTGATAGGCCGACCACTCCGTCGCGCCGTTCGGCAGGAGCCAGAAGTCGCACTCCGGGACCATCTCCACGCACTCCCACTCGGTGGGAAGCTCGCAGTCCATGCCGCAGGTCCGCTGCTCGACGCGACACTCGCCACAGTCGGCGCTCGCGTTCGTGCGCATCTCGAGCTCACCGGGCGGACATGTCCCCTGGTCCATGCAGGTCCCGGCGACCCACTCGTCGTCGGTGCAGGTGTCGAAGACCGTGCCGCACATGGCGCAGTCGCGCATCCGTGGCGGGTCGCTGCTGTCGCAGGTGCAGCTCGTCGGAGCGCTGCACTCGGACCACACGCCGGCCGTGCACGTCTCGACGCCCACGGCGCAGTCGCTCGAGCACGAGCGCTCGCCCGTGCTCCCGATCATCGGGTCGGCGTCGTCGCAGTCGGTCGTGGCTGGTACCCGATCCCCATCCTCGTCGGTCAACGGTCCGAGATCGCGCCGACCGGCGCCGCCGTCCTCCCCGCCGTTGCTGTTCGCGCACCCGATCGCCATCGACCAAACGAGCGCCGCCGCGATGGCGCGCCCCCCTCCACCAAGTGCGGACACCATCAGAGCAGCGTCCATGCTGCCGTCGGGCACGGCAAGGGCCGGGCGCTTTCTCGTTCTACGTGTAAGATCCCGCTCCCCATGCGCGCGACCATCGACCTCCCCCCCGGTTTCGACCCGGTCACCGGCCGCTTCGGCGACTTCGGTGGCCGCTTCGTGGCCGAGACCCTCGTCCCCGCTCTCGACGAGCTCACCGAGGCCTTCTACACCGCCTGGAACGACCCCGAGTTCCGCCGCGAGCTGGATGCGCTCCTCGCCGACTACGTCGGTCGGGAGACGCCGCTCTACCGCGCGGAGCGTCTCTCGGAGGCCGTCGGCGCGGAGGTCTGGCTCAAGCGCGAGGACCTCGCCCACACCGGCGCTCACAAGGTGAACAACACGGTCGGTCAGGTGCTGCTGGCGAAGCGGATGGGCAAGAAGCGCATCATCGCGGAGACCGGTGCCGGTCAGCACGGCGTCGCGACGGCGACTGCCTGTGCGCTCCTCGGCTTCCCCTGTGAGGTCTACATGGGGGCCGAAGACGTGCGGCGGCAGGCGCCGAACGTGAAGCGGATGGAGCTCCTCGGCGCGACCGTCCACCCGGTGGAGTCGGGCTCGCGGACCCTCAAGGACGCGATGAACGAAGCGCTCCGCGACTGGGTCACCAACGTCGACACGACGTACTACTGCGTCGGCTCCGCGGCCGGGCCGCACCCATACCCGCTGCTCGTGCGCGAGCTGCAAGCGGTCGTCGGCCGCGAGGCCCGCGAGCAGTGCCTCGCGCAGATGGGCGAGCTCCCGGACGCGGTCATCGCGTGCGTCGGTGGCGGCAGCAACGCCATCGGGATCTTCGCGGGCTTCCTGCTCGACCAGGTGCAGCTCATCGGTGTCGAAGCCGCCGGTGAAGGGCTCCAGGGCAAGCACGCCGCGCCGCTCAACGCGGGCAAGGTCGGCGTGCTCCATGGCGCCAAGAGCTTCTTGCTGCAGACCGCGGACGGACAGATCGACGAGGCGCACTCGATCAGCGCCGGGCTCGACTACCCGGGCGTCGGCCCGGAGCACTCGTACCTGCTCCACACCAAGCGTGCGCGCTACGTCTCCGCGACGGACGCGGAGGCGCTGGCGGCGTTCCAGGAGCTCGCCCGCTTGGAGGGGATCCTGCCGGCGCTGGAGAGCTCGCACGCGGTCGCCGCCTGCTGGCCGCTCGCCAAGGAGCTCGGCTCGCACGCGAAGCTTCTGGTCTGCCTCTCCGGTCGCGGCGACAAGGACCTCGACACGGTCCTCGCGGCGCTCGAGTCGAAGAAGGGAGCGCACTGATGGGTCGCATCTCCGACGCCATGGTGAAGGCTGCCAGCGAAGACCGCGCGGCGCTGATCATCTACCTCTGCGCAGGTGACCCATCGCTCGAGCTCACCCCCGCGCTCGTTCGCGCCGCCGCCGAGGGTGGCGCCGACATCGTCGAGATCGGGATGCCTTTCAGCGACCCGACCGCCGACGGGCCGGCGATCCAGAAGGCGAGCGAGCGCGCGCTGAAGGCCGGCGCCAGCATGGGCGGCTTGCTCGAGGCCGTCTCGAAGGTGCGGGCCGAAGGCTGTGACGTGCCGCTCCTGCTTTTCGGCTACTACAACCCGATCCTCGCGATGGGCGAGCAGGCGCTCTGCGAACGCGCCGCGGAAGCGGGCATCGACGGACTGCTCGTGGTCGACCTGCCGATGGAAGAGGCAGCTCCGCTCCGCGACACCGCAGCGAACAACGGTCTCGACTGGGTACCGCTCGTCGCGCCGACCAGCGGCGCCGAGCGTGCAGAGCAGATCGCGACCACCGCGACCGGCTTCGTCTACTACGTGTCGATGACCGGCGTGACCGGGTCGAAGGCCACCGACCTCGAGACGGCAGCGGCACGCGCCGCCGAGCTGCAGAACGAGACCCACAAGCCCGTCGCCGTGGGCTTTGGCATCCGGGAAGCGTCGGACGCCGCGGTCGTCGCGGCGAAGGCGAGCGGCGTCGTGGTCGGCAGCGCGGTGGTTCGCACCATCGAGCGCGAGGGCGCGAACGCGCCCGCGGCCGTTCGCGATCAGGTCGCCGCGCTCGCCCTCGGCTGCAAGCGCTGAAACCCATGACCGAGCTACCCGAGTCGGAAGAGTTGCCGAAGGAGTGGGACCACCACTGGTCGATCTTCGGTCCGTGCTCGGGGGGCGGCTACGCGATCTACTTTGCGAAGGGCCGCATCTGGCATCACACCTTCGGCGACGAGGCACCACCCGGTTACGGGACCTACGTTCGTAGCGAGTCCCTCGCGGAGTTCGCCGCCGGCCCCCGTCCCGAGCGAAGTGTGCTTCGTTGGCTGACGAAGCACGGTCATCTGGACGAAACACCTTGAAACGCGTTTCCCTCAGCTATGGCGAAAGCGACACCGGCGCACGTCGGCCTTTGACGAATCCGTCCGGTGATGCCATGCCTTCGAGCCAACGATGGATGTCACGAAGATCCTAGCCGCCAACCTCCGAGTGCTCCGCGAGCTGCGCGGGAAGCTCGGTCAGCTCGAGCTCGGCCAGCGCGTCGGTGTCTCGCGTCGAACCATCGCGCGGCTCGAGAGCGCCGAGGTCGGCGATCCCGGCGTCGAGCAGGTGCGCGGCCTCGCCGCTGCGCTCGACGTGCCCTTCGATCTCCTGGTCTCGCGCCGCCTCGTGCCGGTGACCATCCCGGTCCCGACCGACATTCGCGAGCGCCTCGAGTCGGGCGACTCCGCCGAGCTCCTCGCCAAGATCGTCCGCGTCATCGACGAGACCCCCCGCCGCTGACGCGCGGCTACTGGACGTCGAGGACGTAGTTGAAGGTGCGCGCGTCGAAAGGCGCGGTGACCTTCAGGAAGTACTCGCCGGCCGCGAGGTCGGTGATCTCGAGCACCGGGCAGTCGTTGTCGGCGGTCGGCGCGCCGGTGCCACGTAGCGTCAGTCCGTCACTCGCCAGGAGCTCCAGGGAGAGCCCGACGGGCGGGTCCGTGCACGCGACCGCGCCGCCCGCGAGCATGCTGGCGGTCAATGGGCCCCCCGCGTGCGTGAAGGTGAAATGGTCCACGTCGCAGCGGCCACCGGTGATCGCGTCGATGGCCAGCGGGAGCGTGAAGACGTTGGCGCCGGTCAGGTCGTCGTTGGGCTCGACCTCGTTTGCGGCGCCGCTCCCGAGCTCGGCCCGGCAGCGTTCGTCGCAGCCGTCGCCGGACGTGGTGTTTCCGTCGTCGCAGGTCTCGCTGTGCTCGGGTGAGCCGCCGTTGCCGCACTCCGGCCGGACGGCGAGGAGCTCGTACTCCGCGCCGCCGCTCGTGCGGGCATCGATGCCGACGAAGTAGGTGCCCGCTCTCGGCGCGACGAACGAGAAGTGCTCGTCCTGTTCGCCGCCACAGACGTCGATCCCATCCCCCGGCTGGCAACGACGGTCGTCGCAGGAGTCGAGCACGTAGATGGCCGGGTTCACCAGCTCGCCGGACGGCACCCCGATGTGGAAGTGCCACTTCTCGCCGGCCTCCATCTCGACGGCGAAGAAGCCGTCGGCGCCCGGCGTGGACTCACCGGTGCAGGCCGCGAGATCGCGGAAGTCGTCGTTCAGGCTCGTGAGGTCGATCGGGATGCTCGTGGAGCTCGAGAGCACCATCGGTACGTCGCCGCTGCAGGTGTCGGCGAGCTGCATCCCTTCGGCGCTCATGTCCGCTCGGCTCAGGTACGCCTCCTTCGGGTAGAGGTCGCAGCCGAGGATCGGAAGGAGGAGGAGCGAGAAGCGAAGGGTGCGCATCATCAGCGGAGGTAGGGGTTCGTCTCGAGCGTGCTTCCGGTCATCGGGCTCACCGGTGTCGCTTCCATCGCCGGGTCCGCCATGGCTGCAGGCGCCATGCGGGTCCGACGGGTGCGGCGGGTCCGCTGAGCTTCGGAGTCGTCCATCTCGGCGGTCGGTGTCTCGGACTCGGCGGCCGGTGTCTCGGCTTCGGCTACGGCCTCGGCCTCGGCGGTCGGTGTCTCGGCTTCGGCAGTCGGTGTCTCGGCCTCGGCCTCGGCGGTCGGCCTCTCGGTGTCGGCGGTCGGTGTCTCGACTTCGGCAGCGGGTGTCGCGGTTTCGGTGGTCGGCTGCGCCGGCTCGCGCAGCAGCACGAAGAGCGCCACGCCGAGCATCGCCAACCCGCCCAGGCCCAGCGCGAAGGCCAGCAGTCCGGTGCGGCGCGCGGGGGAGGGCAGCGCCTGGTGGTCGGGGGCAGAGGTCAGTGTCGCCACGGTCTTGCCCGTGGGGTCGACCCGAGGGCTGTCCGCGGGCGTCTCGTGCCACGCTCCGCGACCGCGTGTCTCGCTCTCCACGACGCTCTGTCGGCCCTCGAGCTTGGGCACGGCGAAGACGTCGCTGGCGACGATTGGGACGGCGACCGAGCCGCGCAGGCTCTCCAGGTGGCCACGCACGGCATCCCGGCGGGCAGCGAGCTCTTCGCCGAACGCTTCCTCGATGAAGTCGGCCACCTCGTCGCTGGTGGCGACCCAACCGGCGTCGCGGGCCGCACGCTCGAGCGCCTTGGCGAAGGCCCGCGCGGAGCTGAAGCGTTCGTCGGGATCGCGCGCGAGAGCGTGCATGGTGACCGCGTCCAGCTCTTCCGGGCACTCGATGATGTGACTCGGCACCGGGATGGGCTTGTGGATGACGGCCATCAACGTGGCGACGTCGGCGTCTCCCTGGAAGAGGCTGTGCCCGACCAGGATTTCCCAGAGCATGATGCCGAGTGCGAACACGTCGGCGCGGGCGTCGATGTCCTCGGCCCGTGCCTGTTCCGGCGCCATGTAGCAGGGCTTGCCCTTCACCGTCCCCGGCCGCGACGACGTGATGCGGGCGGCGGCGCGAGCCACGCCGAAGTCGGCGATCCGCCCGATGCCGTCGGCGCCGACGAGCACGTTCTGCGGCGAGACGTCCCGGTGGACGATGTCGAGCGGGTTGCCCTGGTCGTCCTCGAGGTTGTGCGCGGCGTGAAGGCCCTTGCTCGCGTCGAGGAGCAAGCGGATGCCGAGCCGCGCACGTTCCTGCGGCGTCGGAGCGCGGTCGAGGATCTCCTCGAGGGTGAAGCCGTCGACGTACTCCATGACGACGTAGGGTCCGAGCGGTCCCTCGCCGACGTCGACGATGCTCACGGCGTTCGGGTGGTGTAGTCGCGCCGCGAGCCGCGCCTCGTCGAGGAGCATGGCGACGAACGCCTTCTCGCGAACGAGATGCGGGTGCAGGACCTTCACCGCGAAGAGGCGCTGGAAGCCACCCATGCCCTCGAGGCGCGCCAGGTAGACCATGCCCATGCCGCCCTGGGCGATCTCGGCCACGAGCTCGTGGCGTCCGAGCAGTCGGCGTTCGGGCAAGCTCTCCATCAGAACGTCCCCTCCAAGAAGAGTCCGCCGGCGCCTCGGCCGACGCTCGGCACGACGCGGACGCGGGTGTCGTCCAGCTCGTCGTCGCCGCCCCAGTCCGTGCCCACGGCGGCGAGCACGATGGTGGCGAGTCCGACCACCGCGGTCGACATGCCCAGTATCCAGGTGCGCCGGATGCGGTCCTGGCCATCCTCCCAACCCTCGCGGGTGGGGTCGGCCTCGTATTTGTCGCTACCGGAGAACGTGTCGACGAGCGACCAGACCATCACCGCGCCGAGGGCGGCCGTGACGCCTAGACCGATGAAGGTCAGCGCGGGCGGCAGCCCCGAGCTCTCGGGCTCACGAGTGACCGGCTCCTGTTCCGCGTTCATCGGCTCTGGGTCTGGCTCGACGGGCTCTGGCTCTGGCTCCGGCTCGGTCTCCACCACCGCCGGCGCGTCGAAGCGCTCTTCCAGGGCGGTGCCCGCCTGCGCCGTCAGCGAACGCGACACCGTGCGGTCGCCGAAGCGCGCCAGGAGCTCGTGGCTACCTGGCCGCAGATAGAGCGCGTGGCTGTCCGACTCTTCGAGACTCACCAGGCGGGAGTCCGTGGTCAGGGTGCAGGGCTCGGAGCAGGTCACGTCGAGCCGAGTCAGCTCGGCCGCGACCTCGGAGATCGTGCTGGCCGCGAGGCCGGCGGTGTCGGCATCGTCCGGGTACTCGCGCTGGGCGCGCAGCGAGAGCGTGGCGGCGCGGGCGTCGTTGCCGGCGGAGCGGTGGCTCCGGATCGCGCTTCGGAGCGCGGCTGGCGCAGGTGCGGCGCGATGCGCGAGCTCGAAGAGCTGCGCCGCTTGCGCGTGGTCGCCGCGGAGCTGAGCCCGTTGCCCTTCTTCGAACGCCCGGGCTGCGGCGGCCGTGTCGTTCTGCGCTCGGGCGCCGGAAGACGCGAGGATGCTGAACACCAATGCCGCGCCGATAGCGCAGGAGTGAGCAGGGCACCGCACGGCGCGAACTATAGCAGAGCGAGGCCCGCTTGCCGCTCCAAAGGGGGCGGATCTTTCCGGTGAACGCAAATTCTGTCAAAGGGGGGTCGATTCGCGCCAACCGGGGTCAGCGCCGGCAGATTGGGTAGAATCCCGTTCATGATTCGGATTCTCACGTGCGGCCTCGCCGTCGCCGCGGCCTTGGGCGGATGCAAGGGCAACGAGCTCGGTCCCGACGCGACCTGCCTGGACTGTCCCCCGGCCGTCGAGCCGGGCGGACGACTGGCCTTCGACCTCAACTGGTTCGAGGAGCCCTGCGAGGACGACAGCCGAGCGCTCGGGCCACTCCTCCGCTTCTGTACCGAGGTCGACATCGATCGCGAGCTCGAGTGCAGTGGCCCCTGCGAGGTGACCGAGGATCATGTCGTGATCCCGACCGCCCCGGCGGACCCCTTCACCGTTACGGCTCGCCTCACGCGGCGCGACGACGGAGAGGTCCATGAAGAGACCTTCGATTTCCGGGCGGTGGCTCCGGACCGGCTCGAGCTGGTCTGCACCGACGACTGCAGGTTCCACTCCCGCTCGGCGGGTGACGGCTACTACGACCTACGCCTCCGGGCGTTCGCCGGGGACGATCGCCTGAGCCTGAACCTCGAGTCGGTGAGCAGCGACGCCGAGCTCGGCGGATGGAACGACCATGGCGACGAGTACGACACCTACGTCGACGCGACCGAGGGCGCACAGACGATCGTGGTCACGCACTCGAGCGGGCTCACCGCCTCGGTCGAGGTGCCTGGCCTTCCCTGACGGGACCCGGACCCGACTCCGACCACGGACCGCCGAAGCCCAGCACCGATCGCCCACTGGGGCTCAGGGTGAGGCGAACGTCTCGGTGAAGATCGGCACCTCGCTCGGCTCGTGGCTTCCCTCGCCATCGCGGCCGAGTTGACCGAGGTCGTTGGCGCCCCAGCAGAGGACGCGCTCGTCGAGGGTGGCGCCACAGGTGAAGCGACCGCCGAGCCCGAGGCTCGCGAAGCGTAGCCCCGGGTGGACCGGCACCGGCTCCAGCTCCGGTGGTCCGGCGGGGATGCCCAGCTGGCCCGCCGAGTTGTCGCCCCAGCAGTAGGCATGGCCCTCCACATCGAGCGCGCAGGTGTGGGCGGCGCCTGGCGCGACCGCGTCCAGGTCGCCGCCGAAGTCGATGCCCGACTCGCCACCGGCGAAGATCGCGAAAGCGTCCGACTCGAGAGAGACGATCGTGGGCTCGGTGCGGTCGGTCGTATCGCCGAGGCCCAGCTCACCGCGTGCGTTCCGCCCGAAGCAGCGCACGGCACGTGCCTCGTCGATGACGCAGGTGTGGTGCGGTCCAGTGGCCACTGCGCGGACGGCGGGCAGGACGGGGTAGGGGATGGGGCTGACGTCCGAGGGCTCGGGCGGCGGACCGACCTGCCCGAACGCCGCGTGGCCCCAGCACCGGAGCGGGCCCACGTCATCGGCTTCGAGGGCGATGGCACACGTGTGGCGGGTGCCCGCGGCGAGCGCGAAGCCCACGAGCTCGGCGCCGTCCCAGTCGCCTCCGTTGACGTACGCCGGCTCGCAACAATCCGGATCGGCCCGGCCGAGCTGACCCCACCGCTCGTCGCCGAAGCAGAGCACGCCTTCGGTGTCGGCGACACAACCGTGCAGGCCGCCGAGCGCGAATCCGGTGATCCGACCCATGACTTCGAGCGTCGTGCCGACGACGCCCTCGATGGTCTCGTCCGGGCCGAGCGCGAGCTGACCGCCTTCGTTGTTCCCCCAGCAGGTGAGCTCGAGACCTTCGTCGGGATCGTCGGGGTCGACGACGCAGGCGTGGGCCGCGCCGACATCGAAGGGGCCGCGGTCGTCCCAGTCCGCGTACCACCACAGCTCCCCCGGCCCGGGCGACGCGACCCGCGCGAGCTGGTCGTTCGGGTTGCCGCCCCAGCAACGGGCGCGTGTCTCTTCGCCACCGAAGACGTCCTCGCCCGTGGAGAGCAAGACGCACGCGTGCACGTCGCCGGCCCGGACGGTCACGATCTCGTCGCTGAACGTCTCCGCCCCACCGTCCGAGACGCCACGCTCCGGTCGGTAGCTGCAGCTCGGCGAGGGGTCGAGGCGGCACTCGCGGCTGCCGCAGGCGGCCAAGGTGATCAGGAGCAGCAGTCGGCGTCGGCGCATCAGAAGGTCCCTCGCAGGCCGATGTTGGGAAGCACGATCGCGGGGGCGAAGCCCACGTCACAGGGCGGTTCGGGCGCGCCGATCAGGTCGCCGCAGTCGAGGTCGGTGGGCTCGCGCGACCAGGTGAGGTTCAGCCACTCCAGAGAGAGCCGGAAGCGCCCCCAGCGGGTCTTCCACTGGTAGGCGATCTCGGCGTCGATTCGATAGAAGGTCGGCAGGCGTTGCTGGTAGCGGCCGATGGTCGGTCCCGCCGGCTCGACGTAGATCACGCCCAGCGGCTTTCCGGTACGCACGTGCAGCCGCGCGCCGATGCTGAAGCGGTCGGGCACGATCTGAGCGCGGCCCGCCAGGTTGAAGACGTGGCGGACGTCGAAGCTCGGTGTGTAGTCCAGGCCCGGGAGCGCATCGATCTGCGCCCACGAGAGCGTGTAGCTCGCGAACCCGCTGAGCCGCAGCTTCGGGTCGGCTCGGACGAAGAGCTCTGCGCCGTACGACGTGCCGCTCACGCGGTCGGGGACGTCGACCCGCTGGCAACCGATGCCGTCCTCCACGCAGGTCTCGCCATCCAGGAAGAGGTCGAGGAAGAGCAGGCCGGTGTAGCGGTGCACGAACGCCTGGGCCTCGACGCGAAGCTCGTCGGTGGGTTCGACGGCGATGCCCGCCTCCGATTGGATGGCCACCTGCGGACCGCGCGCGACGGCGACCTCGTCGAGGCCCGGCAGGGGGATGAAGAAGACGGCGGGCTGTCGGGTCACGCCGACCGCTAGGTGCAGGTCGACCATGTCGTGCACGTGAAAGGTGCCGCGAAGGCGCGGGTCGAGGGCGAGCTCGGCGGTGCCGCCGGTCATCCACAGGTCCGAGCGGAAGCCGAAGTCGTAGGTCATCGCCGTGCTCGGTTTCCAGTTCAGCTCCGCATAGAGCGCGGCCACGCTGCGGCCCGATACGCTCGCCAGGAACTGGTTGGCGGCCGGGTCCATGGAGCCCATGTCGGCGCCGTCTGCGGCGTCACCGATGTCGATGCTCCCGGCGGTGCCGAAGAGCTCACCGCCGACGAAGGTCTGCAGCTTCGGCCGCTTCGTGCGGAGCCAGAAGCGTGGACCCACGCTGGTCGAGCGCACGCCGACCTCCTGCGGAGCGCCGGCGTCGTTCCGTTCGTCGAGGGACGACTCCCCCCAGCCGAAGCGGAGCGCCATCCCGTACTCGTTTCGTCCGAAGCTGTGGATCAGACGCGCCTCGAAGCGGTGGAAGTGGATGCTCAGTCGGTTCTCGGTCCGGACGCGGGCGCCGGTGATCGGGTCGGTGTCGACGTCCTCGGTCACCAGCCGGTCGAACGAGCCGAGCCCCACCACCTCGACGTCGGTGTGCCGACCGATCGGGTGGCGGAAGCGCAGCTGGTAGTCCCAGTAGCTCAGCTTCGTTCCCGGGCTCACCAGCGAGATGACCAACCCCGGGTAGCCGTAGCGCGCGGCGACCATCAGCTCACCATCGCCTACCGGAGTCTGGACGAAGCCGTTCACGTCGAGCAGCCGCAGCTCGGCCTCGCCCATCAGCTCCGATTGCGTCGGCTCCGGGCCCTCCGCTTCGATCACGCCACCGATGTATCGCCCGTAGCGCGCGGGACCGACGCCCGAGTAGAGCCGGATCGGCCCGACCATCCGCGGGTGCACGACCGATGGACCGAGCCCCAGATGGAAGAGGATCGGCATGTTGATCATGTCGTAGGTGTAGAGCGTCCCCGAGGGCGGCGAGCCACGGACATAGAAGTAGGGCAGCCCGCTGAGGATCGGCGTGACCCCGGGGAGCGCCTCGACGGCGCGAAAGGGATCGCCGAGGGTTCCCGGCAGGCTGCGTGCCTCTTCCAAGGTGAGCCGGAGCGCGCCCTCTGGTGGGTTGACCACCACTGCACGCGCGCCGAAGGCGAGCTCCGGCTCGGCGGCTGCGGCGGTCTCGGCGGGTGTGGGTGTGGGCGTCTCGCTCGGTTCCGAGTCGGTGTCGGTCCGGGTTTCGGTCGTTTCGGTCGTCTCCTCTGGCACCTCGAGCGAGAAGCGCAGCGAGATGCGTGCCGCCATCGCCTGGTCGCCGCGACGGGCAGGCGTCAGCTCGGCCTGTTCGATGGCCGCACGCAGGTCCGCGCAGATCGCTTCGGGCGCGGGGCACTCCTGGACCTCGGCGCGACCCTCGACCGTCACCAGGATCACCAACGTGACCTCGGCTTCGTCGAGCGCACGCGCGGCGGCCCGCGCCTCCTCCGAGAGCGTCACGTCCGGCATCGACACGACCACCGGCGGGACGACACTCGGAGCCTCCGCATCAATCGCGGGCTCCTGTGCTGCGGTCGAGCACACGACTCCGAAGAGCGAGCAGAGAATCGCGAGCGAGCGCATCGAGGGTCGGAGGAGGGTTTCCGCCGCTTTGGTCTCCGTCAAGCGACGCAGCGGGCGAAAGGGCGCCGCATCCTTGGTGCCGGAAGCACCGAGACCGAGACCCTCGAGGGGCGCGGCCAAGCGGCGGTCGGGGTGGCACGAGGCCCCGACCGAGTCACCCGGTCGGCGCCGTGAGAGTGGCGAGACCCTTGACGGCGAGGGGCGTTCGTCCGTATTCACGGAGCATGATGAAGTTGACTTGGTTGGTGGTGATTCTGGGTGCGCTGGCGTTCGGCTGCGCGGGCGGCGACCCCGACGAGCCGGTGTCGAACGAGGACTCGACGGGTTCGGACGTCGCGGGCGACGACACCGAGGGACCGGAGCACTGCGAGGGCGGCTTCGTCGCCGGCGTCGGTGGACCGGACCAGGTCTGTGCCGCGATGGTCGGTCAGTGCTGTTACGAGAGCACGGACGACGCCTGCGCGGCGCTGAGCTGTGATGGCGGCTGCAACATGGCCGAGTCGATGCCCGTCCAGGTCTCCTGCCAGTAGCGAGTCGCCAGCAGGGCGAGGAGAACGATCCCGCAGAGCGAGTTCGGAAGCGTCCTGCCCTTGCCTCGCCTCGGGCAAGGGAGCAGGCGGATGAAACGCGGCCTTCGGCCACTACTTCATCGCCCTGCTAGGGCTTCAGCCCGACGAGCTTGCAGGCGATGCCACCGAGGTGGCCTACCGCGGCTCCGAACATCGAGGCCTGGTCGCTCGACGCGTTGCCCTGGAGGCTGCGCTTGTAGACGCCTTGGGCGATCGCGGCGAGACGGAAGAGGCTGAATGCCTTGAAGTAGGCCCACTCGTCTGCGCCGCCCTCCGGCTCGTGGCCGCCGTGCGCGATGTAGCGCTCGAGGAAGCGTTCCTCGGTCGGGATGCCCGTCTTCTCGAAGTCGACGCCGAGCAGCCCGCCGACGTTCGGGAGGGCCACGTCGTAGAGCATGCAGGTGTAGGCGGCGTCGGCGAGCGGGTGTCCGAGCGTCGAGAGCTCCCAGTCGAGTAGGGCGAGGCAGCGCGGCTCGGTCGGATGGAAGACCATGTTGTCCATGCGGTAGTCGCCGTGGACCAGCGTGGTGACGTCGTCGCTCTTCGGCAGGTGCGCCGGTAGGTAGTCCATCAGTGCGTTCATCGCCGCGATGTCGCTCGTCTCGCTGGCGCGGTACTGCTTGGTCCAGCGCGCGACCTGTCGCGCCACGTACTGCCCTTGCTTTCCGTAGTCGCCGAGCCCGACGGAAGACGGCTCGACCTGGTGTAGCGCGGCGAGCACCCGAGCGAGCTCGTCGTAGATTGCGGTCCGCTCCGCCGGTGTCTCCACCTTCGGGAGCTGCACGTTCCAGAAGATCCGCCCATCGACGTAGGCCATCACGAAGAAGGGCGTGCCGATGATCGCCTCGTCTTCGCAGAGCGCCGACACCTCCGGCACCGGAACGTCGGTGGGCGCGAGCGCGCTCATGATCCGGTGCTCGCGCTCCACGGCGTGGGCCGAGGGCAGCAGCTTCCCCGGCGGCTTCTTCCGAAGCACCCACGCCTTGGCTCCGTCGTGGATCCAGAAGGTCGGGTTCGACTGGCCGCCCTTGAACTGGCGGACGAGCAACGCCTCGGTCGGTTGGACCGCGTCCTTCCACCACGCGAGGAGCTTCGCCTCGTCGAACTGGTGGCGCTCACGGACCTCGCGGGTGTTGGCGGGCGGATCGGGGAAGCTCGTCATCGGCGGCACGATACCTCAATCGATCCAGCGAGGGACCCCGGCCGCCGGGTGGGGTAGGCTTCGGCCGATGAACGCCAGCGCCAAGCCAATGAACGAAGACGACATGAAGCGCCTGCTGGAGAAGGCGACCGAGCTCATGGAGGGTCTCGTCTACCCGCTCGAGGAGCAGGTCTTCCACAAGGGCTTCACCGAGTCCGCCGCTGAGCTGAACGCCGCGCGAGACCAGGTGAAGGCCGCGGGGATGTGGGCGCCACAGGTCCCGGAGGAGTACGGCGGCATGGGCCTGCCCTTCCGGCCGCACGCGCAGCTGAGCACCGTGCTCGGGCGGAGCACGCTCGGCCACTACGTCTTCGGCTGCCAGGCGCCGGACGCGGGCAACATGGAGGTGCTCCTCGAGCTCGGCACCGACGAGCAGAAGGAACGCTGGCTCCGGCCGCTCGCGGCGGGCGAGATGCGCAGCTGTTTCTCGATGACCGAGCCGGATCGCGCGGGTTCGAACCCGACGTGGATGGACACCAAGGCGGTCCTCGACGGCGACGAGTGGGTCATCGACGGGCACAAGTGGTTCACCACCGCCGCCGACGGTGCGAGCTTCGCGATCGTCATGGCGGTCACCGAGCCGGAGGGGCCGCCGCACGCGCGCGCCTCGATGATCCTGGTTCCCACCGACACGCCTGGCTTCCATCACGTACGCCGAATCTCGATCATGGGTGACGAGGGCAGCGGCTGGGCGAGCCACTCGGAGATCAAGTACGAGGGCTGTCGCGTCCCGAAGGAGAATCTCATCGGCGGGCGCGGCCAGGGCTTCCTGATCGCGCAGAAGCGGCTGGGGCCGGGGCGCATCCATCACTGCATGCGCTGGGTCGGCATCGCCGAGCGCGCCCTCGACATGATGTGCAAGCGCGCGGTCAGTCGCGAGATCGCTCCAGGTAAGCCGCTCGGCACGCGCCAGATGGTGCAGGCGATGATCGCCGACAGCCGCGCGGAGATCGACGCCGCTCGCCTCTACGTCGAGCACGTCGCCGACACGATCGACCAGAAGGGAGTGCACGCGGCGCGCACCGAGATCTCGTGCATCAAGTTCTTCGTCGCCAACGTGCTGCAGACCGTGCTCGACCGGGCCATCCAGGTACACGGCGCGCTCGGCATCACCGACGACACGCCGCTCAGCCACCTCTTCCGCCACGAGCGCGGCGCGCGCATCTACGACGGCCCCGACGAGGTGCACAAGGCCTCGGTGGCTCGGCGGATCCTCCGCGGCTACGGGCTGGAGCTCGGCTCGATCGGCAAGTGACTCGCGTCGCCATCGCGCTCGCGTTGGTCGCGGCGAGCGCGGCGAGCGCCCACGCCCACGCGAGGCCCGCGGCGTTGACCGCGGCGCACCAGCGCGCGGACGGGAGCCTGGTGCTCGGCGCGACCTGGGGCCTGGCCTTCCGCGACGCGGGCGAATGGTCACTGGGCTGCGCGGGGGCGTTCGCGGTCGACGCGGACGAAGAAGATGCCGAGCTGACCCTCGACGGCAGCGGTACGATCGTCCTCGGCACCTTCGACGGGCTCTTCGAATCGAGCGACGGCTGCACCTTCGCGCAGCCCGAAGGGCCACTCGCCGAGAGCTGGGTGGTGGACGTGGCTACCGACTCGGAGGGCGGCGTCTACGCGGCTGCCACCCGCGTCGCGGCCCCCGACCAGCTCTTCCATCGGACGGTCGATGGGCCGTGGCTCCCGGTCGGCGATCCGCTCGATGCGCTCGTCGCGCAGCTCTTCATCGATGGGCCGACACTGTGGCGGGTCCTCTTCCTTCCGCGCAGCGCCGATGGGCCACCGCAGGTCTTCCTCGAACGAAGCGCCGACGGGGTCGCGTTCGACCGCTTCGAGCTGGCGCTCGAGGGGACCGAGTACTCCGCGACGATCCTCGCGGCCCGCGAAGGCGAGGTCCACCTCGTGGTTCGCCACTTCGATGGCGAAACGGAGCCGGAACGAGTGCTGCGCTTCGACGAGGCGACCGAGTCCTTCGAGCAGGTCCATGCCGCCGCACAGCTCGAGACCGGCGCGTGGACGACCGACGGCCTGTGGGTGATCAGCCGGCTCGAAGGCCTCGACCTCGGCGCGGACGGGCGAACCTTCGAGCGCGTTCACGACGTCGCGGGTCGTTGTCTCGCGGTGGTGGACGGAGCGCTCGCCGCCTGCCTCGACCCCGCACGCGACCCGGCGCTGCTCGCCCACGTCACGCCGGATGCGGTCACTCCGCTCACCCAGCTCGCGGACTTCGACTCGCTCCACGAGTGCCCGGCCGAGAGCGACGCGGCGCTCGTGTGCCCGGCCTTTCGCGAGGCGCTTGCCGAGGACGTTCAGGTGCCGGTCGACGGTGTGCCGCCCCCCGGCGCTCCGATGAGCGGTGGTGGCTGTGCGTGTGCCCTTCGAACGCAAGAACGCGCCCCCCTGACGGAGGGCGCGTTCGGCTTGGTCCTTCTACTCGTTCAGCGCCGACGGCGACGAACGAAGGCGAGCGCCACGCCGATCAGCGCGAAGCCGTAGGCGCCCGCGGGACCGCCGGCGGCGGAGCAGCCGCCGTCGTCGCCGTCATCACCACCGCCGCCGCCCATGTCGGGGCTGCCGCACGTGTTGGTGAAGCTGGTGCTCGAGCCCGAGGGGTCGCAGACCAAGCAGGCGTCGTCCGCGCTGGCCTCTCCGTTCGTGTAGCAAGTGCCCTCGATGAGACAGCAGTCACCGCCGCAGCAGATCTGATCGACCTGGGAGCCGACGTCTTCCTGAGCGCTGGCGCTCGTCGCCACGAGGCCGAGCGCGAGCGCGAGACCGATTCCGAATCGCTTCATCACAGAGTTCCCTTCTTTCGGCGGAGGCCGAGGAGCAGGAGGCCGAAGAGCCCCCCGAAGGCGCCGCTTCCGCCAGCGGCGCAGCCGCCGTCGTCGCCGTCGCCGGAGTCGTCACCGGTCGTTCCGGCGTCGGTGCCGGAGGAGGTGCCCATGTCCGTGCCGGCCGGGGTGCCCATGTCGGTCCCGGCCGGAGTGCCCATGTCCTCGTCCGGCATGGACATGCCAGCGTCTTCGTCCATCGACATGCCGGCGTCTTCCTCCGGCGTGCCGGCGTCGTCGCCGCAGCCGTCGATCGTGGTCCACGCGGTACCCGCGCTGGACGGGTCACACATCTCGCAGGCGTTGTCCGGGTTCACTTCGCCGGTCGTGCGGCAGGTCCCGTCGATCAGACAGCAGCTCGCACCACAACAGCGGGCCAGCGCGTCGGAGGCCGGCATCAGCAAAGTCACGAACATGGCCAACGCCAGGCTCGCGATGAGTTTGGAAGTCATCTTCGTCTCTCCATTCCGGCTCGAGTCCACCCGAAGCCTGGCGCAGCCTACCACCGATGGGTGAGAACGCAGGAAAGGCAGGGGTTAAGGCGGGTTAAATCTCGAAGGCCATCGCCTCGAGGCGGGCCCGCTCCCGAACTGCGAGGACCTCGCTCGTGAGATCGGCGATCGACGCTTCCATCCCGCGCATCGCGAGCTCGATGCGCGACTCCACCAGGGGACCGACCGCGTCGACCGTGTGCTGGAGGGCGACCGTCAGCTCCCCCAGCCGTTCGTCGAGCTCGTGCAGATCCTGCTCGGTCGCCTCGACCAGCGTGGCGACGGTGTCGCCGTGCGCTTCCTGCAGGCGGGCGAAGAGATCCTCGGGGACGATCTTTGGAAACATCCGTGCGTACCGGACGAGCGAGCGCCAGAGCTGGTCCGCGAGGTCGGGGTCGGGGTCCTTGCCACGGAGCGTGCTCAGGCAGACCTCGATCGCTCGCCAGGCGTGACGCCACTGCGCGAGCTCGAGCTGGTAGCGCATCTCCGACGGCTGCGGCCAGAAGCTGTGCTTCCAGGAGTGCTGGTGTGAGGTCGCGACGTCCTGCAGCTGTTTCGAGGACTCGGGCAGCCGGTCGAAGAAGCACACCGCCACTTCGCTCGCGAGCGCGAGCAGTCGCGGGCTGGCAATCCGTCGCCGCAGCCGATGCACCGACCGGTGGACGAGCATCGCGGCCTGGTTGCGAGTGAGGGAGGCGGCGTCGTCGAGCGTGCCCGCGTACTCGTGTGCCCAGCGTTGCAGATCGTCGAGGTGCTGGTCGCGGAGATCGGCGACCCGGTTCGAGAAGGTTCGGCGCATGTCGTCGAGCTTCGAGAGGTACCGACCCGAACGCCAGCGCAGGTAGAAGTAGAGGCCGAGGTAGAGCGCGCCGTAGACCGCAAGCCAGAGGCCGAGGGCGAAGGTGTTCGAGAGCGCGTCCCGCACGAAGCCCGGCTCCATCCCGACCGACTCGATGAGCCGGGACTCGACCCAATCGTGCAGGCGAGGCCGGATGCCGAAGCCCATGTCGACCATCAGGGCGAGGAGGATCAGGAGCACCAACGAGATGCGGCGCAGCAGCACCCCCACGGGCACCTTCGGGTCCTGCGACATCCGCACTAGGTGCTGGCTGCTGTAGACGACGTCAGCGGCCCCGAAGACGAAGGCGAGCAGCCGGCGGCCGAAGCCGTAGCGGGAGCGGACCTCGAGCTGGAAGATCGACTCGTCCGGGACCTCCGGGTCGGGGATGGGCTTGAAGTCGAGGGAGAGCGTGACCTTCGAGGGCTCGCCCTTGAGCCGCGGCACGGAGAGCACCTCGATCGGCTCGTCCAGCGCTTCGCCGGCGACCGCATGGACGAAGCGGCGACGGATCGGCGAGTGGCTGCCCTGGAGCTCTTCCTCGATCGCGGCGAGCTTGGCCTCGACCTTGCGCACGTAGTCGGTCGGGGTCGCACCCTGGCCGTGCATCGAGGCTTCGGACCAGCTGGCGTCGGCGCCCTGGTCCCAGCGGACCACCGTCGTGTTGGCTTCTTCGCGCAGTCGCTCGAGGGCCTTGGCGACCAGCCGCTCCTGGATCTTCCGATAGCGGACGAACCACAGGACCTTGTGGACGAAGAACGCCGCCGCCCCCGCGATGAGAGCGTAGAAGATCCCGGTCAGTATGGAGCCCACGCTGCCCACGGCCCCGCATTAGCACAGCCGAGGGGCGGGAGGCCGCTCAAGCGGTCTCGATGAAGAAACCGTTACGTCGGCGCTTGCGCCGGACGAAGCGGAGCAGGCCCTTGTCCTCCAGTCGGTTGACCATCGCGCGGGCGCGCCGACGCGGGAGGTCGCAGCGCTCGACGAGCGCCTGGACCATCCGCTCGCGGCCCGGCCGCCGCTTGCGGGAGGGCATGAAGCGGCCAAAGCGGTCGCGGAGGAAGCGCGCGAAGCGGGCGACGCCGACCGGGTCGCGGCGCTTCACGACCGCCACCGGTGTCGCGACGGAGTGGACCTCGACCGAGAGGTCGTCGGGCTCGGCGCGGAAGACGTTGCCTTCCGGCTCGGGGGAGTGGGAAGCCGTCATCGGCGGCTCCGATCGGGGTGCGCGAGGACGAGCGTGGCGCCTGCGAGCGCACCCGGGTGCTGGGACGAAGTCATCTCGTCCCTCCTTTCATTCACATCTCGTTCCAACGAACAGCGTTGCATCCGTCGGGGCCATTCCCCAAAGTCCGGCCCCATGGGCGAGGCCGATCGTGAGAAGTGGGATGCACGCTACCGAGCGGGCGCGCCGAGCGCCGGGGACCCCGCGTGGCTCCTGGATTTGCAGGACGAGCTGCCCGACGGTGGCCGGGCCCTCGACATCGCGGCCGGCGCCGGCCGGGTCTCGATCTGGCTCGCGCGGCGCGGCTTCGAGGTCACGGCCATCGACATCTCGCCGGTCGGACTGACGCTCGCCCGTGAGGCAGCCGCGGACGAAGGGGTGCAAATCGCCACGGTCGTGACGGATTTGGAGCGCGAACCCTTCCCGGAAGGCCCCTTCCATCTCGTCGCCTGCTTCCACTACCGGCAGCGCGCGCTCTTCCCGGTCATCGCCGCACAGATCGCTCCCGGCGGCGTGGTCGTGGCCGAGCTCGCCACGATCAAGACCCTGGAGAAGCGGGAGAAGCCGTCGCGACGCTGGCTCGCCCGCCCGAACGAGCTCCTCGAGGACTGCAAGGGCCTCGAGGTCGTCTACTACCGCGAGGGCTGGGTCGGCGACCGCCACCTCGCGCGCCTGGTGGCTCGTCGCCCCGAAGACGACTGAGTCACCACTCCCGCAGCTGGGCGGGGAGCGACTTCCGCCGCCGTCGCGTCCGCTGCCGGGTTGGCAGCTCGATCCGCCGGTCTTCGTCCGGCACCACCTCGAAGGCCTCGATGCGCCCACCGCGCACCACCTCGAGGCGATGCGGCCGGTCGTCCTCGGTGACGGTCCACGGGTTCGTGACCACGTCGCCATCCCATCGGAGCTCGGCGCCGCCGGGGAGCTCGGCGACCTCCAAGGTCACCTCCGCGGGCAGCCGCTCGACGGAACCCTCGTCGACCGTTTCAGTGGTCGGCGCCTCGGCTCCCGGTGTCGGCACCGCTTCAGGCGCGTGTGTGGCTTCGGCGGGCGGCGGAGCGATCCGGTGAGCGTTCGGGGGCTCGGATCGGAACGCGGTCCAGCCCACCACGCCGACGACGACCAGGGCCAGCGCCGCGCCTCCGAGCAGGAGCCAACGGGTGGGACTCGACGGCGCGGGCGCCGGTGTCTCGCTCCCGAGCCGTGTCAGGACGTCGGCGACCTGCGCCGCCGACGGACGACCGCCGGGCGACTTCGCCAGCATCGCCGCCACGAGCTTGCTCAGCTCGGGGGGCACCGGCTCTCGGGGCGAGGTCAGCGGCGGCGGCGGCATGGCGAGGTGCATGTCGCAGAGCTCTTCGGCGTCGAGAGACTCGAAGGGTGGCCGCCCCGCGACCATCTCGAAGAGCACCACCCCGAGCGAGTAGAGGTCCGTGGCCGGGCCGGGCGGCTGCTTCGTCAGCAGCTCCGGCGCGATGTAGAGCGGGGTGCCGAGCACCCGGTCGGCGCGGGTCAGCGTCGGCGAGCTCGGCGTCGCTCCGACGTCGGGGGTGGTGTCGCGACCGGGGTGGGTGCGCTGTCCCTCCAGGAGGTGAGCGATGCCGAAGTCGAGCACCTTCACCGAGCCGTCGGGCAACACGAAGATGTTGTCCGGCTTGAGATCGCGGTGAACCACCTTGGCAGCGTGCGCGGCGCGGAGCGCACCGAGAACCTGGCCCCCGATCCCACATGCCTCTGGAATCGAGAGTGGCGCGCGGCCCACGATCACGTCGTGCAGGCTCTCACCCTCGAGCCTCTCGAGGACCATGAAGAGGCCAGCGTCCGGATCCGACCCGACGTCGTGCACCGCCACGACGTTCGGGCTCTGCAGCCGGCCGATGGCGCGCACCTCTCGCTGGAAGCGGGCGACCATCTCCGGGTCGTCGGCGAGCTCCGGCCGAAGGAACTTCAGCGCGACGGGTCGACCGAGCACCGTGTCCTCCGCTTCGTAGACCGTGCCCATCCCGCCCTTGCCGAGCAGGCGACCGCGTTCGAAACGGCCCGCGACCATCGCCCCGCTCACGGGACGATCCGCGCGCCATTGGGTGCGGCGCTCCCACCTTCGAGGACCACACCGGTGCTACCACCGGACGGATCGCCCGTTCGACCACCGAGCAAGACGGCTGCCAGGACGCCGCCGACCACGACCACGCCGGCCGCGAGCCAGGGCCAGGGCTTTTGCCACCATTCGGCGGGTGGTGGCGGCTCGGGGGGCAGCGTCAGGTCGATCTCGTGGTGTTGGCCGGACTCGAGCGTCAGCTCGCGTCCCCAACTCGCGCCCGGCGCTTCCACACGTAGCTGGTGCGATCCAGGCTCCAGTCGCTCGTCTCGGAGCGCTTCGACCACCACGCCATCGAGGGTGATCGTCGCCGCCCGATCGACGCTGAGGCTGAGAAGGGCGGGGCTGCGCGTCGACTCCAAGCGGACCAGCTCGCGACGCCGCTCGCCCGCGTCCAGCTCGAGGCGGATCACTCGTGTCGCGTGATCCGTCGCGGCGACCCGGAGCACGTGCACCCCCGGGTCGAGGCGCAGCTCGCTCGCGTCGGCGAATGCCTCACCGTCGATGGTCACGTTCGCGTCCGCCGGCACGGCTTCGACCGCCAGCGTCGCCAAGCGCCCACGCGCCAGCGCCATCATGCGTCGAGCCTCGATGACGCCCTCGGCTTCTTCGGGCGGCGCCTCTTCGACGTAGCGCTCGAGCACGTCGAGGGTCTCCACGTGGCGGCCGAGCGCGAAGAGGCAGAGCGCGAGGTTGAAGCGCGTCGAGGGTCGAGCGTGGCGCTCGAGGCTCCGTTCGAAGGCCTCGGCGGCTTCGGCGAAGCGGCGGTCCTCCGCGAGCTCGCGGCCATGGTCGAAGAGGATGCGCGCCTCCTCCTCCGCGGGGTCGAGCGCCTCCTCGGTTTCGGCGGGCTGCGCCGTGGCTGCCGCGGCGAAGGCCAAGCACGCCATGAGGCTCAGCGTCCGCACATGCCCATCCCGTCGCAGAGGCGCCCCGCCCCGCACTCCGTGCCGGCCGGTGCCGGGGTCAGGTCCACGCAGTCGAGCGACGGGTCGCACACCCGCGTGCCCGTGGCGCACCCGCCGCTGACCTCACAGCTCTCGCCGGGCGTGCAGGTGGGTCCTCCGTCTTCGACGAGAATCCCGGCGTCGCCTTCGCTCGGCCCGTCGAAGAGCCGGACGCCCGAGCCGTCGCCCGTGCTCAGGGTCGAGCTGTCGACGACCGCCGACACGCACTCGCCATCGCGACAGGTCGACTCGTCCTCGTGGTCCGCGCAGTCCTCCACCGCGACGCAGCTCCGCGCGAGCGGCATGGGCAGCACCCGTCGCTGGCCGGGCCGGAAGGTCGTGACCGAGAGCGCCTCCACGATCGGCACGCCGTCGGCATTCGAGCCGGTGATGGCGATGCGTACCGGTGCTCGCTCGGACTGTCCGGGGCCCGGCACCACGCCAAAGCTCAGTGGCAGGTCCGCAGCGCCATCGATGGGGAACGCGTGGCTCGACCCGTCGGTCGCCACGATCACCTCGGCCAGCTCGGTGCCGGCCACCAAGTCGCTGTCCACGACCACGATGAGCTCGGTCGCGGTGGTCTCGCACCCGAACGCCAGTACCGCAGCGAACGCGAACGCCGCTCTCATCTTTCCCCTCCGAACGCCAATCCAACCTCGCCAGGCGAGGATACATCACCTGTCGCGTCGAGCCGCCAGCGTCCGAGCGATCACCCGCTCCACCAATACGACTCCGACGATGAACGCCACGACCACCATCGCGTGCCCCAGCATCAGGTGGTCGGTGCCGCCGACCGGACAACGGAGCTCCAACACCAGGTTGCCCGCGAGCCCAGCCGCGGCGCCGGCGAGCAGCCGCCCGAAAGGCGCGCCCCGATCGAGGAGCCGCAAGAACGCATAGCCCGGCAACCCGGCGAGAAGCCCGAAGCTCAGGCACGGGATGGAGTGCGCGAGGAACGCGTCCGAAGCCGGTAGCGAGGTCGTGTGGGTGTGCAGCTCCGGCACCAACGCGACGGTGAACGCAGCCGCGATGGCTGCGACGCCGAGCCCGATCTTCCACAGCGGCGAGAGGGCGGGCACGTAGATCGGGCGAAACGCCACCAGCACCGCGACCACGAGCAGCGAACCGAAGGTGCCCATGACGATCGCCAGTGGGATCGGCGGGAACTCGGCCGGCTCCGAGCGCGGCAAGAGCGCTCCGAGACCGACGACGATGAGCACGAAGCAGATCAGCGCGAAGAGGCGACGCCGGGAGGTCGGCTGCTCGGCGAGCCCGCGCAGGCGGCGGGCACCGCTCTTCTCCACGCGGCCTTGGACGCCCGCGAAGAGCGCGTCCAGCTCGCCGGCGTCGAGGGCGGGCTCGGACTCGATCCCGTCGAGGAAGGCCAGCTCCGGCTCTGGCTCGTGCCGATCCAATGACTCGCTCACGTGAGGCCCCGCTCTTCGAGGATGGCCTGGAGCTTACGGTAGGCCCGGTGGGCTCGCACCCGCACGGCGCCTTCCGAGCTGCCGACGATGGCGGCGACTTCCTTGTAGGGGCGCTCCTGGAAGTAGTGGAGCTCGACCACCTCTCGCTGGGTGTCGGGCAGCTCGGAGAGCGCTTCGTGGAGTAGCTGGGCCCGCTGCTCGAGCTCGAGACGGCTCCGTTCGGGGGTCGGGGCGACTTCGCGCTTCTCGTCCAGCTCCACGTGCTTGCGTCGCTTGCCGCGGCGCCAGTGCTCGCGGACCAGGTTCATCGCGATCGTCAGGAGCCACGGACGGAGTTTCCCGTCTCGGCGGAAATCGTTCCGAGCCCCATGGAGCTTGAAGAAGGTCTGCTGAGTGATCTCCCGGGCGAGGTCCTCGTCCCTCAGGTGGCGGCGGGTCAGCCCGTGGACGACGGGCGCCCAGCGCTCGAAGAGCTCTCGGAAGGCCGCCTCGTCCCCATCCACGTACGCGAGCATCAGCTCCTCGTCGGTGCGTTCGGCCCCCACTGCGCGGGAGCCTACCCGAGCGCTGGCGGGCGAGGAAAGCAGGGCGAAGGGGAAAGCGAGGGCGGCCACGCAGGCCATATGGCCCCGATCCGGCAGCCGTTACGGTCGCCCGGCCGCCGGCGCGGAATATTTTTTTTGCGTCCGTCCGGAACTCATGGCGGGGGCCGTTGTCGGTTCATGCAAGCGACGAGGCGAACGGCCCGAAAGAGCGCGGCCGACGCCACTCGCGGACCGGGATGGATTCCCGGCGATGGAGACGTGCGGGCACTGCCCGGGAGGAGACGAACGATGAGCAACGAAGAGACCACCAAGTACGGCATTCGACCGGTGAGCCCGCCCCTGACCCCGGCGGACGCCATGAGCCTGGAGTCCGACGAGGACTGCCTCGAGGTCATGGTGAAGTGGGGCGACCACCAGGTGCTGCAGGTCACCCACGTGCCGCTCGACGGGTCCTTCGTCATCGGCGAGGACGGCGAGGGCGACGTGGATTTCCTGGCCGGCGCCGAGACCCTCGGCTTCGGCCGCATCTCGCTCGTCGACGGGGGCCGCCTCGTGGCCCCCGCCGCCGCCAAGGTCTTGGTCGCTCGCGACGGTGAGCTCACCGACGGCGCGCCGAGCCTGGTGCCCGGTGAGACCTGCACCGTCGAGATCGGCGAGCTCCACTTCGTCGTCCGCCGGGTTCGTGCCGGCAAGAAGACGAAGCGACGCGCGATCGCCGTCGAGCGTCAGCCGCTCTTCTTCGTCGGTGGCGCCATGGCTGTCGCGGGCTTCCTGCTCGCGCTCTTCGCGCTGATGCCGCCCGCCGGCGCGGCGCTCGCGTCGAACGGCATCGACACCGACTCTCGCCTGGTCGAGTTCCTGATGGAGCCGCAGGTCACCGAGACCGTCGAGCTGCCCGAGGTCGCGTCGAACGAAGAGGCCGGAGGCACCCAGGGCGAGGCCCACGCCGGTGACGAGGGTGAGATGGGCGACACCGAGGCGCCCCGCGCCGACGCCGCGTACGCCGTCCCCGGACCCTCGGACAACGAGGACCCGCACCTCGCGCGGGAGCGGCGCCGAGACGAAGCGGCCACGGCCGGCATCCTCGGCACCCTCCAGGCCAGCCTCGGGGCGTTCAACCAGCCGACCTCGCCCTTCGGTCGCGACACCGCCCTCGGCACCGACACCGACGCCTTCCTCGGCAACCTGATGGGCGCCACCATCGGCAACGCCGGCGGCGCGGGCGGTCTCGGCCTTCGCGGCACCGGTCGCGGCGCGGGAGGGAACGGCCTCGGCACCGTCGGTGTCGGCGACTACGGCACCCTCGGCCACGGCTGCGACGGCAGCACCCCCTGCCGCGAAGGGACCCGCTACGGCAGCGGCGTCGACGGCCGCATGAGCCGCCAGGGCCGCACCCCTCCGAGCATCGGCATCGGCCGAGTCGAGAGCATCGGCAGCCTCTCTAAGGAAGCCATCCGCCGGGTCATCAACCGCCACCGCAACGAGGTGAAGTTCTGCTACGAGCAGGGGCTGCAGAGTCGCCCCGACCTCGAGGGGCGCGTGACCATGCGCTTCATGATCGCCCCCTCGGGCGCGGTGCAGGTGGCCGGGGTTCGCGAGTCGAGCCTCCAGAACCAGAGCGTCGAGAGCTGCGTGACCACCGCGGTCCGCCGCTGGTCCTTCCCCCAGCCGGAGGGTGGCGGTTCGGTGATGGTCACCTACCCCTTCTCCTTCATCCCCGCGCACTGATTCACTGAACACCTGACAACCCGCACGTTGCCCATGACGCCGTCCACCCTTGCGGGGTGGGCGGCGTCGTGGCTTCATGGCGCCGATGCGAGCCCTTTCCCTCATCGCCCTCCCGTTGCTCCTCGCTCTCGCCTGCGGCGAGGACACGCCGGTTCCGGACTATCCCTTCCCGCCCCAGCCGCCGGTCGCCGAGCGTCCGGCGCTCGCCGAGTACGTCGGCGCCGAGGACCCGCTGGACGTCGACGTGGAGGAGGAAGAGGAGGAGTGGGACGACGGTCTCTCCGACGAGGACCTGATGCTCCCCGAGGACGGCGAGTCCGAAGAAGGCGACGCGGACTCCGAGTAGGTCGCTCCCTTGGCCAACGCTCCACGACCCGCCGGGCTCCCCGCGCGGGTCGAGACGATCGTGGTCGGCGCCGGTTCGGCCGGCGCGGTCATCGCGGCGCGGGCTTCCGCCGCGGGACGCGAGGTGCTCCTGCTCGAAGCGGGGCCGGACACGCCCCCGGAGGCGCCGCTTCCACGCGACCTGCATGACGGGACGCGCAACAGCCTCGTGCACCACGACTGGGGCATGCACCACGTGCCCACCCGCGACGCGGCGGTCTTCCCGTTCCCGCGTGGGCGGGTGATGGGTGGCTCGAGCGCGGTCAACACCTGCATCGTGCTCCGGGGCCACCCCTACGACTACGACGAGTGGGGACTCGACGAGTGGCGCTGGGAGAAGTGCCTCCCAGCCTTCGTCCGGATCGAGTCCGATCTCGACTACGGTGACGAGCCCTACCACGGCAGCGATGGCCCGATCCCGGTCCGTCGCCACCCGCCGAGCGAGCTGGTCACCTGGCAGGAGGCCTTCCTCGCGGCCTGCGACGAGCTCGGCTTCCAACGTTGCGACGACCACAACGCGCCGGACACCGATGGCCACGGTCCGCACGCGATGAACAAGATCGACGGCCAGCGGATGAACGCGGCCCTCTGCTACCTGACCCGCGAGGTCCGGGACCGCGAGGCCCTGTCGATCGCCACCGACGCGCTGGTCCACCGGGTGCTCTTCGACGGAACGCGGGTGACCGGGGTCGAGGTCGAGATCGGTGGCGTGGTCCATCGGGTCGACGCTGATCGGGTCGTGCTCTGCGCCGGCGCCATCCACACGCCCGGCCTGTTGATCCGCTCCGGCATCGGGCCGCGGGCGAGCGTCGAAGGGCTCGGCGTCGAGTTGGTGGCAGACGTACCCGCCGTCGGCGCGCGACTGCTCGACCACCCTGGCGCGGCGATGATCCTCGCGGCCCGACCGGGGGTCGTCGACACCCGCGACCCACTCATCCAGACCACGCTCCGCTACGGCGCCAAGCGGACCGGCCTGCGCGGTGACATGCAGCTGCAGCCGGGCTCCTTCGTGCCGCTTCCCTTCGGTCCGGTGGAGCTGGTCAGCATCATGACCTCCGTCGGCAAGCCCCGCGGGGTGGGTCGGCTCGAGTTCCTCTCCGCCGACCCGTGGGCCAAGCCACGGATCGATTCGGAGCTCCTCGTCGACCCCGACGACCTCGAGATGGCGTGTGAGGCGATGGAGCTCGCGTGGCTCTGCGCGACCTCGCACCCGATGAAGGACCTGGCGGACTTCTTCTGGCCGCGCGAGCGCGACATGACCTCGCGGGCGAAGATGCGCGAGTGGATCCCGCGCCAGTGCGGCAGCGGCTACCACCCCTGCGGCACGGTGCCGATGGGCGAGCACGGCGACGCGGACGCCGCGACCGACGAGCTCGGGCGCGTGCGCGGCACGGAGGGGTTGATCGTCGCGGACGCGAGCCTCTTTCCGACCGTGCCGAGCGCCAACACGAACTTCCCCACCCTCATGGTCGGCGAGCGCTTTGGCGCCTGGCTCGCGGAGGGCCGCTTTGACTGACGCGACGCCGAGCGCCGGACCGGTCGACGTCCTCGTCACCGGCGCGGCGGGCTTCGTGGGCGAGGCCCTCATCGAGCGCTTGCTCGCCGACGGCGCCACCGTCATCGGCACCGACCTGCGTGCCGGTCGCTTCCCCACCGTTCGGATGGACATCACCGACGCCCTCGAGGTCGCTGCGGTCATGGAGCGCTTCGCGCCGCGGCGAGTGGTGCATGGCGCGGCCATCGTCGACGACCGGCTTCCGCTCGCCGTCCATCAGAAGGTGAACGTGGAGGGCACCCGGAACGTGCTCGAGGTCGCCGCCGCGCACGAGGTCGAGCGATTCGTGCAGGTCTCGTCGATCGCCGCGCTCGGCGTCGATCCGCCGCCCGGCACGACCGCCGCGACTCCGCTCTGCTTCGATCCGGCGCGACCCGATGACGACGCCGGCCACCATGGCGCCGCCTACTTCCGCACCAAGGCGCACTCGGAAGCGCTCGTCCGAGCGGAGACCCGCATCGACTGGGCGGTCGTCCGCCCCGGCGACGTCTACGGACCGCGAAGCGAGCCCTGGGTCATCCGTCCGCTCGAGATGATGCGCCGAGGCATGCCGGTGATCCTCGGCGACGGTTCCGGCCGGATGGCGCCGGCGTTCATCGACAATCTGGTCGATGGCTTGGCCGCGGCGTTGGTCCACCCGGACGCCGGCGGAGGGGTCTTCACCTTCCACGACGGCGGCGACGGGGTCGCGTACCGGGCCTACTTCGAGTCCCTCGCGGACGTCGGCGGGTCGCGGAAGCCGCGCTCGATGCCGAAGGCGCTGGCGCTCGTCGCCGCGCGGGTCGCGGTCGCCGCCGAACGCGTCACCGGCAAGGCGCCCCCGCTCACGCCGGGGGCCGTTCGCTACGTCACCCGTCGCTCGAGCTATTCGCTCGCCGAGTCCCGCGAGACCCTCGGCTGGACCCCGCGCGTGCCCTTCGCCGAGGCGATGGCCTCGATGCGCGGCAAGATCTAGATGATCAGCACGGGCGCGCAGTGCTCGCGCCCGAAGACGTAGACCCGGCCCATGTCGATGGTGGCGCCGGTGCCGTCGACGAGCGTCAGCGACCCGGTGCTCATCGGCGCCTCGCTGGCGAAGAAGCCCACGACGATCTCGAAGGTGATCCGGGCTCCGGGTCGAATGTCCCGGAACTCGCCATCCACGAGGGTCGCACCATCGGCCGGGACCACCGCCTGCGCTCGCGTCGCGACGTCCGTTCGGGCGGAGCCTTCGAGGGCGATGAGGAGCTGCGCGGCGGGCAGCGGGGCGTCTCCGCCCCAGACGAAGGTGGCGGAGCCGCCGTCCGGGCTGCCACAGCCCATGATCAGGAAGGCGTTGCGTGGGTCGTCGCACGCCCCCTCGATCAGCTCTGCCGGGTCCGGGCAGCCGTCGCGGTCGGTGTCGACCTGGGTCGGGTCCAGGCCGTGGCCCGGTTCGTCGACGTCGAGCACGCCGTCCCCGTCCGAGTCGAAGTCCAGGTGGTCGGGCCAGCCATCGAAGTCGGTGTCGCGACCCGGGAAGTTGCAGTCCGCGATGTCGCCGGCCTCCTCCTCGTCGGGGATCCCGTCGCCGTCCGAATCGAGGTCTTCGTGGTTCGGGATGCCGTCTTCGTCCCGGTCACCGGTGCCCTCGAAGCGGTCGATGATCCCGTCGCCGTCCGTGTCCATGCAGGACAGTCCGAAGTCCGGCTCGTCGTCCGGCCGAGCGTCGGCCCCGGCGTCGAACGCTCCGTCGGAGCTCCCATCGTCACCGCAGCTCATCATGAGGGCGGCGAGACAAGCGACCGCCACGGCGCGCATGGTCACAGCGATCGCAGGTAGTCGACGATGGCTTCGGCCTCGCCCGCTTCGAGTGGCGTCGCCGGGGCGTGCTCGGGAATGCAGGCGCCGTCGAAGGTCTCTTCGAGGGTCTGCGCGCAGCCGTCGTGGAGCCAGGGGCTCCGGTGCGCCACGCCGACCAACATCGGGACCTGGATGGCGCCGAAGCCCGCCAGCTCGACCGACTCGTTGTTGGTGCCCTGATCTCCGGAGTGACAGTCGGCGCAGCCGGCCGCGATGAAGGCCTCGTGGCCAGCCGCGATGCGTGCGCTGTCCGTCTCCGGCGCCGGGGTGGCCGGCTGGGCGTCCATCCAGTCGCCGAGCAAGCGGACCACTCCGTCGGAGACCGGACCGCCGCGCATCCGCTCTTCGAACGTCGCGGTCATGATGGCGTTCAGGTCCGGCTGGTCGCCGCTCCAGTGGAAGGGCAGGGTCGAGAGGATGCCGCCCAGCAGGCTCTGAGTGCGTCGCGGGTCCGTGCCCGCGAAGACCCAGGTGTGACCATCGTCGCCGCCCTCGGGGTGGCACGAAGCGCACGCGATGCCTACGCCGGTGACCTCGTGGAACTTCTGGTGCCCGAGATCGACGATGCTCCGCTCCTGGTCGAGCCAGACTCGGGGCGAGACCGGGAAGACGCCGCCGTCCCAGCGGCTGAGCTGGCTCGGCTCGCGCTGATAGACCAGGAGGTCGGCGCCGTCGCTGGCCACGGCCTCGCCGCCCTGCGCGCTCGCGACGGACGCGAGACAGTCCGTCGGGCTGGAGCTCGTCGCCGCGCTGAGCGGGAAGATGTGCGTGGTCTCGGCGTTCGAGCCGCCGGACGCGACCACCAGCCGGTCGTCCCCGAGCAGCGCCATGTCCACCGCGAGCGCGACGCCGTGGAGGATCGGGCCGGGGCGAAGCCCTTCGATGCCCGTCGGCGGGAAGCGGGTCAGCGAGACCTGCACGACGCTGGTGGCGCAATCGGGTGCCGCCGCACCGCCGGCGTAGCCGCCACCGGTCATCGGGTTGACGTCGATGGGGCTGGAGACCGAGCGCTGGTGGAGCATCACCAGGTCGCCGTCCGGGAGGGCGAGCGTCTTCCAGGCCACGTTCGGCAGGATGCTCGTCGGCTCGGGGCGGGCGTTGACCGTCGCGCTCAGCGGTGCCCGCCGCTCGACGATCGCGCCGGCGTCGTCGAGCGTGATCAGCTCCGCGCTGCGGAAGCGGGTCACGTAGGTCGCGCCCTCGGTGACGATGACGTCGCGGAGGTCGCCGTCGACGAAGACTCGGTCGAGCTCGGGGCCGCCGGCCGCCGGGAAGCGGACCAGGTCGCCGCCGCTGCAGGCGACGAGGATTCCATCGGAGGTCGCGTCGTACGCGACGCCGCGAGGCGCCGGGCAGACCGCACGACGCTCCGCGACCGACCCGCGATCGGCGGCGAGGGTGAGCAGCGCGCCACCGCGCCGGAGCGCGACGTGGATGCGGCCGTCCGCGTCCTCCACCAGCGCCCCTGGCTCGTCGCCGGGGTCGAGGTCGAGGACGGTGACGTCGTCTTCGAGACTGGGCGCGGTGACATAGAGCCGGTCCCGGTACGGGTCGGACACGACGACGGCGCTCCCGTCGGCCGTGCGCAGGACGGAGGCCGCGCCGACGGAGGTGGGGTGCGGCACGTACTCGGGAGTCGTCGGGTAGGCCACCGAGCCGCCCGGGCCGAGGTCGGGGGTGTCCGAGGGGCGGGGGCCAGCGTCGAGCACGTAGGTACGATCGTCCGAGCCGGGGTCGGGCTCGTTGCAGCCAGCGGCCAGGACCAGGGCCATGCCCATGGTGAACGTCCACGTCTTCATCATCTCACCCTCGTCTCCGACTCTCCGCATAGCACGGTCGAGTTCCCGTCGCTCTTTCGGCTGGGATTTTCCAATGGAGTGGAGAGAGAAAGCGAACCTTCTTCCTCTCAGTGTGGGCACACCGGGCCGCCGAATACGAAGAGCTCGCCGCGGCCAAACGTGCCCAGCGTCTCACCGACCAGGCCCTGCCGTACGAGCAGCAGGGTGGCGCGGGTGATCTCGTCGTCGTCCGGCCGGTGTTGGTCCAGGGTGATCTGAAAGCTGAGCAGCGCCCCGGGTTCGACGTCGTCGAACGAGTCGAAGTTGGGTGTCGCCGCCCCACTCGGCGATGCGGCCACCGCCGACACCTCGGTCTGCAGGCCGTCGACCGGCCCGACCGTCAGGGTGACGTCGTCGATCGGGGTGTCACCGAAGTAGGTGAACGACACGGTGTCGGTCCTCGGGGTCGCGCAGGCCGCCACGATGTAGGCCTTTCTTGGGCTCGAACACTCGTTGAAGTCGACCTCCGCGCGGTCGGGGCACCCATCACGGTCGGTGTCCGGGTGGTCCGGGTCGAAGCCCAACGCGACCTCCTCACCGTCCTCGAGCGTGTCCCCGTCGCGGTCGCGGTCGTAGGCGTCGTAGCGACCGTCGCGGTCGAGATCGACCGGAGATGCGCACCCACCCGAGCCCCCTTCCAGGAGGTCCGGGACGCCGTCGCCGTCCGAGTCGAGATCCTCGGCGTTGGGGATGCCATCGCCGTCCGCGTCGCCGGTTCCCTCCCATCGGTCCGCGATGCGGTCGCCGTCGGTGTCCGGGCAGAGCGCGCCGGAGTCGGTCCAGCGGTGCCCGAGATCCAGGTTGCCGTCTTCGGCGGGTGGGTCGCCGCAGGCGGCCACCAGCAGCGCCGCGCCGAGCATGAAACGCGACATCTCAATCGAGCTTAGCACCGGCTTCGGACGACGGGCTCCGGCGCTCGCTCAGTGCCGGAACTCTCACCCAGCTGGGTGAGAAGCACAGCAGCAGCAGGAGCATCGTCGCGCCGAACGTGGACACCATCGTCGAGGCTTCGATCGACAGGTGGAAGGCGACCCCGAGCGCCAGCGCGGGCCAGCGAGCCCGCGGAAAGAGGAGGAGTAGCGGCAAGCCCAGCTCGATGACGGTAATCGCTACGGCGAGGGCCGGTGCGCCGAGAGTGCCGAGGGCCGCATCGGCGAGCGGGCCGCCGATGAGCTCCGCCCGGTGGAGATCGAGCAAGGTGTCACCGGAGAGCCAGCGTGAGTCGAGCTTGGCCGAGCCGGCGGCCGTGTACACGACCAGGAGATGGAAGCGGACGAGTTGCAGGGACCAGCGAGGGACCCACGCCGCCGCGGGAGCTCCGCTGCCGAGATAGGGCACCCGCCGGAAAGGCGCGAGCCGTTCCCCACAGGGCGTGAGCGCCAATAGGCCGACCGTGAGCCAGAGGAGGTGCAGGTGGTGGAGGTAGCGGGTCCGGTCGGCGGCCATCAGCCCGTAGCCCACCAGCGCGAGGAGGGCGGCCATCACTCGCGGTCGGATGCCGACGAGCAGCAAGGTCGCCAGTGCCGTTCGCGCCCACACGAGACCGGCGGTGAGCCCAGGGTCGAGCGGTGGGAGGAACGGCCAGAGCGGGGAGTGGAACGCCGGCTCCTCCGCGCCGTCTGTGGCCGGGTGGTACTCGAGCCCGCCCACCCAGCCGTGGTGGTCCATGGGCAGCCAGTCGAAGACGGTCGTCCGCAGCAGGACGATGGTCGCGAGCCCCACACGCAGGATGGCGAAGGGCCAGGGTTGGACCCAGCCGCCGAAGAGGTCGTCGAGCCAGTCCCGGATCCGGGTCATCGGGCGCACGACACCGCGCGATCGGTTCGGTCGATGGGGGTGGCGTCGATCCGTCGGCGCGAGAGGACGAGCCGGACGGTCGCGGCGTCGGTGACCTCACAGACCAGGCTGCCGAGGTCGCCCAGCCCGCTGCGCAGCAGCGCAGCGTTGGTCTCGCCGAGCGTCCAGTCGTCAGCGACGCCGATGACTCGCCAAGCGTCTCGACCGAGGTGTGGCTGCAGCGACCGGAGTGGGATGCGCCGCGGGTAGCCGCGCTCGCCTTCGATCGCGAGGTCCAGGCGGTACTCCACCGGTGCGGTGAACATCCGGAACGCGCCGACGCCGTCCGGGAGCGTCAGCGGGGCGAGCGCCAGCGCGAGGCAGAGTGCGAGGAGCACGGAGAGGGGAGGGCGGCTCGGCGCACGGTCGGTCTCGCTCATGAGCGACGCGCGGCGCAGCTCCGCTCGCCCAGGATCAGGAGGCGACCGGTGTCGAGGAGCTCCCCTCCGGGACCGAGGAGCTCGAGCCGACCCATGGTGCGCGGTCCCTCGGTACGCACGTCGAGCACCTCGACCCCGAATACGAGCGATGCGCCAGGCGCCACGTCGGTGAAGACGGCGTCCGATCCGTCACTCGCTTCGCCCAGGAGCGACGCCGAGCCCGCCGGGAAGACGGCGTCGGCGAAGGTGCGGATCGAGAAGAAGGTGCGCGGGTCGTCGTCGTCGTCCACCACCACCTCCAGGCTCACGCTCGCGAGCTCCGGGCCGTCCCAGGGAAAGATCACCGTCGCGAATCGGTCGCCGCAGACCATTCGCAGCGCGAGATCACGCGGGTCGGTGCAGCCGTCGAGCCACTCCTCGGCGCCGTCCGGGCAGCCGTCGGCGTCGCTGTCCGGGTCGAGCCGGTCGGTCCCCGCTGCCCGCTCCTCGGCGTCGAGCAGGCCATCGCCATCCGAGTCGGTGTCTCGGACATCTGGGAGCGCGTCCTGGTCGGTGTCCACCGGCGGGTAGCAGCGATCGATGCGCGTGCCGATCTCCTCCGCGTCGGAGTAGCCGTCCCCGTCGGCGTCGGTGTCCTGGTCGTTCTCGAGCCCGTCGCCATCGTCGTCGCCGCGGCCTTCGTACGCGGCGATCAGTCCGTCGCCGTCGTCGTCCTCTTCCAACGCGGGGTCGGCGAAGCCGCAGGCAGTGGCCCGCCGGTCCATCGGCGCCACGTCGCCGCAGCTCGCCAGACCGGCGAGCACCAGGAGCCATCCGATCCGTCGCGACATGGCGGCAGTCTCGGCGACCCCGCGATGGGTCGCAACTCACCGGGAGCCTTGCCGTCGCACGGCGGCTCTGGCACTCCGTTGGGGTGTGTCGGGTCCTCGGGTGGTGTCGGGTCGCCGTCGGGGCGGTTCTCCTGTGGGGAGCCGCCGCCGGCTGTGACGAGCTCGCGGTGGACGGGGCCGATGGCTCCTTCGATCGCGACGCGGGACCGGTCGATGCGGCGCCCGCGGTCGACGCGCAACCGCCCGACGACCTCGACGGCTTCGTCGAGTGGCAGATGGACGCGGGCGGCCTACCCGGGGTCGCCGCGGGGCTGGTCGTCGATGGTGAGATCGTCTTCGTCGGCACTTGGGGTTTCGCGGACGTGGAGAACGACCGGCCGGTCGCCGACGACACGCTCTTCGTGGTGGCATCCGTCTCCAAGCTCTTCACCGCCGTGCCGATCATGAGGCTCGTCGAGGAGGGCATGGTCGAGCTCGACGCCCCGACCAGCGAGGCGTTCGACTTCCCGATCGTTCACCCGGACTTCCCCAGCGAAGAGATCACCACGCGCCGCTTGCTCACGCACACGAGCGGGATGGTCGATGCGTGGCTGACGCTGGGCGAGACCACCTACTCCGGTGACCCGCCGATCGACCTCGGCGAGTTCGCGCGCGGCTACGCGCAGCCGGGCGGCGCCTACTACCAGGGGTCCAACTTCGGCCCGGAGCCGGGCACCGACTGGGAGTACTGCAACGCCGCCTTCGCGGTCGCCGCGCACCTCGCGGAGCTCGGTTGGGACGAGGATTTCCGCGCCCTGAGCGAGCGGATGATCTTCGAGCCCCTCGCGCTGCGGGACACCGGCTGGCACTTCGCCGACATCGACGAGTCGAAGCTCGCGGTGCTCTACACCTACAACACGCCGCGCGACTCCTTCGTCCCGCTCGAGCAGGTCAACTACGCTCACTATCCGGCCGGTGGGCTCCGCAGCAGCATTCGCGATCTGCTCCGCTACGCGCAGGCGTGGCTGAACGGTGGCGAGCTCGACGGGCAGCGTTTTCTCGCCGAGGCGACGGTGCAGTCCATGCTTCGCCAGCAGGTCCCCGCCCTGAGCGCGCGGCAGGGCCTCGTGCTTCGCTACGACGTGCTCAACGGGAACACCTATGTCGGGCACAGCGGCGCCGGGATCGGTGGAAGCGCGAACTTCCTGATGGCCCCGGATCGGCGTGCGGCTCTCATCGTCGTCTCCAATGGCGACGCCTATGTCCGGGCCCGCCTCGGCATGACCGCGGGGCGCGACGCCTTCGAGGCGATCCTCGAGCGGATGGAAGGGGAGCTCCAGGACCGCATGGCGCCCTGAGCTTCGCTATCCTCCCGTCATGGTCGTCCCGCTCACGCTGAGCCTCGAGTCGAAGGAGGTCCGGATCGGCGACGTCGTGCGCGGCGAGATCCGGGTGGAGCAGGACTTCCCTGCCGCCACGGGGCTCGACGTCGAGCTCGTCTACACGGTGCGGCATTCGCCCCACACCCTGGTGAAGGAGCGAGTGGTCCATGGCCCGCTCCACCGGGATCAGCGGATCCCCTTCGAGCTCACGCTGACCGATGGTCCCTACAGCTGGGACATGCCGAACTGCTCCGTCAGCTGGAAGGTGAAAGCGTCGGTCGACATCGCCTGGCGCATCGATCCGAAGGCGGACACCGACCTCGTCGTTCGTGCGCGACGGGTGTCGCCGGACGAGGGCGTGCTCGCCGAGCTCTCCGCGGCGGCGGACGAAGCCGTCACGAAGGCGGCCGAGACGGGGCCGATCGCGAACGCCATCATCTTCCTGCTCTTGGGCATCGTGGTGCTCGCGGTGATCCCGCTCTTGCCCATCGGCCTCATCTTCTGGGCTCGTTCGGCGGTCACCCGCACCCGGGTGCGGGACGTCGAGGTCGTAGTGCCCGAGCGTCGTGTCGCTCACGGCGAGTGGATCCCGATCGTCGTTCGCTTCCTCGGCCGCCGACCCTTCGAGCTCGAGAAGCTCGACCTCACGTTCTCCGGCAGCGAGCGCTGGTCCACCGGTTCCGGCGACAGCCGGCGGAGCCACCGAGAGGTCTTTCATACGGAGAGCCAGACCGTTCTCGTGGGTCGCATCGTCGCCATCGGCGCCGAAGAGCAACACCTCGGCGGTGGCGCCTACCGCGGTGGGGGGCGGCGGCGAGAGAAGAAGGGGCCGGTCTTCGAGTGGCGGACGGGCTTTCGACTTCCGCCGAACGCTCCGCCTTCCGCCGGGTCCGGGCTGACCTACGATCTGAAGCTGCACCTCGACATCGCGGACCTGCCCGACGTGACCAAGGAGGTTCGGCTGCGGACCCTCGGCGCTCAGGTGGAGCCGCTTCCGCCCGCCGGGGACCCGCCGCCGCCGGACCAGACCAGCGGCGAGCTCACCTTCCTGCGTCCGGGCGAGCCCGTGCCCCCGGGTGTGGACGCGCGCCTCGGGACGGGTGGCCTGATGCGTTGGGTGTGGCTGAGCTTCGTTGGTGTGGCGCTCGGCATCGGGGGCATCGCGGGGCTCGCGAACGGCGTGGCCATGGCTGGCGTTCCCTTCGCGCTCGGCGGGGCGCTCCTCGCGCTCTCGGTGGGTGCGTTTCTCTGGACCCTCTACCGCTGAGCGCTCAGCGCCCTATGGAAGACACATGACTGCGATCGATTGGCTGAAGGACACCTACGCCTGCCTCGACGCAAAGGACCTGGAGGGGTTCCTGGGCAGGCTCACCGACGACGTGCGCGTCCGCTTCGGAAACGCGCACCCGCTACACGGCAAGCACGCCGCCCGGGAGGGCTACGCGGAGCTGCTGCAGAAGATCAACACCCTGCGGCACTACCCCGTGCGGGTCTGGGACGAGGGGGACTTCCTCGGCTTCCAGGCGAACGTCCGCGCCACGCGCATGGGCGACGGCGCCGTGCTCCACGTCCCCACCTTCACGGCATGGCGACTTCGGGGCGAGCAGGGGGCGAGCATCCAGGTCTTTGCGGACCTGGCGCCGCTATTCGAGCACGTCGAGGTCCCGGACATGTGTGCGGGCCGGGCCATCGACGTGGTTCACGAGGCGGGGCTGGAGTCCTTCCCGGCGAGCGATCCGCCCAGCTGGACCCCCGGCTGAGCCCCCCGAAGCGGACGGAACACGACCCCCGCCTTGGCGTGTATGCTCGCGCTCGATGACCACCGAGCGCCGGGATTGGGACGCCGCGAGCCTTCGCGAGGACTTCGAGAAGCGCGGCATTCGTCACGTGAAAGTCGGGGGCACGGACGTCGATGGCGTCCTCCGCGGCAAGCTGATCGCGCCGTCGAAGGCCTTCTCCGCCTTGGAGAAGGGCTTCGGCTTCTGCGACGTGATCTTCGGCTGGGACATCGCCGACCAGCTCTACGACAACGCGACCGTCACGGGCTGGGACAGCGGCTACCCGGACGCGCTCGCGAAGATCGACGCGAGCACCTATCGGGTCGACCCGCACGAGCCGGACACGGCCCACTTCCTGGTCGACTTCTTCACGCCCGACGGGAAGCCGCACCCCGCTTGTCCGCGAAACCTGCTCAAGCAGGTCACTGCTCGTGCCGAGAGCAGCGGCTACCACGCGGTCTTCTCGTGCGAGCTGGAGATGTGGATCTTCAAGGAGACCCCCGAGTCGCTCCGCAGCAAGCGCTTCGGTGGGCTCACGCCGCTCAGCCCGGGGATGTTCGGCTACTCCTGGCTCCGTGAGGGCCAGTACGCCGAGCTGGTCCACGACGTGCTCGACACGATGAAGGCCTACGACGTGGAGATCGAAGGCTTCCACACCGAGACCGGGCCCGGGGTCTGGGAAGCGGCCATCCTCTACGACGACGTCGTCCGCGCGGCCGACAAGGCGGTGCTCTTCAAGACCGCGATGAAGCAGATCTGCCACCGCCACGGGCTGAGCGTGACGTTCATGGCGAAGTGGAACGAGAAGCTCCCGGGCTCGAGCGGCCACATCCACCAGAGCCTCTGGGACTCGGAGAAGGAGACCAACCTCTTCTACGACGCCAAGGACCCGAACGGTCTGAGCGCCAAGGCCCGGCACTACATCGCGGGTCTCTACCAGACCGCGCCGGACCTCACCGCGCTCTACTCGCCCTTCATCAACACCTACCGGCGCTACGTACCGGGGCTCTGGGCGCCGCTGACCGCGAGCTGGGGCATCGAGAACCGGACGTGTGGCCTGCGCGTGATCACCGGGAGCGAGAGCGCGACCCGCGTGGAGCTTCGCCAGACCGCCGCGGACGTGAACGCCTACGTGGCGATGGCCGCCGCTCTCGGGGCGGGGCTCCACGGCATCACCGAGGCGCTCGAGCTGCCGCCCGAGACCAAGGGCGACGCCACTGCGAGCGGCGCTCAGGGGGCGCCGCTCCCGCGCACGCTGGACCAGGCCACCCAGAAGCTCGCCGAGAGCGAGGTGGCGCGGACGATCCTCGGCGAGGCGTTCGTCGACCACTACGTCCGCCGTTGCGACTGGGAGGTCCGCGAGGCCCGCAAGGCGGTCACGGACTGGGAGCTCGCCCGCTACTTCGAGTCGGTCTGACGTGAGAGTCCCCAAGGCCATCCGCCAGTTCGTCGAGCGTCCGCGACTGCCGCGCTTCGAGGCGTACGTCCCGCAGGCGAGCGACCCCGCGATCTTCTGGTTCAACGGCGAGCGCGACGACATCGTCCGCGAGGTCGCCGAGCGCGTCGCCGAAGACCACGGCCGTTCGGTCGGCTCCCTCGAGCTCGCGCTCAACGACTGCGCCATGACCGAGATGCGGCGGCTCGACTCGCAGCGGGACGACGAAGCCCGCCGGGACCTCGGCAAGTGGCGAGCGCTCTCCCGCCAGCTCGGCCGGATGAGCGAAGGCGAGCAGCGGAAGGCGATCCGGCAGGTCACCCACCGCTTCGCGGAGGACGTCGCGGGCAACTTCGATCCGCGGGTCTACCGGATGGCGATTCGCGCGGTACCGAAGCTCCTCGCGACGCTGATGCAGCCCTCGCAGATGCCCAAGGCGCTCACCGCCGGGCAGACGGTGCTCGACCGCTTGCTCTCGGTCGAGGGCGAAACGGAGAAGATCAAGGAGCTGCAACAGGTCGGCTCGGTGGTCTACGTGCCGACGCACTCGTCGAACCTCGACTCGATCGTGCTCGGCCGCGCGCTCGAGCAGGCGGGGCTCTCGCCGGTGGTCTACGGCGCGGGCAAGAACCTCTTCACCAACCCGATCATCAGCTTCTTCATGCACAACCTCGGCGCCTACCGCGTCGACCGGCGCGTGGGCGCCAGCCTCTACAAGGACGTGCTGAAGACCTACTCGCAGGTGATGATCGAGCGCGGCTACCACTCGCTCTTCTTCCCCGGTGGCACCCGCAGCCGTTCGAACCTGATCGAGAACAAGCTGAAGCTCGGCTTGATGGGCAGCGCGCTCTCGGCCTTCGCGCACAACCAGAGCCGCGGGGTCGATCGGAAGGTCTTCTTCGTGCCGACCACCATCAACTACGCGCTCACCCTCGAGGCGGAGACGCTGGTCGAGGACTGGCTCAAGGCGGAGGGCAAGGCCCGCTACATCATCGAGGACGACGAGTTCTCACGCCTCGATCGGTGGGTCGCGTTCCTTCGCAAGGTGCTCGGCATGCAGGCCGCGTGCGTCATCCGTTTCGGCGAGCCCGTCGACCCCTTCGGCAACCCGGTCGACGACGAGGGGTGCTCCATCGCGCCTGGGGGTCAGACGATCGATCCGGCGTCGTATGTACGGCGCCGCGGCCGACCGACCCTCGACGACGCGCGGGATGCCGCCTACACGCGGGACCTCGGCGAGGTGCTCGTCGATCGCTTTCGGCGCGAGACGGTGCTCATGTCGACCGCCCTCGTGGCCCATGTGCTCTGGCGACGCATCGTCGCGCACTCGCCGCGGGCCGATCTCTTCTCGCGGCTGCGGATGCGCGGTGAGGTCTCGATGACCAAGGACGAGCTCACCCGCGAAGTCGCCGAGCTGCGCGACCGGCTCGCCGAGCTCCAGGAGCGTGGCGAGGTCCGGCTGAACTCCTGGCTCGCGGAGGCGGACCCGGAGGCGATCGTCTCGCGCGCGCTTCGAGTCTGGAACGGCTACCACACGCGCATGGCCGCCAAGGACGTCGGCAACGAGATCGTCGCCGAGGACCCGACCTTGCTCCTCTACTACCAGAACCGGCTCGTGCCCTTCGCCGTCGATGTCTGTGGCGGCGAGCACGCCATCGCCGCGCGGGAGATCGCGCAGCTGGGGGTGACCCGATGATCGCGCCCGTTCCCACCGGTCCGGCGGCCGCGCCCGGCGAGCTCCCGCCCGTCGGCGTCGTCGGTGGCGGCGGCTTCGGCCAGGCGCTCGCCAAGGCGATGCTCCGCTGCGGTCGGAAGGCCCAACTCTGGAGCCGGCGCCCCCTCGAGCTCGAGGGGGTCGAGACCACCCAGGAGCTGGCCGACCTGAAGCGCTCCGAGCTGCTCTTTCTCGCGGTGCCCTCGCCGTACGTCCCCGAGACCGCCGAGGAGCTCGGCAAGCATCTCGACGGCGAGCACCTGCTGGTCCACGTCAGCCGTGGTCTCATCGGTGACGACCTGCTGACCCTCTCGCGGGTGCTGCGTCAACGGACGGCGGCGCACCGCGTCGGCGTGCTCGCCGGGCCCCTGGACGCAGAGGCGCTCGCGGATGGTGAGCCCACCGGCGCCATCGTCGGCTCCCGCTTTCCCGAGGTCGCCACCGCCGTCCGCGAGGCCATCGGCGGGGACACGCTCCGGGTCTACGAGAGCCGGGACGTGGTCGGGGTCGAGATTGCGGCGGCCGTGGTCGGCTACCTCGCGCTAGCGGTCGGCATGGGCCAGGAGTTGGGCGTCTCCCCCGCCACCGTCGCGGTCGCGCTCACCCGCGGGCTCGCCGAGGCCGCTCGCTGGGCCCCGACGCTTCAGGCCGATCCGGCGACGCTCTACGGCCTCGCGGGGCAGGGCGACCTGCTGGCCGTAGCCGGCGGAGACGACCGGCCGGAGGTTCGGCTCGGCCGCGCCCTCGCCACCGGCGCGTCGCTCGAAGAGGCCGGAAAAGCCGCGGGCGCGCACATCGAGGGAGTGACGATTGCCCGTCGCGTGAACGCTCACGCGAGGAAGATCGGCGAGGCGACCCCGATTGCGGGTATGATCGCCGACGTCGTGGAGGGCCGCCGCGATCCGAAGGATGCGATGGCGGCTCTCATGGCGCGTGAGGTCGGGACGGAGTAAGGAGCAGTCGATGACCACGGTGTGGAGCTTTCCCACTCGGATCCTCTTCGGAGAAGGGCTCGCCTCTGAGGCGCTCGCCGCCGAGGTGAAGAGCCTCGGCGGGTCGAAGGTGCTCTTCGTCACGGACGAAGGCGTGCGCGGCGCGGGGATCATCGATCCTCTCGTCGAAGCCCTCTCGACGGCCGAGATCGAGAGCGAGATCTTCGATCAGATCTCGTCGAACCCGCTCGAGTCGGAGGTGCTGGCAGCGACCGACGCCTACCGGAAGTCCGAGGCCGATCTGCTGGTAGCGGTCGGCGGCGGCAGCCCGCTCGACGTCGCGAAGATCGTTCGTCTCGCGGCGACGCACCCGCTACCCCTCGCGCAGTACGACGACGCCATCGGTGGTGACGCCAAGGTGGTGAACGACGTGCCGCCCATGGTGGCCATCCCCACCACGGCGGGCACCGGCAGCGAGGTCGGTCGCAGCGGCGTGGTCACGCTGCAGGCGACCAACAAGAAGACGGTCATCTTCGCGCCGAAGCTGATGCCGAACGTGGCGATCCTCGACCCGAAGGTCACGGAGACGCTTCCCCCCCGCGTGACCGCGGCGACCGGCATGGACGCGCTGACGCACCTCATCGAGGCGTACTGCGCCCAGGGCGACCACCCGATGGCCGACGCCATCGCCCTCGAAGGGATTCGGCTCTGCGCCGAGTACCTCGAGCGTGCCGTTCACGATGGGAAGGACCTCGAGGCTCGTGGCGAGATGCTCAAGGCGTCGCTCATGGGTGCCGTCGCCTTCCAGAAGGGCCTCGGCGCGTGCCACTCGCTGGCCCATCCGCTCAGCGCGGAGCACGACCTCCATCATGGCCTCGCCAACGCGCTCTGCCTCCCGGCAGTGCTCGACTTCAACCGCAGCGTGGTGCCCGAGCGCATCGGACGAATCGCGAAGATCCTCGGCGCCCGCGGTGACGACACCGAGACCCTCGCTTTCGAGTGCTCCGGCGCCGTTCGCGCGCTCCGAAAGAAGGTCGGCCTCCCCGATGGGCTCGAGGCGGTCGAGATCCCCGAAGATGGCCTCGCCCGACTCGCCAACCTCGCCTACGACGACGTCTGTCACAAGCTGAACCCCCGCGAGTGCACCGCGGAGGATCTGCTGACGCTCTACCGCGCCTCCTTCTGAGCCGGGGCCCCACGGCCCGACGTCCGATGGCTCCCGAGGATCCGCACCTGCCGGAACGGACCACCCGCACTCTCAGCGAGGGTGAGGTGCTCGCGGAACGCTACGAGGTGCGGGGCCTACTCGGCGTCGGCGGGATGGGCGCGGTCTATCGGGTGTGGGATCGGCTCCTCGAAGAAGAGGTGGCGCTGAAGGTCCTGGCGCGGACCAGTCCGGCGGCGATCGAGCGCTTCTCCCGTGAGGTGCGGCTCGGTCGAAAGGTCACGCACCCGAACATCGTGCGGACGCACGACCTCGGTGAGGATGATGGGCTGCACTTCCTGACGATGGAGCTCGTCGACGGCCGGCCGCTCGACGAGATCCTCCGGGAGCGTGGCGCGCTCCCCGCCGAGGAGGTCGTCCCCATCGCCATGGCCATCGCGGCGGGCCTGCACGCGGCTCACGATGCCGGAGTGATCCACCGAGATCTCAAGCCGGCCAACGTCTTGGTCACCACCGACGGTCGCGTCCGGGTCACGGACTTCGGCATCGCCCGCTCGGCGGACACTCTCGAGCGCACCCACGAGACCGGCGCCATCCTCGGGACTCCGCACTACATGGCACCGGAGCAGGTCTCTGGGCAGACGCTGGATGCTCGAACGGATCTCTACGCGCTCGGCTGCATCCTCTACGAGCTGCTCACCGGTGCTCCGCCCTTCGAGGGCACGACCCCGATGGCCGTGGTCTCGCAGCGCCTGCTGCACGAGGGGCCCGAGGACCCACGCAATCGCGCGAGCATTCCCGACCCGCTCGCGGCGCTCATCATGCGCTGCCTCCGGCGGGAGCCGAACGAGCGACCGCGCTCCGCGGCCGTGGTCGAGGCTGCGCTCGGTTCGGGTGGAACCCTGGCGACGAGCTCGGGGCGAGTGAGCTTGTTCGCACCGCTCCCGTCCGAGGGCCAGCCGTCGGTGGCGGTGCTCCCGTTCCGCTTTCGTGGTGCTCCCGAGCACGATTACCTCGGGGAGGGGCTCGCCGAAGAGCTGATCGACGTGCTCTCGCGAACGCGCGGACTGAAGGTCCTCGCGCTCGGCGCGACGCGTCGGTTCCAAGACGAGCGGGACCCGACTCGGATCGCCCGCGAGCTGAGGGCCAGCGCCGTCGTGGACGGGACGGTCGCGCTCGCGAGCGACCGCCTTCGGCTGAGCGCGCGGCTCATCGACGCGGCTGGCGTCCAGCTCTGGAGCGAGCCCTTCGAAGGACGATTCTCCGACGTGCTCGAGCTGCAGGAGTCGTTGGGTCGCCGGGTCGCCGAGGCGCTCCGCCTCGAGGTGGAGGCAGCGCACTACCGGGCGAGCGCTCCGGAGGAGGCGATCGCGCTCTATCTGCGTGGCCGCCGCGGCCTGATGGCCGACGTGCTCCACGAGCCGGAGCGCGCGGAGGCGGACCTCGAGCGCAGCCTCGAGCTGGCGCCGCGGATGGCTCCGGCCATCGCGTCGCTCGCGATGGCGAGCGTGCGGGCCTGGTGGGGCCGGCCCGATCCGGAAGGCGCCCGCGCCGAGCGGGCCACTCAGCACGTGTGGCGCGCCGTCGAAGACGCGCCACTGCTCGGCGAGACACACCTCGCCCGAGCGATGTTGGCAGGGCAGACCGGGGACTTCGAGCAGGTCGCGAGCTCCACCACGAGGGCGCTCGAGCTCGTGCCGACCCTCGCTTTCGCCCATCAGTACCTCGGGGCGCTGCAGATCGAGGCTGGCCGGGAGCGCGAGGGGCGCGAGCGGCTGGAGCTCGCGCTCGAGCTCGACCCATCGCTGAACGCCGCGCGCTTCTCGCTCGCGAGGCTCGATGCGCTCCAGGAGCGATGGCAGAGCTTCGGGTCACGCATCGACGCGATGACGCACGCGTTCGGCGGGCCGACGCTGCCACTCGCCGGACTGCAGTTCCGAGCGGCGCTCTGGCGCCGCGACGAGGACGCGGCGCGTCACTGGTGTCGGGTCACCGCCGAGTTGCCGACGCCGATCGGTGCGCGCACCGCCCGACTCTTCGCCGTTGGTCTCGGCGAGGGCGAGCCGGCCGTGGCGGAGGACGTAGTGGACGGCATCCCGACGTCGAACCTCCGCTTTCGAACCCTGATCCTCCAGATCGCCAGTGAGGTGTTCGCGGCCGCCGGCGATGCGGATCGCGCGCTGACCATGCTCGAGAGCGCGGTCGAGGGCGCGCTGGTCGACGTGGTCTGGCTGCGCCGCTGTCCGCTCTTCGAACCACTTCACGCGGAGCCACGCTTCCAAGAGGTGCTGCGCTCGGTCGACCGGAGAGCGCGCCGCGTCTGGCGTCGTTGACGCCGGTCAGGGCGCGGCGTGCTCGCGGTGGGCTTCCTCCCGGCCGCGCGCGACGAAGGCCGAGACCACCTCGGCGTGCGCGTGGATGAGAGCGACGGCTTCGGGCGTGCTCCCTTGGCTCGTCACCGCGATGCCGCCCGGGATCGCCGTCACCGTGAGCTCGATCTCGTCCGCGTGATCGGCGAGTGCGGCGAAGAGCGGGTCCCACTGGCGCACGCGGCCACCTTCGGAGAGGTGGTCCCTCATGGCCGCCACGTGGCGGCGGAGCACCACGGTGGTCGCGGGGTCGCTGCTGGTGGTGCGGGTGATGGCTCCGTTCGCCGTGAGCTCGACCCGCCGCTCGATGGTCGTGTGGGCGTCGAGGAGCGCGTGGAAGTCGTCGCGCTGCTCGCTCGAGGGCCCGCGGTGGCGGCGGCCAACGCGAGCATCGGCGCGCCCGTCGTGGCTGCGTCCGTGGTGCATCCCACCGCGCATGCCGGGTTGCATGCTCGAGGGCCCCGAGGCTTCATGGGCACGCTGGTGAGCGTGGGTCCCATGGGCGCGTGACGCGGATTCGGTCGCTTCTTCGGCATGACCCGTGGTGGTGGAACCGCAGCCACCGAGGAGCACCGCAGTCAGCAATGCAGAGGTGTGTCGCATGGTGTTGGCCACGCTGAGCACTCGAAGGCACGGACGCAGCGTCCGGCCGAGCGCCCGATGACGGAACTCACCGCGACGACCCGGTCGTGTTCGCCTCGCGGTAACCGCCGATGCCGACCGACGACCAAAGCTCGCGGCCCCGGCGTAACGGCACACGCCCGCGGACTTGGTACGATGGACGGCATGCGTGTCGCGATCGTCGCAGCGCTCCTCGCTCTCGGCTGCAACGAGGACGCCGAGGAGGGACCCGAAGCTTGCGCCCGGGCGTCCGTGGGTGACGCATGCTCGTTCTCCGACGCATGCGTGGTCGAGGCGATCGACCATGTGGACGGCAGGTGCGGGTACATCCGCCACGCGTGTCGCGACGGTCGAGTGGTGGAGGTGGACGACACCGTCCCATGTTCCGCGAACCCGGACCTCGGGCCCTCCGGGCCCGACGGCGGTCCGGCGCTCGCGGACGGCGGGCCCGAGCCGAGGTGCGATGATGGCACGACCAACGGCGACGAAACCGACCTCGACTGTGGCGGCGGGTGTGATGCTTGTGACAACGGGCGGTCGTGCCTCGGTGGCGAGGACTGCCTCAGCGGGCGTTGCGCAGATGAGGTCTGTGCGTCACCCGAGGGCACGCACCCGGACATCGTTCGGGTGGTCGACGTGCCAGGTCGGGACCCGGGCGGTGGGTGGAGCGACAGCTACTCGATCGGTGCGGAGTGCTATTGCGAATCCACCTTCGACCACGCCATCGGGGACATCGAGGTCGACACACCCTTCGGCGCGCGGACCGTGCGGCAGGTTTGCGACGCGCTCGGACCGGGGCCGGGCTCCGACGGTCGTCCGGTCTACAACGACATCCAATGCGGCAACGGCCCGGCCAACGACGCGGGGGACGAGGACGACTGTCCGGGTCGCGTCGACATCGGCCGCGAGGGCTGTGGTCACATCGGCCCCCGCTGGCAGCTCCACACCCTCGCCGGAATCTAGGCCGACTCGGCCGGGGCCTCGGCGTCACTTGGCGAGGGGGGCGGGTCGAAGCCTCCTTCGGCGAAGGGGTGACAGCGGCAGATCCGCTTGGTGCCCAGCCAGCCGCCCTTGAAGAAGCCGAAGCGCTCGATGCAGGCCGCGGTGTAGCGGCTGCAGGAGGGCTCGTAGATGCACACCCGCCCGATCAGAGGGGAGAGCGTCCACCAGTAGAGGCGAATCAACGCCAGCGCGAGCCATCGCAGCACCGCGCCAGCCTGGCGTCTCGCCGTACGGTCGGCAAGGGACCCACATGTGGGGTTGATTCCCCCAGTTGGGTTGGGCCATCCTGAGTCCCATGAGTGGGGTGTTCAATTATCTAACGGACCTGGAAACGAGTCTCACCCATTTGGGTGAGCAGTCGATGGTCTTTCACTGTCATTTCTACAACTGCCAGCTGCAGGAAGCGATCGAGAGGGGGATGGGCTCAGCCGCTCCAGGGGTGCTGACGAAGGCCGCGACCGATACGGTGGCCCCTCAACTGCGAGCGATCGCGAGCGGCGCGACGGGACCAGAGTTGCTCACGATCGCGGAGAAGCTCTATGGCGAGCTGGGCTTCGGTGCGCTCACACTGGGCGGACTCGGTGCGGATGGCGGGGAGGCGGTCTCGCCGCACTCCCACTACGCGATGGGGTGGCTCGCCACGCGAGGGCCGCGGGAGACTCCCGCGTGTTTCTTCCCGGCGGGCTTCATCGTCGGCGCGTTCGTCGCTGCGTATGGTGTCGAGCCTGCTGCGGTCGCCGTGCAGGAGACCCGGTGCTTCGCCATGGGCGCCGACGACTGCGCCTTCAGCGTCGAGGTGAACCGATGAGCGTCGACGGAAAGGCCGTCACCGAAGCGGTCGCGGGGCTCCCGCTGGCGGGGAACGAGGAGGGGCTGATCCCCGCCTTCGGCCTCTACCTCACGCGGCACTACGCGCCCTACTACAACGCGGTCTCCTACGCGTACCTGCACCACGCGCGCGACGAGGGAGAGGCGTCGCTCGCGACGGCCCGCGCCGCGCTGATCGAGGCAGGCCACGTCTGCGCCTTCAACACCTTCGGTGGCATCATGCTCTCGCAAGAGTGGGCGGCGGTGGTCGGACCGATGATCGAGGAGCGAGCCGACTGGATGTACGGCATCGTCGCGGTCGTGAACGCACTCGGCTGGGGCACCTGGAGCGTAGACGCCCTCTCCGAAGACGAGATGCGTATCTCGATCGCGAACAGCTACGAGTCCACCGGCTACCTCGCCGACCATGGCCAGTCCGAGCTCGGTGGGGTGTGCTTCCTCGCCAACGGCGGCGTGGCTGGCCTGATGAACCTGCTCTACCACGGGGACATCACGAGCCGGCCGGCGCTGAACCCCGAGTACTACGCCGAGCTCTTCGGCAACGACGGCGGCTTCGCCGCCGAGGAGACCGCCTGTCGCGCGGCGGGGGCCGAGCGGTGTGAGTTCGTCGCCCGGAGAAGATGACCACTGGCCATCCCGAAGTGGTCTTGATGCGCGATTGCCTCGGCGGCGATCGGGTCGTGGAGATCGAGCTCGCGGAGGGGCTCCGCCGGGAGCCGCTCGAACGGCTCAGCGCGACGGAGGGTGCGCTGCAGGTCTTCGACTCGCTCCCTCGACCGTTTGCGCGCTATGACCGGCCGGGCTTCTTCCTGCTCACGGGCATCCTCGGGGAGCGACGGGTGCGCTTCACGATGCGGCTCGCCCATCGAGAGAACGCCAAGGAGACCGCGCTGGACGTGGCTCGGGAGCTCACCTCGTGAGCTATTTCGACCACGCGGCGACGTCGATCCCCCGCGCGCCGGTCGCTCTCGAGGCGGCCCTCCGCGGGGCCGAGCTCGCGAACCCGGGCCGCGGTCTCCATCGCCTCCAGCGGGCTGCTGCCGCCGAAGTGCGCAGCGCTCGCCAGGTCGTGGGAGCGTTGGTTCCCGGGACGGTGGTGACCTTCCACGCGGGGGCCACTGCGGCGCTCAACCAAGCCATCGCCGGGCTGCGCCCACGGCCTCGCGCGGTGGCGCTCGGGCCGATGCTCCACAACGCCGCCCGCCGACCGGCGCTCGCGCTGGGCGTTCCCACGTGGACCCTGCCCCACGACGCCGATGGCGTCATCGACATCGCGCGAGCGGAGGCCGAGTGGGCCAGCGACACCGATCTGATCGTCGTCGGCCACGCATCGAACGTCACGGGCGTCGGCCAGCCGGTCGAGGCGCTCTGCGCGCTGGCCAGACGAAAGGCCGCGCGGGTGGTTCTCGACGCTGCACCCACCGCGGGCGTCTGGTCACTCGACGTCGGGGCCGACATGGTCGCGTTCTCCGCCCACAAGCACCTGCGCTCGATCCCTGGAACGGGCGTGCTCGCCATTCGCGCGGGTGTGGAGCTCGAGCCTCTTCTGCGCGGCGGCGTGGGGTTCGATGCCGCTTCCGACGACATGCCCGCCGAGCTCCCCGAGCGACTCGAGGCGGGGACCCCGAACCTGCCGGGGATCCTCGCCCTCGGTGCCGCGGCCGGTGCCGCCGAGAGCTGGGACGCCGCGACCGCGAACGCCGCGCTGACCGAGGTGGTGCGACGGGCGGATCTGCGGCCGCTCGGTCGGGCGGGTGCGGGGGAGGCGCTTCCGGTCGTCAGCTTCGAGGCACCCGGCCAGGATCCGCGCGCCACGGAGGAGATGCTGGACCGAGTCTTCGACATCACGGTCCGCGCTGGGCTTCACTGCGCGCCGAGCGCCCACCGCGTTCTCGGCACCGATCAGGTCGGGACCGTCCGCGTCTCGACCGGAGCTACGACCACCGATGCCGAGCTCGAGGCGCTGGGGCGCGCATTGAACGATCTCGCCCGACATGCGAGGGCGGCGTCATGAGCTCGGTCGCAGTGGTCGACGTGGACAGCGCGAACGTGAACCAGTCCATCGAGGATGGGTTGAGGAAGCTCGCTCCATCCAAGCCGGAGATCGTGGCGCTGGTCTTTCCATCGGACGTGCGCGTCAGCGCGGCGCTCGCCGGAGTCATCGCTTCGGGCGTGGAGCAGGTGGGGTCCCTGCGAGAGCTGGTGCTCGTCCACCCCGGCGCCACCGTGGGCTTCCTCGCCTCATCGCTCGGGCTCCGCATCCCCCGCTGCAAGGTCCGTGGCGAGCGCGACCTGGCCCGGGTCGAAGGGCGCCCGAGGAACGATTCGCTGACCCCGCCCCATGGCAGCGCGACCATCCTCGATCTGCGCGACCGATCGCTCACCCAGGCTTTCAACGCGGCGTCGATGAAGCTGGGCGCGAGCCAGGGCAATCGGGCGGTGCTGCTCCTCAACCCGGACGAGACGCCGCCACCGGGGCTGACCGATCTCGTGGTCAAGGAGCTCTCTCTGTGCCCCAAGCTCCGAGAGGTCGTGCTGGTGCACCCCTCCGCGGTGATGGGCTTCATCGCATCATCAGCGGGGCTCCGGCTGCCCACGCTCTCGCTCTCCGCGGTTCGCCAGGCTCCGAAGGCGTGATTGCTCAGTCGTCGTCCACTTCGTCGTCGTGTTCGTCGGCGGGCTCGGGCGCAGCTTCGCCGCCGCCGGTGGGCAGACCGAGCTTCTGAGCGAGCTCGCTGATCGCGTCCGAGCCGCCGGCCATGGCCTGCGCCTGCGCTGCCAACTCCGGGTTCGCGGCGGTGGCCTTCTCGGCGACTTCCTGGGCCTTGCCGAGGAGGTCGTCCGGGAGCCCATCGCCGCCCAGCACCTGCTGGGCCATGCCCTCGATCATCCCTCGCATCTCGGGGTTCTCCAGGAACCCCCGCGCGAACTCCGCGAGGCCGGCCGGAAGCTGCGGCTGCCCGTCGTCGCCCTTGGGCATGTTGCCGACCATCTGCTGCACCTGACCGATCAGGTCCGGCCCGAGGCCACTGGCAAGGCCCTGGAAGACCCCCAGCGCATCGCCAGCGCCCACGCGCGCGTCCTCGGCCTTTGGGATGGCGACCCACATGCCTCCTTCGCCGAGCTCCTCGAGCGCTGCCTCGTAGGTAGTCGCCTCCAGGTGGGCGACGCTCGGGTAGACGAAGACGCCGCGCTCGTCGCCGTGGGCTTCGATCAGGGTCCCCAGGTCGCGGCGCAACACCGAGCCCAGCGTGGACTCCGGTGTGTCGAAGCGGAACGCCAGGTCGAGGGTGGTGCAGTCGTCGAGCGGGCGAGCCTCGAGCGAGCGCCCCATCGCCCGGAAGATCGTGGTGTCGTCGGTCTCGTCCTCGATGCGCAGAACGCTCCCGAGCTGAGTCATCGAGAGCTTCAGGAGGGCGATGGCGTCCATGGTCATGGCGACGTTCTGCCGTCCTGGCTCGCTGGCGTCAATCGTGGTGGCCGTTGATCCGAGGCCCCGGCCGTGCCACGTCGAGGACGTGATCCGTGCGGACGATCTGGAGGTCGCCTTTCGCCGGCCCGGTGGGTCGGAGACTCTCGACCTCGGTACGCTACACCTGGGGGATGGCGAGCGCGCTTGTGTGGTCGGTGGATCGGGCAGCGGGAAGACCACGCTACTGCACGTGATCGCAGGCATCGTGAGCCCCACGAAAGGTCGGGTCCGGCATGGAGACACCGACCTCTTCGCTCTGAAGGAGGCTGCCCGAGACCGCTTCCGGGCTCAGAAGATCGGCTACGTGTTCCAGACCGCGCAGCTGCTCCAGGGGCTCAGCGCCCTCGAAAACGTGGCGTTGGCCGCGAGCCTCGCCGGGCTCGGACGAGGCGCTGCCCGGTCGACGGCAGAAGGGATCCTGAAGCGGGTCGAGCTCGGCCATCGGCTCGACGCTCGGCCGGGCACGCTCTCGGTCGGAGAGCAGCAGCGGGTCGGGATCGCGCGTGCGTTGGTCACCGAGCCGGCGCTCGTGTTGGCCGACGAGCCGACGGCGAGCCTCGACGAGCGCCGCTCGAGCGAGGTGCTCGACCTACTGGACGAAGTGGTGAGCGAGGCGGGCGCGACGCTCCTGTTGGTGACCCACGAGCCCCGCGTGCGGGATCGATTCGAGCAAGTGTTCGACCTCGACGACGGACCGCTGGAGGCCGGCTCGTGAGTCTCTTCGGGCTGGTGCTCCGCAACCTGCGCCTGCGCGGGCTGAGCTCGACGCTGACGGCGTTGAGCGTCGCGCTCGGGACGATGTTGGTGACCGCGATCCTGATCCTGCAGGGGGCGCTCGACCGGCACTACGACGAGCCGGGGCGCGGCTATCAGATCGTCGTGGGCGCGCCGGGGTCGGCGCTGCAGCTGGTGCTCAACGCCGTCTATCACGTGGACGACGCCCCCGGCCTGATGCCGATGCGGGTGTGGTGGGAGCTGGAGGACGACGACTCGGTCGCGCTCGCGGTGCCCTACGCGGTCGGCGATTCGTTCCGCGGGTTTCGGGTGGTGGCGACCACGGACGCGTTCTTCGCGGAGCGCTCGCCGCACCCCGAGGGCGAAGGCGCGGACAAGCTCGCCGAGGGGCGGCCGTTTCGCTTCGAGCGGGAGCGTCTCGAAGACGTGCTGCGGGAGCTCGGGGCGGAGCTGGAGCACGGGGGCGCGGAAGACGGGCGGCACGCGGAGTCGGAGGGCGGTGGTCGGCACGCGGAGTCGGAGTCGGAGGACGGTGGTCGGCACGCGGAGTCGGAGTCCGAGTCGGGCGAACACCACGACGACGAGGGCGAACACCACGACGACGAGGGCGAACACCACGACGACGAGGGCGAACACCACGACGACGAGGGCGAGCACCACGACGACGAGGACGAGCACCACGACGACGAGGACGAGCACCACGACGACGAGGGCGAGCACCACGACGACGAGGACGAGCACCACCATCACGAGACCCATTACGAGGCCGTCATCGGTGCCGAGGTCGCTCGCACGCTCGGCGTTCGTGTGGGTGACCGCATCGAGCCGACCCACGGTGTCGAGGGCGGGCGAGCCCACGACCACGAGCACCTCTGGGAGGTCGTCGGGATCCTGAAGCCCACCGACACGCCCGTGGACCGACTGGTGCTCATCCCTCTCGACAGCTTCTTCGCCATCGAAGACCACCGCGGCGGCGCGCTGCTGCCGGGGACCACCGAGCCGGGGCTGAGCGCCGTCCTGGTTTTCCCGCGACCAGGGGTCCACAAGGTCATGCTCCTCTCACGGCTGAACCGCCGACCCGAGATTCAGGTCGCCGACGTGCACGAGGAGATCGGGCACCTCTTCGCCATCGTCGGGAGCGTCGACGTGCTCTTCCTCTTGGTCTCGATCCTGGTGATCGTCGTCGGGCTCCTCTCGGTGCTCATCGCGCTCTACAACTCGATGAACGAGCGGCGGCGTGAGGTGGCCATCCTGCGAGCCATCGGCGCACCGCGCCGCTGGGTGCTGGGCTCGGTGGTGACCGAGGCGACCCTCATCACCGCCATCGGAGCCGTGCTCGGAGTCCTGATGGGTCACGGACTGGTGGCGATCGCGGCCGGCCGAGTCGAGTCCGCGGCCGGATTCCGACCGAGCGCCCTCGATGTCGTGCCCGCGGAGGGCTTGGTGCTCCTCCTGGTCGTGGTCGCCGGAGCGCTGGCCGGGCTCTGGCCCGCGTGGAAGGCTTACGCGACCGACGTCGCCGAGAATCTGCGACCGATGAGCTGACCATGAGCGAGGACACCGAGAAGAAGTCGAAGAAGAAGGCCGCCCGCGAGAGCGAGCCGCCCGAAGCCGTGAAGGCCAGCGAGCCCGCCGACGGGCCGAAGGTGAAGCGGAACACCTTCGACAGAGTCATGCGGGGAATGCTCTTCGTCGGGCTCGGCGCGTTGATGACCGCGCCGCTCTGGTGCACCGACGAGATGACCGGTGCATTCCGGCAGCCGACGACCTTCAGCGCCGACCGGAGCGAGGAGGACGACTCCACCCAGGGCAAGCTCGCCACGATCCTCGAGGGCGTGATCCGCACGGCGGCATCGGACGAGATGGTCGAGGAGGAGCGCATCTCCGCCGAGATGGCTGCGGTGCTGGAAGAAGCCGGCATCGGTGACCCAGAGAGCCGCCGCGAAGAAGCGATGGGCGCCATCGGCACCATCGTCGCGCGCGCGGCCGAGGCCGATGGCAATCGTGGCCTCAGCTCGGTCCAGGAGCAGGCCATCGCCGGGCAGGCGCGCATGATGGCGCGCACGCTGATCACGACCCTCGGCGGCCAGGTCGAAGGCGTCACCATGGAGGAGCCCGAGGGCGAGTGGGTCGACGCCGCGTGGCCGCTCCTGAAGGGCTTTCCGTACGAGGAGGGCATGAACCTCCCGGGCCCGATCAACGCGCTCGATGGCAAGAACGCCAAGGCGTGGGGCTACCTGATCGCCCTCGAAGAGAACCAGTACCTACTGGTTCAGTCGCTCTGGAGCTGCTGCTTCGGCGCCCCGCCGGAGATCAACGAGGCCATCGTCGTTCGCGTCCCCGAGCGGATGGGCGAGCGCGTCCGGGCCCTCGAGAACCACGGCGTTCAGGTCTACGGTCGCTTCGAAGCGAGCGAGGTCTACGAGGAAGAGTTCGTCACCAGCCTCTACCGCCTGGACGCCCAGCACGTCCTGCCGCTCTAGCGCAGGTCGGCGGAGAAGGTGCCGCCGGCCGCGAGGTCGGCGTGGGGGATGCG
>CAYXAP010000047.1:0-72538 GCA_964462035.1 uncultured Sandaracinus sp.
GCGCGTCGCGGCCTCGGCCAAGACGGCGTTCATGGCGGGGCCGCCGGTCTCGCAGCTCTCTTGGCCGTCGGTCACGAGGATCACGCCCTTCTGGCCGCGGCCCTCGAGGCTCTCGAGGTGGCTCCAGCCCGCGCGAAGTGCGTCGCCGATCGGCGTGCTGCCGCCGCCCGCGTCTGCGGTGCCGAGGGCCGAGGCGATCTCGCCGCGGGTCATCGTCAGCGGCCCCACGTCGACCGTGATGGCGTCCGGACCGACCGAGCACTCGTCGTCCTCACCGAAGGGGAAGAGCATCAGCCCGATGTTGAGGTCGTCGGATACGCCCGCGAGCGCGCGGTTGATCGCGTTCGTCGCGAGCGCCCACTTGGTGCCACCGCCCCCGCTGGCGTTGCTGTCCATGCTGCCGGAGCGATCGAAGACCAGCAGCAGGCTACCGGGCACGCGCTCGGTCGGCACCGTGGTCGAGCCACACGCCGCGTCCGGGTCGAAGGGGTCGAAGCGCCCGCCATCGGTGGGCGAGGGCGTCGGCGGCCGGCTCATGTCGAACGGGGTGCCGGGGCCACCCATGTCGGTGGAGGCGCCGGGGCCGGTGTCGCGCGCGATGCGGTCGCCGCCGCTGCCGGGGTCACAGGCGCAAAGGCCCAGGAGGAGGGCGAGAAGGAAGGGGAGGTACTGCATGGTTCCCTGTCAGGTGGGGCACCACACACACGGCGGACACCGTACCTTTCTTTTCGTGCGCCCCCTGAGCCCCGAGTGAGCCCGCTCAGTCAGCGAACTCGATTCTCACGTGTGGGGTCGCTCCTCAGTCGTCGAAGCGGGAGGTGTCGACGCGCACCAGCGCGAAGGGCTCGGTGTCCCAGTCGAAGGCGAACTCGCGGGCCTGACCGTTGAGCATGTAGTCGCCGTAGGGCGTGTGGACGATGTCGGTCTGCTGCGCCGGGACGTCGATGGTGACGGAGGCCGCCGCGCTCCAGTCCGCGGTGACCGGCCGGACGCGCGCGAGCTCGCCGGTGAACTGCACGAGCAGGTCGTCGCCCGACCAGGTCATGCCGTCGGCGCCGCTCAGGGGTGGGGTCCCGTTGAGGAAGTCGCCGTCGACGTCGACCTCGGTGACGGCGCCGTCGGGCAGCGCGATGCGCACGAGCCGCGAGGGCAGGTAGAGCACGGCGAGCAGCGCGCTCTCGTCGGGGAGCGACACGACGGCGTTGAGACCGATGCCGGACGCGGAGAGCTCGTCGTCGGTGACGAAGAGCTCCGGGTCGCCATCGGGTGGGATCCGGTAGACGTTCGGGTGCTCGCGGTCGACGACGAAGAGGGTGCCGTCGTCGAGGACCGTGACGTCGGTGCAGGTGGCGGTGTCGAAGGCGTCGCCGAGTCGGTGGCGGGCGATCCGCTCGCCGGTCTCGAGATCGAGCTCCCAGACCCAGCCCTCGTAAGGCGGGTCGACGTCGTCGATCTCGCGACGGTCGTCCATCGCGCAGACCGCGAGCGTGCCCTCGGCCTCGTCGATGTCCATACCGAGTGTCCACCAGGTGCCGGCTTCCGTCTCCTCGAAGAAGACCGTCTCCTCGCCGGTCGCGGCGTCGATGGCGTGCACGCTCCCGTCGCCGAGGCTGCCCACGAAGAAGCGGTCGCCCGCGACGTCGAAGGTCCCGCCCTCCGGGTGCACCGCGTCCAGGTCGTAGCGGACCAGCGCCACGCCGCCGAGGTCGGGCGCCACGGCGGAGTCCATCGCGGCGCCGTCGGTCGGCGCGGCGTCGAGCGCCGGTCCGGCGTCGCTCTCGCCATCGTCGCCGCTCGACGCGCCGCAGCCGAAGGCGATGGTCAGTAGAAGCGAGAGGGTCCGATGATCCATGCCCGAAAAGCTGAGAGCCGATCGCTGGCTCGGCCATGAGCATCTGTGCAAATGCCGGTCGCGTTCCTGCGAATGTCCCGCGATCAGGGGGTGCCGAGGCACTCGGCCAGCACCGTCATCAGCGCACGGACGTTGCCGTCGTCCCGGTTGTCGGGGTGGGTCAGCAGCCAGGCGTCGCGGGTCAGGGCGCGGGTCTCCGCGGCGTGCTCCTCGACCTCCACGAGCTCCGCGTAGCGCTTCGCGATCGCTCGTGGCAGGAGCGCGATGCCCGCGCCGCTGCGCACCAGCGCGAACATCGCCAGGCGCGACCCGGTCGCCACGCTCACCTGCTCGGCGTGTGCCTGCTCGAAGCGCGCTTCCGGGATGTGTTCGAGCGGCGGCCCACAGACGATCCACCGACGAGGCGAGCGGGCCACCTCACCTTCGGTACCGAACACCCCGAATTCGATGGGCGCGATCTTTCGACCCCAGAGCTCCGGCGGTGGGTTCGGCACGACGGCGATCGCGACCTCGACCTCCCGCCGACGAACGCTCGGTCCGGCGTGTGCGATGTGCAGGTCGATCCGCAGCTCGGGATGCTCGTCGGCGAGCTGCGTCAGCGGCTTCTCGAGCAGCGGGACGTACCCCTCTACCGTCGTCAGCCCGACGACCCCCGCGACCCGCTCGCGGTCCCCGACCGCCATCTGCCGCGCCGCGCCGACCTCCACCGCCGTCCGCCGCGCCGCATCCACCAGCACGCGCCCGGCGTCGGTCAGCACCACTCCGTCGGCGCCTTTGACCACCACCGGTCCGCCGAGTGATTCCTCGAGCGCACCGAGCCGCCGGTACACCGTGGACACCGCGACCCCCATCTCCCGCGCGGCCGCCGTCGCGCTCCCATGCCGCGTCAGCGCCTCGAGGTACCGGAGGTCGTCCCAGTGCATCGCAGCCACGCTAGCAGCAGATCATCGGCAGGTGGCTTCGCCGAGTCTACTCGGTCACCGGCGCGTCACTTCGCCGTTCATCCGCTTCCAGCATGCAGCGGGCCACGTCGCCCAACATCTCGCAGTGATAGTTGGACCGCACGCCGCACCCCTCCGTCATGAACACGAATGGGGAGATCTCGCGAACCCGGACGTCCTCGACCGCACACGAATGCTCACGAGACGCCCGCTCACGCGCCATGTAGAGCAAGTTGAAGCACTGCTTGCCGCGGCCGGGCCGTCGTCGGCATTGGTAGACGCCCTGCCGGTCGCAGCCAGTCGCCACCCACGCTTCTCCGCTTCGCGCGCGAGTCTCCACCTCACTCATGGGGCAGTCGAACTCTTCCGCTGCGACGGACTGGACACGCCGTCCAGGTTGGGCGCAAGCGCAGATGACGCAGGCAGCGAAGACGAGAAGAGCGGCACGCATGGCGAGCCACATAGCACGCGCCATCGCTCCCGCTGGTCGGGGCCACCCCGTTGCGAATCTAGCTCACAAACATCGTTCGCCGGCCCCCCTCGCTTCGGGGGCCTGCCTCCCGTATGCTGAAACACGTTTCAGTCTTGGAGCTGTGGTGGAGCCCATGAAGTCTTCTGTCGAATACCGTCGTCGCGCCGCTGGGGGTGTCGCCTGCGTCGCGGTTCTCGCCTTCGCGTTCGCGAGCTGCGCGTCGCCCCCGGGGGAGCCGCTCGGCGGGCCCGATCCGCTCGAGTACGACCCGCACCCGGAGACGCCGTCGATCCTCCGCAACGTCGCGATGCTCGATGACGACATCGAGTGGACGCAGCCCTACGTGCCCGGGCTCCGCACGACGCAGGATGGGCGGGTCGCGATGCGCATCCAGGGCGGCCCGAGCACGTTCTCGTTCTGGCTCTTCACACCGGAGAAGCTCGATGCGCCGATCCTGCCCGGCGGCGATGGCGCCCAGATGCTCGCAAACACCGATCCCTGGGACGTCGAGTGGCCGACGGCGGCGGCGATCGAGAACCTCGAGCGGGTCGGCCACCACGCGATCTGCGACCCGACGCTCGAGTTCCCTCAGCCGGGTGAGCAGACCAACCCTTACGCCTGCGGCGACGGGATGGCCAACGACTGCTACGACCTGGTGATCGTCAGCAGCACTGCGACCACGGCCTACCGGACCACGATGTGGGGCACGCCGGTCACCGTCGAAGTCTCGAACCCGAAGACGGCCGACGCACAGCTCGCGCGGATCGAGCTCGGCGAGACGGTGGAAGGCGCGACGATCGACACCGCCCTCGAGTGGGCGGAGGTCGCGGTCACGAACGATGGCCGCCTGCTCACCGGCCGCTGGGGTGGCTTCGGTCGCACGTGGGTGAACCCAGAGACCGGCGAGTCCTTCGAGCGCATGTACGACTTCGGCTACTCGGTGCTGCCGGCCGACGCCGACCCCTGCGACGTGACGCAGTGGACCGAGTTCCACCCGATGAGTCACGCGCCCTACGACCCGGCGCTGATCGGTCGCTACGGGCTCGCGGCGTATCCCTTCCGCGACACCGAGGGCAACCCGATCCCGGACGGCGAGGACATGGGCGGCAGCTATCCGTGGGTCGACCGCGAGGGCGCCAACGTCTTCATGACCGGCGTGCCCGGCACCATCGCCGAGCAGTCCGAAGAGCGATACCCGCGCCGCTGCGTCATCGACGGTTGCGAGGAGTACGAGGAGCCGACCGACTGGGACCGGGGCTTCATGGTCGCCGGACTCTGGACGCATGGAAAGCTCGTCCACCTCGATGGCCTGATCAACAACATGGACTGGGCCGTGGGGCTGCGACCCGAGTCCCACTGGTGGGTCGAGCTCTACAAGAACGCCGACGGCACACCGCACGAGGTCCGTTTCGGCGCGGGGCGCGGGAACACCGGCACGCACCCGCCAGCGTTCAGTGGCAACGAGAACATCATGGACTCGCTGCAGAACCTGCCGAACTTCGTGCCGGCGGCGCACCCGGTCACGCCGCGCGACGTCGTCTGGGTGATGAGCACCGGCGTCGCCACCGACGAGATCGCCTTCGACGACTACCTCGACCCGCGCGCGGTGATCCTCTCGAACATGCAGGCGACCATCACCCAGCTCCGCGGTCGGAACGGGGAGACGCTCGGCATCCCGAAGCACAACAACGGGCAGCTCCGGGAGCTCGGCCGCATCGGCATCCCGATCGCGTCCGAGATCCCCTACGTGCTCGACGCGGAGTCGGACATCGACATCCACATCCAGAACGCGGCGACCTCGCTCGCGTTCGCGGTTCCCTCCTACGGCCTCGTCGAGGCCGGCACCGGTCGCGTGGAGCCCGTCGCCCTCGGCGGGGTGAAGGGCCGCGGCTTCTGGCTCGATGGCACCAACCGCATTCGATACGAGATCCCGGAAGCGATCGCGAGCGAGCTCTATGTCGGCCTCTACGTCGACCCGCGCACCACCGAGGGCGCGACCCGCGCGCTCCTCACCTTCCCGGACCGGACCGGCGTTCGCCTGGTCGATCGGCAGACCCTTCAGTACGTCGCGGGCAAGCGCGTGCTCCACCAGGTCACGCTCCCCGGCGCCGAGAGCGGCTGGATGCACCTCGGCTGGCGCGTGAGCGAAGACGGCATGCAGCTCACCTTGCTCGTGAACGGGTACCCCCTCGAGCGCTACGACGCCGATCGCGCGTTCTTCCGAATCGAAGAGGGCGAGCTCGTCGTCGGTCGCGAGCGTGAGGGGGACGCGGGCGTTCGCGGTTGGATCGACGACTTCAAGATCCTCGCGCACCCGGTCGATCCGGAGGTCGCCTGCAACCACGCCGGCGGGACGCTCATCGCCGTCGGCGACGGGGAGTGGTCCGCGCTCGCCGCCAGCTACCCGAGCTGGGCCCACGAGGAGGTCGCGGCCGCGGCCGGTCGCAGCGGCGGCCAGTACGCCTGCTACCACGACTACGGCGACGACTACGCCGCGCACCTCGGCAACATCCCCGACGGCGCCGAGTCGCTCCGCCACGCGATCCTCTTCCCCGAGGGCCCGCTCATGGCCGGCGCGCCGCGACCGGACTCGTCGGGGAACGACTTCTGTCTCTCGTGTCACCACGCCGAGGGCCAGGCCGCACTCGGCCTCGGTGCGCTCGAGTACCGCCCGGAGGTGATGCTCGAAGACGATCCGCGCCGTCAGCCGCTGCAGCCGCCTCGCCGGGTCTTCGGCAACATCCCGGGCGGCTGGATCCCTGCCGGGCCCGGCCCGGGGAGCCCGATGGAGCCGCTCGTCGCGCCGCCGGAAGGGCTCGTCGTCGACGGCTGGCTCCTGCCCAGTCCCTGAGCTCGGCAGACGGAGCGCCTAGCTAGCACGACACGGCCGGGCCAGCCGGTTCGACCGGCGCGCCCAGTCGGGAGAGCGAGAGCGGTGGCTCGGCCGCGATCGTCAGCGCGCCATCGCCCGTGAACGCTCGGAGGAACCCGCCGAAGTCTTCCGCGACCGCCTCGGTGAATCGCTGACACGCGACCAGGTCCGCGCTGAACATCACCCAGTACGACGAACCGTCGAAGCTCAGGTCGTGCAGCGAGACGGCGGGGTCTCGCGCATGGAGGGCGACCGAGTAGAGGAAGGCGTTCCAGAGCTCGTCGTCGACCGCCAACGGCGCCTGCTCGGACTCCACCAGGCCGGCAGCGAGGAACGTCTCCTTCCGTCTGAGCCCGGCGCGCAGCCGATGTCGAATCCCCCGTGAGTGCTTTCGCGTTCGCTTTCGTTTGGACATGCGAACGTCGATTGCATCGTGCGTGCCGCCCGTTCGTGGGCGAAAGCTCCGAGAAAGAGCGGGGGCGAGGTGGCGGCCGCCGTCGGACCGCCGGCGGGCGCCGCTCAGCGGCGGTCGCGGGCGAGCTGACGGAGCGCGCGGCGCACGCAGGCGGTCTCGCTGAGCTCGGGGTGTCGCTCGCGCTCGCCCGCGACGAGTCGCGCCGCGACTTCCGGGTCGCGGGTGCGTTGGCGAAGGGAGCGCCAGAGCCCGTTCAGCTCTCGCTCGGCCTGCTTCTCACGAATCCGTGGAATCAGCAGGACGAGACATAGGCCAATCGTGACGACGATGATCGCGATCTTCACCCCCGCTCTCTAGTACGAACGGGCCTCACCGGACAGCCGACTCAGGCGTGCTATCGGAGGGGATGCCTCGTTCGCTAGCCTCGATCGTCGTCCTGGCCCTCGGCTGTGCCCATACGCCGCCCCCGGCCGTCGCGGTCTGCCCCGAGCCCGACCCGGTCGCCGAGCCAGAGGAGCGCACCCCGCCGCCCTTGCCGGCGCCGAGCGCAAGCGTCGCCGAGCTCACCGCGGAGGTGGTCGCGATGGAGGTGGTCGCCGCTCGGCCCTTCTCCGAGATCGGCAGCTTCCCGGGCATGAAGCTCGCCATCCACGTCCGCTCGACCGGTCGCGGCATCGTGTCGCTCGCGCCCGACCGAAGCGTGATCCGGTCGGTGAAGGACGACCGCGGCACCGTGCTCTTCGACGAGCGAGGCCCCCACGGCCCCGTCGGCATGCATCCCGGCCTGAGCGCGTCGACGTCGTTCGACCAGGGTCCGACCCGGATCGGGATCGATCTGCGAGTCCCCGCGCCGACCACCGGTGCTCGGGAGGTGACCATCGATGCGGATCTGGCGGTCATGGTGGGCGGGGAGCCCGAGACCATCGAGACCCCCCTCCACGTGGCGGTGGGCGAGACCTTCGCGCTGGGCGGCGTCGCGTTCTCCGTGGCCCGCATCGGCCCCTCGCGTCACGACGGCGCGGCGGTCGAGCTGACCCTTCGTGCCACGGACGAGTCCATCGCCAAGGCGCTGCTCGACTCGCTCGAGGTCGTCACCGACGCGGGCCCCGTTCGGGTCGTGCGTCGGGGTTGGATGACCAGTCATCGACCCGAGGAGTACACGGAGCTCGAGCTGCACCTGGCCAGTGAGGTCGAGGACGTCACCCTCCGAGGTCGGTTGCCCAGCGACCTCGAGCTGGTGATGCTTCCCTTCCAGGTCCGAGTGGGTATCGGAAGCGTGGTCCAGCCCCCTTCCGGCTCCTGAGGGCCTTCAGGGGCCGACACCGGCGCGGACGATCGCCTCGACCTCGTCCGCGTCGTCGAGCGTGTACGGGTAGGGCGGGGTGAACACGCCGCTGCCGAGGTCGTCCGTGTCGCCGGTGACGTCGATGTAGAGGTTGCCGCGCGACTCCACCTTGCTGTTCTCGTCGGAGTAGCTGGTGGACTGGATGGGATCGTCGACGTCGCGAAAGACGTTGTTCTCGAGCAATACGTCGGCCGAGGCGCCGATGCCCACGCAGTAGTTGTTGTCGGTCGAGGTGTAGAGGTTGTTGAAGAGGTGGTTCTGGCCGAAGCGCACCCGCGGCATCCGCTCGATGACGTTCTCGGCCCAGTGGTTGTGGTGCCAGGTGACCGCGAGGTGACCCGCGTCGTCGGTGTGCGAATCGGACGCGCCGACGAGGTTCGAGAGCTGATGGTCCCGGCGACCGGAATAGGAGAAGCGCGTCCAGGCCACGGTCACGAAGTCGGAGCCGCGCGTGATGTCGAGGTTGCCGTCGGACCCGTCGGAGATGTCGCAGTGGTGGATCCACAGGTGATGGGTGCCGCCGTAGACCGTGATCGCGTCTGCGCCGCTCCCGCAGTCGGCGTCGTCCTCGCAGTTCCAGCCGACGATCGTCAGGTGGCGCAGGATCACGTTCTCTTGCTCGTCGAGCACGAGACTCCCGCGGAAGGTCGCGCCGGGCGCCCCCTCGATGGTCTTGTTCGAGCCGACGTCCACGTTGCCCTCGATCGAACCATCGATGCGCACCACCGCGGGCTCGGTCCCCGCGACTGCGCTCCGGAAGTCGTCGATCGTCGTCACCACCGTCGGCGCGAGGTCGCCACCGCCCGTCGTGGTCTCGAGCCCCATCCCCGCGACCGACGCCCAGCCGATGGGTCCGACCGGCACCCCGGCGTCCGGGGTCGCCGCGTCGTTCGCCATGGCGTCTCGTGCGGGCGCGGCGTCGGCCGAGCCCGCGTCACGGGTATCGCCAGCATCGGACATGGCGGCGTCGACCTCCCCATCACCCGAGCCGCCGCATCCGAGGCCGAGGACGAGCACGAGTCGGTGCAGGTGTCGCATGCCGCGGAGCATAGCGTGACGCGGCTTCGGCTCACCCGATTGCCGCACCGACCGGCACGCGCTCGGCTATGCTCGCCGAATGCACCGGAAGCTCCGACCCTTCTTCATCCAGGGCGAGGCGTCGGCGGTCGCGAACTGCCGGATGCTCGGCGGGAACCTCGAGCCGGGCGACTGTCCGACCGAGAACGTGGTCGGTCGCTGCCAGGCGATGGACGGGCCCGAGCTCGAGCCGGTCTACCCGATCCGCATCACGCACTACGAGAGCACCCAGGTCCCGGATGCCGCCAAGAGCGCCGAGCTCTGCGAGATGCTCAGCGGTACCGTCATCTCGCTTCCCTGAGCGGCCCATGCTCATCGACGCCTTCGACTGGAGCGCGCTGACCCACGTGTACGGCTCCGCCACGAACGTGCCGGAGCTCCACGCGGCCATGCTCGAAGGCGACTTCGACGCGTACGACGAGCTCGTGGGGGCGCTCTACCACCAGGGTGATGTCTGCGATGCCGCCGCGGCTTACGCTCTCGTGCTCGGGGAAGAGCTCGCGCGGGGTGAGAGTGCCCGCCAACCAGCGAAGTGTCTCACCATCCTCACCCTCTTCGCTCTGGCGCTCCGCAATTTCCCGCCGACCTCGCGCGATCGGGCTACGACCGCGCTGGAACGGGTGCGGGAGGGTGGCTCGGGTGGCGAGGCGTCGATGAACCACGAGGCCGCGTCCGATGCGGAGTGGGCCGCCATGCAAGAAGTGCTGCCGGCGGTCGCGCCCTTCCTCCAACGTGCGGATACGCGGTTCGAGGCAGCGGAGCTCGCGGCGACGCTCGAGGCGGACGCCGGACTCCTTCGCGGTGCCCTCTCGACGGCCCTGGAGTCTGGTGAGCCCAACGAAGAGCAACGAGCGGCGCTGGTGCTCGCGGTCGGAGCAACCGCGCCGTACCCGCTTCCCTCGCCGATGGCTCGTCGATTGAACGCGGAGCTCGAGACCGAGCTCCCACTGGTCTCCCAGGCTGCAGCGATGGCGTTGGCAGCCGGCGGGGCGCTCCCGCTCGGTGAGCGGGCCCTCGATGCGCTCGCGGATGCCGTTCGTCCGGACCTGCCCGACTTCTTCCCTCGCCACGGTGCGGCGGACATCGCCCAGCTGGTCCCGGACCAGTCGAGCGAGCTCCTCGAGAGAGTCCTGCGCCGCGCTGGTCACTTCGAAGAAGCGCTCGTTGCTCTTCGCGAGCTCCTGGTGGTCGCGACCGGCCGTCAGCCACCCTGGCTCGGGAGCTTCGGCCAGAAGGATGGCCAGCCCTTCGTGCGCTGCTCGGGGACGGATCGCTGGGAGCCGCGCGACCCGCTGCCAGCCGAAGAGCTCGCGGCGCTTCGACTGGCGCTCGAGGTGGACATGCTCTGGTCCGGCCAGACCGACCTCTTCGAGCGTCTCTCCTTGCCCAGCGATCGCGAAGCGCTTCGGGCGTTGGTCGAGCGGTCGTCCTGACCAGGGATGCGCGTTGCTCTCTGCGCGCTTCCACGCGAGAGTCGGTCATGCGCTACGCCCTCGCTCTCGCCGTCTGCTTCACGATCGCTGGTTGCCCGGAGTCGTCGACGAGCATCCCCGCCGGCAGCTTCGCCATTCACGCCGTGGTCGAGAGTGGCACCCCCACGACGCACTGGGACCCACTGGAGGCGGAGGTCGCGATCGACCCGACCCCTGCGCTCACGCACGCCGAGGTGGAGAAGATCGAGCAGGGCACCGATGAGCTCACGGGAGCGCCTCAGCTCGTGGTGCACTTCACTGAACGGGGGGCGACCGCCTTCTCGGACTTCACCGCGGCTCACGTCGGCCAGAAAATCGCCTTCGTGATCGACGGCCGTGTCGCGTCCGCTCCCGTGGTGATGGAGCGGATCCCCGGTGGGCGCGCGATGATCTCCACCACGCCGAGCCAGCTTCCCGCGATGCGTTCCGCCCTCGGCTTCGACTGACGCGCCGAGACGACGACCCCGACCATCCGTTCGGGGGGTCGAGGGCGGCGCTCGGCGACGGGCTGGATCCACCCCCCGCTCGTAACGGAGCTCGCGCCCACGAGCGCGTAGAGTGGCCCCCATGCGCATCCTCGCTGCCTTCCTCGTGCTCTCCTCGGTCGCCTGCGGCGACGACGACTCGACCGACGCCGACCCCGGTACCGACGGCGGGGCCGCCGACATGGGGTCCGCGATCGATGGTGGGACCGACCCCGAGGACGCCGGTGTGGACGAGGACGCGGGCTCCGACGGTGGGCCCGCCGACCCTTGTACGGGCGGGGTCGCGCTCTGCGAGGACTTCGAGGGCTACGCCGACCGAGCCGCGCTCGCCGATGGGGACCGCTTCGGACCCTGGCGCGCGAGGCATGGAGGTGACGGAGCGTTCGATCTGGACGAGAGCCGCGCCGTGTCCGGCACCCACTCGCTCCACGTGCGGATCGGGGATGGCCAGCGTGAGGGTGGACGGCTCTTCACCGATGGCGACCTCCCGCTCTTCGGCGATGGCCGCACCGAGCTCCACGGCCGGATGATGATGTACGTCGGCGACAATGGGCACTCGGTCCACTGGACCTGGGCCGGCGTCATGGGCCCGACGGAAGAGAGCAGCCCGGTCGCGGGACTGCGCTCGACCTACCTCTTCAGCTCGCTCCGACAGGACGACGCCAACCAGTTCAGCTCGGTCGTCTACATCAACAGCGACCCGGCCCAGGACTGCTGGAACCGTTCGGACACGCCCATCCCCTCGGGCGAATGGATGTGCCTCCAGTGGAGCGTCGACAGCGAGGGCCGCCACATCGAAGTGAGCCGTGATGGGGCCAGCCCCTTCCTCGTCGTGGACGAGACGGGTCAGGGCTGCGTCGGCGACGTCGCCAACGACTCACCGTGGTACGGGCCCGTCGTCGACCAGCTCTACGTCGGGACCTGGAGCTTCCACCCCATGACCGGCCCGCTCGAGGTCTGGATCGACGACGTCGTCGTGGACACCGAACCCGTCGCCTGCCCCTGAGCGCTCAGGTCCCGCAGCCGGTGCTGCCGGTCTCTTCGACGCAGTAGCAAGAGCCGCAGGAGCCCCGCGTGCCCCAGCGGCCGTCGCAGCATTGGTAGCCGGCGGAGCAGGCGGTGTTCGCGTAGGTGCCGCCGTAGGTGTGGTTGCAGCTCGCGCCTGCGGGCGGGCCGCCGCCGCAGCCGGTCTCGCCGGTGCCCTCGACGCAGGTGCAGGAGCCGCAGGCGCCGCGGGTGCGCCAGGTGCCGTCGCAGCACTGGTAGCCGGTGGAGCACGCGCGGTCCCCATACGTGCCGCCGTAGGTGTGGTTGCAGCTGGCGCCGTCCGGAGCCGGAGCCGGTGCCGGCGCAGGTGAACACCCGGTCTCGCCGGTGGTCTCGACGCACGCGCAGCCACCACACGCGCCTCGGGTGCGCCACGCGCCATCGCAGCACTGGTAGCCGGCGGAGCAGGCGGTGTTCGCGTAGGTGCCGCCGTAGGTGTGCGTGCACGAGCCGCCGGGCGCCGGCGAAGGCGCGGGGCTCGGCGCGGGCGAGCTCGAGGCCCGCGACCGAATGTCACCGAGTCGCGCGTGGAGGAAGTTCCCGGGGCAGCCCGTGCTCTGGCCGGAGTGGTCCCGGTGACCCTTCACCGTGGAGCTGTTGATCGGGATCCCGAAGAGCGTCGAGAGCTTGCCGACGAGCCGGGCCGCGGCATCGATCATGACCTCCGGCGGCCGGGAGGGACCGGAGCCGGCCGGGCAACCGCTGCCGGTGAAGCAGCCCACGAAGGAGATGCCGATGTTGTTCGTGTTGTGGCCGCCGACGTGCGCACCGACCAGGTGCAGCGGGCGGCCCTCGTAGACCGTCCCGTCGATGCCGACCAGGAAGTGGTAGCCGACATCGCACCAGCCGCGGCTGTCCATGTGGTAGCGCTGGATGCCGCGCACCTGACGCTCCGGGTTCGCCGAGGGGGTGACGGTGTGGTGGATCGCCATCCGGTTCATCGTCCCGTTGCGGCTCGAGCAGCGGGTGGCGCGAGCGCCCCAGGCCGAGCGGGTCACGATGCCCATGCCGCTCAGCTCGCTCCGCAGCGCGGAGGCGGTGCTGCCCACGCCATCGTCGGCGCCCGTGTCGGCGATCTCCGGGATGACCGCGTTCCACTGGAGGCTGTCGAGCGCTTCCTGAGTCTCGGGGCGCATGCGGAGCTGGGCGCCAGTGCCGACCTCGCCCAGATCGGCGACCGCGACGTGGACCTCTTCCTCACCCCAGGTCTCCTCGACCGCGCTCCAGGCGCCGGTGCTCCCATCGGCGCGCACCACCCGGGCCTCGAGCTCGGGGAGGGGGCCCGCCTCACGGAGGGTGACCAGCACACCCACGCGGCTCGCGCCTTCGCTCGACTCGAGGGTCGGGGAGACGAGCCAGTCCTCGGACTCGTCCCAGACGGTGTCGACCTCGTCGACGGCGACGATCCGCTCCGAGTCGTCGTGGGAGTGCCGCTCGACGGGGGCACCGAGCTGGGTGACGCAGCCACCGAGGAGGAGGAGGGCGAGGCGGGGGAAGGTGCGCATGCCCACCTACTGCGCAAAGTTCGTACCAGCTGAGAATTCCCCGCAAAACTGCCGATCGCGGACCGAAGTGCGCAGGTTTCGTACCTCGTCGCACCCCGCTGTTCAGTCTCTGGTCACTCCGCGGCCCCGAGGGGCGAGCAGGATCCGAGCGCCGGCCACGCGGTTCCAGCGTAGAGCCCCGACGAAGGCGAGCCCACCCAGCCCCGTGCAGCCCTCATTCGGCTCAGAGCTGCCGGATCTCCGGGCCCGTCCGTTCGGGCTCGGACTCTCCCGCGGCGCGAATCACTGCCTTCAGGTTGGGAAACACGTCTTCGCTCGTCCACTTCTCGATGAGACCCGTCAGCGCGGACAACAGCATCTGCTCGAACCCGCGCTCGAACGCGACCTCGCTCTCATCGTAGTTCACGGCTTCGCTGGCGGCCTGGCCAGCGAACGAGAAGACATAGTCTTCGACCTCGGAGGGTCGAACGGCGAAGGCCCACTGCATCTTCAGTCGACTGCGACCCGGGGTGGTCGTCGAGTCGACCTCGACCCGGTCCAGCCGGATGTCCGCGACCACGTGCGGCTCGGCCACGGCAGGCGGCGCTTCCACGACGGCGATGCCGCGAAAGTAGTGGCCCAGCGCCGCGCGAAGGCTGCGGGTGAGGAACGCACGAAAGCCGGTGGCCGAATGATTCGACCGCCGAATCATCACGGTGTCGGGCACCTGCTGAGGGTCCATGACCAGGTAGAGCTTGCGCTCGATCGGGCGGTTGACCATCAGCGTCGGCGTCGCCACCGAACGTCCGGTGAGGTCGTGCTGTCGCTGCCGTGCGCTCGCACCACAACCGACGATGAACGACGAGACGATGAGGATGAGACCGAGTCGGCGCATTCGGGGCCCTAGCACCATGAGACCGACGCAGGAAGTCGTTGCGCTACACGCGAGACATCCACTCGAACACCACTGCCCACCAGCCCCGGCTCTTCTTCGTGGGTCCGAGGCCACGGGCGCGCACTCGCCCCGGCGTGATGGGACCCGAGCGATCCAGCTCTGGCTGCCCCGCTCGTTCATCCGTCGCGGCGTCGACGGCGATCAGCCTCGCCGCGGCCGTCGGGTCGGTCGAGAGATGCTGGTGCAGGTCGTCGACGCCGAGCGGAACGACGCGGTACTCGAACCAACCGTCTTCGCCCTCGATCCCGTCCTCCAGTCGGACCAGGTCGCGCTCGCCATCTCTCAGGATCCAGCCGGAGTCACTCACGGCCGGAGCATAGCGGCTGCATCAGCCCTCGCCGAGACCGAAGAGGCGCTTCAAATGCCAGGCCTGGAGCACGGTCTGGCGTTGGGCCCGTTCCAGCTCCGTTCGCAGGACGTCGCACCAGAAGGTCGACGAGGCGAGGATCGCGAGACACGCCAGACCGAGGGTCGCGAGCGTGGGGCCCTCGGGGAGGTTGGTGACCTGCGGCAGGATGCGCATGCCCAGCTCGTCGAAGGCGTAGGAGCTCGGCAGCCACCCGATGCGCTCCATCGCCAGCGGGCCGAAGACCGACGTGGCCCCGATCAGCGCGAAGGCGATGCGGTGTTTGCGCGACTCGGTGAGAGCGAAGCAGAAGTTCGTCGCCAGCAGCACCTGCGGCGCGAAGACCAGGGGACCGAACGCGCGTGACGCCACCGCCAGCGCCGCGGTGCTGAAGAGGAGCACCACGTACATGCCGGGCTTGCCGATGCGGGGACGCCGCGCGAAGAGCCAGCAGCTCGCCGACGCGCCGAGGATCAGCACCACTGCGATCACGATCGGCGTGGTCGAGCGGACACCCAGCCAGAAGAGCAGCGGGATCATCGCGAGCCAGAGCAGGTAGGCGAATCCGCCGACGTTGAGCGCTCGACGGAGCCGCTCGTCCTGCACGCGGTCCAGCTCCGCCTCCACCGCTTCGAGGGCCTGGGGCGCGGGGGACTCGGCGACGCGGAAGAAGAGCTCGATCGTGCGATCGCGTCCGAGCGCCAGAGCTCGGCCGATCTCCCGCAGCGCGCCCTCGCGGCTCTCGAGGGTCATCGGACCCGCCAAGGCTGCCGCGGCGCGGGCCGCGTGCTTCTCCGCGAGCTCTCGGCGCAGCTCCTGATCACGTTCGCCGGCGAGGTAGCTCTCGATGGCGTCGTGGAGCTCGCGCATCGAGCCGAAGCGCTCGCGGGGGTCGAGCGCCATCGCGCGAAGGCAGATGGCGTCCAGCTCCGGCGAGATGCTCGGGTCGATGTCGGACGGCGAGCGGCGAGCGGCGGTCAGCGTCCACTCGAGTCGCTCCTCGGGGGTTCGGCCGGCGGGCAGCCGGCGGCGGGTGAGCAGCTCGTAGAGCACCACGCCCATCGAGTAGACGTCCGAGGCGGGGCCGATCGTCCCGCGCTTGCCACGACACTGCTCCGGTGATGCGTAGCCGAGGGTGCCGAGGATCGAGCCCTCCTGGGTCACCTCGCCGCTGACGTCGCCGAGCGGCACATCGGGGTCGACTTCGTCGGCGACCCCATCCACCAGCGCCACGCCCCAGTCCAGCACGTAGAGCTCGCCGAAGTCGCCGAGCATCAGGTTCGCCGGTTTCAGATCGCGATGCACGACGCCGCGCTCGTGGGCGTACTGGAGTGTCAGGCACGCGCGCCCGAACGCGGAGAGCAGCGCTCGCCGGCGGAAGCGCTCGAGCATCTCCGGGTCGCCTTGGGCCTGGGCGGTGAGGATCTGAGAGAGGGTCTGGCCGCGGACGCGCTTCATCACGAAGTAGGGCTGGCCGTCGGGATCCACGCCGAGGTCGTGGACGGGGACGATCGCAGGATGCTGCAGCCGCCCCTGGACGCGGGCCTCGCGAACGAAGCGCCGCGTGGCCTCGGCATGCGCACGGCTCGCAGGGAGCCGCTTCATCGCGACCTCGCGGCCGATGCGGAGGTCGCGACAGCGGAGCACCTCGCCCATGCCGCCGATACCGAGCTCGCCGCGGAGCTCGTAGCGACGGCCGAAGCTGGCTTCCGCCTCGAGGGGCGCTTGGCCTTCCAGCTCGGCGCCGACCCCACCAGGTGGGAGCGAATTTCGACTGCTCGGGGGTGGGTCGGAGAGGGTCGGGGTGTCGAGGTCGGGCACGGCGCAAGAATAGGCCGGGATCGCGACGACGGCTCGAAGAGTGAGCCGCGCTCGTTCCGCTCGGGAGCTCTCGGCCCGAACGCCCGAAGAGTGGGCCGGCCCGGCGCGTCAGCCGGTGCGCTCGCTGTACCAGGCTTCGAACTCCGGGAACGCGATCAGCCCATCTTCGTCGCCGTCGATGATGTCGAAGAGCTGTTCGGCCTTCGCCGGGTCCAGGGAAGACCCGAGGGTCTCCAGCAGCTTGCGGAACTCGATGAGGTCGATCTGGCCGTTGCCGTCGTTGTCGGTCTGCTCGAACGCTTCGCGGACATCCATGGCGCGGACGGTACCACCATTCCCGTCCAACGGAGCACCACGCCGTCGACCGCTTCTCCAAATGGCGTGATGGCTGTAGCGTCCAACGAGTCGAATGGCGGACGAGGTCGTGGTCGCTGCGCTCCGCGCCGCCGGCTATGTCGGCTCTCGAGCCAGGTTGCGTCGCACCACCGGCGGGCGAACCCACGTGCTCTGGTTCGACGTCGATCGCGAGTCGGACGTCGCGCCATGCGTCAGCATCGGGATGGCGGCGCTGGCTCCGCGGAAGGGGAGCACGCTCCAGCAGGACTACTCCCGCGCGCTCGGACCCCGAGCGGACCGGCAGCGACGCTTCCTCTACGAGCTCCTGCCGACCGCGGAGCGCGGGCTCTTCTGGTACGAAGAAGCCGAGAGTCGCTGGGGAGCCGCTTGGCGTACCGAGCTCGCGGCGTACCTGCTCGCAGCCCTCGAGGGTCCCGCGGACCGCTGGCTTCGAGCGCGCGGGCGAACGCCGAAGCGAAAGTGAGGGCGCTGGCCGGTAGCGGACCGGGGTCGCTCGGCTATCCTCTCGAGGTGCGCCATCTCCTCGTCTTGGTCTTCCTCGTCGGCTGCGCCGAGGACTCGCTCGGGCCCACCAACGAGTGCCGCGGCGAGGGCACCGACGGCGCGTCGGCTGCGTGTCTGACACCGACGCTCCCGCCCGAGTACTACGTCGAGGAAGCCAATCGCTACTTCGACACCCTCGACGTGGACCAGCCCGAGGACAGCATCCCGGACTACCACGAGCAGGTCGCGCGGTGGGAGTGGCCGCCGTGGCTCAAGCTCACGGGCTACGGCGCGACCGACATGATCGAGACCGGTCTGAGCCTGCGGCGCCTGGACCCCTCCACGGTGCCCGTGCGCGATTGCCGCTTCTTCGACACCCAGCCCTTCGCGCGCTGCTTCGTGGTCTTCGAGTACGAAGAGGGCCCCTGCCCGATCTACGAAGAGTTCACCTTCAACGACGCGGGCGAGATGACCTTCATCGAAGCGTGGTCCGACCTGCCGGGGATGCTCCCGCAGGACCGTGAGGCGGACACGTGGGCCGAAGCGCCGGAGGTGTACCGCTTGGCCAACCTCGTGCCCGGTCTCGGCAACGCGACCGGATCCATCGATCTCGAGAGCGACGCGATGAAGCGTGCCGCGAGGCTCAACGAAGACGTCGCCGACTTCGCCGCGCGCGCGCCGAACTGGGGGCGGGCGTGGGGCCGCGAGCTCGTCAACGCGGACCCGGACTTCTTCGCTCAGGGCTGCGGCTGGACCACCGAGCCCTGAGATCAGGCCAGGCCGAGCTCGTACTCGTAGTGGTACATGTACAGGCCGAGTAGCCGCGCGCCCATCGTGAGCGGGAACATGCTCAGCGCCGTCGCGATGAAGGAGCTGATGAAGAAGGGGAGGGTGGCCTCGGCGATACCGCCGAGGATGGTGGTGCCGACCAGCAGCCCGACGACGGGCAGCAGGGAGAGGCAGAGGAGGATGTAGCCGACCGGCGCCCGCACGATGAGCTTCACGCCAGCGACGAGGTTCAGGCCACCCAGGCAACCCTGTCCATGGGCCGCGAGGATCAGAGACGAGGGCAGGTAGAAGAGCCACAGCGCGATGGCCGCCAGGACGACGGGCGCGAGCATCGCCGACGAGGTGAGCAACCCGACGGTGACCGCCTGACCTGCGAGCTGGCCCGCGAGCCAAGCAATCAGGACGAGCGGAACGACGAAGGCCAGGAGTACCCGGACCGACGAGCTCAGCAGATCGTCCATGTGGCTCGTGTCGGATGGGCCCGGAGCACCCGGCTTGTTCATCGAGGCGCGACCGATGAGCGCGAAGAGATAGAGGCTGATCACCCCGAGGTGGAGCAGCGCCCCAAGGACGGACAGGTAGATCCCGAGGTGCAGGAGCAATGTCGGCAGCGTCGCCAAGAATGCGGTGCCCATGCTCTGCGCGACGACACCGGGGTCGAACGCGTATGCATAGGCGCCGGGAAGCGCGCCGACGAACGAGCCGCGGACCTCTCCGAGCAGCTCCTCCGGCGGGCGGCTGCTCGGCCCTGCCGATGACGGAGGCCGCGACGACATCGGCCGTGGGGGTGCTGACGAGAAGTGGCCTGGCGGCTGGCTCGGCGGCCCACCCATCGGGGGAACGCTCGACGGGCCCGAAGGGTAGGGCGAGATGCCGCCCACCGGCGGCTGTGAGTGCGCTGCGGGGGGCCGCAACGAGTCGACTCGCGACTCTTCGAGATCCAGCTCCAGGGGGCTGTCGTCCAGCCCGGGCAAGTCGATGGGGATGGGCGCGGGACGGCGGCTCGGCGGACGGCTGCTCGGCGGGCCGGAGATGGGTCGACCCGGCGCGGCGCTGGGTCGGCTGGAGATCGGGCGCACCACCGGGGGGGCGCCGGGCCGGAACGAGGGGGCTCGCTCTCCCGGACGGGCGCTGGGTCGCTGAGAGGGGGGACCCGCGACGGGATTCAACCGGACTTCTGCGCCCAGATCACGGAGGCCATGAAAGAGTGCTTCGGCGTCGAGCTCGTCGACACTCTGCGCGACGAGCGCGGGCAGACGCCCCAACATCGTGGCCGTCTCGTCGAAGCCGAGGCTCAGCGCGGTCGCCACATCGGCGGTCGCCACGTGTCGGGGGAGTGACAGCAGCTCGACGTCGTACGCGGACACGTCAGGACGCTAATGCAACTGAGGTCGAGTGGGTAGGCGACGGTGCTCGTTCATCGATGTGTGGTTGAGTGGAGGCGCCGATTCCTAGCGAACGTGACCCACTGGAACGCTGAGGATCGTTCACTGGTTTTCGTCCCTCGACGGCTCCGAGACCCACCCCTAGGTCCGGACCCATGCGACGTACCCTTCCTTGGCTGGCCCTCGGCCTCTGCTTCTCCTTTGCTTGTGACGATGGTGGTTCGGGCACCGACACGCCCATGCCCGACGCCAGCACGCCCGGCGACCCCGACTTCCTCGCGAGCTGTGCCTACGTGAACGGCTTCGCCGAAGCGGACGAGTGCCGCGAGTACGCCGGCGCCGGCTGGAACGCCGATGCGGCGGCCGAGGCCTGCGCCGATGTCTTCCTCGGCATGGCCGGTGAGCTCACGCTCGGCGAGCCCTGTACCTATCCCAACGAGATCGGCCGCTGCGTCGTCGGTGACCTCGACGCCGACGGCTACACCATCATCCACACCGGCGATCCTGGCTCCTGCGGCGGCGCCCAGTCTGGCTGCGAGACCTTCGCTGGCGGTACCTTCATCGCATCGGCCTCGTGCTCCGGCTGCACCGCAAGTGACGACGAGGGGCCCGGCGCCATCGTGCCCACCGAGCCCGACTGCCGCGAGCCGCTCGCCGGATCGCCGGACGGGCTGTCCGATGGTCTGGTCTGCACGCCCACCTTGATCAGCGCTTCGACCGAGCCGGGTCGCCGCTTCGACGACTACGCCGACTGCGACGTCGTCCGCACGCAGCGGCCGTACTACGACATGGCGCCCGACTACGAGCCGAACCCCGCCGACCCGCGCCTGGACGACGCCGAGTACATGGCGGAGGTCACGTGGGTGAAGGAGCAGGCCGAGGCGTCCGCCTGCGTCTGCTGCCACTCCGAGACCGGCACGCCCAGCGGCCCGGCGGTCTGGGACATCGAAGCGGGCGACCTGTGGATCGACACCGTCTCCGACGAAGCCCTGGCGATGTTCGCGGGCTTCACGCCTTCCGACTCCTTCGGCTACCTACCAGCGGAGCAGAACAACGGTTTCGACCGGTCCATCACGGGGCTGCCGACCACCGACGTCGAGCGCTTGCAGGCGTTCGCCGAGATGGAGCTCGGCCGGCGAGGCCTCAGCCGCGCGGAGGCCGCGGAGCTTCCGCCCTTCGCGCCGCAGTTCCAGGATCTCATCGACTACGAGCCCGAGCCCTGCGAGGACGGCATCGGCATCGACGATGAAGGTGCCCTGACCTGGACCGGCGGTGGCGCTCGCTACGTGTGGGTGCTCGAGCCGGACTCTGCTTCGCCCGGCGTTCCGCCCAACTGGGATCTGCCCGAGGGCACCCTGTGGGCGCTCACGGTGCCCGCCGACAGTGCACCGATGAGCTGCGGCATGCGCTACGGCGAAGTGACCGGCGACATGGTTCAGCGCGTGCCCACTGATGGAGCGGAGCCACCGGCTCTGAGCTCGGGCGAGACCTACTACCTGGCCGTCATGCGCGACCTCGCGCAGCCGATCACTCGCTGCCTCTTCACCGCCCCGTGAGGCTGGGGGCCATCGGGCTCTGCGGTGCGCTGGCGCTCGGCGCCTGTGCACCGACCATCGAGCCGCTCCGGCCCGACGGCGGTCCTTCGATCGACGCGGGCCCGCTCGACTGCTCGAACGAGGAGGCGGTTCGCGCCGGTCTCCTCCAGCAGCGTTGCGGCGCCTCCGACTGTCACGACGACGAGCGCCCGGCCGCGGGTCTCGACCTGGTCAGCCCCGAGCCGAGCGCGCGGCTCGTGGGGGAGACTTCCATCCACGACGAGTGCGCCGATCGCGAGCTGGTGGTGCCGGGCGTCGCGCGGGCGAGCTTCCTGATGGACAAGGTCCTCGGAACGCAGGACACGCGCTGTGGGGACCCGATGCCATCGGCGACGACCTCGCTCTCGGTCGAGGAGCGCCGATGCCTCGTCGAGTGGATCGACTCGCTGCGGCCGTGACGGTCAGCCGTGCCGCCGCCGCCAGAGCACGACCGCGAACGTCGCGCCGAGGAGCCACGGCGCTGGGCGTCGAATCGACGCGAGCTGAACGCTATCGCTTGCCGAGCGCGGCGGCCCGCATGACCCCGGCCGTGTGCGGGCACCTCAACTCGGTCCCGAGCAGGTGGTGCTCGGCGGCCAGCGCGCCCAGCGTCATCTCTTGCCGCTCGAAGAGATCGTGTGCGCGCTCGACCAGTCGGTATCGCTCGTCCAGGAGGCCGGTCGCCAAGGTGGCCCAAGGTCTCGCCCCCGGGTGCCCCGTGAGCAGGAGCCGCGGGATCCACCGTCGGGCCTCGCGCTCGCGACCCGAGCCGATGGCTGCCTGCACGGCGAGTCGCGCGATCGCGTAGCGAGGCCACCGGAAGAGCCATTGCCCGCTCGATCGCAGCTGCGGCCAGGCGCGTTCGAAGCGCGTCCACGCGTCCGCGCCTTGATAGAGGTCCAACCGCACTCGGGCGACGAGGTCGAGGAAGTGTGGGAGCTCGAAGCCCCCAGGTGGCAGCGAGAGCGCGTCCAGCCTGGACCGAAGGACCTCGGGCTGGTGGCAGATCAGCCAGGCGGTTGCGCCGAAGCCCCGATAGAAGCACTGGCGATAGAGTGCGTCCCCGCGTTCGTCTGCCAGCTCGGCTTGGGTGGGCACGGACGCCACGACCGTGTCGAGCTGGCCTCGCTCGAGCGCGACCCAGCTCGCGTACATCTCACAGTTCGCCCGTTCCCAACTCCGCGCGCCCAGCAGCTCCGAGTAGTGCGCGCTGGCCTTCGCCAGTGCCTCGGCCGCGGGTTCGAGCGCTCCGCGGAAGTAGTCGCCAGCGCCGGTGCTCAGCTCCATCATCGCGCGCGTCGCCAGGTCGACCGAAGGCGCCAGTCGATCCATGGCGGCTCGCAGCCGTTCGCCGTGTCGGTTCGCCCCCGGTCCCCCCGCCAACATCGTGTACGAGTACTCCACGGCCAGCGCGCGGCCGACCTGGTCGGGCCGGCCCTCGCGAAGCGCGAGCGCGGTGAAGCGTGCCTGCGCCACCGCGGAGTCCGCGAGGTGTACCAGGGCGAGGCCGAGGCCGGTCGTCCATGCCAGCTCGATCGCCTCGTCTGTGGCGGGGTCCGGAGAGCGAGGCGGTGGGTCGAGCGGCTGGCGTCGAACCTCCTTGCGCGCTCGGATGAGTGCACGGGCGCGGCCCGCCACGGAGTCGGGCAGCTCCGCTCCCGCTCGTCGGTGGCATCGACGGAGCATCGCTCGCCCACGCTCCACTTCGCCGGCCCGAAGCCATTGCTCAGCGGCCATGCGTTCGAGTCGTCCCCGGTCTCCTTCCTCGGCGAGCGCCTCGTAGATCTCTGCCGCTTCGGTCGCGTCTCCCCGCCGGGCGAGGACGTCGGCGAGCTCTCCCCGAACGAGCCGGCGGTCCGTCGTGGGATCGCCATGCGCAAGCAGCCAACGGTAGCGCTGGGCGGCCCGGTGGAGCGCCAGCTTCGCGGAGAGCGCGCGTGCGGAGTCGAGGGCGACCAGCCGCGCGCGCTCTCGATCGCCCGCCGCTGCCCAGTGCGTGAAACGGGCGTCGACGTCCTCGGGCATCGCCCGTTCGAACGCCTCGGCGAGGCGAAGGTGGTGGGCGTGCTCGGTTGCCTTGGGCAAGGCGCTCGAGAGGACGGCGCCCGAATGCTGGTGGCAGAGCACGACCACGTGGCGACCGCCTCGGTCCCGCTCCAGTCGTACGAGCCCCTCCTCGAGCAGGTCACAGATGGTGGATAGCGCCAGCCCACCGCATGCGCCGATCACCTCCGCATCGAGGGGGGCGCCGTGCACCGCGAGGAGCTCGAGGAGCTCGCGCTGGGCGTCGTTCGTGCGGGGACTCGTCGAGAGGGCGAGCTCCGGCGCACTTCGTGGCCACTCGCTCTCGGGCGTCTCCGCCCGCTCTCGGTGCCAGAGGGCAGCCCGCTCCAGGAGCAGGGGGTTTCCCTCGCAGAGCTCCACGAGGTGGGCGCGCACCTCCGGCGCCATCGTCGGCTCCACCGTCTTCAGCAGCTCATCGCTCGCCTTCCCGGTCAGCGGCGCCAACCAGATGACGTCGCCGGGGTCCGGGCGGAACGAGCGAGGGAGCTCGTCGACGGCCCCGCTGGTGGTCACCACCTGCCGCAAGTCGAGCGAGGCCGCCTCCGCCATCGAGCGGATCCGTGCCAGCAGCGAGGCGCTGTCCGTGTCGGCCCATTGTGCGCCGTCGATGAAGAGCAGTACTGGTCCAGCCGTCGCCCGACTGGCCACCGCGATGAAGGCTGCGGCCAGCGCATCGAGATTGGCTTTGCCGGCGGCCGCGGAGCTCTCGAGGGTGCGGAGCGGAGCCCCCAGCTCCGCCGCGCGACCCCACTCCACGAGCTGGTGGATCGGACCGTCGAGCGCGTTGAAGACCACGTGCTCCCGCGGATGACAGATACCCGTCAGTGCCGGCATCTCCAGCTGTCCGAGCACCTCACGCAGCAGCCGCGTCTTGCCCACCCCGGGTGGTCCTGCGAGCGCGACTCGGGCGCCAGGTCGGCCCAGCATGGCGCTCAGTGCGTCGGCATCGGCCGAACGTTCGAAGAGATCGGGCGCCCGGACCCAACGCCGGGGCGCGCCCAACACGCGAAAGACCTCTCGAGCCGCCGCTCGTTGGCTTGCGACCGGCGCCATCAAGTGGTCGAGCAAGGGCGCGAGCGCTCGCGCAGCTGGCGGGAGTGAAGGCGCGCTGTCGACGGGTTGGGCGTTGAACCAAGCGGTGGCCGTCTTGGCAGGGGCGGGGCCGAAAGGCAGCTCGCCCACCAGCGCCTCGAAGAGAAGCACCCCGAATGCAAACCAATCGGAACCTGGGGTCGGAGGGCTTCCGTGGAGTAGCTCGGGTGCGGCGTAGGCGAAGGTGCCGCTGAAGCGCCCCGAGGAACGCCGGGGGTCGACTCGATGAGCGAGCTCGAAGTCGACCAGCACCGGCCGCTCGTCTTCTGCCATCAGCACGTTCGCCGGTTTCAGATCGCCGTGGACCAATCCACCGGCGTGTAGGTAGGCCAGCGCATCGGCGAGCTGCGCGAACACTCGGCCCACCAGCGCCGTCCGCCGAGCCGGGTCCATCTCCTGAGCGCAGCGGCGGACCACGTCGAGACCGCCGATGCGCTCCATCGTGAAGAACGCGCCCTCCGTCCGTTCGTGGAGCTCGTGGAGTCGAACCAGGTTCGGGTGGCGCAGGGCACGCGCGAGCCGGAACTCGCGCTTCAATCGCGCCACCGAATCCGGTTCGTCGATCCATTTCAGCGCCAGTCTCTCTCCCGACTCCTCGTGTCGGGCCTCGTAGACCCGAGCGAACGAACCACGTCCGATCGGGCCGTCCACCCGAAACGGGCCGAGCCGCGATTGCACTGGCTCACCCGGCCTGGCTGACCCCATGCTCTTCCCCATCGGGTTCCCCACTCTTCACGCGTTCGTTCTCGACTGACGGCCGACTCTACGACATAAGCTCGACAGTCGTTGTACCAGCCGCAATCGGTGTCGCATAATCGAGGTATGGAGTCGGGGGAAGTCACGGCCGCGGGAAGTGCCCAGACGGTCGAGTTCTACCGGCGCCTGCTCGACTTGAGCACTTGCGACGATCCTTCGCCACTGCTGGATGGTGCGCTTCGAGCGTTGGTGTCGGTGAGTGGTGCACGAGAGGCTTACGTCCATCTCCGGCAGGGGCGGTGGCGAGCCGCCTACGGGGTGGGACCCGAGCGGGAGGCCGACATCCAACGGGTGATCTCCGAGGGCATCCTGGCGGAGGCGATCGAGAGCGGTGAGATCATCGTGACACCCTCGGCCGTCCTCGACCCGCGCTTCAAGGACTTGGAGAGCGTTCGAGAGAACGAGATCGAAGCGGTCGTCTGCGCGCCCCTGGGGCAGCTGGGCGCGGTCTACCTGCAGGGCGCCGAGCTCGTGGCGAAGAACGACACCCTCGTCGACCACGTCCAGTACTTCGTCCAGGTCGTCGGGCCAATGGCGCTCGCCCTGCTGGACGAGCAGAAGCGGCTCGAGGCCCGGGAAGGGAAAGGGCCGTTCCGCGAGTTCGTCTTCGCCAGCAAGACGATGGGCGACGTGATGGAGCGCGCCCGGCTCGCCGCGCCCTTGGAAGTCCAGGTCTTGCTGACCGGACCGACCGGCACGGGCAAGTCGCTGCTGGCCCGCTGTCTGCACCGTGCGAGCAAGCGGGCCGAGAAGCCCTTCCTCGAGATCAACTGTGCCGCCATTCCGGACAGCCTCTTGGAGAGTGAGCTCTTCGGTGCCGCAGCTGGCGCGCACTCGGCCGTCGCCGATCGCGACGTGCCCGGAAAGGTCGCCGCCGCCGAGGGAGGCACGCTCTTCCTGGACGAGGTCGCCGACTTGACCCCGTCCGCCCAGGCCAAGCTCCTACAGTTCCTCCAGAACGGCACCTACTACCGACTCGGCGACCCGGTGCCCAGACAGGCCGACGTGCGCATCGTGGCCGCGACGAACCGCGACCTGGGCGAGGCCATCGGGAAGAGGCTCTTCCGCGACGATCTCTACTACCGCCTCAACGTCCTCGAGATCCGCCTGCCCTCGCTGAAGCAGCGGGAGGAGGACGTCCTCCCCGTCGCGCGCCACTTCCTGCGCGAAGTCTGTGCCCGCCACGGCTTCGCCGTGATGGCGCTCGACGGCGAAGCCCAGCATGCCCTCGTCGAGAAGGATTGGCCCGGCAACGTTCGGGAGCTGAGCCATCGGATCGAGGCTGGTGTGCTGAACGCGCGACTCCAGGGCGAGACCTCCGTGACCATCGCTCACCTCTTTCCGGAGCGAGAAGGCGAAGAAGGGGTCGTGGGCTGGCGTGAAGCCACACGACGCTTCCAGCGGCGCCATCTCCTGGCCGTGCTGGAAGAGTGCGACTGGAGCGCGGGCGACGCCGCCAAGCGCCTCGGCCTGGCGCGGACCTACGTCTACAGCCTCATGGACTCGCACGGCATCGAACGCCGGTAGTTGGACGAGCGAAAGGGAGCTGCGCCGTCAGCCGGCGCGAACGAACGCCAGTGACTGGGCCAGCTCCACTCGGTTCCCCACCCCCAGCGCCTGATAGATGTTGCGCACGTGCGTCCGGACCGTGTGGGACGAGAGGTCCAGGTGTCGCGCGATCTCCGCGATGGTCGATCCGTTGGCCGCGAGCTCCGCGATCTCCCGCTGCCGCACGGTCAGATGGTGTCCGGCGAGCCACGAGGGCGAGCGGCTGACTCGGATCATGTAGCGACGAGATCCAGCCGACTGCGGCGCATGCAGCACGCGGGCGCTGACCGCGACCGACTCGGCCACGACGGCAAAGCGGCAGACCTCGGCCTTTGCCAGCGCCGCCTGCACGCGCTTGAGCACGGTGAGCGAGAGCGGCGTGTCGGGATGAGAGGTCCACGCGACGGCGCCGTGCTCGTCGACGATGTGCACCTCGATGTCTTGCGATGTTTCCACCGGGGGCCGTGGTTGGAAGCGAGAAGTGTGCCCAGGAGAGGCGACGGCTTTCATCCTCGCCCGTCAGAACTTTCTGACAGGCAGCCGGTTGGGTGTCTGGGTCTTCGGGCACGTCACTCCTCGGGCCGGACGACGATCTCCACCACCGACCGAGAACATCGGGTCTCGCGTCGTCACCCGGCGCCAGCGTCTTCGTTCGTCGTAGTGAATCCGCGTGGTGCACTCGTCGCTCGCCCCGACGCACACGACCGGGATGGCCGTGCCGGGTGAGCTCTCCCCGAACGTGACGTCGGTCCAGACGCGGTAGCCCGGGTACGCGGCCTGCAGCCGTGAGAGCTGGAGCGTGCCGCGGAGCCCGCGCCCGATCAGCTCGGGCTGTCGTGTCGCTTCACGAAGTCGGGGTGCGTGGCTCGAAGTCGACGACCCCTCCGCCGGCGTACTCCAGCAGGTCGGTGTGCGTGAGCCGGCCCTGCGCGTCGTAGCGGTACGCCTCCGCGCGCCCGTAGAAGTAGTTGTCCTCGCTGAAGCGCCGGACGCGCCCGGCAGCATCGAAGGTCCAGCTCTCGGCGGCTTCGCCCGCCTCTTCGGTCAGGGTCGAGTGCGAGCATCGCGACGCCTGCGCGCCGGCCGGACGGAGGCCCGTCAGCGAGAGCAAGAGCGCGAGCGTCGGCAGTCGCCATCCCATCGACGAGTCACAACCGTAGCGCCACCGCTTCCCATTCCTCAGCGGTGAAGAGGGTTCGTGTGGTCGAAGCACCACGCTCCCCGACGCTCGACCCGTCGAGTGTGTGCCACGTAGTGCCTACACACACCCACATCGGCGTCCGATGGCTCGACGTTCGATGCGATCCGAGCAAGCGCCCTGGCTCGGCACACGTCTTGAAGAGGCTCGATGCCAAAGGAGACATCCTCATGCATCGCTTGCTCTTCATCTTCCTGGTCGTTCTCACCCCCACGCTGGCGTTCGCCCAGCCACAGCTCGCCGAAGCCGAAGCCGAAGCCGAAGCCGAGGTCGAACCCGACTTCGACGTGGACGCGGAGGCCGACACCGTCGAACCCACCACTGGACTCGGCGGGGCGATCGTCGGCGGTGGCACCGCGACCGCGCTGATGCTCGGCGCGACCGCCGTGACCGCACACGCCCTGCTCGACGACTGTGAGGGCCTCGGTGACATCCTCCAGTGCTCCTTCGACGCGGCCACCGCCATCATCAGTCTCGGCGCTTACGCCTACGCGCCCGCCATCGCGCTCGGCACCTGGGGCGGTGGGCAGATGGCCGGCGGCCTCGGCCGCTACGACCTCACGTTGCTCGGCGCGTCGATCGGCACGGGCACCGGCTTCGGTCTCCTCGCGCTCTGTGCGCTCTCGGACTCGGATGCGCTCTTCACGGCCGGGATGGCGCTCGTGCCATTGCTCCAGCTCACGGGAGCAGTCGTGGCGTACGAGCTCTCTGCGCGCGCCGAAGCGAGCCACGCCGACCGTCGCGTGGGCCCCGTCTTCTCGGCGGACCGGAACGGTGCCGTGGTCGGCATCGCGGGTCTGTTCTAGCGTCGGCCGGACGGGTGCCGCCCACCGCGGTGGTGCCCGTCGGCGCCGAGTCCCTGAACTGGGCCTCGTTCCCACGCCACACCCCGTCGAGTATTCTCCGCGGATGCGCATCACTGCCCTCGCATCGACCGTTCTCTTCGTTCTGTTGGGACTCGCCTGTGGCTCCTCCGAGCCAGAGTCCGCGGATGACACCGCCGCCGCCGAGAGCGGCGACGAAGCGCCGCTCGAGTCCGAGCCCGTCGTCGAAGAGACCGAGCCGGCGCCGGAGCTCGCGCAGGGTGGTCACCACCCCGACACCCGCTGGCCCGAAGAGGTCCGGGACGACGCGCGCTTCCACCTCATCCTCCACCCGATCGACATGAACGCGGACAACGTCGACCCGGACGCCGTCGAGGGCATCAACCAGTTCTTCATCGATCACATCCACGCCGAGGCCCCCGAGGTTCATGTCGCGCCGCCCGGAACCGAGGTCCCCGAGGGGTTGCTCGGCTACGTCCTCGAGCCGGCGATCGAGGTCATCGAGGAGCGGGAGGACCGCTGTCACGTCGAGGTGCAGCTGATCCTCATGACCCACGACGAGGATCTTCGAGCGGACATCCCGACCTCGGCCGCCGCGATGGAAGGCGAGGGCCACCACCGCCAGCGCCACGCGGTCCAGGGCGCCTTCGCGGGCGGGCTGCACCTGCTCCGCCAGGCCCTCGAGGCCGCCGCCCGCCGCGACGAGATCTGATCGCTCGGCCGGCGCTACTTCAGCAGCCGGATGCGCCCGATGTCGCGCACCACCACGCCGACATCCTCTTCCATGCACGAGGTGCAGGCGACGATGCCGCTGATGATGGCGTGCGCCTTCGCGCGGCCGTGGAGCTGAGCGAGCACCTCGCTCACGCACTCCATGATCCGGTCAGGGAGCCAGACGTCGAGTGCGTCGGCGTCCACGCCGGCGGTGACCATCGCGGTGACCAGTCGGACCGGATCGGTCACCTCGACGTCGGCCTCACCGGTGACGCCGCGGACCCCGTCGAGCGGGACCGGTCCGCCGAAGCGCATGCCCTCGAAGCGACCGATGAACACCCGGTACACGTGGGCCCCGGCGTAGTCGGCCGGGTTTCGGGATTCGGGGGTCAGCACGCCGGCCACCTCGCCTCCGCGAATGAGCACGGCGACGTGCTCTGCCGGAACGGTGACGCGTTCGCCCGCCCGAAGCGGACCCGAACGCTCGACGAGCGCGGGTTCGACCTCCACGGGGGGAGGATCGTGCGAAATCGTCGTGGGCACCAGGGGCGGAATCGAAGGCAGTCCCATGGGCCTTCTTACGACGAGCCATTGGCGATCTTCCCGTGGCGCGGCTCTCACAGCAGGGCGCCGACCGCGTCGGAGAGCTGACCTGGGGACCCGATCGACTGGTGCGCCTCGGTGCCGCCGGCTTCGGCGATCCGATCGAGGCGCGTCACCGCGTCCTCGCTGCCGGGCAGGCCCATGACGCTGGTGCGGATGCCGAGCTCGGAGTGCCAACGTTCGGCCAGGCGCTCCACCTCTTCGATGTCCGTGTCGCAGTTGGGCTCGCCGTCGGTCAGGAGCATGACCTCGATGCGTCGGTCGGTGAGCCCGAGCATGTCCGCGCGCGTCAGTGCCGAGTCCGCGGCTTCGAACGCGGCTTGAATGGGAGTCGAGCCCGCCGGCCCGTTCACCGGTGCCCGGTCGATCCAGGCGTCGATGAAGGCCTCGGCGTTCATGAAGTCGAGCTGGGCCTCCGAGTCGATGGGCGGCACTCCGCAAGAGGTCTGCAGTGGGAAGAGGAGGGCGCCCACGGTCACACGCTCCCGGTGCGGCCAGATGGCGTCGAGCATCGCGGTGCTCGCGGCGGTCCAGCGCGTGGACCACTCCATGAAACCGCCCGCGTCGGCGGCGCCCGCGTCGTCCATCCCGCCGTCCATCGGCTCGTCGAGGCTCCACGGCCCGCTCATGCTGCCGGACTTGTCGAAGACCACGAGGAGCACGACCTCTTCGCCCGCTCCATCACTCATCCCTCCGTCCGTCGGTTCGGGCGGCTCGTACTCGAACATCGGATCGACGGTGCGTAGCTCGGGTCCCGCGTCGCGCGGCCCAGCGTCGCCGGGTGCCGAGGCGTCCACGCTCGCGTCCGGCTCGACCACGCTGGCGCTCGAGCATCCGAGCGTGAGAAGCAGAACGAGCAGCGGTCGCATGGGCACAGCGTAGCCTGTGCCTGCGCGGGGGCCCTAACGCCCCGCGCGCGAGTCGGTGGTCGGCTCAGGGACGGCTCAGAACGGGTTCACGCACATCGCCGACGAGAGGCACACGCCCAGGTCGCAGATGTCGCTCTGGCACTCGGCCTGGTACTCGCAGTCGGCCCCATCGGGCTTCAGCGCGTCGCAGGTGTCGGTGATGGTCGAGCACCAGGACCCGGCCACGCAGGGCTCTTCCACACGATCGCACGCGGACCCGACCGGCAGTCGCGGCAGGCAGGTGAACGACCGATCGCCGCCGGTCTCGCAGTAGAGGTCCTCGAGGCACTCGTCGAAGCGATTGCAGCTCTCGCCTTCCCCGAGTCGCGGGGCACAGTCGAACTCGCACCAGAGCCCGGTCGCGCACTCCTGGCTGCTGTCGCAGTCCTCGCCTTCGCCCTTCGGGGGGATGCAGATCTCGTCGCGCTGGTCGCACACCAGCGGGTCGGGGCAGGGGTCGGCGCCCGAGAACGGGTCGCACTCCTGGCCGACGGCACCGGCCACGCAGGTCCCGCCCTCGCAGTACGTGCCGTCGACACAGCCGGCCTCGCCGCAGGGCTCGCCTTCGGCTCCCTGGGCCAAGCACCGGGAGACGCCGTCATCGCCCGCGAGGCACTGGCTCCCGACCGCACAGACCTGGATCCCCGGGACCAGCGAAGGCGTGCATTCCTCGCCACGCTCGAAGCGGGGTCGGCACACGATGCCGCCCACCAGATCGCACCAGCTCTCGTCGTCGCACACACGGAAGAGCGCGCACTGCTCACCGGCCGAGGCTGGCTCGCAGGTGAGGTCCGGGAGTCGGCAGCGACCATCCTGACAGAGGAAGGGGAGCTTGCAGCTCTGGATCCCCTCGCAGGCTTCGCCGGGATCGGCGAGCTCCGCGCACACGCCATCGGCGCAGTAGGCCGCGAAGCCGCAGTCGTTGGAGAAGCTGCGGCACGGGTCACCGATGGCCGCGGGCGACGCACACTGGTCGTCGCCGTTGCACAGCCCCGAGACACACTCCTCGTCGCGCTGGCACGAGGACCCGTCGGGCTGCGGGGCACCGCAGCTGTCGGAGCTCCACAGACACACCTCGCCATCGCCGCAGTCCGCGTCGTCGGAGCAGGAGCCATCCGCCGGCCCACCGCAGACCCCGCGCGCGCAGTCGCCACCGATGCAGTCCGCGTCCTCTTCGCAGAAGCCGCCGTCGGGCGAGCCGCAGAGTCCGTCGTTGCAACCGAACGATCGGCACTGCCGCGAATCCGTGCACGCCGTGCCCGCGGCGAGCTGCTCGGCGCAGGTGCCATCGTCGCAGTAGTTCCCGGCGCGGCATCGCTCCACGCAGGGGTCGCCCACGTTCCCGCCGGAGTCGCAGAGTCCGAGCCCGGCGGTCGGCGACATGTCGTGGTCGCAGTAGCCGGATGCGCACTGGATGTCGCCCGTGCACTCGGCGCCATCGGCCCGACCCGCCGTGCACACGCGCGGTCCGGCCGCGCCTCCGCCGTCGCAGTGGAGGCCTTCCTGGCAGTCACGCCGTGCGCCGAAGCAGGGCTCGCCCACCGCCGCTCGTGGGGTGCACACATTGCAGATCGACTGGAAGCGGTCCGAATCGAGGCCGCCCTGGTGGCAGTAGAGCTCGTCGTCGCAGTCGTCGTCGCGGTTGCACCGATCGCCGAGCGCACCCATCGGCGTCGGCCCGTCGCCGTCTTCGTCGTCGTCGAAGTCGAAGAGCGCGATGCACGGCACGTCCTCGCCGCCATAGTCCCCGCAGGCCACGCCCTCGAGGTAGGCGATGCACGCCTCCGCCTCTTCCCGCGTGATGTCGATGGCTCGTCGCTGAACGGTGAAGTCGTCCTCGGTGATCTCCACCAGCTCGCAGCCGATGGAGAAGTCGACGATGTTCTTGCACTCGTTCCGGTTCCGGTAGGCGATGGGGAACCCGAGCAGGTCCGGGCAGCGATCCAGCAGATCGCAGAAGGCGTCCACGGTGTCCGCGTAGGGCCCGTCCGCCAGGCTCGGTCCGCCGCCCCCACCATCGTCCCCACAGCCCATCCCCGCGAGGACGGCCAAGCTCAACAAGCCGAATCGAAGCCTCATGACACCCCCAATGCCCCCGACAGCGTAATCCAGCCGGGGCTACGGTGGGGAGGACGACCCCGGAGCGAGAAGCTTCATCGCATGGGCGGGCGCCGCGGATCTCGTCTATCCTCGAGGGGTACCTCGGGGAGCGGTGGGTGTACCGATGGTGAAATTCGCTCGATGGTCGATTCCGTTCCTCGTGCTCCTCGCGGGCTGTGAGCCCGGCGAGCTGCAGGTCTTCAGCGCGGCGGACGGCGCCGTCTCGCCTCGGCTGGACATGAGCACGCCCGCCGATGGGTTCACGCCTTCCGGCGATCTGGGACCCCGCCCGGACGGCTTCACTCCGCCGGTCGATGGCGGCTGCATCCCCGACTGCGCCGGCCGCTCCTGCGGCACCGACGGTTGTGGCGGCAGCTGTGGCGACTGCGCAGCCGGTCAGGCGTGCGAGCCCGGCGCCGGTCAGTGCATCGACATGGAGAACTGCGGCAACGGGATGCTCGACGACGGCGAGGTCTGCGACGGTGACTGCCCCACGAGCTGCCGGGCGCCCGCGACCTGCGAGACGATCGCGCTCCAGGGCAGCGCCGCCGAGTGCACCGCGCGCTGCGTCACCAGCGACATCGTGAGCTGCACCAACGGCGATGGCTGCTGCGCGCCGGGATGCAACGCGACCAACGACGACGACTGCGCGTCGATGTGCGGCAACGGCGTCGTCGAGCCCGGCGAGCGCTGCGATGGCGACTGCCCGACCTCTTGCTCGTCGAGCGGGTGCACCACCCGGACGCTGGTCGGCAGCGGCTGCAATCGGCGCTGCGAGTCCTCGCCCGTGACCACCTGCTCGAGCGGTGACGGCTGCTGCCCCTCGGGGTGCACCACCACCTCCGACGACGACTGCGCCCTCGACTGCACCGACCTGGGCTCCTGGCCCACCGACTGGGCGGCGCAGGAAGAGGCAGCGCTCGACGAGATGAACCGGCACCGGGCCACCGGCTACACCTGCGCCTCCGGACCGAGGATGTCGGTGCCCGCCTACGTCATGAACGACGCGTTGCGCATCGCCGCGCGCTGCCACTCGATGGACATGGGCGACGAGAACTTCTTCAGCCACACCGGCTCCGACGGGAGCAACTTCTCCACCCGGTGCAGCCGCGCCGGCTACACCGGCGGCCCACGCTACGAGAACATCGCCGCCGGGAACTCGACCGGCGTCGCGAGCGTCGGCCAGTGGATGAGCAGCTCGACGGGCCACTGCGACGCGGTCATGGCCAGCAACGCCAACCGCGTGGGCATCGGCTACTACCGCAAGAGCGGCTCGATGTGGACGCACTACTGGACCGCGGTCTTCGGCCAGGGCGGCTGAGCGCCTCAGTTCGCGGGGGTCGCCATGGGCTCGCAGAGGTCTGCGGTCGCGGTGAGTACCGCTTCATCGTCACCACGGTCGAAGACCGAATCCCAGCTGCGGAAGAAGATGAGCTTCTCGCGGATGGTGGGCACCGCGGTCTCGGGACCGTCGCGCAGCCCGATCGACAGGGCTTCGAAGTGCTGTCGGCTCAGGTTGACGATGCCGAGGATGCGCATGCCTTCGGTCTCGTCGCCGTCACGCTCCGCGCGGTACATCGCGCCAGCGATCCCGAGCTCCCACACGTCCATCTGCGCCTGGCCCCAACGGATGGCGGCCGCGCAGAGCACGGGTTCCGTGGGTGCGCTCGCCGCCTCCGTCTGGATCGCCGCGCGGATGGCGCCGAGGGCCGTGAGCGACGCCTCGAGGAGCTGCTCGGCCTCGAACGCCTGGCTTCGCTCGAGCAGCCCATCGCGCTGGCCTTCGAGCGCTTCGGCGAGCGCATCGAATGGCGCCCGGTCGCGCACCGGGTCGAGCTTCGTGACCAACGCTTCGAGTGTCTCGGCCAGCGCGCGCGGCTGCAGATCGGTCGGTGCGAGCTCCTCGTCCAGGTGCTCCACCTCTGGCGGCCAGCACTCCTCGCACTCCTCCTGGATCGCCTTGCCCATCATCAAGCGCGCGCCGTTGCCGAGCCGGAAGAGCTCGGTGACCGTCGCTTCGACCGCTGCCGAGAGGCCCTCGGGCGCGGGCGTCGTGGCTCCAGTGGCCTCACCGCCGGACGAGTCGTCGGAAGGGGCGGCCGAGGAAGAGCCCGCACAAGCGAGCGTGAACGCGAGCAGGATGGCGATCCTCATCGGCGAAGACTCTCCCGAACGCCGCGCCAAGGCCATGGCCAATTCCTTCCCGCGGCCACTTCTCAGAGGCAGCGTCGGTTCTGTGAGGTGCAGAACGCATCGATGCACTGCGTGTCGCCGGCGTTCAGCCTGCCGATGGTGCTGCCCCTCACGACCTGGTCGCCCGGGACGCAACCGCCCGCGATGCGCTCTTCTCCGTTGCAGTAGAGGCCGTCGGTGCAGTCCTCGTCGGTCGCGCAGCTGCCCAGGTCCACGCCGCCGCCGCCGTCGTCGCCGCAGCCGCAGGCCAATGGACAAAGACCGAGCAGCGATCGACGAAACATGACCTCTTCTCACGAATCCGGGGCGGCCGGGGCATCACCCTTCTGAGCGAGCACCGCGCGTAGGGCCTCGGCGAGCGATGGGTCGTCGCACTCCAGCGAGCCCTGAACGACTTGGGCGACGACCTCGGTCCCGCGGGCCACGAAGAAGACCCCCGAGTCCGGCCCGATGAGCCAGAGGTCGTAGACGTGCTCGCCGGCGTCGTCGACCACCATCCGCGTGTCGAGCATGCCGACGAAGGAACGCTCGTCGTCGTCCGGGTCACCCTTCAGGCGCGTCTTCGCCGAGAGCCGCCGTCCGTCGTGGCCGCGACCAGCGGCCGCGAGCTGTTTCGCGTCCGTCGCGTCGAGCTCCTCGAAGGTCTTCGGGCGGCGTCGCTCCCGCCACATCAGCTTCCGGACGGGCTTCTTCGCGCTCCGGTAGGCGGCGTAGGCCTCCTCGATCGCTGGGTGCTTCGCTCCGAGGGCTGCGAAGGCTCCCTCGACTTCCTCGGCCTTCAGCGAGGGGCGCTGGCTCCGGGCCTCGTCCACCCGGGACAGGATCGCGTCGGCGAGACCTCGTGTGGGACATGCTTCCAGTAGCTGGAGGCCGGCGAGCACAGCGGACCTGGCCCAGCGCTCTTGGCGGATCAGCTCCGTGAGCAGCGGCTCCCGTTCCGCGTCGGGAAAGCCGCCGGCACACTCCACGAGGAGCTCGGGTGGCCCCGCGAAGAGCCGCGTCAGCAATGGGACGTGCCGCGACTCGAGTCCGCCGCGACTCCGTGCCGCCGCGAGCAGCGCCACCGGTAGGAACGCGTGGTCGAACCCGCGCCTTCGGTCGAGTGCGATGTCCAGCATCTTCCTCGCCCACTCCCCATGGCTCCCGTCGAGGTCGTCGGGGCTGCCCCACCACCATGGATCGCGAGGCATCTGCACGTCGGGGTAGTCGAAGAGCGCCACCGCCCTCGCGAGCTCGAGCCGCTCGTCCGTGCTCAGACCGAGGTCGGCGACCTCGGCGGCCACGTCCTGACCTTCCAGCCGCTGGTAGAGCGGCCGGCCATCTTCCGTTGGGCGCTCCAGCGGTCCAGCCTCGGTCATGCCGAGCCACCGAGCGACTGCGTCGGTGTGGTTGGGCATCGCCCCACCCCGGACGACGAAGTCCGCCGGCGTGTTCTCGACGATCCACTCGGCGAGTCCGCGCTGCTCCGGCGACAGGCTCGCGGCGTCGGGCACCCTCCGACCCTGCGGGAAGCCGACCGCTTCGAACGCCTCTCGCCAGCCGTTGCCGTTCGCCGTCTCGTACGCACGCTCGAGCGTCTCCCGGAGCTGGTCGCTGATCGTCATCGAGCCATGCTCCCGTTCAGTGTCCGGTCCCGAGGATGCCCAGGAGTCTCGGCAGGATCTGCGCGGGGCTCCCCGGTCCGTGGATCGAGCCTTCGATTCGCCGGTCCGTGCAGCGCCCGTCCGCTCCGGGAACGGCGAAGAGCGGAATCATCTGCGAGCGACACCCCGCGGCTTCGAGTCGCTCTGCATCCTGGTCGAGATCGAGCTCGAGCAGGGCCAGCCGTGGGAGCTGGTCGTCGAGCTCACCGCGCTCGGCGGCTTCGTGGAAGTACTGGCAGGGCTCGCACCAGGTGGCGCCCACGTAGATCAGCGGCGCTCGCTGCTCTTCTCGCGCTTCGGCCATGAAGGCCTGGACCACTTCGGTGAGCTCGCCGGCCTCCGCAGGGACGAAACGCAGCTGCGGACCGGGCGGCTCGGCGGGTGCGGGTTCGGGCGCGGTGGCCGGGGTCGCCTCGCATCCGGCGAACATGAGAAGAGCGAGCGACCCGAGGACGCGCGGAGCATGAAGGCCCATGTCGACCACGGAGCCTACACGGATGGAGCAGCGCTTGCCGAGCGCGCCCGCTCAGGGGCGCTGGACGGCGTACTCCCAGCGGTCGACGAAGCCGTCGAAGTCCGCGTCCGCCGACGAGGTCGTCGCGGACACGGTGTAGATCTCTTCCGCGGCGGCGCCATCGCGGCCGGTCATCGTGACCATCTGCGGTGACGCGTAGTTCTCGGGGGTGAAGGTCAGCTCGGTCGGCGAGACCGTCACCGCGTCGTCGTTGTCGGTCGTGATCCGGACCACGACCTCGGCGGTCGGGGCGTTCGCGAACGAGACCGCGAGCCCGGCGCTCGTGCTCGGCGTCACCGAGAGGCTCTCCTCCGAGTCGGGCAGCACCCGGAAGCCGGGGGCCCGGCCGCGGAGGTGCATGACCGTCCAGGCGGTCTCGTAGCCGATGCGGTGCGCCATCCACGAGAGCCACTCCGCCGAGCTGCGATCGGCGGGCTCCTCGTCCAGCGCGCAGTGACCGGTGAGCAGGGTGTAGATGAACGCGCCGACCGCCTTGTCGAGGTCGCGGTGCATGTGCCACGCGTCCCGGTACGCCGACTGGTCGGGGTTCGCTTCGCGCATCTGCGCGAAGAGCGTCCGGATCGGCAGCGCCCGCGCCTCCGGCAGCTCGTCGTTGTCCAGCATGTAGAACGCCACACCGAGGTCGGTGCCGTTCTCGGACTCGTCGCCGCGGTGGTCGAGGCCGTAGAGCATCGACTCGTCGCCGGTGTTTCCGTTGTCCTGCATCGGGAAACCGAGCGAGAACTCGAACGCGCTCGGGTCGACCCGGTAGCGCTTGTCGGCCTCGAAGTTGGTGTTCGCGCGGCCGTAGTTGAAGTCGATCGGAGCGTCGCCGCCGCTGACCAGCTCGACGCGGGCCTTGGCGAGCACCCACCGCAGGCCGGCCAGGATGCCGTTCTCCGAGCTCGTGCCCGTGTGGTCGTAGTTCAGGATGCGGTCCGTGATCTCAGCGGGCGCGAAGGGGCTCCCGAACGTGCGGAGGCCTTCGTAGTGCACTGCGCCGAACGCCGACTCGACCGTCGCGTGGGCCACGTCGGCGATCTCGTCGTCGTAGGTGTAGCCGGACTCGGAAGCGCTCTGGCCGAAGAGTTGTGCGTAGATGGCCGCCGCCGCCACGTACGCGCCGTTGGGCGAGGGGTGCATCGCCGAGGTGTCTCGCTGCGCGCTCGAGAGCGCGTTCCACGCGAGCCCGGCAGCGACGGTGGGGATCCCCGCGCCATCGCCCGTGCGGTAGGTGTGCTCCTCGAAGTGGTCTGCGGAAGTGTCCGCTCCGTCCCTGGGCCACACCATCAGCAGCCGTGGCTCGGCCCCTCCCTCGCGCACGCGGTCCGCGATCGTGTTGACGCCGAGTGCGTAGTAGCCGGGCGTGTCGCTGACGATCTGCGGGTCGGCCCCGAGGATCACGTGGTCCCAGTCGGTGTCGCCCTCGCCACCGAGGTTCTCGTGACGGGCGGCCCGGCCTTCGGGCCAGTGGTAGTACTGCGCGAGCGAGTGGCTCTGGAACGTGTAGCTGAAGATGTCGCCGCCCTGTCCGAGCCCGACGTCCACGCTCGCGGTGGCGTGGATGTCCTCGGCGACCACGTTCACGGTCAGTCCATGCGAGGCGTCGCCGTCGAGGATGCTCTGGAGCTCGGAGGCGATCCCGTCGGCCGAGAAGCCGCCGTTCGCCTGCCGGATCGACCGACTCGTGCCGAGGACCAGGATGTCGAGGCGCCCGTCACCGTTCACGTCCGGGTCGCCCGGATCGGGGCTGCCGCCGTCTCGCGCGATCTGCGCGTCATCCCCGCCCGGCGCGCCATCCGTAGGCGTCGTGCCGCCGTCGTCGCGGGTGTCGTCGGAATCGCCGGGGGCGTCGTCCCCACAGGCGGCCGAGCCGAGGGCGAGCATGAATGCCAGGGACAGCGCGGAGCGGGTTCGCTGGGTCACGTGGGGGAGCCTTTCTGTTGTCGAACGCCGGCGAGGGCACGAGGAAGAGCTACAACCTACACCCTGAGGGGCTGGACGCCCGCGCCGAGACGTCGACTCCGCGTGACTCGCGGCGCTTTCGGCGATAGGTGTGTTCGGACCGCCGGCCACCGCGCGGTCGAAAGTCCGCACCTTGTCACCACCCGTCATCGAAGCGAACGAGCCGCTCCGCTCCCTCGTCGAGGAGCTCGCCGAGCACGAAGAGCTCGCGTTCGACCTCGAAGGCGACGGCCTCTACCGCTACCGGTCGCAGCTCTGCGTGGTGCAGCTGGGCACGGCCGATGGGGACGTACAGATCGTCGACACCTTGGCCATCACCGACCGCTCACCGCTCGGCGCGGTGCTCGGGCCGAGCGGTCCACGGAAGACCGTCCACGACGTCTCCTTCGACGCGAGGCTCTTGGCAGAGAACGGCCTCGAGCTCGGCAACGTCTTCGACACCTCCGTCTCCGCGCGCCTCCTCGGCGAGCCGAAGGCGGGGCTCGCGGGGCTCCTCGAGAAGTACCTCGACGTGAAGGTCGCCAAGGGCAAGCAGAAGGCTGACTGGGGCCGGCGCCCGCTCGGCTCCGACGATCTGGAGTACCTCGCCGGCGACGTCCGCTATCTGCTCGAGCTGGGCGCGCGGCTCGAGCAAGCGGTCCAGGAAGCGGGCATCGAAGCCGAGGTCCACGTCGAGACGGCCTACCTCCTCGACCGCGCGCTGACCGACGAGCCCGACCCGCGCCCGGCGTGGGCGCGCATCAAGGGCCTCGACGACCTCGGCGACGAAGAGCTCGCCATCCTCCGCGAGGTCTCGGCCGTACGCGAGGACGCGGCGCAGAAGGCCGACGTGCCGCCGTTCAAGATCATCGGCAACCGCGAGCTCCTCGAGATGGCCCGCCGCCGCCCCGACTCCAAGAGCGCCCTCGCCGCGATCCCTGGAGCGGCCCGCGGCCGGGCTCGACGGTTCACACGGCAGTTCCTCGAGGCGATCCAGCGCGGCCGAGACGCGGGCGAGGTGTCCGCCGAGGAGCACGAGCTCGCTTTCCCCACGCCACCGCCGCGCAAGGAGCGCGAGGTCGTGAAGCGCCGCGAGCGCGCGCTGACGAAGTGGCGCGACACCGAAGCGAAGAACCGGAAGGTCAACCGTCAGGTCGTCCTGCCCGGCCACTGCGTTCGCGATCTGGCGACGCACCGGCCCTTCGACGAAGACGAGCTGCGCTCGGTTCCGGGGCTCGGCGAGGTGCGCGTGGAGCGCTACGGCGCGGCGTTGCTCGGTGTGCTCGACGACGCCGATCGCTGACGCCAGCCGTCAGCGCGGTCGCGTGCTGACCTGGTTGAAGAGCATCTGCACCGAGAACGCCGCGCACTCACCGCTCGGTAGCGGACGGAGGTCGGCGACGTCGGTGAGGACGTCGTTCACGAGGTCGGGCGGGAAGGGCACGAGGCTGCACTCGGCGCCCCGCACGAAGTCACGAACGTAGAGCTCACCACCGACCAGGCCGTTGCCACGGCGGAGGTCGACCGAGAGCTCGGCCGCCTGGATGTCGATGATGAACTTCCCGCCCGAGATGTCGATGCCCATCGGGAAGGCGCCGCCGCTCGCGCGCAGCACGCCACCGGTCAGCACTGCGGCGGTGAAGTGGCGAGAGGTTCCCTCGAGCAGGTCGACCTCTTGACCGGCGACGGGGACGCCGGTCGCGTCCAGGACCGGGTCGCCCGTCGGGTAGACGGCGTCGTGGATGTAGAGGTCGACGCAGTCGTCGACCTCGCTGCTCGAGAGGTTGCGCAGCTCGAGCACGGTGACCACCTGGCCCAGCTCGATCGCCTGGCGCAGGCCGATGTCCAGGTCCGTGTCGGTGACGGACTCGAGGAGCGGCAGCTCCCTGCCCAGGAGGTTGTCGATGCCGCGGGTGCCATCGAAGCCGATTTGATCGGCCGAGAAGCAACCGAGGGGGTCGCGATCGTCACTGACGCGCCCGTCGAGGTCGAAGCCGAAGGTGCGCTCACCACTCACGCGACTGAACGCCTGCCGAGACACGACGTAGAATCGGCTCCCAGCGGGCTCGCAGACGTCACCGGTCGGACCGAGATCGCCACCGCGGAAATCACACGTGCCCGGCCGAGGCGCGGGCGGCGCACCGGGCGGGTCGGGGCTCGGCTCCGGATCGGGGTCGGGCACCGGTGCCGGCGGGTCGTCCGGCCCGGGGCCCGGCCCCGGATCGGGTCGCGGATCCGGGGCGAGGTCCGGCGTGCCGCCGTCGCGGGGCGAGGGTTCCGTCGGGTCGGGGTCCGAGTCCGACGAGCCGACCTCGAAGCTGTTCCAGCAACCGCTCAACAGGAGCACACACGCGAGGAGACGAGTCACGGCCATCGGTCGGAACCTAGCCCGACTTTTTCCACTCCGCACGGCTCCAGCGGCATCGCTTCAATCGTGAAGGTCACTCGCAGAAGCTGGCGAGTTCGAGGCCGCATCTCGGCCGCCGGCCGTTCGGTCCCGGTCGGCGACGACCCCCGACAGGTGCGTCGGCCGTGTTGACCTCCCCCGCCTCGGTCAGGAGTGCATCCGCGCGTGCAGCGCGCTCTCGGGACGGGGCTCGCTACTGCAGCGTCGCGGCGGTCACCGATTGGAGCTCCGTGAACCCGAGCGCGTGGACCACCGCCTGGCCTCTGACCTTCGACCCGACCCAGATGGAGTGCCGTCCCGCAGGAATCGCTCCGGTCACGATCGGGTCCGTGCCCTCGTCGTCGTCCGCGCAGAGCAGGGTCCCGTCTTCGAGCCGAACCACGAGGGTCGCGTCGGCCTGGGCGTGGACCAGGATCCGGAGCATCGCGAACGCCCCATCGGCGACGAAGGTGTGGTCGGGCGCGTCGCCGATCCAGCCGACGCATCCGTGCCCGAGGCTGCTGGCATCGATGGGTCCGCCCGCCGTGCCGCGCACGATGTGCGGGTCCGGCATGAAGCCGGTCTGCAGACGAGTCCCGCGATGGGGGTCCGGCGACAACGAGGTGGCCGTGACACTCGAGAGCTCGGTGAGACCCAGGATGAAGGGCGCCTCGGTGCTCGCTTCGTAGGTGCCGATCCACACCGAGTGGCGCCCGGCGTGGAACTGGCTCGCGATGATCGGGTTCCTCCCTTCCGCGTCGTCGTTGCAGAGGAAGGTCCCGTCCGGGCGACGGATCACCATGGTGAGGTCCTGGTCCTCGCTGAAGGCCAGCAGCCGGAGCAGCGAGAACTCGGACATCAGATGGAGATCGAGGTCCGGCTCGCTCGTCACCCAGCCCACGCAGCTCGGATGCCAACTGCTCGCGTTGATCGGGCCGCCCGCGACGCCCTGAACCAGCGCAGGGTCGGGAATGAACCCGCTGGTCAGCGAGAGCTCCGAGAGTACGGCTGGGGCAGGCGCGACCGGCTCGGCCTCCACCGCTCGCGGCTCGGGCTCGAGCGCCTCGACCTCGGCGCCGCTCACCCCGACCGCCACCGGACCCGCCGGCTCCGGCGGGGGCGAGGGTTCTGCGGCGCACCCGAAGAGCACTGCAGCGATGGCGATGGGGCGCATGTCGGAGAGAGTAGTGGGTCGCCGACTCACCGGTACACCCCACGCTCGGTGCTCTGCGCGACCGAGGCTTCCACGGCGAGTTGGTGCACGATTCGGGCGAAGTCCAGCAGCTCCGCGTACGCCTCTGGCTCGGCGGTTCCGTCGACTCGGATCTCCATGCGTCCGCCACCGATCGTCACACGGGGGTGACCGCGCGTGGCGAGCGCGCGCAGACGCTCGAGCGCCTGTCCCGAGCGGATCTCGTCGGGGAACGAGCCGGCTCTGCGGTGGATGACGACGAAGGGCTGGCCATCGATCTCGAAGGTCGACCGCCGCCCCCCGCTCGGCGTGTCCAGATCGCCGGCGCCCACGTGGCTGATGGTCACCTCCATGGCGATGCTCGGGCACTCACCGATGCAGAAGGCGAAGGGCTCCCCCGATTCGTGCTCTCGTTCGCCCAGCAGGAAGGCCTCGGGGCCATCCGCGCTGACCTGCACCACGGCGCTCGCGCCGAGCGGGACCGTGCTCGTGACCATGTCGCTCCCACCACCAGCCGACCGATGACGGGCGAAGGCGGCGGCCCCGATGATGCCGGCCGTGAGCGTCGCGGGCACCACGACCTCGAGCGCCGCCCCGTACGCCGCGCAGAGCAGGGCGAGAACCACGAGCGCCAACAGCTCCCACCGGTTCATCGCCCGCACTCCGAGTCGGGGTCGACCCCCGATGCGGCGTCGACGGTTGCTCCAGCCAATCGACCCGCGACGCCCTCGACCAACGTTCCGCTCGCCTCGCCGAGCGCCGTCCCGACGGCCACCCGAAGCAGAGCGCCCGGGCCCCCAGCGACCTCGGCCTCGCAGCTGGAGCGGGCGGCTCGCCCGTCGTCGACCAGCCCCGCCAGGTTCGCGGCGGCGTCGCGGTCGGCGCGCATTCGAGTCTCGCGCGCTTCCATGATTCCTTCGCCGAGTCCCATCGCGGCCGAGGCGCTCGCGCTCACCAGGAGCGACGAGCCACCGGTGGCGAGACCGACGACCACGTTCGCCGCGAACCAGGCGATGGAGAATGCCGCGTCCACGCGCTCTTGCTGCGACTCGGCGGCTCCGACGCGCGCTTCGACCGCGCTCTGCACGATCCCGTTCAACGCCATACGAGCTGCGACCTCCTCCTTGGCGCCAGGAAACGCTCGCGTCGCTTCCATCGTGTCGGGGGCGGACCACTGTGCCACCGTGCTGGCCTGCTGGCGGAGCCGCGCCGCCGCCACCCCGAGCGCTTCGCTCATCCGGCGCTCCACGTTGGCGTCGATGTTGGCTCCGGTGCTCGCGAGCGTGTTCACCTCCCGAAGGAGCAGAACGTTGGCGCCCACCCGTTCGAGCTGGTCGAGGAGTCCGTCGGCGCGACCTTCGCGAACCAACGCACACAGGCGCCCACACTCTGGCCCCGTAGGCTCGTTCGCCATCCGCTCGAACGACCGTGCCCTCCGCTCCAGCCCGTGGAGCGCGCGCTCTCGCACCGCGGTCTCGAAGCGTTGGGCGAGGCGCCCTTCGATCTGGTCCATCGCGCCATCCACCTCTGCGTCGGTCAGGAAGGCATCCCCGACGGTTTCGGACTGGAGCCGCGCCAACCGCTCGCGCACCTCCCCGGCATCGAGCCGTCCGAGCGCTCGTATGTGCGACATCGTCATCTTTCCTGCAACGGCTCGGACGAAATGGTGCGTCGACCCCTGCGAGACTCGTGCCCGAGCGGCGCGGTCGATGTTCCGGATCAGCACCGTTGCTGCCGACGGTCCAGTCGCCGAGGACGGAGCAGACGCGATGGCCTGCTGCGCGACGACTCGCGACAGCTCGGCTTCGAGCGCCGAGAGCCCCTGCGCGAGCGCCGCTCGTTCCGGACCGGAGGCCATCCCGTCGAGGAGTGCGCGCCCCGAGCTCAGCAGCAGCTCAGCTCGCCGTTGCTGCTCCCTGGGCGGGTTCGTGCCTCTGAGCTCCGCCGTGAGCGCCCCGACCTCGTAACTGGTCTCGGCGACGCAATCCTGGCTCGGGGTCGCAGAAGTGGGGGTGGACGCATCGATGCGACACTGGGTCATGCGCCCGTCTTCGGCCCCATGTCGGCCCGGTTGCGTGCCTTTCGGCGGCCCTGCTCCAGATCGAGTCTCGGAGACTCGTGCCGAACCGTGCGTGCGGTTCCCGAGGTATCCTCGGCTCATGTCGCGATGGCTGGGTTTGGTGGTGCTCTTGGTGGGCTGCGGAGATTCTGGCGATTCGCCGGCAGACGGCGGTGGCGAGCGCTGTGTCGTCAACGCGGACTGCGGTGACGGCGTGTTCTGCAACGGCACCGAGCTCTGCTCGCCGACGGACGCGCTGGCGGACGCGCGGGGTTGCGTGGCGGGGGAGGGACCGCCCTGCATCGATGGTTGCGACGAGGAGACCGACACCTGCATCGGCGGCTGCACCGACGCCGACCAGGACCGCGACGGCGTGGACTCCACCGCCTGCGGCGGCACGGACTGCGACGACCAGGACCCGAACCGCTTCCCGGGGAACGCCGAGGTCTGCGACGAGAACGCCCACGACGAGGACTGCGACGGAACGACGGTCGGCTTCGACATCGACGGGGACGGGTTCGCGGGCGATCGCTGCTGCAACGACGTCGACGGAGAGCTCACCTGCGGGACCGACTGCGACGATCTCTCGGGCAGCACGTACCCGGACGCGGCCGACCTCTGCAACGGCGTCGACGACGACTGCGACGGCGACGTCGACGAAGAGGCGACCCTGACCTTCTACTACGACGCGGACGGCGACGGATTCGGCCTCGACGGGCCGGACCTCGAGCCGGCGAAGCAACCGATCACCGGCTGCGAACGTCCCGACGGCTACGCCCTGATCCCCGGCGACTGCAACGACGACTCACCTTTCGCTCAGCCCGGTGGGACCGAGCGCTGTACCCCGCCCGGCGTCGACGAGGACTGTGATGGGGAGACCGACGAGTATGGTGACGGTGCCATGAGCCCGGCCGTGGACCCGGTCGTCTACTACCGCGACGCGGACGGCGATGGCTTCGGCCAGCCCTTCGACGTTCAGGTCGCCTGCGCGCCGCCGGCGGGCTTCACCCTCGTGCCCGCCGACTGCCGCGACGACCTGGTCGAGGTGCACCCGGGAACGGCACTCTCACGGAGACCCGCGTGTCCGCCGACCTGGGATACCGGCTTCATGACTCGAGACGTCGTCGCGATGGTTTGCAGCGGGCGCTGGCGCTGCGTGGACTTCGCGAGCGGGTGCGGCACGATCATCACCGGGTCGCGCTACGTGCCCCACTGGGACCTGAACTGCGACGGTGACGTCACGGGCATGGACACCGTCTCCTGCCCCAGCGGAAGCTGCATCCCTCTCACCCGAGGCGAGATCTTGGTCGAGGGCGACCCGCAGACCCAGTGTGGCCGGGGCACCGGGTACTTCACCGACGACTACAGATGCAACGGCTTCACGTGCGCGGTCGAAGGGGATGGTCCGGGCACGCGACCCTGTCGTTGATCGGACCTACGAAGGCCCCGCGAACAGCCGCTCCCAGCGTTCCTTCGCCTCGGCCGACCGCCGGCTCGGGCCCACTCGCTGCGCCTTCCACAGCAGGTTGTGTGGCGTCACCGACGGCGGCACGAATGCCTGCACCGACACCCGGTAGCCCGCCGCTTCGAGCCGCAGCGTCCGCTCGGTGTCGATGAGCGACTCGACGAAGCGCCGCCGCACGGGCGCCTGCGCGGCGACCCCCAGGTGGTCCGCCCACGCCCGAGCAAGGTCCGAGAAGGCGACCGCGTTCGCGTAGCAACACGGCACGGCGACCACCCAGGGCACGCTCGTGGCGATCGCCTGGTCCACGATCCCGTCGAAGGCACCGCCGCATGCATGGAGGGCGACCACCACCTCGGCCCCGTCCGGCCAGACCGCTGCGTCCGCCACGTCGCCTTCGCGAACGTCGACTTCGACCCCCGGCACCCTCGCCGCGGCTCGGCGCGCCGAGTCCGCTCGCCCAGCCTCGCGTTCGATGACCACCACCTTCGACCACCCGAGCAGGCGCGCGGCCATCAGTCCGACCGGTGCTCGCCCCGCGGCCGCGTCCACCAGCAGCGGGTCGGGCTGGGTGCGCGCCAGCACCGGCAGGATGCCCGCGAGCTGCGGGATCTTCTTGATCTCCTCCGGCCGCAGCGAGCTGTCCCCGCGAGTCACGTAGAACGCCCGCAACGCTCCTTCGACGTTCGCCTCGTCCAGGCGAGCGAGGACCTCCGGCGGTGGCGCGTACTTCACGGACGCGAGCATGACGGTTCGGCACCAAGAGCGCGAGGCCGGCCTACCCACGACGGGGAGGGGTGGCATCCCCGGGCGAACCGAAGTTCTTGCCTGTGGTAATTCTGAACCATGCAGGGGACACGCATCCGGGTACTCGGGCTCTCGCTTCTGGCACTCGGCTCCGGCTGCGGCGACGACACCATGGACCCCGATGGCGGTGTCCCCCAGTGCGTGGTCGCCGCCGACTGCGACGACGGCACGTTCTGCAATGGCGCGGAGCTCTGCCAGCCAGCCTCTCCCATGGCCGATGGTCGCGGTTGCGTGCCGGCAGCGTCGCCCTGCATGGAAGGGCAGAGCTGTGACGAGGGCACTAGCGCGTGCCTCACCGAGTGTGACCTGACGGCCGACGCGGACGGCGACGGGGTGGACGCGCTCGAATGTGGGGGCACCGACTGTGACGACGCGGACCCCTTCCGCTTCCCCGGAAACCCCGAGGTCTGCGACGCCGACAATCGGGACGAGGACTGCGACCCGACGACGTTCGGCGGGCGTGACGCGGACCGAGACACCTTCCAGGACGCGAGCTGCTGCAACGCCGACGCGAGCGGCACACTCCAGTGCGGCATGGACTGCCAGGACGATCGCGCTGGGGTCTTCCCGGGCGCGACGGAGGTCTGCAACGGCTTCGACGACGACTGCGACGGAACGGTGGACGAGGGCGTCTCCGTGATGGGCTTCCGTGACGCCGATGGCGACCTGCACGGCGACCCCGACTCGCCGATGGTCGCGTGTCCCGGCACTCCGCGCTTCTCTCTGCTGGACGACGACTGCGACGACACGAACAACCGCGTGCACGGCGCCCAGGTCGAGATCTGCGATACGCTCGACAACGACTGCGACGGCACCACGGACGAGAGCACGCGCCCCGTCACCTGGTACCGCGACCAGGACATGGACGGCTTCGGGAGCGCGGGCAGCGGCACGCTGATCGCCTGCGAGCCGCCCGATGGCTACTCGCTCTTGCCCATCGACTGCGACGACGAGCGCGCCGGAGTGAACCCGCTCGCCGAAGAGGCCTGCAACGGTCGCGACGACGACTGCAACGGCGCGGCCGACTATCGCATCGGCCCGAGCGACTTCGAGGACGACGACGGCGATGGGTTCGTGGACGTGTCGTGTGGGGGCCTCGGTGACGACTGCGACGACCGCGACCCCGCCGTGAACCCCGGCGCCGACCCGAGCTGTGACGGTCGCGACAACGACTGCGACGGCGCCATCGACGACGGCGAGCCGGTCTCGTTCTGGCTCGATGAGGACGGGGACGGCTACGGCACCGGCGAGCCCATGGTCACGTGCGTGCCGCCCGTCGGCTACGTGCGCCGCGACGGCGACTGCGAGGACTCGCTCGCCAGCCGGAACCCGGGCGCCCGCGACGACTGCGATGGCGTGGACGACGACTGCGACGGCGACATCGACGAGGACGCCACCCGCCTCGCCTTCTACCCCGACGGCGACGGCGATGGCGCCGGCGGCGGCACGCCCGTGCTCGCGTGCGCCGCGCCCGCCGGCCACGGCCTCTTCCCCGCCGACTGCGACGACGCCGACCCCACCCGCTACGACGGCGCGCCCGAGCTCTGCGACCTGGTCGACAACGACTGCGATGGCACCGCCGACGAAGCGGCGGAGGTCGTCTGTGGCCTCGCGAACGCCACCGGCACTTGCACCGCCGGGTCCTGCGAGCTGACCACGTGTGACGAGGGCTTCGAGGACTGCGACGGCGTCGAGTCCACGGGCTGCGAGGTCGAGCTCGCCGCGAACGCGCTCCACTGCGGCGCGTGCGACGCCGCCTGCCCCGAGGGGCCCGCCGGCCGCGCCTCATGCGTCATGGGTAGCTGCGGTCTGTCCTGCGACGCCGGCATGGAGGACTGCGACGGCGACCCGATCACCGGCTGCGAAGCGGACCCGATGACCGACATCCGCAACTGCGGCGGCTGCGGCATCCGGTGCGCGCCGCGCCCCAACACTGCCGCCACCTGCATCGCCGGGTCGTGCGGCGTCGAGTGCCTCGACGGCTTCGTGGACTGCGACGGAATGGCCGCCAACGGCTGCGAGATCCAGACCGCGGAAGACCCGGCCAACTGCGGCTCGTGCGGGAACGCCTGCGTGCTCTCCACGGACGCCTGCGTTCGCGGCATGTGCGTGGGCCTGCCCTTCGAGAGCGATGGCAGCGACGGCGCGTTCGCGCCGACCGTGGACACCGTCCTGCCGCCGGGCATCTACCAGTACACCACGATCGACATCCCCGCCGGCGTGACCGTGACCACCAGCGGCACCGGCGTGCTCGAGCTCTACGCGAGCGGCGACGTGACCATCGAAGGCGTCATCGACGTGAGCGGAAGCCGCGGTGGCACCTGGAGCGGCGGCGGCGGATGCAGCGGCGACGGTGGCGGCGGTGGCGCGACGGGGACGCCACTCGCTCCAGGGCTCGGGCGATCCTGCGCCGGCGGCGGCGGTGGGCTCGGCGCGCCTGGTGAAGGCGGCACGGGCACCAGCGGCCAGCTGAGCTGCGCGTTCGGCGGCAGCTTCGGCGGCGGCGCGGGGGGTGGCACCGGCGGAAGCGTCTTGGTCTACCTCGGCGGCGGTGGCGGCGGCGGCTTCGCCGGCGGCGGCGGCGGCGGACACTCGACCCTCGCGGGCGATGGTGCGTCCATCGCAGGCGCGAGCCAGGGCGGCGCCGGCGGGCTCCGGGGCGAGGGCGGCGAGCCGAGCTTCGCGGGCACCCCGCTCGCGGTCTACGCCGGTGGCAACGGTTGCTCCGATCGCGATGGCGGCGGTGGCAGCATCGGCGCCGACGCCGTCGCGGACCTCGCCGTCGCTTCCACCTTCCGGCCCGGGTCCGGCGGCGGCGGCTCGGGGCCAGCGTCCAGCTGCGCGCGCGGCTCGGGCGGCGGCGGTGGTGGCGGTGCCGTCCGCATCGCCTCCGCGACCCGCATCGTCATCGGCAGCGCCGGCGAGGTGCGCGCCAACGGCGAAGCTGGCGGCAACGGCGGTGGCGGCGCGGGTTCGGGCGGCGTGATCTACCTCTCCGCGCCCGAGCTCGAGTCCCTCGGCCGCGTCTCCGCGATCGGCGGTGGCACCGCGGGCTGCCGCAGCGGTGGCGTCGGCCGCATCCGTCTCTCGGTCCTCCCGGAGCGCTGCACCGCATGGGGCGCCTTCGACCCGCCGCTCCCGACCGGCGGCTGCGTCCCGAGCGCGACTCCGGCCCCGCCCGGTCGGACGTACATCGACACCTACCCGTTCTGACGGGACCTTCGACGCGGCGAAGCACGAACACGGGCGGGGATCGGTGCCACGACCGAGATTCCCGCAGCCATCGCCCACGAACGGCTCCGCGAGCGCCTCTCGAGTCGGCCGTCGTGTTAGACGGAACGGACATGCGGAGCACATCTCGAAACCTCGTCGAGCTCGGCAGGTACCAGCGCCACCTCGCCGTCAGCATGGAGCGCATGTTCGAGAACGCGCTCGACTGGGAGCACCTGCCCCATCTCCACGCCGGCTCCTTCGCGGACATCACGCTCCTCGAGGAAGGCGAGGACTACTGGGTCGCGTCGACGCGGCTGCAGCCGAAGGCCCTGCGCCTGCGCCAGACCGTGCGCCTGAGTCTCGATCGCGAGACCGGCATCTGGGTGACCGAGATCCTCGAAGGCTTCACCCGCGGCCTGCAGGTGCACACCCAGGCCCGCGAGCTCGGGCCTCGGTCGATCGACGTCGACGTGCGCTTCCTCGCGCCGACACGCTTCCCCGTTCCGCGCCTGCTGGCGCGCGGCCTCGGGCGAGCGCTCGGGCCCATCGCCGTCGCGACCTACCGTCGCCTCTACGACGAAGACGAACGGATGATGCTCGAGCGCCAGGCGCAGCTCGATCGTCGACGCCGAGCCCCTCGACTCGACGAGCGCCTACGCCTCGGGACTCGCGCCGAGGTGCTTCGCCCGGGCTATCGGCTGCCGATCGACGGCGCCTATCGGGTGGCCGACGTCCGAGGGGACCTCGTCGCGTTCTCGACCGTCTGCCCGCACCTGCTCGGGCCGCTCGGCGACGCGCCGGTCGTCGACGGTCAGGTTCGCTGCCCGTGGCACGGCTACTGTTTCGACGTGCGCACCGGGAAGGCCGTCGAGCACCAGCTGCGCCTACGGCGAGCGCCTCGAATCGAGGAACGGGACGGCGTGGTCTGGGCATGCCCGACTTCCGAGGCTGTCGACGGCTGAGGGCTCGGGTTCGAGCGGCACGCTCCGCGAAGGGAGCCAACGCTTCAGCAGGAGCAACCCCAGCACCAGCCGCTTGTGAGCGACGCTGCGGACCGCGACCACGTGCGCGTGAGGCCAGGGCTTGCGTCGGCCGGCGCCCGCGTTGAACAAGACGACGTACCCGCCGTTCGAGCCGTAGTGCCTCCGCGCGAGCTCCGCGCCGAGCCGAATCGCGGTGCGCAGGAGCAGGGGCTCGTCCTCCGGCAGCTCACCGGTGACGACGTGGTAGCTGGGCAGACCGAGCAGCGGACGGGCGATGACCTGAATCATGGCCCCAGCGTCGAGCGAGTAAGTTGGGTCTCCAACCAAACTACGGCGTTGGCCTCCCGGTCGCGCTCAGAAGAAGCGTTTGCGGTTCAGGAAGACCAGCAGGCCGGCGGCCAGGCCGATGGTCACGGCCCAGAAGAAGAGGTAGCCGTGCTCCCAGTGCAGCTCCGGCTGGTCATCGAAGTTCATGCCGTAGACGCCGACCAGGAAGGTCAGCGGTAGGAAGATCACGCTGACCACGGTCAGTCGCCGCATGACCTCGTTGGTGCGATGACCGACGACCGACATGTAGAGGTTCACCGAGTTGGCCACGATCTCGCGCGCCACCAGCACGTCCTGGAGCACCCGCTCGACCGTGCCGACCATGTTGGCCAGGAAGGGCTGGGTCCCGTCGCTGATGAAGCGCGATTTGCGCGACGAGAGGTCGGTGAGCACCGAGCGTGCGGGCAAGAGCAGCTTGCGAAAGTGGAGCAGGTCCGAACCGAGCTCGGAGACCTCGGCGAACACGCCGTCGTCGACGTCGCCGGTGAGCGCGCGCTCGAGCGCCTGGACGCGCGTCTCGAGCGCGTCCTCGACCTCGACATAGCGGTCGAGCAGGTGGTCCCAGAGCTCGTACAAGAGGAAGCTCGGCGTCTTGGCGTGGTGCTTGAAGTCCTCGCGGTAGCCGCGCTTGACCGCCTCGAGGAACTTCACCGGCCCGTGATGGATCGTGACCAGGCTGTTCTCGCCGAAGAGCACGTCGACCCGGTGCAGCACGAACTCGCGATCGAACACGTCGCAGCCGGTCATCACCAGGTGCAGATGGCGTGGATAGCGTGCGTGCTGGGTGCCGACCTCCTTGCTGAGGGCATCGTCGAGCACGTCCTCTTCCATCAGGTCGAAGGGCGCGATCACCTCGCGCGCCGCCTCCGCGTCGTGGACGTCGATGTCGACCCACACGAAGTTCCCGGCCTCCAGCGACCCCCGCACGTCCTCGATCTGGATGTGCTGCTCCGCCTTGGTCTCGAAGTTCATCTCGGCCACCCAGAAGGTGACCGGTTCCCCGCCCTGGTTGATCACGCGGCGGAGTCTACTATCTCTCGCCCCGCCCCAGGTCGTCAGGAGCAGCAGACCCAGCCGACGTCGTCCTCCCAGACTCCGTCGGTACAGATCAGCCGCCACCGGTACTGCGGGCAGCCGATCGCCTCTTCTTCCTCGCACGGGCACCCGGCTTGCGGGAACGCCGAGTCGCATTCAGTCATCGGGACGTCCCAACAGGGCCCATCGAAGAACTCGTACCAGTAGCCTCCGCAGCACTGCCTGCCACGTCCGTCCGAGAAGCAGGTGGTCGCCATTCGAACCGCAGCCGAGCGCGAGCAGGAGGCCGAGCCGCATGAGCGTCTCACGTCGGGGTCGGGCAGCGATCATGCGCCTACCCTAGCAGTCCGATCGGCGGAGTCAGGCGAGGCCGACGAAGAGGTTCTGCACGTCGTCGTCCTCGTCGAGCGCCTCGAAGAAGCCCTCGACCGCAGCGCGCTCGTCGTCGCCCTCGAGGGGCACCGGGTTCTTGGACTTGTAGATCAGCGCCGCCGAGCTCACCGTCCAGCCGCGCTCTTCGAGGGCGCGCCGCACCGCGTCGAGGTCGGTCGGGTCCGTGTAGAAGCTCGTGCCGGCGGGGTTCCCCTCGTCGTCTTCTTCGGCTTCGAGGTCTTGGGCGCCCGCTTCGATCGCCTCGGTCTCCGGGTCCACGTCGCCCTCGTGCGTGGCTTCGATGCAGCCGAGCCGATCGAAGTCCCAGGTGACCGCGCCCGACTGGGCGAGCTGACCGCCGTGCTTGTCGAAGATCACCCGGATGTTGCTCGCCGTCCGGTTCCGGTTGTCAGTGAGGCACTCGACCACCACCGGCACCATGTGCGGTCCGTAGCCCTCGTAGGTCACGGTGTCGTAGCGAACGCTCCCGTCACGCAGCCCCGCGCCCTTCTTGATCGCGCGCTCGAGCGTGTCGCGCGACATCGACGCCTTCTTGGCCGCTTCGATCGCCATCCGGAGCCGAGAGTTCATCGACGGGTCGGCCCCGTCCTTCGCCGCGATGGCGATCTCCTTGGCGAGCTTGGTGAAGATCCGCCCCTTTGCCGCCGCCGAGCTCTGCCGATGCTTCTGTTTCCACTGCGCGCCCATGAGCTACTCCTTGCCGCCCAGATACCACGGGCACGCCGATGGGCCAGCCTCTGGCCCCAGGTGCATCGGGTCATCCCAGAGCGCCGTCTTCGTACTCGTCGACCCACCGCCTCGGTACTCCCGGTCCCACGCGGCCTCGGCGGATCCGAGGTGCTTCGAGAGCGAGGCGTCCTGCTGCTAGGGTCGATGCCGTGGGGGACATCTATTTCGACACCAGCCATGCGCCGGTCTACCTGCAGGTGTTCCGTGGGCGCTTCGACTATGCGGACGTCGACGCCCACTACGACGAGGTGGAGACCTACGTCGCCGACGCTTTGAAGAAGGACCCGCACTGGCGACCCGCGGTCTTCGCCGACATGCGCAAGTCCGGCCCGCTCGACGCGCGAGGGCGACGTCGGACGGCGGAGTGCTTCGCGCGGTTGGCGTCCATGTCGGGGCTGCGGGTCGTGGGACACGCCGTGGTGCTGAGCAACAAGATCGGTGCGGGCGTGCTTCGCGCCATTCTCTGGCTCAAGCGGCCGCCGTGGCCCGTGCGGGTCTTCTCGGACGCGGAGCCCGCGTACGCTTGGATCAAGGAGCGCTTCGAGGAAGAGGGCCTGCCGGTTCCGCCGTTCGCGGACGGCTGGTGGGAGCGCGTGGGAGCCAGGCGCTCCGGTCGCTGACCCGAGCGCACCTCTACTGCGACACCGGCGCCGACCGGATGATGCACTCGCCCGGCGCGACCCAATGGGCCACTCGTGGACCAGCGGGCAGCGCAGCGATCGCAGGAGTGGGTGCGACGGCGGGTGCGTGGTGGGTCGGCCCGGCGGAGCTGGTAGCGCTGCCTTCCGTCTTCGGAGACGGCGGTCGTGCAGAAGACGGCACCGCCCTGGAGCACGTGACGGGCCGGAGCGCGGATGTGCGTCGTTCGTATGGCGCGGGATGGTGAGCGCAGGCGTCGCTCGATCTCAGCCTTCGCGGATGACGACCTTCGGGCCGTCCCAGTCGGCGGTCCACCGAGCGATCGCGTCGGCCACCGGCAGCAACACGGGCAGGCCGCAGTGGACCAGGGTCAGGTTGCTTCCCTCGAGCGCTTCCACGAAGGCGATCATCGGTTCGGCATCGGTGGCGCCGTCGAGGTGGAGCTCGCGTAGGGTGGGGTGGCCCTTCACCGCCTTGGCGAGCGGCTTCAGCACCTCGTCGTCCAGCAAGCCGCCTCGAACCCGGAGCGTGGTCAGCGACTTTGCGTCGCCGAGCGGCAACGAGGTGACGAGCTTCTCCAGATGGCGGCTGCTCGCGAGCTCGAGATCGCGCACGGCATCCGCGGCCGCCAGCGCGCCGGTGAAGGCGCGGCCGACCGGCGCCAGGCGATCGAGGGGCGTGGTCGCCAGCGCATCGGCGGCGGCGGACGCGTCGTCGGTGTTCTTCAGCTCGATCCCAGCGACGGTGCGGAGGCTCGGGTGGTCCGCAATCGCCTTCGCGAAGGCCGTCACACCGTCGAGGTCGAACGGCATCGCGGTGAGCGCGAGCTCCTCGAGCGCGCTCAGCTCCGCCACGAGCGCGCCGAGCCGCTGACCCAGGTCGGCATCGAGCACCAGCTTGTCTGGGTTGAAGGCTTTCAGCCGCAGCGCCCGCAGACCGGGCACGCCGTCGGCCAGTCGCGGGAGCGCATCGAAGGACGTCCTCCCGTAGTCGAGCGCGAGCTCCTCGAGCGCGGACCACTCGCCGAGCGCCGCACGGATCGCAGCGAGCGCAGCGGGTTCGGGGGTCCTCCCGTACGCGCTGCCGAGCGTGAGCGCCTTCAGCGCGGGCAGGCGTTCGCCACCGCCGCCGAAGAGCTCGGCTACGATCGATTCGGTCAGCTTGCCCGTCCTGCGCAGGTCCAGCCGCTCCAGCGCCGGTAGCGCGAGGCCGCCCAGCGGCAGCGCCTTCTCGCCGTCGCCGTTGCCTCCGATGGCCAGCGCTCGCAGACCGGTCCAACCGTTGGCCACCGCCACCAGGCTCTCCAGGTCCTCCTCGAGCTTCGCGGACGAGAGGTGCAGCGTGGTCAATGCCGGGAGCGCGCGCACGAGCGCGTCGAGCGGCTCCACCCCACCCGAGAGCCGGTTGTCGTGCAGGTTCAGCGTGCGCAGCGCCGGGTGCCCTTCGATCGCTCTCGCGAGCGGCTCGAGCGCCTCTGCTGGCAGGCCGTACGTCCTCGGGTCGGCCAGCGAGAGCTCCTCCAGCGTCTCCTGTTCGCGCAGCGCCGTGCCGAGCTCGCCCGTGCGCTCCCGGATGTCGTGAGACAGGAGCGTCAGCTTGCCGATCGGACCGACCGCTCGCAGCGCTCCGACGAACGCATCGACGCGTTCATCGTTCACTCCCCAGAACCTCACGCCGCCCGCCGAACGCTCGGGCGTCATGGGGATTTGCTCTGGCTCCACCGGCTCGAAGCGCGGGTCCAGCTCGACCGCACTCGGGTCGGTCACCTCGACGCGCTCGAGGTGCGCCAGGTGCTTCGACTCCTTCTTCGAGAGCAGCGCTGGATCGGACGAGGCGACCGGCAACACGATCGCCTTCAGCCGCGGCAGCAGCGCGCCGCCGGTGAACGTCTTGCTCCGAAGCAGGCTCCCGTCCATGTCGGCGTTGGCCAGGTCGAGCTCCACCAGCGAGTCGAGCCCTTCGCCACCGAAGAGTCCCTTCAGCCCTGCCGCACCCAAGGCCACCCCGTGATGGTCGCCAGCGAAGCCCCAGGTGAGCTTCGCCAGCGCCGGCGCGTTCGCGGGCTTCTTCAGGAACGACCCGGTGAACCCGAAGCCGCTCATCGTGAGCTCACGAAGCCCGGGATGATCCAACGTCGGCGCCCACGCGTGCCCCACCAGCTCGAGCTCCTCGAGCGCGGGGAGCGCCTGCCACAGCGCGTCGCTCGCCTTGGCCGTGAGCATCGCCCGTCCGATGCTCGCGCCCGGGTCGAACGACCGGTCGCGGAGCACCAGCCGCTTCAGCGCGGTCCGGGCTTCCTTGGCGATCGCCTTGGCCACGTGCTTCCAGTGCGCGCGCGGTCGCAACAGCTCGATGACCCACTCGGACTCGGTGCGCCCGGCGAGCTGCTTCGCCAGGCCCTTGGGCAGTTGGAGGTCGACCCGGAGCTCGAACATCGAGCGATGCTACCCAATCGCTCGAGACGAGTCGCTGGCTATTCGGGTGCGGGGGCGATGAGCTCCCGATGCGGTTGCGCGCCTCTCGTGCACGAGCCCATCATCCGCCATGAACCTGCCCAAGTTCTACTTGTTGGACGTACACGACGAGCACACCGCCTTCCTGGTCTTGCACACCGCCGAGCCGCGCTTCGTTCTCGACCCCGAGGCGAGTGAGATCGAATGGTGGTCGGAGCCGCCGGACGAGGACGACGACGACTTCGAGACGCCACTCGTGCGAGAGGCTTTCGAGTTCTACGAGGCCAGCCTGGCGAAGCTCGGAGGCTGAGGGTCAGCCTCCGCGGCGAGGTCGCCCCGCCGGAGCTCGGCGAGAAGTGGCGCGATGCGCACGACCTCGAACGTAGTCCCTACTACTTCCTGCGCAACGGCCTCTCGCCGGCGCCGGCTACATGCTCAACGACTCGGGCCCGATCTTCGTCGACTCGGCTCAATCGGTGAACACGGAGACGAACGCGGCGCCACGGTCATCGAGCTCGATGCTCTCGCCACCGAACGCCACCAGGCCCTCCGTGAGGCTGCTGCTGACGGCGACACGTCCGGCGGAAGTGGCAATTGCCGGCTCCCGAACCGTCGCATCCTCGTCCGAGGCATCCAGCGTGGCCGACCAACGAGGAGAACCGCCGTCGTCCAGCGATGTGACGAAGAAGTAGCTGCCGTCGCCTGCGATCTCGGCACCTCCGAAGCTCATCGCTTGCTCGGCGTGACCGACCACCGCAACGCCGTCGCCCGTCACGGCGAGCGACTGTGCGTAGCCCTCGCCGCTTCCACTGGTCACCCACAGTAGCTCCCCATCCAGCCCGTAGGCCGCCACGAAGGGCCGGCCCGGACCAGAGGTGTAGCCATCACCGGCCAAGAACACTCGGTCTCCCGATGATGCGAGGCCGAGGGGATCGATCGCCCGGAACTCGCCGAGCCCATCGATCAGGCGCGAAGACACGTGCCGTCCGTTGCGGTCGAACGAAGCGATGAACGGATACTGTGTATCGGGGGTGTCCTCGGCCAGCGGCCCTGCCCCGAAGTCGACGCCACCGTGAGCGACTCCGGTGATGGCCACGCCACCATCGGCCGTCGCTGCGATGCTGCGCCCTTCGTCGAACTCGAGCTCTCCATCCGTTCCGAACAGGTGGCTCCAGCGGTGATTGCCGTCGGCGTCGAACACCGCGAGGGAGACGTTCCAACCGAAGCGTCCCGGGCTCTCCAAGTCGCCGCCGCCGAAGTCGGTCGTCCCGCCGGCGTATCCCGTGATGGCCAGGTGCCCGTCACTGGTGACTGCCATCGCGAACGTGGTGTCGTGCTGCGAGCCGCCAAAGTTGGCCGACCACCGGTGATTGCCGTCTCGGTCGAAGCTGGCAACGAACGAATCGCTTCGGTCACCCGAGGCCGAGAGCTCTTCTCCCCCGAGCGTCCCGTAGTCCTCGAAGCTACCGGCGATGTAGACGTTCCCGTCGGCGTCGACGACCAGGGCGTTGGGCCAGAAGCTGCCGTCGAACGTGCGGTCCCAGCGATGTGTGCCATCGGGGCCGAAGCGGGCGATGAAGCAGGCCCAGTCATCGCTGGTCGGCCCGCCACCGAAGTCGACGGGATCTTCCAGGTGTCCAGTGATCAGGATGTCGCCATCGTCGGCGAAGGCCACGCCGTAGCTGCGGGCGGCGGGATGGAGTGCCGACCAGACAGCGAGCCCAGGGTCGGGTGCTCCGGGCCCGATGTCGCTGCCCGGCGCCGCGCCCGGGCCGCCATCGAGACCGGGCATCGAGGGATCCACCTCGGGTCCACGTATACCGTCCTGGCAGCCCAAGAGGCTGGTGGTGACGACGAGAGCAGCCAAGAGCTGGTGTGCTCTGCGTACCCGGAGCGGGGGATTCGAGTCGGACATTGCGGACACTTCCTTCGGTCGAGGGGTCGAGATGCCGCCTCTTCGACCGCTGCGACCGCGAGTTGCGTCGCCCCTATTGCCCGGACGGCTTCCGGCTCGTCGACTCCCCTCCGGCGCCCGAACTGACCGTGAGAGATCGAGGGTGGTGAAACCGAAATCGGCCGATTAGCGAATGAGCCCAAGTAGGCACGCTGGAGCCATGGTTACGCCAGATTAGGCGTAAATCCTTGGGATGAGAAGCGGCGAATGACGATCTTCACGTGAAGATCGCGACAGCGATGAGCAGGGCCGTGGGACAGCTCCGTGTCTGTCGGTGGTCCGACCGCGAACCCACGGATCGACCGCACCTACTCCCGAACGACCGCCCACCCGAACGCTGGCGACAGCGCACCCGTGCCCTCCGCCTGGGCCACGCCGAACATCCCGGCAACGAAGCGCACGTCGATCGAGTCACCGGTCGCCATGTCGACGATGCGAACGGGCGCGCTGACGAGACCTTCCGGGAGATCGCCGATCGCCGGGCCTTCCTCGTCTCCGTGGCCGAGCCACCCATCCCGCTCGTCTGCCGTACGGAAGCGTTCCCGCCAGTTGGCCACGTAGGGGCTCGCCACCAACTCGTTGCTTCGGTGGTCGGTGACGTAGGGGAAGAGCGCGACCAGCCAGCCGGTGAGCTCGGCCGGGCCCGAGCCGCTCTGGTACCGGAAGAAGGAGCGCCAGAACTCCTGGTCGATCTCACCGTCCGCGGTGCGGGCGAGCTCCTCGAGGATCGGCACGAGCGCATCCGTCCACCACGCCAGGCCGTACTCACCGAGATGTCGCACTCGTGGAATCATCGACTCCCAATCGGCCCGGTTGCCGAGCAGGGTCACTCGAGGGATCCCACAGCCCATGTGAAACTCGTACTCGAAGTAGCCCTGAAACGTATCCATCAGACACACGTCATAGGCCGCGGCCTCGATGTCGCTGGTCGTGCTGAACCGTGCAGCGACCAGCTTCTGAAGCGGACCAACGTGCTCCCCGATGAGCCCCGCAAACGCCTCGAACACCTCGGGCCAGGGCACCTCGCCATCCAGCGTGAGGTCGGGCCGCCGCACCACGAGTCGTTCCTTGCCCTCGTGCCGAACGAAGCGCTCCCGCAGCTCCTCGGCGTTCTCGCGCACATGAAGAGCGAAGCCCTGCGCGATGCAGAACCACACGTCGTCCGGCCGGATCACCAGCGGGTGGTGATCGTAGAACGCATCGTGCGCGGCCTTGGCGAACGGGTGCTGTGTGGTGCATGCCGCGAACCGCTCCACACCCACGTGCACGGCGAGCGTGTCCTTCTCCAAGAGACTCCGCGCGGCGGCCTCGGCGTCGACCCCTTCGTAGCGCTCTCCAAGCCCGACATCTTCGCTCACGATGAACGTTTGCATGCCCGGAGTATGGCACTCCACACGCGAACGTCCCGCCGCGCGAACCGAGCTGGATGCCGTCAGCCATTCCCGAGGGGGCACTCGGCGATCCTGTGGTCAACGGGATGAACTGGTCCGCTGAGCCCAGCCCGCTTCGGATGCCGTTCTCGCGGTGGTGCTGTGACGCAGTCGTCCGCGTTTGCTCCTCGATGCTTGCCGCGCACCCGGCGAAACCGAGCGTCGCGGTGGCGAGCACCATCATGGCCAGGTGGACGCCGCACATCTCGAAAGCGTCTATGCCCCAGACCTCCCGTTATTTCATCGTGACGACCATAGACTGCAACGCCGTACTCAGGTAGATGGCTCGTCTCATGAGCAAGGGCTTCAAGCACGGAATCGGATTTGTCATCGCGTTCGTCATCGGCTGTGCCAGCGCGCCACTGGTCGTCCCCGCGATCTCCGCACAGCCTGCGCCTCCGGGTGTGCAGCGCTGGGAGTACACCTGCTATCGGGACGCCGCGAGTCTGAACGTGGACGAGTTGAACCGATTCGGGTCGCAGGGATGGGAGCTCACCGGCTCCCGTGACCAGGGCGGGTTCCTCTGTTTCAAGCGACCGCTGTGAGAACGGCGGTGGCTGGCCTCGTCGGTCGGCGCGCGATGACAGAGGGTGACCCATGAGCCTCGAGTCTTTCGAGGCGAACGTGGGCCGCGCGGAGGTGGATTGGACCGCCCGCTGACCTGCTCCCCGGCGCGGCGTTCATGGCTTGGCTCGTGTGGGCCTACGGCCTGGCCAAGCATTCGGGCGCGCGTACCCGTGCTGGCCGGCTCCGCCTGCGCTACGGAAGCGTCCATGTTCCAGTGGCTTCAGAAGCTCTTTGGCGCGCGGCACCACTCGCTGGTCCCCATCGCTTCGTTGAAGGTCGGCGAGACCTTCGCCATCGAGGGCGAGGCGCTGGCGCTGGACACACCTCTGCCGGCTCCCTTCTCCGGTCTCCCCGCCGCGACGCTGACCATCGACCAGCAAGCGCTCATGAATCGGCACGGTGAGACCTTCGCCCAGCCCAGCCACCGTCGGTGGCAGAGCATCAACGACCTGGACTTCGGCCAGCGATTCTACGTCCGCGACGAGAGCGGCATCGTTCGGGTGGACCGCCAGGGTTGGTCGGCGTTGCGCGGTCTGAAGCAGCGCGGCCCGAGCCGCCCCACGCTGGAAGACGACCAGCGCATCGATGCCTTCCGCGCGGCCGCGCGCGACCTGCCGGGCATGGCGCAGGTGGAGCAGGAGGGCTTCGTCGGGAGCCTCGAGCGACGCACCTTCGAGCACGTGGTCCCCGAGGGAGCGCGCGTGCGCGTCATCGGGGTCGTCCATGACAGCGGGGAGCTCGCGCCGACGGGCAAGGGCGGTGGCTACCGCGAGGCCCCCACGCTCCTCGAGCTCCGACCGGGCGACGACTTCAAGCTGTCGATTCAGGTGCTGTAGCCGGCGCGATCCGAAACCGACGCACGAACCGTCGGCGGCGCTATTCCGCGAGGTCGTTGGAGTCGAGCGGTGCGAACGAAGGGTCGTCCGCTCGGATCCTCTCGACGCAGGTGCGCAGAGATTCGGTCGGCTGCTGCCGCAGCCGCGTTCGCGCGTCGTCCACGAACGGAGCCCGGACATCGGTCTGCCGCGCTGCGCGGACCAGGAGGAGGCGCTCGCGGCTGGCCGAGCAGGCCATCTGCTCGGACCCCGAGGGACTGGTCGCGTTCGACTCGAGGACATCGCCGTCGACCGGCGGTGGGTTGGCTTCGTCGTGTCGGGCGGACTCCACCAGTGCATCGAAGATTCGTGCTCGCTGCGCGAGCGCGTGGAGCTTCGCCTCCGTGGCGAGGTCGCCCTGCCGGAGCTCGGCGACGAGGGCCGCCAACACCGGTAGGGCGAGCTCGGCGCGCGCCTCGACGCCGAGTGCTGCCACCGCGCCGGCGGCTTCGGTGTGTGCGCACGTGCGGAAGCCGACCTCATCGACCAACGGACAACTCGCGGTCACCGACGCGCGGGTGCGCTCGGGGAGCGCGTCCAAGAATGGGTCGCTGACCGCCTGGACTGCAGGCTCGGAGGGGCTGGGTTCGGGCGTGGTCGTTTCGGCGGGCGCTTGGCTGGCGCACCCGAAGAAGACGGCGAGAAGCGGCGCGATGCGCATGACGCCGAACGTAGTCCATAGCTCTGCGGCTACAACCATCGTCGGTCAGGTCCGTAGCGCGGCCTTCGAGCAGGCCTCGGCCTGAACGCCACGATCGACGGGAGCAGACCCATGAGCAGAACTCAGCCCGAGACGCGCCCCAACCGTGCGCCTCGCCTGGTTTTCGCCATCGCCTCGCATCGACAAGTGTGGGCAACCCATTGATCGCGGCCTACTACGGCCGGCTCAAAGCCAGCGGCAAGCCGCACAAGGTCGCTGTCATCGCTGCCATGCGGAAGCTCCTCACACTCGTCTACGCCGTCGCCAAGCGGCGCTCCCCTTTCGTAGCGGAGCTACCCAAAACCGCTTGACGCGGCACACGGCATCTCAGTGCAAGCCGCGCGACGGCGGTCATCTGGGCCCGTTCATGGAGCTCCTGCTCCGTGCTCGCAGAGAGGTCATCCAGGAAGAACCCGAAGTCGACGTGGGTGTCGCCGAGCACGTCATGGAGCTCATCGGGAATGACGAGGAGATCGGCGAAGCGGGTGGGAGCGGTCCAGCCGGTGGCCGAATGGTGGAGGACCGCGGGGACGATGAGCGGCAGCTTGCCGCTGGGGTGTTCCCGCATCCACTGTTCCCAGATGCGAGCCATGTAGACGAGCAGCCGAGCCGGCATCCGCGGGTCGACCGAGCTCTGATGCTCGAAGAGCACGTAGACCAGCGCCGGCTCGTCGCTGTGGAGCAGGGGGACTCGATAGAGCAGATCGACCTGGCGATCGGCGAGCTCCTCGTCCACGTAGGACGCTCCCGGCACTACTTCGAGACCCGCCAAGTCGAGCGCTGTGACCAGCGCCGGCGGCAGGAGGGTGCGGAGCTCGGCGACGGCGTGTACCGGGCTGGAGAAGATGCGCCGAAAGAGCCCCTCGCATCCAGGTGTGACGTCCTCCGCGTGTCTTACACCAAATCACTCGGCCTCACCTCGAGCCCGGCGACGGCGCACCTTCGTCCGATAGCCGCCTTGGAGCGCAGCAGCCGTGCGCTGTAGGCTCCCGCATGGCCTCGGTACCGATGCTCGGCGACCACACCCACTTGCAGCGCGGAGCTCGCGAAGAGTTCTTCTCCGAGCTGGAGTGGCATTGCGCTGTGTACGTCTGGAGAGGCACCGGCCAGCGCGGCGGCATGGTGCAGATGCTCTTCCTGACCGATGAGGGATCGATCGAGGGCGAAGCGCTCGAGACCCTCGAAGAGCTCGTGACCAAGGCCGAGACGCAGTTGCTGGAAAGGCAGCTGACGCACGACCTGTCGCTGTCGCCGGCGGGCGCGGTGATCCTCGCCGCGGTGAAGAAGGCTAAGATCCCGTACCTGCGCGCCTACGACAGCAAGCTGGTGGTGCTACGTGGCACCAAGAAGGTGGGCGAGGTCGACGCGGACGAGGGACTGCCGCGCGTCGGCCGCCTCGGCGATCTGGCCCCGTTTCGAAGCGCCCTCGCGAAGCTCCGCTCGCTCACGAGAGGGCAGGGGCCGCTCGTCTTCCGGCGCTGCGCGACCCCCGAGCGCTGACGCAGAACGGCGGGAATTCGCGAGAGACCCGGCTAGTATGTGCCGATGGGCATGTACATGACGCTCTACGCGGCCGATGCCGAGACCGTGGACCGCCTGCGCGGCGATGACGAAGCCGTGCTCGCTTGGCTGGAGGATGCCGACAGCGCGAACGAGTGCCTGGACCTGGACAAAGGATGGGACCTCGTGGGTCGGTTGTTGACCGGCGAGCTCGCCGGTCTGACGAAGTTCGCGTCGGAGCCACTCCACGAAGAGGATCTCGGCTACGGACCCGCGCTGCTCCTTCCTCCCGAGAACGTTCAGGCTCTGCGGGATGTAGCGGAAGGCAAGGACGCCGACGCCGTTCGCGCCTACATGCAGAGTGCCGAGTGTCGCGACGAGCCGCCCTACCCCTATTTCGAAGACCTGCCGGAGATCGCCGACGACGAGGAGGTCGCGTACTACGCCTCGCTCGTGGCGGATCTGAGAGCGTTCCTGGACGATGCGATCGAACGCGGCTGCTTCGTCATCTCCGTCTTGGGGTGAGCGCCGGTTGCGCTGTCAGCGATGCGCGGGCCTGCGCAGCCGTCGGTCGGGGCCCTGACGAAGTTGTTCGAGCGACTCCCTGATGATGGTGAGTGCAGCGGGTTCTAGCGCTCACCCAATCGCGAGCGTCGCGACCACGATGAACTCGTGGTCGAACTCGCGCTTCCCCACGTAGGCCTGCGCGATCTTGCCGGTCCAGTGCACCTGCAGCGCGCCGTCTTCGAGCTGGAAGCGGAACGTGTGGCCGGCCACCGCGTCGTGGCCGAGGATGTAGCAGTGGTCGAACGCGAGGTCGTCCCAGTCCCAATCGGTGCGTCCAACCACATCGTGGTCGACCCTCAGTTCTCGCCCATCGAGGTCCTCGAGGCGCGTGACACCCGCGGGGCAGGGAATCCGGCCCGAGAGAGTCGCCGCGTGGTAGTTGCACCAAACGCCCGGCGCCTCCCAGTCCGAGTCGACCTCCGCATCCTCGAGATCGCGCTCGGCGTAGTAGTCGGCGCTCTTCAGGTGCACACGTAGCGAGGGGCTGTCCCCAGACACCAGCGTGAGCTTCAGGGTCGCCGCGTGCCCCTCGGGCCAGGGATTGCCAACGAACGTGATCCGGCCGTTCATGGATCTCCACTACCACGCCGAGCGCGCCCGGTCCGAGTCCCGGCGGCCTGGGTCCCAAGGAGCAGGAGCGTAGGTCGAGAGTCGCTGGAGCCTCGGCAACGGCACACGTGGGCCACGGGCGGCACACCCAGGACGGAATCATGCTTGACTCGCCGACGGCACCGCCCAGCCGAGGTAGTGCTCGAGGTCTTCCACAGCTGCGTCGGCGCGCCCTCGCACGTACTGGTCTTCATCGGACAGCGCTCGCACGACGAGCGGAAGCACGACTGAACGATCGAGCTGCCCGGTCGTCCGTACCAGATGACCGAATCCGAGAATGGCATTGCCCCGGACGTTTGGGTGCTCGTGGGCTGCGAGCTCCACGCAGATCGCCTGCGCCCACTTCGCGTCCGGTGGATCCATCGAGACCACGATGGGCACGTACAGCAGCGTGCGCGGATCCGATTCCGCCATCACCGCGCCCACGTCTTCACGCGTCCAACCATCGCCGAATGGGCCCATCCTCAATTTCGCTCCGGTGGCATTTCCTCGCGCGTGGGTCGCCGCACGTGCGGCAGGAAGTCCGGGTCGGCGGCTCCCTCTGCGAGATAGAAGCGTCGCGCTTCTTCGAGGGAAGGGCGATTGGCTCCGTCGCGAAGGCTAGGGTCTTCGAACTGCAGGCGGTCATCTTCCCACCAGCAGACCGGACAGACCGCGTAGGGACTCGCTCCTCCTCAATCCCCCGCCGGCACCTCGCTCGTGAACATGAACGGGTAGGCCACGATCACGATCCCGCCGCCCTCGGGCGCCGGGAAACGCATCTGCCGGACCGCCGTCGTGATGCACGCCTCCACGCGCGGAGCTTCGAGCTTGCTGTCCTGAACGAGCGCGTTGTCGACCCCACCATCGGTGCCGATGATGAACCGGACGGTCACCCGACCTTCGAGGGTTGGGTCGTCGACCAGGGCGCGCTCGTAGCAGAGCCGCACGGCGTTCATGTTCTGTCGGATCACCTGGCGAATGACCTCTCTGTCGAGCGAGCCTCGGTTCACGCCAGGCGCGGCTCCAGCGCCCTGGTCGGGGCTCTCGATCACGAGGGTCCCCCCGGAGTTCGGTCCCGACGCGAGCGGGATGGTGCTGGGCATCACCAGGGCTTCGGCCCCCGGGGCCCTCACCGCTCCGTCTTCGACCAGGATGGGCCCCGCCACCGGATCCGACATCCCTTCGACGGCCGCCGCGTCGCCGGGTGCGGCGCCCGCCCGGAGCACGGCCGCGCTGAGCCGTAGCTGGAGTCGCACTCGTTGTTCCGTTTGCAGGAGCCGGCCGTCGACCCCGAGGCCGGAGTCGAAGCTGTCCAGGGCGCCGCGGTGAGCGAGCAACCTCTCGGCGTTCTCGATCTGCTCCTCGGCACGGTCCATCAGGTCTTCGGCCCGACCCGCGCTGAACGGGCCCTGGAGCGCTCGCTGAGCTCCCTCCAGCATCAGCCGGGCGACGTCGAAGATGCCCATGAGGGCTTCCATCGGGGCGACCCGCTCGTCCGCCAGTCGCACGAGCGCGTCGGCTGCACGGTGGCGGGCTTCCCGTGGCGCACCCGCGGCGCAACGAGCGATGGCGGGCTCGAGCTGGTCCAGCGTGATCGCTTCGGCTTCCATCACCTCGGTGACCGCGTCGAGAGCGTAGGCGTAGCGCAGCGCGGCCACCGCGTGATCCGCGCAGGACTCGAAGGTCGGTGGCTGCTCCTCGACCAGCGCCGCGAGCCATTGGCGGACCGTCACGGCGAGCTCGTCGGGCAACGCCGTCTGCTCGGTGGCCCAGGCGCGCTCCGCCGCGAGCGAGCGCTGCACGATCTGTAGGAGCCGCCCGCGGCGTCCCTCGTCGAGCCCCGCCAGCTGCAGATCCAGAGGCAGCGTATTCGGCAGCCCATCGAGCGGTTCCTCGAGCGCGTCGATGGTCCCTTGGAGCGCCGCGGCGTGGGGAAAGAGGTTGATCGCCACGGGCTCCCCGAGCCCTTCGGGCAGGTCCACCGCGCGAGCTCGCGCGTCCGACTGGAGCGCTTCGAATCGTCCCGCGAGCGTGTCGAGTCGCGCCTCCGCCTCCGACCGTTCGTACGCCAGCCAGCCGATGACACCGCCCACGAGTGCGATGGCCGTGAGCGCGCCGATCAAGGCTGCACGCCGGGCACGACGCTCGGGGGTACGGCGTGGGGTGGAGCGGGACTGAGACATGCGCGGGGCTTAGCACGTGGTTTCGGCGCTGCCGGGTGAAACCAGGCGCCACCTGCAGGTAGTAGCAGCTGGAGTAGTCTCCGACCTTCAACTATGAAAGGCGAATGATGAAGCGATTCATGGTCCCAACGATTTGTGTCTTGATCGGATGTGTAGGCGGAGCAGCGATCCCCGTCGTAACCGCGCAGAGCTTCGGTCCGCCTTCTCCCACCACACAGCGATGGGAGCAGTTCTGCGAGCCCAACGGACACCGCTCGAACATGAACGAGACGTTGATGGAGCACGCCCGAACCTACGGAGAGCAGGGCTTCGAGCTCGTCTCGGCCTCTACGGGCTGGAACACGATCATGTCGTGCTACAAGCGGCCCGCCTCGAACTGACCACCGGTTCTCCATCCCACGGACCGCGTCGGTTACGTGACGGGCCTCGGTCTGTCGGCCGACGGGCGTTGGCTCGCGACGTACAGCTACGACTCCCTTCGCGTCTGGGATGCCCGCGGCGTCGAGAGTTGGGTCGCTCATCTGCCCGAGTCCCAGCGGGAGCGAACGGCGACCCTCTTCGTGCACGACGATGGTGCCGTGACCATGCACGTGAACGGCGGCTGGCCCCTCAGCGTGCTCCGCTCCTACACCGCCGACGGCGAGCTCGCGTGGGAGCAATGGCTCGGCTTCGTGGGCGCGGCGGCGTTCACCTCCGATGGCCGCGCCGTCCTCGCACAGCTCGTCGATGGCGAGTCGACCGCGACGATTGGTGGTCGCGTCGAAGTGCGCGGCCGAGCGACCGGAGAGGTGGTCGCGCGCGTCCCGCTACGACCGCCGGGGTCCCAGCACCAAGCGCTCGCAGTGTCCGCCGACGACCGCATCGGCGCGGTCAGCTATGGGGACACCGTCGAGCTCTTCTGGCTTCCCGAGCCGTAGGCGTCCGTCGAGGACCTCCGGCGTTCACTCGGCCAGCAGCGTGCCGTGCTGCTCCAGCACCTGGAGCACGACCTTCGCGTCGAAGGCGTTGCCGACCTCCGGGCGAAGCACCTCACCCATCGTGCTCGGGTCGTGGTCGGCGTGCTCGAGGTTCGGGGTGCCCCCTTCCGCGTCGATGAGCAGCCCCACGGTCGCTCCTCCCCAGAAGCTGAAGTAGTGGCCCTTGTTCGAGAGGGCGACGGCGGCCTCTGCCGGCCCCCAGACGCTGGTGCCGTAGTTCGTGGTGTTCCCATAGAGGGTGCCGCTCACCTTCAGCGACCCGGTCACGTCGAGCTCGCCGGTGGTCACGATGTGTTGGGCCTCGAGGTCTCCGAGGACGAGCAGCGCCCCGGCACCGAAGGCCTGTCGGAGGATGCCCCGTACCCGGAGCGAGCCCTCGACGATCAGGTGCGAGCCCTGCGCTTCGAGGTGCAGCTCATCGAGCTCGGTGTCCCCGCGGATGATCTGAACGCTGGGGAGGCCAAAGATGGCGGGGTCGAAGATGCCGTCGACCCCTTCCCGCTCCGGAGGCGGGGGCACCTCGGCGAGCAGCGCGCGGGCGGCAGGGAGGGGCAGCACCTCGGCGCCGGGATAGCGCCGGGCGGTCGCGGCATGCTCTTCCGCCGCTTCGTCCTCTGCCTGTTCTCGCTTCAGGCGCTCCGCCTCCGCTCGCGAGACCTCCTCCGTGGGCAGGGGAACCCCGAGGGCCGCGGCGAGCTTGCTCTTGAAGTCGGACATGACGGTAGTCTACCGACTCGCGAAGAGCGCTCCGAGAGCAACGCGTCTCGATCCTCTTCAGCAGTCGCTTCGCCCGTTCGTCGACCACCGCCGGGAAGCCCCCGCAGCTGCTCGTTCGCCCCTCCGCAGCACGCGTCAGTCGCGGGCCAGGTGCACTCGCCGGGCCAGAGAGCAGGTCAGCCGGGGCTCCGGAGACTCGCGGACCATGGACACGGTCACCGCATAGCCGGAGTAGCCCACCTCGTCAGCGTCCGTGGGAATCACGATCGCGCTCATGGCGTTCACGTCGAACTCGGCGCGGTTCATCCGCCCGCCTCCTGAGATCCGCAGCAGCCGGTTGCCCTCCGGGTCCCAGGGTTCTACCGCGGCCTCCCCTCGCTCCGGCGCAGCGGGGGCCCAGCGAACCTCGAGCGGCTCCTCGGGCACGACCACGGCTCCCTCGATGGGTTCGGTGATCGCGAAGTCCGAGGGGCAGTCGATGCGGCCAGTCAGCCGTCCGAAGCGCGGGTGCTCGGCAATGACTTCCACCGTGCCATCCGGCATCGCCCCGGCGAGCGTGGCGTCCAAAGGCGTCTGGTACTGATCTCCGAAGGGCTCGTCGTCCGCCTCCACGCCGCCGATGGTCACGCGGGCACCCAGCACCCGCGGGAGTGTTCCCACGAAACCAGGCTCCGGTGTCTCTGTGATCCAGACTCGACCGAAGGTTTCCGCGTCCTCGCTCGACGGTTGATCCACGACCAACACATACGCGGACAGCTCGAAGCGTGGGTAGCCCGACGGACCATCCGTGTCTGCGTCCCGGGGTGCGGTTCCGGAGTCACCGCAACCGACCGCCGCGATCATCGCGCCCAAGAGCATGCCCCTCATGCGTCGGCTCTAGACTGGCACTCAGCTCGGGTCAACGAACCGCGGGCGCCCAGGCTGGTATCGGAGAACCGAGATCACCCGACCCGTCCACGGGTTCCTGCTCTTCGCGGGAACCGGCTCGTCGGCGGGTTCACCCCGCCCTCGTAGCTTCTTGCGAACTTCGGCTTCGGTGGCTGCGAAGAGCCAGGCGTCAGTCATCGCCGGAGAGTCTCACCGGAGGGACTCAGCAATGGAAGCCGCCACGATCGGAGCCAGCGGCTTCGCTCGCAACGCTACGGCGGCACCGGGAGCTCGATGGCGATGGTCTCCTGCTCGTCCGAAGGTGACTCCTGCTCGCCATCATAGAGGTCCGCCCACGAGCCGCTGATCCGGCGCACGGTCAGCACATCGCCATCGATCGTGGCCTCTGCCATCTCGGTCGCCACCACTTCTGGCACGACCTGGCCATCCCGGATGGCCGGCTCGGAACGAGCGATCCGTCGAAGCGGCACCCGCGCAACGCAGAGTCGGCGCCGTCGTTCGCACACCAGCATGTATCGCCGGGATTCGAACTCGCTGACGTCCTCCACGACCCAGCCGAGTCGCCCTCCCGGCAGAGGGCGCTTCTCCACGAGAGTCAGTGGCCGGAGCCCATCCGACACTGCCGGTCGATCGACGACTCGCGCGAGCAGAACGAGCTCGGAGCCGCTCGAGCGCCGTCCTAGGAAGACCACACGCCGACGGTTGCTCTCCGCCAACAGGAAGAAGTGGGGAGCAGACAGCGGCTGGATCGCGCAGCGGACGCGCTCGTCCGAAATCTGCCGGCAGAGCTCCGCCAGCGTGCCGCGCTCCTCCATCCCTGAGTATTCGGGCGGCGGGCGGCCTGCGATCTCGATGTCCGCCGGCACCGCAGCAGTGGCTGACGCCGGTGTTCCGAATCGAACGAAGTAGGTCACGTGGGTCGACGGGTCGTCCAGACGTTCGCTCGCGGCCCAATGCCGCAATGGCGGGCCGCCACCATCCAGACGGTCGACTCGCAGAAGGCCGGGAGCCTCGAGTGAGAGCCTCGTTTGCGTCTCACCATCGCCTTGTCCTGGCGCCAACCGATGAGTCCACCAATCTTCCGCCAACGCGGCCCACGGGTAGGTCGTCGGAGTCTCGTCGCTGTAGCTCCCGGTCGGAAACGGGTGGGTGCACGCCGCTTCTGGTGGCGGCCGGCAGACCACCGCCAGCCGGGTCCGGTGCTCGCTCGTGGTCGCCACGTGCGGGTAGGCGAACCACATCGTCGACGTGAGCTCCGCGAGCAGTACCCCAGGTCCGAGCGACCGAATGCCCACCCCCTCCTCTGCGCTCGAGTGACTGCCGCCCGTGTTCACTCCGGTTCTAGCGACGGCGACGAGGCTGACCTTGCCGCGTTGGCGCCGTACCACCAGCAGCTGCGTGTACTCCGCATGGCCGATGCTTCGTGCGGTCACCAGCCCCAGCTGGTTCACGCCTCTGCGCACCGCGCACTCGGAAAGATCCTGCTCCGCCGGGAAGTCGGTCAGGGCCCGGGCCCGCTCGCAGAGCTCTTGGAGCGGCAGCCACTCGTCGGGACCCGGTGGCCACTCGGGGGCGGCCGACTGCGCGTACGCCGCGGTCGCTTGGAGCGCCATCGAACATGCGAGCACTGCCACCCATCGGCTCATCGCTGCGCCAACGCACGTCACGGTCGCGGGGATTCCAGGCAGCGCGGCAGAGATCGAGACGGGCTTTGCCGGACTCCAGCCGCGTGGCGGGCCGCCGGCAGTTCGCCGACGGACGCCCGGTCTCGAGCTCGGTCGTCGGTCGATCAGGGTGTCGAGCGGTAGGTCACATCTCGCTCCCCGTCGGCGTCGACGGCTGGGAGGGGAGTCACCGCTCGTCGCACCGTGGTGCGGGCCGCTCACCGCACGCCGAATCCCACACCCCTTCACCGGAGCACGCCCCCGCCTCCTGCCACTGCTCCCCCGTCCAGCGGAGTGTCGTGCGCAGGGGCAGGTCACACCCGGCTCGCCCGGTGCGACCCCCGATCCACAGGTCCGCCAGCGTCCCCTCGCGGGGATCCCCCACCTCGATGGCCGTGGCGTATTCGGGCCCCCACACGGCTTCGTAGCTACCGTCGTCGCACGCTCGGAGCACCACGTGCTGGCACTCGCCCCAGTTGCCGCAGCCACCGAGGAACCCAACGGCGTCCGACGGAGGGGAACCGTTCAGATCGACCGGGGTCACCCGGGCGGTGAGGTCGTCCTCGGGAACGAACTCTCCGAATTCGACGATGACCCCGTCTTCGACACGCCACCCGCAGTCCGGATCGTCGTCACCCGGCGCCGACTGGGTCGGCGCGGTCGCGGCGGTGGAGTCCGCGGAGCCATCGGACCCCGTGGTCGCGGTCGGAGGCGTCGCGCTCTCGGGCGCTGGCCCGTTCGAGCAAGCGGCGAGCAGGGTCGCGGCCAGCACGGCTCTCGCCAGTGGCAACGGGTAGACGGACGCGAGGCAGCTCATCTCTGGGGCTCGGGCTGCGTGTCCGGGTCGCTGGGCTTCAGACGCACGCCACAGCCGTGATGGGTGCCTACGTCCGGCAGGTCGAAGGTCCCCGCGCTCAAATGAAAGGACGCGTCGGACATGCCGTCGTTGCAGCGCTCCTGGGTCAGCGCGATCT
>CAYXAP010000048.1:0-11902 GCA_964462035.1 uncultured Sandaracinus sp.
TTCCCCGGCTTCCGCGTCGCCGGTGGCTACCTGGTCGATCCCATCGACACCGCCGTCCATCGAGGTCTGCTGTGAACGCCGTGAACAAACGACTCGCTCTCCTGCTCGGCGGCGCGCTCGTCGGCGCTGGTGCGCTCGCGCTCCTCCACGACGAGCCCGAGGCGGCACCCGAGGCCGACGCCTCGACCCCCACCGCTCCCGAGCGCATGGCCGCGCCCTCCTACGAGATGCCGCCGCCGGCGACGGGCGGAGAGGGCCGCGAGGACTGCGTGTTCGACGAAGGCGCCCGCCTCGCCTACCAGGTCGACCTGCAGACCCGCATGGCGATGGACGCCGCGGACACCCTCGGACTCGCCACGAACGAGGAGCCACGACAGGCCGATCAGTCCACCTCGCTGCGCCTCGAGCTCGAGGTGCTCGAGGCGAGCGAAGGGGCGGCCACGCTGCTCGCCCGCTACGGCGCCATCGAGTCGAGCGCGCTTCCGCGACCCGACGACCTGGCCACGCCCTTCCTCCTGCGTGTGAACCGCGACTGCTCGCTCGGCGGCTTCGCCCGCCACGCGACCGCCCACCGCGCTCACGCCCGGGTCCAGCAGTCGATCCTCCACGAGCTCGCGTGGCGCTGGGCCGAAGGCGAGTCGGAGGGCACGAACGGCATCGGTCGCTACCTCGCGACCGTCGGCATCGCCGAGCCCGAGGGCGGGCTGCTCGTGCAGCGGCGCGTGCTTCGCTACGAGGAGCTCTGGAACGAGGACGCCGCCGAGGTCGACGTGACGCGGAGCCTGCTCAGCGTGCGCGTCGGCGCCGGGCCCTGGTTCGAGTCGCTCACGGGCATCGAGGATCGACGCCACGGGAGCCGACGCTCGGTCGGCGAGCTCCGCGCCGTGCGCGCCGAGCCGAGCCAGCATGCGCTCGACGGTCTCTCGCACTCCGTCGACGACTACCTGTGGGAAGACCTGCTTCCCGAGGACGTCTCGATCCGCACGCCGCGCCCCATCACGCAGCAGGATCGCGAGCGCCAGGCGGCCGTCGCTCACCTCACGGTGGACGAAGCCGTGAGCCGCTACCTCGGCCGAGTCGAGGCAGGGGTCGGCATCGAACGGACCTGGCCCGAGCTCACCGACTACCTCGAGGCGCGCCCCGAGCAGACCGCGCCGGTCGTTCACCGGATCCAGGACGACGAGATCCCGGCCGAAGCACGTTCCGGGATCTACATGGCCATTGGCCGCGCGCGCACCGTGGAGGCCAAGCAGGTGCTCATCGCCGTATCCGCCGACGGCAACGCGCCCATCATCGAGCGCACCCGCGCCATGTTCGCGCTCATCGACCGCGACGACGTGGGCGTCGAGGTCGCGCGGCTCTTCGAGGCGCAGGCGCAGGGCCACAGCGACGACGCCGCCGCCGAGACGCTCTCCCGAGAGAGCCTGCTCGCGCTCGGCGCGATGGCCGGACAGCAGGAGGACGCGGCGATCACCTCGCTCGCCCTCGCCGCCGCGGAGGCGCGCCTCGGGACCGCCGACTCCGCCGACCAGATGCGCAGCGCGTTCGGTGCCATCGGCAACGTCGGGGACGTGGCCGCGCTCTCGATCGTCGAACCCTACACGCGGGTCGCCGACCCCGAGGTCCGCGAGGTCGCGGTCCACGCGCTTCGTCGCTTGCACCCCGAGGCGTCGGCCGGGCTGGTCGCCGAGTGGCTCGACCGCGAGCGTCACCCGTTCGTCGAGCGCCGCCTCTTCCAGACGCTCGTCTTCCAGTGCGCCGACCACCAGGCGCCGCCGACCGAGGCGGTCGCCGAGCGGGCCCTGCGTGCGCTGCAGCGTCAGCCGGAGAGTCAGATCACGCGCAAGGCGCTCATCCGGCTGCTCGGGACCTTCGTGGAGTCGGCGCCCGACGCGCCGCTCGCTCGTGAGGCTCGGGAGGTGCTGGTCGGGCAGGTGCGGGTCGAGCTCGACGCTGGCACCGAGCTCTACGACGTGCTGGCCGGCTTCCTCTCCGGCAACGATCTGCACCGTGCGCTCGGGCTCCCCGAGCTCGACGAGGAGACCGACCGATGACGCGCGCCTTCTCGATGTTCCTGCTGGTCGCCTCGGTGGGCTGTGGCGATGATTCGCCGGTCCTGCCGGACGACACCGAACGCGAGCTCCCCGCTCACGTCGCGCCGCCGCCGCCCCGTGACGTCGACGGTGGCCCGCCGCCGCCGCTCGAAGGCGAGATCGACTACGGCGACTGCTGCGATGTCGTCTTCGCCGTCCGCGACATCGACCACACGGAGCCGGAGAGCACGAGCTCGGTCACGCTCCGCGGCTCGGACGCGCCCTTCGACTCGGACGGCTTCGCCATGACCCTGGCCGATGGCGTCTGGAGCACCACGGTCTGCGTGCCCCTCTCGTACGGCGGGACGTACCGCTACGAGTTCGCCATCGCGGAGGAGCCCGGCGACGAGACGCCCTTCATCGAGAACCTGACCAACCCGAACGTGCCGCAGGAGTCCTCGGCGAGCGACGGGACCGTGAACCGCTACGAGCCCCTCGAGTCGTGCGCGGACGAGATGGGCGCCCACGCGGATACGACGGAGCCGACCTGAGCGGCCGAGCATCACGTGCCCGCGCTTGGCGTGGGTGGGGGGCGACGCGGCCGTGGCCCGGGACCCACGCTTGCAGAGAAATGTTCAACGATCACGGCGGGCACGGGGGCTGCAGAGTCTACGAAACATGATCCTCGTCGCCCTCGTTCCCGCCTTCGTGTCCGTCGCCATCTTCGTCGCGACCCTTCGCCTCGGCACCGATCCCGCCGACCGCACCGCGGGCTGAGCCTCCGGAGGCGCCCGACCGGCAAGGGGAGTTCACGGGTGCATTCCCGTATATCTCGACCCATGCGATGGTTGCCCGTCTTGCTCGCTCTGCTGGTCGCGCCGGTCCGGGCGCAGGACGCGCCAACCGAGCCGGTGACGGTGGCGGTCCGAGTCACGGGCTATGGACCGATCCTCCCGAGCGAGTGGCGCGAGCGCTTGCTGCCCGCGGCCCGTCGCTCCCTCGGAGCTCTGCACGGCCACTGGCGACAGCTCTCGGCGGCCCAGGTCGCCGAGCTCGAGGTCGAAGCCGACCGCCGATCCCAGACGGACGCGTCGGTGACCTTCGCGGCCGTGCTCGAAGAGCGACACCCGGGAGCCAAGAGCTTCGCGCTCGATGCGAGCTGCGGCGACGACGAGTGCTTCGTGCGGGGCGTGAGCGAGCTCGAGGACGGCGCGCACTGGACCTTCCCCCACACACTCAGCGTTCGCCGTTGGGCGCGCGCGCTCGGTGAGGCGCCGGAGAACGTCCGGATCGGTGTCGGCCGCGGCGTCGGCGGGCGCGGGCTGATGCTCCGCAGGGCGCTCGGTGCGTGGTCGGACGCGGAGCGCACTCGGGCCACCGAGCAGATCCGGGCGCTCCCCTGGCCCGCGGCCTGTGCCCCTGGGGAGCGCGCGATCGTGGACCTCATCGTGGAGGTCACGAGCGATGGCGGCATCGGTGAGGTCGGCGCCTCCGGGAGCACGCGTCAGATGCGTCGCTGCCTCGAACGCGAGCTGGCCGCGGCGATCACGAGCGGCACCCTCGGCCGGAACCCGCGGCCGCGCCGGATGCAGCTGCTCGCGATCGGCGGCTAGCCCGGGCCGCTACCCCGGAGGCGGAGGGCTCGCGGGCTCCATCGGTGCGGCCACGTGCGCCTCGATGCGGGCGCCGAGGGCTACGGCGTCGGCCTCGCTCGCCAATCCATCGACCAGCACCACGCCGTTTCGGCTGACCAGGTTCCACGTCGAGACGGAGGCGTTGCCACGAGGGAGGGGCTGCGCCTCGGCATGCAGCGGGAGCAGGTCGTCGACCGCGCCTTCGTGGGTGCCGCTCCACGGGATCGTGTGGGCCACTCGGAGCCGGCCGCCGCGGACCGTGATCCGCGTCGTCGCGAAGAGCCGCGCGAGCATCACACCGACGAGCATCACGCCGATCAGGAGGTGCGGGATCGCGAAGAGCTGCACCGGCGCGACGCTCCACCAGATGATCTGGTGTCCGACCCAGAAGAGCCCGAAGCACCAGAGGAACCACGGCTTCACGAAGGCCTTCCGGTGCGGGGCCAGTCGAGCGGGCCCGTCGCGCCAGCGGCGCTCGAGCACGAGCTCGTCCTCGCTCTTCTCGAAGGTCCGATAGCCGCCGGAGAGTGCCTGTGCTCGCTCCTCTCGGACCACGTCGAATCCGCCGACCACATCGTGCATCGGCGGAACCTAGGTCGGCGGTCGTCCCCGCGCACGTGCCCGGCGTCAGATCAGCTTCGCGGTGGTCGCGACGCCGGCGCTCGGCTTGCGCACGAGCACGCAAGCCAGGGCGAGGGTGGCGACGGAGGCGAACACGCCGAAGGTGGCGCTGACGGCCGGGTTCTCGAAGCCGAGGAAGAGGTGCATCGTGAAGTGCACCGCCGGGCCGACGATGGCGGCGGCGAACGCACCGGCGCGCGGCGTGCGATCCCAGAAGATGCCAAAGGTCACCGGCGCGACGCTGGCCGCGACCAGACCGTAGACGCCGGCCTGGGCGAAGACGCCCACGAGCGCGGGCGGGTTGAGCGCGAGGAGGAATGCGCCGATGCCCATCGCGGCGAGGATCGCGCGGCTCGACTTGAGCGCGATGGTGCTGGCGCGCTCCTCGTCCTCGACCTTCAGGATGCCGAGCACCAGGTCGTTGCCGGCGATGGTCGATGCGGAGACGAGGATGCCGTCCATGGTGCTCATGCCGGCGGCCAGCAGCGCCACGCCGATGAGCGCGCCGACGCCATCGCTGAAGGTCTGCGCGATGTAGTAGGGCATGATCGCGTCCTGGGTGATCCCCTCGGCGACCGCTTCCGGGTAGGCCACGCGGGCGTAGATGCCGGTCACGAGCACCGCCGCGAAGAGGATGCCGACGAGCGCACCGACGCCGAGGTAGCGGTTCAGGTCCTTCTCGCTCTTCAGGTAGAGCGCCTTGAGGAGGATGTGCGGCTGGCACACGAGTCCGTAGGACACGACGAAGCCACAGACGAAGACCTCGAAGGTCGAGTCGAAGAGCGGGGCCTCGGGGTTGGTGAGCCCGACCAGGTTCGGATCCTGAGCTTCGAGCGAGCTGAGGAAGCCGCTGATGCCACCGTCGGCGAAGAGGTGCAGCCCGCTCGCGGCGAGCGCGACGGCCACGACGAGCATCACCGAGCCCTGCAGCGCGTTGGTGTAGGCGTGCGCATAGGTGCCGCCGATCATGATGTAGGAGAAGACGAAGCCGACGATGATGATGACGCTGGTCACGTACTCGAGGCCGAGGATGGCCTGCATCACCAGGGCCGAGCCCTTCACGATGAGCACGACGAAGCAGACCGCGAGGACGAGGTTCAGCGCGGCGAAGTAGGTGCGCATGCCCTTGCTGCCGTAGCGAGCGCCGACCCAGTGCGGGAGCGTGAGCGCCTGGTGCTTCTCGCCGAGGCGACGGAAGCCGCGGCTGAGCAGGATGAGCCCGAAGAGCACGCCGCCCGTGCCGGCGAGGCCGAAGTGGAGCAGCGCGGGCAGACCATCGGCCCAGACGAAGCCGGGGTTGATCACGAAGGTCGCCGTGCTGGCGATGGACGCGGCGAGGGTGATGCCGACGAGCACCGGCCCCATGTCGCCGCCGAGCGCGAAGCTCTTGATGCCCTTGGTGCGCATCATGCCGCGGACGGCGAGGGCGGTGGTGATCAAGAGGTACGCCGCGAAGGCGATCCAAGCGATGGTCGTGCCGCTCATGCCGCAGCCTCCGTGGTTCGGGCGATGGCGTCCGTGAGGCGGATGGCCGTCGCGCACTGGTTGTAGCCGACGCCGGAGCCGACGGTGAGCACGAGGCTCCCGGGCCGGATGACGTCACGGTCGATGGCGTCGTGGAGCGCCATCGGAATGCACGCGGAGCCGGTGTAGCCCCACTGGTCCATGATCAGGTGCGCCTTGTGCATCGGCTGCTCGAGGAAGCCCATGACCTTCTCGATGGTGCGGCGGCGGACCTGGGTGAAGATGAAGGAGTCGACCTCGTCGAGGCCGAAGCCCTCTTGCGCCGCGAGGCGCCGGCAGAGGTCGGGCCAGCCCTCGTCGTTCACCGCGGGCGGGTACTTGCGGGTCATCTTCACCTGGTGGCGACCGGCGTCGATGGCGTCCTTGGTGATCGGCTCGCGGGTGCCACCGGCGGCGATGCACCAGTCGGTCGCGAGCGCGCCATCGGCTGCGAAGACCGAGCCGAGCACGCCGGGCTCGTCGCTCGGCCCGAGGATCGCGGCTCCGGCGCCGTCGCCGTAGAGGAAGATCATCGGGTCGTTCGGGTCGGCGAGCTTGCGCATCATGTACGCGCCGATGACCAGCACGCGCTCGAGATGCGGCTGGGTCGCGATCAGACCGCGCGCGGTCGCGAGCGCGGTCGGGAACGAGGCGCACGCGCACTGCACGTCGAAGGTGCCGGCCTTGGTCGCGCCGAGCTTCTCCTGCACGACGACCGAGGTCGACGGAGTCACGAAGTCGGGTGAATCGGTGCCCAGGACGATCAGGTCGATGTCGGCCGGGGTGAGCCCGGCGCGCTCGAGCGCCTGCTCCGATGCACGGGCCGCGAGGTCGCTCGTGGCCTGGTCGTCCGGGGCGTAGAAGCGGCGGGTGATGCCGCTCTTCGGCTCGATGCGGTCGACGAAGTCGGGAGCGATGGTCGCGAAGCGCTCGCGGAGGAGGTCGTTCGAGACCTCCTGCGACGGCACGTGCATCCCGGTGCTGAGGATCTGAGCGTGGCGCATGCCGATGGGATTAGCGCGGGATCCTTGTGCGGCGCAACAAGATTTGGTGCGGTGCGCAAAAACGAGTGCGTCAAATCACTTCACGGGCACTGAGCGCCCTTGTTTTCAGGGGTCTCGCGGCGTGACGGTCGCAGCATGCATCGCGCTCACGAGGTGCACGAAATCGGCCGGCCGCTCGAAGGGGAGCAGGTGACCGGCGCCGTCCACGACCCGCGCTTCGGCGCGTGGCATCGCCATCTGGGCGCGTGCGACCAGGGCGGCCGGAGAGTCCGCGGGCCGGAAGAAGCGGTTCGGGACGAGCGCGTCCTGCGCACCGATGGCGAGCAGGGTGGGGTGCTCGATCTCGGCGAGCCGGTGGTGCACCGGCGAGTCGAGCATCGCACGGACGCCACGGGAGAATGCATGGGCGTAGCGTTCCAGCCGACCGCCGCTCAGCGAGATCCTCCGGTGATGGAGCCACTCCGCCTCGGGGGGCATCCGGTGGAAACCCTGCTCGAGGTGGTTGCGCAGCTGGTGGGGCCGGGCCGCCGCGATGGCTGCCGGGTGGAAGGTGTCGATGAGCAGCCGGCGCTGCACGCGATCGAAGGGTTCGATGCCGGCGGGCGAGATCAGGGAGAGCGCGGCGACGCGCTCGGGGTGATGGAGCGCCGCCCAGAGCGAGATGTGGGCACCCATCGAGTGACCGACCCAATGGGCGCGCTCGATGCCCCGGCGCTCCAACACGCGCAGCACGTGCTCGGCGTGGAAGCCGAGCTCCATGCGGTGCTTGGGACCGCGGGTCTCGCCGCAGCCCGGCAGATCGAGGGCGATCAGCCGGTGCCGCTCGGCGAGCGTTCCCCAGGCGCGGGCGAAGAGGAGCGACGAGCTGCCCAGGCCGTGGACGAGGACCATCGGTGGGCCGGGCAGCTGCGTGTTTGCCTCGCGAATCGCGAGCTGAAATGCGCCCGACCGCTCGAGCGTGGCCCGCGGCCAATCAGGCGGGAGGGCGGGGCTCGTTGGCACGGGCGAGGCGATCCTCACCCCATTCCGCTCCCGCCGTCGACGTCGATCGTCCGGCCAGAGAAGTAGTCGCACTCGATGACGAACTGCACCGCGCGCCAGATGTCCTCCGGCAGACCGATTCGGCCGAGCGGGATCGACTCGACGAGGCGATCGCGAGCGGCCTGGTTCATGCCCTGGGTCATCGGCGTCTCGACCATGCCGGGCGCGACGGCGCCGACGCGAATGCCGAAGGGCGCGAACTCGCGCATCCAGGTGACGGTGTTCGCGGCGAGGGCGGCCTTGGCGGCGACGTAGTTGGTCTGGCCGCGGGAGCCATGGCGAGCGATGGACGAGATGTTCACGATGACGCCCGGCTCGCCGGCCTCGATGAGGTTCATGGCGAACTCGCGCGCGGCGAAGGTCGCGCCGACGAGGTTCACGTCGAGGACCGAGCGGAGCTGCTCGGCGCTCATCTTGGTGATCTCGCCGGTGCGGCGGCTCTTCCGCACGAGCAGGCCGTCACGAATGATGCCGGCGTTGTTGATGAGGACGTTCAGGCCACCCATCTGCTCGCTGGCCCAGGCCACGAAGGCCTCGACGTCGCTCTCGTCCGAGACGTCGAGCTTTCGGCTCGCGATGCCTTCGGGCAGCTCGGCCAACTTCTCCGTGTCCACGTCGCCCACGGCGACCTTCGCACCTGCGGCAAGAAGCTGCTCTGCGAAGTGGCGGCCCATGCCTTGGGCTCCGCCGGTCACGATGGCCTTCACCTTCGTCAAATCCATGTCGCTCTCCTGTGCGCCCGCGCCATCTGCGGGCGTCGAGCGAGTGCCCCGGTCGGGGGCTGATGGGGTTGAGTCTTATTAGAATGAAGTTTAATGAAAAACAGCCCTGCGTTGCAGGGGGTTCAGAGGGGGGGGGAGTGTCCCCCCGCCATCTGGGGTCAGTGGGCGGCGGAGCGGGTGGTGGCCTCGATGGCCATCTTTCGCCAGGCGGCCTGCATCTGGGTGGCGGCCGTCAGGGCCTCCTTGGTGAGGCGGGCGGTCTCGTCGACGGCGTTCTGGGCGTGCTCGATGGACTTCTCCTCGAGGCGCTGAATCTCGCCGGTGAGCGCGGTGAGGTTGCGGATCTGGCCCTGAAGGGCGCTGGTCCACCACTGGAAGAGGGGGTTCTGCTGCATCTGCGTCATGGGGTCCATTGTCGTTCTCCGTTGGCTTGGGTTGGTGTTTCGTCCAGCATCACTTGGGTATGCGATGCGTCGACGAGCCGGACCCTAAGCCCTCAGATGCGTGGGTCAAGAGATTTTTTGTGCGGCGCACAATATCGCGTGAGCTTTCGCCGCGCCGCACCAGAAGCGGCGCCTCAATCGCTCTGGAGCGAGGCCTTGAGCGCTTCGATCTCGGCACGCAGCGCGGCGAGGTCGTCCTTGGTGGAGCTCTCCTCTTCGACATCCGGGGGGTCGGGCGTCGGCGGTAGGGGAGGGGTCGGCTCCATCGCCGGTGGTCGCATCCCACCCATGTTCCACGGACCCCAGCCGCTCAGCATCCGGGCCATGGCGTTGCTCGCCTGAAAGGGCGTCTGGGCCAGCGCGCCGAGCGGGCCCATCTGGGACGCGACCTTCTTCGTCTGCTGGTAGACCTCGAGCGCCCAGCTCATGTATTGCCCGAAAAAGGCGGCCAAATCGGCTTCCTCCATCCGGATCAGCTGCGCGAGCAGGCTGGCGGGCAAGAGCTTCGCGGCGCCCCGGCTCTCGAGGATGATCTGGGCGAGGACCAACTGGGTCAGATCCGCGTTCGTCTTCGCGTCGACCACCCGCACGTCGTCGCCGTCGCGGATCCGACCGGCCAGCTCCTCCAGGGTGACGTAGCGGCTCCAGTCGGTGTCGTAGAGACGGCGGTTCGCGTACTTCTTGACGATGATCACCCTGGCTTCGTAGCGCGTGCCTTGTTGCGCTGCAAGGTCAGCTCGTGGTGCGGTGCAACAAAAATCCCTTGACGGCCGAAATCATGCGGGCTAGACGCTGCATTCGCGGTCGTTGCGCCGCGGAAGGCAGAACCGGCGCGGGGTGTGTCGGGAGGCGAGATGGGCTCGCCGGTGGCCGTTCGTTTCCATCGTTTGGGGAGCTGGAAGTTCATGGCTCGAGCACAGGGAGCAGTGCCCGCATCGTGGGTCGCGTTCATGGGGGGCCTCGCGCTGCTCGTCGCTTGTGCCGACAACGGCACCCCCCAGTGTGCGGTCGGCGCGGACTGCGCGTCGGGCGCCTGCCGGGCCGACGGCACCTGCGTCCCCGTGAGCGAGGATGGCGCGGTTCCCACCGGTGACGCGGCCGTGGACATGGCCGGGCCCATGACCGATGGCGCGCTCGACGCCGGCATGACCGACGGCATGACCCCGCCCATCGACGGCGGTGGCCTCTGCGTTCCGAGCCGCGATGGGATCATCCAGCGGGAGGAGATTCCCCTGCGCGCGGGGCTCCGCGCGACCTTCCGCGTGGCGACGGATGTCGCCTTCGACACCGCCGGCACGGCGATCGATGGGGGCGACCGCCGCCGTTGGGACCTGACCGGCCCCTTCTCGGGCGACGGCGACGTGCTGGTCGAGACCCAGGACCCGAGCGGCGCTTGGTACGCGGACGATTTCCCCGGTGCGACCTACGTGACCGGCCTCGCGGCGGACAACGACCTGCTCGGGGTCTTCCAGGTCACGCCGACGGCGCTCGAGCTGATGGGCGTGGTCTCGCCCGACGACGGCTTCGACCGCACCAACCTGGAGAACGATCCGGCGGTCCCCGCGCTCCGCTTCCCGCTCGAGCTCGGCGACACCTGGACGACGGACACGGACGTCGCCGGTACCGCCGCCGGCTTCACGAGCGTCTACGACGAGAGCTACGAGAGCGAGGTCGACCGCGCCGGAGAGCTGATCACCCCCTTCGGCACCTTCGAGGTCTTGCGCGTGCGGACCGAGCTCACCCGAGTGGTCGGGCTGCTCACCACGCGCATCGTCAGCTTCGCCTTCGTCAGCGAGTGCTTCGGCACCGTCGCGACCGTGCGCGGCAACGACGACGACACCGGGGCCGAGCTCTCCATGGTCGCCGAGCTCCGGAGGCTCGTTCCGTGAGGCGTGCGCTCTCGCTCCTGCTCCTGGTGGGCTGCGTGTCCTACCGCGCGGAGCGCGCCGAGGACTCTCCGGCCGATGCAGAGTTCCTGACGCTCCGCGAGACGCCCATCCACGTGGTGGACGAGGGCCCGCGAGGCGCGCCGACGGTCGTGCTGATCCACGGCTTCGCGAGCTCCGTGGGCGTATGGACGCCCATCATGGAGCAGCTCTCCGAGACCCACCGAGTGCTCGCGCTCGACCTGAAGGGCTTCGGCCTCAGCGGTCGACCGCAGGGGGAGCCGGCGGACTACTCCCCGGAGGAGCAGGCCAGGATCGTGCTCGCGCTGATGGACGCCAAGAGCGTGCACTCGGCTGCCATCGTCGCGCACTCCTGGGGTTCGTCGGTCGCGCTCCAGGTCGCGCTGCAGGCGCCCGAGCGGGTCGAGCGCATCGCGCTCTACGACGCCTGGGTCTACTCGGCGCAGCTCCCCACGGCCTTCTACTGGGCACGGGCTGGTGGCGTCGGCGAGATGATCTTCGGCGCCTTCTACGACCAACGCCCCGAGGACAAGATCGCGCTCGCGTTCTACGACCCGGAGATCATTCCGCAGGCGCTGGTGGACACCGTCGAGCGCCAGCTCGAACGCGAGGGCACGAACGGCGCCGCGCTCCAGGCGGTGCGCGCGATGCGCTACGAGAGCGTGGAGCCGCGCTACTCGGAGATCGCCGCGCCGACGCTGCTGCTCTGGGGGCGCGAGGACACGGTGACCCCGCTCGAGTTCGGTGAGCGGCTGGCGAACCAGATGCCCGACGCGCGGCTCGAGGTGTACCCGCGGTGCGGGCACTTCCCGATGATCGAGGCTGCCCGGCCCTCCACCCGTGCGCTTCTGGCTTTCCTTTCGTCGTCGGCGTTGCCCGCTGCGCCCGTTGTCGATGCCTCGCGCAGAGCCGCAGAGCCGCAGAGGTCGCAGAGGGAACCGCAGGAAGTGGGGTCGGAGTCGGAGTCTGGCGCGGCGTCGGTGTCTGGCGCGTC
>CAYXAP010000048.1:12002-59699 GCA_964462035.1 uncultured Sandaracinus sp.
CGAAAGAGCGTCCCCTCCCTTCGCGCCGGCAGAGGGTCGCAGCACCGAGGCCGCTCGCCCCTTCGCTCGAGTCGGGATCCACCGAAGGGCGGGAACCATGGTGACCCGCCTTCTCATCGTCGCGCTCGTCGTGCTCGCGCCGCTCACCGCCTCTGCGTCGGGGTTCACCGACATCGGGCAGGACATCGAGGCCGAGACCGAGACCGTGGTCCGCGCGAACGGCGCGCTCCGCATGCGGCTCGAGGCGCTCTACAACCTCGACCTCGACCGGGGGCTCACCCCGAGCGGTCAGTCGCTCTTCCCGGTGCCGCTCTCGGACCCGGGCGGTCAGTGGCTCACCCACGCGGACCTCCGGCTGCGCACCGACCTCGCGCTCATCGTCCCCGAGGCGGGCATGGCCATCCACGTCCGCATCGACGCGCTCGACAACCTCGCGCTCGGCAGCCAGCCGGACGGAGTCCCTTCGGTCACCACGAGCCAGCGACCCGCGAACCAGCCCTTCGCCGTGGAGCGCGCCTACGGCCAGGTGCTCACGCCCTTCGGCCTCCTCGCCGCCGGGCGCATGGGCAACACCTGGGGGCTCGGCATGCTCGCCAACGGTGGCGACTGCGCGAGCTGCGACTCCGGCGACGCCGCCGACCGCATCGCCTTCTTCACGCCGATGCTCGGCCACATCTGGGGCGTCGCCTACGACTTCACCGCCATCGGCCCGACCACTCCGCGCAACCACCCGACCCGCGTGGTCGACATCGAGCCCGGCGACGCGGTCCGCACCTTCACGGTGGCGATGCTCCGCTACACCTCGCCCCTCGCTCGCCGCCGCCGCGCGCGAGCGAACCGCATCACCCTCGAGTACGGCGCGTACGTCTCGCACCGCCGGCAGGACCTCGACGTCCCGGCGCACTACCTGCCCACCGCGAACCCGACGCCCATCGACCGCGGTCAGGTCATGAGCCGCGGCTTCCGCGCGACCGCCACCGATCTCTGGGGCCGGCTGACGCTCCCCTACGGTCGCATCGAGGTCGAGGCCGCCATGCTCTTCGCGCGCATCGAGCAGCCCTCGCTCGTTCCCGGGGTCGAGCTCGCCGACAGCTACGAGTCGCGACAGACCGGCGTCGCCTTCGAGTCCGACTTCGGGCCCGACCACGCGACCGGCGTTGGCGCCTGGTCCCTCGGCCTCGACGGCGGCTACGCCAGCGGTGACCCCGCCCCGGGCTTCGGCGCGCTCCTCGGCGCGCGCAACGGCGGCACCAGCGCCACGGCCCCGCAGCCCGGCGACATCGATGGCCCGCAGGCCTTCGCGCCGCGCGACACCCGCGTCGACAACTTCCGCTTCCACCCGGACTACCGCGTCGACCGGATCCTCTTCCGCGAGATCCTCGGCACCGTCACCGACGCCGTCTACATCCGGCCGCACACCCGTTTTCGCCTCGCGTCGCTCGGGCCCGGCCGGCTCGAGCTCGGCGTCGCCGCCATCGCGTCGATGGCCGTCGAGACGGCGTCCACGCCCGGCGGTGCGCGCGGCCTCGGCGTCGAGATCGACCCCACGCTCGCGTACATCACCGACCACGGCTTCGTGGCCTCGCTCGAGTACGCCGCGCTCTTCCCGCTCGCCGGCCTCGACAACCCGCTGCTCGGTCTCGACGCGAAGCCCGCGCAGCTCCTCCGTCTCCGCCTCGGATTCAACTACTGATGCACCGTTTCGCCCCACTGCTGATCCTCGCGCTCGCCTGTGGTGAGAACGTCACGCCGCTCCCCGATCGGCCGATGTACGAGAACCCGGACGCCGGCGTCCTCAGCTGCGTGCCCAACCTCGACGGCCGCATCGACCCGACGGAGCTCGAGGCCGCCATCGGTATCCCGGTGACCCTCCTGGTGTCCCCGGCTGGCGTGGAGCGGCCGGTCGACCTCGTCGGCCAGATCGTGGACGAGCAGCGGGTGTGGGACTTCGCGACGGACTACGCGGACTCGTCCCTCGCGCGCCTCGAAGCGGCACCCGTCGAGGGCCAGTGGTTCGAGGCCGAGTTCCCCGCCGACGGGACCCCGGGCACTCGCTTCGTCACCCCGATCGACGCGGGCGGGACCACCGTCGGCATCTACCGGAAGAACGACAGCGCGCTCAGCCTCCTCGGTGTCGCCAGTTCGCTGCCGGACCCGCCCGAGGGCCGCACGCTGCTCGTCTACGACACGCCCATCGCGCTCTACCGCTTTCCCATCGAAGCCGGCGCCGCCCACGTGTCCACCGGCGAGGTCAGCGGCGGCACCCTCCGCGGGCTGCCCTACGCGGGCCGCGACATCTACGAGGTCGAGGTCCGCTCGACCGGCCGCATCGAGCTGCCGGACCTCGCCTTCGACCAAGCCCTTCGGGTCGACGTCCGCGTGACGGTCGAGCCCGCCGTCGGCGCCGCCACCTCGCGACGCCAGGTGAGCTTCCTCTTCGAGTGCTTCGGAGAGGTCGCTCGCGCCACCAGCCGTCCCGACGAGACGGAGATCGATTTCACCACCGCCGCCGAGCTTCGGCGGCTCAGCCTGGAGTGACCATGCCCGAGACCAACGCCAACGATCCGATCTGGACCGCGATGAAGTCTTCCTTCGACGCCTGGGAGCAGGCCGCGACCCCGCTCTTCGACGCGTGGCTCCGCAGCCCCTTCTTCCTGGGCTCGGCGGGTACGATGCTCACTGGGCTCACCCGCGTTCGCGCCATGCAGCGTAAGATGCTCGACCACTGGTGGGCGAACGTCGGGCTCAGCACCCGCCGCGACCAGGAGCGCACGCTCCACGGCATCGACGACTTGCAGAGCCGACTCGTGGACCTCGAGGCGCGCCTCGCCGACCTGGAAGGAGGGCGGTGATGGACGTCTCGGCTCACCTCGATCTACGGCCCGCGCCGCGGATCGTCTTCGACCAGCTCCCCGCCCGCGCGGAGCAGCCGCGCTTCATGTTGCCCGGCGATGACGGTGCGTGGATCCCGGTCACCTGGCGCGAGTTCGCCGACGGCATCCGCCAGGTCGGGCTCGCGCTCGACGCCGGCGACGCGATGGGCCCCGGGGACCGCGCGTGCATCTTCGCCGCCAACCGCGTCGAGTGGCTGCAGGCCGCGCTGGCCATCCAGTCGATGGGCGGCGTGATGGTGCCGATCTATGGGTCGAGCACCGCCGAACAGGCGCGTTACGTCGTCGACCACGCCGCGGCCAAGGTGCTCTTCGTCGACGGCGAGGCGCTCCTCGACCGCGTGCTCGAAGGCGTCGCCGAGGCCGAGACGCTCGCCCAGGTCGTGCTGCTCGACCCGGCCCTCGACCCGAAGGCGCGCGCTGCCGCGTTGCGGGCCGCCGGCAAGAGCGTTCCCACCGACGAGGTCGTCGACCAGCGCTTCGCCCACTGGGCCGAGCTCCGCGCCATCGGCGCCGCTCGCCACGAGGCCGAGCCGGCAGCCTTCGACGGGCTCCTCGACGCGCTCGACCTCGATGCGCCGGGCCTGATGCTCTACACCAGCGGCACCAGTGGTCCGCCCAAGGGCGTCCCGCTCACCCACCGCAACGTCGCGGTGAACGGGCGCGACTGGCTCGAGAACAACGCCGCGCTCCTCGAGGAGGGCTACGTCGATCTGCTCTGGCTCCCGATGAGCCACATCTTCGGCTTCGGCGAAGCCGGCGCGGGCAACGAGCTCGGCTGGGTCAGCTACCTGAGCGACCCGAAGGCGGTGATGGACCACCTCCCCGAGGTGAAGCCGCAGGTCTTCATGAGCGTGCCCAGCGTCTGGGAGAAGCTCGCCCGCTGGGCGACGGAAGCGGACGACCCTGGCGCGAAGCTCCGCGAGCTCACCGGCGGCCGTCTTCGCTTCTGCCTGAGCGGGGGCGCCGGCCTCAAGCGCGAGGTGAAGGAGCGCTTCCACGCGGAGGGGATCCTGCTCATCGAGGGCTACGGTCTGACCGAGTGCTCGCCCACACTGACCCTCAACCGTCCGGACGCCTTCCGCTTCGACACGGTCGGGCTTCCGCTGCCTTCGGTCGAGCTGAAGCTCGCCGAGGACGGCGAGATCCTCGCGCGCGGGCCGAGCATCTTCGGCGGCTACCACGACGACCCCGAGGCGACGGCCAAGGCCTTCACCGAGGACGGCTTCTTCATGACCGGCGACATCGGTCGCTTCACGGAGGACGGCTTCCTGCAGATCGTCGACCGCAAGAAGGACATCCTCGTCACCGCGGGCGGCAAGAACGTCGCTCCAGCCAACATCGAGATCCGCTTCGCCGACGACCCGGCCATCGCTCACGTGGTGGTCTACGGCGACGGCGAGAAGTACCTGGTCGCCGGCGTGTGGCCCGCGAGCCCGAAGGTCACCGACGAGGCGCTGCAGGCCTCCGTCGATCGCGTGAACGCGCAGCTCGCGCGCCACGAGACCATCAAGACCTTCGCCCGGATCGACGAGCCGCTCACGGTGGAGGGCGGTACGCTCACGGCGACGATGAAGGTCCGCCGCAAGAAGGTCTATGAGCAGGTGGGCGATCGGCTCCGCGCGCTCTACGCCTCCGCCGCTCCCAGCGCGCCCGCGCGGATCGCGAGTCGGGGATGATCGGCGGGGCCATCCAGGCGCTGTCCCGGCTCGGGCAGCTGGCGCGGACGAAGCCGCAGGTCGGCGTCACGCCGCATCGGGTGATCCACCGCGAGGGCAGTTGGAGCCTGCTCCACTTCTCGGCGCCGAAACGGCGGCACGCGCGACCGATCCTGATGGTCCCCTCGATGATCAACCGCTGGTACGTGCTCGACCTGATGCCGGGGCGCAGCCTGGTCGAGTTCCTCACCCAGGAGGGCTTCGACGTCAGCGTGATCGACTGGGGCGAGCCGCGCCCAGAGGACCGCTATCTCCGGCTCGAGGACGTCGCCGGCCCGATGATCGGGCGCGCCCTCGCCAAGAGCGCGAAGGCCACTGGCGCCGACGAGGCGCACCTCCTCGGCTACTGCATGGGCGGCACGCTCGGCGCGATGCACGCCGCGGTGCATTCCGGCTCGATGGCCTCGCTCACCACGCTCGCCGCGCCCGTTCGCGCGGCCGGCATCCTGGCCGACTGGACCCGCTCGCCGGCCTTCGACGCGAAGGCTCTCGTCGACGCCTTCGGCAACATCCCGTGGCCGCTGCTCCAGGCGAGCTTCCTCATGCTGCGGCCGACGCTCACGCCCTCGAAGCTCTGGTTCCTCTGGGATCGAGCCATCCGCGGGCCATGGAACGACGACTTCGTCTTCGGCTTCCTCGCCAAGGAGCGGTGGGCGAACGACAACGTCGCGATGCCCGGCGAGGTCTTCCGCTCGTGGGTCGACGACATCTACCGCGACGACGCGCTCACCCGCGGCACGATGTCGATGGAGGGGGCTCCGATCGATCTCCGGGCCATCACCACGCCGCTGCACGCCCTGACCTTCGAGGACGACTACATCGTCCCGATGGCTTCCGCCGAGCCGCTGGTCACGATGACCAGCTCGGTCGACAAGCTCCACACCCATCTGCCCGGCGGTCACGTCGGTGCGGTGGTCAGCCGCGGGGCGCGGACGCACCTCTGGCCGATCCTCTCGCGCTTCTGGGCCGAGCGGGACACCGAGGGCGGCGCGCCCGCGCTCCGCAGCCTGGGTTGATCGACGTGCCGTGCCGTGGCGCTATGCTCCCGCCCGTGCGCTGCCTGGTCCTCTTCCTCTCCGCCTTCTTCCTCTTCGCTTGTGAGGACGACCCCGCCGGTCCGCCGGCCTGGCCCGCGCTCGAAGGTGAGACGCCGAATCACGGGCTCGAGCAGCTCGAGCTGCGCACTCAGAAGACCGCCGACGAGGCGTCGCGCGTGCGGGTGGTCCTTCGTCGGGATGGGTGCGTGCGCCGAGAGACGACCGAGGGCGAAGGCCCGACGCTCGCGTGCACGGCGTGCTCGGACGACCAGGAGGCCGTCGATCAGCTCTTCGTCGACGCCAAGAGCCGCGAGGTGGTCACCGTGCTCGCCACGATGGGCAAGTCGCTCGCGCCGCCGATCGCGATCGGCGACTACCACGGCTACCTCTTCATCGACGCGGCGCAGGGGCAGACGCGCCGTGGGAGCGGGGGCGACGAGGTCATCGAGCGGATCGCGCGCCAGCTCTTCGAGGGCGTCCCGGGCGCACCGGAGCTCAGCGGCGATCGCTGCGCCGAGGTGACGGGGGAGGGCGAATGACGCGGGCCCTGACGTTGGTGCTGGCGTTCGCCCTCGGCTGCGGTGACGACGACCTGGCCATGGACGCGTTCGTCCCGGCCGATGGCGGCGTGGACACGATGGATGCGTCTCCCGTCGACGCGAGCGAGCCCGACGCGGCCGTTCCGGAGGTCGACGCCGGTCCGACGATCGACGCCTTCGTTCCGAGCTGCGACCCCGGCGGCCTCGAGCCCGGAGACGTGGAGCTGACCCTCGATCACGATGGGCTGACCCGGCGCTACTTCGTTCACGTGCCCGACGGCTACGACGCGAGCGAGCCCGTGCCCTTGGTCTTCGACTTCCACGGCTACTCGTCGAACGCGACTCAGCAGATCAGCCTCTCGGACCTGAACGACCTCGCCGACGACGAGGGCTTCATCGCCATCCACCCGGAGGGCACCGGCGCCCTGCAATCGTGGAACGCCGGGCTCTGCTGCGCGACCGCGATGAGCGGCGACGTGGACGACGTCGGCTTCGTCCGCGCGATGCTCGAGGCGGTGACGTCGATGGCGTGCGTCGACCGATCACGGGTGTACGCCACCGGCATGTCGAATGGCGGCTTCCTCTCCCATCGCCTCGCTTGCGAGGCCTCCGACATCATCGCCGCCATCGCGCCGGTCGCGGGCGTGATCGGTATGCCGATGGACGAGTGCGACCCGCCGCGGCCGGTGCCGGTGATGCACTTCCACGGGACCTTCGACACCATCGTCCCCTACGGCGGCGGCACCGCGAACGACTTCCCCAGCGTGGTGGACACCATCGCTCACTGGGCAACGCGCAACGGCTGCACCGACGAGGCCGAGAGCACCTACGACATGGGCGACTCCCACTGCGAGACCCACGACGAGTGCGAAGGCGGCAGCGAGGTGACCCTCTGCACCGTGGACGGCGGTGGCCATCTCTGGCCCGGCGGGTTCGGCTCGACCTCGACGATCGACGCCACCGAGCAGCTCTGGGCGTTCCTCTCGCGTTTCAGCCTCTGACGGGACACCGCCGGGGGCGTGCTCAGGGCGCGCAGCGCCCTTCAACCGTTGTGAATCACGCGATAGGCTGACCGCATGGACGGTCCCCTCATCGACGCCGACGCGCTGCTCGAGCGCCCGAGCGAGCTCGTGGTGCTCGACGCGCGCGCGAGCGGCGAAGCCTACCGCGTGGGCCACGTGCACGGCGCCTTCCACGCCGACCTCGAGCGAGACCTCTCGGCGCCCGACGACCCGAGCGTGGGCGGTCGACACCCGCTGCCGACCCTCGAGGGTTGGGCCGCGACGCTCGGCGGTTGGGGCATCGGCCCGAGCACGCCGGTGGCCATCTACGACGATCGCGGCGGCGCCATCGCGGCGGCCCGCGCGTGGTGGATGCTCCGCGCCGTCGGCCACGAGCGCGTGGCGGTCGTCGACGGCGGTTGGGCCGCGATCCAGGCCGCTGGCGTGCCCGCCGACACCGCCGTGCCGCCGACGATGGATGCGCCGCCGTACCCCGCCGAGCGGTGGCGCTCGCCGACGGTGACGCTCGAAGAGGTGGAAGGCCGACCAAGCGACCGACCGGTCATCGACGTGCGGGCGGCGGAGCGCTTCCGCGGCGACACCGAGCCGCTCGATCCGGTGGCCGGCCACATCCCCGGCGCGCTCAACCTGCCCTTCGCGGAGAACCTCGACGCCGACGGGCGCTTCCTGGACGCCGCCACGCTCCGGGCTCGCTACGAGGCCGCGCTCGACGGCGCCGATCCGGCGGCCGCCATCGTCAGCTGCGGTTCTGGCGTGACCGCCTGCCACGGCCTGCTCGCGATGGAGCGCGCGGGACTCGGTGGTGCGGCGCTCTACGTCGGGTCCTGGAGCGAGTGGTGCCGGCGACGCTGAGCCCTTTGCGAATCGGCCCGATGCCACTAAGGATCGCGCGGAGCCCGGGGGACGCGCGTCATCGCGCGAAGACGGGCCATGGAGAGGGGAACACGTCGACGTGATTGGGATTCCGCTAGGGCTCTTGGCCGCCAACGGGGCGGAGTGGGTGATCCACAAACACCTGCTGCACCGCCTCGGCCGACGGAAGGAGAGCATCTGGGCCTTCCACTGGACCCATCACCGCTCGGCCCGCAAGGGCGCGCTGATCGACGCCGCCTACCACCGCCCCTTCTTCGCGCGCGAGTGGAACACCCAGAGCCTCGAGGCCGTGTGGATCGGCGCAGCAGCGGCTGCGTTCGCGCCGCTGCTGCCGGTCGCGCCATTCTTCGTCGGCACCACCTGGGCCTGCGCGCTCCGTTACCTGCGGCTGCACCGCCGTGCGCACCTCGACCCGGAATGGGCACGTGAGCACCTCCCTTGGCACTTCGACCACCACATGGGCCCGAACCAGGAAGCGAATTGGTGCGTCACCCATCCCTTCTTCGACCACGTGATGGGCACGCGGAAGCCCTACGCCTTCACGGAACGCGAAGCTCGCGACCAGGAGCGGGGGCGCGCGGCGCCGACTCCTCGCGAGCGCGAGCCTCATCGGCGAGCACCGCTCGCGGCGGAGTGATGAGCGCGCGCGCTGCACTCTCGTTGATCCTGATGCTCGGCTGCACCCGCGCCGAGCCGAGCGAGCCCGTCGACACGACACCGCCGGCGGACGAGATCCCCACCGAGCGGACGCCGCTCTCCGCCCGAGCCGTGGCAGAGGTCTGCTTCCACGATCCGCAGACGCTGCTCGCGTGCGAGGCCGCGGAGCGCCCCGAGGACGTGGCCGCCACGCTGGAGCAGCTTCGAGAACAGCTCGAGGCCGCGTCCGTTCGGCCGGCGGCGACCGAGAGCATGGGACCGGTGGCCGTCCCCCCGCCGACCGAGCTCTCGCCCACCGCCCTCGAGCTCGACCCGGTCGCTCGCGGCCTCGCATGCCACGCCGAGGCGAGCAGCGCCGCCTGGGCGCTCTACTGGATGGCGCGTGTCCGCTATCAGGCCAACCGGTTCGACCAGGCCGCGACGCTCTTCGACGCGGTCGTCGAGCGCGCGCCCGATTCGGAGCTCGCAGGGTTCTCGGTGAACCTCGGCCTCGACGCATTGCTCCGCCGCGCGCGCCAACGACCGGCGCTCGAAGCGAGCTGCCACGACCGCATCGCCGATCGCGTGCCCGCGTACCGCCAGCGTCTCTGTGAGGGCGAGCCCGTCCCCGAAGACACCTGCGCGATGCTCGTGCGTCTCCACTGCCAGCTCGGTCGCCGGGCGGCCGAGGACCTGGCGCGCGGCGGCGACATGGCGAACGCCTCGACCGCCTACGAAGCGCTCTTCCGACGGGACTGCGAGGCCGGCGACGAGGCGCTCTTCAACGCTGCGGTCACCGCCGAGCAGGCGGGCGACAGCGACCGCGCGCAGCAGATGCGCGACGAGCTCGCGCGCCGCTTTCCGCAGAGCCCGCTCGTCGGGCGCTGATCAGGGGAAGAGACCCGCGAAGGCTTCGCGGTCCGATTCGGCGCTCGCGTCGGTGGGCTGCGTGGGGAGGAGCAGCGTCGCGCGCCCGGGGCCGACGCGGATTGCGCCGAGGCCGAGGTTCCCGTGGACCACTCCCGCGGCGTGCAGCCGCTCGAGCGCGACCTGGATCTGCGCCTTCGCTCGCGCTCGCTGTTCGTCGTCCAGCAGCGCCCGCGCCAACGATTCGCCCTTCGGTTCCTCGATCACCGCGCGGCCACCCTCGTCGTCGATGTCGAAGATCGCTTGCAGGTGAGGGCCGTCGGCGGCTGCGAGCTTCTTCAAGAAGCGGGCGCGCTCCGGATCGCAGGGCTCGATGCGAACGGTCCGGCCCAGCAGCTCGTCCTGCGCGAGATAGGCGCCGTCTTCCCTGGGCTCGAGCAGCGTGTACCGCTCTTCGGCCGCGGGCGGCGGGGCGCTCGTCGGTCGCTTCGGCGGCGCCGGCTCCGGTCGCCGCTCCCGTGCGACCAGCGCGGCGAGCTCGTCCTCGTCCGGGTCCCGCCAGTCGAGGCCGTCGAGGATCTTCCGCACCGCCTCGACCGAGCCGGGGCGGTCTTCGATCGCCTTGCCGAGGAGCTCGCCCACCAGCGTGTCGAAGCCCGAGTCGAGCCCCTTGCGCAGAGAGGAGGGCGCGGGCGGCACGAGCTCGAGGTGTTGGGTGACGAAGTCGGGGCCGGGGAAGGGCAGGGCGCCGGTGAGCATTCGGTAGAGGATGCAGCCGAAGGCGTAGAGGTCGGTGGCGGCCTCGGGGCGGCGCGAGCCGGTCACCTGCTCGGGAGCCATGTACGCGAGCGTGCCGATCAGCGCGCCGGTGAGCGTCGCGCCGAGGTCCTGCAGGTGCGCCGTGCCGAAGTCGCCGAGCTTCACGTCCCCGGTCGCGCCGAAGAAGATGTTCGCGGGCTTCAGGTCACGATGGATGACGCCGCGTCGGTGCACCGTCTCGAGTCCCGCGAGCACGGCGTTGGTCACGTTCTTGATCATCGCCAGCGGGAGCGCGCCCTCTTCGAGGCGTTCTTCCAGTGTCCCGCCGGCCATGTACTCCATGACCAGGAAGGGCCCGTCGGCGTTGAACTCGTGGACCCGGACGACGTTCGGGTGGTCGAGCCCCGCGGCCACCCGGGCCTCGCGCTCGAAGCGCACGTACGCGTCGCGCCCCTGAGAGCTCGAGCCCACGGTCAGGATCTTCACGGCGACCTCGCGGTCGTAGAAGCCGTCGTGCGCCAGGAGCACGCGACCGGTGCCGCCGGCGCCGAGCGTTCGCACGATGCGGTAGCGCCCGGCGAGCAGCTGGCTGGCTTCGTCGCCCTGCGAGAGTCCGGCGGGGCCGCGTTCATCCCCGAAGGTCTCGCGCAGGAACGCGTCCACCTTCACTGGGAGCTCCGGACGGATCGCGCGAAGCCGCTCGAGCGCCGTGCCGGCCGCGTCGTGCATCTTCATCGCGTCGAAGCACGCCACGAGCATCTCGAGCGCCGACTCGCGGTGGTCGCGGTCGTCGACCGCCTTCTGCAGGGCCCGCGCGGCGTGGTCCCAGCGGCCGAAGCCCGCGAGGATCCGGCCCAGTCGAAGGGCGGCCTCGCCGTCGCCGGACTCTTCGCGCAGCCGCTTCTCGTAGAGCACGCCGGCTTCGCGATAGCGGCCGGCGCTCTCGTGGCAGCGCGCGGCTTCCGCGAGCTCGCCGGCGCGTTCGTAGAGCTCGGCGGCCAGGTCCACTTCACCCGCGGCTTCGCGCAACGCCGCGGCGTCCACCACGCGGCCCTTCCCCTCGGCGGTGGCGGCTGCGTCGCGCGCCTGTTCCGGGTGGTCCGGGAGGATCTGCATCAGCCGCTGGAGCGCTCCGCGATCCTGGGCCGCGAGGGCGTAGGCGTAGGCGTCGGCGAAGAAGCCGGCGTTCTCGGACGCCTCGATCGCCTTGGGCCAGTCCCAGACCTCCGCGTAGAGCTTGCCCGCACGTCGGGCGTCGCCCTGCTGGAGGCAGAGGACCGCCGCGTCCGCGTGACGGCCCGCGCCGATCAGCGCTTGGATCCGCGGCTCGAGGTCCTCGCTCATCAGAGGGTGCGGAGCTCCCCGAAGGTGCGGGCTTCGCCCTCCACCGAGATGAGCCCACTGACGGTCAGCGCGCCGGGCGCCGCGCGCAGGACCACACGGCCGGCCGCACCACCGCCGCCACCACCAGGGTCGCCGTCCCCGCCGGGGAGGCCCTCGAGCCCACCGCCGCCACCACCCAAGCCGCCGCTCCCGTTGCCCGGCCCTTCGGTGCCGCCGGGCGTTCGGTCGGCGACGTCCTGGCCACGAGAGCCGGCCGTGGAGCCGTCGCCTGCGCCACCGCCGCCGCCGCCGTTCACCGCGAGCGTCCCGTTCATGGTCACGGTCGGCGCCTCCAGGTACACGGTGCCACCGGCGCCGCCGCCTCCAGCGCCTTCGCCGGAGCGAGAGCCGCCCGCGCCCGGCGCGCGGATGACTCCGGCCGAGCGGACCAGGATGCGGGTTCCGGCCGTGATCTGGATCGCGCCGCCGCCCCCGCCTCCCGGGCCGCCGTCGTCCACGTCGGCGCCACCGGCGCCGCCGCCGCCGCCCACGAGCGGCTCGCCTTCCGGGTCGGGGATCAACACCCCGCCGTTGCCACCGGTGCCGCCGTCGTCCGTGCCGCCCCGGCCACCCGCGGCCGCGTGACCGCCGCCACCGCCGCCGCCCTGCTGGCCACCGAGGATGCCGTCGAGGTCACCACGCTGACCGCCCCCGGGTTGGCCGCCGTCCCGTCGCCGGTCGCCGCCCGTCCCGCCGCCCGGACCGGCCGTGCGTCCGTTGGCGCCCACGTCGATCGTGCCTTGCACGATCACCTCCTCGGTGACCAGGAGCACCAGCGCTCGTCCGCCGCGGGTGGTGAGCGTCGAGCCCGGCAGCAGCTCGAGGTTGCGGAACACCACCACGCCGAGGTCCGCGCCGGGCGCCGGCTGGTCCTCGGTGGCGAAGGGGATGCCGGCGATGGTGCCGATGCCCGGCCCTCGCAGGGTGGCTCCGTCGACCAGGATCTCGCCGTCGTCGGTGTCGACGAGCACGTCACCTTCGGTGCTGAGGTCGATCGTGCCTTGGAGCAGGAGGTCGTCATCGCCGATGTGTGTGACGTCCACTCGCGCGCAGCGGGCTTCCCCGCCCGCGCACGCGAGGGGAGCGCACGCACGCTCGGTCACCAGCTCACCGCCCACGCAGCGCTGGACGACCCCGTCGGCGCAGTGGAGCGCCCCTTCGGGCGAGCAGCCGGGCGGCATGTCGGTGGGCGGGACGAAGCCATCCGCGTCCGCGACCATCGGCGCGTCGACCGGGACCTGCATGTCGACGACGGAGTCGTCGTCGGTGCCGGGGATGCCTGAGACGTCGACTGCGCAGCCGACCAGCATCAGCGTGAGCAGTGCGCGCGTCATTCGGCCTCTCGCGCGTCGAGGGCCTTACGGGCGGCGCTCCGTTCGGCCTCCGCCTTCGACCGGCCGGTGCCCTCGGCCAGGGTGCGGCCTTCGAGGTCCACGGCGACGTGGAAGACCCGCTCGTGGTCGGGCCCCTCGGCGCGCACCACCCGGTACACCGGGGTCGCGCCATGCTCGCGTTGGGCCCACTCCTGCAGCCGGCTCTTCACGTCCCGTTGACCGCTCGCCTGCGCGACCTGCTCCGCGAAGAGCCGCTCGACCAGCTCGAGCGCCGGACCGGAGCCGCCATCGGTCAGGACGGCGCCCACGATCGCCTCCATCGCCGACGCGAGCAGCCGTGGCTTGTCACGGCCGCCGGAGCGCTCTTCACCCTTGCCGAGCCGCAGCGCGTCGCCGACCTCGAGCGAGCGGGCCACGGCGGCGAGCGAGGCCTCGCAGACGACGTCCGCCCGGAGCCGGGTCAGCGCGCCCTCGCCCTGGTCCGGGTAAGCGTCGGCCAGGAGCACGGCGACGCCCATCCCGAGGACCGCGTCGCCGAGGAACTCGAGGCGCTCGTTGTCCGTGCGCGCGAGGTCCGGTCGCTCGTTCTTGAACGAACGATGGGTGAGCGCATCGGCGAGGAGCGCCTCGTGCTCGAACTCGTAGCCGAGCGCCTCGTGTAGGCGACGGCGGGCGACATCATGGGGATCCGGCATTTCGCGACCCAGGGACGATCTAACACGAAGCGAAGGCGGGCGGCGGTCTGGTGGCCGCCAGCGTTCCATCCCCATTGTAGGAGTGCACTAAATCATGTTTGAAAAAGTCCAGCGATCATGTGAACGTGGTTCGGATGGGGGACGAAGCGGAGGAGGCGCGAAGGCGCCGCAACTCGACCCTGCGGCCGCGGGAACCGACCGGCAGCCACCGGGAGCCCACGGGTGCGTTCGGTACCGCCCGCGGCACCGGTACCCGCGCCGTTGGGTCGACCCGGGTCGTCTCCGTTCGCCTGCTGGGCACCGTCAGCGAGCACGGCGTGTACGAGTCCGTGCAGCGCGCGGAGGAGACGCTCGACCGGCTCGGCCGGGCTCGGCTGATGATCGACTGTCGGCGGGTCGAGGGCTACGAGGGCGACAGCCGCGATCGGATCGTGAAGTGGGCCCGCTCCCAACGAGACCGGGTGGACCGCGTCGCCATCGTCACCGACAACGTGCTCTGGCAGATGGTCCTCCGCACCAGCTCGCTCGCATCGAGACAGAGCATGCGCGGCTTCACCGACATCGAAGACGCCTTCGACTGGCTCAGCGGTCGCTAGGGCGCGGGTGGGGGCACGCTCGCCCGAGCGATCGAGCGGAGCAGCCGTCCGTCGTTCGACGGTTCGAAGCCGCGCTTCTCGAGGAACGCCTTCACCTTCTCCGGCTCCGGGTGGGTCGGGCGGATGACGTTGTAGAGGTAGTTCAGCCCGCGCTTGTGGGCTTCGTCGGCGAGGTGCTCGAGCACGTAGCTTCCGATGCCCTTGTTGCGCTCCTCCGGGGCCGTCGCCAGTAGGATCTCGGCGTCGCCCCAGACCACGTCCATCCAGCCGAAGGCGACGGTGCGACCGTCGTCCTCGACTCGCCACCACGCCCCGGGCACCAACGCGCCCTCGGTCGTGGCGGCGTAGCGTCCGTCGAAGATTCCCTCTTGGGCGCGACCGACGATGCGGGCCTTGTCGGCCGTCCACACCGCCGGGTTCTCATGAATCCAGCGTCGTTCCATCCAACCCTCTACGTCTCCAGCGTGAAGGTGTTTCATGACCACGGTCAAGCTCGGTCGGCTCGTCTTCGCGTCTTGGCGAGGAAATAGGCCAGGCTGGCCGCGAGCAGCACGGCCGCGCCGAGGCTCATCACGTAGGTGAAGGTGTGGAAGAACGCGAGCCGGGTCGCGTCGGCCGACGCGAGGTCGCGGTAGAGCTGGACGCCGATCGAGCCCGTGTAGCCGAGCGCGTCCGCGAGGTAGATGGTGAAGACTGCCGTCGCGGCCACGCCGGTCGAGGCGATCAGCCGGTCGAAGAGCACCGAGCCGAACGGCACGTACACGAGGTAGGAGCCGAGCCCCGTGAGGACCATCCAGGTCGCGCCGTCGATTCGGCCGGCGTCGAAGAGGAGCGTGCCGCCGCCGAGCATCAGCGCCCCCGCGATCATGATCCCGTAGGCGCCCGCGAGCGCGCGCCGATTGTCCTTCACGACGTTCAGCGCCGCGAGCGCGAGCAGGACGCCGAAGGCTACCGGGAGCTCGGTCTGCGTGAAGATGGTCGGCTCCTCGCCGTAGCCGAGCTCCCCGAAGATCTCGACGCCGTAGTTGTCGCGGAAGTCGCGGTACGCCGTGAGGAAGAAGTAGACGACGAAGAGCAGCACCAGCCCGCCCAGGAAGCGCCTCAGGAACGCGCGCCGCTGCGCGCCCGTCATCGCCGGTCGCTCGACCCGCAGCGCGACGTCCTCGTCGGTCGGCGGCGGTAGCTGGTCGAGCAGGAACACCGCGAGCGCGAAGACCGGCAGGAAGAGCAAGCCGGTCGCGAAGGGCATCCAGCGCTCGTCCACCGCGTGCGCGTCCATCAACCATCGGCCGACGTCCTTCACCACGCCGCTGGCGACGATGAAGCTCGTGCTCAGCCCGGCGAGGAGCAGCTCCGAGGTGCGGCGCCCTTCGAGGTAGCGGACCACCATCCCCCAGACCATCCCGAGCGGCAGGCCGTTCGCGAAGATCGCGAGCGCGCGCCAGTCGCCCGGAAGCAGCGCGAAGAGGAGGAGCGCGAGCTCGGCGGCGCCGACGAGCATGAAGAGCGCCCGACGGCGGCGCTCGGGCCGGACCTCACTGACCAGCTTGATGCCCAGGTACTTGCTCAGCGTGTAGCCGATGACCTGGCTGATCACGAAGGCGGTCTTCAGCGTGATCTCGGTGCCGGCGAAGGTGCCCTCGTAGCTCGCGGCGGCGAAGGGCTTCCGGAACGCGTACATCGCGAAGTAGGTCGTGAAGCTCGCCAGTACGGCGTAGCCCACGAAGGCCGCCGTCGGTGCGTCCCGGAGCCAACGGGTGAGCGCTCCCTCGCGCCGGTCGCTCATGGCGCGGGGCGGAGCTCGAGCACCCAGTGGTCGCCGTCGAGCGAGTCGACGCGAAGACCGATGGGATCGCCGACCCGGGCGATGCGCGCCTCTCCGCGCATCAGCGTGCTCCCTTCGGCCTCGATGCGGACGGCGCCACCGAAGCGCGCCTGGTGTTTCAGGTACGCCTTCACGTCGATCGCCGGTTCGTCGAGCCGCACGTGGGCCTTGCCGCGCGCGAGACCCATGAGCGTGCCGGGGAGCGTTCGTTGGTTGCGCTCCGCCTCTCCGAGGATCTGGTCGAGGACGAGCCGGTTGGCTTCGTTCTCGACGTGCTTCTGCTTCTGCTTGGCGCGGTTCGCCGCTTGCACGACTTGCTCGCGTCGCTCGGGGTCGCGCGCGCCACCGCCACCGAGCAGCTCGAAGAGCTCGTGGTGCAGATGGACGCCGACGATCTCGCGCATCGGAGAGGTGAAGCGGGCGTAGACGTCGGCGCCCACCCCGTGGTGCCGATCCGGCTCCTGCTGGAACGTCGAGCGCACGTTGAGCATGACCGCCTGGCGGTGGATGGCGCTGGCGATGCGGCCCTCGGGCCCTTCGCTCGGGAGCTCGTCGAGGAACGCCGCGAGGGAGCCGCGCTCGCGGGTCCACAGCCAGGTCGCCGGGTCCAGGTCGTGGGCTCTCACCAGCGCCTCGAGGAAGCGCTCGAACCCCTCGACGCGGTCCGCACCGGGAGCGGGGTGCACGCGGAAGATGGGCTCGACGCCTTCGTGTTCGGCGCCCGCGCGCATCAGCCGCGCTCCGGCGACGTTGCAGAGCAGCGAGACCTGCTCGTTGTAGCGCTCGACGTCGAGGCGCAGATCCTCCCGGGTCACGAAGCCGACCGGGTCACCGGTGCCGATGCGCACTTCCTCGCGTCGGTAGCGCACGATGTCCCGCTCCTCGGCGAGCTCCATCCGGGCCAGACCCACGGCGCGAAGCGCGTCCAGGCTCGCGGCGATGGCCGGCTCGATGCCGTCGCGCTCGCCGCCGTAGAACGCCTGCACCACCGCGAAGGAGAGCTTCGCTCGGCTCCGGACCAGCCCACGCACGACGCTGGTGTCTGCGAGCGTGCCGTCCGCGGCGAGGGTGAGCTCGAAGATCACCGCGCGTCGTTCGACCGCCGGGTTGAGCGACACCAGCCCCTCGGAGAGCGCCGCCGGCAGCATCGGCACGACGCGGTCCGGCAGGTAGTAGCTGGCGCCGCGCCGGAGGGCTTCTTCGAAGAGCGCGCTGCCGGGCGGCGCATAGAAGGCGGCGTCGGCCAGCGCGTAGTGGATGCGCCAGCCGGCCTCGAGAGGCTCGACGAAGACCGCCTGGTCCAGGTCGCGGGCGCTGGCTCCGTCGATGGTGACGAAGGGCGCGTCCCGTCGGTCGCTCAGGGCGGGATCGTCGAGCCCGGGGCTCGCTTGCCATGCCGCGACCTCATCGAGCACGGCCTTCGGGTAGCGCGGGTCGAGCTCGTGGCGGCCGGCGAGCTCCCAGACCGCCGCCGCGCCGGTACCCGGCGCCGCGAGCACGCGCTCGCCATCGGCGTCGATCGCCACGATCGAACCGCTCGGCGCAGACGCCGCGCGCGGCGGCGTGTCGTCGAAGAGGCTCTCGGCGCGACCATCCGCCGCGACGCGCCCGAGGAAGGTGTCCCAGCGCACGCGCCGAGGATACCTGCTCAGCCGATCGAGGAGTGCGTCAGCTCCTCGGCGCCTTCACGTCGAAGCGGATCACGACCTCGTCTTCGATGAGGTCGTCGGCCATGCCTTCGTAGACGATGCCGAAGTCGGCCCGCTGGATCACGAACTCGGCGCTGGCCGCGACCTCGGAGTCGCTCACCTCGACCTTCGCCGGGAAGGTGATGCTCTTGCTCTCGCCACGGAGGGTGAGGTTGCCGGTGACCTGGTGGGTCGCGCCGTTGGCACCCTGCTGAGCGACCACGCGGGTCGAGCGGAAGGTCGCCGTGGGGTGGTTCTCCACGTCGAAGAAGTCCTCCGACTTCAGGTGGTTCAGCAGGCGCTCGGGCTCGATCTGCACCGAGTCCATCTGGATGGTGATCGCGACGGAGCTCGCGGTGACGTTCTCCGCGTCGAAGTCGATGGTGCCGGACCACTGCTCGAAGGTGCCGTCGTGGCTGCCGGTGACCTTGGCCCCGGTGAACCCGACGCTCGAGCGGGTGGCGTCGATGGTCAGCTCCTGGCTCCCGTCGGCGGTTGTGGTGGTCTCCTCCTCGGCCTCCCCGACGACGGCCTCTTCCACACCCTCGGTGTGGTCTTCGCAGGCGGCGATCAGGAGGAACAGGGAGGCAAAGGAGAGTGCTGTGGTCTTCATGGGCACTGGGACGCAACGACCCGCACGAGGGTGACGTTCCGTTTTGGCAACTCAGAGAGCCAGACGCGGCGCCGGCAGTGGGGACTGCGAGAGGTGGGCCCGTGGCCCCGAGAGCCGGTGGGGTCCCGACGATCAGGGCATCGGTCGTGAGTTAGGTCACGCTCGCAACTGGAAAGCTGACCGCTTGGTCACGTACATTCAAAAAGTAAATGGCGTTTACGGTTCAAGAAAGGGGTCCCGCCATGCAGTCCGTTCAGCCGAATCTCGATGCTCCCGCGCCCGCGACCGATGCCGCTACGATGGGCGCGATGATGATGGAGGGGACCGTCGCTCGAACCAGCGAACCGGCCTGGAAGCTGATGCTCCAGGCCGCGGGTACGCCACGGCAGATGGCCGGCAAGATCCGGCGGCTGGGCTCGGCCATCGCGGTCTATGCCCGAGGTCAGGAGCTCGACGGACGGCTCGAGCGGCTGAAGCGGCTCGGCTACATCGACACCGTGCCGACGCGACTGCAGCTCGTGGTCGGCAGCGCGGACATGCTCCGCTTCTGGATCGTCCCGGCGGCCGAGGACTATTACGAGGCGCAGGGCATCGACTTCAACTTCCACCAGGTGCTGCGCTTCCTGGACGAGCCGGCCTCGCTGGTGGACCCCACCGGCTTCCTCTCGACCGTCGACAACATCATCGGCCACCTGATGCAGGTGGTGCACGCCAACCCGACCTACGACCTGCAGCTTCTCGAGTCCCACGAGGGCGGTCTCGAGGAGCTCGAGAAGCAGGTCGAGCAGATGCTCGAAGGCACCCACCCCCGCACCCGTTCGATCGGCGCCATCGTGGAAGACCCCGGCTACCACGAACGGCTTCTCGGCTACGTCCGCGACTACATCCGCGACCGCGACGCCGAGGCGCCGCTCCGCGACAACGTCACCAGCGAGCGCTTCGCGCCCATCGAGCGCACCTTCGGCACGCTCCCCGCCGCCATGCGCTACTTCGCCAAGCTCCCGCGCACGCCGCTGGCCGCTGCCAGGCACCTCCTCACGGTGAACGAGTTCCCCCTGGCGCTCGCCGAGCGCTGATTCCGGGGGACGGGATCACCCCTCGGAGCTCCTGTCTTTCGGGGCGTTCTCGCCGCGAAATGCAAACTGTGCTTTGTTGCGCCCGTGTGGCCCAACGATAGGGACCGTCGACACCGCGCCGCGAGCGCGGGCGCCCTGATCCTCTCCTTCGTCTCGATCGGCGGGCTGGTGCTGATCATGCGCTGGAACGACGCGGCCTGGATGGCCGAGATGAAGTTCAAGGCGTTGGCCGGTGGCGGCATCGCGTTGGCTTTCCTCACCCTCGCCATCAGCAGTCAGTACCTCTTCAAGACGAAGGCGCCGGAGCCCGACTTCGCGCCCTCCTTCCCCGAAGGCCGCCGCCTCGACACGGTCGTCGTGGCGGTCGCGGTCCGCGGCGCCGCGGGTCGTGCCTTCCTCGACCGCGTCGAGAGCTGGCGCGACATGGCTCCCGCCCGGCAACTCGAGGCGGTCGCCCGTGCGCTGGAGGAGCACCGCTCCGCGTGGGCCAGTGGCGCCTGGCTCGACGATGAGCCGGTCGCCGCCGTGGATGCCGCGGCGCGGGTCGACCTCCCCCTCGACCGGATCGAAGCCGCGCTTCCCCCGCCGAAGGGCCCAGCACCGAGTTACCGCGGCGGGCCGGATACGAGCGTGGTCATCGTTGCCTTTGGTGGCACCAGCCCGGAGATCGCCAACGCGGGCGAGGGGGGGCTCGACGGGTTGCTCGCGTCACTCGCGCGGGTCCGCGAATGGCACCACGCCCGGCTCGTGTGCCGCGGTCCGATCGAGGCGGAGGCGGTCGACGCGCTGCCGTTCCCGTTCCGCCCCGTCTGAGGTCCGCTCGGAACAGTTTGCATTTCGTGCTCGGAACGCCCGCAAAGACGGGGTGATCCTGCCCTCGGGTCAATTGGTGCGGGCGAAGACCTGGGTCCAGAGGTGGGGCCAGCCGGTGCTGCACGAGGCGTAGCCGATGCCGATGCGGGTGTAGTCGCCGTTCAGGATGTTGGCGCGGTGACCGGACGAGTTCATCCACTGGTCGTGGGTGGCGGCGGGAGACTGATTGCCTGCCGCGATGTTCTCGCCGATCCCGCGGTGGCTGAGCCCGGCGTTGGTCACGCGGTCCGAGGGGCCGTCGCCGTCGGGGTTGGTGTGGCTGAAGTAGTCACGAGCGCACATGTCCTCGCTGTGGGCGCGCGCCACGGCGGTCAGGTCCGGGTCGCAGATGAGCGGCGCGACCCCGGCCGCCTCTCGCGCGGCGTTCGTCAGCGCGAGCTCCTCCATCTCGGCTGCGGTCCCGCAGCCGTCCGGCGGTGGGGGCCGTGGCCCGCCATCGACCGCGGGCGCCGGCCCCGAGTCGCGCGGCGGACTACTCGTCGTGCCGTCGCCGTCGTCCACGACGACCTCGCCGGTGCAGCCGGCGAGCAGTACGAGAATCCCGAGCGTTCGTCCCATCATGTGCCGAGCTTCCATCCCACCAAGATCTCCATCCGAATGCCGTGGTCGTGACCGTCCACCGCTCGAGCTTCGTTCGCGTCACCACGGAGCTCGTAGAGATAGGATACCCACGCGAGCCGTAGTGACCACGTGAACGCCTTCAGCGTGCCCCCGAGCGCGCCAGTCAGGTCGAAGGCACGCACCGTCGAGTCGGAGCCGAACCGGTCGGTGAGCCCCCGTTCGAAGACCACCCAGCGGTAGGCCGCATCCAGGTCCACGACGAGCTTCTCGCGCCAAATCGCCTGGCGCACGCGCAGGGCCGGTCGAATCGCCAGGGTCCGGATGCTGGGGAAGGGCGTGCTCGTGCCCAGGTAGTAGCCCTCGAAGACGAAGCCGGCGGCGAGGCCGATCTCGAGCCCGCCCGTGACCGGGAAGAGCCAGCCCGCGTCGGCGCCGAAGCGCACGAATCGCGACCGGCTCTCGTTTCCGCCTGAGGCGGTGTCGAGCGCCAGCGAGCTCGCGAACCAGGTGCGCGTCTCGAAGCCGCTCGTCAGGTCGTCGGCGCCCGCGAAGGGCTGCGTGTCGAAGCGCGCTACGAGCTCCGCGTAGGCGCCGAGCTCGTAGCGCCGCTCTTCGCCGCTCTCCATTCGCAGCTCACCCATGCGGTTTCGCACGGACCCGCCGAGCTGCGGGTGAAGCGTCGCTTGAGCCGCAGCCGAGCCGTTGGGCCAGGCGAGGATCGCGACGATCGAGAGCGCCGTGAGTCCGGCGATGCGTCGAGCCCAGTTCGGTCGTGTATCCATGGTTGCGCCGCCATCCTATATCTTTGGAGCGAAGGGGACGCGATGACGCGAGTGCTGGTGGTGGGCGGGGGCCCGGTCGGGTTGATGATGGGGTGCGAGCTGCAGCGCCATGGGATCGCCTGTCGAGTGATCGATGCGCTGCCCGAGCCGCAGCCCTGGTCGAAGGCGGCGGCGGTCATGCCGCGCACCATGGAGATGCTGCGGATCGCTGGCGTCGCCGACACCTTCCTGGCCGAAGGCCGGAAGATGCACGGCTTCAACGTGATGGACGGAGAGAAGCGGCTCGCGCACGTCGCCATCCAACTCGAGGGCACGCCATTCCCCTTCTTGCTCGGCATCGAGCAGCGGCGAACGGAAGCGCTCCTGGCCGACCACCTGCGCTCGCTCGGCGGTACCTTCGAACGCCCGGTGACGATGAGCTCCTTCGAGGCGAGCGACGATGGCGTTCGCGCCGTGCTCGACCGCGACGGAGAAACGGAGACCGTCGAGGCCGAGTACCTCATCGGCTGCGATGGCGCGCACAGCGCCGTGCGCAAGGGGCTCGGTCTCGCTTTCGAGGGCGAGAGCTTCGAGCGGGTGCTCTGGCAGGCGGACGTCCGCGTCGACTGGAGCTTTCCGACCGACGGCCACGAGGCCTACGCCTTCCCCTCGGACGACGGAATGATGGGCGCGCTGCCGCTCCTCACCGACGGTCGGTACCGGCTCATCGCGCTCGCGCCGCCGAACCCGGAAGCCGAGCCGACCCTCGAGGGCATGCAGGCCATCGCCGCCCAGCGCTTGCCGAAGGGCACGACCATCAGCGACCCCGCCTGGATCGCGGGCTTCAAGTTCCACGGTCGCCTGGCCGAGCGCTATCGGGTCGGGCGTGTGCTCCTCGCCGGCGACGCCGCGCACATCCACAGCCCGGTCGGCGCGCAGGGCATGAACCTCGGCATCCAAGACGCCGCGAACCTCGGGTGGAAGCTCGCGCTGGTGCTGAAGGGCGCCTCGCCCGAGGCGCTCCTCGATTCCTACGAGGCCGAGCGCCGCCCGATCGCGCGCGGCGTGGTCGAGGGCACCGACGCCGCGACCAAGCAGATGATGCGCGTGCTCTCGCTTCGTCATCCGATCGCGACGGCGCTCCGCCGGCAAGTCCTCGGTTTCGTCGCCGAGCTCGGCATGGTCCAGTCGCGACTGGTCCGGGCCATGAGTCAGACCCTGGTCGCCTATCCCCAGAGCCCGATCGTCGGTCAGCACCAGAGCTCGATCTGGAAGGCGGAGCTCGGCACCGAGCGCGGTGAGCGGCCGGGTCTCGCCGACTGGCTCCGCTTCGGCGACGGCCCGGGGCCCGGCGAGCGTGTGCCGGACCTGGTCCTCGACGAGGGCGCCCCGGCCGCCACCCTCCACGAGCTGCTCCTCGGCACGCAGCACACCCTGCTCCTCTTCGACGGCGCCGCCGCGACCGACGAGGGCTACCGCACCCTCGACGCGATCGCGACCACGGTGCAGGAACGCCATGGGGAGTACGTCCGCGTCTTCGTGGTCGTTCCGCATGCCGAGCGACCGAAGGCGCTCCGCCATGACCCGGTCATCCTCGACGCCGACGGCTCGCTGCACGCCCTCTTCGGCGCGCACTCCGAAGCGCTCAGCGTGGTCCGCCCCGACGGCTACGTCGCATTCCGGAGCCAGCCGGCGGTGCCGGACCCGCTCCTCGCCTACCTGGCCACGATCTTCCGCTGACCCGTCAGAGGTAGCTCTCCTGTTCGGCCATGCGCCGCTCCATCTCCTCGCGCTGCTGCTGGATTCGCGCCTCGCGGTCGGTGGGCGTTTCGACGTCGATGGATACGCTCCCCCGCGCGTCCACGTCGAGCCGGAAGTAGGGGGTGCGTGTGCCATCGGGCTGTGCGACGTGCGTGCCGAGCATCTGCCGGAGACGCTCCCGGAGCTTCGGCTCCATGCAGGCGCGGAAGGGTTCGCCGCCGCCCTCGATCGTGAAGCGCAAGTCCTCGGCATCGCGCTCGCCGGTCGCGCGCACCGTGACGCGCTCGGGCTCCCCTTCGCTCCAGCACTCGGTCGCGAAGCCCGGCACGTAGCTCTCGAGCGCCTGCTGCACCCGCTCCGAGCTCACGCGCGGCTCGACCGCCTGCTCCACCTGCGCGTCCAGCCGCCAGCGTCCGGGACCGAATGCCTCGAGCCGCTCGGCGACGTGCGCTTCGAGGCACTCGTCGACGGCTTCGTTGCTCGGCGTGGTGGTCGCCTCCGCGTGCAGCCCCTGGTCGTCCACTCGGACGCGCACGACGACCTGCTCGGGCACCGCACCCGGTCGCGGAAAGCACGGTGTCCGGTCCGAGCCGAGGTCGATCGCCGCCAGCCGTCGCTCGAGGATCGCCTGCGGCGACTCGACCCGGACGCGCATCCAGGTGCGGACCCGGTGCGGCTCCTGGTCGTAGGCGCCGCCGCCGATGCGGATGGTCTCGCGAGCCTTCTCGAGGAAGCACTGCACGAAGCCGTCGAACCAGCGGATCGAACGGAAGCTCACCTGGTCGTGGGGTCGGTAGAGGACCCGCAGGCGGAAGCTGTCGGCCGGTTCGTGTTCCTTGGCGCACTCCAGCGTGATCCGCTCCGTCGCCATCTCGACCTCGCTCTCGATGAGCTCGTCGTTCGGCACTGGCGAGTAGCTCGGCTGCACCATCGCCAGCTCCCTCACGGAGAAGCCGTAGCGCGCCGCCCACTCGACGAGCCCGGGCTCGGTGATCTGCTCGACGAAGGCGTACTCGAAGCGTTCGTCGATCCGGCGCGCCAGCTCGGCGTGACCGGTCGCGCGGATCATCTCGCCGACCGCGCAGTGGACGCCTCGGTCGTCGATGAAACGCGGTCGCCGACCCGGGTAGGGGTCACCGGTGCGGCGGGGGAAGAGCCCGGCCTCGCGATAGCGAGCGAGCGCGTCGAGGGCGGCCTGGCGTCGGGTCCGCTGGTCCGGGGCGAGCGCTGGCGGGTGTGCGCGGAGGCGGCCTTCGACGAAGGCGAGATGTGCGCGGATCCGGTCGACCTCGGAGCCCTCGGCCGCGCTCGTCCAGCTCACGTCGCCGATGATGGCGTTGATCGGGTCGTCGGCCGCCGCGAGCGACGGGACACCGAGAAGAGCGATCACGAGGAGGACCGTGCGCGAGGCCATGCCCCACCATGACGTCCCGGCGGCGACCTCTTTGCCACGATCCGTGAGCGACCCCACGCCGTGACGGTCGCCGCTCGGCGCAGTAGCGTGTCGGGTGTGACCGGCCTGCGCATGGCGACGATGGATGGCCCCGCGGCGCGCTGGGTCCGGATGGTCTGGGAGTGGGAGGGCTATCGCTCGCCCGCACCGGCCGAGCGCATCCTCCCGCACGGGCTGGTCGAGGTGACGTGGGACCTCTCTGGCTCGATGGCCTTCCATCGCGACGGTGGCCCGCGGCGCCACGCGGACGCCGTCATCGTCGGCCCTCACGTGTCTCCCTACATCGTCGACACCCGTCCGATGCGCCACCTCTTCGGGGTCCTCTTCGAGCCGGGAGCGGCGGCGGCGCTCCTCGGGTGCTCCGCCGCCGAGCTGCTCGGACGCACGGAGAGCTGGAGTGACTTCGAGACGGCTCACGAGCTCCGGCACCGGCTGGGCGAGGCGAGCGATTGGGGCGAGCGCTTCGCCGTGGTCGCCGACCACTTTGCGACCCGAGCGGCGCCCGCCCTTCCTCGCGGCGCCGCGACCCTGCTCCAGGTCTGGCGTGGCGACCCGTCCGTGAGCGTGTCCGCGGTGGCGGCGCTCGCCGGGATCAGCGCCCCGACCCTGGTCCGCCACGCGCGCCGAGCGTTCGGGCTCGCGCCCGCGCAGCTGCGGCGGGTGTCGCGCTTCCGCCGAACGCTCGAGCGCTTCGCCAGCCGTCGAGAGCCTTCGCTCGCCCGGCTCGCCCACGAGAGCGGCTACGCCGATCAGGCGCACCTCACGCGCGAGTTCCGGGACCTCGCCGGCATCACGCCGAGCCGCTACCAGCCGCTCCTCGAAGGGCATCCGTTCAACGTGGCCGCCGAGAGCGTTCATTTCGTTCAAGACTGAGCCCGCACCACCGCGCAGCCTGCTCGGCATGACCGAACACGCGCTCACCTACTTCGTCGCGACCACCCTCGACGGCTTCATCGCGCACCCGGACGGGAGCTGGGGCGGCTTTCTGATGGAGGGCGAGCACCTCGCCGCCGTGCAGGAGGAGATGGCCGGCTTCGACACCGTGCTCATGGGTCGCCGCACCTACGAGGTCGGGCTCGCCGCAGGCCTCGAGCCGGGTCAGCCCGCCTATCCACCGCTCCGGCAGATCGTGTACGGGCGTGGCCTCGAGATGCCCGAGGGGAGTCCCCTCGAGGTGGTCTCGGAGGGCAGCATCGACCACGTTCGTGCGCTGAGGGGCTCCGGTGGCGCGCACTGGCTCTGCGGGGGCTCCACCTTTGCGGGGTCGCTCGCTCGGGCGGGCCTCATCGACCGGCTGATCGTGAAGCTCAACCCGGTCGCCTTCGGCGCGGGCCTCCCCCTCTTCGACGCGCTCGACGGAGCGCTGCCCTGGCGCCTCGAGGGCACCCAGGTCTTCGACAGCGGCGTGGTCTTCCTCCGCTACGCGCGGAGCTGACCGGGGCTCAGCCGTCGGCCTTCTCGTCCTGGGTCACGGCCCAGTACGAGAGGAGCTCCATGTCGTCGATGATGCGCGAGTGGTAGTGGCCCCAGACGTCGCTGAGCATGACCACCGCGCCCTCCTCGAGCTTCGGGGTCAGGTAGAGCGCGTGGTACTTCGCGCCGCTGCCGTCCTCGACCTCGCCGAGCACGGGGAGCGGCTCGTTCGAGGCGGGGCAGAAGAGCTCGCACTTGGTCCCCTTGGGGATGTCGGTGAAGCCGAGCTTCCGCGAATCGCCGTGGATCGGGCTCAGGTGGACGATGCCTTCCTTGCCGTCGAAGCGGACCCCGACGCTGACCGCGGGGTAGCCGTCGAAGTCGACGCCCTCGGCGAAGCCGACCAGGTTGTCGCCCTTGGGGCCGAAGGCCTGGGTCACGACGATGACGACGCCGTCTTCGCTCTCGTCGATGCCGACGTGGGGCTCGGGGACCTCCGAGTGCCGCCCAGTGACGGTGAGGTTGCCCGAGTCGATGTGATTGCGTTCGTCGCCGGCCATGATGTCCTGCGGCTACCACGGTCCAGGCGCGGCTGTCCATCCCTGGAGAGCGTTGGCTTGCCGGGGCGCCCCCGCTGGGGCAGATGGCGGTTGACGCGAGTGGGCGAGGAGCCTAAAGAGGACCGTGTGGGTACTCTTTAGCGAGTGCCTCCGACGCCTCATGCTCCGCATCTCCAAGCTCACCGACTACGCGGTCGTGCTGACGACCCATCTGGCCGACGACTCCCTCGCCGGTCAGGTCGCGCCGGTGCGGGCGCTGGCGGAGACCACGGGCATCCCCGAGCCGACGGCGAGCAAGGTGCTCAAGGCGCTCTCGAAGGCCGACATCGTCGACTCGGTGCGCGGGGCCCATGGTGGCTACCGGCTGGCTCGCTCGGCGGACGCCATCAGCGTGGCCGAGATCATCGTCGCTCTGGACGGGCCCATCGCGGTCACCGAGTGCGTCGACGAAGCCACCGGCTGCACCCACGAAGACCACTGCGGCGTGCGCGGCAACTGGCAGCGCATCAACGCCGCGGTCCAGGGAGCGCTCGCAGCGATCTCCCTGGCCGACATGGCCCGGCCCGACGCGCCGCGGCTCTTTCAGATCCGAACCGGCGACGAAGACGCCGGCTCACCCAGGAGCGTTTCCCGATGACAGGCGGTTCCAAGTGACAGACGTCGCCAGCAGCGAAGCCCCCACCAAGGAGCCCGTCCGCCAGGACGCGGCGCTCGAGGAGGCCCTCGCCCGCAAGTACGAGGCGGGGTTCATCACCGACATCGAGCAGGAGAACCTGCCGCCCGGTCTCGACGAGGACACGGTGCGCTTCATCTCCGCCAAGAAGAAGGAGCCCGAGTGGCTCCTCGAGTGGCGGCTGAAGGCGCTCGCCCAGTGGCGCAAGATGACCGAGCCCCGCTGGGCGAAGGTCACCTACCCGGAGATCGACTACCAGTCGATCAGCTACTGGGCCTCGCCCATCAAGGACGAGGACCGGCCCAAGAGCCTCGACGAGGTCGACCCGAAGCTGCTCGAGACCTACGAGAAGCTCGGCATCCCGCTCCACGAGCGCGAGGCGCTCGCCGGCGTGGCCGTCGACGCGGTCTTCGACAGCGTCTCGGTGCACACCAGCTTCCGCGAGCGGCTCGCCGAGGTCGGCGTGATCTTCTGCTCGTTCAGCGAGGCGGTGCAGGATCACCCGGAGCTGGTGCGGAAGTACCTCGGCAAGGTCGTGCCCACGACCGACAACTTCTTCGCCGCGCTCAACAGCGCGGTCTTCAGCGACGGCAGCTTCGTCTACATCCCGCCCGGGGTGCGCTGCCCGATGGAGCTGAGCACCTACTTCCGGATCAACGCCGCGAACACCGGCCAGTTCGAGCGCACGCTCGTGATCGCCGACAAGGGCGCCTACGTCAGCTACCTCGAGGGCTGCACCGCGCCGCAGCGCGACGAGAACCAGCTGCACGCCGCCATCGTCGAGCTGGTCGCGCACGAGGACGCGGAGATCAAGTACAGCACGGTCCAGAACTGGTACCCGGGCGACGAGAACGGCAAGGGCGGCATCTACAACTTCGTGACCAAGCGTGGTCTCTGCGAAGGCGACCGCTCGAAGATCAGCTGGACCCAGGTCGAGACCGGCTCCGCGGTCACCTGGAAGTACCCGAGCTGCATCCTCAAGGGCGACGACTCGGTCGGCGAGTTCTACTCGGTGGCTCTGAGCAACCACGCCCAGCAGGCCGACACCGGCACCAAGATGATCCACCTCGGCAAGCGCACGCGCTCGACGATCATCAGCAAGGGCATCAGCGCCGGTCGTGGTCAGCAGACCTATCGCGGCGGCGTGCGCATCGGCCGCGGCGCCGACGGCGCCCGCAACTACACCCAGTGCGACTCGCTCCTCATCGGCAGCGAGTGCGGCGCGCACACGGGCCCCTACGTCGAGGTGCGCAACCCGACGGCCCAGCTCGAGCACGAGGCGACGACCTCGAAGATCGGCGAGGACCAGCTCTTCTACTGCCGTCAGCGCGGCCTGAGCGAGGAGGACGCGGTCAGCCTGATCGTGAACGGCTTCGCCAAGCAGGTGCTCGACGAGCTCCCCATGGAATTCGCGGTCGAGGCGCAGAAGCTCCTCGGCGTCTCTTTGGAAGGCGCCGTCGGCTGAGGCCGCACGCTTTGTTTTTGGGGTTTGGCACCCAAGCCCTCTCTCGTCGGCTAGGCCTCCTCGATTCACCCGAACTCCCCCGCCCATTGCTTTCCCCTACCGAGACATCCCAATGCTGAAGATCGAGAACCTCCACGCGAGCGTGGACGGCAAGGAAATCCTTCGCGGCCTGAGCCTCGAGCTCCCGGCCGGCGAGGTGCACGCCATCATGGGCCCGAACGGCTCGGGCAAGAGCACGCTGAGCTACGTGCTCGCCGGCCGCGAGGGCTACGAGGTCACCGAGGGCACGGTCACCTTCGCCGGTGAAGACCTGCTCGCGATGGACCCGGAAGAGCGCGCCGCGCTGGGCGTCTTCCTGGCCTTCCAGTACCCGGTGGCGATCCCCGGCGTGAGCAACCTGCAGTTCCTCCGCACCGCGCTGAACTCCATCCGCAAGGCCAACGGCGAAGAGGAGCTCAACGCCGCCCAGTTCATGAAGCTGGCGCGCGAGAAGGCCAAGCTCGTGGAGCTCAAGCCGGAGCTGATGAAGCGCGCGGTGAACCACGGCTTCAGCGGCGGCGAGAAGAAGCGCAACGAGATCTTCCAGATGGCCATGCTCGAGCCGAAGCTGGCGATCCTCGACGAGACCGACTCGGGCCTCGACATCGACGCGCTCAAGATCGTGAGCCAGGGCGTGAACGCGCTCCGTGGCTCCGAGCGCTCGATGCTGGTGATCACCCACTACCAGCGGCTCCTCGATCACATCGTGCCCGACGTGGTCCACGTGCTGATGGACGGCCGCATCGTCCACAGCGGCGACAAGGACCTGGCGCTCCGCCTCGAGAACGAGGGCTACGAGCAGGTGCGCGCGGAGGCTCGGGCGTGAGCTTGCTGGAGACGCTCCCGGCGTCGCCCAAGAGCGAGCCGCCGGCGATGAAGGCGCTGCGCGCCGAGGCCCACGAGCGCCTCGCGAGCGAGGGGCTGCCGACGAAGAAGACCGAGGCGTGGCGCTTCACCAGCGTGGCTGACGTCGTCGGTGAAGCGATCGCGCCGGGGCCGAGCACGCTCGCCGTGGAGCTGCCCAAGGGCGTGAGCCGAGGCAAGCCCGAGTCGCTGCAGGCGCTCCCCGCCGGTCCCTTCGGCGCGCTCAACGCCGCGCTGAGCGACGACACCGTGGTCCTCCGCGCCGAGCGTGGGGTCTCCGAGCCGCTGAGCTTCCGCTACACCGGCGCCACGCACGCCAGCTATCCGCGAGTGCGGCTCGAGGTCGCTCGCGGAGCCGAGCTGACGCTGGTCGAGCGTTTCGAAGGGGAGGGCGCCCTGACCGACGCGGTCCTCGAGGTCGTGCTCGAAGAGGGCGCGCGGCTCGAGCACGTGCGCATCCAGCGAGACGCCGGTCGGCTCATCGGCGCCGTCAGCGTCTCGCAGGGTCGCGACAGCCACTACCGCGCGCACGTCGTCACCCTCGGCGGCAAGCTCCAGCGCCTCGACCTGAACGTCGGCCTCGACGCGCAAGGTGCGAGCTGCGACCTGCGCGGCTTCTACGCCGTCGACGGCACCGAGCACGTGGACCACCACGTCCGGGTCGATCACCGCGCTCAGCACGGCACCAGCCACCAGACCTTCCGCGGCATCGCGAACGGCAAGGGCGTCGCCGTCTTCGACAGCCAGGCCATCGTGCACCGCACCGGCGGCCACGCCGAGGCGCACCAGGAGAACCGCAACCTCCTGCTCAGCGCGTCGGCCGGCGTCCACACCAAGCCGCACCTCGAGATCGACCACGACGAGGTCATCGCCAGTCACGGCGCGACCGTCGGCGCGCTCGACGACGACTCGCTCTTCTACCTGCGCTCCCGCGGCATCCCCGCGGACCTGGCGCGCGGCATCCTGATCCACGCCTTCGCCCACGAGCCGCTCGCCGATCTGCCCCAGGCCTTCGCGCCCGAGATCGAGCAGGGTCTGTTGGGCCGGCTGCCCGCCTCCGAAGCGCTGGCCGATCTCGGCGAGGAGCTGGCGTGAGCGTCGAGCACGTGACCGAGACGAGCGCCAAGAAGGGCTTCGACGTGGAGGCCATCCGCCAGCAGTTCCCCGCGCTCCGCCAGGAGGTGCACCCGGGCAAGAAGCTGGTCTACTTGGACAGCGCCGCCACCGCGCTCAAGCCGCAGGTGGTCATCGACGCCATCGTGAACACCTACGGGGTCGACTGCGCGAACGTGCACCGAGCGGTCCACTCGCTGAGCCAGCGCGCGACCGCCAGCTACGAGGGCGCCCGCGAGAGCGCCGTCCGCTTCCTGAACGCCGCCAGCCGCGAAGAGATCGTCTTCACCAGCGGCACCACCGACGGGCTCAACCTCGTGGCCCAGGCCTTCGCCAACCCAAGCTGGGATCGGGCGCTGACCGAAGGCGACGAGATCGTCGTCACCGAGCTCGAGCACCACTCGGACATCGTCCCTTGGCAGATGCTCGCTGCCCGCACGGGCGCGACGTTGAGGGTCGTCCCGATCACCGACGCGGGCGAGGTCCGGCTCGAGGATTTCGTCGCCAAGCTGAACGATCGGACGCGGCTCTGCGCGTTCACCCACGTGTCCAACAGCCTGGGCACCATCCTCCCGGTGGCCGAGATGATCGCCGCCGCCCACGAGGTCGGTGCGCTCGTCGCCATCGACGGCGCCCAGGGCGTGGTGCACCAGAAGGTCGACGTCCGCGCGCTCGACGCCGACTTCTACGCCTTCAGCGGCCACAAGGTCTACGGCCCGACCGGCATCGGCGTGCTCTACGGAAAGAAGGCGCTGCTGGACGCCATGCCGCCCTGGCGCGGCGGCGGAGACATGATCGACCGCGTCACCTTCGCCGAGACCACCTACAACGACCTGCCCTACAAGTTCGAGGCGGGCACCCCGAACATCGCCGGCGCCATCGGCCTCGGAGCGGCCCTCGAGTGGATGATGGGCATCGGCATGGAGAACATCGCCGCCCACGAAGCCGAGCTCCTGGCCTACGGCACCAAGCGCTTCGCCGAGCTCGAGGGCGTCCGCCTCATCGGCACCGCGAAGCACAAGGCCGGCGTGCTCGCCTTCGTGATGGACGGCATTCACCCGACCGACGCCGGCAGCTTCCTCGACGCCGACGGCATCGCCATCCGCACCGGCCACCACTGCGCCCAGCCCGTCATGGACCACTACGGCGTCACCGGCACCGCGCGAGCCAGCCTCGGCGTCTACAACACCAAGGCCGACATCGACGCGCTCATCGAAGGCCTGAAGAAGGTCCAGTCCATCTTCGGCTGATCGTCGTGACCATCCTGGCTCCTCGGCGCTAGGACCTATCCCTCCGACCGGTCGAGCGCGATCGCGACCGACTCGTTGCCGACCGCCACCCAGAGCTTGGCAACCCGCAGCGCGAGGTCTTCCTTGCTGAGCGAGAGGCGACCTTCGAGCCAGCTCATCACCACCTCGATCGTACCGCCGACGAGGAGCGCCGAGCTCAGCTTGGCGACCTCCTCGTGAGCGACTTCGACCGCGGGCTCGCCGGTTCTCGGCTGGTGGTACTGCAGCCCGAACGTCGAGAGCGCTCGCGCCATCTGGTCGACGACTGCGCGCCGATGGCTTCGGGCCTTCTCGTTGTCCGCCGATCGGCGGAAGAGCACGTGGGCTCGTCGGGAGTCTTCCTCGAACCACGTGAAGGCCGCCACCAGCACCTTGCTCGCGAGCGCTTCGGTGTCCAGCTTCGCGGCCGCCTCGTCCGTCGACTCTCGCACGGTCAGCTGGATGAGCTCGGTCACCAGCCCATCGATCACCGCAGACTCGAGCTCGTCGAGGCTCTCGAAGCTCTCGTAGAAGTAGCGCTTGTTCAGCTCCGCCTCACGGCAGAGTCGAGAGATCGATCCCTGCTTCCACCGATCGGATGCGATCCACTCGAAGGCCTTCTCGATGAGGGCAGCCCGTCTCGTCTGCACGCGGCTCGCGGCGGACTCTCCGAGCAATGGTCGAACGGGCTTCTTCATATCACTGCCGAACGCGTCGCCAGGCTCGCGCCGACGGTACCGACCGCTCGGGAGCAGGGCAACGTTGCGAACCCACCGTCGCCGTTGACTCCATCGCGCGGCTCGGACATTCTGGTACCGGTCAGTACCAGGAAACGTTCGTTCAAGCGGAAGGTCCATCATGAACACCACTCATCACGCCGTTGGGCATACCGAGTCCGGTCGCCGCGTCCCGCGTCCCGAGTCCGAATCCGAGCGTCTGACCCGGCTCCGAGCCGTGGCGGAGAGTCACCCCAGGTGCGCCAAGCGGGAGGCTTGGTCATGGCTTCGGGAGCTCCAAGCGCCGAAGGAGCACTACCGCCTCCCGTGGCTCTTCGGTCAAGGCCGCACCCCGGAAGCACCGGACGGAGACTGCGAGGGCATCGTGATGAACCTCTTCGGTTCGGCTTGGTTGGTGGGCTTGGACCGCCTGGTCCGGCTGGGCCAGCTACTCGGGGGCATCGGTTGGACGGGCAAGTCCTTCGACCGCGCGCAGGGCACCGGTTACAACCGCCTGAGCGCGTCGGCGCGCATCCCGGCGCTCTTGGCGACACCGCGCCACCCCTTCCGAACGGTCGGGGGCGAGCTGGTGGGGTTCCCGTTCTTCCATGGGGTCGAAGCCTCTCCCATCGCACCTCACGCCCGGGTCCTGGCCATCGAGTACGACGCGCCCGAGCTCGACAACCCCCTCGTGCTGCCGAGGACCCGCGACGAGCTCGTCGAGATCGTCCCGGACGTGTACCTGGGTCGCGCCCTCTTGCGCGAAGCACGAGGCTGGCGAGTCGTTGGCCATTTCGGCCTTCGGCCGGTCGGGGGCTGAGTCGTGGCGATCGTCCTCGAAGGTGCGGTGGCGTGCGTCACGGGCGGCGCCCGCGGGATCGGTAGGGCCACCGCGAAGGCGCTCGCGAGAGCGGGCGCTCGCGTCCTCATCGGCGACATCGACGTCGACGTCGCGGAGAGCACGGCTCGCGCGATCGGTCTTCGCGTCCAGGCCGCGAGGCTCGACGTGGCGGACGTGGCTTCCTTCGAGGCGTTCATCGAGCGAGCACGAGCGCTCGGGCCGATCGATCTGCTCGTCAACAACGCGGGCATCCAGCGAACGGGTACGTTCGCGGAGCAGACCCTGGCGTCGCAACATCGCGAGCTCGCCATCAACCTCGGGGGCGTGCTGACCGGTACACGCCTCGCCCTTCCGGACATGCTCGAGCGCGACCGGGGGCACATCGTCAACATCGCGTCGATGGCGGGCAAGATGAGCGTGCCCGGAGCGGCGGTCTACACGGCGAGCAAGTTCGGTGTCGTGAGCCTCTCGCGGGCCATTCGTTCGGAGATCGTCTCCTCGGCGGTCACGATCACCACCATCCTCCCCGCGGCGGTCAAGACCGAGCTCACCGCAGGCCTCGACGTGCGCGGCGTGCCGCAAGCCTCTCCCGAAGCGATCGCCAAGGCCGTGCTCGAGTCCTGCCGGCACGGTCGCCCCGAGGTCACCGTGCCACGGTGGTTGGCTCCGGTGGGAGCCATCGAGCAGGTCGTCCCCGAACGGGCCGGTGAGTTCGTGAAGCGACTCGTCGGCGCTCGAGAACGGATCACCGCCGACAACGAGCGCACTCGCGCATACCGGCATCGGACATCGCGGTCCTGACGTCCGGAGCTCATCGCCCATGGCACCAGGGAGGGCTCCTCAGCTCTCGTCGTCGCGGTCGAGCGCCTCGCGCACCGTCGCGCTCAGCGCCGCCGGCTGGAAGGGCTTCGGCAGGAACCGGTGCTCGCCCAAGTCGTAGGCGCCGTCGGCGAAGCCGGACATGAAGACGACCGGCAGCGACGGGCGCATCGCGAGGGCATCGGCCACGATGGCCGGTCCGTTCCGGTCCTTGAGCACGACGTCGGTGAGCAGCAGGTCGATGGCGGACTCGCTTTCGAGCCACGCCATCGCGTCGGTGTAGCCCTCGGCCTGGAGTACCGTGTAGCCCTCGCGCTCGAGAGTGTGGGCCGTAATCCGGCGCACGAGGTCCTGGTCCTCGACCAGCAGGATCGTCTCCACGCCCTGAGCCCGCTTCGGCTGGGGTGGGGTCGACACCGAGGCTTCCCGCGACGCCCTCGGCCAGAGCACGTGAATCGTCGTTCCTTCGCCCACCTTCGAGTCGACGGCGACGGCGCCACCGGACTGGATCACGATGCCGTAGACCGTCGCGAGCCCGAGGCCGGAGCCGCCCTCGCCGCGGCGAGTGGTGAAGAAGGGCTCGAAGACCTGCGCGCGGGTCTCCTCGTCCATCCCGACGCCCTCGTCCCGGACCTCGATGCGGACGAAGTCTTGGGACTCCGGCAACTCCAGCGACTCGTCGAGGGTGCTGCCCGGTGCATTGGTCGCCCCGATCCGCACGCTTCCGCCGGTGGGCATCGCGTCTCGGGCGTTGGTGACGAGGTTGAGGAGCACCCGCTCGAGCTGAGTGCGGTCCCCCCGGATCGCCCAACAGTCGGCGCTCACGTCGAGCTCGAGGGACACGTCCTCGCCGACCATGCGGTCGAGCACCGGGAGGATGCGCTGGAGCTCCGCATCGACCTGCAGCCTGGTCAGCTCGATCGGCTCTTGCCGGCTGAAGGCGAGGAGGTGGCGCGTGAGCGCGGCTCCGTGGCTGGCGGCTTCGCTCGCGCTCTGTAGGCCCTCGCGGAGATCGGGTGGGAGACCGCCGTGGTCGAGCACCAGGCCGCACGCGCCCAGGACCACGGTGAGCAGATTGTTGAAGTCGTGGGCCACGCCGCCAGCGAGGCGGCCGATGGCCTCGAGCCGGTTGCTCTGGGCCTGGAGCCGTTCCCGCTCGAGCTCCTTCGAGACGTCACGGAAGGCCACCTGCACGCCGAGCTCGTCCTCGAAGCGGATCCGCGCGCCGGCGACGTCGGCGTGGAAGACCGTGCCGTCGAGGCGGCGGAATCGCTCGCGGGCCCAGGGCGTGCTTTCGAGGTTGCGCGCCAGCGCGGCCACCCGCGCAGCCGCCAGCTCGCGGTCGTCGGGGTGGATGAAGCGGGTGATCGGCTCACCGACGACGTCCTCCGCCGTGGCACCGAGGATCTCCAGGGCGGCCCGGTTCGCGTAGCGGACGACGCCGCCCACGTGGACCGCGATCCCGTAGGGCGTCGAGTCGGCCAAGGTGCGGTAGCGCTCCTCGCTCTCTTCGAGGGCGTCCTGCGCGCGAATGACGGCGCTGATGTCCTTGACGGTCGCGAAGTAGAAGGCCGGCTCCCCCGATGCGTCGCGGACCACGTTCGGGCTCACGATCACCGGGAAGCGCTCACCGTTGGCACGCTTGAAGACCAACTGGAAGTGGTCGAAGTCTCCTGCGATCGAGGCCTCGAAGGCCGCTTGGATCGCCTCCCGTTCCTCTTCGGGCCAGTAGAGGAGTGGAGGGGAGCCCAGGAGCTCCTCTCGGGAGTAGCCGACCATCGCGCAGAAGGGGTCGTTGACCGCCAGGTGGATCCCCTCGGCGTCGACGACGGACACGCCATCGGGCAAGAGCTCACCCACGCGCTTCAGGGTCTCCAGGCTCAGCGGCCGGTCATCCGAATCCTTCGGGTCCACCAGAGTCGTGTAGAGACCGCCGAGCCTGGTTGCAAGGGATGACGAGCCTTCGGTTCGCGGCCCAGGCGCCGTCGGTGGCGCGCGGCGAGACCGTCGTCGTCGTCCCGTGGGCGGACGCGGGGAGGATCGGTCCTCCGGCGCGTATCAGGGGCATGGGCTTCAAGGACTTCTTCAAGGGACTCTTCGCGGAGCCGGAGAGGAAGGTCAGCTTTCGAGGCCTGCCGAACGAGGAGATCGAGCGCCTCTGGAGCGAGCGCGCCGAGCTGACCGACGAGGCCGCCGAGGAGCTCCGCCGCGAGGTCGCCCGGCGTGGGCTCGAGCTCGCCGACTCGCCGCCGCCGAAGAGCGACGAGGCGATCGACGCCGAGATCGCCGCGGCGTACGCCGAGGAGGAGGAGTACGACGCGCTCATGGCGGCGCAGGGCGGGATGGTCATCTCCTTCGGCGCCGACGGCTCCACCCGGATCGGCAGCGGCCGCGACCAGGTCGTGCTCAACGAGCCCCGCTCGGATGACGACGGACGCCCCCGCTCGACCGACGGCCTCGCCGTCGCCCGCCGCTTCCTCGAAGCCTGCGGCGACCGGCCCCTCGAGGCGCCCCTCCCTCTGAGCTTCGTCGACGCCGCGATGGTCGCCGCTCGCGCGGGCGACTCGATGCCGAGCTTCGGCGACGAGGCGCGCACGAAGCTCGGCCTGCTCACCTGGTGCGCGGCCCTCGGTGACGTCGACCGCGCGCTCGAACGGGATGGCGACGAGATCGCTCGCAACGCGGTGCTCACCCGCACCCACCCCGCCGCGCTCCTCGCGAAGGCGCCCCAGCACCTCGGCGCCATCGTCCGCGCCATGGCCGCCGACGAAGCGCTGGCCACCGAGCACCTCACCGCGATGGCGGAGGCGGACATCCGCGACCCCGTCCTCGTCGAAGCCACCCTCGTCGCCATGGACCACGGCCTCGACCCCGAGCCCTTCCTGAAGCGGTGGCGGGACCCCGACACCATCGACGACGAGAAGAAGGCCCACTTCTGGCGCGCGGCCGAGGTCCGCCGCACGGCGCGCGTCGACCTGAAACGGGCGCTCGAGCTCGAGGAAGCGCTCCCCGGGCTGTGGAGCCATGACGAGCACGCATCGATCGCCGTTGCGGCGAGGCTCGCCCGCGTCGATCCGGGCCGAGCCTTCGAGCGCGCCATCGACATCGAGCCCGACCTCGACCAGATGGGCTGGCTCCGCGGGTGCTCGCTCGGCAAGGCCGCGCGCATGGGCGAGCTCCTCGATCGCTGGATCGAGCACCTCGGGCCGATGACCTACGACCCGCACTTCTTCATGCTCGGCGTGCTCGAGACCTGCATCGAGCAGGGCGACCCGGTGCGCGCACGCCGCCTGCTCGAGAACGGCGGTCCGACCAGCTGGCAGGTGGCGCACGCCGCGCACGACGCGCTCGCGCGCTGCTCTGATCCGGAGCCCTTCCTCGAGGTGCTCCTCGATCGCTACGAGCCGGGAGCGGTCGCCGGCCGCGCGGTGGAGCGCCACGGCTTCCCCTTGGCCGCAGGCAAGGTCGTGATTCGCCCGGCCTGGCTCGACTTCCACGAGCCGCACCCGGTCGAGACGCTCTCCGTCACCGCCGCGCTCGCCGGCCAGGGCCCCATCTGGTCCTGGGACTGGCTCCCCTGACTTGCAGCTGCGGCGCGATTCGACCGGCGCGTCCCGCTCGGGCGTATCCTCCCGGTCGTGCGCTTCGCCGTTTTCGCACTCATCGCCGTCTCCCTCGGCTGCGCCCCGGGTGGGACCACACGCCGACGACCGGCCGACCTCGGGACCGCGTCGGACTTCGGCACGGCCGACGCCGCGGTCGAAGACGGTGGCATACCGAGCGACGGGTTCATTCCCGGTGACCAGGGGCCACTCGCGGACCTGGGTTCGTCGGACTCCGGCACCCAGGACGCCGGCCCGCCACCCGACCTCGGCCCGGACGGCCCCACGGCGTGCACCCCGGCCACCGCCGGCGCGGTCTGTGGCGGCCGCCCCTGCGTCGATGGCTACTGCTGCGACGGAACCTGCGAGAGCCCGTGCGAGAGCTGCGGGGTGGCGGGCCTCGAAGGCGTCTGTACCGCCGTGGGCGGCATCCCTTGCGACGACGGTGACGCCTGCACCTACGGCGAGAGCTGCAGCGCCGGCACGTGCGGGGGCGGCACTGCCGTGGACTGCGACGGCATGGATACGACCTGCCGCGACTTCAGCTGCAACGGCACGGCGACCTGCGGCTCCGCGCCGCGGAACGTCGGCGGCGGCTGCGACGATGGGGACGCCGCGACCACCGCCGACATGTGTCAGGCCGACGGGACCTGCGCGGGCACGGCTGGGTGTGCGCTGCCCGCCGACGCGTGCATCAACGGCTCGGAGAGCCGGGACGGCTGCGCCAACGCCCGCATCATCAGTCGGGGCTCCGCGCGAAGCGGCTACTCCACCACCGGCGACACCTGCTCGGCGCGCAACCGCATCGACGATTGCAGCTGGGATGCGGGCGCCGACCACACCTATCGCATCTGGATGCGGGCCGGCGAGCAAGTCAGTGCGTCGGTGGTGAAGAGCAACACTTGCTTCAGCGGCTACTCGGCGACGCTCAAGCTCTACGAGAGCACCGGATGCGCGGACGTGACCTGTGGCACCGACCTCTGGTGCCACGACTTCGTCGGGAACGGCGAGACCTTCTCGCACACGGCCAGCCGCGATGGGTGGGTGGTCATCGTCGTCGATGGCTCCACCGCCTTCGACGACGAGGGGCGCTACACGCTCAACGTGAGCTTGAGCGGTTGCGCCTCGCCGACCTGCGAGTGCTAGACACTCCTCACCATCGCGCCCACGCCCATCGGCGGTGGCCGAGCGATGCTCGGGACCCGCCGCCCAGACGAGTGGAGCTTCTCCGAGCTCGGGACCGGCCTCACGGTGAAGCGCCTCGGGGAAGACAGCGCGCTCGCACGTCACCTGGGCATCATGAGCGACGCCTCCGACGCGCTGCTCCTCCGGTCCGACGGCACGGTCGTGCACCGCCACGATTGCCCCTTCGGGACCAGCAGCGAAGACGGCCTGGCGACGGGCGACCCGAATGATTTCGGTGGGCGCGGGCAGGGGTCGACCTCCACCCCACTGACGCTATGCTCCCGCAGGTGACCACCGAGACCCCACCGCCGGTGAGCCCGGCCCGGCGCGCGCTGAGCGTCGCCAAGTGGCTGGCGATCCCGCTGGCCATCGGGGCTCTCGCCGCGGGTCGTTGGTACTTCGCGGCGGAGGAAGACGGACCGCGACGCCGCGGCGGCGGTGAGGGACCGACGCCGGTCGAGGTGGCCGCCGTGGAGGTCACCGACCTCTCCGCGATGCGTGAGCTCACTGGCACCCTCGAGCCCTCCGCCGAGGTCGTCATCGCGGCCGAGGTCGCCGGCACCGTCGAATCGGTCCAGGTCGACCTGTCCGACACGGTCACCCCCGCCGACGTGCTCGCGACCCTCGACGGCCGCGACTACCGCCAGGCCGCCGCGGCGACCCGCGCCCAGCTCGCTGTCGCTCGGGCCCAGGCCGAAGCCGCCGAGCACGCCCTCGGTACCGCGCAGCGCACGCTCGAGCGCACCGAAGCGCTCGGCGAGCGCGGCGTCGCGTCCCAGGCCCGACTCGACGAAGCGCGCGCGGGAGTCAACGCCGCCAGGGCGGCGAAGGCGGTCGCGGACGCCGAGGTCGCCCGCGCTCGCGCCGCCCATTCCGACGCCCAGCTCGACGTGGAGCGCACCCGCGTCCGCGGCCGCTGGTCCGACGAGGCCGGCGCGCGCCACGTCGCCTCGCGCCAGGTCGACGAGGGCTCGCGCGTCTCCGTCGGCGACCCCCTCTTCACGCTCATCGACACCGACCCGCTCGTGCTCGCGGTCATGGTCACGCCCGAGGACTACGAGCGCTTCGCGGTCGACCAGCGCGTCGCGCTCCGCGGGCCGACCGGTCGCGAGATGGACGGCCGCGTCGCCCGCGTCGCGCCCTCGTTCGACCCCGCGTCGCGGCAGGCGCGCATCGAGATCGAGGTGGCCAACCCCGAGGGGGCCATCCCGCCCGGCGCGTTCGTCCGCTCACGCGCGGTGCTGCGCACCCTCGAGGACGCGACCGTCGTCCCCGAGGTCGCGCTCACCCGCCGAGACGGCCAGCAGGTGGTCTTCGCCGTCGAGGGCGAGGTCGCGCGGATGGTGCCGGTCGAGCCGCTCCTCCGCTCCGAGGGCCGCGTCGCCGTGCGCGCGGAGGGGCTGAGCGGCCAGGTGGTCACGCTCGGGCATCAACGTTTGAGCGATGGCGCCGCCGTCCGCGTGACCGGCTCGAGCGGCGCGGCGATCGCGGACGCCGACGCCGACCCCGCGGAGCCGGACGGGTGAGCCTCGCCCGCTTCTGCGTGAACCGGCCGGTGCTCACCACGATGGTCACGCTGATCGTCATGGTGGTGGGCGGCGTCTCGCTCTTCCAGCTCAAGACCGACATGCTCCCGCCGGTCGAGCTGCCGACGCTCTCCGTGCGCACCGAGTACCCCGGCGCGAGCCCCGAGGTGGTCGAGCGGCTGGTGACGGAGATCGTCGAGGAGATCGTCGCGACGGTCCCGGGCGTCGAGGAGATCTCGAGCACGTCGAGCGAAGGCAGCAGCTCGGTGCGCGTGCGCTTCGGCTGGGGCACGGACATCGACACCGCGGCCACGGACATGCGCAGCAAGCTCGAGGACGAGCTCAGCGAGCTGCCCGACGAGATCCTCCGGCCACAGATCCGCAAGTTCGACGTCGCGAGCTTCCCGATCGTGATCCTGGGCGTCTCGAGTCCGCTGGACCCGGTCGAGCTCACGACGTTGGTCGACGAGCAGATCAAGCCGCGGCTGAGCCGCATCCCCGGCGTGGCGCAGGTCGACCCCTGGGGCGAGTACGAGCGGGAGCTGCGGGTCGAGATCCACCCGGAGCGGCTTCGCGCCCATGGCCTCGCCATCGACCAGGTCTACGACGCGGTGCAGAGCGCGACGCTGGAGTTGCCCACCGGCAGCGTGGAGGCGGGCGACCAGGAGATCGCGCTGCGCGCGCCTTCGCAGCTCACCAGCGTCTCGGAGATCGAGGACACGGTCGTCGAGACGCGCGAGGGCGCGGTCATTCGCGTTCGCGACGTGGCCACCGTGGTCGACAGCCACGCGCGGCTCGAACGGATCGCGCGCATCAACGGTCAGCTCGGCCTGCGCCTGGCGCTCCGCAAGGAGTCGGACGCCAACACCGTCGAGGTCGCCGAGGCCATCCTCGAGGAGGTCGCGGCCATCGACCGGGACTTCCCCCACGTCGAGGCCATCGCGGTGTCGAACCAGGGCGACTTCATCCAGCGCTCGATCGACAACGTCTCCACCTCCATCGCGTATGGCGGCCTGCTCGGCGTGCTGGTGCTCTTCTTCTTCCTCCGGAACCTCCGCAGCACGCTCATCATCGCGCTCGCCATCCCGGTCTCGTTCATCGCGACCTTCGCGCTGATCTACCTCGGTGGCTTCACGCTGAACCTGATGACGCTCGGCGGTCTGGCGCTCGGCATCGGCATGATGGTCGACAACTCGATCGTCGTGCTCGACAACATCTATCGGCGCCGCGAGGAGACCGACGAGGACCTGGTGGATAGCGCGGTCGAGGGCACCGGCGAGGTGAGCGCCGCCATCGTGGCCAGCACCGTGACCACGCTGGTGATCTTCGTGCCGCTGCTCTTCGTCGAGGGCGTGAGCGGTCAGCTCTTCCGAGAGCTCGCGTACGTGGTCGCCTTCTCGCTGGGGTGCTCGCTGCTGGTCTCGCTCTGCGTGGTGCCGATGCTCGCCTCGCGGCTGTTGGGGGCTGGAAGGGGGCGGTCTGCGGGCGCAACGGGCCCGAGCGCGTGGGTCGAGCGGGGCCTGAAGCGGATGACCGGCCGCTACGGCGAGGCGCTCGGCGGCGCGCTGCGGCGTCCCTGGTCGGTCGTCGGCGTGTCCGTGGCGTGTCTGGTCGCGAGCCTCGCGCTGGTGCCGACGTTGGGCTCGGAGCTCTTCCCGCCGAGCGACGAGGGCGAGGTCCGCGTGTCGGGCGAGATGGCCGTCGGCACTCGGCTCGGTCTGGTCGACCAGCAGACGCGCTTGCTCGAGGCCGCCATCGAACCGCTGGTGCCCGAGGCGACCGCGAAGGTGGTCTCCGCGCGTAGCTCCGGCCGCGGCGGTGGGCGCGGTAGCGGCGACATCACGCTCTCGCTGACCCCGGCGGCCGAGCGTTCCCGCAGCAACGAGGACATCGCCGACGCGCTGCGCGAGGAGCTCGAGGGGAGCATCCCGGGCATGACGCTCCGGGTGCGCGCGCCGCAGGGGCAGTTTCTGCTGCAGCGGCTGCTCGGGAGCGACGAGGGTCAGGGACTCACCGTCGAGATCTACGGGCCCGAGCTCGAAGAGCTCGACGCGATCGCGGACCGAGTGGTCGAGGTGGCCTCGACGGTGCGCGGTGTGACCGACATCGAGCGCAACGTGGAGGAGCAGTCGCCGCAGGTGGACCTGCACACGGACCGCGAAGCGGCCGCGGACCTCGGGCTCAGCGCGTCGGACGTGGCTCGCGCGATCCAGATCGCCGTGGCCGGTCGCCGCGCCGGGGAGTTCCGGGTCGGTGCGAGCTCGTATCGGATCCTGGTGCGTCTCGCCGATGCGCCGCACCGGACCCTCGACGAGATCCTCGACTTGGCGGTGCAGGGGGCCTCGGGCGCCATGGTGCCGCTCTCCGCGGTCACCACTCGAGAGGCGACCACCGGCCCGCAGGTGATCGCGCGGATGAACCAGCGTCGCCTGGTCCGCGTGCAGCCCTACGTGACCGACCGACCGGTGGGCACCGTGGCCCGGGAGCTCGAAGAGGCGCTCGCCGAGCTCCCGCGACCGGAGGGCTACGACATCCTGGTCGCCGGCACCTACGAGGAGCAGAAGGAGGCGTCGCAGGAGCTGCTCATCGCGTTGGTGTTGGCCATCGCGCTGGTGTTCATGGTGCTGGCAGCGCAGTACGAGTCCCTGCGAGACCCGTGGATCGTGCTGCTCTCGGTGCCGATGGCGGCGACCGGTGTATTGGTCGCGCTCTCGATCACTGGCACGACGCTCAACGTGCAGTCGTACATCGGCTGCATCGTGCTCGGGGGCATCGTGGTGAACAACGCCGTGCTCCTCGTGGACCAGGCGTCGCAGCTGCGCGCCGGGGGCGAGAAGCTGCGGCCCGCGTTGCTCGAGGCGGGTCGGCGGCGGCTGCGCCCGATCCTGATGACCAGCGCCACCACGGCGCTCGCGCTGGTGCCGCTGGCGCTCGGGCTGGGGGAGGGCGCCGAGGCGCAGGCCCCGCTGGCGCGGGCGGTGTTGGGCGGGCTGGTCGCCTCGACGGCGTTCACGCTCTTGCTGGTGCCCGCCGCTTACGCGCTGGTGCATCGCCGCGACCGACAGGAGCAGTCGTGAGCGCGGGTCGTGCACCGTTCGTGCTCGGCCGCCGGCCGCGTCGTCGCGGCGCGCTGGTGCTGGCGTTGCTCATGGGCTGCGGCTCGTCCGCGAGCGTCGGCGGCACCCGCTACGCGACCGTGAACGGCCGGGAGCTCGCCGAGCCCGATTCGGCGCCACCGCTGGAGAGCGGCGAGCACTCGCTCTCGCTCGAGGTGGCCACCGTGCGCGCGCTCGAGCGGAGCCCCGACCTCGCGGTGCAGCGGCTGGACCCGGCCATCGCGACCACCTTCGAGGAGATCGAGCGGGCGGAGTTCGGCGCGACGCTCTTCGCCGATGGTCAGTACCGGCGGGAGATCAGCCGGGAGACCAACCGAGCCACGATGGAGCAGTTCGACGTCACCGGGAGTCGCGCGAATGCGACCGTCGGTGTGCGCCAGCGGACGCCCACCGGCACGACCATCGAGACCACCCTCGGCTATGGGCGCGACGAGTCGGACCGCTCGCCCGAGCAGCAGTCGACGCGCATCGGCGTGCGCCTGACTCAATCGCTGCTCGAAGGGCTGCGTCCGGAGGTCAACCTCGCGCGCGTCCGCCAAGCGGAGCTCGAGGTCGACGCCACGCGCGCCCAGCTCCGCGCCTACGTCATCGCGCTCCTGCGGGACGTCGAGGTCGCCTACTGGCAGGCTGCGCTCGCGCAGAAGAACCTGACCATCGTCGAGGGGAGCTTGGGGTTGGCGCAGCAGGAGGCCGAGGCCGCGCAGGCTCGAGTGGAGGTCGGCGACCTCGCGCCCGCGGACGACGCCATCGCTCGGTCGCAGCTCGCCATCCGGGAGCAGGCGCGCATCGACGCGGAGGCCGCGCTCCGGTCGGCGAAGCTGCGGCTCGCGCGCATCCTGGGGTTCAGCTCCACCGCCGAGCTCACCATCACCGACGCGCTCGCCATCGAGCCGACCACGCTCGACGACCCCGACGCGCACCGCGAGCTCGCGAGCCAGCTGCGCCCCGACCTCGCGGAAGCGCGCCTGCGCCTCGAGCAGAACCGATTGCAGACCGTGGTGACCGCCAACGGCCTGCTCCCCAAGCTCGACGTCTTCGTCCAGCTCACCAAGACCGGCTTCGGCAGCAGCTTCGGCGAAGCGATCGAAGGGCTCGGCGAGCGAACCCACGAGGTGACCGCCGGGCTCAGCTTCGAGCAGCTCCTCGGCAACGCGGGCGCCGAAGCGCAGCACACCCAGGCCACCCTCCAGCGCGAGCGCGCCGCCCGCGCCGTGCACAACCTCGAGACCCTCGTCCGGCTCGATGTGGATCTGGCGCTCGTGGAGCTCGAGCGCGCCCGCCAGCAGATCACCGCCAGCCAGGAGACCGCCGCTCAGCAGGCCCGCGTCGTCGAAGCCGAACGGGCGCGCCTCGACGTCGGCGAGGGCACCGCGCTCCTACTGGCGCAGGCCGAGAACGCGCTCTTGCAGGCACAGCTCGCCGAGGCGTCCGCGCTCGTCGCCTACCGCATCGGCCTCGTTCGCTTGTACGCAGCCGAGGGGAGTCTGCTCGAACGCCGCGGCGTCGACCTCGGCGCGGAGTAGGCGTTGGCGAGCCCTCGCTGCTAGCTTGGGGGCATGACTTCCACCCGGCGCTTCGAGCCCGGCGGACGAATGGCGCGGGCCGTTCGCTGGGCGGTACTGGCGACGGGGGCCGGAGTGCTCATCGCGACCAGCTACTCGGGTGACCTGGTCCGCGACGTCGAGACCGCGACGGTGGGCGAGGACGGTCGGCTGCTCCTCACGATTCAGATCGACGCTCTCACCCTGAAGGACGCCGACTGGGGTTCGCTCTCGCTGCTGGGCCCTCTCGTTGCCGGCGACGCGGATGCGGGTCCTACCCTCCGAGCGCTCCCGGGGGGCGAGACGGTGGCACCGACGAGCGGCGGATCGTTCTCGGTCCACGGGCTCGTCGACCGATGCGAGGGAGACGGCGACTGCGTGATCGCCTTCGAGCTCGTGGGTGCGGAGCCAGGGGTCGAAGTCGAGGTCTGGGCCGAGCTCACGGCCCGGCACTCCGGTGGCTTTCTCTGCGGCAGCCCGGGCGAGTTCGATGACGACGCCAGCGTGACGCTCGTCGTCGAGTAGCTCGTCACCGCTCGGAGCGTCTCGAGAGCGCCCGCTCGTGATTCCAGCGGCTCCCTACTCGCAGCGGGTCGGCTCGTTGCTCGCAGCGGGGTCTTCGCGGCGCTCTCAGCACCGCGGCGCTCTCAGCACCGAGGGACGCTCTTGAGTTCTTTCCGAGTTCACACAGTAGCCGCCCTCACTGCACGTTCACACCCGAGGGACGCTCTTGAGTTCTTTCCGATCTCACACAGCAGCCGCCCTCACTGCACGTTCACACCCGAGGGACGCTCTTGAGTTCTTTCCGATCTCACACACTCCCGCGCAACTCGCACCGCCAGGAGCCGATACGGGTCGCATGGCCAGAAAGCCCCGCACCATCGAACAGGGAGACGTGGTTCACGCCCGCACCCGCTTCGTGAACGAAGAGTTCCGCATCGTGGGTCCACGCGATCGACGGAAGGTCCGTGAGTTCCTCGGTCGAGCCGCGCTCCGCTCCGATGCCGTCATTCTCGCGTTCGCCATCATGTCGTCGCACATCCACCTCCTGCTCGAGATGGGCATGCGACCGCTCGAAGACTTCTATCGCTCTTTCCACACGATGCTGGCCATCTACCTGAACGGCGAACCGGGTCGATTGGGGCACGTCATCGCGGGGCGACCGTGGGCAGACGTCGTGACATCCGAGACGGCGTTTGGCGCACTTCGCTACGTTCACGAGAACCAGATGGGGGCCGAGATGGCGGTGTCGCTGAGGGAGTCCGACTGGACCAGCCACCCTTGCTTCGTCGATGCGCGCTGTCGCCCTTCGTGGCTCGGCGTTCACCGCGCAGCCTTCCTCTCTGGGTTCGAGCCGAGCGATCGGGGCGTCGCCAAGCTGGTCGCGGCCATGGAGGCGATGGAGGGTGCGCCCATTGGCTACGAACCAGCCCGACGGCGCCGCGCCGAGCTCCGGCACCGCGCGAGGGTCCCGCTCGAGGTCGGGACGCCCAAGCACATTGGTACGGTGGTCCAGCTACCGCTCGTGACGCGGGCAGAGACTCCCGTTCGATGCGTCGTGCAGTGCGAGCCGGCGACAATCGTCGAGGCGTGTGCTCGAGCCGTCGGTGTGACCATTGAAACCGCGCGTTCGCGTGACCGTCGGCGCAAGTCATGCACCGCACGGGCCCTGGCGCTCCACGTGTGGTGCTCGGTGTTGGACCAACCCGCCGTCGAAATGGCGACCTATTTGGGTATCTCCGAGTCGGCTGCGTCCCGCTTGCGGGCGCCGGGGTCGAAGGCGCGTGCGCGAGCGATGCCGTTGCTCGAGCGGACGGTGAAGGAGCTGCTCGAGGACGCGAACGCGGATGTCGTGGGACGGGTTGTGTGAACTTGGAAAGAACTCAAGAGCGTCCCTCGGGTGCAGAGATGCAGTGAGGGGGTGCACTGAGGGCGGCTGCTGTGTGAACTTGGAAAGAACTCAAGAGCGTCCCTCGGGTGCAGAGATGCAGTGAG
>CAYXAP010000048.1:59799-71621 GCA_964462035.1 uncultured Sandaracinus sp.
TGTGTGAACTTGGAAAGAACTCAAGAGCGTCCCTCGGGTGCAGAGATGCAGTGAGGGGGTGCACTGAGGGCGGCTGCTGTGTGAACTTGGAAAGAACTCAAGAGCGTCCCTGGGGTGTAGATGTGTGGCGGGGGGCTACTCGCAGCGGGTCTCGGGGAGCGTGAGGTCTTCGCGGGCGTCGCGGCCGATGTCCTGTCGGTAGAGGACCACGCGGTCGAGCAGGCTGAAGTCGGCGCGGGCCGCGAGCTGCATCGTGTAGTCGCCGGGGGCGTCGAACTCCATCGTGACCGTGGAGGCGTCGCTGTCGCTGGTGCGGGCGGACCAGCGCCAGTCGTCGGCGCCGGATGAGTAGACCTTCAGCCAGCCGTCGCGGCTGCTCCCACGCACGCAGTCGGCGGTGTCGATGTCGTCCATCGCCATCAGGGCGTTCATCGCGTCGACGTCGTCGCAGATGGGCTTCGGGTAGCGGCGGATCTCGGCGCCCGGGTCGCCCTTGAGCCCGTAGAAGTCGTCGGCATCGGGGAAGCGCACCCACACGTCGTTGTGCTCGGTGGTGTTGGTGCCCATGCCGATGCGTGTGTGCCAGGTGAGCTGGTAGCGGCCGGCCTCGGGGACGCGGATGGTCACGTCGATCACGCCGTGGGTCGGATCGTTGTTGTGGCTCTCGCCGATCCACGCGATGTACCCGCTGCCGCTGAAGCCCGCCTCTGCGGCCCCGACGACCCAGTTCTCGTTCAGCGGAAGCGACTCGGCCTCGAACACCAGCACACCGTCGGTGAAGTCGAAGCAGTCCGCGGTCGGCATGAGCTCGCCGTGGTCCGGAGGGTCCTGACCACCGAGGTCCAGCGGGTCCTCGCCGCCGAGATCCCGGCCGGGGCCCCCGTCCTCGCCCATCCTCGTATCGCTCGCATCGCCGTCGTCGTCACCGCACGCCAGCGCCGACACGAGCACCACCCACACACACCACTTCATGCCCACAAGCTACACCGCGCCCGTCACGGCGGCCGTTACGAACCCGTGCATCCGAACGACCCCGGCCGCACGTCGTCGAAGTAGCGGCACGGATCGGCCCCCTCGTCGGCGTTCCCCTTCAGTCGCTCGAGGGTCTCGAGCAGCCAGCTCGCGATCCGCGCCCCCCGTGAGCGGTTGCGCCCGATCAGCTCGTCGACCCGCGCCAAGCTCGCGACGTCCGGAGTCACGATGGCCCGGCAGGAGCGCTCCTCCGCGTTCATCTCTTCCGCGAAGCGCGCGAGGTCTGCTTCGAGGTCGCCGGACCCGGCGAGCGACCGCCGAGTCGGATGGTCGAGGGCGGCGACGAACTTGTCGTCCGGCCACATGACCAGCCGCCTCCCATCGTGGAACGCGGCCGAGAGGAAGCGAAGCAGCGGCTGCGGCGAGCCATCCGGTGCGGGCGGGACGCGGGTCAGCTCCACGCGCACGGTGGCGCCACGACCCACCCACACTTCGGCACACGTCGCATGTCCGCTCCCGATGATCTCGTGGCAGCGCACGCACAGCGGCACGTACCCGAGCTCGACGAGCCGCTGTCGCGTCCGCTCCCCGAAGAAGCTGTCCTCGGCACTCGGGACTGCATGATGCACGGCGCGTTCGTGGCTCTCCCCGCCTCCCGATCGAGCGAGCAGCGCGTCGAGAGCGTCGCGCGACGCCCGTAGGGTCGACGCGTCCACATGGGCGACCTGCGCCTCCGGGTCGGCCCGAGTCTCGTGGATGCTCATGGTCGTCCGGTCAGCCTAGTCGCCCTCCGCGCCGGCGCCGCCTCGCGTCCGAAACGATGCGTCTCCCGCACCCGACCGCCCCCACGCAAACGGGCGGCGAGCCTCTCGGCGCGCCGCCCGTTCACGGCGAGGGTCCTGCCCTCGCAGCCAGGAGGAGCAGTCAGTCGGTGGTGGGGGGCGCCGCGAGGTCCTCGATGGCCTCGAGCTCGGCGGCGAGCTGGCGCTCGGCGTCGAAGGGCGCGGCGTCGCTGCCGATGGCGAGCTCGGCGCTCTCCAGGGCGTGGGCGGCGCGCTCGGCGCGGATGAGCGCTCGAAGGCGAGCGCTGGAGACCTCGTCACTCGCGCGGGAGAGGATGGCGGGCATCCCGGCCCAGGCGGCTTCGAGCTTCGGCGTGCGGTGCAGTGGGCGACGGCGGATGGCCAGCGCGCGCAGCATGCGCTTTCGGCGGACACCCTTGGCGCCGTCGAGCGCGCCGCGGAGCCCGAAGGCCACCTCGTCGTCGGTCGGGATGGCGAAGGGGAGGGCGGTCAGGGCCGCCGCGACCACCAGCGCGCTGAGCTCACGCTCGATGCCGAAGCCGGTGTAGCGACGGATCAGGACCACCGCGAGCGCGCCACCGGCCGTGGCCAGGGCGACCACCAGGGCGCCACCGACGAAGCTGCGGGCGCGACGGGCGCGGGCCCCGTGGAGCAGCGCGATGCCGAGGGCACCGCCGGCCGCGGCCGAGAGGCTCGAGCCAGCGACCACCGCGAGGGACGCGAGGGCACCGAGCGCCAGGGCATCGGCGCGGGCCCGTCCGAGCACGACACCGGCGGCGAAGACACCGGCGAGAGCCGCGAGGAGCGCCCCGCCCACGCCGGTCCCCATCGCCGGCACGAGGGCCAGGAGGGTGACGCCGGCGAGGGCGCCGAGGAGCATGTGCAGGGCGCGCATCTCAGAGCCCCGTGGCGCGGGTGCGGCGCGCGGCGTTGGAGCCGAGACCGTAGCCACGGCCACCGGCGCTGTAGGGGTCGAGGGCCTCGAAGCTCTCGGCGTCCTCTTCTGCGGCTTCCGCGGCGGCCGACACGGTGGGGCTCTCCGGCGCCATCTGCTGGAGCTGCTGCAGCCGCGCGGCGTTGTCGCGGGCCATGCGAACGGCGCCCTCGACGTTGCCCTGACGCCACTCGTTCATGGCCTCGAGCTGGCTCTGCTCGAGGAGCACCGCCTTGGCGGCGGCGAAGGCCGCGTTGTTGCGGGTGGCGGCGGCCAGGGCCTCGTCGCTCACACCGGCGACCTGGAGCGCGCCGGCGTGCAGGCTGGCGAGCTGACCGGTGCCGCGGTCGGTGAAGCTGAGGTCGACGCCGATGCCGCCCAGCGGGCCGGTGGTCATCGCGGTGCTCTCGAGCTGGAGCACGATGTGGCGCTGGTCACCGGCGGCCATGTTGCCGACGTCGAGGTGCACGCCCCCGGCGCGGTGGTTGGCGGTCGCGCCGTGCGCGGCCACGAAGCGGGTGTTGGGCGGGAGCGCGAAGTCGAACGCGACGCGCTCGGCGACCATGGCGCTCGCGGCGCGCATCTCCTGGGCGAGGAAGCCCTGGAGCTCGGAGCCGGTGGCGAGGTAGGCGTAGGCGCCGTTGCCCGCGTCGGCGACGGCGGTGAGGAACGCCTCGTCGTAGTCGGTGCCGATGCCGAGCGCGGCGACGGTCACGCCGGACTGGCCGTAGCGGGCGACGTTGGTGCGCACGCCCTGCGGGCCGACGCCGGAGCCGTCGATGCCGTCGGAGACGAGCACCACGCGGCGGGCGTAGCCGGCCGGCGCGTTCTGGAGCGTCTCGAAGCCGCGGTCGAGACCCTGCGGGATCTGCGTCCCGCCGCCGGCGCGCACGTTCATGACGGTGGCGCGGATGCTGGCGCGGTTGGGACCGACCGGCTGCAGCGGCACGAGCGTCTGGGCCGCGTGGTCGTAGGCCACGAAGCCGAACCAGTCGCCGTCCTGCATCTGCTCGAGCGCCTGCAGCACCGAGCGGCGGGCCTGCTCGAGCTTCTGACCGCTCATCGAGCCCGAGCGGTCGAGCACGAGGGTCATGGCGACCGGGATGCGCTGGTTGCTCGCCTCACCGGTGGCCTTGAGGTCGATGTCGACCAGCACCTGCTGCGGCGAGCCGACCACGATGCCGCTCTGCGCGAGCGTCGCGTTGCCGCTGATGGGGCCCTGTTGGAACGTGAGCGAACCCGGCGCCGGCGCCGCGAGGGGCGCGTTGGGGTCCGGGTTCGGCGTGATGTTCGTGTTGGGGACGGGGGCTGCGCCCGTGGTCCCGGTGCTGAGCACGATGCCCGCGGTCGCCACGGCGACGGCGGCGAGCACCCCCAATGCGCGACCGCCGCCGCCCGAACCGAGGCTTCGGCGTAGGCTGCGGCGCAATCGTTGGGCGGGGCTCTTGGGGCTCATCTTCTTCGGCATGGTCTCGTTCTCCTCCTGCTGGCAGTGGACCGAGACGAGCGAGCACCCCTTGGGATCTAATTTTCTCCGCCCCCCAGAGAATGAAAACAATGAAAACGAGCGTCCCCTAGACCAGGGACGCTCGTTTTCATTGTTTTCATTCTCGTGACGCTGTTGGCGTCCGTCGCGGGGGACGTGGGATTCCTGTAAATTCGGAGGGGAGTGTCCCTTCACGCCACGTTCGACCGGGTCGTCGCCCGGCTCGGGAGCCCCTTCGCGAAGCTCTACGCGGATGGGTTCGGTCCGGACCTGGAGGCGCGGGTCCGTGGCGTCGCCGAGTTCGAAGGCCCCGTCGACCCCGTCACGATCCGCTGGAGCGAGCCCCAAAAGAAGCTCGGCATCCGCGTCGATCACGGCTCCTTCCCATCGCCCGCCGCCGCCTATCTCCCGCCCGAGAGCCACACCGGCTACGTCGAGCGCTGGATCCCCCGCCCCGACGCTCCCATCTGCCTGGTCCTCCCCGCCACCGCCGAAGAGGGCTTCGCCCGCCGCCGGCCCTTCGCCCGCTACCTCGCCGCCCATGGCATCGGCGCCGTGATCTACGAAGGCCCCTACTACGGCCCCCGCCGCCCCGCGGGCCAGCGCGCCGCGCTCCTCCGCACCGTCGCCGATCAGTTCGCCATGAACCTCGCGACCGTCCACGAGGCCGCCGCTCTCCTCCGCACCTTTCACGAGATGGGCCTCGACGTCGGCGCCACCGGCTACAGCCAGGGCGGCATGATGGCCGCCTTCGCCGCCGCCGCGAGCCCCTTCTCCACGGCCGTCGTCCCGCGCGGCGCCGCCCTCAGCGCCGAGCCGATCTTCACCGCCGGCGCCCTCACCCAGACCATGCGCTGGGACGTCCTCTCCCGCGAAGCCGGCTCCCTCGAGGCCGCCAAGACCCGCTTCGCCAACGCTCTGCAGGAAGTTCGCATCGACCGCTTCCCCAAGCTCGCCGACCCCGAGCGCGCCATCATCGTCTCCAGTCGCCACGACGGCTTCGTCCCTCCCGAAGAAGCCCACGCGCTCCACGCCCACTGGCCCGGCTCCGACCTACGCTGGGTCCCCGCCGGCCACTTCACCGGCCTGGTCCTCCACCACGCCACCCACCGCCGCGCCGTGCTCGACGCCTTCGCTCGACCACCGACCGACCCCACGTCCTAGCCCATGGAAGTCGTCGCCGGCCGCTACCAGCTCGAAGCCCAGCTCGGAGAAGGGGGCATGGGCGAGGTGTGGTGGGCCAAGGACCGCACCACCGGCGACGAGGTCGCGCTCAAGCGCATCTCCGTCGGCCGCGAGGTCAAGCACAAGCGCGCCGTGCTCCGCTTCCAGCGCGAGTTCCACACCCTCGCCTCGCTCCAGCACCCGCGCATCATCAAGGCCTTCGACTACGGCGTCGACACCCGCGGCCCCTACTACACGATGGAGCTCCTCGCCGGCAGCGATCTCGGCGACGTGCTCCGTGACCGCGCGCCGCTCCCGGTCGACGAGGCCTGCAGTCTCCTCCGCGACATCGCCTCCGGCCTCGCCGCGCTCCACGCGCGCCAGCTCGTCCACCGCGATCTCAGCCCCCGCAACGTCCGCATCGTCGACGGCCGCGCCGTGCTCTTCGACTTCGGCGTGCTCATGAACGCTGGCGCCGTGGTCGACGTCGCCGGCACCCCCAACTACCTCGCCCCCGAGATGTTCAGCGGCGTGCCCGTCGACGGCCGCGCCGACCTCTACGCGCTCGGCGTCCTCGCCTACTGCATGGTCACCGGCCGTCGCCCCTACGACGCGCGCACCCTCGAAGAGCTCCCCGAGATCTGGCGCCAGCCGCTCGTGTCCCCGTCGTCGATCGCCGATGTCCCCGAAGCGCTCGAGGACCTCATCCTGGACCTGATGAGCAAGGAGCCGCTCGCGCGCCCGCCGAGCGCCGCCGTGCTCATCGACCGCTTCACCGCCATCGGCGGCCTCGAGCCCGATCCGGAGATCGTCGTCGCCCCGCGCTTCGTCACCTCCGCCGCGCTCGTCGGCCGCCAGCCGCAGCTCGACGCGATCGAGCACGCCATCGACGAGATCCTCGCCTCGCGCTCCGCCCGCTTCGCCCTCGAGGCCGAGAGCGGTGCCGGCAAGAGCCGCCTGCTCGCCGAAGCCAGCACCCGCGCCAAGCTCCGCGGCGTGACCCCGCTCCTCGCCGGCTGCGACGAAGGGGAAGGGCGCCCCTACGAGACCCTCGCGCAGCTCGTCGACGAAGCCTTCGCCGTGGCCCCCGAGACCGCCGCCGCCGCCGCGCGCCCCGACGCGCGCTTCCTCGGCCGGCTCTTCGAGCCCGTGCGCCGCGCCCACCCCACGCGCGACGACGACGATGGCGCCGAGCCCGCCGAGGACCGGATGCGCGCGCAGATGGCCACTCAGTACTTCTTCCGCCGCCTCGCCGAATCGCGCCCGCTCGCCATCCTCGTCGATGACTTCCAGCGCATCGACGAAGCCTCCGGCGCCGCGCTCCTCGCCATGGCCTCCGAGTCGATCCCCGGCATGCTCATCGGCGCCGCTCGCCGGCTCGGCGAGCCCTTTCGCGCGCCCGAGCTCGGCCACGCCTTCGATCGCCAGGAGCCCAAGCTCCGGGTCGGCGGCCTCGACACCGACGGCGTCGAGGCGCTCGCGCGCTCCGTCTTCGGCGACGTGCCCAACCTCTCGCGCCTGGCCAAGGCCCTGCACGAGGCGACCGAGGGCAGCCCGCTCTTCTGCACCGAGGCCATTCGCCAGCTCATCGACGACGGCGAGGTCCGCTACGCCGAAGGCAGCTGGATCATCCCCGCCGACATCCGCGCCGCCGACGTCCCCGCGCAGCTCGGCGACGCGCTCGCCGGTCGCCTCGACGCGCTCACGCCCTTCGCGCTCGCGCTCGGCCAGCTCCTCGCGGTCTACGAGATCCCCACCGAGCTCGAGCGCGTGGTCGACCTCGCCCGTGGCTGGGACGGTCACGGCGGCGACCACGACTCCGAGGACCCGGCGCTCGTCTTCGGCGCGCTCTCCGAGCTCGCGCAGGCCGGCGTGCTCACCGAGCGCGGCAGCGGCCTCGGCTTCGCCAACGAGGCTTATCGGCAAGCGCTCCTCGGCACCATCGACGACGCGCGCACCCGCGCGCTGCACCGCCACATCGGCGAGGTCCTGGCCGCCGAGCCGAGCGCCCCCGAGGCACAGACCGGCCGGCACCTGGTCCGCGGCGGCGACACCGAGCGCGGCGGCCCGATGCTCGAGCGCGCCGGCCGCGCGCTCTACGAGACGCAGGCCCTCGCCGATTGCATCGAGCCGCTCGAGCTCGCGCTGCAGGCGCGCAAGGCCGCCGGCGCCCCGCCCGCCGTGATCGCCGATCTCGAGTACCTGCTGCTCAACGCCGGCTGGGTCTCGGACCGCGCCATCGCCGCCAAATACGGCGAGGACGCCTGCCGCATCCACGGCAACCTGGCGGGCCTCGAGACCATGCGCCGCTGGCGCTTCGTGGGCTGGTCCCTCGCCTTCGTGGTCGCCATCGTCTGGGCGAGCCTGCGGTGGCTCTTCCGCTTCGGCGAGGCCCGCGGCCCGACGCCCATCCGTGCGCTCAGCCACTTCGTGATCGGGCTCAGCTACACGACCGCCGTCGCCTACGCCGCGAACAAGAAGGACGACGTGCGCCGGCTGACGCAGCTCATCGAGCCCTTCCGCGCCTTCAAGGGCCAGCCGCCCTACGCCGGCTACCAGATGATCAAGGCCATGATGGACGTGCTCGAGGGCCGACTGGTCGACGCCACCGACCGCCTCGCCGAGGCCAACCGCTTGGCCACCCGCAAGTGGTTCAACCCGCTCAAGGACATGGAGCGGCGCGTCGCCGATGCCGGCACCCGCTCGATGCGCATCACCGTGGACGTGAACCAGTTCGAGCCGCGACTGCACGAGGACCTGGCGGCCATCGAGCGCATCGGCCTGGCCTACTACGAGCACTGCGCGCGCTCGATCGAGGTCGTGCACCACCGCTACCGCGGCCACGAGAAGGTCGCGCGCGACCTGGAGCGACAGCTCGAGGCCGAGGAGCTCCAGCTCGGCTCCTGGTCCACCGAGCTCCAGCGCTTGCTCTTCGCCCACCCGGCCTACGCGCTCTGCCACGACGTCGAGGGGCTCAAGCGCAGCCTCGACGGGCTCGAGCGGCGCATCGAGCAGGGCATGGAGCTGCGCGAGCGCGTGGTGATGACCCGGGCCGAGATCCACCGCGAACGCGGCCGCCCGGAAGAGGCGCTCGCGCTCATCGAGCCGCTGCTCCTGGAGCTCGAGCCCAGCAACCACCTCTTCATCCAGTACGCCGGCTCGACCGCCGCGCAGGCCGCGCTCGAGATGTATCGCTGGGGTCTCGCCGCCGAGCACGCGAAGAAGGTGCTCGCCGACGGCGAGGACGAAGGCGTGCGCGTGGTGCTCCCCTGGCTGCGCGCGCAGCGCGTGCTCGGTCTCGCCGAAGACGCGCTCGGCGATCCGGCCGCCGGCGCCAGCCGCATCGAGAAGGCGCTGGCCCTCGCCGAGTCGCTCGACTGCCCCGTGATGGCCGGCGAGCTGCACGAGGCGCGGGCCCGCATCGCCTTCGCCGCCGAGGACCTGGTGCTCTTCGCGCATCACCGGAACGAGTGCGAACGGTGGCTGCGCCCGACCGAGAACCCCGGGCTCATCGCCGTGGTCGAGCGCCTCTTCGAGCTCGATCGCGAAGCCGAGCTCCGCCCCGAGTCTGCCCGCCGCCGTCGCCCCGGCTCGAGCTCCGAGGCCTCGAGGACCTCGCTCACCCCCGTCGGCGATTCCCAGTCCGAAGAAGCGCCCACCGTGGCCTCCGGCTCCGACGCACGCTCGGAGTCGCGCTCCATCCCGGGCATGACCCGCGAGGAGTCCTTCAGCGGCCCGGAAGCCACCGTCGCCTCGCGCCCCGGCGCCAAGCGCGCCGACGAGTCCTAACGCGCTACTCCGCGACCGGCGGCGTGCTCAGCCGGACCTGCGGCACCATCTTCGAGAGCAGGTCGAGCAGCGCCTCCACCTCGGGCTCGGTGTCCGCCGTGAGCAGCAGCGTCAGCACGTTGCTGTCGAGCGTCACCTCGAGCTCCGGCAGCTCGTTCGGGAACCACTCGAGCATCTGCCGGCCGAGCTTGTCCCGCTCCTGCTCCACGTCGAGCGGCTCGTGCCCGGGCCGCATCGCGATCGCGTTCCGGAGCGTCACCACCCCGCCCTCGATGCGCGCCATCCACGTCGACGTCAGCGGCGTCGGCCCCCGCGGGTCGAGCCCTTCCTGCGGAGGGAAGGGCATCGACGTCACCAAGAACCCCTCGGGCGCCACCCGCGAGCACACCGCGCCCTCGGCCTCGAACGTCCCGAACGCCGACACCTCGACTGCCCCATCGCGCAGCACCGCGACCACCGCTCCCGGGTCGTCCGCATCGCCGGCCTCGACCTGCAGCGCATCGACCCGAAACGCATTGCCGACCACCGACGCGTCGCTGGCGATCAGCTCTTCACCCCCGAGCTCCGCCAAGAACTCGCGCACCGGCTCCACGAAAGCCCCGTCGTCCGGCGCCTCCACCCGAATCCGAAACGCATCCGAAGGCAGATAGGACCAAGGCTCCGAGTCACACCCCGCCGCATCCGCAGCCTCCACCTCGGCCTCTCCCCCCGAAGCCATCGGCGCCGCAGGGTCATACGCCTCCCCCACATCCGACACCGCCTCCTCCGGACACCCCGCCACGGCAAGAACCAGCACCAACCACCAGCCACGCAATCCGCACTCCATCATCCGCGCAGAGACACCCATCTCCACACCCTTCTTCCCTCTGCGACCTCTGCGGCTCCGCGCCTCTGCGCGAGGCAAAGCTGAAACGCCACGGAAAAGGCTAGGAACGAAGCTCAGCGAGGATGTCGTCGACCGACTTCTTCGCATCCCCGAACAACATCCGCGTCTTCTCCAGGAAGAACAACGGGTTCTGCACCCCCGCGTACCCCGAGCTCATCCCGCGCTTGAACACCACGGCGCGCTTCGCCTTCCACGCCTCGATGACCGGCATCCCGTAGATGGGGCTCGACTCGTCGTCGAGCGCCGAGGGGTTCACGATGTCGTTCGCGCCGATGATCAGCACCACGTCGGTCGTGGGCATGTCGTCGTTGATCTCGTCCATCTCGAGCACGATGTCGTAGGGCACGCCCGCTTCGGCGAGCAGCACGTTCATGTGCCCCGGCAGGCGACCGGCGACCGGGTGGATCGCGAAGCGCACCTTGGCGCCGCTCTTCTTGAGCGCTTCGACCAGGTCCTTCACGCCGTGCTGCGCCCGCGCCACCGCCATGCCGTAGCCCGGCACGATGACCACGTTCTCCGCGTTCTTCAGCTCGCCCGCGAGCGTCTCGGCGCTGGTCTCCACGACCTCGCCCTGGTCCACCGCTTCACCGCTGCCCCCGCCGCCATCGGCCGTGCCGAAGCCGCCGAAGACCACGTTGAGGATCGAGCGGTTCATCGCCCGGCACATGATGATCGAGAGGATCGCGCCGCTCGAGCCCACCAGCGCGCCGGTCACGATCAGCAGGTCGTTGGCCAGCACGAAGCCCGCCGCCGCCGCCGCCCAGCCGCTGTAGCTGTTGAGCAGCGACACCACGACCGGCATGTCCGCGCCGCCGATGGCCATCACCAGGTGCATGCCCATCACCGCGGTCACGCCGCTCATGATGAGCATCCACATCAGCCCGTCCTGCGGGTCGCCCGCCTGGATGAAGGGCACCGCCAGCCCGACGGTCGCGCCGAGCATGAGCAGGTTCAGGAAGTGGCGCCCGGGCAACAGCAGCGGCTTGCCGCTCATCGACCCGCGCAGCTTGGCCCACGCGATGATGGAGCCCGTGAACGTGATCGCGCCCACCGCGATGCCGATCCAGATCTCGATCAGGTGGATCGTGTGCTCGGTCGGCGAGGCCGCTTCCTGGATCGGGTTCAGGTAGGAGCTCATGCCCACCAGCACCGCCGCCAGGCCCACGAACGAGTGCAGCAGCGCCACCAGCTCCGGCATGCCGGTCATCTGCACGCGCGCCGCGAGGAACGCGCCGATGATGCCGCCCGCCGCGATCGCGCCGGCGACGATGTCCCAGCGCTGCATCTCCGGGTCGAGCGCCGTGGCCACGAACGCCAGCGCCATGCCGAGGATGCCGTAGACGTTGCCGCGGCGCGCCGTCTCCTGTCGGGAGAGACCGCCGAGGCTGAGGATGAAGAGGACGGCGGCGAGCAGGTACGCGACCGTCAGCGCGCTCTCGGGGATGGCAGGCATGGCTCAGTCCCCCTTCCGGAACATGCGGAGCATGCGCTGGGTCACGAGGAAGCCCCCGAACACGTTGATGGAGGCCACGAAGAGCGCGACCGCGCCGAGTATCGTCGCCAGGTTCAGCGTGGGCTGCGCGCCCTGGAGCATGCCGCCGACCAGGATGATGCCGCTGATCGCGTTCGTGACGCTCATCAGCGGCGTGTGCAGCGCGGCCGTGACCGACCAGACCACCTGCCAGCCGACGAAGCACGCCAGGATGAACACCGTGAAGCGCTGCACGAACGCTTCGGGCGCCGTGAGCGCCACCAGCGTGAAGATGGAGAGCACCAGCGCGCCGCCGA
>CAYXAP010000049.1:0-34144 GCA_964462035.1 uncultured Sandaracinus sp.
GCACCGCCTTCAACGCCGACTTCGACGGCGACCAGATGGCGGTCCACGTGCCGCTCAGCGTCGAGGCTCAGATGGAGGCGCGCGTGCTCATGATGAGCACGAACAACATCCTCAGCCCGGCGAACGGCAAGCCGATCATCAACCCGACCCAGGACATCGTCCTCGGCCTCTACTACATGACGCGCGAGAAGCCCTTCGAGAAGGGCGGCTACCGCGACGACCGTGAGGGCGAAGAGAAGTTCCGGGGCGTGTACTCGTCGCCCACCGAGGTCCGCATGGCCTTCGACGCGGGCGAGGTGAACCTCCACGCGCGCATCAAGCTGCGCTGGAAGGGCGAGCTCTACGACACCACCGTCGGCCGCGTGCTCGTCGCCGAGGTGCTCCCGAAGCCCCTCGACTTCCGCCACGTCAACCGAGTCCTCGACAAGAAGGCGCTCTCGCGCCTCATCGATGACTGCTACCGCGCCGCGCAGAACAAGGCGACCGTCCTCCTCGCGGACCGGCTCCGGACCCTCGGTTACGAGATGTCCACCCAGGCCGGCGTGTCGATCTGCATGGACGACATGAGCATCCCGGACTCGAAGAAGGAGATCCTCGACCAGGCGCAGGGCGACGTCGAGACCGTCATCGAGCAGTACCAGGAAGGTCTGATCACCGACGGCGAGCGCTACAACAAGGTCGTCGACATCTGGGCCGAGGCCTCCGACCGGGTCGCTCGCGACCTCGTCGAGGGTATCGCGACGGACGTCATGAAGGACCCGCACTCGGACGCCACCGTCACGGTCCCGAGCTTCAACTCCATCTTCATGATGGCCGACTCGGGTGCTCGAGGCTCCAACCAGCAGATTCGTCAGCTGGCCGGCATGCGAGGCCTGATGGCCAAGCCGAGCGGCGAGATCATCGAGACGCCGATCACCGCGAACTTCCGCGAGGGTCTGACCGTTCTCCAGTACTTCATCTCGACGCACGGTGCGCGTAAGGGTCTTGCCGACACCGCGCTCAAGACCGCGAACTCCGGCTACCTGACCCGTCGACTCGTCGACGTGTCCCAGGACGCCACCGTTCGCGACTTCGACTGCGAGACGCTCGACGGCATCTGGGTCAGCAAGCTCGAGGAGGGTGGCGAGGTCGTCACTCCGCTCGGCGAGCGCGTCCTGGGTCGAGTCGCCCTCGAGGACATCGACGATCCCGTCACCGGCGAGACCCTGGTCGAAGCCAACGAAGAGATCGACGAGGCCAAGGTCTCGCTCATCGAAGAGCGTGGTCTGGAGCGCGTGCTCATCCGGTCCGTGCTCACCTGTCAGGCGAAGCGCGGCGTGTGCGCCAAGTGCTACGGGCGTGACCTCGCCCGCGGCTACGAGGTGAACATCGGCGAGGCGGTCGGCATCATCGCCGCCCAGTCCATCGGCGAGCCGGGCACGCAGCTCACGATGCGTACGTTCCACATCGGCGGCGCCGCGGCGCGCGGTAAGATCGAGCAGAGCTCGATCGAGACCCGCGCGGCCGGTAAGGTCGTGTTCGAGAACGTCCGCACCGCGACGAAGAAGAACGGCGAGACCGTCGTCATGAACCGTCACGGCATCCTGAAGATCGTCGACGAGTCCGGTCGTGAGCGCGAGCGCTACAACCTGACCTACGGCGCCTTCGTGAAGGTCACGGACGGTCAGGAGATCGACAAGGGCACCACCATCTCCGAGTGGGACCCCTACGCCATTCCCATCCTCACCGAGGTGGCCGGCGAGGTTCGCTACGGCGACGTCGTCGAGGGCGTGACCATGGAGGAGCGCACCGATGAGGTCACCGGCCTGAGCCGTCGTGTCGTCATCGACTCGCGCGATCCCTCGGCCCGTCCGCGCATCGTCATCATGGACCCGGACTCGGGTGAGCCGATTCAGGTCGGTCAGGGTGACGCGCGCTACTTCCTCCCGGTGGGCGCGAACATCATCCCGGTGAACGAGCAGGTCGTCGAGGCCGGTGAGATCATCGCGAAGATCCCGCGCGAGACCACGAAGACCAAGGACATCACCGGCGGCCTGCCGCGTGTCGCCGAGCTCTTCGAGGCCCGCAAGCCGAAGGACCACGCCATCGTGTCCGAGATCGACGGTCTCGTGCACTTCGGCAAGGACACCAAGGGCAAGCGGAAGGTCATCATCACGCCGGACGTCGGTGAGCCGAAGGAGTACCTGATCCCGAAGGGCAAGCACCTGACGGTGAAGGAGAACGACCGGGTGCGCGCTGGTGAGCCGCTGATGGATGGTGCGCCGAACCCGCACGACATCCTGAAGGTGAAGGGCGAGAAGGAGCTCTCGAGCTGGCTCGTCGACGAGATCCAGCAGGTCTACCGACTGCAGGGCGTCGCCATCAACGACAAGCACATCGAGGTGATCGTTCGCCAGATGCTGCAGCGCGTTCGGATCAAGGAGGTGGGTGACACCCGCTTCCTCCCGGACCAGCAGGTCGAGAAGTGGAAGTTCGAGAAGGAGAACGAGCGAGTGATCGCCAAGGGCGGCCAGCCGGCCGTCGCGGAGCCGCTGCTCCTCGGCATCACCAAGGCCTCGCTCTCGACCGACTCCTTCATCTCGGCGTCGTCGTTCCAGGAGACCACGAAGGTGCTCACCCAGGCCGCCATCAGCGGCAAGGTGGACTTCCTCCGCGGCCTCAAGGAGAACGTCATCATGGGTCGTCTGCTCCCGGCCGGCACCGGCCTGGGCGCCTACGACAAGCTCGACATGGTCGTCGACGAGACCGCGACCGCCGTGGAGAGCCCGACGGAAGCCCTCGCCGCCGCCAGCGAAGAGTGAGCTGACCTACAGATGTGGCTCACGTGAGCCACACGCGAAGACGGCGCGTTCCGAAAGGAGCGCGCCGTTTTCCGTTGTGGGGTGGGCGTTGACGGCCGAGCCGGCCAGCGGAGACGCTAGGGCATGACGAACGCAGCCGCGCCGGTTCCCCCGACGACCTTCCTGAGGGTCGGGCTCTTCGCGGCGGTCACGGCGGTCGCCACGCCATGGCTGACCATGGGAGTGGTCGCGGTGATCGCTTCGGAGCCGAGCAGGGGCGACCTCGGCGTCGTGGCGCTGGTGGGCGGCGCGGCGCTGACACTCATCGGAGGGATCGTCGGTCTCGTGGCGGCGGCGAAGCGCCCCACGGACGCCCCGAAACGGCCCATGGGCCGATGGACGTTCGCGCTCTCGTGCGTGGCGCTGGCCGAGCTCCTGTTGTGCTCCCTGGGCTGCCTGGGAACCGCATATCTCACCGACCACGCATCTTTCCACTTCTGAAGCGGCGGGCGCCAAATGGCCCACGTGGGCCACCGCGGGATGGGCTGTGAGGGCTCGCCCGTTCCAAGGGCATGGACCGTCGACCTCCTTGCGCGGCGCTCGTCGCCGGCGCGCTTCTTCTTCTGGCCGCATTCCCGAGCGGCGCGTCTGCCCATGGTCTCGAAGGGCTCATCAACAACGACTACCTGAACCTGGGGGTCGACCTCGGCCATGTCTCTCGCCTGGATGGGTCGGGCGAGTCGTCGCTGGTCGGAGGGCTCGAAGTCAGCTGGGTCCGGATGCGGGAGATGTACTGGGGCGGGTTCTTGGCCGAGCTTCGGTACGAGGGCGAGGCGCGGAGCGCGTTCGTGGCGCTCGGTGGGGAGGGCGGCTGGCTCTTCTTCGGCGCCGATCTCTCGTTGATCGCGAGGCTGGGCCGAGAGTCCGCGTTCGGCGCCCGCGCTCGCGGCTGCTTCTCGCTCGCGGTCCTGAGCGCATGCGCTGGGGCGGCGGTGATGACGCGTGGCTCGTTCATCGAAGTGACGGCGAGCGCGAAGTTCCCGGTCGAATGGGTGCCTCGGTTGGTTCGACGACGCCGTAGCTAGGACTACTCGATCACCCCGCGGGCGCCGCCGGCAGCTCCCTCGCGGATGTGATCGAGTCGTCCTAGGCACACGTGCGCCACGTCGGCTCCGCCGACGGGATCGTCTCGTGGCGGGAGCCGCGTTGGCTCCGCGGAGCCACCTCGCTAGAGTCGTTCCATGGCGCCCGAGCGCGATGAGCTGCCGTCGTTCCGCAAGGCCTTCTGGGGCGCGGCGCTGCTCTCGCTCGTGCTCTGGATCATCCCGTTCGGCGGGCTGCTGATCTATCCGGTCACGGTGCTCGCGACGTGGGCGCACGAGCTCGGCCATGGGCTGACGGCGCTCTTGGTCGGTGGCGATCTCGACTCGCTCGAGCTCTTCGCGGGCGGTGGCGGGATGGCGCACACCCGCACCGCGGAGCCGTGGCAGCACGCGCTGGTGTCGCTCGGTGGGCTGCTCGGCGCGCCGCTCGCGGGCGTGACGATGCTGGCGCTCGGGAGCTATCGGCGGATGGTGCCGGTGCTGCTCGGTGGGTTGGTGGTGGCGCTCACTGCCAGCACGCTGATCTGGGTCCGCAGTCCGTTCGGGCTCGTGGCGTGTCTGGCGATTGCGGTGCTCGTCGCGGTTCTCGGTTGGCGCATGCGCCCGTCGCGACGCTTCCTGCTGGTGCAGTTCATCGGGATCCAGCTCGCGCTGAGCTCGCTGAGCCGCATGGACTACCTCTTCACCGGCGAGGCTCGATTCGGGCCTCGCCAGGTGCTTCCCTCCGACGTGGCGAACATCGCCAGCGACCTCGGCGGTCACTGGCTGATGTACGGCCTCGCGATCGCGGTGCTCGAGCTCGCGCTGCTCTACGGCGCGTACCGCTTCGTCGACTGGCGGCTGGACCAGCCCGGGGACTGAGTCCAGCCGCTCACATCTCGACGCGGACGTGGCTGCCACCGTTCCCGTAGCCGGTGCCGCGCCAGGGGACGTGGTTGTCGACCAGGAAGAGCAGCATGCGCAGCACGCCGACGGTGCAGATCGCACTCCCCGCGGCGAAGCCGTCGATCGCGAGCTCGATGAGCGCTGCGCCGGCGACCGCGACCAGCGCGACGGTCGCCGCCACCCGCGAGCCGCGGATCACGACGCCGGCGTTGAGCGCACCGAGGCCCGCGATACCCGTGAGCGCGGCGATGCCCCAGCCGTCGAAGACCAGCACGGCTCCGGCGAAGCCGAGCGTCGCGAAGAGCGCGAGGGCGCGCCCTCGCGCGCGGCCAACCACGCCCGAGTCCTCCTGGAGGCGGCCGTCGATCGTGGCCGAGGTCAGCGCAATCCGCACCATCGCCAGGAGCCAGATGGTGCAGACTGCCGCACCCCACGCGAAGAGGGAGTAGAAATCCGATACGATGGGGCTCAGGCCGTTCATGCCCGGTGTGTTTTGCAACCGGGGTGCCACACGACTCAGCGCTCGAGCTCGGCCTCGACCTGGGTGCGGAGCATCTCGATCAGCTCCGGGTCCATGAGCTCGTACTCGTCGGGGATGCCGAGCACGACGACGTTCGGCCGGCGACCGAAGCGCTCGAAGAGGATCGTCCGGTGCCGCTTCTCCATCACGAAGATCCGATCGGCCCACTCGAGGTCGCGCTCGGTGACTCGGCGCTTCGCCTTCGGGCTCGTGCCCGCGCTGCGCGCCTCGATGCCCGGTCGGTCGCGGAAGATCCGCTCGGCGGTCGGGCTCCGCCAGCGGTTCCGGCTGCAGACGAAGAGGAGCTTCAAGCTCAGTCCGTCCAGCGGCGGTCGAGGCGGCCGGCCGTGACGATCGGCGTGCCCTCGTGCTTCAGGTCGTGGCGCCGACCGAGCACGGTGGTCCAGTGCGGGCTGCTCCGCGGGGCGCCGGTCTTCTTCGGGTCGGAGTAGCCGAACATCAGCCGCAGGCCGGGGAGGAGCGCGTCGTTGGCGAAGCTGCGGAGCTCGTTGAGGCAGAGTGGGTTGGTGGCGATCGACACGAAGCCGACGGTCGACGCGTAGGCGTCCGCGTCGAAGCGCGCCCGAACCGCGATGGCGACTTCTTCGTCGGCGCACTCGAGGTGGACCGCGCGGCCCTTCTCGAGCGTGAGCGTCAGCGGCGAGCGTTGCAGATCGCGGCCCCAGCGAACCAGCGCGCCCGCCTTCAGCAAGCGGTCGGCGACGTACACGCCCTCTGCGGCCACCGGGTACACGCTCACGGCGCCGGTGGGGACGCTCTCCCAGCGTCCGACCTCGGGTACGCCCTCGTACGGGACGATCGGGTACTTCGGATCCAGCGTCAGTCGCAGGTCGGTGCCCGCGGGGCTCTGGAGGGTGACCTCGCCACCGCGACCGAGCGCCTCCGCGAGACGCTCGTTGGTCGCGCGGAGCTGGTCCGGGTGTGCTCGAAGCGTGCTCGCGAGCGCCTTCTCGCTGACGTCCGTGGCGTGGAGGTAGCGCACCGAGGTGCCGTCCATCGTGCTGACGATGAGCGCGCCGCGATCGGCGTCACCTTCATCCGTGCTCAGGTAGAGGGCCACGTCCACGTCGCGCACCAGCGCCCGCAGCTTCGTCGCGACCTCGGCGTCCGAGCCGGCCAGCTTGGGGCCGTCGATGGGCGCCAGCCGAACGTCGGCGCCGAGCTGCCGCATCTGGTCCGCGAAGGCGTCCAAGATGTCGCCCGAGCCGCGGTGCAGGATGAGCACCCGCTCTCCTTCGGCCACGCGGAGGTGGTGACGCACGATGTTGTCCACTCCGCGCATGGCGGATCCGTCCAAGGTCACGGACGGATGCTAGGCGATCACGGCCCCCGCTGTCGCCCCCTGCCAGCGCGCTCACTCGGTAACGGGGCCGGTGCTATCCTGCCCGCGGTGCGCCCCGCTCTGCTCGTCCTCGTCCTCTGCGGCGCCTGCAACCCCAGCCCGACGACGCAGGCGATCCTCCTGTTCGAGGCCGAGGCCCCGCTGGACGAGGAGGCGGCTCGGCTGACCATCGAGGTCCGCGGCGAGGACACCCTCGAGACGCGCGACCTCGATCTGCGCAGCGAGGACCCGCTCGAGCGCCTGCCGATCGAGTTCCCGATCGTTCCCGTTGGGGGTGATGCGTCCCGAGAGTACGACGTGCTGGCCCGGCTCTACGACGACGACGGTGACCTCATCGGCGAGCAGCGCGCACACGGCGCCTACGTGAAGGACGAGCTGGTGCGGCTGCGGGTGCTCTTCTCGCCCTTCTGTCGCGACATCGTCTGCCCGGAGGCGCGGACCTGTGTGGACGGGTACTGCCGCTCGGACTGCCATGGCGTCAGCGCCGGCTCGGTCTCGGGGCCCGCGAGCTGCGACCAGGCATGCGAGCTCACCGAGTCGGGGCCGATCGTCGCGCAGGCCGGGCAGACCTACGAGCGGCTGCGGATCGTGGCCCCGGTCGGGGAGGTCGCCATTCGGGTCGATGGCGCGGACGACGTGGTGCTGCGGGACATCGAGATCGTCCACGACGGGGCGCACGCAATCGAGATCACGGACTCGGATCGCGTACGGCTCGAGGGCATCGCCATCGAGCATGGCGAAGGGCCGACGACCGACGTGCCTGCCGTCCGCTGCGTTGGCTCGTCGGACTCGATCCTCGAGCGACTTCGGGTTCGTCGGAGCGCGGCAGCCGTGTTCGCGACCAACTGCGACGGGCTTCGGCTGAGCCGTGTGGCGGCGGCGGAGCCGGTGGCCGAGGGGGACACCGTCGCAGCGGCCGTGCTCGAGATGCGGGGTGGTAGCGACCTGGCGATCGAGGACTTCTCGGTGGTGACCAGCGACGAAGAGGCGCAGGCCGCCATTCGGCTCTACGTGGTCGGTGTCGACGGCGCGACGGTGCGGCGAGGCCTCGCGATCTCGACCAACCGCAACGACGCTTCGAACATCAAGATGCTCGACTCGGATGCGATCGCCTTCGAGGACATCGACATCCGACGGGCCGGTCACATCGGCTTCGAGGGCTACCCCGCCACGAACGTGACCCTGACCCGGACCTCTTGCGCCGAGCCCCTCGACTCCAACTTCATCGGTGAGCCGACCAACCCCTTCTGCTGGTACTTCGGCAACGGCTCGAGCGGGGTGACGGTCACCGACTCGCGACACGACTGGCCGGAGGCCCCGGTGCAGGGCGGCGACGGCATCGTCTCGGTCGAGGCCGAGGCGGTCGACGGACTCGAGTCGAAGCCCCCGCTCGCGCTCGACTTCTGCTTCGAGTGACGGGCTTCGGGCGCTCCTGATAGGCTTCGCGAGAATGGAGTTCGCTCCGGAGACCCTCGACGACTCCTCCCTCCGCACCGTTCGGAAGCTCGCGGAGGGCGGGATGGGATCCGTGGAGATCGCGGTGCGCGAGGCGGGTACCTTTCGCCGGCTCTACGCGGTGAAGCGGCTGCGGAACGAGGTGCTCGACGACGAGAGCGCCCGCACGATGTTCCTGGACGAGGCGCGACTCGCGGGGCTGATCCGGCACCCGAACGTGGTCAGCGTGCTCGACGTCGGGGTGGACCGTCGCGGGCCCTACCTGGTCATGGACTACGTGCAGGGGCTCAGCTGTGGGCAGCTGATCACCTGGCACCGGAAGAGCGGGCGCGAGATCCCGCTGCAGGTCTGCCTCCGGATCGCGCACCAGATCGCGCTCGGGCTCCACGCCGCGCACGAGCTCCGCGACGAGACCGGTCGGCGGCTAGGGCTCGTGCACCGCGACGTGTCCCCGCAGAACGTGCTCATCGGCTTCAACGGGTCGGTGCGGCTGACCGACTTCGGGATCGCGAAGGCCTTCGGCCGGACGACCAAGACCACCACCGGGCTGCTCAAGGGCAAGGTCGGTTACATGGCGCCGGAGCAGCTCCGCTTCCAGGACGTGGACCTGCGCTCGGACCTCTTCTCGTTCGGGGTCGTGTTCTTCGAGCTCCTGACGACGCGGCGGCTCTATCGCGAGCCGGAGCCTTCGAAGACCGCGCGGCGCATCCTGAACGAGCCGCCGCCGGACCTGGACGACGACCGCGAGGACGCGCCGCCGGAGCTCGTCGACCTGATGTTCCGGCTCCTGGCCAAGGAGCCCGAGACGCGACCGGCGTCGGCGGAAGAGGTCGCCGAGGTGCTCGAGCAGATGATCGCGGATTGCGTCGCGGTCGAGGGGAGGCTCACGCTCGTCAGCTACCTCGAGTCCCACTTCGCCGGGCACGCGGCCAAGCTCGCAGCGGAGCTCGACGAGCTCGTCACGAAGCTGCCCGAGAGGGATGTGCCCATCCAGCGAGCGAAGCGTTGGCCCTGGGCGGCAGCCGCGGCCGCGTTGCTCGTGGTCGGCGTTGGCGCTGCGTGGTGGGCGAGCGGTGACCCGGAGCCGACCGAGCCGCCGGCGTTGGCGTCGTCTCCCGAGGTCGTGGACGAGGAGCGCGAGGTCGCCAACGAGGCGCCCGAAGTCGCGGAGCTCGGGCCGGCGGAGCCGGAGGCGGTCGAGCCGACCATGGAGCCCGAGCCCGCGGAGCCCGAGGCGGTCGAGCCGATGATGGAGCCCGAGCCGGCGGTCGAGCCTACCCCGCCCACGACCATGCGACGCGCGGCGCGCCGGCGCCGCGGGATGCGCAGCCGAATGGCTTCCGACCCCAACGACCGCCTCTTCGAGTGGAACCAGTGATCACACGCGCCTCCATCGTCGGCCTGCTCCTGACCGCGCTCTTCTCGTCATCGGTCCACGCGCAGCCCGCGGAGGTCAGCGTCGAAGAAGAGGCGCGGCTGAAGTTCGAGGAGGGCACGCTCGCCCTGCGCGAGCAGCGCTACGACGAAGCGGCCAGCGCGCTGCGGCGTTCGCTCGAGCTGATGCCCAACGTGGCCAATGCCTTCAACCTGGCGGTCGCGCTCCGCGGCGCAGGCGAGCTGACGTCGGCGCTCGACATCCTCGACCGGCTCCTGCTCGACGAGTTCGGTGAGCTCGACGAGGAGCGGCGTCCCGTCGTCGGCGAGGAGCGGCGCCAGGTACGCGCGGAGCGACCGCAGCTCGTGGTCAGCGTGCGTGGGGTGCCCGAGGCGATGGTCGCGATCGATGGGACGACCGTCGGCACGGTCTCGGGCGCCGGGCTCGTGGTCGACGTGGACCCTGGCGCGCGCACGGTACGCGTGACCGCCGATGGCGCCGAGCCGGTGGAGCGAAGTGTCGAGGTCGAGCGCGGGTCGATGGAGCGAGTGACGATGAACGTCGTGCCCACGCCGACCCGGACGGCCGAGCAGGCCGAGCCGTCCGTGCCCGAGCCCGAGCCCGAGGAGCCGGAGCGGCCGAGCAGCGGCATTCGAGCGTGGCCCTTCGTCGTGGGCGGACTGGTCCTCGCGGGTCTCGCCGTCGGCCTGGCGATCGGGCTACAGGGCGTTCGCACGCAGGAGCCGCTCTCCGATCCGGTGACCGGCGTCGGGATGACGCTGGTCTCGTACTAGATGCGTTCTAGGGCTAGGTCTGCGTCGGCTCGGCGAAGGTCGTGTCCTCCACCGAGTAGTGCAGCTGCCGCCCCTCGCGCTCCGCGTCGCACGCGCCGTCCTCCACCAGCTGCGCGAGTTTCGCTTGAGCCGTGCGCAGCGGAATGCGGAGCGCCTCGGCGACTTCCTTGGCGGTGGCGCCTGGCCGTGAGGCCACCGCGCGGAGGAGCCGACTGTCGATGCTGGACTCGGTGCGTGGATCCGGAATCCAGAGCGGCTCGTGCACCAGGAGCGTGAGCCGGTCGCCGCTGCGCTCGAGGTCGGCCGCGTCGCCGAGGCTCTTTCGAAGCCGGTGGATCAACACGCGGAGCACGCCGTCGTGGGCGTCGGGCGAGTAGTGGAAGCCATAGACCGCGGGGACGAATCGCTGGAGCGAGAGGCCCTTCGGGCCTGCCAGCGCGAGGACCGCGGCGGCCTTCTCTCCCCGGCCGTGCTTGCGCGTGGTCTGCTCGATGCGGGGGAGCTCGGCGAGCAATCCGATGCCCGGGTGGAGCACGCGCCGGCCACCGTGGGGACCCGCGAGCACCCAGGAGTGACCGCTCACGTCCGGGTGCGGGTTCGGTGTGCCGGACACCGAGGCGTCGAGGCCACGACCGATCGCGTCGACCTCGCCGCTCGCCCAATCGCGGAGGCCGTCGGGCAGCGTCGCGGCGGAGGGATCGAGCGCGGCGGCCAGCTCGAGCGCTTCTCGCTCGCCGCTGGCGACGGGTGGGGCCGCTTCGACCAGTGCCCGTGCGGCCGCCGCGAACGTCGGGCGGTCGCCGGCGATGGCGGCTCCGACGAGGGCGTCGATCGCCGGCGCGTCGGCCGGCTCGCCCGAGAGTCGCGTCTCCCAGCCGAGCCATCCTGACCAGGGAGCGGGCGCGACCGCGGCCAGCCCCGCGGTGATCCGACTCGCGAGGTGCGGGTGCCCGTTGTGGCGTCGGACCCGGGCGAGCGCGACGTTCGCCAGGTACTCCTGCTGCGGCATCGCCTCCACGCGCGCCATGCGGGACGCTCGTCGCGCCTCGCTCGTGGCGAGCGGAAGGTCGCCCGCCTCGAGCGCCGCCATCGCGCGCAAGGTCGCCGCTTCGATCACGAGCGGCGCCATCCCTTGGCCGCTCGCGTTCGACTCGAGGGCTCGGAGGTCGCTGGTGGGCGCCGCGCCGTCCGCGAGGGCGAGCCACGAGTGCAGGGCTTCCGACCAGAGCCGATCGCGACCGCTGACGAACGCGTCGTGCGCCTCGGTCGCCTGGCGAAGGCCTTCGCGATCGAAGCGAAGCCACGCGGCACGCGCGATCATGCGTGCGGCCAACGCCGCCCAGTCGTCCGGGCGCCGCTCGAGGGCCAGGAGCTCGGTGAGGGGTGGCGCGTCGCCGGTCGGCTCCGCCTGCCAACGCTGGGCCCGCAGCGCGAGCGCCTGCGCGCCTCCGGCGTCGCCCATGATGGTGTCCAAGGGCGCGAGGTCGCCGCGCCAGGCCGCGTGGTGAGCGGTCCACGGATCCATCGCCATGGAGGCTCGCACGAGCATGGTGCGCTAGGCCAGCAGTCGGTCGATGGCTCCGGTGCAGAGGGCCGGGTCACCGAAGGTGTCGATGGGCACCTCGAGCGCGTTGGCGATCGACACGAAGAGGTCGCTGACGCAGTGCTCCTCGTCGTCGAAGTCGACGAGCCGACCGGTGTCGAAGAAGCCATCCGGGTTGCCGAGCACGACCGCCGGGATCCGGCCACGACCGAAGTGATGGTCGCCGCCGCCGCTGTTGATCCAGAGCAGCACGGTGTGGTCGGCCATCGACGAGCCGTCGGCTTCGGGGGTCGCCTTCAGCCGCTCCCAGAAGTGCGCGACCTCCGCGGCCTCGAAGCGGTGAATCTCGCGGAGCACGTCGTCGACGCTGCCGTGGTGCAGGTCGTGGTGGCCGGTTCCGTCCGCACCGAGGAAGTCGAACTTGTTGTAGCCCATGGCCCCACCGAAGAACGAGACCATCGAAACCCGAGTCAGGCCGCAGAGCTGCGCGTGGAGGGAGAGATCGACCTGGGCACGGACGATGTCCTCGTAGACCGGACCCCAGTCGCGCTGGCGGCTGTCGGAGTCGGCGGGCGGGACGGGCGCGTCGCCACAGGAGGGCAGCCCCACCGCGAGCTGGCCGAGCTGGTGCTCGAGGTCGCGGAGCGAGTCGAGGTACTGCTCCATCTTGAGCTTCTCGCTCCCGCCGAGGCGGCGCTCCATCCGGCTGACGTCGTCGCTGACGAAGTCGAGCACGCTCCGCTGCTGCGCGAGACGGACCATCGCGTCGTCGTCGGTGCTGCCGGTCGCGTCGCCGAAGAGCGTGTCGTAGGCGCGGATCGGGTTCCACTCCGAGGGGTACTCGCGGTTGTAGTCGTCCGCGCTGACGTGCGGTCCGTCGCCGCGCTCCTTGAGCGAGAGGTTGGTCGACGAGAAGGGCGTGTCGTCGCTGAGGTGACCGGCGAGGAAGCGGTCAAGCGAGACACCGCTCGGGATGTCGTAGAAGGTCTGGTCCGCGGTGCTGCCGGTGGCCGGCGAGCCCTGGACGCTGAGCGTCGCCCAACCGCTCGTGTGGATGTTCGGGTTGTGCGGGTTGTACATGTTCCGCAGCAGGAGCATCTCGCTCTTGTAGGGCGCCAGCGGCTCGAGCATCGAGGGCAGGTCGTAGTCGCGCTCGCTCCGCTTGCCGGTCTCCCAGAAGCGCACGGGCCAGCCGTTGCCGGTCACGAAGGCCACGAAGCGCTTTCGTGGGCCCGCCGCGGCGCTCGCCGCGGGCGTGAGCCGCCCCGCGAGCGGACCGAGGAGGGCGGCCCCGGCACCGAGGCCGGCGGTGGTGAGGAAGCGACGCCGTCCGACGCCGCGCTTGGTCTTCTGGTCGTTCATCGCTCACCTCGGATTCGCAGGAAGAAGGACTCGTCGGTCACCAGGTCGATGACCAGCTCGCGGAGGTCGCCGCTCTCGGCGAAGCGCTCGTGCGCGCCACACACCTCGCCGTGGGTGCCGGTGGCGTACTCGCGCAGGTGGTTGGAGAAGCAACGGCTCACCTCTGCGGTGTCGGCGAGGCCGGCGACCAGCTCGCTCGCGTCGGCGACGGTGGTGTCGTCGTTGGCGGTGCCGGTGATGGCGCCGCTCGGGTCGATGGTGTGCCCGAGGTCTTCGGTGCGGTAGCGGCCGATGGCGTCGAAGCTCTCGAAGGGGAAGCCGAGCGGGTTCATCGCCTGATGGCACTGCTGACAGTCGGCCGGGGCCGTGAGCGTCTCGAGCTGCTGCCGACCGGAGGCGCTCGGGTCACGCTCCGGGATGCTCGGCGCGTTCGCCGGCGGCGGTGGGAGCTCCTGGCAGAGGATGCGCTCGCGGATGAACTTGCCGCGCTCGACGATGCGGGTCTGCGTCTCCTTCGCCATCAGCGCCATCAGGCTGCCGTGGGTCAGGACGCCGGCGCGCTCGCCGGTGGGGAAGTCGACGCGGACGAACTCGCCGGGCTCGAGTGACGCGTCGCGCTCGAGGCCGTAGTGCTCGGCGAGGCGCGCGTTCACGAAGGAGTACTCCGCGGTCATCAGCGCCTCGAGGGTCGCGTCGCCTTCGAAGAGGAAGTGCTCCAGGAAGCGGTCGGTCTCCTCACGGAGGTCCTCGGCGAGTGCCTGGTCCCACTCGGGGAAGAGCTCCGGGTCCTTGCTCTGGTCGACCACCCGCTCGTAGCCGAGCACGTCGCGGAGCATGCGGAGGATGCCGACCGCGCTCTCGGGCTGGTCCAGCAGGCGCCGCGCCTGGACCTCGATCGCCTCCGGCGTGTCGAGCTCGCCGGCTTCGGCCGCGGCGAGCAGCTCGGCGTCGGGCGGCGCGTCGGCGATGAAGTAGCTGAGTGCCGAGGCTCGCTCGTGGGGCGTGAGCGCGATGGCGTCGCCCACCGGGACGTCCTCGGTGTCGTCGCCGAGCTCGGTGCGGAAGAGGAAGTCCGGGTCCATGAGCGTGGCGGTCACGACCTGGGTCGCTGCCTCGGCGCTGGACCAGGTGGCCTCCGCGTCGCGGTAGAGCGCCTCGTAGCGGTCCACCTCCTCGGTGGTGGCCGGTCGGCGGAAGGCGCGACCGAGCCAGGCGCTCACGAACGACTCCAGGCACGCATCGTTCGGGGCCCCGAGCGCGCACTCCGGAACGGTCTCGGGCACGCCGAGCGCGTGCTCGGCCACGGCGCGTGCGGCCTCGAGGAGGCCTTCGACCGTGACCTGCGGCAGCTGCAGGGGGTCGGCCGGAGCGCCCACCTGGTGCTCGGTGCGGGTGAAGGTGTGAGCGAAGGGCGCCGAGGGGGTGCCCTCGAAGCCGGGGAAGAGCTCCTGCACGGTCCGGTCGAACTGGCTCGGGCTGAGCTGGTAGACGCGCGCGGGGAGGGCCTCGCAGTCGGGGACCAGGCGGCCATCGGGGCCCACTCGGCCGGGGCCGTCGCCGTCGCCGTCCCCACCACCCGAGTCCGAGATCACGCCCGAGCAGGCCGTGAGCAGGAGCGAGCAACCCAGCAGGAGATGTCTCATGCTCCTGGGGTACCGAGGCCCGTGTTACGGCGCTTGCGCGATGGGGCGTCGATCGCCCTTTCTCCGTCGATCTCGCGGCAAACGACGGATGTTACGAGTCTGGCGCGCCAGGCTGGCGGGCTTGCGATCGGACCGAGAGGTCGAGACGATGGGCCATGACGCGCCTCATGCTGGGTCTATCGCTCGTGGTCTGCCTCGCTTGCGGGGACGACGATTCGGAGACCAGCGATGGCACGCCGGATGGCTCGGTGCTCGGGGACTCCGGAACGCGCGACGAGGACGGCGGACCGGAGACCGATGGTGGGGGCGACCCCGTGGACCTCGGTGAGGATCCGGTCGATGCCGCCACCCCGCCCGAAGGCTGCACGGGCACCGAGCTCTTCTGCGAGGACTTCGAAGCCCTTCCGACGGGTGACCCGAGCAGCGACGCCTGGAGCGCGGTCGGGAACGGCTCGCTGACGATCGTCGACGACCGCACCTTCGCCGGTGAGCGGGCGCTGCAGGTCCACACCGACGAGAACGGCTGGGCGTTCATGCGGGTGCCCTTCACCCCGCCGGGCAACAGCTTCTTCGGACGGATGCGGGTCTGGGTCTCGGCGTTCCCCACGGCACCGAACTGGGCCCACTACACGTTGGTCGAGCTCCGCGGCTCGGACCGAGGCACGCGCGTCCGTCCGGTCGGCGGCCAGTTCGTACCGGAGTCGAGCGGCGGCCCGGGAGCGTTCTGGGGCATCGGCGCGGACGGCGGGCCGACCGGCGACTGGACCAACTGGCGACTCTCGGCGCCGTCCGAGGGCGGTCGCTGGCTCTGCGTGGAGTGGGAGCTCGACGCAGCCGACGACTTCATCCGGCTCTCCATCGACGGCACCGACGACGACGCCCTCACGGTCGACACCAACGAGCATGGCGGCGCGGACGTGGACTTCGTCTTCCCCACCTTCGAAGAGGTCTTCATCGGCTGGCAGCTCTACCAGGGCGGCCCGACGCCGAACGCCTACGACGTGTGGATCGACGATGTCGTCTTCGACACGACCCGAGTAGGCTGCGATTGATGCCACTCCTTCGTCTCGTCGTGTCGGCGGCGCTGCTGACCGGCGGCGCGGTCGTGCTCTGGCCCACCGGCGCGGACGCCTGCGGGACCGTCTCCCGCCGCGCCCGGGTGGTCATCGCGGGCGAGGAGGCGCTCATCGCGTGGGATCCGGAGCGTCGCATCGAGCACTTCGTGCGCACGGCCTCGTTCTCGAACCCGCCGAGCGACTTTGGCTTCCTGGTTCCGACCCCGACGAGACCCGAGCTCCACGAGGTGCGCGCCGACGTCTTCCGGCAGCTCTTCTCCATCTACCGGGCACACTCTCGTCGGCGTGGCGCGGCGCGTTCCCGCCGAAGCCGTGGTGGCGGAGGAAGCGGTGGCCCGTCCGTGCAGGTCGTCGAGGAACGCGAAGTGGCCGGCATGGACGCTGCGGTGCTCCTGGCCAACGACGCGACAGCGCTTCGCCGGTGGCTCCAGGGCAACGGCTACGCGGCGGATGCGACGCTCGACGCTTGGCTCGAGGTGTACACGGTGAAGGGTTGGTACCTCACCGCCTACAAGATCCGACCAGGCGACCAGGGGTCCGTGAAGACGCGGGCGGTTCGCATGAGCTTCCAGACCGACACGCCCTTCTATCCCTACTCGGAGCCGCAGCGCGGCGAGACCGTGGGCCGGCCGCTGCGGATCAGCGTGGTCGCGCCGTGGAAGGCGCGCGCCGACGAGGGCAGCCTCAACCCCTGGGAGAAGGTCGGATACGCCAGCCAGCCGACCGGCCACCGGCTCACGGATGCCCTGAACGAGGTGATTCCCCGATCGGCGTTGTCCGAGGGGCTGTGGCTCACGGTCTTCGACGAGCCGGCCTCGCTACGCGGGACCCAGGACGTCTTCTTCGAGCCCGCCGCCGACAGCGAGACCGTGAGCAGCCGCATCCACACCCGACTCGGCGTCCGTACGAGCACCACGTGGACCCGCGGCCGGCGCCGGGGCCCGAGCGACGACCCGCTGGCCGACATCGTCTTCTGAGCTGGACCACCGGTCCATGGTGAGCCAAGCCTCGGTCGTGGAGCCGCTGACCGACACGGAGCTCGAGACCGTCCGCGCGTTCATGGCCCAGCCAGGGGGGCCGTCGTTCGAACGATCGATGGGCATCCTCCACGCGCTCGCGACCGCGCCGACCCGGGTGGACTCGAGCGCCTGGCTGGCGGAGCTCATCGGTGAGCGCGAGCTGGACACCCCAGACGACGCGTTGCTGATTCGCCGGCTCTACGACCAGGTGCTGGTGTCGTTCGAGGAGAAGGCGCTCTCGGTGCCCTCGGAGGCAGACGCCATCGAGGCGTTCTGCGGCGGGTACGTCCACGTGGCCATGGCTGACCGTGCGTGGCGCGCGAACGAGAAGGCGACGCTCGAGGCCTTTCCGCTGCTCTGCCTTTCGCAGGGCAAGCGCCCCTCGGAGCTCGGGGTCGACGGAGTCGCGAGCGAGGACGAATGGCTGGAGCAGCAGCGCCGCGAGCTCGCGCCGACGCTGCTGGCGGTCCACGCGGCGCTCGCGGCCGATCGGGACGCGGCGGTGGCGCCGATCCGCCGCGAGAAGGTCGGCCGCAACGAACCGTGCCCCTGCGGCAGCGGACGCAAGTACAAGAAGTGCTGCATGCGCTGACAACGGGGTGACGGTCCGGGAGTGTCCTTGGACCTGCTGCGGCGAGTCGAGGGCGTCGGCCAAGGAGCGGCGACGCTCGAGCTCTGGCGTGCGTTCGCTTGGACCCCCGAGGGGTCGCCGGTGAAGGGCTGCCAGTTGCGGACCGAGGACCTGCTGGCTGCCCAGCAGGTCCTCGCCCACGCGTTGCTCAGTCAGCTTCGAGCGAGCGCGCGAGTCGGGCGAAGGCGGGCGCCGCGACACTGCCGCCATAGCCCTCGGCCGCCTCGGCGTAGATGGCCGCGACCCAGCGGGGATCATCGGCGGGCGCCATGCCGACGAACCAGCAGCCCCGCGCTTCGCCCAGGTCGCTGGTGCCCGTCTTGCCCGCGATGCGCAGACCCTCGACGGACGCCGGGTGGCCGGTTCCTTCGTCTTCGCGGACGGCGGACTCGAGCATGTCCCGGACCTGCGCCGCGACTTCGGGGGAGACGACGCCCTCGCGTCCATGGGCGAAGGCGGTGTACGCCCGCGCCCATTCGGTCGGAGTGATGGTGATGCCATGGGCAGCGCGCCGGATGCCTTCGGTGCCGGCCCACTCGTCGGGGTTGCCTGCGGGTAGGGCGAGTCCGGCCAGCAGCGCGCGGACCTTCTCGGCCCCGACCTCGCTGACGATGTTCGCCGCGCCGACGTTCGACGAGAAGACGAGGACGGCGCGGGCGTCGTGCGATTCGCGCGGGTGCGCGTCCCGAAGGGTCAGGTCGCCAGAGTGCCACTCGCCGTCGTCGGTCTCGAAGGAGCGCTCCGGATCGAGCCCGGCACTCAGCGCGGCGGCGATGGTGAAGGTCTTGATGGTCGAGGCCGAGTCCACGGCGCGCTCCACCTCGCCTTCGCCGAGCGGACCGCGGCCGGCGGCGCCCATGGTCTCGCCGGTCGCGACGTCGACCACGACCACCGCGACTCGGCTCGCGCCACGCTCCGCGACCAACCAGTCGGCGACCTCGGCCGTCTCGGCGGACGCGTCCGCGACCTCGATCGTCGGTGGGCTCTCGGCGGCCGGGGTCTCGGAGGGGGTCTCGGTGCTGGTCTCGGCGGCGCCACAGCCGAGCGCCACGATCATCAACGGGAGGGTGCGATTCATGGCGGATGAAACCGGTGAGCCAGTGAGAGCCATTCCCCGACTTGCGACCGTGGCCCGTTCGCGTTCTGCTGGGCCGTGTCGTTCGAAGCGGGTCGAAGCGGTGAGTGGTGGATCGAGGGCTGGGCGGAGTCGGATCGAACCGACCAGTACCAGGTTCGCCGCGGCGGGGCCGACGTCGGTTGGGACGAGGTCGCCAACGCGCTCCGCACCGAGCGCGAGCTCCGCGGCGCCCTGACCCAGGCGCTCTCGGCGAGCCGGCACCCGTCGTTCTTCTGGGAGTGCAACCGCCGACCGGCCGACGGCGACGGCCGCATGAGCTTCGTCTTGGTGGACGCGCCCCCGCTGGCTCGTCTGACTCCGAGCAGCGCGCCTTTCGACGCGCACCTGGCCGCGACCGATGGTCTGGTGGCTACCTTTCCGAACCTGGGTGGCGACGCGCTGCTGGTGGTCCCTCGCTCCGTCGGTCGACCCGACTCGTATGCTCACCTCGCGCACTTCGTTCGCCGCGCGCCGGGCGAGCAGGTGGATGCGCTCTGGGTGGCGGTCGGAGACGCGTTGGAGCATTGGCGGCGAGAGGGGCGTGGCCGTGTGTGGCTGAGCACCTCCGGCCTCGGGGTGTCGTGGGTGCACGTCCGGCTCGACCGGCGGCCGAAGTACTACGTCCACCGTCCCTACCGCGCCACGGAGTGAGCGGCTGTTGCATCGGCGCTCGGTCACCGGTAGGTCATGCGCGATGAGCGGCCGTCTCCTGGTGATTCTCGTGTTGGCGATCGGCTGTGGGGACGACGACCGAGTCCCGACGCCCACGACGCCGGAGCTCGCCGCAGTCGAGTACCGACACTGCCTGCCGAGCGAGCTTCGAGGCGCGGAGGTCGCCGAGGCTCCCCACACCAGCGACGCGGACGGTCGCGACGAGGTCGGCGCGACCTACACCGAGGGCGACGGGGTCGCCCGAGTGATCGCAGTGCTCTACCGGGACGACGCCGAGATCGCCGAAGAGCGGGGTTCGGAGGCGGCGCTGGTCGAGGCGTGCGAGGGTCGGCCCGACTGCGAGCCGCGGGCGATCGGTGGTGTCGCTGCTCGGGTGGTCTCACTCGGCCCGATCGGCCAGGAGTCGACCAACCTCTTCGTCGAGCCGGGGATCCGCCTGGCGGTGGTCGCGTCGCCGGGCCGAAGCGCTGCCTTCGCCGAGCTCGTCGACCTCGACTGTCTTCGCGCTCGCCACGCGCAACCATAGCCTTCCCCCGAACGGGTGACGCCAGGTGGGGAGGCCCAGGCGCGCGATTCTCTGGCTCCGCCGATCCGGTACCATCCGACGGATGATTCGGGGAACGACGCTGGCGCTCTTGCTCTCTCTGACCGTTGCGTGTGGGGACGACGCACCGATGGATCCGGACGGCGGCACCCTGTGCACGACCAACGCGGAGTGCTCGGACGGACTCTACTGCACCGGGATCGAACGCTGTGATCCGACCAGCGCGGCGGCCGACGCGATGGGCTGCGTGGGGCCCGGGGATCCGTGTCTGAGCGGGCAGGAGTGTAGCGAGTCCGAGATGCGCTGCGTGACCGTCGACTGCTCGGTGGGCGACGCGGACGGCGATGGGGTCACCTCCATCGACTGCGGCGGCGCGGATTGTGACGACGGCGACGCCGACCGCTTCCCTGGCAACCCCGAGGTCTGCGACCTCGATGGCCACGACGAAGACTGCGATGACACCACCCTCGGCGGCGACGACGACGGCGACGGCTACGCGCCGCTGGAGTGCTGCAACGGGACCCGCTGCGGTCAGGACTGCGACGACAGCCGCGACGGCGTTTCGCCCGAGGCGGTCGAAGCGTGCAACGGCATCGACGAGGACTGCGACGGGAGCCTGGACGAGGGCGCCGACGAGCTCTTCTACCGTGACCTCGACGGCGACGGGTTCGGGGACCCGACCACCGGCGTGATGCGCGCCTGCGTGGACGACCCGATCTTCGTCCGGCAGGCGGACGACTGCGACGACCGGGACGCGGCGACCAACCCGAGCGCGACGGAGATCTGTGATGGCGTCGACAACGACTGCAATCCGGCCACGCCCTTCGACCAGGATGGCGATGGCGACGGTCACCTCCGCGCGGACGCTCCCTGCGAGGGCGGAGACTTCCCGAAGGACGACTGCGACGACACGAACCCCTTCACTCACGGCGGCGCGCTCGAGCGTTGCTCGGCGCTCGACGACGACTGCGATGGCAACGTCGACGAGGTCGCCGCGAACGACTGGTGCACCGCTCAGGCTCGGCTCGGTGGCGACCTCACAGTCGACGCGATCTGTGGCAGCGGCGCCGTCTGCGCGATCTCGGCTTGCGCCGCGGGGTCCGCCGACTGCGACGGCACGCTCAGCACGGGCTGCGAGACCGAGATCGACGACGACGAGGACAACTGCGGGGGCTGCGGCGTGGTGTGCTCGTCGGGGAGCTGCACCGGAGGGGTCTGCGACACGGACGCCGGCGGGTCGATCATCACGATGGTGTCGCTCCGAATGTCGGAGCGTGAGGTCTGCGGCATCACGGACGACGGCCGCGCCTATTGCTGGGGCGAGGACCTCTCCTACACCTCGCGCCGGCCGCGTGCCCTGGCGGACTCGAGCGGGCCGATCACGAACATCGCGGACGTGGGCATCGCCCAGTCCTGCATCTGCGTGCTGGACGCCACCGGGGCGCTCTCGTGCCTCGGGAGCAACCCGGTCGACCCCTCGCCGGTCTGCAACGCCACCGGCGTCAGCGATCGGGTGATCATCGATCCCCTCCCGATCCTCGACGACGGCGTGGCGGTGACCGACGTCTCCCAGATCGCGATGAGTGAGCGTCACGCTTGCATGATTCGCGATAGCGCCACCATCGGCGGGACCAGCTACACGGACGTGGTGGTCTGCTGGGGCGAAGCCGCTCGCGTCGGTGACACCGTCGGCGCCGATGTCGCCGATCCGATTCCCGTCCGTCGCGCGACGGACGGGAGCGTGCTCGACCAGGTGACGGTCATCGGCGCCAGTCGCATGGCCACCTGCGCCGTGTCGGCCGGCCAGACCTACTGCTGGGGTGAAAACGTGGTCAACAGTGCGCGAGCGACGGCCATCGCCGGCGCGGGCGACCTGTCGACGCTCTCCGTCGGATTCGGGCATGCGTGCGGCATCCGCGGGACGGAGCTCCTCTGCTGGGGCGAGAACGCCGAGCAGATCGTCGATCGGACCCAACCAGCCGGTGCGTCCATCTCCTCCGCGGTGAGCTGGGGCACGGGCTGGGTGGAGGTCGCCGCCGTGGGTGCCTTCCCGCCGGCCACCTGCGCCCGTGACTCGGGCGATCAGCTCTTCTGCTGGAACGGCCCCGGTGTGACGGGGCCGGGCGTGCCTTGTTCGACGAACGAGCCGAGCTGTCACCTGCAGATACAGCCCGAGCAGCGCATCACGACCCCGATCACCGCCGTGGCCGCGAACGACGAGTTGGTCTGTGCGCTGACCGAGGGCTGGCCCTGGTGCTGGGGCAAGGACGGACGACTCCGCTTCGGGGCAGGGTCGGGGGAGCTCGAGTTTCCTCTCCCGGTGCCCATCCCCGACACCGAGCCCCCGGTCCAGCTCGAGGTGACGCCGAGCGGTGGCTGCGCTCGGACGTCGTCGGGGCGGGTCGCCTGCTGGGGCGACTTCGTGACTCCGGCACGCTCGACCCCGCTCACGGTGGCGGCGCCGATTCGCTCGCTCCCGGCGACCCGTGACCTGGCGGCGTCCCTCGACGCGAGCTGCGCGCTCGGAGTGGACGGCCAGGTGCGCTGCTGGGGGAACTTCGGGGGCTCCGACTTCGGCTTCTTCGACGGAGTGAGCTCGCTCGAGCCGTCCGCAGCCAACGTGATCGACGGGATCACGGACGCGGTGGAGCTCGCGCTCGGGTCGGCCCACGGTTGCGTGATCGAACGTAGCGGCGCGGTGAAGTGCTGGGGCGAGAGCGCGACCGGGGCCGTCGGTAGGATCGGGACGGAGGACTGCGCGGGCACGCCCTGCGAGACCTCGGCCGTCGAGGTGACGGGGATCCCGGGCACGCCGGTGGAGCTCGCCCTCGGAGGGGTGAACGTCTTCGGGTTGCCGGGCTTCTCGTGCGCGCGGCTCGCGAGCGGCGGTGTGGCTTGCTGGGGCGACAACACCGCCGGCGCCCTCGGCGACGGCACACAGGTCGCGTCGGCGACGCCGATGCTCGTGAACGGTATCGACGACGCCGTCGGCCTCGACGCGCTCGGTCCCTACCTGTGCGCCAAGCGGAGCAACGGCACCCTGGCCTGCTGGGGTGGCAACGTCGATGGCACGCTCGGGACGACTGCGCGGCTCTCGCCCTGCTTCAGCGGTGAGTGTGCCCTGGAGCCGGTGCGCGCCACGCCGCTGACGGACGTCCAGGCGTTCAGCGCGGGCTTCAACCGGACCTGCGCATCGACGCCGAGTGGCGATGTCTGGTGCTGGGGCGGCGCGACGTCGGGACTGGTGAGCTACCCGGCGGGACCGACGCCGATCCGGATCGACGGGCTGGCGTTCCCCTCGGTCCTCTCGACCGGCTTCGACAACCACTGCGCGCTCACCGATGGCGTGACCCGATGCTGGGGCATCGCCGACCGGCTCCCGACCGGCCTCGAGCTCCCTGACGACGCGGAGATCGTCACCCCGACGCGCGCGATCGGTCTCTAGCAGGGCGCGAAGAACGAGCTCGCAGGGCGAGTTCGGAAGCGTCCTGCCCTTTTGCCCCGCCTGGGCGCCTGGGCGCAAGGCGGATGAAACGCGGCCTTCGGCCACCATTTCATCGCCCGTTAGTCCACGAGCGCGATCGGGACGCGGGCGCGCTGGCTGCGGTAGCCGCCGTCGCCGCGCTCCGCCAGGCGGGCCACCAGCGCGTGGCGGGCGCTCGGTGACACTCCGCGGTGCAGGGGGATCAGGTCGGCCGGTCGCATGCCGAGGTCGTCCAGCGGCACCCGTTCGTGGGTCGCGAGATACCGCTCGTCCATGAGTCGCCTGCGCATCCACCAGCCGACCCCGATGAGCCCGAGGGCGAACGCGACCAGCGACAGGGGAACGGCGTGGGGGATCACTCCGAAGGCCGTCTCTTCCACGATGAACACGGCGAGCAGGGCCGGTCCGAGCAGCGTGAAGCCGACCGTTCGGAGCGCCTCGTACTGGTCGGCGAGGGTCGGGTCGTCGAGCAGCGCGCGCAGTCGCTGCATCGGAATCATCGCCACCAGTCCGTAGACGAGCCCGAGCGGCGCGCCCGTCGCGGCTCCGAAGAGGAGCCCGACGAGGACCCACGCGGCGTCGGTCGGCGGCGTGCCCTCCAGGTACTCCGCGAGGACGAGCGCCACGGGGCAGTTGAGCCAGCCGAGGAACATGCAGGTCACCACCGTTCGGCCGCGCACGGCGGTCGGTCGCGCGATGCCGAAGGCGAGGCCGAGGCCGAGCAGGACGGTCGTGGAGACCGCCACGGCGGTCAGCCCGGCCCAGAGCGCCGGCCAGCGGTACTCGTCCACCAGCATCGGCTGCACCGCGATCATCCCGAGCAGCCCGCCGGCGAGGGCGAGGACGGCGATGCTGGTGCCCACCACGACTCGGGCGGGCGGCTGTCGAAGGGCCAGGTGCTCCATGCGGTGTGCAATGAAACTCGCCGCTCTCGTGGGGCATTCCTCGCGGCGCTCGGCCGTCGGTCACGCGCCACACCGCTGACGCACGTCCAGGCCTCGGAGCTCCCGGTCGACGCGGAGATCGTGACTCCGGCGCGTGCGTTCGGTCAGTTGGCCGATGATGGGGTCGCAGCGCTCTCTTCGACCGTCACGTCGGTCCGTCGTCGGCCGGGTCGATCCCGTCTCGGGCCTGCTTGAGGATGGCGACGCTGTTCCCGAACCGCCGCTTCCCCCACTCCGTCTCGTCGTCCGAGTAGACGGGCGCTTGCCGCGGCAACAGTCGCCCGGCCTCGGGCGAGCTGAGGAAGCGACCGATCTCTTCGACCCTCGCCGTGGCCTCGGCCTCGGGGAGGTACACCTTGAGGCGGCGCTTCAAGGCGGGGAGGCAGGCCATGTAGTCGTCGGGCGAGGCGTTGGAGCCCTCGTACCCGGCTTCGGCGAGGGCTCGCCGGACCGCGCCAGGACCGACGTAGGCCGAGAATCCACACAGCTCTACGACGCGGTCGAAGAGCGGATCACCCTCACTCATGAGCACCTCCTCCTGAGGTCGAGGTTTAGGGGCACGTGATCCCCGCGTCTGCGAGTGGATCGGGACGCAGGAGATCTTCCCCCGTACCTTCCCGGATGAAGCCCACCTCACGGAGGAGGCGAAGCGTGTCGTCATAGTCCGTTCGGTTCAGGCATCCGACCGTCACCTCCGGCTCGCCGAGCTGCCCCGGCTGCACGAGCTCGGCCACCCGGTCGAGCTGCCAGCGCTGGTGGACGGCCGGATCCTGGCGTGTGCCCGAGCCGTCACAAGTGTCACCACAGACGTCCAGGACGAGAGACGTCGCCTGGTCGCGGTTTGCCGGGTCGATGGCCCACTGCCAGCCACGGATCGTCGCGCGGAGGAAGCGTGCCGCGATCTCGCGCCCGCTGAGGCCCGAGCCCTCGAAGTTCGTGGTGTCGAGCAGCTCCTGCGTCGTGAAGATGAAGTCCTCGAGCAATCCGCAGCCGTGGTCCGCGCTCGGAAGTCGCGTCAGCTCGTCGAGCGGGTAGCCGAGCCCCACGATCTGGTCGAGCTCGTTGTAGACCATGGCGCTCGCCATATCGACCTGGTCGGGGAACACGAGCGCCGGGTCGAAAGCGTAGACGATGGTCTCGACGTCCGGTTCCTGGCCCGCGGGTAGGTCGTCGTCGAGACCGCTCGTGAGGCCGTGTGCTCGCAGACACACCTGAGCCGGGTATTCGCTTCCGAAATCCCAGACGCCAACGGTGCGACCGGCGAGGTCGTCATAGCTCGTGATCCCGCTCGTTGCCTCCGCCACCATCTCGAAGCCAGGGCGCTGGAAGACCTGAGCGATGTGACGAAGCTGGTAGTCGTTCGCTTCCACCTTCTGGACCGTGTTGGCGATCCAATCGGTCCCGAACTGAGCGTCGCCCGCGGCTACGGCGTCGGCCGGGTTGACTTCTCCACCCGGCAGCACGGTGAGGTGCAATCCCTCCTGCTCGTAGAAGGTGTGGCCATTCTCATCCACCGGCACGTTGGCAGATGGGGAGCCACCGGGCGGCACTCCACCCGCCGCGTAGTAGCCCACGAACTGAGCCTGCGGGAACCACTTCGACTGGAAGACGATGTCGACCGGATTGTCCGGTGTCCCGACCTCCTCTCCCCCGCAGCTGACTGCCATCGAAGTGAGCAACGCACACCCCAACCAGATTCTCGATGACCTCATTCTCTTCACCCTCGTTCCCTTCCCCGCTTACTCACAGAGCTGTCAGCTCGAACACCAAGTTGTAGTCGACCGTCGAAGCGTCCCGCTCGGCAGCAACGGACAAGAAGTAGGTGCCAACCGCGAGCTCGTCGGCGAAAGCGGCACCCTCTTCGATCGATGGACAAGCCCCCCCTTCGCCGCCGGTGGTTCCCTCACCGCGGCGTGTGGTCCCGTCCCCGTTGATCAGTGTCATCGTGACACTGGGCGTGGACTCGTCGCAGCCGAGCTCGGCCCCATTGCGCATGATCGCGCTCAGACGCGCCGGTCGCTCCACGCGGATGGCGTAGTAGTCGACATCGCAGGCGCCACCCACACGCCCGACGACGGCGACCGAAGGCTGCTCCATCGAGACGGGAACGACGTTGGCCTCGGTGGGCCAGTTGTTCGGCTCGAGCTCGCGGAGGCGGTCCATCGGAATCTCGATGCGGCATTCCCGGTCGCAACCGTCGCCGTTCACTCGGTTCCCATCGTCGCAGCCTTCACCGAACTCCTGCCGCCGGTCGCCGCACTGGGTGCTGACGAGGGTGACCTCCACCTCACCGATCGAGTTGCGGCTGTCGATCCCCAGGAAGTACTCGCCTTCCGCGGGCGCGCTGAACACGAACGACTCGGGCAATCCCGCCCCGCATCGATCGAGCAGATCGGTGCAGCTCGACGGATCGCAGCTCGGCATCATGTACATCACCAGATCCGTCGCGTCGTCCTTCGGCTCGGCGTAGATGCTCCAGCGCTGTTCGGCGACCGCTGGGAGGCGGATGAAGCCATCGGGGCCGGCGACGTCGCGGCCATTGCACCCGCCGATCGTGCGCTCGTCGTCGACGAAGCCGACGAGCGACACCGTTCGCGTCGACGGATCGCTCGACGCCATCGGCACGTCGTTCCCGTCACAGGTGTCCGAGAGCTCGAGCGCGGGTTCGGTGGATGCGTCCAGCGCGGCCAGCGCCGGCTCGATGTCGTAGATGTCGCAGCCGCTCGTGAGCACGAGCACCAGCCAAGCGACGGAGAGAGTCAGACGCATCAGAACGCCCCCCCGACCACGGCCCTGGCGCCGCTCGGGGAAGCGAAGACGTCCCAGCCGAGCCGGCTGGTTGGCTCGTCGTCGTCGTCATCGCCCCAGTCGGTGAAGATGGCGAGGAGTGCAGTCGCGGCACCGACCGCCGAGGTGACGACGATCAACACGTTGGTTCGCGTCTGAAGGTCCAGTCCCTCGTAGTACTTTTCGAGCGTTGGGTCGGCGAGGTAGTCGTCGTGCGAGGATGAGACGTCGTAGGACGACCACGCGAGCACACCGCCTGCGACCACCGTCAGCGCGGCGCCGATGCCGAAGAACCAAGGGCTGATGCCCCCGCCGTCGCGCTCGGTCGGCTCCGCCGGGGCCGTCGTGGGTACGGCTTCCGTACCTGGCGACTCCTCCACCTGGGTCTCTCCCTCGAGCAGGACTGGCTCGTAGGGGCTGCCGAGCTCCATCACGCGGTTGCCATGAACATCGACGGCGCGCGCATGGAGCTCGATCGAGTCGCCCGCATCGAGGCCATCGATCGGAACCGCGAGCTCGCGTCTCGGGTCGATCTGGGTCTCGACGAACTCATCTCCCGAGCCCGCGATGCGCCGGTAGACGACCACGTGGTCGATCATCGAGAGCGGATCCTCGACGCTCAGACCGACACCCCCGTTCCCGCGCAGCCGACGGGCGCGAAGCGCCATCGTGGTACGCCTGGCGCTCCATCGACCGGCCGCCTCCATGAACGTCTGGCGAAGCCTCGGGGACAACCCCTCGTCCGGCTGTGCCTCTGGGTTCAGGGCGAACATCCGCACGTAGGCCTCGACCGCCCGTTCGGACTCGCCCTCGGCTGACGCTGCGAGCCCCATCAGTCGGTAGAGGCGTTCGAGCTCCGCGGGGCCATAGGCGCCGCTCTCCAACGCCTGCTCCGACAGTGCGAGCGCTCGCGGGAAATCGACCGCGAGATAGGCCTGCTCGGCTTGGGCGAGGCGGTCGTCGTCTTGGGCGCTGGTGGCCCCGGCCCAGAGTAGTGACACCAGAGCGGCGCGGATGAGTGACGTCTGCATGGTCAGCGGAGCCCCACCCGCCGTCGCGTGATTTCACCGGGCTCGATCACCACGGTGTAGCGCTGCTCGATGCCCCGATCCGGGTTTCGGAGCGTCAGCACGTGGCGGCCGGCCGGCAGCTCGACGCCGCTCAACGGGGTGTCCCCAAGCGAGCGGGAGCCGAGGTAGACCGACGCCCACGGGTTCGTGTCCAGGTAGAGCCGGCCCGTCGCCTCCGCGGGGCGGGTCTCTTGCGCTTGCGCTGCGCGAGCCCGCGCTCGAGCCCGCGCTCGACGGCGGGCGGCGGCGAGCTGTGCTGCGCGGGCGTCCTCGGAAGCCGTTCGATCCTCGCCTTCCTCTACCGCCTCTTCTTCTTCCGCTTCCGCCGCTTCCGCCTCTTCCGCTTCCGAGGGTTGCTCCTCGTTCTCGGCGAGGGCCTCGTTCTCGGCCGTGGCCTCGGCAGCCTCTTCGTTCGTCGGCTCCTCGAGCTCGGCCTGGTCGGGCGTCTCGGCCGGTGACTCGACAGGATCCGAGGCGCTGGGTTCGCTCGTCGTCGCTTCCTGGTCGCCCGAGCCGCCCGTCATCAGGATCGGCCACAGGATGGCGCCCACGAGCCCCATGCTCAGGAGGACCACCAACGCCAAGAGGACGGCGATCCATGGCGAGCGTCGCTTCGGGGCGGCGCCGTGCGTGCTCGAGTAGGACGGGTGCGTGCCATCCGAGAAGACGAAAGCCTCGGTGTTTTCCCCGACCTCTCCCTTCAGACAGGCGGAGATCACGGCGCGTCGCTCTCGGATGTCCGCCTCGAAGATGTCCCGGAGGAAGCGCCCGACGTCACGGCGACGCGCGGGCTCATCGAGCGTGGCGAGGAAGCGCTCCAGGTCTTCCTTCATCGCTTGTGCCGACGGATAGCGTTGGTCGCGGTCGCGCTGAAGCGCCTTGTCGGCGATGGCGCAGAGCTCCGGGGGGGCGTCGACCGCGTACCGGCTGGCCTTCGGGATCTCGTCCTCGAGGACGGCCTTCAGAGTCGCGACCTCGGTGTCGCGTTTGAACAGCCGTCGGCCCGTGAGGCTCTCCCATAGGACGACGCCCATTCCCCATACGTCGCTACGTCCGTCGAGCGCTTCTTCCTGTTCGGCTTGCTCGGGCGAGAGGTACGCGTACTTGCCCTTGATCGTGCCGATTTCGGTGTGAGCGGCGTGAAGCGACGCCTTGGCGACGCCGAAGTCGAGGACCTTCGTGACTCCATCGTAGGAGATGAAGAGGTTGTGGGGGGAGACGTCGCGGTGAACGACGTTGAGTGGGTTGCCGTGCAGGTCCTGGAGATCGTGCGCGTGTTGCAACCCGTCGAGCGCGTCCGCGACGACGCGGGCCACCAGGGGCGGGGGCAGGGGCATGCCGACCGCCTTGCAGCGCATGATGACGTTGGAGATGGGCTGACCATCCAGGTACTCGAGCGCCATGAACGGGATGCCATCGACCTCGGCGACCTCGTTCGTCTGGACGACGTTGGGGTGGCTCAGGAGGGCCGCCAGCCGCGCCTCGTCCAGGAACATCTCCCGCACGCCCCGCTCCGCGAGCAGGTGTGCGTGCATTCGCTTGATGACGACCAGCTTCTGGAAGCCCGCTTGGCCCGAGCGAAGAGCCAGGAAGACCTCGGCCATGGCGCCCTGCCCCAGCTTCGCGACCAGCGTGTACCGGCCGAAGCTGGTGGCTGAGATCGCACTGACGCCGGCTGCTCGATCGCCCGGTGGCTGGTCCATCGCCACGTCTACCACACCTCAATACTCCTCAACGATGGACACTGACGCAACCGATATTGCTAAGTGACTGAAATTGTACACCGCTAGGCTCCCCCAAACGAGTGAGGGGCGGGTCATGGGTGCAACTCTTCAATCCCCTTCGGGAGTGGGCTTGGTCGAGCCCATGCTGGATCGGGAGGTCCAGGGCCTGATCCAAACGAGTGAGGGGCGGGTGATGGGGGCAGCGCGCGATGGGGTGGAGCGGTTCAGCTCTCGTCGTCCGCGCGCCACACTTCGTCGAGCCACTCGAGGATGTCCCACTCGGGATCGACGATCGTCCCGTCGGTCGCCAGGACGTAGAGCTGCTCGTAGATCTGTTCGCGCGCCACCGTTCGGGTGACGGCTGCCACCCGAGTCAGGGCTTCGCGGTCGGGTATGGTCCGGATCGCCTCGTCCCAGAGCTTCTCCCAGCGGACGTCGTCCACGCCCAGCTCGGCGCCCATGTTCCGCGCCAGCTCGGTCTCTCCTTCGCTGATCTCGCCGTCGGCCTCCATGAGCACCCGCGCGCTGGCGGCTAGGGCGAGCAGCTCGTCGTGCGTCAGCTGCATGCGACGAGCATCGCACGGAACGCTCGGTTGCCCGCTATGCTGGTGCGGTGTCCATCGTGGCCCGGCCCGGGCGCGGTCCGCTCGCGCCCTTCGTGCTCTCCATCTGGGTCTACCGGGGAGAGCACGAGCATGCGCTCGAGCGGATCCTCCCGAGCCCAGCGCTCCAGCTCCTGGTGAACCTCGACGAGGACGCGCTCCGCGCCTACCGCGGTGAAGGCTGGCGCGACGAGAACTGCATCGGCGGGGTCGGGGTCATCGGCCTGCGGAGCGGCCCATGCGCGATCGATACGCGCGAGCAGCGGCACATCGCCGGGGTGGCCTTTCGTCCCGGTGGCGCGTGGCCCTTCCTCGGTGGCGTGCCGGCGCACGAGTTGCGCGACATGGAGCTCGATCTCTCGGAGCTGTGGGGCGTCGCTGGTCGCCGGCTGCGGGAGGCGGCTCTCGAGGCCGACTCCGACGACGCCGTGCTCTCGGTGCTCGAGCACACGCTCCTTCACCAGCTCGGAGACGACCGCGCCGACCGCGCGACCACCCACGCGGTCCGGTCACTCGGCGCCGGCGCACGCGTTCGCGAGACGGCAGCAGCCCTCGGCATCCCTCCGGCGACCTTTCGCCGTCGCTTCGCTGCCCGGGTCGGTACGAGCCCCAAGCGCTTTGCCCGCCTGGCTCGGTTGCATCGCACCCTTCGTGCGATCGATCGACGCGAGCAGCTCTCGTGGGCCGAGCTCGCGTTCGCCCAAGGGTTCACCGACCAGAGTCACCTCATCCGCGAGCTGAAGGTCCTCGGCGGCCTTTCGCCGAGCGAGTACGCCCCCCGCTCGGACGGCGAGCTGCTGCACGTCGTCGAGCATTGAGCGTTTCGTCCAATACGGCGAGGCCGGCGCCCCACACGATGGGGCCATGAACGACACCCGAGACCTCCCGCGACTCACCCCTCGCCTCTTCGTCCGCGACCCGGCGCGCGCCATCGCGTTCTACCGAGAGGCGCTGGGCGCCGAGATCGTCGAACACTTCGAAGACCCTGCCATCGGCAAGGTCGTCCACGCGGCCCTTCGCATCGGCTCGGTCTCGATCTCCCTCGCCCAAGAGCACGAGGAGTATCGATCCCTCTCGCCGGAGACGATCGGAGACAGCCCAGTGCTGCTCCAGCTCGAGGTAGCCGACGCGGACGCCACGGGAGACGCCATGGTTCGCTGCGGCGCCGAGGTGGTGATCCCGATCGACGACCGCTTCTACGGCAAGCGCGAAGGTCGCCTCCGCGACCCGGCTGGCCACCTCTGGATCATCTCTCAGACCATCGAAGACCTCTCCGACGAAGAGATCCGGCGCCGCATCGCTTCCTTCCACGACTGAGCGCCTCGCGTCGTCCTCCCATCGCCAGGTCGCCCTGCGTAGTGTAGGGTGCCCAACCATGACTGCACGGTCACGAATTGTTTTGGCGCTCGCGCTGGTACTCGGTTGTGGCGACGACGACGTCACCGACGACCTCCCGGCGGAGGACCTCGGCAGCGACCGCACCGACCTCGGGCGTTCCGATCTCGGTCGTCCCGACCTCGGGGAGCCGCCGGACGCGACCGTACCCAGCGGCGAGCCGCTCGCGTTCCCCGGCGCGATGGGTTTCGGCGCGGGTTCGATCGGTGGCCGCGGCGGTCAGGTGGTGCACGTCACCAACCTCGACGCGAGCGGTGAGGGAAGCCTGGCGTGGGCCGTGGCCCAGCCCGGTCCGCGGATCGTGGTCTTCGACGTGAGCGGCGTCATCGAGGGGGACGTGAACATCCCGCATGGCGAGCTCACCATCGCGGGTCAGACCGCGCCGTGCGCCGGCATCACGCTGAACGGCAGTCTGACCACGACCTACGAAGCGCCGATGCAGAACATCATCGTGCGGCATCTCCGCGTGAGCCCGCCGTCGCCGGACCCGGACGATTGTGCGACCCATGACGCCATCCAGTTCTCGGCTGCGAGTCAGGTGATCCTCGACCACGTCGACGCCTCGCACGCGGGTGACGAGATCATCGACTTCTGGGGTGGGGCCCACGACATCACGGTGCAGTGGTCCTCGATCGTGTTCCCGATCGCGGGCGGCTCGGGCGCTTGCGATCACCCGAAGGGGCTCATCAATCACCGGCCCTGCGCCGACTCGGGTCGCTGCGAAGACGGCGATGCGCTCGGCGGTCGGATTTCGGTGCACCACAACCTCTTCGCCCATTGCCAGAATCGCACCCCGGCCCTCTCCACCGGACCGGCGGATGTCATCAACAACGTCGCCTACGATGGCCGCGAGGGCTTCGTGCACCACAACGTGGTGGGGGCGCACTCGACCGACCTGAGCGCAGTCGGCGAGTTCAACATCGTGGGCAACAGCTACATCGAAGGAGCGAGCGCGTCGCTCGCGCCGCTCTGGTTCGACCCCGAGAACGGCACCGACACCATTCCGACCCGCTACTACGTTCACGACAACTGGGTGGAAGACGACGGATTCAGCGGCGGCTTCGACGACCCCTGGACCAACGCGGAGTTCAGCGACGCATACACCTTCGCCTGCTGCGGTGTGGAGCAGTCGCAGTTCCAGGACTCGCCCTTCGACTTCACCACCGTCAGCACGGGCTACGTGCCCATCGCCACCGACTCGCCCACGGACGCCTACGATGCGGTCATGGCCCGAGCCGGGGCTTGGCCGAGGGACGTGATCACTCGTACCGCCGTCAGCGAAGTCGAGAGCCGCACCGGCGAGCAGCGCGACTTCGTGCCGGCCGACTTCCTCGAGGGGCTGAGCACCTGCGCCGCTCCCACCGACACCGACGGAGACGGCATGCCCGACGAGTGGGAGGACGCGAACGGCTTCGACCCTTCGGTCGCAGACGACAGCACCGTGACGGCGAGCGGTTACACGGCGATCGAGGACTACCTCAACGAGCTCGCGGACTCGATCGTCGCGCCCTGAGGGCGGTCAGTCGAGGAAGCGCGCGCGGGCTTCGGGAGCGGGGAGCACACACGCGTCGACCTTGCCCCAGATCTTGTAGCGGGCGGACGCGACCATCTTGTAGCTCGCGTCGGTCAGGAAGCTCGGCAGCACGCCGAGGCCGGCGAGCCAACGCCACGGGGTGTCCAGGTGACGCGCGATCGCGAAGGCACCTGCGGAGTACCAGTACGCCCGCTCCGTGCCTTCGTCGTCTCGCTCGATGTAGACCACGCTGTCGAGCGAGTCCGGGATCTCCGGGTGGCGTGCGAGGATCGCTTCGGCGGTCGGACCGGCGAGCGGCGCGAACGCGATGGTGCCCTCCGAGTCGTGGTCCACGATCCAGCGAACGCTGCCGTGGCAGAAGCCACACTCGCCATCGTAGAGAACCAATCTCGGCGGGGTCATGGCCACAGGCTAGGGCGGTCTCGCGAGGAAGGACAGGGGCAGCTTGCCGTACGATTCGGCGATGCACGGGCTCACCGGAGAGCGCCCATGACGACCCTGAAGGCTCTGAGGGACCGTTGGTCCACCGACGACGGGAAGCGGCGCATCGAGCGGATCGTGGAGCTCAACGCCACCGGAGCATCACGAGCTGCGTTCGTCGAGCTCCTCGAGGGGTTTCCCGAGGCGAAGAGCGTGGCGTCTGGCCTCGACTTCCGTGGACTCGCGCTGCCGCGGCTCTCGGTGTTTCGCGGGCTGGATCTGGCCGGCGCCGACTTCACGGA
>CAYXAP010000049.1:34244-70408 GCA_964462035.1 uncultured Sandaracinus sp.
GGCCTCTTCCCTCCGGGCGTCAGCGCAGCTCGCCGGCGCGCGCCTCGGCCTTCTCCCACATCCGGATGTAGCCCTCGGCGCTCTTGAAGAGCGGCTCGAGCTCCTCGGCAGTGACGCCGTCGTTCAGCACGTCCTGGAGGAGCTCCGGGAGCATGCCGATGTGGATGAAGCCCTCGGTGTTGAAGTCGACGTTGCGGTTGCCGAGCTGCGGCTGAGTGAAGGTCACGTCGCCAGCGACCGAGGGGAAGGGGTAGGTCACGGGGTTGGTCTGGTCTTCGCCACAGCCTTCGTCGCCGAAGCGCGGGCCGCGAGCGCCAGCGAAGCCGTTCAGGTCGAAGCCGAAGCCCTCCGCCGGGAAGCCGCCGTTGTCGCGGATGAGCTGGATGCGGGCCTGGAAGCCGTCGTCCGAGGTGCCGGGGTTGGCCGGGTCGTGGCATCGGCCGAAGCCGGTCTTGGAGATGCCACCGAGCGCATAGATGCGCCCATCGTTGTTGAGGCTATGCGTGCCAGCGGCGGGGTAGTCGGCCACCTCGAGCATCTCGAAGGCGCGCTCGTAGCTGCGCCGCGGGAGGTGGTCGACCTCGAGGATCATCCCGCGCTTCATGATCTCGGTGACGAGGTACTCGCCGAGCGGAGTGAGCCCGTGGTTCTGGCACCAGTTGCCCTCGAGCGGAGGGCCGGAGGCGAGGTCGATCAATGGCGCGAGGGCCGCGATCGGGTTGTCCCCGAACTCCGACATGTCGTTCGGCGGCGGTCCGTCATAGTCGTCGCGCGGCATGTTCAGGCCGCCGAAGAGGACGTCACCGCGGTCGAAGGCGGTGTTGATGTCCGGGCAGTCCTCGACGAAGTTGCTCCAATGGCCGCTCTGGATGAGGTTGCCGAGCTCGATGAAGCTCCGCTGACCGTCGCCGGCGGAGAAGGCGTTGTCGAACTTGTGCACCGGGAAGAGCACGCGAACGCCGAGCTCCTGGTAGCGGTCGAGTTGCGCGTCCACGTACGCCTCGTCGCAGGTCGCGTCACCGGCGTCGGGGGTCAGCTTGCACTCGAAGAGGTTGGACGTCTCGATGCCGAGGACGATCGCCAGCTTGCCATCGGCGATGACGTCGCGCGCTTCTGCCGGTGAGGTGACGATCCGGAAGAAGCCTTCGCCCGGACCTCCGTACTGTGCGTCGATGTACCGCTCGAGCGCGTAGGTCTCCTCGATGATGCGGTCGACCGCCGTCATGTCCTCGCACGAGTAGCGCTGGTCCTGGACACCAGAGCCGACGACCAGCTCACAGATCACCTCGTTGCTGGTCGCGTGCTGAACCATCAGCCGCAACCCACCGAGCCACGCGCGCTCGAGCCAGCGCCAGTACTGCTGCTGGTGGGTCGCGCGTCGACGGGCGTCCGGCCACTCGGTGAAATCCGGATAGCCCGTGGTCACGTGGTTCGCCTCGGGGGTGCGACCGCTCACCAGCGTGCTGATCAGGACCTCCTGGTCCAGCTCGCCGGTGTCGTACACGAAGCCGAAGAGGTCCTTCCGACCCTCGGCGCCATGTCGGACGTCGCAGTCGTTCAGCGCGTGCTCCACGCCGAGCGGATGGAAGGGTGAGCCGTGGAAGAGCCCTCCGCCGAAGCTGAAGTTCGACATGATGTGCGAGTGGGTGTCGACGATCCCGAAGAGGGAGCCGTCGTCGAAGGTGGTGGTGGTCGGCGTGCCATCGGCGTCGAGGCTGAGCTCGGGGTAGGCGCGGCAGTCCTCCTCGGCGATGAAGTGCACGACCGCCGAGTCGCTCGGATCGTCGACCAGGCCCCGCATCCCCAGGTAGCGCCCCGAGCGATCGTGTTGGAGCTGGAAGCCCGCGGGGTCGTGGGGTGAGGCCTCGAGGTTCCAGACCGCGCCCGGATCGGTCGTGTCGTCGTTGGTGACGTTCTCGCTGATGAGCATCTCGAGACGTGCGAGGGTCTCGTCGTCGTCCGACACCAGGTAGTGGGCGTCTCGGTCGTAGAAGACATAGCTGCCCAGGTCCGCCGGCTGGAGTCGAAAGGCGGACGCCTCTGCCAGCACGGTGCCGCGCAGCTCGAAACCGTCTCCTTCCGCCGTCCGTTGCAGGAGTCGCCCCCCGCTGCCGTTCGGCTTGGTCGCGTGGACGGCGAAGCAGCCGTGGGCGAGCTCGTGAACGGTCCCGGTGGTGGCGGGCGGGAGGCTCTCCACCGACACCTCGCCGCAGCTCGTGGCCATCAGGAGGGAGAGGAGCGACGCCGTGCGCGTGATGGGAGTCATCCAGGCCTTTCGAGACGGACGGACTCGGGCCTGATGGCCACCCCGTCAGCCGCGACCCAAGGTAGAAAAGCGTACGTCCGTTGTCGAGGACTCCCGACGGGTCGAGGTAGAGTCCTTCGCATGTTCGTCGCCGCCGGCATCTACGGGTTCGCGCTCTCGCTCATGATCTTCAGCGCGGCGTTCACCCCCGTGCTCATCGACCTCTTCGTGGCTCAGCCTTACAGCCTGGGCAGCCACGGCGCCGATTGGGAGTACTGGCAGGGTACGAGCTGCGCGTTCGTGGGGATCGTCGCGATGGTCGCGCGGCGCTGGCCGGTCGGGCCGCGCGTGGGGGCCGCCGGTGCCCTCGCGTTCATCTATGGCGTCTGGGGGATCCAGAACCTGCGGTTGGTGCTCGTGACCGATCGCTACGGACCGCTCATGTGGGGCCACGTGCTCGGCTGCCTCGGGCTCGGCGTGTTCGCTGCGGTGACCGCACTGCGGCTCCGCCAGAGCGCTACCAAGTGACGTCGTAGACGCAGGCTTCGCGGTTGTGCTTTCGGCACTCGACGTGCTGGACGCGCGCGTTCTCCGCGCCGGTCAGTCGAAGACCCATCTCGATCCACGACGGGCAGCCCGGCCCGCAGAAGAGCTCGTTCGGCGCGGCCTCCTCGCCGAAGGGCATTCGTAGCTGTAGGCGCCAGTGGCGTTCCTCGACCTGCTCGGGTCGCAGGTCCCCGACGTCGAAGTAGCGGTTCCACAGCGACCCCGTGCGCTTCACGAGGAAGCTCGCCGAGCCCATGCGAAGCACCATCTTGTAGACCGTGCCGAGGTCCGAGTCTGCGATATAGGCGGAGAGCTTTCGCATCTCGTCTTCCGCCGAGATGCGGCCGTGGTCGTGACAGAGCCGATCCACCAACCGGTTGATCACCCCGATGGGGTACCACCCACCGCGGAGCCAGAGCTCGCGCAGGACGGCCTGATCTGCGTCGGAGCCGCCGTCGACCAGCTCGCTCCAGACGTCCTGCCCATGTTCGCTCGCGACATAGTCGCGGGTGTGAATCAGGAGACTTCCCTTACCCTGGCCCATGCGTGTCGTCACGGGAGCATACCGCAATCGGGGTGAGCCGCGGCAGAAGAAATCCGGATTGAGCTCGGAAAGGAGCACGATCAATCGCTTGTGCCGAAACGCGGAGCGGCGGCATCATCCCCTCATGTTTCTGTCGTTGGCCGGAAAGGCCGGGAGCTCGCGGTCGAAGAAGTTTCTCTATGACCGTAAGGGGCCTTGGCCGCAGCCATCGCCTCGTCACCCGCTCGGCACGGCCCCGGAGGTCTTGCACCTGCCATGGCAGGAGAAGGTCGACTGGCAGCTGCACATCGGCCTGCGATATCTGCGCGATCTCTTCCTGTACGGGCCGGTCGCGGCGGTTCGCGCCATCGGCTTTCGCGAGCTCCCGGCGATCGAGGATGCCGAGCTGAACGACGCTCTCGTTCGCGGACTCTATTCACGTTTTCTGGCGCCCCTCGACGACATCGATCGCGACACCTTCTCGGCGCAGCTCGATCCGTCAGATGCCGGCCTCCATTACAAGATGGACTTCAGCCCGATCGCCAGCGTCGATCCGTACCAGGGCATGTACGTGGCGCCGACCGTCACTCTGCTCCGCCGCGCGAGCAAGGACGACCCGAGCTTCGAGGTGAAGGCGATCGCCATCGGCGACGACCGACTGGTGCTCGAACCCAGCGATGGCGACTCGTGGGAGCTCGCGAAGTACTACGTGCTGCAGGGGTGCAGCTACGCGACGCTCTTCACCGAGCACCCGAACGTCCACTTCCCCTTCGACACCATCAACGCGGTGACCAAGGGCTCGATCCCCACCGATCACCTGCTCTTTCGTCTGCTGATTCCCCACTTCCGTTTCTCGCTCGTGCTCGACAACGCGGTCCTCCAGGGGGACGCGTCCGTGATCAGCAACTTCCGCGCGACGATCTACGACCCGTTCACGGCGAAGGCGGACGCCGGGCTGATGGCCTTCTTCGTTGCGGGGTACAAGGGGCTCGAGGGGAACTCCGCCTACCCGAAGTATCGCTTCGCTGCGAGCCGCGACCAGCTGCGCCTTCCGCCCACGAAGTACGGCGAGTTCCTACGGCGCTACTTCGAGCCCTTCCTCGAGCTCAGCCAGGCCGTCGTCGCCGCGATGACGGACGAGGAGCTCGGCTACTGTCAGGAATGGGCGCGGTGGATCCGTGTATGGATCCCCACGTTTCCCGAGCTGACCTTCCATCCACCGGTCGCCCCGGGGGCCAAGGACGTCAGTCGCCAACGCCTCGCCTTCGCGCTGGCGGTCACCCTTTGGGACGTCACCGTGGTTCACTCCACCGACCACGAGAACTTCGCATCCGACATCCCCGTCGATTGGAAGTGCTTCCGCCTTCGAGAGCCCGCCCCGGCGAGCAAGACCGGCGGCGTGCTCGACCGCAAGAAGCTCTCGAAGAAGGTGGACCTCTTCAAATCGCACCTGGCCCATCGGATGTTCTTCGCGCCGACCACCGTCACTCGGCTCATGGAGGTCGAGTACGGTTTCGAAACGGACGCGCTGCGTGAGGCCGAGAACGACTTCAAGGAGGCGCTGCGGACCGTCGAGGCGGGCCTCGCCGCCGACGGGATCCCGAACTACCTGCCTCTGAAGGACGTTGCCGCCAGCATCCAGTACTGAGAGTCACTCGATGCGCTCGACGTAGCCTGCGGGAGCCACCGCTCGATAGAGCTGCTGCACCATCGCTTCGACCGCCGCACGGTCCAGCTCGATCGCCTCTCCACCCCGGAGGCCCAGCCGGAAGGTGCCGTCTCGGTCGTCGTAGTAGAACCCGCCATAGGTCTCCACGTACCCGAGCCGGTAGTCATGGAGGGCGACGCGGAAGAGGAAACGCGCCAGCCAATAGCGGGGCACCCGGGTATCGCTCGCGCCGATCTGCAAGCGAACCCAGTCTCCGTCGGCCGTCACCGCGAGACCGTCGCGGGTCAGCGGGAGCTCGCCCCTCGGAACCTCTTCCGCGGTCGGGAAGGGTGGCCCCGGCAGCTCGCGCCAGCTCGAGGGGGTCGGGTCCGGCGCCATCGGTCCGGCGACGAGCAAGGCACGTGCGTCGCCGAGGGCCAGCGACGCGCCCGGCTCGAGTCGGAGCAGGTCGCCCGCGAAATGGGGAGCGTCGCCCTCGAGGACCAACACGAAGCCGCCCTGTGTCGGCGCGAGCTCGCCGCCCACCTGAAGGCTCAGCGTCACGTCGCCGATCCGGCCCAGCGCCTGTGGGGCTTCCCTATCGAGATCCACGAGCAGGAAGGGGGGCTCGGCGTCTCCGTAGGCCTTCGTGTCGGCGTCGCGCCCCTTGCTGACGAAGAGTGGGCGGTCGGCGGCCGGAGTGATGGGTGTGCGGCCGCAGAACACGAAGGAGAGCCCGGCCCGGCGGGTGCCGGGACCGAAGCGAAAAGGCTCGTGCGGCGGCCGGAGACGTCCGGGCCAGTGCAGCAGCCCGTGCGGGTGGAGCACCAGGTCTTCGAGTCCATGGCGGACCCGCCCGACGTCCTCACCGTTCTCCGGATCGGTGAGCAGGGTGAGGAAGCGAAGCGGCTCGAGCAGCGTGTCTCCGGTTCGAAGCGCGATCGCGTATTCGTCCGAGATGTTCGCGTGGGCGAAGGGGAGGGGCTCGCTGGCCGTGACGCACTCGATCTGCGCCGGCCCGACCGTTCCGACCACCACGAGATGATGCTCGAAGCGCGCCGGTTTCGCGGCCAGCGCCCGCAGATTCGTTCGTTCGATTCCCGGGGGGGCCGGCGGTCGTTCTTCCGGGGGCAGCACCCAGTGCTTCGCGGCCGGGTGCACCCGGGTCGCTGCTGGCTCCAGCGGCGCACCGATCCAGCGAGCTGCGTGTCGTGCGACCCGCTCGCCGAGCGCGCGAGCGGTCGCGCGGTCGCTCTCCGGCGGCGCCTCGCTCGGCGAAACCCCCGGATCGGATTGGGCCATCGCGCCGAGGTGGGAGCCGAGACGATTCAGCGCGCTCGGCTCGTCACCGCCGACTCGGTTGCCGGGCATCAGCCCGAGGCTGACCCACACCATCGAGTGCTGCGCCGCGAAGACGCTCAGCTGGACCAGCGTATTGAGCTTGTCGCCGCTGAGGCCCGAGGAGTTCGTGAAGCCAGCAGCGAGCTTGTCCTTCCACGCCTGGGTGAACCAGGCGCGGTCACTGCTGGCGTCCATGAACGCTTTCATCGGCGCCGACACGCTGCCCATGTGCGTTGGGCAACCGAAGACGATGGCGTCGGCGTCGGCGAGCGTGCGCCACGCGGCATCGTCGATGGCCTCGACGGGCAGCATCGACACCGAGGCGCCGGCGGCTTCGGCGCCCTCGCCGACCGCGTGTGCGATGGCGGCGGTGTGCCCCTTGGCGGAGTGGAAGACGACGGCGACCTTCGGTGCGCGCTCAGCCACCCACGTGCTCCCGGGTCCACTCGATGAGTCGGTCCATCAGGGCTTCGACGTCGGGCGCGTCCTTCGCGGTCGGGTCCTCGGGCTCGAAGTAGTGGCGGGCGTCCATGGACTCGAAGGTGAAGTCGTCGCTGGCCGCGAACGCTTCGCGCATCGGCGCGACGTCGGCGTTTGGATAGATCTCGCGGTCTCGATCGGCATGCACCATCAAGACCGGCACTCGGACGTGCGGCGCGTTGGCCACCACGTTCGCTCGGCTGGTCGACCCGGACCAGGTGCTCAGCCAAGCCTCCGGAGTCACGGTCCGCGCGAAGCCGAGCCGCTGCCAGTTCATCAGATCCGGTCGGTGGCTGAGCAGCGAGCCATAGGCTCGTGGCGACGGGTCGAGCTCCTGGTCGACGTAGTCCAGGTTGGCCATCGTCCGGTAGATGGTCAGTACCGGCTCGAAGGCGTTGCGTCGGGCGAGCTGGCGTTGCTCTGCTGCTGGGAGCGAGGCGAAGCTGGGTGCGCCGACGGCCGCGGCGGCCTGCTGGCGCGCCTCGACGAGCGCACGGGCCATGGCGTCCAGTCGGGCGACGCGAGCGCGTTGTGCCTCGCGGTAGCGCTTCGCGAAGTCGGCGTCGTAGCGCGACCACTCGGGCGCCGGAGCGAAGCCATTGGCGGGCAGGTACATGTCGATCGAGTCGTCGCTGGCGAGCGGATCGCCCTCGTCGGTCACGGCCGGGTCGATCGAGCGCTCGACGACCTTGCCCTGGCCACGGTGGGCGGCGACGACGAGCAGCCCGTCGACGGGAGGCATCACTGCGCCCGGCAGCCGCGTCGGGTCGCCGGCGGGGGTCCGGGCGAGGCGCCCGTCCTTCGCGAGCGGCTGCTGCGCCAGGTAGAAGGCCGCGAGTGAGCCACCGCCGGAGTTGCCGAGCAGGATCACCCGCTTGGCGCCGCGCCGCTCCCGCAGCCATCGGATCGTCGCGGCCAGGTCCAAGAGCAGGTCTTCGTGGATGGCCGAGTCGTCGCCGAACGCGCGGCTCGTGACCCCACAGAAGCCGTAGCCAGCTCCCACGAAACGCGGCGCGGCGTAGTGCTGGGTGAAGTCCACCCGCGGGTGCATCGCGACCACCACGGACGACGGGCGACGGCCTCGAGGCGTCCAATAGGCGGCTCGGATCTGCCGGAAATCCTGGGTGCGCAGGTAGCGCGATTCGAGGTCCGCGTCGGTTGGAGGCCGCCGGAAGAGAAAGGGGCGGCCGCCCCAGTAGGTCTTGGCGATCAGCGTCACTCGGTCCCCCTGGCCAGCCTACCACTCCGGAGGGATTGACGTAGCGCGCTCGGCTCGGCAGGGTCCGCTCCGTGAGCGTGACGGTCTACCAGTATCCGAAGTGCAGCACGTGCCGAAAGGCCCTGAAGTGGCTCGATGAGCACGGCGTGGCGTTCGAGACGATCGACATCACCGAGAAGCCGCCGTCGAAGGCTGCGCTGAAGCGCCATTGGAAGGCGAGTGGGCTGCCGTTGAAGAAGTTCTTCAACACCGCCGGTCAGTCCTACCGGAACGGCGGTTTCAAAGACCGCCTCCCAGAGATGAGCGAGGGCGACCAGCTCGGCGCGCTCGCGGCCGACGGGAAGCTGATCAAGCGCCCGATCGTCATCGCGGGCGACACGGTCCTGGTCGGCTTCTCGGCGGACCGCTACGCCGAGGTCTTCGGCTGAGAGCCTGGTAGCCTTCGGCCGTGGCGATCTTCCCGCGCATCCGGCCGAGGGTCGCGCTCTACGTCCAGCCCCTCGAGCTGGTGGCGGGCGAGCCGCTCGAGCTGCGTGTGCACATCGACGCACCGCGCCCGCGAAAGGTCGACCGCATCGACCTCTGGGTGGAGCAACAGGTTCGCTCCACTCGCGGCGTCGGTTCCCGCTTTCGCCATCACGCCCAGCTCAGTGGTTCGCGGGTGCTTCCCCGAGGGCTGACCCAACTGGTCGCCAGAGCGGTGATGCCCTCCTCGGCTCTGCCGGACCATCGTGGGACGCGAGTCTCCGTGTCGACCACCGTTCAGGTCGCGCTGCAGACGCGATGGCGGCTCGACGTGAACCGCTCGTTCCAGCTGCGGGTCCGGGGTGCCCCGCGCGAGGGGCCGGTGGAGCCGCTCCTCTTCTCCTCACGGACACCTGGGCGCGGGGGGCCACACCTCGAAGGGAGCTTGGACCGTTCGGTGCTCCGCCCTGGCGGCATGCTCACGGGGCGGGTCGCGTCGATCGGTACCGACTGTCGAGGTCTTCGGGTCCAGCTCGCGTCGACGGAGCGCGACGCGACCGGGCGGACCGCCGGCGCGCGGTGGACGCTGAAGGTCGACGGACCGCTACTGGACGGGGAGACGGTCCCCTTCGCAATGAGCATCCCCGAGCAGGTCACGCCCAGCTTCGAGGCGGGCATGGTCGCGCTCGACTGGGCGGTCGAGCTCCGCGCCGAGCGGGCCCTCGCCCTCGACATGGAGCTGCGGATCCCGGTCGAGGTCGGCCTCCATTCGGGCGGGCCAGAGCCCCGGGTCGAGGCGCCGATGGTCGGCAACGAGCGGGTCGCCGCGCTCTGGCAGCGCACCGCTCGACGGATGGGCGCGGTCTTCGACGGCCGTACCCTGCAGGACCGGGTCGGTTCGGTGGACGTCACGGTCGGGGCCGTCGGTGACTCGCTGGAAGCCGAGCTGGTGTTCCCTCCGCTCGGCATCGGACTCGAGGGCGGCGAGCGCGATGGGCTGCGTCGCCTCGCGGGCGCGCTCAGCAGCCATGGGAAGGTGCCAGGCCTGGGCGAGCGGTGGAACGATCTCTTCTACGCGACCTCCCGCGAGCCCGCCCAGGCTCAGGCGTTCCTCCCGCGCGCGCTCGGCCATCTGGTCGCGGTCCGCTTTCGTGGCGCGACCGATGAACGTCTCACGTTGAGCATCGACGCGGCCCGCGACGACGGGAAGGAGCTCGAGCGGCTCTTCCGACTCGCGCGCCGGGTGGCCGAGCGCTTGCCCGAAGCCGCTGCCGGAATACCGATGCCATTCTCCATGGAGCCGCACCGGTCGAGTTGGGAGGCCTCGGCGAAGGCCCTCGAGGCGAAGCTCTCTAGTGGCTCGCCTCGGCTGGAGGCGATCGATGGTGCGTGGATCATCGAGACCCGCTGGCTCGATGAGGGGGTGCGCACCGCGATCGCGCACCGGACGACCACCCCCATCGACGATCGCCTGCACGTCGACTTCGGCGAGCCCCTGCCGGACGTCCTGAGCCGCGACGCGCGCCCGCTCGCCGACGCGCTCGCGGCGGTCGGTCGACTGCGCATCGACGCCGACGCGGTCACGCTCGAACGAGAGGGGAGGGTGAGCGATCCGATGGAGCTCGAGCCCTTCTTGGACCGACTGGGCCGGCTCGTTCGGTCTCTCCGCGTCGACGAGGGACCCTACCGATGAGCGCCGATCTCCCGCCGGTCCGCGTCCCCGAGCCTGCGTTCATGGCGGCCTGGCCGCGGGGCATTCGGCCGGCGAGCGTCCGAGTCGCCGCGAGCTCCGTGCGCTTGCTCTTCGTCCACCCGGACGCCGGCTGGGTCGAGGCGTGGGTTCAGCTCGGCGGTCGTGCTCACGTGGGCACCGCCGAAGGATTCACGGACGACGCACTTCAACGCCTCGTCGTCGCGCTGCAGGCGCGCTGGGCAAGCGACGCGCCGCTCTCGGACGAGTGGCTCGGCCGCGCCATTCGCCATCGCGCCGCTGCGCTCGCTGCCCACGCCCCCCTCGGCGCCGAGGGGAGCGACGATCTCGAGCGAGCCAGTCGGGTCCTCGGCGCGGCGCACGATCGGGTCTCGGCGGTGCTCGGGTTCCAGCCGGGAGATCTCCAATCGACCGATGCCGGCGCTGCAGCGTTGGCGTGCGAGGCGTTCCTCCTCGCTCTGGCCGGCCGCGGACCGGAGGCTCGACCGCTCGCTCGGGCAGCGGCGGAGCGCGCGGTCGGGATGGAACGTCCACCCATCGCCCGCCTGCTCTCGGCGCTCGGTGCGCACGGCGCCGCCGCCGACTGCATCGAGCGCGGCCTCGGCGAGGGCTCGATGCCGCTGCCGGACGTCTCCCGACTCGCGGGGCTCGCCCGTCGGCCGGTGCTGGCGCGGACGGCGGCAGGCGCGCTCCTCGATCGCGCCGGCACGACCGCGGCGGAGCGCAGGCTCGCGCTCGACGGATTGATCGCGGCCGGTGACTTGGACGGCGCGCTCGCGTTCCTCACGGAGCGAGTCGACACGACACCGAGCCCCGAGCTCTTCGAACGACTCGCGGAGCTGCACCTCTGGCGCCTCGAGCTCGAGCCGGCCCGTGCCTTCGCCGAGCGCGCCGGAGCCACCCCACAGGCGGCGCTGATCCTCGGCGCGGCGCGGGTCGTCGAGGGTGACCACCGCGTGGCGCTCGACCAGCTCGCGCGCATCGACGGGGAGCCCGGCGTCACCGCTCGGCTCTGGCGGATGCGCGCGATGCTCGAGCTCGGGCGGGCGGAGGGGGCCATCGCGCTCGCCAAGGTCGGGGCCTACGCCGAACGCGTCGCCTGGAAGCTCTGGCGGGCTTACGCGGAGGGGCACGCCGATCCACGGACGACCTTTCACGGCAAGGAGGCGTACCAGGTCCGCCTGCTCCTCGAGGCGATTCACGGAGTGGAGCCGGTCGAGCGAGCCTACGCGGACGACGATCGCGCGCTCGCGCTCCTTCGCCGGACATTGGAACGGCTCGGCGGGAACTATGGGCCGCTGAGCACCTGGCTCGACGACGGGCAGCTTCAGCTGGCCGAGCTCGTCTCGCCGCGCGAGGAGGCCATCGACGCTCAGCTCGCCATCCCGGACACCGGCCTGGAGGCGGCCTTCGAGGCCCTGGACGAACAGGCGCGCCGCATGCCGGACTCACCCTTCGGCCGGACCTACCGCGCTGAGCTGCTGCTCTGGACTGGGCGCACCGCCGAGGCCGAAGCGGCCTTCGATGCGATCTGGGACGAGACGAAGACCCGCTGGGGCTACGTCGGTCTCGGCGCGGCCCGACTCTTCGCAGGCCGCCCCGACGATGCGCTCGAAGCGTGGGAAGCCGGCCTCGAGCATTACGACTACCTGCCGGCCGAGGCGACCTTCGCCTACCGCGGCGAGGCCTACCTGGCGATGGACCGGCTCGAGGAGGCGCGGGCCGAGCTCGAGCACGCGACGACCCAGAGCCCGAGTCGGGTCGGCGCCTGGGCCGCGCTCGCGGTGGCTCGCGTGCGCAGTGACGACGGACCGGGCGCGCGCGATGCCCTCGACCGAGTCGCCGAGCTCGCGCCGGCCTTGGTCGCGGTGGCCGCCCAGCAGGCCGGTGTCTCGCCCAAGACCACACGCATCGAGGAGCTCGGGGCGATGGCGCGCGCGGCCCTCGAGGCGCTCGGGGGCAACCGCGCGTCGAAGGTCTTCACCTTTCGGGACGCGAGCGGCACGTGCGCGCTTCGCGCGGTGCCGGCACGCCACTGGACCGAGCTCGCCCAACAGCTACGCCTGCTCGCCCGAGACCTCCGCAGCCTCAGTCTGCCTTTCGCCGCCGCGGAGGGGTGACGAGGAGCAAGAGCGCGACGAGGAGCGCGTAGCCGACGTAGGGGTCGACCACGGACGCGAGCAGACCGAGCGCCCCGAGTGGCAGACCGAGGACGAGCGCGCCTCGAGGTCGCCGGAAGGGCACCTGCCAGCGGCGCCGAAGGCGGAGCGCCAGCAGCAAGGGCAGGAAGAAGCCGCCCAGGTAGACCAGCAGCGAGAGCCACACGAGCGGCGTCGTCTCACCGCCGGTGACGACCGTCATGCCCTCGGCGGGCTGGATGGTCATGAAGTAGACCAGCGCGGCTTCACCCAGCATCGGGGCTTCCGGATGCGAGAAGAGCTGGGGAAGCAGGAGCGCCCCTCCACCGGTTGGCCAGCTGGTGGCCACCATCTGGCTGCTGAGCGTGTACGCGTGGTCGAAGCGTCCCATGCGCCGGGCGGCGCCGACCCCGAACGCGCTCGCCGAGGTGCCGAAGCCGTCCAGCACCGGACCCGCGTCGATGTCGAACGTCCACTCGCCATACGGCGAGTCGCGCGGGTACTCACGAAAGCCGATCGCCCAGCCCTGGTCCTGCCAGAACTCCTCCTCGTGGGTCGCGTACCAGCGCTCGGCGTCTTCCGGCCAGAGGTCGGGCGCGAAGATGCCGATCCAGGAGTTGCCGATGCCTCGCCCCGGCTGGACGTTCGTCGGCATCGCTTCGCCGACCAGGTCGACCCGGAAGCGCACCAAGCCTCGCTCGTCGTCGTAGGGTGAGACGAACGCGCGCCGGGCCCGTCGTACGAACGCGGAGTGGTCGGTGCCGAGCACCGCGTCGGCGCGCCGGATGTAGGCGACCGCCGCGAGGACGTCGATCGGGTACGTCTCGCCGGGGTAGTCCTGCAAGACCCCGTGGGGCGACCGGTCGAGGTCGCTCGCCAGGGTCTCGACCTGGTCCCGCAGGAAGGCCTCGTCTCCGTCGTCGCCGGTGATGGCCTGGTAGCTGGTGAGCCCGGCGATGAGGAGCGAGCGGAAGAAGACGTTCTCGTCGTGCAGGTAGTCGTCGCCCCAGTGCGTTCGGACCCAGGTGTGATGGCCCGGGTCCATGATCAGATCGCGCGCGGCGCGAACGGAGGGTTCGGCGTACCCCACGTCGACGCCCTGGTCCTGGAGCGACTCGGTCGCCTGAAGGTAGAAGACGGCCGTGAAGATGGGCCACTCGGTCCGCGGCACGTCGTGCAGCGGCGCTCGCGTCGCCGCGCCACTCTCGAGGCGCTCGCGCGCCCAGGGCTCGATGCGTTCGCTGACGCTCTGGTGCAGCGCGATGGCTCGCCTCGGAATGCCGGGGCCGGCGAGCGCCGGGTCGTTCAGGTCGCCGACGACGAGCGCGGCGGGCCAGAGGAAGAGCTCGGCGGCGCCGAGCGTGAGGAGCAGCGCCGCGAAGGCGAGCCCGTAGCGGAGGAAGCGCTGGCGATGCAGTCGCTCGTCGGTGTTGGTTGCCATGCACCCACCCTGAGCGCGGATGGCGACGCTCGCTGGGGAGGATTGGCCGAGCGGTCGCGGTCCGCGATCGAACGGTCGCCGGGCCCATCGAGCGGCCCGTCAGAGGAGGCGCCGGCGGAGCTCGCGCGCCACCTGGCGGGAGACGGGGACCTCCGCACCGCCGCGCAGCACGGCGTTGTAGCCGCCCGAAGGGAGCGGTTCGAGGCGCTCCACGTGCGAGAGCTGGACCAGCGCGCGACGGTGGACCCGCAGGAAGTCGCCGCCGGCGAGCTTCCGCTCGAGCTCCTGGAGCGAGTCGCTCGACAGCCACTCGCGACCGTCCGCGTGGACCGTGACCAGGGTGCCATCGAAGACGGCGTGCGAGATCGTCTCCGTGTCGATGAGGTGCACGTCGTCGCCGACCGTCAGAGCGATCCGCGCGGGTGCTTCCGCCGTCGATCGCTCCCGAACCCGCGTCAACGCCTCATCCAGATCGGGCAGCTCGAGCGGTTTGAGCAGGTAGTGGACGGCGCCCGTGGCGAACGCCTTCACCGCGTGCTGCTCGTGAGCGGTCACGAAGATGACCGGGATACCTCGGCGCCCGGCGAGCTCCGCGAGTTGGAGCCCGTTCAGGTCGGGCATGTCGATGTCGAGGATGGCGACGTCGATCGCGTCGGGGTCCAACGCCGCCGCTGCCTCCTCGCCGGAGCGAGCCTCCGCAGCGATGGTCACCCCGCCGGCGGTCTCGAGCAGGCGCCGGAGGCGCTTGCGCGCCATCTTCTCGTCGTCGGCGAGGAGCACCCGCAGCACGCGACTCACGAGGGCACCGCCAGCGCGGCGATGTGGGCCTCGGGCGCCACTCGGGGGAGGGTGACCACGGCTTCGGTCCCGGCGATGCCGTCGCGCTCGGCCGCCGCCACCCGCACCGTGCCGGCGTCGGCGTAGGCCAGGGTGACCCGGCGCTCGGTGGTCGCGATCCCGGTGCCACCGTCCCGTGGGCCGTCGAACGCGCCGGCGTTCCAGATGCGAACGGTCGCCGAGGCGTCGCCGGTCTCGACGGAGAGTCGGAGCGGTGCCGCCGCGCTGCCGTGGGTGAGTGCATTCTCGAAGAGGGGCAGCAGGAGTAGCGGCGGGATCTCCATCGCGGGTACGTCGTCGAGCTGGGGCTCGATCCGATAGCGCTCGTCGTCCCGGAGTGCGTGGAGCTGGTGCAGGGCGAGCAGGAGATCGAGCTCGCGTCGGAGCGGCCAGGTGGGCTCGCGGATCCCTTCGAAGAGGGTCCGCAGCATCCGCGAGAGCTCGAGCAGCGCCTTCTCGGCGACGGCGGGGTCTTCCCGGCACCATTCCGCGATCGCGCCGAGCGTGTTGAAGAGGAAGTGCGGGTCCAGGTGGTGGCGCAGCGCCAGCAGCCGTGCCTCTTCCGCGGCCCGTTCGAGGCTCTCGCCGCGAGCCTCGGCGAGGACCAGGTCGGAGCTGAGCTCGATGTCGCGTCCGAGGATCCACCCGGCGATGAGGACCAAGGTCAGCAGGGCCGCCATCGCCGGTGGGTGGGCGACGTAGGGCTCTTCGCCGAAGAGCGCGACCGGCCCGAGCGAGGCGCCGAGCACGAGCACCAGCGCCAGCCCGAGGTAGGCGCTCCCGCGGATGGCGTCCGGAGAGCGCCGGAACCAGCGCCAGGTCGCAGGGACGAAGCCGACGAAGAGGAGGATGAAGAGCGCGAGGGTGCTGGCCGTCGCGAGATGGCGGGTCGCCCAGAGCTCGGTGCCCACGAGCCCCGTCGCGACCAACGCGACCGGCACCAGCCGCCGCGGCATGGCGAGCGCACGCCAGCTGCCGAGCAGTACCGATCGCTCTGGTCGGGTCACGCCACCACCATAGCGCGGCGTGGTGGACATCGGGGGTAGGATGCCGCCGTGACCGCATGGGCGCAGCGCCGGCTGGTGATGGTGGGGGCGCTGCTCCTCGCGGCCGCTTCCGCGGAGGCGCAGCCCGTGATCCCTCCGGGCCAGGAGGCTCGCGTCCTCGAGCTGCTCGAGCCTCATGGGATCGGGAGCTCGCCGGTCGATGGTTGGCGGCTCGACGGGGTCACCATCGAGCGTTCCTTCATCCAGCTCACGGTGGCCCGGGGCGACGCGAACGCGACGCTGCGGCTCCACCACCCGGATGCGTTCGAAGGCGACGAGCAGACCACCAGCTTCGCGCTCGAACGACTCGGCGACACCCCCGCCGCGCTCGATCCATGGGTCGCCGCGATCCGAATGAACGACGACGGCGAGTTCTGGGAGGGGCTGCCAACGTTCCGTCTCGACCGGCAGTCGGCTTCGGACGCCGAGGTGCCCGAATGGGACGGCGGGGGATCCTTCGTCGACGGCACGGCGCTCGCCACCACCACGGGGGCGTTCCTGGTCGTCTTCTTCCTCTGGTTCTGGGAGCGCCGTCGGTTCGGACCGGACGCACTCCCCGCGGTGCACGAATCCGAGTCGAGCCTCCGGGCGCGAGGGCTCCTCGCGCTCGGGCTCGCGGGTGGCGCCGCCGCGGCGCTCTGGCTCACGGCGTCGGCGCCGCCGCTCCATCCGGACACGAACCGCGATCTGCTGCTGGCGCGAGACTGCCTCGAGTCTGGGATCTGTCTCGGACCGAGCACGTCGTTCGATGGTCTGCAGCAGCACGGGGGGTGGACCCGCCTGCTGGCGAGCTTTCGCGCGCTGGGCTCTTCTCCGGTGGGTGCCCATCGTTCGTTGATCGTTCTCAACGCGTTGGGCGCCGGGGTCCTGGGCTTCGTCGCCGCGGCGCGACTCTCGGTTCCCGTGGCCGCCGGTGCCGCCGCGGTGGCCTTCTCGTGGTCGATGTGGGCAGCGGGCTTTCCGATCCTCTGGAACCCGAGCCTCGCGCCTTTGGCCTACGCGCTCCTCTTCGCGGGCGCGCTCGAGCGTCGCTGGGTCGTGGCCGGCGTCGTCTCCGGGCTCGGAGCAGTCGGCGCCGTGGAAACGCACGTGGCGGGGCTGATCGCGCTCGCGGTCATCGTGCTGGCGCTCCGGACCTTCGCGGACCGACCCCTTCGTGCGGTGCTGATCGCGCTCTCCGTGTTTTGCGGTGTCGAGCTGGCGCTGAGCGCACCCGCGATCCTCATGAATCTCGAGTCTCCGATCGCGCGCCGCGCCGTGGTGCCGGCGCTCGTCCTGGGGCTGGGCGTCTCGTGGCTCCTGGGTGGTCTGGTGCGTCGCCGTGTTCGTCCTTCACGTCGGCTCGTGGTCGTGCTCGCGCTCTGTGCGGTCGGGACCACCGGTCCGCCCTTGCTCGCGGCGCTGGCCGCAGGTCACTTTCTCACCGCCCGCTACTTCGCGGTGGCCATCGTCCCCGTGGTGGGCATCGGCGCGGGTGCGCTCGCGTGGATGGTCGCCAGCGATCGGTGTTCGCTCCGCGTGCTCGCGTTCGGTCTCGGGATCGGGGCTCTGGGGCTCTCGCTCTCGCCTTGGGACGAGGCGGCCGACCGGCAGTACTACGACCTCGCCGAGGTCGATGCGATCGCCGACGCGTTGAACGTCGCAGAAGGCTATCCCGCCGTGCGGCTGGGCCTCCGCGGTCCGCTGACCGGCCTCCTCGGTGAGGGGCTCGCGGCGTGGGCGCCGGACGCGAGCTTCGAGCCGCCGACGGAGCTGATGACGACGCGATTGGTCCGGCTCGACGACCCGAGTGATCTTCCCACCGGTTGGCGCGCGGTGCCGCTGCCGAGTGGTGCGGTCGCGGGCGTTTCACGGCTGCGGAGCTGGCTCCGACCGGAGCGCGCCGAGGTCTGCCTCAGCGGCCCCGACGGTCCTCCGAAGTGCCTGACGCTGACGCCCGCGATGTGGCAGTCGTTCGGTGGAGAGAGAGCGGGCTACGAGCGACTCGCGAGCGGCCTCCTCCCCGCCGCCGAAGCGCTTCGCGAGCGGGTCGCCGTGGATGGATGGCACCAGCCGACGCTCTTCCTCCGCATACCGATCGTGACCGACGCCACGGACTCGGAGCGCGCGTTCCAGCTCTTCGACGACCTCGGAGAGAACGGTGGCTGGCGAGTCGCCCGGGTCGAAGGAGTCGCGCATCGGGGCGAGCTCGGCGGTCGGCAGGTGGTGCTGGTCGGCGGTGGCGAAGGGACGCTGACGCTCGAGCACACGCGGCCCGTAGCCCACTTCGTCCCGCTGCTGATCCTCGACGCGCTCGAGCTCCGTCCGGCCGAGAGCGCTCTCCGCGACATCCTCTGCGCGAGCTTCCCCGGCTGCGGTTGAGCTAGAGCATCGAGCTGTCGGTGGGCAGCCCCAGAGCGATCCGGCCGATGGGCTTGAGCGTCGCCGGGCTGACCATCACGTGCTGCGTCATCACGTGGACGTCGCGGAAGTAGCGCGAGAGTGGATTCGCGTCCCAGATCGAGGCGCCACCGCAGAGGTGGTAGACGCGATCGGTGACCGCCGCGGCGCTGCGGGCGGCGTGGGTGGCGGCCAGCCGAAGGCGCGCGCGCTCCGACTCGGGGAGGGGCTCGCTCGCCCCTTCGGCGCGGGTCCAAGCCGCGTCCAGGGTGGCGTGGAGGAACGCCTCGGCAGCGCCGAGCTCACCCTGGGCGGTCGCGAGCTCGACCTGGACGATCTCGCTCTCGCCCATGGTCTTGCCGCCCCCTCGGGAGCGCTTCGTGCGCGCCATCTCCAGGCCGGCGTCGAGCGCGGCCCGGGCGATGCCGAGCCCCACGGACGCCACACCGGTCGCGAGCAGGCCGAAGACGGGAAAGCGATAGAGCGGACCGGGGTGGTCCGGCGTGTCGGCGAGGATGCAGGTGCTCCGCTCGGTGGGGACGAAGATGTCGTCGACGCTCATGTGGTGGCTCCCCGTGCCGCGCAGGCCCGCGGTGCGCCAGGTGTCTTCCACGGATGACTCGTCCGCGCGGAAGAAGAAGGAGCGGATCTCGGGCGCGCCGCTCGGGAGCTTCCGCGGCGCGTCGCCGTCGAAGACCAGCGCGCCGCCGACGCGCCAGGACGCGTTCTGGCAGCCACTGCCGAACGCCCAACGGCCGCTCAAGCGGAAGCCGCCATCGGTGGGAGTCGCCTTTCCGCTCGGTGCGAAGACGCCCGCGAGCGCCGCGTGCTCGGGGCCCTCGAGCACGGCCTTCGCGCCGGCTTCGGGCAGGTAGGCCGCGAGCAGACCCGTCGTCGAACCGGTCATCGCCAGCCAACCCGTGGCGCCGTCGCCTTCGGCGAGGGTGCTCAGCGCCGAGGCGAACTCCCGCGGATGGACTTCGCCGCCGCCGAGGCTGGCAGGCACCAACATGCGGAAGAACCCGTCAGCGCCCAGTCGGTCCGAGAGCGCCTGTGGGACTCGTCGCCCTTCCTCGATGGCGGGCGCCGCTTCGCGCAGCTCCTCCACCCAACCTCTCGCTCGTTCACTCAGGCTCATCGGGTCTCCCGTGGTCGGCGCAAGGATGGTGGCTGGCTCCCATCCACATCGGTGATGTCGTAGCGCTCGGCGAGCTCGGCCACCACGAGCCGTTCGCCGCTGTGATTCATTCGGTCGGGATCGGCCGCGAGCGCCGCGATCACGCGACCGGTCAGCTCCGGTGACTCGCTCACGTCGAGCGAGAAGGGCAGGGCCGCTCGGTTCTCCATGACCCACTCCGTGCGCACGATGCCGGGCCAGAGAGTGACGGCGGCCACGCCGTGGGGCCGCAGCTCCTCGGCCATGTCGTACGCCAGTCGATCGACGCCCCCTTTGCCCACGCCGTACGCGACGTTCAGCTGATAGCTGCGGCCAGCGAAGGAGGAGATGTTGGCGATCAGCCCGCGGCCACTTTCGATGAGCAGCGGCGCCGCGTGCCAGCTCGCCACGAAATGCGATCGAAGGCCGACCCGATGCATCTGGTCCCAGAGCTCGATGGGGAGCTCGAAGAAGGGCTTGGTCCAGAAGTCACCGGACGGGATCGCGAAGACGTTGTTCACCAGCAGATCGAGACGGTGCGCACGGTCGCGCAGTGTCGCGAACGCCGCTGCGACCTCGTCGTCGTCGCCGTGGTCACAGCGGATGGGAACGGGCTCGCCGCCGCGCTCGCGGATGGCCTCGGCCGTCGTCCGCAGCGAGAGCGGCCCCTCTTCGGTGCGGCCGGTGAAGGCGACGACCCAGCCGGCGTCTGCCAACGCCAGAGCGACGCCCTTGCCGATGCCGCGCGTGGCGCCGGTGACTAGCGCTACAGGTGTGGAGCTCACGCGGCGGAGGCTACATCACTCGGAGCGAACGCAGAGGATGGAGGACCCCGACCCGGGAGCGTCCAAATGATAGGCATGACAAATGTTTGGACGGACAGGTCGTCACGATATTGGACGAATGTGGTTCACAAATTCACGGAATCATTGACTTTGGGTGCTGGCACGATCGTAGCTTAGGTTGGGGACCACGGAGGTCGAACGAGACTCGACGAAGATCAAGCGGGATGGACCGCGCAAGGGTGGGTGTACTGGAACCGAGGACGTAGGGGTGACGGACTCGGTTCCCGGCTGGCGCCGTAGGAGAGTCGAGAGACTCTCCTCGGCGCCGCCATTTTTTTAAGCCGTGCGATCCCCGCTCGGCGCAGCCCGTCGGCATCGGCACGGCTCGCGCGAAAACGAGCACGCCGCGCGACACTTCGGGTCTGGTATCGTCGGCGCTCTCGATGACGACCCCGAGGAAGACCTTCGAGTTCCTGCGACGGCGGGGCGACGACGAAGGCCGCGATGACGATCCCGGTGCCGCTGCGACGATTGTCGGGCTGAGCGACATCGGCCAGGTCCGGCAGACGAACCAGGACACGTTCGTGGTCGCTGCGCTCGAGAAGACGATCCACGTCCAGCAGTGCGGCCTACCGGACAACGACGGCGACCGTCATCGCGAAACGCCCACCGGCCGACTGATGATGGTCGCCGACGGCATGGGCGGGCAGCTGCACGGCGAGGTGGCGAGTGCCGTCGTCGTCGACGGGATGCTGCAGTACGCGTTCTCGATGATGCCGTGGCTCCGAACCGCGTCGAGCAGCCAGGACGAAGCTGCGCTCGCGCGGGGATTCACCAAAGCGGTGAGACGGTCGCACGAGCGGATGCGCGAGGTCGCCGAGCGCAAGGGCTTCACCGGCGACATGGGGAGCACGCTCACCATGGGCTACGTCGCGTGGCCCATGCTCTACCTGGTGCACGTCGGCGACAGCCGCGCGTACCTGCACCGTGGCGGTAAGCTCTTCCGGCTCACCCGGGACCACAACCTGGCGCAGGAAATGGTCCAGGCGAAGGTGCTCACGGAAGAGGAAGCGCGTCGTTCACGCTACTCGAGCATGCTCACCAACTCGGTGAGCACCGCGAGCGAGAGCGTTCGGGTCGAGCTCCACGCCGTTCAGCTGCGCCAGAAGGATCGCGTCCTCCTCTGCACCGATGGCCTCTACGGCGAGGTGACGGACGAGGAGATCGGTCAGCGTCTCCTTCACGTGGAGGACGGAGTCCTGGTCGAGCCCTGTGTGAGCTCGCTGATCTCGCTCGCGAACAAGAAGGGTGGGCGGGACAACATCACCGCCGTGCTCGCCCTCTTCTGAGAACGGCGTCGGCGCGCTCACTGCCGCTCGCGGCTCGCCAGATACGCTTCTTCCAGCGACCCACCCACACCGACCTCGAGCACCGGAAGCCCCGCTGCCATCAGCTCCGCGAGGATCCGGGGCGCGACCTCTTCGATCGCTTCACCGCTGGTCACGGCGTAGGTCGCTTCGCGCTCGCTGGTGGCTTCCAGCCGTTCCCCGAGAATCGAACGGAGTGCTTCGAGCTCGGCATCGCCGATCGTGCGCGCGAAACGGAGCCGCACCCGACCGATCGCTGCCCGCAGCGACTCGACCGCTCCCTCTTCGATGCAGCGCCCCTTCTCCAGGAACGCGATGCGATCGCAGGTCTGCTCGAGGTCCGAGAGGATGTGCGAGCTGACGATCAGGGTGCGCTTGCGCTTCTCGGCCAGCAGGAGCTCGCGCATGTCGACCACCAGGTGCGGGTCGAGACCGCCGGTCGGCTCGTCCAGGAGGACCAGCTCGGGATCACCCACCAGCGCCTGAGCGACCGCGAGCCGCCGCTTCATGCCGTGGCTGAGCTGGCCGACCCGAGAACCGGCCCGGTCGGTCAGTGACATCGCCTCCAGCAGTCGATCGGCGTCCTTTCGAGCGTCGACGCGACCGAGCCCCTGGAGCCGCGCGAAGAAGGTCAGCAGCTGCTTGGCCGATGAGTGTGGGTTGAGCGCGCAGTCTTGCGGGAGAACGCCGAGCGCGCCGGTCTTGCGGCGCGGGTCGAAGGCTCCTTCGCCGAGCACGTTCACCGTGCCTTCGTCCACCCGAAGCGCGCCGCTGATGACACCGAAGGTGGTGGTCTTCCCCGCGCCGTTCGGTCCGACGAGCCCGAGCATCGTGCCGCGCTCGACCACGAGATCGAGGCCATCGAGCGCGACGGTCTTCCCGTAGCGCTTCCGTACGCCGGAGAGCTCGAGCGCGAGGCTCATGCGTCCCTCCGAGCGAAACGAGCGTAGCCGATGGCGATGTAACTGCACCCGAGCGCCAGCAGGAGCACGAGCGCCGGGGCGCTGGCCCCGAGCCCCGGGCGCCAGAGGTCCAGCCGATGGGCCACCGGGAAGAGTTGGCGAAGCGAGCCCGAGAGCACCGGGACGGCCTCGACCACCCAGTCGCGCTCGAGGAAGCGGTGAATGCCGAAGACGGACACCAGGGCGAGCAGCCCCAGCGCCCGGGCCCAGGGGACCGACCGGGTCAGCTGGGAGACTCCGAGCGCGAGCGCGAGGTGCGCCCAGACGTAGACGAACGCAGTGCCGACATAGCCGACGAGGGCGCCCGCGGTGGCCGGAGCGTCGAAGGCGCCCAGCTGAATCCAGCCGGTCACCCATGCTCCCAGTGCGCCGAGCACGAGCCCGACGAAGAGGAGCAGGCTCTGGCCGAAGACCTTCCCGAGGAGCCAGCCCGCGCGGTCGGTTCGGGCGAGCGCGAAGCGGATGGAGCCGGTCGAGACTTCGGTGGCGACCGTGTCGCTCGAGGTCAGCACCGCGAAGATCGGACCGAAGGCGAGCGCGACCCAATGGTAGAGGAGCGCGATGGGTGGTTCCGCGACCAGGGTGCGTGCCAGCGCCTCGTCGCGCACCAATCGGCTGAGCACTCGCAGCAGCTCGGGGCTCTCCATCACTGCCTGGGTGAGGCTGCCCGGATCGCTGGTGCGGGCGACGAGTAGCTGCTCGGCAAGCGCGATCTCGACCTCCTGCAGCACCTCCGTGAAGATCACCGTCGCGCCGATCGCGCCGACGACGTAGAGCACCATGAAGACGAGGACCTTCCGCGAGCGGAGGGACTCGCCGAGATCGAAGGCGGCGATCACCAACGCGTCGCGGATCAGGCTCTTGGGTACGGAGCTCATCGCGGGGTCAACGGCGCCGCTCGAGCGCGGCCCTCGCGGCGGGCTCGAGCCGGTCGAGGTCCACGTGGTTCCAGATCTCGACGGCCGACGGATCGGTCTGCCCCATGCGCTCTGGACCGAGGAGCGCCTCGAGCCGCTGCTGCGCCGTGGACAGGATGCCGGTCACGTCGTGGGTGATGCCGAGGAGGTCCCGCGGCGGCGGCGGCTCGTCTCGCGCGGCGAGCAGGAGAATCTCCTCGCCGTAGCCTGCGAGCGAGTCGTTCAGATCGCCGAGAACGGAGTCGAGCTCCGCCTCTTCCTCGTCCGTGAGCTCCGCCTGCTCCAGGAGCGCCGCCCGTGACTGAATCCGGCGGACTCGCTGCACCGATGCGGCCCGCGTGAATGCGTCGTAGCGCTCCTCACGGCTCTCTCGCGCGCGAGAGCGCCAGCGGTCGCGCCAGCTCTCGCGTGGCACGCCGCCATCCAGCCCATCGACCGCTTGGAGCGCCTGGCCTTCGACCTCGGGCGCGCTCGGCATCGGCTCGCGGTCGTCGCCGACCGGTGCCTCACCTTCGCCGTCGGGGCTGCGGAGGATCCGGTCGAGGCCCGGCACCGGCGAGCGCCACCGGCCCCCACCGCTCTCCAGCTCGTCCTCCAGCCGGTCGATCTCCCGCTGGGCATCGGCGAGCTCTCGGCGCGGCCCGACGCCGCCGATCACGAACCCGGCGACCAGTCCGATCGCGGCGCCGACCAGCGCGGCGAGTCCGAAGCGAGAGAGCACGCGCGCAGTTGTAGGTCCGGCCTTCCTCGGGCGCTACCGTCGCCGTCGCCGGGCCGCTCGCTTTGGCCGATCGGCGGCCCCGATCGAGATCCGTGGTTGGTGGTATGTCATCGAGATCATGCTGGATCCGCCGGGCCGACCGCGAGGTTCGCTGCTATTGGAGAGTCCTATGCGTTCTTCCTTCTCCTTGCTTCTCTCCATGGGTCTCTCGGTCTTCGTGTGCGGGTGCGGCGACGACGCTCCACCGACCGAAAACCCGGTGTGCACCGAGGATGCCCAGTGCGACGACGGGATCTTCTGCAACGGCAGCGAGACCTGTATGCCACTGGCGACCGGTGCCAGCGCGCTGGGGTGTGTCGCGGGTCCGCGCCCTTGCCCGGCGAACGAAGCCTGCATCGAGACGATGGCCACCTGCGACGACAGCTGCTCCATGCCCGACGGCGACGGAGACGGCGTCGATCGGATCGACTGCGGTGGCGACGACTGTGACGACATGGACGCGGACCGCTACCCCGGGAACACCGAGATCTGTGACGCCGGCCACGACGAGGACTGCGACCTGAACACGGTCGGCACCCTCGACCGGGACCGCGACGGGTTCATCGACGCACGCTGCAGCAACGACGACGGCGCCGCGGGCACGGACTGCAACGATCTCGAGATCGCCATCTCGCCCGCCGGGAACGAGGCCTGCAACGGTCGCGACGACGACTGCGACGGTGACGTCGACGAGGGCGTCGCGATCGCCGGCTTCGCGGACGCGGACGCGGACGGTCGCGGCGACTCGAGCAGCGCGATGAACGCGTGCGCGGGGACCGTCCGCTTCGCGATCCTCGGAGACGACTGTGATGACTCCGACCTGTCGGTCCAGCCGGTGCAGAACGAGATCTGCGACAGCAAGGACAACGACTGCGACGGTGCCGTGGACGAGGATGCGCGGCCCGCGATCTGGTATCGCGACCTCGACGGTGACGGCTACGGCAACGTGAACGGCGACCGGCTCGTCCGCTGCGACGTGCAGCCGGGCTACTCGCTCCTGCCGACCGACTGCAACGACGGGAACGACGCGATCGGCCCGCTGGCGGTCGAGGCCTGCAACGGCATCGACGACGACTGCAACGGCATCGCGGACTTCCCGGTGCCTGGCGCCGGCTTCGAGGACGACGACGGTGATGGGATCGCGGACAGCGCGTGCGGCGGCGACGACTGCGACGACCTCGACCCCTTCGTGGGTGCGGGGTTGCCCGAGTACTGCAACGGGCGGGACGACGACTGCGACGGGATGGTCGACGAGGGGCTCACCGAGAGCGACTACTACGTGGACCTCGACGGCGACGGCTACGGCACCGGCCCGGCGATGCCGATGTGCGCCGACATCAGCGGCGTCGTCCCTCGCGACGGCGACTGCGATGACGGCGATCCGGGCACCACTCCGGGCGCCAAGGAGCGTTGTGACAACATCGACAACGACTGCGATACCTCGTTCGACGAGGGCGCGTCGACGAGCTGCGCGGGTCCGAATGCGGACTACATCTGCATCGATGGGTTCTGCGAGATTGCGAGCTGTACGGGCACCTACGGTGACTGCGACCTGCGCGCGTCCACCGGTTGCGAGATCGACCTCGCGGTGGACGGAGCGGTCGACAGCTGCGGGATCTGCGGCGCCTCGTGCACCGACTGCGACGCCGGCATCTGCACCAGCACGCTCGGGATCGTCTCGGTCAACACCACGGTGATGGACGCCTCGGGCGTCGCCGTGCCGGGGATCCCCGTGTGGACGCCGCTGACCGTGCCCGTGCTCTCCGCGACGACCGACGCGGGTGGCTTCGTGAACCTGCAGCTGAGCGCGCCGACCGTCGTGGTCGTCGGTGGAGGGAGCTGCTACCCGACTGCCTACTCGGTCGATGGGGTGGGCTTCCTCTCCCCGCAGGAGGTCTTCACCGACTTCTCCTCTGGGGTGGTCCCGCTGGAGGCAACCGAGCTCGCCACGATCGAAGGCGAGATGGGGACGCCGCAGCTGCCGAGCCGGGGCATGGTCGCCGTGGTCGCCAGCACGTCGCTTCCCGCCCCGACGAACGTCCAGCTCGACCGCATCGAGGCGACGCCTCACGGATTCACCACGTCGCGACCGCTCTCTTCGATCGCGGACCCGCGCTTCGGCTCGGGCGCCTCTCCGATGGTCGTCTTCGGAAACGTCGAACCCGGTCCGTTGACCGTCAGCGTCGGGGGATGTGTGGTCGACAGCGCGACGGATCGGGTGTTCGCCGGCGCCTTGACCGTGGTCTCGGTCGACTGCGGCGGGGGTTGAGAGACGCCCCACGCCGGGGATACCGAGACCGAGGCGGGTTGAAAGATTCCGCCGAGGACCGAACTGCTGCTAGGAAAGGGTATGCGCGCTTTCCTCCGGTCGACGCTCGCCCTGGCGGCGCTCCTCTTCATCGCCTGCGGGGACGACGCCCCACCGACGGAGGACCCGGTCTGCACCGAGGATGCTCAGTGCGACGATGGGATCTTCTGCAACGGCACCGAGACGTGCTCGCCGTCGGCGACGGGTGCGAGCGCGCTCGGCTGCGTCGCTGGCGCGAACCCCTGTCCGGCGAACGAGGCGTGCATCGAGACGATGGCCACCTGCGACGACAGCTGCTCCATGCCCGACGGCGACGGAGACGGCGTCGATCGGATCGACTGCGGCGGTGACGACTGCGACGACATGGACGCGGACCGCTACCCCGGGAACACGGAGATCTGTGACGCCGGCCACGACGAGGACTGCGACCTGAACACCGTCGGCACCCTCGACCGGGACCGCGACGGGTTCATCGACGCTCGCTGCAGCAACGACGAAGGCGCCGCGGGGACCGACTGCAACGACCTCGAGGTGGCCATCTCGCCTTCGGCGAGCGAGGTCTGCAACGGTCGCGACGACGACTGCGACGGCGACGTCGACGAGGGAGTCGCGATCGCCGGCTTCGCCGACGCCGACGCCGACGGACGGGGCGACTCGACGAGCGCCATGAACGCATGTCCGGGGACGGTCCGCTTCGCGATCCTGGGCGAGGACTGCGACGACGCCGACATCGCGGTGCAGCCGGTGCAGAACGAGATCTGCGACGTGAAGGACAACGACTGCGACGGAACGGTCGACGAGGACGCCCGCCCCGCGCTCTGGTACGAGGACGCGGACGGAGACGGCTACGGTGACGTGAACGGCGACCGAGTGGTGCAGTGCACCGTTCCGGCTGGCTACTCGCTGCTGCCGACCGACTGCAACGATGCCGACGACTCGATCAGCCCGCTCGCCGTCGAGGCCTGCAACGCCATCGACGACGACTGCAATGGCGTCGCGGACTTCCCCGTTCCGGGCGCCGGCTTCGAGGACGACGACCAGGACGGGATCCCCGACAGCGGCTGCGGCGGTGGCGACTGTGACGATCTCGACCCCTTCGTGGGCGCGGGGTTGCCCGAGTACTGCAACGGGCGGGACGATGACTGTGACGGCATGGTCGACGAGGGGCTCACCGAGACCGACTACTACGCCGACGCCGACGGTGACGGCTACGGGGTCGGCGCGGCGATGCCGATGTGTGCGGACATCCCCGGAGTCGTACCGCGTAGCGGCGACTGCAACGACGCCGACCCGGGAACGACCCCCGGCGCCAAGGAACGCTGCGACAACATCGACAACGATTGCGACGGCATGATCGACGAGGGAGCGTCGACGAGCTGCGTGGGCCCGAACGCGGACTACACCTGCGTCGACGGCTTCTGCGAGATCGCCGACTGTCGCGGCACGTTCGGCGACTGCGACTTCCGCGCGTCGACCGGCTGTGAGACGAACCTCGCCACGGCCGCGAACCACTGCGGCCTGTGTGGGGCCACCTGCGGCACGACCTGCACCAACGGTGTCTGTGACGGTGGCGATACCTCCCCGGTCATGATGACCGTCGGTCTTCGGACCACCGGTGGGGCCCCCATTCTCGGCATGCCCGTCTTCGCGCCGGAGACCGCGCCCACCCGCTCCGGCGAGAGCGACATGGACGGCACGGCGACGGTCACGACGCCCGGCCTCACGCCGGTGGCCGCGGGCGGCGGCGGTTGCTACCCGACGCTCTACTCGGTGGACGTCTTCGGGGGTGTTGGTCCCTACATGTCGCCGGGCATCTTCTCTGGCTTCGACTCGTCGCTCTTCGTCGACACGGTGACGCCCCTCGAGCTCACCGAGCTGGAGATCTTCGCGAGCCGGACCTCACCGCAGCTGCCCAATCGCGGCATCGTGCTCGTCGCCGCATCGGACGCGCCGCCGGCCGTTCCGGGAGCCGTGACGATCAACCTCGCCGCGGAAGGGCCGGTCGGCCTGCAGGGCACGCGCCCGCTCACGACCGCAGCGAGCGACCTCTTCGGCGCCGGTGGTATGGCGGTCGACGCGACCGTCTTCGTCGTCTTCACCAACGTCGAGCCCGGGCCGCTGCAGGTGGTCGCCGAGGGGTGCCGGGTCGACTACAACCCGGGCTTCGTCCGACCCGGGATCGCCACCATCGTCACGATGGAGTGCGTCAACCCCTCCGCGGGCTGACCGCTCTCGCGCGAAGCTCACGGGCCGCATAGGATGGGCCGGTGAGCACCTATCTCTTCGAGAGCGACGAGCACCGGACCCTGCGTCAGCAGGTACGGAAGTTCGCCCAGGCCCGCATCCTCCCGAACGCCCACGAGTGGGAAGAGGCGGAGGAGTTCCCGCTCGAGCTCTACGCCGAAGCGGCCGAGGCCGAGATCCTCGGCATCGGCTATCCCGAAGCGGTGGGCGGCGGCGGCGGCGATCTGAGCCACGTGCTGGTCGCTGCCGACGAGATGGTGCTGCACGGAAAGTCGGTCGGCACCTGCGTGGGCCTCGGCAGTCACGGCATCGCGCTGCCGCCGATCGTGAAGGCGGGCAACGACGCGCAGAAGGAGCGCTTCGTGAAACCGGTGCTCCGGGGCGAGATGGTCTCGGCGCTCGGGATCACCGAGCCCGGCGGTGGGAGCGACGTGGCCTCGCTACGAACGAAGGCGGTGAAGGACGGCGACCATTACGTCGTGAACGGGAGCAAGACCTTCATCACCAGCGGCTGTCGCGCGGACTTCGTGACGTGCGCGGTGCGCACGGGCGGGGAGGGGCATGGCGGGATCTCGATGCTGATCATCGAGCGCGAGACGCCCGGCTTCAGCGTCTCGAAGAAGCTCCACAAGATGGGGTGGTGGGCGTCGGACACCGCAGAGCTGAGCTTCGAAGACTGTCGTGTTCCGGTCGCGAACCTGATCGGTCAGGAGAACCAGGGGTTCCTGATCATCATGCAGAACTTCGTGACCGAACGGCTGATGCTCGCGGCGCAGTGCGTCTCGATCGCTGAGCTCGCCTACCGGGAGACGCTCGCCTACGTGAAGGAGCGCGAGGCGTTCGGGAAGAAGCTCATGGGCTTCCAGGTCACGCGGCACAAGCTCGCGGACATGCGGACCCGCATCGCGGCGGCACGGGCGCTCACGGGCGAGTGCGTGACGCGTTTCCTCCGCGGCGAGCCGGCGATCGGCGAGGCCGCGATGGCGAAGAACACGGCGACCGATGCGTGCATGTGGGTCTGCGACCAGGCGGTGCAGCTCCACGGCGGCTACGGCTACATGCGCGAGTACGTCGTCGAACGGCTCTTCCGCGACGCGCGCCTCTATCCGATCGGCGGCGGCACGCGCGAGATCATGAACGAGATCATCTGCAAGACGAGCGGCTTCTGAAGCGCGGAAGCACTCGACGCCAGCACCGATCCTCACGCTTCGGAAGAACCGGAGAGGGGGAGGGTGAGGAGGTCCGCCAGGGCGGACCGATCGATCACGACGGGTCGTCGTAGAACGGCTCGGGGGGCTCGTCCTCGGACGCTTCTTCCCCGGCCAGCGATTCGTCGCCCGCGGTGGTGTAGGTCTCGTCGGTGGCGGTGGTGGTCTCTTCGCCTTCCTCTTCGCCAGCGCAGGCGCCGAGGCAGAGGACGAGGGCGAGGGTGGTCAGCGTCTCTCTCATCGTGCGTTCCCTTCTCACGTCGTCAGGCACCCGCGGACGATGCCACGGGTGATGAGCTTCTCGAGGAGCCCACCGAGGCTCTCGATGAACTTCTGGTCGACCGCTCGCTTCTCGCTGGCGGCCGCTCGCTGGACTGCCTCGGTCACGTGGCGACCCTCGAGCTCCGCGGCTCGGAGCTCGCGGACGATCGCGGCGGCCAAGGGGTTGAGGCGCATGCAGGGAACCGTGAAGCCGGCGGTCCGGTAGACGAGTAGGGCGCCTTCGAGCGGCTCGACCGAGCCATCCTCGGCGCGCCGGTCGACTGCCCAGTCGAGCTCCAGGAAGCGACTCGCCGGATTGAACGACGGAACGCCTTCGAAGGAGAAGTCGACGACCTCGGGCAGATCGCGGTCATCTTCCGCACGCACCTCCCAGAGCGCGTTCTCGTACCTGAGCAGGTCGCGCAGGTGGGCCGGCTCGGGCAGCCGAGCGTCGTCGGCGAGTGCCCACTGGACCATCTGGGTCGGGAGCTCGCGGAAGAAGCGCGTGGTGGGAGGCTCCGTTGCCAGCCACTCGTCGACGAGCGCCGTGAACGGTTTCTCGCCGAGGGCGGCGCGGGAGTGCTTCAGCGCGGTCTCACAGACGCGGTGCATCCGCGCCCGGACCATCCGGCGGTAGATCTGCCAGCGGTCGGGCGAGCCGAGCGCGTCGAGATCCGTCGTCGCCGGTTTCGGCGCCAAGCACATCCGGGCGACGGTCGCCTCGCGTTCGGCCAGGGTCTGCTCGCTCATGGTGCCACCGCCGCTCGCGGCGGCTCCGCCGTCGCTCGCCGATAGATCGCGTCGAGCCGCTCGACCTCGGCGACGAGCTCTTCGAGCGGCGGGATGTCGTTGTCGCGCTCGAGGAGCACCGGCACCGGGCCGACGTGCCGGAGGGTGTACTCGAGCAGCTCGTAGACGTCCTCGCACACGGGCGTGCCATGGGTGTCGATGCGAATGCCGTCGTCGCGGACGAAGTGACCGGCGACGTGCATCTGGATCACGCGCTCGGCGGGGATCCGGTCGATGAACGCCTTCGGGTCGAAGCCGAAGTTCTGGCTGTTCACGTAGACGTTGTTCACGTCCAAGAGGATCTTCGCGTCGGTGCGCTCGAGGACCTCGGCGCAGAAGCTGGCCTCTTCCAGCCCGCTCTCGTCACCCATCTCCGAGGGCTGCGGGGCGTAGTAGCTGACATTCTCGAAGGCGAGCTCGACGTCGATGGTCGAACGGACTTCGTCCAGACGCTTCGCGGCGAGGGTGGCCGCTTCCTCGGTGAAGGGGAGGGGCAGGAGATCGTGCAGGGCGGCCCCGCCCGCGCCACCGAAGCAGAGGTGCTCGCTGTGCCAGGGGGTCCCCACTTCGCCGAGGAAAGCTCGGAGCTGGGCGAGGTATTCGGCGTCGCTCGGATCCGTGTTGCCGAGGCACGTGCTCAGTCCGTGGGTCACGACCGGCCAGCGCTCCATCGCGCGCTGCAGGTAGGAGCGATAGAGCCCACCACGGCCGATGTAGTTCTCGGGGTGGACCTCGACCCAGCCGACGGCTTCGGGCGCCTCTTCGAGGAAGCGCTCGGCCATCCCGACTCGCAGTCCCAGGCCGATGCCGCGGGGTGCCTTCGTCATCGCGTCATCTCCATCTCGCTTCCGTATGGGGGCCACGGCGCTTTCGTTCGTGACCCCCATACGGAAGCGCCGCGACCGAAGCCGCGGCGATTCCGTTTACGGAAGTGTTCCGCGGCTCAGCCGCAGGAACCCTCACCGCAGGAGGCCTCGCCCCCCTCTTCCGCCGCAGCCTCGTCGCCGGCACAGGAGGCTTCGCCTCCGCCGTCGTCGGTGGCCGCGCCGTCGTCGGCGGCGCCGCAAGAGCCCTCACCCGCGCAGGAGGCCTCGCCCCCCTCGGTGCCGGTGGTCTCCGTGTCAGCGGTCTCCGCCTCGGCGTCGCCGCCGCCGCAGCCGCCCGCGAAACCGAGCGCCGCCGTGGCCATCGCGACCAGCGTGTGCTTGAAAGCCGAGTTCATTCCTACCTCCAGGTTCTTTCCATTCATCACGCATCGGTTGTCGATGCGTCCCACGCCGACAATGGCGTGATGAGTCGATTGGCCCGGACCCTAAGCCAAACCCGCCCCTTTTCACAACCTCGAAGGGGGGAGGCGATCCAGGCCGTGGGGTCAGCCGCAGGATCCCTCTCCACAGGAAGCCTCTCCGGCTTCCGCGTCTGCTTCCGCGCCATCGTCGGCCGCGCCCGTGTCATCGGCCGCCACCGAGCACGACGCCTCACCACCACAGGAGGCCTCGCCACCCTCGGTGTCCGTGGTCTCCGTGTCGGCCGTCTCGGCCTCCGCGTCGCCACCGCAAGCCGTCCCGGCGAAGCCGAGCGCGGCGGTCGCCATGGCGATGAGCGTGTTCTTGATGGTCGGGTTCATGTGTACGATTTCCTTGAGCTTTCGGCCGCTTGGACTCTCGCGGACCCCACCGAGACTCGAAGGCCTAGGGGTGGTCGGGGAGGGCGTCCAGTGACCTCGCCCCCTCGGCGGTCTGGCAAGCGTATGCGTGCAGCAGGCGAGAAGTTTCACCCGCTCGCGCGACTTCGGTCGAGAAAACCGCCCTCCATGACAACAAAGTACGCGTCATGACCTTTGGTGACGATCGTGGCGGGCCTCCCGAAGTGCCCCGATACTGGATCTCATGCGTTCGCCGATCGCCGCACTCGCCATCGTCGTCGCGATCGGCTGCGTCGGTCCGCGAGGCCCAGCGCCGGAACGCGCGGAGGGCCCAGGTGGCAGCGCGCACTTCCACGTACGGGTCGACGAGTCGCTGACCACCCTCTGGTCCGAGATCTGCTTCGCCGGCGAGCCGCCCAGCGCGCTGATCCCGTTGGCCGACGCCGCCCAGGAGCTCCTGGTCCAGGTCTACGACTCGGAGGGCGAGGCCCTGCCGATGGAGGATCGCGACCGGATCGATCTGAGCCACTTCGGCCCGGGGGACTGTGTCCACTACGAGGTCGATCTGCAGGGAGCCAGCCGCGCCTCCCGAGGTGCGCTGCGCCGGCGCGGCGATCTGCTGATCACTCAGAGCCTCTGGCTCTGGGCTCCGTCCCAGCGCCCGGATACCGCGAGCTACACGGTCGAGTTCGAGCTGCCGCGCGGCATGCACGTCTCCGTGCCCTGGGCGCGCGAAGGCGAGCACTACCTGCTCGATGAGAGCTGCTTCCGCACGGCGGGCAATACGGTCTTCACCTTCGGCGAGCCGCGCCGCTTCGAACGCTCCGGCGTGAGCATCGAGATCGCTCGTCTCCCGGGCGAGCTCGAGGTCGACGGGCCCACCCTCGAGCGGTGGATCGGTGAGGCGGTCGATGCGGTGGCTGGGCTCTACGGCACCTTCCCTCGCGATCGGCTCCACATCGTCACCGTGCCCGCGGGACCGGGGAGCCGCCCGGTGGCGTTCGGGCTGGTCCGCCGTGGAGGTGGAGCGTCGGTGATGCTGCTGGTCCATGAGAACGCCGAAGCCGACGCGCTGGTCGGCGACTGGACTGCCGTCCACGAGCTCACCCACCTCACGATGCCCTTGCTGAAGGCCAGCGACGCTTGGCTCAGCGAAGGGGTGGCGACCTACTACCAGGAGGTCCTCCGCGCGCGCGCCGGACTGCAGAGCGAGCGGGAGGCCTGGGCCAACATCCTCGACGGCTTCGATCGCGGGTCGGAGGTCGGGACTCGCCGCACCCTCTCCGACGAGGCGCGGGACATGCGCCAGACCGGCGCCTACCGGCGGGTCTACTGGGGTGGCACTGCGTTCGTCCTCGAAGCGGACGTCCGACTTCGAGCGCAAACCGGTGTCTCGCTCGATCAGCTGATCAGTCGCAGTCAGGGCGCTTGGCCCCGGCGGAACACGTGGCAGGGCCGCGCCGTGATGCATCGCTTCGACCGGCTGGCCGGCGACCGGCTGCTGGTCCCTCTCTTCGATCGCTATGCGGACAGCCGGCGCTTCCCCGATCTGACGGAGGTGCTGGAGGAGCTGGGCGTGAGTCGTCGGGGCGGAGCGATCGTCCTCGACGACGACGCACCCCTCGCCCACATCCGTGAAGCCATCATGAGCCCCATCCGGGGAGTCCCTGAACGCGGCTGACTCGTGCCGAGAGGCAAGTGACTAACGGCCTGATCGCTTTGGCGTGCTAGGAATTGGTCGTGGTCAATGGACGACGTTGGGTAGCGATCATCGCCCTCTTGGGGGCGATGTTCGCGACGGGAACCGGTCGCGTGGAGGCGCAGGAGGAGGCGCCCGCCGAGGGCGAGGCTGCGCAGCCCGATGCGCGCGAGCTCTTCCTGCGCGGTCAGGCGGCGTACGAGCGAGGCGACTACGAGGACGCTGTCGCGGCGTGGGAGGCCGGGTACGCGCTCGATCCTCGTCCGCTGCTCCAGTACAACCTCGGACAGGCCTACGAGCGGCTCGGTGAGCTCCCGAAGGCCGTCGGCGCCTTCGAGGCCTACCTCGAGCACGCCAGCCCGAGTGACCCGAACCAGCAGCGGGCGCGCGCGCAGCTCGCCGCGATCCGCGAGCGCCTCGGCCGGACCTCCATCGTCGTCGCCGGCGGTCCCGAAGGCGCCACGATCCTCATCGACGGCGAGGACCACGGGCGCACGCCCCGTCCGGACCCGATCGCCGTGTCGCCGGGCAGCCACCAGGTCGAGATCGTGCTCGAGGGCTACCGACCCTTCGAGGCGGCCGTCTCCGTCGCGGCCGGTCGCGCGGTCGACGTGAACGTGGTCATGGAGGAAGAGGTCGTCGGCGGCGACTCCGGACCGCCGCTGGTACCGATCATCCTCTGGGCCGGTGGCGGCGCGGCGATCGTCGCGGGGGCCATCCTCGGAGGGATCGCGCTCGGGAAGGCCAACGGCGCCGACACGTCGGACGGTTCGGACGCCGACAGCGCTCGCGGGCTGGCCCTCGGCGCGGACATCGCGTTCGGCGTCGGCATCCTCGCCGCCGGCGCGGGGCTGCTGGTCTTCTTGCTCAGCGGTGATGACGACGCCGACGAGGACGTCGCGCTCACACCGGCGGTCGGGCCCGGTTTCGCCGGCGCGATGGCTCGGGGGACTTTCTGATGCGACTCATGATTCGATTCACGCTTGCTTCGTTCGTGCTCCTCGCGGGCTGTTCTTTGGTCGTCGACGGTGCCCTCGAAGGCAAGGAGGGCGGGTCGACCTGCGACGGTGCCGACGATGGCACGACGTGTGAGCTCGAAGGGATGACAGGCGCTGCCATCTGCCGCTCACAGGTCTGCACGCTCAGCACCTGTGGGGACGGTCTGACCGACGTGGCCAACGGCGAGCAGTGCGACGACGCCAACGAAACCTCGGGCGACGGCTGCGAGCCGGGCACCTGCATGTTCACGTGCGAGTCCGCCGATGACTGCGACGACGCCGTGGTGTGCAACGGCAGCGAGAGCTGTGACCCGACGACCAACACCTGCGTCGCCGGCACGGACGAACCGGACGAGACCCCGTGCACGCAGGAGGACGGATCCGATGGCGGGTGTCGCTCCGGCGCGTGCCGAGCCCTCGGCTGTGGCAACGGCCTTCCGGACGAGGGCGAGGAGTGCGACGACGGCAACGACGTGTCCAACGATGGCTGTGAGCCCGACTGCACCATCACCTGCATGAACGACGACGACTGCATTCCGTTCGACGTCTCCGTCTGCGATGGCGTGGACACGTGCGACATCGGCACCAACACGTGTGTGGGTGGCGACGAGATCGATTGCGGCGACGGCGACGAGTGCACGGCCGACAGCTGCGACCCGGTCGAGGGCTGCATCAACGATCCGCTTCCCTTCGACATGGACGAGGACGGTCACCCCGTGCCCTCCTGTGGCGGCGACGACTGCGACGACGCGGACCCAGAGATCTACGAGGGGGCCGAGGAGCTCTGCGACGGTAAGGACAACAACTGCGACGGTGCCATCGACGAGGTGGCGCCCTTCTGGTACCTCGACTGCGACGAGGACGGCTACGCCGCCGATACCAGCGGCCTGCAGCAGCAATGCGAGGAGCCGTCTGCCGCGGGTGGCTGCGGCTGGACCTCGCGTCGTCCCGATGGGCCCGACACCACCGACTGCCGAGACGACAACGCGCTCGTGTTCCCCGGACAGACGGCCTACCAGACCACCGCGATCTCGGGCGCGCCCTCG
>CAYXAP010000050.1:0-68803 GCA_964462035.1 uncultured Sandaracinus sp.
AGAGCCCGGCGCTCCGCGGCGTTGGCGACGGCCTGCGGCCTATCTGGGGCTCCGCCCCAGCCCCCGTGCTGCCGCGCTCCGTTCACGGGTGCGAGCTCTCCTGTGCGGCGCTGGCGCCCTGCGGCCTGCCTTCGAGGAAGGCGCGCAGGTTGTCCTCACGGATTCGACGTCGGCCACCGGCCCGCGAGGCCACGAGCTGACCGTCCGCAATCCAGCGGCGAATCGTCCTCGGTGCTACCCGGGCGATGGCCGCAGCTTCGTCAATGTAGAGGTACCGCACGCCCTACGGTGTGCCGAACCCGGACGCGCCCGGACAGCGAGACCTTCCGGAAGATTCGAACGAGAACTTCCGGACGAACCGTCTTGACGGCTAGCCCCGAGTGTATCGGCCGACCGCGCGCCGTCGCGCTGCAGCATCGCGGCTGCGGAGCCAGGCCCATGCGTCGAGGACCGGCGCGCGCTCGATGATGACGTCAGGGAAGCCTAGCTCGCAGCCGAAACGCCACCACTGCGCAGCCGAGCGCGGCAGCCCGAGCGAGTCCTCGGCCAGCTCACGCGACTCGGCGATGAGTCGGTCGGCCTCCTCGTAGTCGCCAGCGATGTCCGCCCGCTCGGCGTCCTCGAAGCAGCTCGCCGCCCGGAGGACCTGCGGGACGATCTCCTTGTGGGCCTCCGTCCGCTTCATGAGTCCGCGGAGCTCCCTCCGGTCCGTGCTGGTCGGGAAGCCGGATCCCGCTCGGGCGCCATTCAGCAGCAGCACCAGGTCGAGCATCGATTCGCGCACGCCGGCCGTCAGGAACCAGGTCTGGACGTCGCCCTCCGCGGGCCGCCACCTCGAGCGGCGCGGTGCATCTCCCGGTTCTCGGAGCCACTCGCGCACCAGGGCAATGTCCGAGGACTCTACCCCCTGCCCGGTCCAGTACAGCCACTCCTCCCCGCCAAGCAGTGACGTGACCGTGCCGCGATTGAAGTAGCGGGCGAACGTCTTGAAGTCCCCCACATGGGCCTTCCCGCCCTTGCGAAGGCACGGCCCCAGGAGACCATCGACGAGAGCGAGCTCCTCGGCGACGAAGTGACGCCAGACCGCGCGGACCGCAGCGCGTCGAACCTTCTCCGCGTTCCTCGAGGTGAGGGCCGAAAGCTTCTCCTCGATGGTCGCCAGTGCGTGCCGAACCTCCTCGGGCAGGCGCGCCGGGAGCACCCCGCGCGCGGCGTCGAGGAGCCGGACGAACACGCGGCTGACCACGGCCTGGTCCATCGGCGGGGCGGCCGCGAGCGCGGTCCAGCCATCGAGCCACGCATCCCAGTCGAGCTCCGCCGACTCGAAATACGGTTCCGTCCAGCGGACGGGCCACTTGCCGTAGGTGACAGACTCGGTCATTCTCAGACATACCGAGAGTGCTCGACAACGGCCAACCCGGCAACAGTCACGAGAGATTTCGGTTTTATCACCGCATCATCATCCGGTGACAGCACCTCGAATGATGGGTGTTTTCAGGGACATGGAGCCCGGGACATCGATGGTGCTTTGCCCAGGTCCCACCCGAGAGCTACCTTCCGGCTCATCGGTCCGGCCAGCACGCTCCACCGGCGGGGACGTTGGTCGTAGCCGGAACCGCGCGCCATTCATCTCCTCGGCGCCCGGTTCCGGCGACCGCTCTCCCGCCCGAGCGACTTGACCGTACCGAGAGCCAGAAGTGGCGACCTCTCCGGCACCTCACAGGCTGAGTTGCCATAGCGGCCATTCCCGGACACCCTCGGACGCTGAGGCGGCCGTTGGAAGCCTTCCTATTCAAACACGTTCCGTTGCTCGGGGTTGCGTTTGGTATCGCCATCGCGGTGGATCGGTACGGAAACCGGGAGGCTCTCTTCCGCCTCTATTTCCAGGACCCGAGCAAGCCATACGAAACGCATGAGCGCTCGCCCTTTACGCTCCTCGCGGCCAGGCTGCAGTCGTTCTCCGACCTATTCGATCGCGTGTTTCGTCCAACCGAGGAACGGTCGGCTACTTCCTTCGATCGTGCTTCGCGAGCCTGCTCTCGATACTCGTTCTTAACCTATCGTTCCTCTACGTGACATGGTCCTGGTCCGGAAAGCACATTTTCTGGGGCACCACTTGGCTTTGGGACGCCGGCTACATGGTGGCGCTATCGATCGGCACATCCCTTGTGATAGACCATGTTTCGCTCCGTCAAACGCGGAAGTTCATAAGCATGGCGTCGAATCGAGCGACGATTCGAGGAGCACTCACGGTACTCGCCTTGGACGCAGTAGTGACCGGCATCATCTGCGCCGTGTCCCTAGCCATCATCATTGCGGGCACCGCACTCGTTTCCAGAAACAATCTTCTGGGAATGGAGTACGTTCTTGGAGTGCGTCCGAGAGCTTTGAGACTTGACCTAGACGCACTCCAAGAAGTTGTCGAGCGAGACCTCGAAGGTGAGCTCGACGAGAACGGCGAGCCGGTCGATCCGGAGCACGACTATCGACTCCGGACGACTAAGGTGCGGCAAGCGGCCGAGCGGGCTTTCGAGACGGGCGAACCGTTCATACCCCCGGATCTCGAAGACCGCCGCGACCCATGGGAGTACGCCCAAATCGCGTCCTTCGTCTCTGAGTTCACCAACCCGGTCGGGGCTAGCTCCTTCCGTCCCTCGGCGATTTTCTTCTCCGGATTTCTGACGTCGCTCTGGCTGTGGCTGTATCTCTTGACCCAGGGGTTGGGCTCGTTCTTCCGGCGCTACGGTGAGGGGAGCGAGCGGTGGCGCCGAAGGATCGGAAACGCGAGGGAACATCCCACCGTGACGCTGTTCGCAACCCTCCTACCGCTGTACTTAGTGCTTTGGGGGCTGTACGAGCTGATCGCGGCAGTCGCCGCCTGGACCTAGCGCGGGCCGCGAGCGTGCAGTGCTAAAGCGAGAAACCATTGCACTGCAACTCCCCTGGTGTGTGCCGCCAAGAGAACTCTGAGTTCTGCTGGTACACCCGACGGCATTCCTCGCTGCCGACCACCGCACGTGACTGGCGAAACGTCCACAGCATGGCCTCGCCACCGTCATCGGGCCGCTGACCCTCGATCACAATCAGGGTGGTGACTTCGTCGCAACCCTCCATCATGAACGGGGTCCCCTCGAGAGAAGCCCTCCACCGGTACGGACCCGTGCGCTGGAGCGTTTGCTCGAACGAGAGCATCGTGACCTGGCAACGCTCGGAGTCGCGCTGCACTGATTCCGCCATAGAGCGCTCGATGCAACCTCGGTCGAACTGGGGCGAGAGACAGGCACACGCCGGAATGTCGGGCGCTTCGCGGCAGCCACGCTGCAGCTCTCGCGCGAGCTGGCGGTCGGAAAGTTCGTTCATCGCCTCGAACATCGAACGAATCCGTTCCCGCGTTCGCTCGCTCGTGGGCCGCGTGATCATCACCTGGTTGAACGTGCACCGGATGCGTCGATACATCGGCCCCTCGCCCTCGCACTCCATTGAAAGGAACGAGACCCCGTCACTCTTCGTGATCTGATGAAACTTGGGCGCCCACCGGAAGCGGGGCCACGTCTGGGCAGACGCGAGGCTAGCGCCCACGAGTCCGGCAAGGATCGCTGCCGCTCGGATGGACATGGTGGAATCGTACATCAGCCATCATGGCTTCGCTAAACCCGGCGCGGCGGACGAATCGTCAGCCCACGTCTTGGTCGGCCCAGCGCAGCTGATGCTCCAGAACGAGCGCAGCGAGGCGCGTGGCCAGGGCGGCCGTAGGAGCCTTCTGGAGCCACTGGGCGAGCTGAACGGTCTCCGAGGCCAGCACGGCCGCTGAGAGCGCCTGCACGAGGTCCCTGGACAGCTTCCCGTCCCCGGCGACCGCGAGGAGCACCTGGCGGGCGAGCTGGGGCAGGGGCGGCCCCAGTTCCAGCCCCACCGGCTCGCAAGCTCGCGGGATCGCTGGCGCGCCCTCTGCGCTTACAAGGAGGACGTCGTCGGTTCGACCCCGGCCCCGCCCACCAACGCACCAGCGACCGTCATGTAGTGACAGACGCTTCGCTGGTCGCGGCGTGCTCGAGTCGTATCATCGACCTGCAGGAGCCGATGAGCGCGGAGGACGGCACGAAGGTTCGACGGTTCGGAACCTGGGAGGGCGTCTTCACCCCGACGCTGCTCACCATCCTCGGCGTCGTCATGTTCCTCCGCGAGGGCTGGGTCGTCGGTGAGCTCGGCCTCGTCGGCGCCTGGGCGGTGATCGTCACGGCGTCGATCATCACTGTCTGCACGGCGTTCAGCGTGTCGTCGATCGCGACCAACGTGCGCCTCTCCGAGGGCGGCCCCTACGCCATCGTCAGTCGGTCGCTCGGCTCCGAGCTCGGCGGCAGCATCGGCATCCCGCTCTTCCTCAGCCAGGCGCTCGCGGTCGCGATGTACGTCTTCGGCCTCCGCGAAGGCTGGTGCTGGATCTTCCCGAGCCACCCCGAGTGGATCGTCGACGGCAGCGCCTTCCTAATCGTGCTCTTGCTCACGATGGCGAGCACCACCCTCGCCTTCCGGGTGCAGTACGTGGTCCTGCTCTGCGTGATCCTCTCGCTCGTGAGCGTCGCGCTCGGCCTCTTCGACGTCGCCGAGCCCCACCCCATCGAGTGGTGGCGACGGACCTCCGAGAGCTTCTGGGATCCCTCGCGCTTCTGGGTCGTCTTCGCCGTCTTCTTCCCGGCGACCACCGGCATCCTGGCCGGCGCCAACATGTCGGGCGAGCTGGAGAACCCGCGCCGGAGCATCCCCCTCGGGACGCTGAGCGCCACGGCCATCGCCACGCTCATCTACTTGGCCCTCGCCTTCTGGCTCGCCACCGTCGCCTCCCCGGAAGAGCTACGCACGAACTACACCGTCATGATCGACCGGGCGCTCTATTCGCCGTTGGTGATCGCCGGGCTGCTCGCGGCGACCTTCTCCTCCGCGCTGGCCTCGTTCGTCGGCGCCCCGCGCATCCTCCACGCACTCGCCGCCGACGGCTCGGTTCCCTTCAGCAAGGTGCTTCAGCCCGTCGCGAAGACGGGCGAGCCTCGACGCGCGGCACTGGCTACCGCGAGCGTGGTCATCCTCGGACTCGCCCTTCGGGACCTCAACGTGATCGCGCCCCTGATCACCCTCTTCTTCCTGATCACCTACGGGATGATCAACCTCGTGGTCCTCTTCGAATCGCGGCTCGCCGTCGTCAGCTTTCGTCCACGGCTGAGGCTCCACTGGTCGGTGCCAACCCTCGGCGCGGTCGGGGCCCTCTTCGCGATGTTCGTGATCAACGCGACGTTCAGCCTCGTCGCGCTCTCGGTGACGATGTTGATCTACGCCGTGCTGATGCGACGAAAGCTCGGGGGGCCTGCCGACGACGTGCGCAGCGGCCTCTTCTTGATGATCGCCGAGTGGGCCGCGCGGCGAGCGTCGCGCTACTCGAAGCGTCGCTCGCGCGCCTGGAAGGCGAACCTGCTCGTGCCCGTGGTCGACTTCGTTCACACCCGGCGCGCCTTCGACCTCATCGTCGACCTCGCCAAACCCTATGGCTCGATCACCCTGCTCGGCGTGGGTCACGCCAAGGCGCCCGCGGATCTCCATACGCGGCTCGAACGGCTGGCGAACGACCTGATGGACGCCGGCGTCCACACGACCGCGGTCGAGCTCTCCGTCGAGAGCGTGAGCCGCGGCGTCATCCACGCGATGCAGACGCTCCGCAACGCGTTCCTGCGACCGAACATCGTCTTCCTGGCGCCCACCGGCGAGCCGGAGACGGACGCCGAGCTCGAAGCGATCATGCGTGCCGCAGGGGACAACCGCATGGGGGTCGTGCTGGCGGCGATCGATCTGGAGCTCGGGCTCGGCCGTCGCCGAGACGTCCACCTCTGGCTCCGCGAACAGTCGCCCGACTGGAACCTCGAAGAGGGTTGGCGACACGCGAACATGAACCTCCAGATGCTGGCCGCCTACCTGATCACTGCCCGATGGGACGGAGACCTCACGGTGCACTGCGCGACCGACGAAACGGAGCACGGCGCCGCCCGCACCTACATCGGGAAGGCGATGGAGCTCGCGCGAATGCCGGAGCGGTCGAAGGTCGCCCTGAGCTCGCCGCCCTTCGACGCCGCCGTCGCGGCGACCGGTGAGGCGGACATCCACATCTTCGGCCTACCCGCCGATGGAGAGATCGCCTTCGCCCATCGGATGAAGGCGGAGACCGCCGCCACCTGCGTCTTCGTCAGGGACTCCGGTGAAGAAGACGCCCTCGTCTGAGAGCTAGGCCTGGCCGCGCTCGAGCAACTTCTGCAGGTGCTGCCGGCTGATGCCCAGCTCGGCCGCCGCGTGCGACTTGGTCTGATCGGAACGCTCGAGCGCCTCGTTCACCATCGCCCGCCGAACGCGGTCCAGGACCTCCCCGAGATCGACCGAGCCGACCAGGCGGCGCGCGACGACCTCGAGCTCGACCGCGATCGGCGGCACGAGCCCGGAGACCGCCGCCACCAAAGCCTCGACCCCGAACGGCTTCTCGAGGATCCCCGCGACTCCCGCGCGACCCAGCGCGAAGGCATCCGCGATGGTCGCTTCGCCGCTGATGGCGAGGACCGGCACCGACGGCAATCGTGCAGCCGCCTCGCGAGCCAGCTCCACTCCGCTCGCATCACCCAAGTTCACGTCCGTGATGAGCACGTCGATGGGTGAGTCGAGCTGCTCGAGCCCCTCCTGCATCGTGCTGGCGCCGATGACTTCGGCCCCCTCGCTCTCCAGACCTCGGCGAAGACCTCGGCGCAGCAGAGGGTCGTCGTCGACAAGGAGTATTGTCGTGCCGTCGAGGCTCCCCACGTCGAACGAGATACCCCAACAACAGGGTGTCCGGACACGCAACACTTGTTGCGGCCAGGACGATCGCCCTAAAAAAGCGTGGTGTTCGAATATCCGACACCCCCAATAGGGCGAATGCAGTTGGAGAGCGGGCCGATCTCCAACGATCCAGACGCCCTCCACTCACCAGCGCTCCTCAGAGCGAGCACCCCTCGTGGACCGGACCGCTGAATCCTTCCAGGCCGGCGGCTCCACCACCCGGTGCCGCAGCGCCGCCGTCACCGACCCAACCGGCTTCGAGACCATCGAGCACGAGCCCGGTCGCGTCCGATTCGCAGAGGAGGACCGCGACCGACGAGCCACCGGCGCCCCCGGCGCTGGCGCCGCCGGCACCACCCACCTGACCCGCGCCGCCGATCCCTCCGGCGTAGCCGCCGCTACCCGCCGGTCCGCCCGCACCGCCGGGACCACCGGGGCCGCCATCCGCGCCCGCTCCGCCGTCCGCGCCGGTCCCACTGGTGAAGGTGCTCTCCCTGACCTCGAAGACCGAGCCGACCGCGAAGAGTGCGAACGAGCTGCCGCCCGCCTGGCCGCCGGTGGCCGGCTGACCGCCACAGCCACCGGAGCCACCGCCGCCGCCACCGCCACCCGTCGGCCCGAAGCCACCGGCGTTGCAGCCGGAGCCGCCACCGCCACCGCCGGACCCACCGTAGCCGTGCGCCCCCACCGTGCCTACGCCGCCGGTGCGTCCCACCCAGACGCCAGCGTCGACCTCACCGCGGAGGGTGGGCGCGGGCGCATCGGTACCCGAAGCCGCCGGCTCCTCGGAGCAGAGGTTCCCCGGCCCGCCCGGCGCGCCGTCGTAGTCGATCGGCGAGACACAGCTGCAGGCGTCGCCAGGTCCGCCGCCACCACAGCTCGGGAGCATCGGCGGCGGCTCACCGGGTTGCGCGTCCTCGCGGCCGGTGCCGCAGCCGGAGAGGTTGTCGCCGCCGCCTTCGCCGCCCGCCCCGCCTTCCGTGCGCGGAGCCGTCAGGCCATCGCACTCGGTCACCGCGCCGGCGCCACCTGCGGTGCGGTCGCCATCGCTGCCAGTGTCCCCGTCGTCGCCGGTGCCACCGACGCTGCCCATCGCGCCCATCGCACCCGTCACGCCGTCCTCGCCCCGGGATCCGTTGCCAGCGATCACCTGGAGGTTCCGAAGGATCAGTCCGCCGAGATCGTCGAGGACGGGTTCGGAGTCGACGACTCGGATCCCGTAGACGTCGACCCCTCGCGTGTCGAAGAGCGCCGTTGCGCCGCGGATGGTGAACGACTCGACCACCGTCGGCGCGCCGATGCCTTCGGCGACCATCGCTTCGATGCGCCCGTCCATGGGCTCGGTGCCTTCGATGACCGTCTCGTTGCCCTCGTCCCGCGACCAGCCGTCGGCGGCGTCGTAGCCGCCGTAGAGCGAGACCCCGTCGGCGAGGTCCACTCGGCCCACGTAGGTGCCGCGCGAGACCGCCACCGCGTGGATGCGGCCGGTCGAGACGCCCCGGGCGATCGCGACGTCGATGCCACGCTGGACGGTCGCGTAAGGAGCGTCCGGGGTCCCTTCGCCCTCGTCGTCGTCGCCGTCCTCCGCGACGTAGATGCAGTAGGCCATGCGACCGAACTCATCCATGAAGAACATCGAGTCCGCGCCGCATCGCTCGGGCAGCGGGCCGAGATCGGGAGTGAAGGCGTCGTAGTCGCGCGGTCGCGCGTCCCTCCCGCCCATGTCGGAAGGCCCGCCGTCCACCACGCCCGAGTCCACCTCGACGCGGTCGTCGTCGCCACAGGCGAACGCGGCGACCAGGGAGAGGGCGAATGCAACGCGTTTCATGCACCCAGTACACCACGAGCGCAGCGCCGAAGACAGCCCGGAGCGAGACCGGCGGGAGTCCAGGTCGCTGGCGTCACCGCCCGTCGTGGTTACAGGGCGGACCGTGTCTTCCTTCACCCATCTGGTCGTGCTCGACTTCGAGGCGACCTGCGACGACAAAGAGCCTCCCGTTCCGCAGGAGATCATCGAGTTCCCCTCGGTGCTCCTCTCGCTCGACGGCCTCGAGGTCGTGAGCGAGTTCGAGAGCTTCGTGCGCCCGGTCCATCATCCGACGCTCACGCCCTTCTGCACCGAGCTCACCAGCATCACGCAGGATCAGGTCGACGGAGCGCCGACGTTCCCGGAGGTCTTCGCGGCCCACCAGCGCTGGCTCACCGACAACGGGCTGCCGCTCGAGCCTGGCGACGACGGCGAGCTCCCCTACGCGCTCGTGACCTGCGGCGACTGGGACCTACAGACGATGCTTCCGGGGCAGCTCCGCGCCAGCGACCCGCCCTTCGACTTCATACCTCATCCCTATCGGCGCTGGATCAACATCAAGGACCCGTTCCGCAAGTGGAACAAGAAGATGAAGCGCGCCGGGATGGCGCGAATGCTCGAAGCGCTCGGGCTCGAGCTCATCGGTCACCACCACCGCGGCATCGACGACACCCGCAACATCGCGCGCCTCACGAAGGCACTCATCGTCCGCCACCAGCCGATGACGATCACCGGTGAGCTGAGCCCCTCCCGCTACCCACCGCTCGCCCTCACGCTCGAACGCTGGGGCGAGCGCGTCGAGGTCGAGCTCGCCAAGCGCGCCATGGGCACGCTCCTGGGCTTGGCCAGCGGCACGTTCCACAAGCAGGCCAAGCAGGTCTTCGTCGGCGACCGCGAGCTCACTGAGGACGCCGACCTCCGCGACCTGCGCAACGGCGCCGTGCTCCGCATCGCCTAGCTACGGCGACCTCGCTGGACGCCGTCCGATTCCCTCCCCTTTCCGCCGTCCATCGACGGCGCTACCCTCACCCCGATGGGTGAGATGGCCACGATCGAGTCGCTCGCCCGCGGTGCTCTCGTCGCCGGACGCTTCCGGGTCGAGGCCCTCGCCGGAGCGGGTGGCGGCGGCTTGGTCTATCGAGCGCTCGACGAGGAGTCCGGCGAGCACGTCGCGCTCAAGCACTCGAAGGTCCTGGACGAGAACCATCGCAAACGCTTCCTGCGTGAGGCCGAGGTGCTCGCGCAGCTCGATCACCCGGCCATCGTCGGCCACGTCGCCCACGGCGAAGACGAAGGCGTGCCCTACCTCGCGATGCAGTGGATCGACGGCGAGACACTGGAAGAGCGGCTCGACGGTGGATCGCGGCTCGGCGTGGACGAGACGCTGACCCTCGGGATCCGAGTCGCGGACGCGCTGGCCGCCGCCCACGACGCCGGCCTGCTCCACCGTGACGTGAAGCCTGGCAACATCCTGCTCCAGGACGACCGGCTCGACCGTGCGGTGCTCGTCGACTTCGGCCTCGCCCGGCCGGAGGTCGAGGCGGCCGGGCTGACCAAGAGCGGCGTCGTCCTCGGCACGCCCGCCTACATGGCGCCGGAGCAGGCGCGCGGGAAGCGGCGGGACATCGACCCCCGCTCGGACGTCTTCTCGGTCGGCGCGGTGCTCTGGGAGTGCCTCACCGGTGTGCGGGCGTTCGCAGCCGACAACCCCCTCGGCATCATCCACGCGGTGTTGAACGTGGAGCCCCCCTTCGCATCGGAGCTGGCCTCCGCCGTGCCACAGCACCTGAGCCGGCTGCTCCACCGCTGCCTCTCCAAGACCCCCGACAAGCGCCCACCGGATGGCGCAGCCCTCCGCATCGCGCTCCGGTCGCTGCAACCCTCGAGCGAGCCCGTCGGCGAAGTGGACGCGGCCGTCGCGAGCGCCGAGACCGTGCTCCCGGGCGACCCACGGTTGGTCTGGGCGCTGCTGATGGACACCAATCGTTGGGACCGCATCGCGGGGGCGCCCGCGACGACCTACCGACACGACGACCCGACCATCGAGCGGGTCGGGAAGGCGCAGCTCTTCGGCGCGGAAGTGGAGTGGCGCGAGGTCGGGGAGTGGATCGAGGGCCGCTGGTTCTGGGGCTCCCGCCGCTACTCGACCGGCCCGTTCAGCTCGATCGACATGCGCTTCGCGGTCGAGCCTCATCCGGAGGGCACGCACGTGGCGTTCCGTGCGTGGTCGACGCCCGCGCCGGGACGGCCCGCTCAGCCCGCGGCGATGCTCGCCGGCCACCTCGAGGGCCGCATCGCGAAGTACTTCGATAAGCTCACCGAGCTGCTGAGCGCCCACCCCGAGCATGCGGCCGATCCCGCGGAGCCGGCAGCGTTGGCCGCACGGCGACTCCTCACCCACACGCGGAGCGCGTTCCTGCTGGGGCCCGCCGGTGACGTCGACCTGGCCTTCGAGGACCGCTCCGATGCGCTGCCACCGACCGAGGCGAGCAAGGCGCTGCTGACGCATCTCGCTCACGCGTCGGACCAGCAGGTGCGGCAGATGCGGCCCCGAGCGCTCGCCAAGGACCTCTCCGTCGCCGCCAGCGATCTGGTCGACGCATGCTTCGCCGCCACCGAGGCGGGGCTCGTCGACCTGCAGCTCCAGCTCGACTGCCCCGCGTGTCGAGTCGCGGCCCAAGTGCTGCCCTCGATCGAGGCGCTGAGCGACCACGCCCACTGCGCCGACTGTCACGCGGACTTTCCCGTGGCGCTCGACGAGAACGTCGAGGTCGTCTTCCACCCGAATGGCGCGGTGCGGGAGGTGGCCACCGAGGTCTGGTGCGCCGGCTCGCCGGTGTTCCGCCCACACGTCTATGCGACGCTCCGCATCCCGCCACGCGGCCAGCGGGAAGAACCCATCGACTGGCCACCGGGCTCGCTCGTCGTTCGCGTCGCCGGCCGCCCGCCACAGACGGTCGCGCCACCCGAAGGAGGGCTCCAGGTGACCGTGGGTTCGACGGTCTCCGTGACGCCGGTGGAGGGTGCACGGCTGCTGGTGGCGAACCAGACCGACCGCCAGCTCCAGGTCGCGGTGGAGCGAGCCGAGGAGGCAGACGAGCGAATCACGCTGGCCGACGCGCTGGCCATTCCGAGCCTGCATCGCTGGGTCGGCCAGGGGAGCGACCGCCGGCTCGGCCGCAGCGTGCTGACCGTATGGGTCGGCGAGGTGGACGGACTGCTCGAGCTCTGTCGCACGCAGGGCGACGGCACCGCGCGAACGCGGGTGGGTGAGGCACGCGCCGCGATGCGTGACGCGGTCGAGAGCTCGGGGGGCGCGGTGCTGGAAGAGAGCAGCGGCGGTCGCCTGCTCGCCTGCTTCGCGCACGCGGCCGACGCGGAGACGGCGAGCGAGAAGGCGCGCGCCGCCAGCCCCCTACCGCTCCGCCTGGCGGCGAAGACGGGACCCTGCCTGATCGGGGTCGGCCCTCGCGGCGTCGAGCTCTTCGGCGCGACTCCCGCCGAGTGCGCGGCGTCGCTCCGCTGAAGTTTGCGTCCGCGGGGTCCAGTCGCGACACTGGGCCGGTGGCTTCGCTCCGCATCGCTCTGATCGCCGCGCTCCTCGTGCCGGCCGCCATCGCGCTCGCCGACAGCGTGACCGTCCCGGAGTGCGTGACCCACACGAAGCACTCCAGCTACCGGGGCTACGGCTACCAGCACGCGGTGGAGGTCCGGAACGGCTGTGACGCGCCGGTAGAGTGCACCGCGAGCGCCGACTCGGCGCCCGATCCGATCACCTTCACGGTGAACGGGGGCGCGAACGTGACCAAGGTCCTCAAGATCGGCGCCCCAGGCTCGGCGTTCGAGCTGCGACTGAGCTGCGAAGAGAAGTAGCGAAGCGCACGGCTTCACACTTCTTCACACCAGCGCACGCAATCCGTTCAAAGAGCCGCCCCAGCGTGGTCCTCACCAAGGAGGTTCCATGTTCGGATTCATCATCGGCCTCGCCTCGCTCTTCGGGCTCATGCACGTGCTCCGAGGCGGGCGTCGAGGCCACTTCGGCGGTGGCTGTGGCCACCACCACTCCCATCATCGTCGAGGCGGCTGGCGCAGGGGCGGCCGCTGGCGGGGCCGTTGGCTCCGCGGGCTCTTCGAGAGCCTCGACACCACCCCCGGCCAGGAGAAGGTCATTCGAGAAGCGATCGGCGACGTCATGGACGAAGCCAAGGGCGCCCGCCGTGCCTTCCCCGACATGCGCTCCAACCTCGGTGCCGCCTTCGCGGGCGACTCGCTCGACGAGGCCGCCATCGAGAACGCCATGGCGCCCGCGGACGAAGGCCTCGCCCGGCTTCGCGTCGCCATGAGCGAAGCGCTCCAGCGGATCCACGAAGCCCTCGACGACGAGCAGCGTCAGCGCTTGGCCCGCTGGCTCTCTCGTGGCGACCGCGGTCCCCTCCCCTTCGGCCCCTACCGGTGACACGACCCATGAAACGAAAGCTACTCATCGCCCTCTTCGGCTTCGGCACCATCGCCGGCTTCGGTTCCGCCGGAGCGCACTGGTCGGGCCACCACCACCGGCACCGCCAGGCCCTCGAGGCCCACGTCGCCCGCGTCTGCGTCGACGCGGCCCGCGCAGCCACCGAGCGGCCGGCGCCATCTCCCCCCGAGGCGCGTCCCGAGCCCCCGCAGCGCGAGTGCCCCCACGACGGCCGGCGTCATCACCGGCCGCGCCACCCCCACCGTTGAACTAGACTCGTCCCGTGACCCTTCGCGTCCTACTGGTCGACGACGACCTGCGACTCCGGGAGCTCCTCGAGCGTTTCCTGGAGCCGCACGACGTCCACCTCGAGCACCTGCCCGAGGGGTCACGGGCGGCGTCCACCGTGTCGGAGGGCGGCTTCGACGCCGTCCTCCTCGACGTGATGATGCCGGGGATGGGCGGCCTCGAAGTGCTCCGCAAGATCCGAGAGCGCTCCTCGATCCCGGTGTTGATGCTCACCGCAAAGGGCGACGAGGCCGACCGCGTCGTCGGTCTCGAGCTGGGCGCGGACGACTACATCCCCAAGCCCTTCAGCCCGCGAGAGCTCCTGGCGCGTCTTCGCGCCGTGCTCCGGCGCACCCGCCCATCATTGCAGGACGAGCGGCTGTCGGGCGGTGGCGTCGTGGTCGACGTACCCGGTCGACGCGCGACCCGCGATGGCCAGGCCATCGAGCTCACCGCGCTGGAGCTCGACATCCTGATCGCGCTCATGCGCCGCGCGGGCCGCGTCGTGCCTCGGAGCGCCATCCTGGAAGCCGCCGGGCGCGACGAAGCGGTCGGTGAGCGAACCGCCGACGTCCACATCTCGAAGCTCCGGAAGAAGCTCGGTGACGACCCGCGCGCGAGCGGGCTGATCCAGACGGTGCGCGGGGTCGGTTATGTCTTCACGGGCGCGACGTGAGCCCCCCGTGGCACCGGCACCGCCAAGGTCGCCGCCGCCGGTGGCGGCGACAGAAGTCCCTCCAGCGACGCATCTTCCGCTGGTTCGTGGCGGCGATCTTCGCGACCATCGCGTCGGTCGGCGGCGTGCTCTGGCTCTTCGGCGACTCGTCGTGGCGTGAGCAGCACGAGCGAGTCGAAGAGCTCGCGCGGCGGCGGCTCACCCGCGTGTGGGACGATCCGCTGGAGCGCGCGATCATGGTCCGGGATCTCGAGCAAACGCTCGGCCTCTCGGTGGAGCTTCACGACCCCGCCGGCGAAGTGCTCTTCCCCGCTCCCCCGTGTGACGGTCCGCGACACGAGGTCTCGCTGGAGGGCCGGGGGACCGCGACCCTCTGCATGCCCCCGCCGCCCGGCTTCTCCTGGGGCAAGCTCGCCTTGGCGCTCGGCGCGGCGGCCTGCGTGCTGATGGGCCTCAGCGGTGCCCTCGCGCGCCGTCTCGGTTGGCCGCTGCGGCAGGTCACGCGCTTCGCCGAGCAGCTGGGCGACGGCGAGCTCGACGCTCGGTTGAAGCCGCACCACCGCGACCGCGAGGCGGCGCTGCTCGCGCGCACCCTCAACGAGATGGCGGAGCGCATCGGCAAGCAGCTCGCCGACCAGAAGGCGCTGCTCGCCGAGGCGTCCCACGAGCTCCGGACGCCGCTCGGCCACGCGCGGATCCTCGTCGAGATGCTGCCGGACGCGTCGGCCGAGACGCGGGCCGAGCTGGAGGCCGAGCTCGAGGAGATGGATCGGCTCGTCGGTCGACTGCTCGCGCGCTCGCGGCTCGACTTCGAGGCGGTCGAACGGCGAGAGCTCGACCCCGCCGAGATCGGCGCGCAGGCCCTCGAACGTGCCGGCTTGGACCCGGCGCTCCTCGACGCCAGCGCCGCACCTCGCACGATCGAGGCAGACCCGACCCTCCTGCTGCGGGCGCTGGCCAATCTCATCGAGAACGCCGAGCGCCATGGCGAGGGTCTCGAGCGTCTCGAGGTGCGTGCCGAGGACGACTCGGTGGTCTTCGCCGCGGAAGATCGGGGGCCCGGGCCCGGGGCCCCGAGCGAGGCCTCCGGCCTCGGCCTCGGGCTGCCCCTGGTCGAGCGCATCGCGCACTCCCACGGCGGAACTCTGACCTTGGGACCACGCCCCGAGGGGGGGGCCTCAGCCGAGCTGCGGCTGGGCCTGGATTCTCCTCCAAAGCCCAGCGATTAGAGGCGTTTACAAAACTTCACTTGCCGCTCGGTCGGTCTCGCGCCAGAACGATACCGACCGAGGGTCAGAGACTGACCGACGGTCATATGACTCTTGGTCACCCCCTGACCTCCGGTCATTTTCTCAGGTAACTCCCCCACCCGACCCCCGACGTAGGGCCCGACCCCGGTCCTGACCACCCATGTCCGTGAAGAAGCGACGAGCGCGTGAGCGCGAGGCCCGACGAGCGGCCATCCTCGATGCCGCCGAGCAGGTGCTCGGGACCGTCGGCTATCGCGACATGCGCATGGAGCAGGTCGCGGAAGCGGCCGAGCTCTCCAAAGGGACCCTCTACCTCTACTTCGACGGGAAGGACGCCCTCTGTGCCGGGATCGCCGAGCGACGGATGGCGACCATCATCCCGCAGCTCCGAGCACGCGGTGACGTGGCCCCCGACGGTCTCAGCGCGCTCGGTCTGATGTCGCAGGCGTTCTTCGCCAAGGTGCGGGAGGCACCGCAGACGGTGCGCTTCGCGATCGACTGGTTCCAGGCTCCGACCCTCGACGACGCCAGCGACGACTTCCTGCGCTATCGGCAGCGGGTCGCCGAGGTGCTCAAGACCATGACCGACGCGATCGTGCGTGGGCAGGCAGACGGCACGATCCGCTCCGACGTCGATCCCTTCCACAAGGCGATCCAGTCGTGGTCGTCCTCCATGGGCGTCCATCTCTTCCTGCTCAACGCCGAGAGCATGGAGAAGCGAATGGGACGCCCCTTCGACCGTTCCATCCTCGAGGCCGAGCACGTCTCGACCCTCGTCCATTCGCTCGCGTCGAGCCCGGAGGCCGCGCGCGCCGCGCTCCAGGTGATTACCGAACGCCCCAGCGACCCCCCGCTCCGAAAGGCAGCCGGCGACCGATGACCCGCTCGCTCTCGCTCACACTCTTGCTCGCCCTGGGCTGCGCCACGGTGGACGACCCGGTCCCCGCGACGCCGCTCCCGGCCAACTACGCGACCGCCGGCGACACCGCCGCGCCCGCATCCGAACCGGTCGACCCGGACCGGCGTTGGTGGCTCGCGATGAACGACCCGCAGCTGACCGCCGTCGTGGAAGCCTCGCTCGCGCAGAACCTCTCCATCGCCGCACGCCGCGCTCAGATCCTGCAGGCCGAAGCGCTGGTGGATCAGGCGCGGGCCGGCCGCTTCCCCCAGGTGCGGCTGAACGGCAACGTCGGCTACAACCGCAGCGTCGGCGCGTTCGGATCGATCACGTCTCAGAACGCCACGGTGTCGGTGCCGGTGAGCTACGAGCTCGATCTCTTCGCCCGCTACGCCCGCAGCCACCAAGCCGCCGAGCGGGAGATGGAGGCGACCGTCGAGGACTTCCGCGCCGCCCAGATCGCCACGTCCGCCCAGGTGGCCGAGGCCTTCTACGACGCAGTCTTCGCGCGCGCTCGGGTCGCCGTGCTCGAGCACCAGGTCGAGGTCAACGACCAGTACCTCGAGCTCGTCATGCTCCGTTTCCGCGAGGGCCTGGTCGCCAGCCTCGACGTCCACCAGCAGCGCCAGCAGACCCTGGCCGCGCAGGCGAACCTCGAGCTCGCGCAGGGGCAGGTCGTGCTCGCCGAGCAGCAGCTCGCCGCCCTGCTCGGGAGCCCGAGTCTGGACCCCGCCCTCGCGCCCACCGGTCGTACCGATCTCCCGGAGCTCGGGCCCGCGCCGGCCCCGGGCGTCCCGGCGGCGCTCCTCGACCAACGGCCGGACGTCCGCGCCGCGCGCAAGCGCATCGAGGCCGCCGACCGGCGCGTCGCCTCCGCCATCGCGGCGCGCCTTCCCTCGATCCGCTTGAACGTGACGCCGGGCTACACGTGGAACCGAAACGAGTTCGGCTCGGACTCTCCCATCGGCGGCGGCATGGGCGGCGCCAACGTCTCGTCCGGTTGGACCTTCAACGCAGGCGCGACCCTCGACATGCCCCTCTTCGACGGCTTCGCGACACGCTCGCAGGTCGACGTGAATTCGGCACAGCTGCAGGTCCAGATCGAGACGCTCCAGAACCTGGTCGTCACCGCGCTCATCGAGGTGGAGAGCTCCCTCGTCCGTGAGCGGCAGCTCCGCCGCAACGTCGAGATCCTGCAGTCGCAGGTCGGCGTCGCGAACGAGACCCTCGAGGCCGCCCGCGAGCGCTACCGCTCGGGCCTGAGCGACTTCCTGCCCGTGCTCGCCGCCATCCAGAGCTCCCAGGGGGCCGAGCTCGCCGTGCTCCAGGCGCAGCGCGACCTGCTGAGCGCACGCATCCAGCTCTACCGGGCCCTCGGCGGGACCTGGCCCGAAGACGTCGAGCTCGCACCACCGCCGAGCGAGATCGCAGAGGAAGAACGATGAGCGAAGATCGTCCCATCAAGTGGATCCAGGTGGTCCTGGCGATTCTGATCGTCGGTCTCGGCGCGGCCGTGGTGGTCGCGTTCAAGAAGACCAAGCCGGAGCCGCAGCAGAGCGAGAGCGAGCACCAGGGGCTGCTGGTCCAGACCCAGCAGGTCGTCGCCGGCGACCACGACGTTCACGTTCGCGCCCAAGGTCAGGTGATGGCGGCGCGGCGGGTCGTTCTCTCGCCCCAGGTGGCTGGAAAGATCACCTGGGTCAGCGACGAGCTGGTCCCCGGCGGCCGAGTCGCCCGGAACGCCCGACTGCTGCGCCTCGACGGCCGCGACTACCAGCTGGCAGTCCAGTCGCGCAACGCGGACGTGAACCGAGCCAGCCTCGAGCTCCAGCTCGAGCAGCGGCGCCAGGCCATCGCCGAGCGCGAGTGGAACGACTTCGGCAACGAGACCGCCGCGAACACCGCCAACACCGAGAACCCGGGCCGCGCCCTCGCGCTCCGGCAGCCTCAGGTCGAGAACGCCGAGGTCACGGTCGAGGCCGCCGAGAGCGCCGTGCAGCAAGCGCGGCTGAACCTACAGCGCACCAGCATCCGCGCGCCCTTCAACGCGATGGTGCTGAGCGAGACCGTCGACGTCGGCCAATACGTCGCGCCGGGCTCCCAGCTCGCGACGCTGGTCGGCACCGACGAGGCCTGGGTGCAGGTCTCGCTCCCGGTCGAAGCGCTCCACTCGATCCGCTTCCCGGAGCGGGACGGCGAGGGGTCGCCCGTCGAGGTGCGCGTGGACGTCGGCGGCCAAGAGGTCGTGCGGCAGGGTCGCGTGCTCCGGCTGCTCCCGGACCTCGACGCCTCGGGCGGGATGGCACGCATCATCGTGACGATCGAGGACCCCTTCGCGCTGAACCGCGAAGACGGAGACGGCCCGACGGTGCCCCTCCTGCTCGGCAGCTTCGTCACCGTGGACATCGACGTGCCGCCGCTCACCGACGTGGTCGAGGTGCCCCGTCTCGCCGTGCGCGAGGGGGGCAAGGCGTTCGTCATGAACGGTGACGATCAGCTCGAGATCCGTGAGCTGCAGATCGTCTGGGGCCGAGAGCAGTCGGTCCTGGTGCGTGGGGGTCTCGCCCACGGTGAACGGGTCATCACGAGCCGGGTTCCCACGCCCGTCGACGGCATGGCGCTCCGCGAAGAGAGCCCGACCGCCAACTCCGACCTGCGCGCCGAGGCCCCGGAGGCGAGCGCCCGATGAGCGACCACGACGAGCTGCCCGCCGGCCCCGGCGAAGGGGAGCCGCCGAAGGCCGCCTCCGGCGTGCTCGCGTGGTTCACCAAGAACACCGTCGCCTCGAACATCATCATGTTCGTGCTGCTCATCGGTGGGTTCGGGATGGCCTTCCAGATCAAGCAGGAGGTGTTCCCCGAGGTCACGGTCGAGCAGGTGCTCATCCAGGTGCCCTACCCGGGCGCGAGCCCGGCCGAGGTCGAATCCGGTGTCGTCCTCGCCATCGAGGAAGCGGTCCGCGGGCTCGATGGCGTCAAGGAGGTGCGCGGCACGGCCGCCGAGGGCACCGCCGTGGTGGCGGTCGACCTCCTCACCGGCACCGACGTCGACCGCGCGCTCAACGACGTGAAAGCGGCCGTCGACCGGATCACCTCCTTCCCGGAAGAGATCGAGCGACCGGTCATCAGCACGCCCACCACGCGCTCGCAGGTGATCAGCCTGGCGCTCTACGGCAACGTGAGCGAGCGAGTGCTCCACGACCTCGCCGAGAGCGCGCGTCAGGACCTGACCGCGCTGCCCGACATCACCTACACCGAGGTCAGCGGCACCCGTCCGCTCGAGATCTCGGTCGAGGTCCCGCAGAGCAAGCTCCGCGAGCACCGGCTGACCCTCGCCATGGTCGCCCAGGCCATCCGTCAGTCCTCGATCGAGATCCCCGCCGGCGGCATCAAGACCCGTGGGGGCGAGATCCTCCTGCGCACCGCGGCACGCGCCGAGACCGGCACCGAGGTCTCGGACATCGTCATCCGCTCGAACCCGGACGGCACCCAGCTCCGGGTCGGCGACGTCGGCACCGTGACCGACGGTTTCCGCGAGATGGACCAGGAGACCTACTTCAACGGCAAGCGCGCCGTGATGGTCAACGTCTTCCGCGCAGGCGACCAATCGCCGCTGACCATCTCGGCGGCCGTCCGGGGCTGGATCGACGATCACGCAGCCAACCTGCCCCCGGGCGTGGAAGCGGTCGCCTGGAACGACTCCTCGGAGATCTACGCGGACCGCATCGACCTGCTGCTCCGCAACGCGATGATCGGCCTCGTCCTGGTGCTCTTCGTGCTGGGGCTCTTCCTCGAGCCGCGGCTGGCGTTCTGGGTCACGCTCGGCATCCCGATCAGCTTCGCCGGCTCGATGCTCTTCATCCCGGCGGCCGACGTGTCGATCAACATGATCAGCCTCTTCGCGTTCATCGTGACGCTGGGCATGGTCGTGGACGACGCGATCGTCGTCGGTGAATCGATCCACCAAAAACGCGCAGAGGGGATGCCGCGGCTGAAGGCGGCGATCGAGGGAGCCAAGGAGGTCTTCGTCCCCGTCTGCTTCGCGATCGTCACCACCTGCGTCTTCTTCGCGCCGATGCTCTTCGTGCCCGGCGTGAGCGGCAAGTTCTTCCGGAACATCCCCATCGTCGTCATCGCGGTCCTCCTGATCTCGCTGATCGAGTCGCTGCTCATCCTCCCCGCCCACCTCTCGCACAAGATGCCGTGGTGGCTCGAGATCCTGCTGCTGCCGCTGCTCCTCCCGCTTCGCCTCTTGCAGATGCTCCGGGTCGAGAAGGGCCTGCTGACATTCATCGACAAGGGCTTCGCGCCCTTCCTCCGCATGACCATGCGCTGGCGCTACGTGACCCTGGCGGTCGCGGTGCTCCTCTTCATGAGCGCGGTGGTCGGCCCGCTCGCGGGCGGCCGCATGAAGTTCAACTTCATGCCGAAGATCGAAGGCGACCTGGTGGTCGCCCAGCTGCGGATGCCCGTCGGCACCGCGTTCGAGGAGACCAAGCGCTACGAGGAGCGGATGGCCGAGACCGCCCGCGCCGTCATCGACGACAACGGGGGCGACGACATCCTCCGCGGCATCTTCGCGCAGGCCGGCGCAGCCAGCCGGATGGGCGGTCCGCGAGGCGGCTCGCAGACCGACGGCTCGCACCTCGCGAACGTCATGGTCTGGATGGTCCCGGTCGATCAACGCCCGCTGAAGGCCTCGGAGATGGCCGAACAGTGGCGCGAGCGCCTCGGCGAGATCCCCGGCGCCGAGCTGCTCAGCTTCACCTACAGCCTCGGAGCGAGCGCGGGCTCCCCCATCGACGTGCGTCTCTCGCACCCGGACAACGACGTCCTCGAAGAGGCCGCCCTCCGCCTCGCGAGCGAGATGGAGTCGTACGAAGGGCTGCGCGACATCGACAGCGGCGTCAGCGCCGGCAAGGAGCAGCTCGACCTCACGCTCACCGCCGAGGGCCGCGCTCGCGGCTTGACCGAGGCCAGCCTCGCCCAGCAGGTGCGCAACGCCTACTACGGCGCCGAAGCGGTCCGCCAACAGCGCGGCCGTGAAGAGCTCCGCGTCTATGTGCGCCGGCCGGAGTCGGAGCGCGTCTCGATGGACGACATCGAGCGGCTGATCATCAACACGCCCGATGGCGGCGAGATCCCGCTCGCGCGCGCCGCGCACATCGAGCGGGGCCGCGCCTACACCTCGATCTCCCGCGTCGACGGGCGGCGCGTCGTCAGCGTCACCTCGGACATCGTCGCGGGCGTGGGCAACGCCACCCAGATCGTCGGCAAGATGCGCAACGCCGAGCTCGCTCGGCTCGTCGCCGACATTCCCGGCCTCACCTTCGAGATGGGCGGCGAGCAGAAGGAACAGGCCGAGTCGATGGGCAGCCTGGTCGCCGGCTTCGGCTTCGCCCTCTTCATCGTCTTCGGCCTGCTCGCGATGCCCTTCAAGAGCTACATCCAGCCCATCCTGGTGCTCTCCGCGATCCCCTTCGGCTTCGTCGGTGCGTTCCTGGGTCACTTCCTGCTCGGCTTCGACCTGAGCATCATCAGCATGATGGGCATGGTGGCCTTGAGCGGCGTCGTGGTGAACGACTCGCTGATCCTGATCGTCGCCGTCAACGAGCTACGCGCGAAGGGCAACAGCATCTGGGACTCGGTGGTCGAAGGCACCAAGCGGCGCTTCCGTCCGATCCTCCTGACCTCGCTGACGACCTTCTTCGGCCTGACCCCGATGATCCTCGAGCCGAGCGTGCAGGCGCGCTTCCTGGTGCCGATGGCGATCAGCCTCGGCTTCGGCGTCCTGATGGCGACGGTCGTGCTCGTGGTGCTGGTGCCGAGCCTCTACCTCATCCTCGAGGACGCTCGCCGGGTCGGGCGGCGCGCGATGGGCGGCATCGGCTCGATCCTCGGCGTCGACGAAGACGAGCTCCCGGAGGCCACCGGTCTGCGAGAGTCGGACCTGCCGAGCGCGCCGGACGACCGAGCCCCGCCCGCCGCCGCGGAATAGTCAGACCACCGGCTTCCCGTCGGCGTCCCAGCGCTCGGCGACCTCGCCGCCGACCATCCGCTCGACGGGGAGGCCGAGCTTCCTGCCGATCTCCCTTGCGACCGAAACGTCGTAGCGCTCGATCGGCAGTGCAACGATGAGGTCGCCCTCGCCCACCAGCTCGAGGTGGAAGACCTTCGCGTTCGACCCGCCCGGCACCTCCGCCTTCGGGCGCTTCATGCGCCAGCGCACCCGCGTGAGCGCGGAGCGTGGGTGTCGCTCGGTGGTCCGCCGTCCCGGAAGACCCGCCGAGACGGTCACGAAGTCGGCGTCGATCGACACCTCGCGGACGTAGAACCATGGCCAGAGCAAGGTGAGCGACACCAGCGTCACCGCGACGCCGATGAGCAGCTGCGCCCCCCCATCCAGGGCCGTCGCGACCCCCGCGCCGGCGCCGATGACGGCGATGGGCACCATCAACGTCCCGCAACCGAGCCAGGGCCGGTGCCGAAACTCCACCTCGACGCCATACCACGGTCGGCCGGGCGAGCAGTTGACGAAACGCGACCGTCGTTCATGTTCCGCGGCTCGGCACGCGACCGTGCCGCCAATTGGATTGGAAGACATATGACGAACCGACACCTCACCATCGCCTTCGTGGCGCTCGCCCTCGCCGGGATCGGCTGCGGCGACGACGACGGCCCGACCACCATGACCTCCGACGACATGGGCATGACGCCCGTCGACATGGGGATGACCATGGACGACGACCTCGGCATGACCGGCACCGACATGGGCCCGGCCGACATGGGCGGCTCGACCCGCGACCCGAACGACGCCCTCGCCGACGCCCGCGACCTGAACGACGAGCTCGCCATGATCGACTGCGAGTGCGACATGACCGGCTTCGACTCCGTGGACGCGTGCACCGCCTTCGACGGCACCCCCGACGCCTACGAGACCTGCCTCGACACCGCCTACGCCGACAACGTCGCCGCGCAGGGTGCCTCGCAGGTGTGCTTCGCCGACGCGCTCGAGACCTACGTCGCCTGCGTCGACGCGGCCGACTGCGACGAGACCGCGGGCGACACCTGCTTCGAGACCTACTTCAACTCGCTCTCGGCTTGCCCGGACGGCGCGGACGCTTACTTCGCCGCCGTCGACGCCTGCGCCTCCACTCACATCGTCGGCGATGACGCCACGGAGTGCCCGGACGAGACCATCACCGCCGGCACCGTCGGCGAGGTCGCGACTGGCTCGACCGCGCTCGCGGGCAGCGACTTCGCGCTGACGTGCAACGACGGTGGCGCGCCCGACTACGCCGTGGCGTGGACCGCTCCGGCGACCGCCACCTACATCATCGACACCGTCGGCTCGACCTACGACACCGCGCTGGCCATCTTCGATGGCTGCGAGGGTGACGAGACGGCCTGCAACGACGACGCCGAGCTGGACAACGGCCTGCTCTCGCAGCTCTCGCTCGATGCGACGGAGGGCACCGTCTACACGATCGTCGTCTCCGGCTACAGCAACACCTCGTCCGGCGACTTCGTCCTGAACATCAACGAGGCGGCTGCCGCCGAGTAGGCGTCCCTCGATCGGAAACGAAAACGGCCGTCGGTCTCCGGACCGGCGGCCGTTTTACATTCTGGAGGCTCACTTCGTCGTCATCGACATCGAGCCGTTCCAGCCCTCGGGTGGCGGCTCGGCGGCGAACGCACGCGCCTGCTCCGCCATCAGCGCCGGGGCCAGGTCACCCTCCCGCAGCGGGCCGGCGGCCTCGAAGGCCTCGGCGGCCTCCTCGAACTTCCGCTCCCGGTAGAGCTCGAGCGCGGCCTCGTACTTCGCGATGGTCTCGAGCATCTCGTCCGAGACCTCGCCCTTGCGTCCGACCAGCTCGTGGATGAGCACCGCGCGGCTCTTGCCCTTCACCGCGACCCACTCGAGCGGCCGCAACACCATGTGGTCCTTCACCAGCTCTGCGGTGGTCTCGCCCAGCATGATGCGGGTGCCGTAGCGCTTGTTGAGGTTCTCGAGGCGGCTGGCGAGGTTCACCGCGTCGCCCATGACCGTGTAGTTCAGCCGGCTGGTGGCTCCGAAGTTGCCGACCAGCACGTCGCCGGTGTTGAGCCCGATGCGCGTCTGCAGCTGCGGCAGCCCGCGCTCGGTCCAGCCCTTCTGCAGCTCCTCCAGCTTCGCCCGCATGGCGAGCGCCCCTTCGCAGGCGTTGAGCGCGTGGTCCGCGTCGTCCCGCGGCGCGCCCCAGAAGGCCATGATCGCGTCGCCGATGTACTTGTCGACCGTTCCTTGCTGCGCTCGGATCGCGTCGCTGAGCCCCTCGAGGTACTCGGCGAGGACGGCGACCAGATCGTCGGGGTCCATCTTCTCCGCCACCGAGGTGAAACCGGCGATGTCGCTGAAGAGGATGGTCAGCTGCTCCTTTCGGCCGCCGAGCACCGCTTCCTCGCCGCTGAAGATCAGATCGCGCACGACCTCCTTCGGGATGTACTTGCCGAAGGAGCGCAAGCTCGCCTTCATGCGCACCGTCGTCTCGCGCATGTCGTTCACCTCGCGGACGAAGCTCTCGGCGGTGCCGAGCTCCCGATCCTCGAGGTCGAAGGCCCCGATACGTTCCAGCTCGTCGGCCAAGACCCGCAGCGCGCTGGAGATGCGGCTCGAGAAGAAGACGCCACAGAAGATCGCGATGAGGGAGGCCACGATGGCGACGATGGCCGTGGTCCGGGCCTGCTCCCGCACCGGCGCGAAGAAGTCGGCTTCCGGCACCGCGACGAGCACGGTCCAGTCGATGCCGGACTCCTCCGGGAAGGGCTGGCTCATCACCAGGTACTCGCCGGCCTCGAGCTCCCGTGGCTCGCCCAGCCCCGCGGCGCTGACCGCCTCCCAGGCGGTCGCGAGCATCTCGTCCGGGTGACCCTCCGCCTGGGCGATGGCGATCTCCCCGTCGACCTCGACGGTGGTCTGTCCGTCGGGGTGACCGACCACCTCTCCATCGCGCGTGACCACGTAGACCTGGCCGTGGTTGCCGATCTCGAGCTGGGAGAGGAACGCCGACAGGTCGCTCATCTCGTACTCGACGGCCCAGACCCCGCGAAGGGGCTCGACCTCCGGGTCCGGCTCCTCCACCCGGTGGGCCCGCGCATACATGAAGCCGGGCTGCCGAACGGTCGCGAAGACGAAGGGCTCGACCCAGACGCCGCCCTCCTCGGCCGCGGCGGCGGCCTGATACCAGGGGCGAACGCGTGGGTCGTAGTCCCCGTCGTCGCGGCTCTCCACGATGCGCCACCCCCACTGCTGGCCGTCCTGGAAGTGGTCCGCGTCGGGCACGAGCTCTCGCATCCGAGTGTGCTCCGCATCGAGCGGGGTTCGCCAGACGCCCCGGATGGCGCCCTCCGGATCCCGATGCACGGCGACGTAGGTTCCGTCGGCACCGCCGAAGCTGGCCCAGGTGAACTCCGGGTGCGCCTCGATCGCCGCGCGGAAGTGTTCGAGCATCGCCTGCGGAGGCGCCGACTCGTTGTAGGGCCCGAGATCGATGCGTGCGTCGAGCGCGTCGTCCTGCGTGAGCGAGACGTAGGGCGCCGCGGGCTCGAAGTAGCGGAGGGTCCGCTGCGTGGTCGCGGCCGCGAGCTGATCGGCGTACCCGGTCCACAGGTGGTCGACGATTCGGACGGAGCTCAGGTAGGCCAGCAGGCCGACCCCGCCGGCTCCGGCGAGGATGAGCAGCACCACCACGCTGACCAGCGTGGGCCTGAGCGGCAATCCGCGACGCCGCTTCTGAGCGCCCTTCCCCATGCGCCCTTCCTACCATGGGGAGCGCTCGCTAGGGGGAACAGCCGATGAGGATCGACTCCGCGGTGGTCTCGTCGATCGTGCCCGTGAACACCGACACCAGAGCTTCGTCACCCCCGCCGGCGATGGAGACCTCGCTGCGGGCGCTCCCCGAGTCGAGCTCGACGAGGGCACCGAGGGTCGGTCGCACACTGCGATCGAAGCCCATCACCACGTAGCCGCTGTCGATGCGCCCGCCGAGCCAGCCGAGCTCGATGCCGGCGATCACGCCGAAGTCGGTGGTCGCCAGCTCGATCCCGACCGGTCCGTAGGCGTCGAAGCGGGCACGGTCGGGTAGCGGAACGGTGCGCTCCTCGCGCACCGATCCGTCGGCGTCCAAGAGCACCATCCGCACCACCGGTCCGTCCCCATCGTCCGCCACGAAGGCCACCACGATCCCGTCCGCCACATCGGGCCATCGGGCGACCGCGACGTCGGAGCCATTCGTCCCGAGCGTGCGCTCTACGGGTGCGACCCCGGGTTCGTGCCACCAGAAGAGCCGAGTGGAGACCCCGCCGCGCACCCGACTGACCGCGAACGCTCCGTTCTCGAAGGCCACCGCGCCGCCGATGCCGGGCCAGAGCGTGTCCACATCGGAGCTCGGCGCGAGCCGGTCGGACTCGTAGAAGCGGTGCTGGCTGCCGGCGACGTCGCACTCGAAGAAGTCGAAGGCGGCGAACCAGCCTGTGGGTCGGGCGACCAAATCGGTCACGTCCCGCCGGAGGGTGCAGTCCGGCAGCGAATCCAGGTGCGGCGCGAGCTGCCCGGCATCGCTGGCGTCGTAGGCACCGGTGAACGCCGTCCACTCGACCCCCGTCCCGACGACGAGCGTCTCCCCCGTCGCCGCCGCCGCCAGCCCGCGCGACGCCGGGTGGGCGCTCATGATCGACTGATCGGCCCCGAGGGTGAGCCGCCCGCCGCCCTGCACTCGGCGTGCGGCGAGGATCGGCACGCGACCGCAGGTGTCCGGCGACTCGCGGGCGATCTGATCGAAGGCCCCGTCGCGAGCGACGGTCGCCGAATCGGTCACCGGCCCACAGCCGAGCGAGCTCCAGCGACTTCGATCCCGGTCGAGCACCATGAGCACCTCGCAGCTCCGTGGCGGGACGAAGGCGTCGCGCCGCCCGGAGTCGATCGGCGCGGCGTCCGGTCGCGGCGTGGGCTCCCCGAGCTCGTGGCTGCGATAGCACCCGCCCACCACACCGAGCGCCACCAGCACGAGCGCGATTCGAAGAATGGCCCCCATCGGTCCCAACCTAGCAGCGAGTGAGCCCCGCTCACCCTTCGAGGACGCGAAAAACCGGCCCGCCGGCTTGATCAGTGGGGGATCTCACGGCTAGAACGGGTACCAGGCTTTCTTGGGGCGGCCAGTCGTTGGGGCCGTTGCTCGTGGGGTGAAGATGTTGTCGAAGGTGAGGGTCCCTCGATGGGCCCTACTCATGTGTGGGATGTCGTTCTTGGGGTACGCGGAGGCGTGCAACGAGCCCGATTTCGCCGACCCGCCGGACGAAGGCGACCGACTCACGCTCGGTGGGCTGGTCTACGAGATCCTGCACTCCAATCTGGAGCGCGCGGACATGTGCGGCACCGAGTACGCCGACACGCTCGCCATCGACAAGGAGCGCTTCGTCAGCAGCTTCGACCACGCCATCAGCGAGGACGTGGTCGACACGCTGCCCGAGCTCCTCGGGGGCACGCTCCTGCCGGTCGTCGACAGTGGCGACCTGCCCGCGATGACCGACGCGCTCGCCCAAGCGATGGCGTTGCTCGTCGACGACGAGATCGATCCGGACCGCCGCGCGATGACCTCGGCTCTCGAGATCGCTCAGACCCGTTCGACCCTCGAGCGTTCGCACGTGTTCGAGGTCGTGCGCCGGCTGCTCGCCGACCCGGACCTCGAAGACCGCATCCACGCCCTGGCCGCGATCGCGCAGGCGCGGGACGGCGACGGAAACCTCCTCGGGACGGTGCTCGAGATCCTCGGCCGCAACCTCGAAGAGCCCTTCGAGAGCGAGTGCGAGGGCGTGGTCGTCGACGACCTCGCCGACACCCTGCTGGCCACCGCCCCCTACGCACCCGACGCCTCCATGGGCGCGCCGGCGTGGGCGGTCCGCGCCGACGAGAACGGCAACCCTCGGGTCGAGCCGCGCGGCGGCGCGCTCCCGGCCCCCTTCGTCGACGCCGACGGGGACCTCGTCGCCGACATCGACGCGCTCGGTCGCCCGGTCGACTCCGCCGGCGATCCGATCGACCGACCGGCCTTCGGCGAAGGCGATGGCTTCGACGACCAGGGTCGCGCGCTCGGCGACGACGGCGAGCTCCTCTACGCCTACGTCGACGTGAAGCAGACCACGCTCTCGCACGTGCTGCAGCTCCTGCGCGCCGCCCTCGAAGCGGACGTCCATCGGGACCTGGTCGACGTCGCGGAGGCCGTGCTCGGCTCGCCCGTCGCCTGCACCGATGGGACCGCCGGCTGCTACGAGTACCCGGCCGACGACCACCCGCTCGCCGATCTCGCCTTCTTGATCTTCGAGATCGCTGGCGACGAGCGCGCACGCACGCTCATCGAAGCGCTCGCGGTGCTGCTCGAGGAGGATCCCGACCTCGCCGAGGACGTGCTGGTCGCGCTCGGCAACGTCATCGAGGCCTTCGAGGGCAGCACCCTCTCGCTGACGGACCGCGAGCTCCTCGAGACCGCCGAAGGGCTCGTCCCGCTCCTGGCGGACGTCTTCGAGCTGCCGGCGAGCGGCGGCGCGAGCACCCCGCGGCTCCTGCTCGACGTGGTGGCGGACCTCGGGGACAACGCCCGCGACTTCCCCGAAGAGCTCGGCTTGATCATCGACTACCACGAGCTCCACAAGGACGCGGCGTGCTCCGCGGAGATGCCCGACCTGAGCCGCTCGGTGCCCGTCGATTACGACCTGCCGCGCTACTACATGTCGGGCGGGATGTCGGTCGACAACCGTTCGTCCCTGGAGCAGGTCATCGAGCTCCTCGACGTGGCCGACTGCGGCGACGTGCCCTTCAGCGGCGACCGCTCGGTGGCCTACGTGCTCCTCGATCTGCTGGCGGACCGGGACCCGAGCACCGTCTGCGGCCTCATCGACGCCTTCCTCGGGATCATCGACGTCTTCGGGGGCGCCAGCGACTTCGTGGTCAGCGGCGCGCTCGACCTCATCGGCTGCAACGGCGACGCGGTCGTCGGCGAGCTGCGCGCGCTCGACGCGCTGGCGCAGAGCGGCGCGCTCGACTTCCTCATCCCGGTCGCGCGCGTGTTCAAGGCGCAGGGACAGCTCGAGCTGCTGATCGACATCCTGAAGTTCGTCGCCGCCGACTTCCTGCTCGACGAGGACGGCGACCCGGGCACCAACTCGGTGGTCCGCCGTGCGCTGCCTTCGATCAGCGCCGCCATCGAAGCGGGCGTCGGCGATCCGATCCTCGACTTCGTGGACATCCTGCTGACGCTCGAGACTGCCGACGGTGAGCCTCTCGCGGACGCACTCATCGACGCCATCGCCTTCCTGATCGACGACGACGGAACCATCCAGACCCGTCAGGGACCGACGGACACCAGCTACGTGCTCGCCTTGTTGCAGCCGCTGAAGGAGACGGTCGGCCGGCTCCGCACGGGCCGCGCCACCCCCGCCTTCGATCGGCTCGTCGATCACCTCGGCGGCTACCTGACCGACACCCGAATGGAAGGCGGTCGCGAGGTGCTCGCGGACCAGAACCTCATCCCGCTCGCCACGGTGCTGAGCGACACCGCGCGCGAGGCGACCACGCTGCGACCCGCGGCCTGGCAGTGCTACGTCGGCGAGGCACAGAGCGGCGTGGACGACCTGCTGGTCGGCCAGGACTTCGCCGCCGTGGTGCGCCTCGTCGGCGTGCTCGAGCGCAACCCGGAGGGCGAGGTGGTCGAGGACTGGCTCAGCGGCATGCTCGACCCGACCGCGACCGACGGACTCTACGGACCGATGCTCCAGGTGGGCGCGGGCGTGCTGGGCACCGACACCACCCGTCCCGACGGCACGGACATCGACGTCCAGCCGCTCGTGACCTGGCTCGGGCGGGTCGCCCGCCAGCGCAGCGACGACGGCGCGGACTTGGTCGGCATCGTCGACCGCATGCTCATCGCGGACGAGGAAGGCGCGATGCTCGCCATCGGCCGCAACTTCGTGAACCCGGGGCCGCTGGAGTCCGGCGAGTCGCCGGCCGAGACCTTCGTGGACATCTTCGACTCGGTGACGAACGTGTCCGAGCCGATGATGTGCACCGTGGACAGCGACCTCCGATACACGCTCGGCGAGGCCGACGAGACGGTCACCGGGGTGGTCGATTTCATGGAGTCCGACACCGGCCTCGGCGCGATCTACCAGCTGATCGGGCTCCGCCGCGACGGCCCGGCCACCATCGCGGAGGAGTGAGCGGTACGGTTGTTGCTGTCTGAGCGAACGACACTCTCGCTTGGCTCAGGCTGACACGATGCTCCACCGACTCACCCTCTCGCTCCTCCTGCTCACCGGCTGCTTCCGCAACCACGGCGCCGGCGGCGACGACGCGCCGGGCACCGATGGCGGCACCGGGCCTTGGCTCACTTGCTACGACGCCGACGTCTTCGGCGCGCCGGGCGACCCCTGTGATTTCGACGACGCGTGCTACGGCGACGGGCCATGCACGGGCGTCACCACCCGCTGCATCGACGGACGGGTGGACGTCGAGAGAATGACGGCGCCGGGGTGCCCGACGAGCTGCGACGAGTTCATCCTCGCCCGGCGCCCCACGGGCATGCCGTGCGAGTTCGCTGGCACCTGTACCGTGGCCATCGACGAATGCTGCGTCGGCTCCTTCGAGTGCGACGGAGGCTTCGTGCGCCAGGTCGGCGCGACGGCGTGCGACAGCGACTGCGGCGAGACCAGCGTGTGCGAGGGCTGGGCGCCGCCTCCGCCCGAGGGGGTGCCTTGCACCGCCGACTCGGACTGCGACCCGGCGGCCTTCGAGTACTGCCTCCCCCCGGGCGTCTCGCCCGACTGCCCCGTCTGCACCACCGACGAGCGCACCTGCGCGAGCGACGCCGACTGCCCCGCTGGTACCCACTGCGCGGAGTACGAGCCGGTCTGCCCGCCCTGCGACGGCATCGCGCCCACCGCCTGCTTCGAGAACTGCGTCCCCGGCAGCTGTCCCGAAGGGCAGACCTGCGTGGAGGGTGGCGGCTGTGTCCCCCTCCGCTGCGACACGGGGGCGATCGACTGCGAGGAGAACTTCCGCTGCACCGGCGCGGGCGACGACGGCTGCGCGCGGCTCGCTTGTGAACGGGACTCCGACTGCGACTGCGGCAGCTGCATCTCCGGTGTCTGCTACGACGGCCCGGGCGTCTGCCGCGAACCATCCGCCTGACCAGCAGACCGAGGGTTCGCAGCGCTCGCGCAGCGGGTACTCTCCCGCACCGTGACGCTGATGAGATGCCTGCTGCCGCTCGCTGCTCTGGGGCTCTGCCTCCCGAGCCTCGCGCTGGCGAACACCCCCGACGACATCCAAGGGCTCGGTGCCCGCGCGAACGCCATGGGCGGCGCCGGCACCGCTCTCGCGGAGGACTTCGCGGCGACCCACTACTCGCCGGCGAACCTCGCGTACTGCCGGGAGAGCTCGATCAGTCTGGCGCTGCGCCACACCATCTACGAGCTCGAGCTCGACAGCGACGATCCCGACGACCCGGATCTGAAGGAGCTACGCAACCAGACACGCACCACCATCGGCGTGTGCAACCGGCTGCCCTTCGGCTTCGCGCTCGGCATCGTCTTCGGCGTGGGCCTGCAGAACCCGATGACCCTCGACCAGGGTACCCTCGACGAGCAGCCACAGTTCCTGCTCTACGGCGAGCCCCTCGAGCAGCTCTCCATCCAGCTGGGCCTCGCCTACCAGATCGTCGACCAGCTGAGCATCGGCATCGGCGCGAGCATCCTGGTGAACAGCGGGCTCGGCATCGACGCCAGCATCCCGGTCGTCACCGCGGACACGGAGACTCTCTCCACCCGCATCCGCTGGGACCTCTCGCCCACCGCCAGCATCATCGCGTCGGCGCACGTGCGGCCGATCCCCGAGCTGCGCTTCGCCCTCACCTATCGCTCCGCGCTCTTCCACGACCTCGACGCGCCCGCGACCATCGAGGTCAACGCCGCCGGCGCGTTCCTCGACGTGCCGATCCTGATCGAGAGCGCCGCCTGGTACTCGCCGCAGCAGATCGCCTTCGGCGCGACCTACACGCTGCTCGACATGCTCACCATCGCCTTCGACTTCAGCTGGCAGGACTGGTCGAAGCACCCGGGGCCCTTCCTGGTCGTGACCCCGAACAGCCCGCCCGGAGAGATGACCGTCGCCGACGGACTCAGCTACCCGCCGCGCGAGGACTACGGCTTCCGCGACGCCTTCGTCCCGCGCCTCGGCCTCGAGTTCCGCACCCTCGAAGAGAAGAACCTCGCCATCCGCGCGGGCTATGGCTTCCGCAACCAGGTCGCCCCGCTGCCCACCCAGACTTCGAACCTGCTCGACTCCGCGATGCACTCGATCACCCTCGGCGCGGGCTACGACTTCGGCGACGATCCGGACGCCGCCAACCCCGCGCCCGGGAGCCCCTACGTCCGTGGCGTCGATGGTCGGCTGAGCGTCTTCGTCCGCGTCGGGCACATGAGGAGCCAGACCGTCGATCGACCCGATCGCGTGGCCAACGGCGAGCCGCTGGGCCGCTACACCTTCGGTGGAAACGTCGTGGACGCCGGCCTCGAGCTCACGCTCGGCTGGTTCTGACGACCGAGAATTCGCGAACCTGGCTACGTCGTTGCTCGCCACGAAACGCAGGCCCATGGTTCGCTCGTGACCGAGTCGCCCCCAACCCCGTCCGACGACCCGGCGGGCGACGTGGTGCTCCGAGCCGACCAGGTCACCAAGGTCTACGCGATGGGCGAGGTCGAGGTGCACGCGCTCCGCGGCGTGAGCCTCGACCTCCACGCGAGCGAGCTGCTGGTGCTCCTCGGCGCGTCGGGCTCCGGCAAGTCGACGCTGCTCAACCTCATGGGCGGGCTCGATACGCCGACGGGCGGCCAGATCCACTACCGGGACCAGGAGCTCACCGCCGCGACCGACCGCGAGCTCACTCGCTACCGCCGCGAGAACGTCGGCTTCATCTTCCAGTTCTACAACCTGATCCCCAGTCTCACGGCCCGGGAGAACGTCGCGCTCGTCACCGAGCTGGTCGACGATCCGATGACGCCGGAAGAGGCGCTCGACCGGGTCGGCCTCGGCGACCGGATGGACCACTTCCCCTCGCAGCTCTCCGGCGGCGAACAGCAACGCGTCGCCATCGCGCGCGCCGTCGCCAAGAAGCCCGCGGTGCTCCTCTGCGACGAACCCACCGGCGCCCTCGACTACAAGACCGGCGTGAAGGTGCTCGACGTGATCGCGCGCATCAACGCCGAGCTCGGCACCACCACCGCGATCATCACACACAACGTCCCCGTCGGCGCGATGGCCGAGCGCGTGGTCACGCTCTCCGATGGTCAGCTGGTCAGTGACGTCCGCAACGAGTCCCCGGTGCCGCCGACGGAGCTGCGCTGGTGATCGTCTCGCCGCTGCAGCGCAAGCTCCTGCGCGACCTCGGCGGCATGCGCGGTCAGCTCATCACCATTGCGCTCGTGGTCGCCAGCGGCGTCGCTGCTTTCATCACCACCCGGAGCGCGCTGGCGGCGCTGCAGGACGCCCGCGCGAGCTTCTACACCGAGAGCCACTTCGCGGACGTCTTCGCGACGCTCCGGCGAGCGCCGAACGCGGTCGCGGACCAGATCGAGTCTCTCGAAGGCGTCGCTCGGGTCGACCCACGGATCGTCGCCCAGGGGAGCATGCCGCTCGAGACGATGAGCGAGCCGGCGGTCGCCACCGTCGTGTCGCTCCCCCTCGCCCTCAACCGCGTGCATCTCCTCGAAGGCCGTTTCCCGAGCGCGGGCCACGACGACGAGGTGGTCCTCAGCGACGCATTCGCGAAGGCACACGGGTTCGAGCTCGGCGAGCGGCTGCCGCTGGTGCTCCGCGGCGTCCGCCGCGACGTGCGCGTGGTCGGCATCGGGCTCTCCCCCGAGTACGTGGTGGTGCTCACTCCCTCCGACATGGCCATGGACGCCCGCCGCAAGGGCATCCTCTTCATGAATCGGGAGGCGCTCGCCGCGGCCAACGATCTCGACGGCGCGTTCAACGACGTCGCCGTCACCCTGATCCCGGGTGCCAACGTCGAGGCGGTGAAGGACGCCATCGACGACGTCCTCGAACCCTACGGTGGCTTCGGCGCCGTCGCTCGAGACCGCCAACTCAGCCATTACATGCTGGACCAGGAGCTCGCGCAGCTCGGGATGATGTCCACACAGGTGCCGCCGCTCTTCCTGCTGGTCGCGGCCTTCCTCCTGCACGTCGTGCTCACGCGCATGGTGCAGCTCCAGCGCTCGCAGATCGCCACGCTCAAGGCGCTCGGCTACACGAACCGACAGATCCTCGCCCACTACCTCCAGCTCGCCGGGCTGATCGTCTTCGTCGGAGCGGCGCTCGGCGTGCTGCTCGGCGCCGTGCTCACCCGCGGCATGGTCGGCCTCTACGAGGAGTACTTCCGCTTCCCCACGCTCGCCGCTCGAGTCGACCCACGAACGGCCGCCCTCGCCCTCGTGGTGAGCTCGCTCGCCGGCGTGGTGGGCACCGTCACCAGCGTGCGCTCCGTCCTGAAGCTCTCGCCGGCCGAAGCGATGGCACCGCCGGCCCCCGCTCGCTATCGCCGCGGCCTGCTCGACCTGGCGGCCATCCGTCGCCTGCTCGGCACGTCCGCGCGAATGGTGCTCCGCGAGGTTCGCCGTCGGCCCACGCGTACGATCCTCAGCGCCGCGGGCATCGCCATCGCGGTCGCCATCCTCGTCCTCGCTCGGTTCTTCTCCGACGCCATCGACCACCTGGCGAACGTGCAGCTGCACGAGAGCCAACGCTGGAGCACCCAAGTGGTCTTCGCGGAGCCTCGACCCGCCAGCGACCTCGGCGGGCTCCGGCACATCCCCGGCGTGCTCTACGTCGAACCGATGGACTCGGTGCCGGTGCGCGCGCACCACGGCCACCACAGCCGTGACGTGCCCTTCAACGGCTATCCGCGCGGCGGCCTCGGCCTACAGCGCATCCTCGCCGACGGCGAGCCTGTGCCATTGCCCGAGGACGGCGTGGTCATCACCGACATCCTCGCAGACGCGCTCGGGCTCTCGGTCGGCGACGAGCTCGAGCTCGAGGTCCTCGCCGACGACCGGCAGACCGTGCGCGTGGCCATCGCCGCCGTCGCCGCGGAGCCCTTCGGGATGGCGATCCACGGCCGGAACGAGCTGGTCGCTCGGACGCTCGGCCGGACGGAACGCGCCAGTCGCGCCTTGATGACCATCGACCCGGCGCAGGCCGCCTCCGTCGACCGCGAGCTCGCCGCCCTCCCCGACGTGCTCTCCGTGACCCACATGGACCGCGTCATGGAGACCTTCCGCGACCAGAGCGCCTCCAACATCTTCGTCTTCTCGCTGGTCCTGACCCTCTTCGCCGCGACCATCGCCGTCGGCGTCGTCTACAACAACGCCCGCGTCTCGCTCAGCACACGCTCGCGGGACCTCGCCAGCCTGCGCGTGCTCGGCTTCACCCGCGCCGAGGTCGCCGCCATCCTCCTCGGCGAGCTCGGCCTACAAGTGGCGCTCGCGATCCCCCTCGGCCTGGTCATGGGCCGCGGGATGGCCGTCGCCATGGCGACCGGCGCCGCCGATCCGGAGGCCTTTCGCCTGCCGGTGATCATCAGCTCACGCACCTACGCTTTCGCGACGGTGCTCACCATCGCGGCCGCGCTCTTCAGCGCGTGGCTCGTGCGTCGCAAGATCGAACGCCTCGACCTGATCGGGGTACTGAAGACTCGGGAGTGACCGTGGCCTCGAAGAACAAGACCAGCCGAATCATCCGCCGCGTGGTCGGGGGCCTCTTCGCCCTCGGCGTGGTCGCGCTGATCGTCCTCGCGTCGTTGCCCAAGCCGGTGCCGGTCGACACGGCCGAGGTCGCGCGCGGACCACTCGAGGTCACCGTCGACGAAGACGGGCACACCCGGGTCCAGGACCGCTTCCTGGTGGACGCGCCCATCGGTGGACGAGTCGGCCGCCCCGAGCTCCGGGCCGGCGACCCCATCACGGAAGGGCAGGTGCTGGTTCGCATCGCGCCGCTGCCGCCGCAGCTGATGGACCAGCGCTCGCGGGCCCAAGCCGAAGCTCGAGTCGCCAGCGCCCGCGCCGCTCAGCGCCAGGCCCGCGCGTCCGTCGCCCGCGCCCAGGCCGCCGCCGAGCAGGCGGAGCGCGACCAGCAGCGGCAGTCCCGCCTCTCGAAGAGCGGCGGCGTCGCGGCCGCGGCCGCCGAGCGCGCGACCTTCGAGGCCCGCGCCCGCACGGAGGAGCTCACGAGCGCCCGCTTCGGCGTTCGGGTCGCCGACTACGAGGTCCGCATGGCGCAGGCCGCGCTCGGTCGCCACGGCGAGTCCGGCGACGAGCAGATGGAGGTCCCCGCGCCGATCGACGGCCGCGTGCTCCGTGTGCTGCAGGAGAGCGAAGGCGTGGTCCAGGCGGGCACGCCGCTCGTCGAGGTCGGAGACCCGGCCGCGCTCGAGATCGTGGTCGACGTGCTGACCGCCGACGCCGTCCGCATCGAGACCGGCGCGCCGGTCCGCATCGAGCGCTGGGGCGGCGAGGCGACCCTCGAGGGCCGCGTCCGCCGCGTCGAGCCCTCGGCCTTCACCAAGACCTCCGCCCTCGGAGTGGAGGAGCAGCGAGTGAACGTCGTCATCGCCATCGAGTCCCCCCGAGAGCAATGGGAGGCGCTCGGCGACGGCTACCGCGTCGAAGCCCGCATCCGAGTGTGGCGCGACGAGGACGTACTCCAGGTGCCCACCAGCGCCCTCTTCCGCACCGACGAAGGCTGGGCGGTCTTCGTCGTCGAGGGCGGCGTCGCCAAGCGCCGCTCGGTAGAGCTCGGCCGGCAGACCGGCGTCGACGCGGCGATCGAATCGGGCCTGGAGGCGGGTGACCAGGTGATCGTCCACCCGAGCGACCAGGTGGTCGACGGCATCGGCGTGGAGGCGCGCTGACGGTCAGAGCGCGCGAGCCGCCGGCGGGAGCGTCGCCCCCACCGCGATCAGCGCAGCCCGCATCCGGCGTGCGTGGCGAAACCGCCGCTCCGGGTCGGCCAGCATCGCGAGCCAATCGTCGAACGCCCGCCCGAGCTCGGGTCGGAAGTACGACACCTTGGGCGCCCATGCATTCCACTCCTCGCCGGTGATGCACTCGTAGAGGATCGCCGCGAGGGCGCGCAGATCGTCGGCCGCGGTCGCGCCAGGCGGAGTCTGACCGAAGCCGACCAGCCCCACCGACTCACCCACGATCACGTGGCGCTTGGCCAGCCGCCCATGGACCACTCCGCGACCGTGCGCATGCGAGAGCAGGTCGAGCACCTCGGCGCCGATCCGAACGGCTTCACGGGGGCAGCCGGGACCCTCGGTGGTCACCCGCGAGAGCGGTACCCCAGGCAGATAGGTCGTCACGAGTCCGGGGCCGTGGCTCGGCACCGCGACGATGCCGATCTCCCGGCGGATCCGAGGGTGACTCATCTTTCGCAGTGACCGACGGCGGCGAACCAGCTCGTTCGGTTCGACGAGCGTCAGCACGCATGCACCCGCGTTCGGATCCACGGCGCGCCAAGCGTCCTCGGCGAGGGCAGCCACCGTGGTGAGCTTGGAGATGCGGGGCGTGGCCGGTGCGTCGAACATGCTCGAAGCTGCTTCATGTCGCGTGCCAGCCGCAGATGGGGGAAGGAGGCGTGCGAGCGTGGGGACCTGGCACACCCCAGTGGCGATTCGCCTCGATCGGCGTAGCCGCCTTCGACTGCGACGAACGGACCGCGTTGCGATGGGTCTCACGGCACAGCACACTGGCCGCCGATGGGGAGCGGTTCTCGACTCTGGGTCCTGGTGGCATGCGTCGCCGCTCACGGATGCCTGCCCGACACCAGCGACTTCACCGTCGCCGACCTCGGTCACGACCGGGACGGCGCCGTCGGTGACGGCAGCACCGACGCGGCCGTCGACGGCGGCCAGGACATGTTCGTGCCCCAGAGCTGCATGGCCGACGGCGACTGCACCTCCCCGCGGAACGAGTGCCAGAACAGCCCGGGCCGCTGCGAGAGCGGCGAGTGTGTCTACGACACACGCATCGGCGAGGGCTGCGACGACCTCGACCCGTGCACCACCGGTGACATCTGCCAAGCGACCGGCTGCCTCGGCGAGACCGTGACCTGCACCCCTCCCGGCCCCCGCTGTGACGGGAGCGAGCTGGTCACCAGCAGCGGTGGTCGTTGCGAAGGCGGCGGCTGCGTCTATGACGAGAGCCGCGAGACCTGCGACATGGGCTGCTCGGCCGGTGCCTGCGAGGTCGACGTCTGCGTGCCCGCGCCTTGGTCACTGACCGACATCACCGCCGCGGCGCCGCTCGACTTCGCGTCCGACGCCGACCACCGGGTGGACGCCGCCGGCAACGACCACGTCGCGTACGTCTCGAACGACGGGCTCCACTACCTCTACCGCCCGCGGGGCGGCAGCTGGATCGACCAGGCCGTCGAAGCGGCCGGTCCCGGAACGCTGCCCTCCGACCCACAGATCGGCTTCGACGCCAGCGGCGCGCCACACATCGTCTTCGAACGATGGAACGACGAGGTGGCGCACGCCGTCCGCCCCGCGACCGACTGGGTCGCCGACCGCGTCGACGACGGCAGCGTGCCGGCCATCGCCGGAACGCCGGACGGCGCCATCCACATCGTCTACGACGACAACGGTCTCCAACACGCCGTGCTCGCGTCGGGCGCAGCCGATTGGGTGATCACGCCGATTCGCCGTACGGACGGTGGCTTCACCCGCGCCGCTCGCGGCGACGGCATCCGGCTCCTCGCGGACGACATGGGACGGCTACATCTGGTCTTCACCGACTTCGCCGAGGACGACTTGAGCTATGGGCGCTTCACCACCGAGTGGACCCTCGAGACCGTCCACGGCGCGCTCGTCCTCCCCGCGGCGTTCGACGCGACCGTCGACGTGAACGGAGGCGTCCACGTCTCCTTCTCGAACGACGCGGGCGCGGACCTCTACTATTCCTATCGGCCGCCGGGGGCCGGCGGCTGGACGCCCACGCCCATTCACACCGGTCTCGGCCGCAACGGGGACCCGAACGCCATCGCCGTCACCCCGAACGGCGCCATCCACATCGTCTACCGCGACGAGGACAACCGCGACGTCCGATACGCGTCCCGCCCGGTCGGCGGCAGCTTCAGCCACGACGCGCTGGAGCCGGACAACGGTTTCGCCGCTGGCGCGTTCGCGGACGACGCGGGCCGGGTCCGGCTGGTCTACCGCGCGGTCCCCCCCGTCGGCTCGGACGTCCTACGGGTCGCCGAAGTCCGCACCTGCCCCTGAGCCGGCCGCCGGTCGACTCGGGCCTGCCGCCTTGGAGCGACGCCCGGCGTGCTCTAGGCTGCCTCCATGAGCAAACGAGTCGCGTTGATCACCGGAGGGGCGTCGGGCATCGGTCGAGCGCTGGGCGAGCGGCTGGCGGAGCGCGGCGTGACCGTCGTGCTCGCCGACCGCCAGCTGGAGCTGGCCGAGGAGGTCGCGGCGGGCATCGGCGCGCGCGGTGGCGCCGCCTGGGCGGCGAGCCTGGACGTACGCGACGCGAGCTCCTTCCGTGAGCTGGCGGCCGAGGTGGCGCGACGGGAAGGCAGCATCGACTACTTCTTCAACAACGCTGGCATCGCCGTCGCCGGAGAGATGGTCGACTACGACGACCGCGCCTGGGACGACGTCCTCGACGTGAACCTCCGCGGCGTCGGCTACGGCATCAACGCGGTCTACCCGATCATGGTCGCCCAACGCTCGGGCCACATCATCAACACCGCGAGCATGGCCGGCTGGCTCCCGATGCCGCGCGGCGCCAGCTACGCCGCGAGCAAGCACGCCGTCGTCGGCATCACCAAGTCCCTCCGCATCGAAGGCGCCGCCCACGGCGTCCGCGCGTCGGTCCTCTGCCCCGGCGCCATCCAGACGCCGATCCTGCTCGGCGGCACGTTCGGCGGCCACGTCGGTCGGCGAGTGCCGGACTCCGTCATGAAGAAGTTCTGGAAACGCGCCCGACCGATGGACGTGAACGCCTTCGCCGTGGAGGTGCTGAAGGACGTCGACGCCAACGAGCCCTACATCATCGTTCCGCGCTGGTGGAAGGCCATCTGGCTCTTCGAGCGGTTCGCTCCTCGCATGAGCTTGCGCCTCTGGAGCCGCGTCTACGCCAGGCAACGCGCCGAGCTCGAAGCGAGCGCCGCCGACCCGCACCCAGCTCACACCACCGACGCGCCGGTTCACGCCGAGTAGGATTGCGCCCTCCCCCGCTCGTGGGCATACCGAGAGCGTGCTCCGCTGCCTCGTCCCGCCGTCGACCGGCACCCAGCGCGCCCGCGCTCGCGGAGAGATCCTCCAGCGTGCGCTGGAGCGAGCACTGCACGAGGAGGTCCGCGTCGAAGTCCCAGACACGTACCGCGAGCTCGAGGAGCGACTGAGCCGCGGTGAAGCCGAGCTCGCCTGGGCCCCGGCCGCGGTCCTGGCGAAGATCGAAGCCCTCACGGTCAACCTCCGCAGCGCGTACAAGGTGCTCCGCGCCGGGCGCTCCAGCTACCGCTCGGCCATCGTCGTTCGGGAGGACTCGGACCGTCACGAGATCGCGGACCTGCGCGGCGCCCGCGCCGGGTGGGTGGACCCCCTCTCCCTCGGCGGCTGCCTGCTCGCCCTCGACCACCTCCGCAAGAACGGCCTCCCTCCCTCCGAGCTCGGGCCCACCCACTACCTCGGCACGCACCCGGCTGCGCTCTCAGCCGTGGTGGAGGGCCAGACCGACGTGAGCGCCGTCAGCGTCGCCGGACCATGGAACGAGGACATCGCAAACGCCCTGCGCCTACACGCCGGCATCGGCGCACGCGCGCTGCGAGCGTTGGCGGTCACCGACGCCGCGCCGACCGACGCCTTCGTCCTCACCGACGTGCTCCCACTGGAGCGAGCCACCGCCATCGAGAAGCGGCTCTTCGGAGAGCGGAAGGGCTCGGCTCTCTGCCTGGCCATGGAAGTCGAAGGGTTCGAGCGCGCCGAGCCCGGCGAGTACGCGCGGCTGCAGCGTCTCCTGCCGCAGCGCTGAGCGATTGGTGCCGGAGGGCTCGCTGGCGCAGACTCTGTCCACGATGCCCCGCCCCTTCTTCGTCGTCGGCGCTCCCCGCACGGGGACGACCTTGCTTCGGCGCGTGCTCGTCGCGCATCCGGCGGTGGCCATCCCTCCCGAGTCGTTCTTCATCGCGGAGTACCTTCAGGCCGAGCACGTCCCCCTCGACCGGCGGCTCGAGCTCTGGATCCGCGACCCTGAGCTCCTCGAGTGGGGGGAGCGCTTCGTCGCATCCGACTTCGCGGACTGCCCCGACATGGCGGCCATCGTGCGACGGAGCCACACGCTCTTCGCCCGACGCCGCGGCGCGACCGTGTGGGGCCAGAAGACGCCGCGCCTCGTGCGCCATTGGGCCCGCCTCGCCGAGCTCTTCCCGGACGCGGTCTTCATCCACCCCACGCGCGACCCGCGCGCCGTGGTCTCCTCGCTCGAGCGGTCCCCGGCGCACCTGCTGAACGCGTGGATGGGCGCCCGTCGCTGGCGAGACGACACCGCCACCGGGTTGGCGATGGAAGAGGCGCTCGGCTCCCGGGTCCTCCGCTACGACTACGAAGCGCTCGCCCGCGACCCCGAAGGCACCGCTCGCCGAGTGTGCGCCCACCTCGACCTCCCCTTCGACCCCGCGATGCTCGAGGCGCCCACGATCGCGCTCGAGCTCAAGGCCAGCGAGGAACGAGCGGGCCACCACACCGAGACCCGCCGGCCGATTCACGCCGAGAGCGTCGAGCGCTGGCGCGACGACCTGAGCGACGAAGAGCTCCGCGTCGTCGCGCACGTCACCCGCGAGGTCGCGCCGCGAGCTGATTACCCGCTCCCCGAGCTCCCGCCGCCGAGCGCGACCACGCGCGTGGCGATGTCGATCGATCACGGATGGACGTCAGTGCGCAAAGCACTTCGCGAGCTGCGGTCCAACCCCGTGATGATGGACCTCGTCCGTCGGCACGTCGCCCTCGGCACCCTCGGGCGGATGGTCGGGGAAGCCTTCGCGTCCGAACGCTCGCGGCGGCCCTAAACGTCAAAGCCCTACAGCGCCTCCGCTTCCGGGTCGGCTCGGTGGTCCTCGAAGGGAGCGGCCCCTGCGCCCCCTGCTCGAAGATGGACGCTCGCCTCGGTGACGGGGGCTACGCGGCGCTGCAGGGCATGGGCGGCATCGTCGCCCGCGTCGTCGAACCCGGGCGGCTGTGTGTCGGTGACGCCATCGCTTCGCTCGGCTGGCCGCCGGACGAGCGCGCCCGCCCCGCTCACCGAGATCACCTACGACTTGGCGGGCGGCCGCATCCTCGTCGGGCCCTCGTCCCGGAGGGAGTCGCGACGCCGCGGAGTCGATGCGTTACCGTGAGAACATGAACCGGACTCGCATCGCTTCGCTCGTCGGCCTCTTCGTGCTCGTCGGCTGCGCGTCCGGCTTCACGGGCTCGGAGTGCGTGACCAGCGCCGATTGCGATGCGGGCGAGGTGTGCGTCGACCAGGTGTGCGTCTTCCGCGGCACCTCCGACGGAGGCGGTCGGGACTTCGGACCGGTGGAGACCGATGGCGGCTCCGTGGACCTCGGCGGGGCCGACGGCGGTCTGGTGGACGGCGGGCTCGACTTCGGTCCGCCGCCGATGTGCACCACCACGGTCGACTGCGACGACTCGAGCATGTGCACCACCGAGGAGTGCGTCGACGGCAGCTGCATGGTCAGCGCGGTCACCTGCGACGACGGCGACGCCTGCACGGACGACTCCTGCGACCCCGCGAGCGGTTGCACCACCAGCCCCACCAGCTGCGATGACGGCGATGTGTGCACCACGGACTCGTGCGACTCGGGCACCGGCTGCGCGCACGCGCCGATCTCCGTCGCGGGCGGAACGTGCGCGAGCCCCATCGACATCTCCGCCGGCGGCACCTTCACCGGGAGCTCGACCTGCGCCGCGAACGACTTCACCGGCGTGTGCACCGGCACCGCCGCGCCGGACGTCGCCTTCGTGCTCGACCTCCCCAGCCAGTCGATGGTGAGCCTGAACGCTGGCGGCTCGAGCTTCGGGCTGGTGCTCTTCGTCGGCAGCTCGTGCGGAAGCGAGAGCAGCGGCTGCAACAGCAGCGGCACGGCGAGCCTCGACGTCACCCTCCCCGCCGGCCGGCACTACGTCGGCCTCGATGGTCGCACCATGACGGACTCCGGAAGCTGGTCGCTGAACGTCGGGATCACGCCCGTGGTCACCAACGAGACCGTCACCTTCCCGGCCGTGGGCGACACGCGGGTGATCACCGCGGGGACGTCACCGTGGAACTTGGGCGACTACATCCAGGGCACGCGCACCACCTCGCTGAGCTCGGTGCGCAGCGCCCAGCTGAACCTCGCGGTCGATTCCAACGTGCTCAGCTGCGACACGCAGGACATGCGGATGCGCATCAACGGCACCATCGTCGGGACCTTCAGCATCTCGTCGGGCGCCACCTCGGTGACGCCGACGTTCTCGTTCGGCGCGATCAGCGGTCCGAGCTACACGCTCCGAGTCGAGAACATCCGGACGGTCAACGGGGGCTGCGGCTCCGCCGGGTTGCCCAACGGGTCGACGGTCACGCTCGGCAACTGACCCCCTGCATTGGACACTCCCGGAGGCCCTAAAGTCCGCCGAAGAGCTGTCGTATGCTCCGCCCATGTGGAGAGCGACGATAGGCGGCGCGACGGTCATCGTCGAAGACTTCGCGCCCATCCTGCTCTCGACTTGGTACGGGACGGTCGGCCCCGAGCTCATCGACCAGGTCTATGACCACGTCGAGACCTCTATCGGAGCACCGAGGTGCCCTACCGGGTCGCCATCTCCCACGTCGTCGAGCTCCACCGGATGCCCCGCGCCTCCGAGCGGCGACAGCTCGGCGAGCGCACCGAGCGGCTGACCCCGCTGATGGCCAACGACCAGCTCAACATCGTCGTGATGCGCAGCACACTCGCGCGCACTGGCCTGACCGCCGTCCAGTGGCTCCTCCGAAGCCAGAACCGGGCGGAGACCTGCGCCGACCTGGCGGAGGCGTTCCGCCGAGCCCGGCGGGGACTCGCGCTCATGGACGTGGCGTGGCCGGCGACGCTCGACCCAGCCAGCTACGAGATCCCCGGGCGCGAGAGCGCCAGCGCAGTAGGCTAGCAGAAGACCAAGACCGCCAAGACGATCGAAGATGGCTTCGACCTCGCCAGGGAAGCGCTCGCGCAGATGGGCGTCCCATGGCCGCAGTCGCTGGACGTGGAGCGCTACCGGGTCCCTCGGCGCGCGGCCGGCTGACGACTCAGGGCGTCTGGAGGGCGCCGTCGCTCGCCCGACCTCCGTCGCTCGCGACGCTCGCTTCGTCGCCGGACACGCCACTCTGGTGGCGGAGGTGGACCAGCCCACACGCGAGCGCGGCGATGGACGAGAACAAGACGATGGCGACGATCCGACCGAGGACCGCCCCCTTCCAGATCCGATGCTCCACCTCCGATGCCGTCTCGGGCATCAGCGCCTCTGCGGAGCGCCCGGTCTTCCAGATGCCGAGCGCGTGCACCGCACCGGCGAAGAGCGACACGACGACGCCGAGCGTCACCCCCAAGGTGCTCCCCATGTTGTCGTTGAAGTCCTGGCTCGAACCCAGAGCCACGACCACCGTGAGCGACTGCAACACGGAGAATGCCGCGATCCCATTGGCGGCATCCCACAGCTTCCAGAGCAGCTCCAACCGCCGCTCCTGATCCCCGTCCTCGGCGCTCACCGGCGCGAGTCTAGCCGTCGGGCTCGCCGACCGATACTTCGAACGTCAGGCGGGAGTGCTTCGCAGGCTCAGGGCGTCCAGAGGACTCCGTCGCTCGTCTCGACGACCTCACAGCGCGCGCTCATCGATGCGGGCGTATGGACGATGGCGAGGTTGCACATCTCGTCGGTCGACTCGAGGCCATAGGTCACGTCGGCGTCGGTCACGTTCTCCCAGGTGCAGGAGTACTCGAAGCCGGTCCCCGCGGGGACGACCAGCGGCGGGTCGAACTGCTGGATGCCCGGCGTGTGCCAGTCGGAGTTCTGGAAGAGCAGCTCCCCCGTCTCGGTGCCGTCGAAGGCCCGGACGCTGAAGTCGATGCCGAGGCTGTGCATGTGCGACGCGAGGAATTGGATGTCCACGTCCTCGTTCATCACGCAGCGGGTCCACTCGGTCGTGGTCTCGCGCGCCGGGAGCAGGATGGTCTCGTCGCGCACCTGGCCGCCCCAGATCCCGTCGACCACCTCGCGAGCGGGGATCGTGTAGCCGTTCACCACCGAGTAGAGGTCGATCTCCTCGTCGGTCGTGTTCACGAAGTGGATCTCGTGCAGCACCTTGAGCCCCGGCAGGAAGTTCGCCGCGACCCCTTCGGGCAGGTGCAGCTCGCCTTCGGCGTTGCCCTGCGCCCCGAAGAACATGATCTGGTCCTCCATCAGGCTCGTGTCGCCGTAGAGGTCGTTGCAGTCGTACATCCCGTTCTCGAGGTCGGGCGCCTCGAGGAACGTCGACAGCGTCATGTGGTGCGTGCCGTCCGTCTGCTGGTACTCGGCCCAGTTCACCGACGCCGGCCGCGTGATGGGCATGTCGTAGAGCGCGCAGATCCACGTCTCCTGCCCCGGCGGCGCCGTGGTCACGAGCGAGAACTGGAAGCCCTCGCCTTCCGGCGGCGGCTCCATCAGATCCGGACCGGACTCCCCGCCACACGAGAGGCCGACCAACGAGAACACACCCCACAGGAGCACCACCGAGCGCCGCATCACACACCCCTTCCTGAAACACGTTCTACAGGAGACCTCGAACGCTGGCACGGGATAAGACGGTGCGGTGCAATCGGGGGTCGCGGCGTCGAGCCGGGGTCCGTCGCGATCGGCGAGGCCGCACTCAGTAGGGGACCGGAGCGAACGGCGTCGGTCGCAAGCTTCCGTAGATGGCCAGCCGGCGCGCCCCCGGCTCGGCGTCGCCGCGCCGATGAAAGCCGCGGGTGTCCGCGACGATCAGCGTGTTCGCCCGGACCCGAAACGACTCGAGCGGACCGACCCCCATCGACCGGAGGTCCTGGGCGCTCGCGCGAAAGGCGCCACCGCGGCCATGGGGCGCGGTGGTGCTGCCGAGCACGCTCCGCCGGTACTCCCAGCGGAGCCGTGCCAGCGAAGTGCGGTGGCTTCCGCGCGCATACACGAAGCCGTCCTCGCCGCGCACGTCGTCGAGGAAGAACCAGAGCTTGATGACCGAATGGAAGGTGTCTCGGTGCACCACCTGCTGCGGGTCCGCCGGCGCGTCCGGACCGCCGTAGGTCATCTCGTAGAGCGCGAGCTTCTCGGGACGGTAGCGAATCGTCGCGGCCCGCTCGAGCAATCGCGACAGCCGCGACGAATGAACGAAGGCCGAAGCCTCCGGCGTTCGCTCGTCGATCGTCACGAAGCGGTTGAGTGTCCCACCGTCATGGCGGTCGAAGCCGCCGTCGAAGGGCACTGGCTTCTGGAAACCCGCACGCCGCCCCGCACGGCGCGGCACCTCGCGCGCCACCGCCTCCATGCGCGCGTGCGCTTCGGCTCGGAGCCGCTCGAACGCGTCCGAGGGCAGCAGGTCGGTCACCACCGCGACTCCGTCGCGTCGAAGCGCGTCAGTGGCCGGATCGCTTCCCCACCCGCCGAGTAGCGCTCGCCGCATCCCCGTCGCCGCGTCGGCCATCCCGATCCGAACGGGATGGAGCCCGAGCCGGTTCGCGCGAGCGTTGCCCACGCCAAGCACGTCGTAGCTCTTCGCGGAGGTGAACACCCGAAGCGCAGGCACGCGATCGAGAATCGACATGGGTCAGCGGTAGGCCGCCTCGCGCACGCGGTCAACGAGGCGGTGGGCCAACCGCGAGCCACCGCATCGATCACGGTAGTCCGCGACCGCCAACGGGCGAACCCGCCGGCTCCTCCTACAGCCCGGGGAGCATCAGGAACGCGTTCAACCGTCCGCTGGGCGCGTTCACGAAGGGCGCGCCTGGGGCGAATCGCTCGACGACGCCCAACTCGGCCCTGTGGTGCAGCAGCGCACCGTCGACCTCGAGACGGGCACGGAACACCTCGACCCGCGCTTCGTGCAACCCCGGCTCCGCCCGCGCCTCCTCGAGCCACTCCATTCTGAGCCGCTTCACGGGCGCCGACTCCAGGCGGGCGAACACCCAAGTCTCGTGGAGGAAGTTCCGGAGCCCGTCCACCTCACCCCACTCCGCGTGGTCGACGAAGAGCAGCTGCCGAGTGGTCTCGGGAAGGTCCTGCACGACTACGCGAAGCACCCCGACCGGCACCTTGCCTTCGCTGTGGTACGGCGCGGCATGCGCCCAGTCGGCGACGACGGTCCATCCGTTCGGCGCCGGCCGAAGGAAGACCACCCGAGTCTCATGGCCAGCCGGGGGGGCGGCCGCCATGGGGTCGGCAAGATCCTCATACGCCTCGATCTCGGCGACCGGGCTGATGATGGGTCGGTCCGCCACCAGGGCGACCTCCATCGGCGGCTCGCCGTCCGCTTCGATGCCGATGCGGCGCGTGGTCCACGAATCATCGAGCCAAGGCACGGAGCCCTCGAGGGTCGGTATCGATTGAAGGGGCGATGCCGGATCCACGGGAGCCCCTGCTGCCGCCGTATTGGGTTCAGCGGCCGGCCGGGCGGCGGCCGCACAACCGGCCATGGCGAGGGCAACGAGGAGCCAGGTCATCGTGGATTCGTCCCGGCGAACGGGTGACGAATGCGGGGGAGAGTTGCGGGTGTTGGGAGTGGGCACGACCTGGTGTTCGGTCGGCCAGACTCCGAGTTGCCTCCGATGCTCCGACCAACCGACCCGCAACTCGATCCCCAGGTGGCCGAGGAGGCGGCTCACGGAGGTGCCTTGCGCATCGAAGCCCGCAACCACGTTCGGAATGAGGCCTCGCTCGATGACCCGTTGCATCCTCGTCCTGCTCACCGGCTGTGCCGCGACCCTCTCCACGAATCCGCCACCCAATCGTGCCGCGGCTCCATCTTCGGTGACCGAGACGGGGACCGACGCACGACCAAGCTGCGACCCTGCCACCGCAGCCATCCGCGAAGCCGCAGGGCGGGAGCCCGGCGAGCTGCTCGCCGTGGAGCCTGTGGGCGAGCTCTTGGCTGTGCTGCTCGCGCGACCTGCTGCCGAAGCAGCGGGCCAGCCCGCCGAGCGATATCTGAGCGTCGGGCTCCTCGCGTGTGGCAGCGCCGGGCGGGCGACTCGTGGTGAGGTCCCCATCGGCGCGATCGTCGACGAGCCGGAGCAGGTCGCCACGCTGTCGATGTTCGGGGCGGACTTGGATGGCTCAGGCGAGAACGACGCCGTTGGGGTGGAGTGGGAGAGCCACTTCCTCGATGGCGGAGAGATGGACTTCTGGATCTCGCCGACCGTCTGGGTGGGGGAGCGCGATGGACGCGCGCAGCTCGTGGGGGCGTGCCGATGGAAGGAAGCCTTCTGGTCCAACGACTCCCGACGGTTCGAGATGACGTTGGTGGACTGGACGCTGACTCCGGCACGCGTGCCGAGAATCACCGGCGTGCGGCGCGATGGGATTGGTCAGGTATCCATTTCCCCCGAGTCGCTCGGAGCTCTCGACTGGGAAGTCGTGGACTCTGAGCGGGATTTCGATGCGGAGCTCGACGGAACCGACGCGTGCCTCAGTCGTCCACTCTGACGACTGGACGACAGCACACCCATCGGGACTCGCCTCGGTCGACTTGGAATCATTCGAAGCGGATCGGACGAAGTCCGCGGAGCCGCGGGATTCCAGGCGCCGCCGTGATGGAGACGGAAGCAAAAAGCCCCTGCAGGGCAGGGGCTTCTTGGCGGAGCGGACGGGACTCGAAGACGCGGCCGTTTCGGGAAACCCTACGAAACAAGGGGAATCGGTCGGAACGCTCACAGTGGCCGGGAGCGGAATCACTGCGCTTTCGTCGGGCTCCGGGTCGCGTGCTGGTCGCGGCCAGCACGCCAGCGAGGACTTGCGCGACGCGCTCTCGGTCGTGCGCGCGATGGCTGCCGATCCGGCGGTCGAGGAACACCGGCGCGAGGCGCTGCGCGTGGTACTCGAGACGTTCGACTAGCGACCCATCAGGGTGTCGAAGTCGAGGCCGAAGAACTCGCAGCACTTCTTGATGTAGACATCCGGGATCTCGGTCTTCATCCCGTTATGAGCGGGGATTGAGTACGTGCCCACGTCATCGCGCTTCGCCTTCCAGTGAGAGCCACTCTTTGGCTTCTCGACCGAGACGCCGCTCCGACGGAGCGCCTTTGCCAGCTTGCTAAAGCGCAGGGGCACGTGGTGATCAGGCTGCGGCCCCCGCCCAGACCTGGCTGACCACCGTCTCCTCCTCGGTCACGTCGACAGAGGGGGAGACGGCGAGCCGAAACGGCCAGCTCATGCGAAGGGCGAACTCTCGATAGTCGGTCTCGTTCACCCGCTGAACCGGAACCTCATCCTTGAACGACCGCTGCAGCCGGCGAAGCGGCTCCCAGTCCTCGGGCTTCCGGGACGCGCGACGGTGCGGATCGCGACCATCGTTGAGATCGTCGAGAATCACCATCGCCACCGCCTCGCGGATCATGTGGAAGGCGTGGGCGGGAGAGTCGCCGATCGTCATCACATCGAAGTGCGGGCAGTATGCGACCCACGCGTCGGTGTCTTCTGCGCGCGAGACGTGCGCCCACCCCTCGAACATACGCTGTTCGAGTTCCATAGTGCTTGCTCCAGGTTTGCCGAGGCCCATGCTTGGGCCTTCATCTCTGGGACGCGAGTAGCGCCCTAGAGCTACCTGTATGGTACGTACGGACAGCTTTGTCCATTCTTGGGTCTTCATAGGTACCCAAAACCACTGCGAAAAACGGCGCCGCCCTGCGATACATGTATGGCCAACCTTACCCGTGGGCCAGATCGTCAACCTCGCCCCACCGGCGCCATTCTCACGAGCTCGCCGTCGGTCGTGAACCATGCGGCCCACGTCTCGGCCATGGGGACGACCACCAGGTCGAAGCCGAAGACATGCCCGTCGGAGCGCTCGAAGAGCACTTCCACGGTGTGAGCGCGGGGGTTGGGCCTCTCGGGCCACGGCTACGGGCTGCATGGGGCGCTCTTCGGCGCCCGGCGCCGCCGGTTGCTTTGGCCCGGCTTATCGTAAGCCGGTCAGAGCTGAGACTCGAGGTCCCAGACCTCTTGCTGCAGGGCCTCCTTCTGCCGCTCCAGGGTTCGAACCTGAGCCCTGAGCTCTCGGATGCGGGAATCCGCACGCCAGCTCACGACCGCAGCGACGAGCAGCACCACAACTCCGCTGACCTCAACCTGGCCGAGGGCACTGAACCCTGCGACGACCAGCGCCCCTGCGACGAGAATCATCCCGACCGTGCCGCATCCGGCTCCACCGCTCCGAGCACGACCTACGGGATGGACGGGTGGCGGGTCTGCGAGCTTCGCAGCGTACTCCTCGGCAGCCTCTCGACTGTCGAACACCCTCCCGTCGCACTCCCAAGCCTCGGCCATCGTCGATCCTACTTCGCCTCATCACCTGGCGTGGTGTCAGCGCTTCCTGCGCGCATGCGCTCCCTCTCCTCCTGCTGAAGCTCATCCTCGATGGCAGAGACCAAATCACCCAACGGGCCGAGAAGTGCGCTCATGCTGCGAGCACGTTCGATCTCCACGTTCGCCACCTCGCACACGAGCTCAGTCACATCGACGAGCACCAGCGCGGAATGGTGGATGGGCTCGGCTAGCCCAGCATTTGATGGTCCAGCTAGGACCACATCTTCACCGCCCGCGATGCTTCCGTACTGCCAGAGAACCGCCTTCGGCTGAGCGTGCACCGAGTAGCTCGCTAGAGCGTAGTTGGGCGCGTAGTGCGCCAGCGCGACGTGAGCCTGAAGGTGATGAAACTTCGGCCGTCGGTTGCCGACCAGGTCGCCTGCCCATCCATACTGAGCTCGAAGGTCGGGTCCGAACTCAGCCTCGACCCTCTGACGGCGCTTTTCGAGCGCTTCCATGACCGCCCCTTCGATTGGCTCATACCCGAGGGCCTGTGCGTGGAGATTGTAGTCGCACGCCTTTCTGTGGCTCTCAATCGCATCGTGCGCGAGGTAGCGCCTGGCCGACTCGCGCCCGCCCTCGGCGAGAAGCAGCATCACCACCTGAAGCTCGTGCAGCGTTCTCCATCGAGCGTTCGCCCCAGCGGCGTGACCTGACGCCAGCAGCGCCTGAATCTCCGAATGGACCATGCATGCGCGCGCATGGAGCCTCACCAGGACCGAGGGAAACGGCTCGTCTGCGTGGTCCTTCGGCAGTGATTCCGCCGCCAAGGTGCCAAGGTGCAGAGCCTCCAGGTAGAGGTGTGCGCTGAGGTCTAGCGCGATGCCCCACCTCTCGTGCAGATTGGCCTCAAACCTCCGAAGCCGCTCACGCCTTTCGGCCGCTCGGTTCAGGAGCGGGGACAGCGCCGGGTGGTCGGAGGGGTCGTGATCGCTCGACATCTGGGCAATGGTCAGACTCCGCTGCGATGAGAGCAACCCCACGCACGTGTGCTCACTCCGCACCACGCCCGAGCGGCAGTCGCAGCGCGCCCATTCGGGCCTCGCCGTCGGCGACCTCCACCCCAAGCTCGGCGAGCAGCTCGGGCGACGGGTCCTCGCCTCGCCTGTCGACGTCCTCCCAGGTGAGGTCGGTGTCGGCGAGCCAGACGGCTTGCACGTCCTCGGCGCGTAGTCGGAGCCCGCGCACGCTCGGGCTCCCGAAACGAGGGAGCAGCGGACGGCTGCACAGCACCAGTTCGCCCACGCCGGCCCGAACGCTCCCGAGCCAGTAGAGCCCCACCCCATCGCTGGTCACCGGTCGCCCCGTGCTGTTCAGCATCGCGGCCATGTGGTCGAGGGCGGCGCTCTGCCGGTTCCCGACCTCCACGAGCTCCTCGTCGGAGAACGCCACAAGCTCAAGGGACACCACTGCGTTGAGCCGTTCGACGTACCTCGCCACGCCGCCCTGAAACGATGGCTCGCTGCGGTTCTGCTCGTCGACGAGCCCGCGCTCCTTCAGTAACGAAAGCGTCGCCTCGAGCTCCTCCATGCTCCACTCGCGGTCGCTCATCCCGGTGACCTGGTCGAGCAGCTGATCCATGAAGTCGCCTTCGAGCTCGTCGCTCGCGGTGAAGCCGAAGAGGAGCTCCGCCACCCACAGCTGATCCTCGGTCAGCCGCCGACGCTCGGGCCGGATGGTGGCGACTACCTCCGGGTGTTCCTGCCTCCGTGTCGTCGGGCGCGCCCTGCCCTCGCCCATGTCCGCGAGGTGCCGACGCGCCCACGCACGGTCCATCTCAGTGATCACCGCGCCGGAGCGAGCCTTCGCGTCGAGCTCGGCTATTGCCGCGTCGAGTGCGTCGCCGTCCAGGTGGCGAGAGAGGACCGCTTCGAGGGTCTCACGTTCGAAGAGCATCGCCATCGCCTACCTCGTCGTTCCCATGAGAATCGTCCCCTGCTCGATCACCGCGTGCCCACCCTGCTTCGCGAAGAAGAACCACGCGAAGGGACCGAGGAGCACCATCAGACCGAGGCCCAGCCCGATGGCCGCGCCGTGCTTCCGCTCGCCCTGGACCTGCATCCGGCCCTGCAGCGGAACGAACCCCGTCCGCGTGTGGATGCCGTAGAGGTCGATGCTCAGCCGGCCGGGCGTGCCGAAGCCGTTCGGCGAGTCGCTCACCAGCCACGCCTCCACCGGCGTTCCCGCGGGCGCCGCGACCGCGCCATCGTCGGTCAGCAGGTCGGCGCTCAGGACGAGGGAGTGCTCCGTGATTCGGTAGCGCGCGTGCGTCGTCAGCCGGGAGGCCGCCTGCACCGGAACACGCCGGCCAACTGCGACAGTCGGGTCGCGCCGGAACGCGCCCGTCGTCGGCCGGATGGTGGCGGAGTACCCGCTGCCGCATCCCGTGGTCGCCACGATGAGCGCCGCCGCCAGCGCCACCCTCCCCCTCTGAATCCCACGTCGCATGCCTCCACCAATACACGGAAGCTGCGACTGATTCTTCACCCGATCGGGGGATTGTTGGGCCGCGGGTCCGGCCCCCGTACGCCCTTGCGGCGCTGACGCGGCGGTCCGGCGCATGCCAGCCCGAGACCAGCGAATCGGCTACCCCTGCGCCTCTTGGTCCTTCTTGCGGACGTGGTCAGCAAAATCCGCCTGGACGTACTCGAGCACCTTGTGGCCGAACCAGGTGAGCAGAGCGCCCTTCACCTCTCGCGGGTTCATCTGAGTGTTTCCGGTCATCAGCCCACGGTCGATCAGGCGGACGGCATGCCAATGATCGCCGGCGCTAAGCGGCTTGCGGGAGGGCGCGGACCCCGTGGTCGTCTTCCTTGCTTCCTGGATCGCGGCCACCTCCTGCGCGACCTTGCGGAGCGTCAGGATGTCCCCGTAGTCGAGCCCCTCCAATGCCTCCAGGACCTCAAGCCCAATACCGCGCTCGTACTCCTCCTCGTCGGCTCGAAGGCTGTGCTGGAGCGCCGCCATCAGGATCCGCTTCTTCCGGCCGACCGAGCGCTCCGAGGCCTTCGCCCATGCCCGAAGGAGGGCGTTGAAGTCGATGCCAACCTCGTGCGGCGGGTAGCGCTTGACCAGCTCCTGCACGCCCTCAGCGAGCCCTTCCGCGTTCTCCTCAAGTTCCCTTCCGAGGCTCGCGCTGTACCAGTCCCGAACGCGGTCCCACACCCAGACGAAGCCGCCCTTGGCGACTCCTAGGGCGAAGGCGGCGGGGTCCCCGCCACTCGCCACCACGGCCCACAGGCCACCCTTCCCCACCTTGTCGAGCAGGTCGCTGGCCTCCGCCTTCGTGAGCCCGGTTCCCGTCCCGTCCCTATCGTCCTCTGCCATCGCGCCTCCCCGGCCGAGCAGCGGCCAGGATGACGTTCCGGCCCTCGTGCGGGTGGCAATACTTCCACGCGGGCGCTCCCCGGGTGGTAACCGTTACCGCCTGTTCGGACCGAGCTCGGGTCGGCGCGCCGCGGGTGCACGGCGGGTACACCACGGGGATCTCGAATCTCGTCCAACCCCCCGGAATCACTCATGCGCGTTCCGCGGCGTCAGCCGGTGACTGGAAGCTCTTCCACTCGGGCGGGTGGAAACGTTTCCATTGGCGGCCCGGTAGCGTTTCCAGTCAGCGGGCGTGACCTGGAAATATTACCACTCAGCCGACGAGGGCATCGGCCAGGGTCGGGGGCCGCGGCTTCGTCGCAGAGGCGCCGCGCGGGCCCGTGGACACGCCCCCGTGAAGTCGGCAGCGGCCGTTGCGCGGGATGCCGTCCTCGAGCACTGCAAACCGTCGGCACGGTGTCCCGGCTCGCGTCTTGGCGCCGCAGCGAAGACCGCCACTCGTCGACCGAGCTCGATGCTCGTCGGCCTGGAGGCGCATCCATGCCTTCCGCCAGCGGGACGCGCTGAGGGTGCGCACCCGCCATGCGCCGCCATCCGACGGGCCCAGCGCTTCGAGCTCGCGCCGGCGGCGCTCGAGGCGGGCACGACGTCGGCGCAGATTCGTGGATGTCAGCCTCACGGGGCGCGCCTCCCCGGCCGAGTGCCGGTGGGGTTGTAGCGGACCTGGAGGCCGGTGAGCGCCCACGTGGCGCCCGGGTTGTGAAGAGTCGCCCGGCAGAAGAGCTGCTCCGCTCGCGCCTGGTTGCGGGGGACGAACCCGCCAAACCAAGACTCTGGGCGCGCCCGGTCCGTTTCGGGTGTACGAGTCCAGGTGATGGAGCTCGGTGTCTCGGTGAGCGTGCCCCGGTACTCCCAGTCGACGACGTAGAAGCGATCGAGCTGCTCGAAGCTGAGGATCACGTCGTTCCAGAGCTTCGTCATCATCGGGTTCTGAGCGGTTCGCGGCATCCACTCCACCACACAGTCGGGGCCCTGGTAGAGCGTGCCCGTGAGTTCGCTGCCGACGCCGACCGTGAAGCTCTCGGCCAGGCGGACGGTCATGGCACCACTGCCGCTGTCGAAGGAGGCCACGGCGCCGCGGAAGGTGGCCGGGAACCCTTCGCCGGGAGGTGCCTCTCCTCGGAAGACGATCCAGTCGCCGACGACCGGCGTGCTGCCCGTCACGGCCACGTTGACGAGCGACGCGACCCCGCTGGCGACCGTCACCGAGTCGAGCGTCAGCGAGAAGCTGTCGTCATGGTGCGGGTAGTCGTCCGATGCGAGCCGCGCGCGCCGCAGGACGCCGGTCGATGACTCGTAGGTGGCGGTGTGGAGGCGCCCGTCGATGATCGCGGCGTGTGTCGCGGCCAGGCTCCAGCGCGTCCACGAGCGCGCCTTCACGTCGAACACGTAGACCCACTCGGTGGTGTCGTCGCTCGACGCTGACGCGGGCGCGCCGAGGTAGATGACGCCGGAACCGCGGTCGGCCATGAGGAACACGCCGGCTCCCGGCGTCGCCTCTTCGGGCAACGCGCGCTCGAGCTCGCCGAGCCACACCTCCAGCTGCTGAGCGCTGAGGTTCTCGTCCACGCCGCCGGGGCCGACCCGCACAACCCCTTGGTCCGTCCACGCATAGACGTGGTCGCCGTACGCCGCGGCGGCCTTCGGACCCGCGATGCGCGCCTCGTCGATCCTCTCGCTCGTCAGCCCCTCGGGGGTGCGACCGTCGATGCGCCAGATGCCGTCGTACTTGAAGACGTAGACCCCATACCGGGTGGGGACGAGAGCAAGGATCGGATGGCTCTCGCTCCCCAGGTCGAGGAACTGGAAGGGCGGGAAGCCTTCGGGGATCTGGAGGGCGGACCAAACCAGCCGGTGGGGCTTGGCGTCGTTGGTGCTGGCTCGGCCTCCCACGCCGTCGTACTCGTCGTCGAGGCCGAGAAGCTCGGTGGACTGCGCCAGCCGCCGCGGCATCGAGATGGTGAAGTCCGTGCCGACGTCCACGGCTTCGATGAGCAGCAGGCCGTTCCCCAGGTGGGTCGCCGTGATGTCCTCGCTCAGGAAGTTCAGCGCGGCCGCGGTGCTGCCGATCACCCGCTCGAGGCTGTAGAGCGCTGCGCCGAGCCCGGCGTCGTTCGAGGACACGAGCCCGTTCTCGAGGTCGCCGTCGCCGAGGGTCGCGTCTCCCTGGAAGTAGATACTCCCCTGCCCGACGCTATTCACACCGAGGCTGATCCACTCGTGCAGGCTCACGCTCACGGCGGTGCTGGTCGCGAGGGCATCGTCGCTGAGCGTCCAGTCGGCGCCGTCGTAGCCCACCCGACAGTCCGCGGGGAAGTAGGTGTCGGCGGTGTTCGGGTCGGAGCCGGCCTCGGTGATGGAGAGTCCGTACACGTCCTCGCTGGTGGTCCACCCCTCGTTGGCGAGAGCGGTCGAGCCGGAGGTCAAGTCGACGGCGTACGTCGAGTCGGAGCTGTCCAGGAGGTTGGTCGGGACCACGGTGAACTGGATGGTCATCGAGTGGCGGCTCTCCACGCGCCCTCCGAACATCATGTCGCGGTACCAGCACATCGTGCCGAGCTGCGGAGGCTGCCGGTACTCGCCCTCAGCTCCGACCTGCGTGGCGTTGGTGTAGAGCGACTCGCCGCGGTCGGTCGCGGCCGTGGTGTCGGTGAGGACCACCTTCCCCGCGGCGGCTTCGGCCGCGGTGATCTCGTGCGTCATCACGCGCGCCATCTCGTCGCTCGGGGCGTTCACACCTGACGTCTCCGACCGGTACACGCGCAGCTGGTATCCGGCCCAGCCCGAGTGAACCGGGATGGTGAGGCTGACCACGGAATCGTTTCCGCCCCCGGTGCGTGCACCGACGTACCAGCGACCGGAAGGCGGGCTTACCCGGAGCTCCCCGTCCGCCTCTTCGTCGGCGAGGATGCACCGATACGCCACGGTGCCGGCGGAGTCCGCGAGCCACTCGTCCTGGGCGCGGTCACCCGCGACGGCCTCACCGTATCCGCTCTTCGCCCGCGGGAGGCCCATCGCCTCGGCGGTGGTCGTGTCGGCGCCCTGGAGTCGGATGGGGCCGTCAGCCGTCGGCATGTACAGCCGGTCGCGAGCCACCGCGGAGTGCACGTGGTGATCGACGAAGTCGATGTCGTTTCCACCGAGCGTGATGGCTGCCCCGTTCTTGTTGAGCAGCTTGTCGGTGCTGGCCTTCGTCGTCGCCACGAAATCGCCGTCGTAGGGGTGCAGCGCCTGAATCCTTCGGCTGGTCGCCACCGCGGTGGCAAAGCTCTGATCCTCGAGGCCGGGCCGCGGCTGAACCACCCCCGTGCGCCGAATCACGACGTCGTCCGCGCGAAGGAGTCCGCCAAGCGGAACGTCCGTGTGGGGATTGGGGTCGGGCCAGAGACCAGCCGCGCGGAGCTGCACGTCAAACTGGCTCATTGCTTCCGGTTCCACCGCCCAAAGTCGTCGGCGGCGCTTCGACGCGGCGCTTCGTCCTCGAAGCCGGCCGTGGCTTCCGCCATGGCACGAATCATCTGGTTCTCCAGGGCTCGCAGACGCGCATACTCCGTGAACTTGATGGGCTTGCTCTCGCCCTCGTCGGGCGCGCGCATCTGCTCGAGAGCGGCCCGCTCCAGCATGTGATCCGGGTAGCTCACGAGTTCACGAGGCTGGTGAAGGGCTCGGCCATCTTGGTTCGCTTCTCGGTCGTGGTCGGCTTCGCGAGCGCGTTCTGCTGCGCCTCGCGGTTCTGCTCGCCCTGAGTGGCGCGCGCCTGGCTCAGCCCCTGTGCGCTGGTCGCCTGCATGCCCCACCGGTCGCGTACGGCATCCGTCTGCTTGTTGGAGTTGAAGCGGTTCGTGTCGTCCTGGCCGCCGCGTCGCGTCACGTCTTCGCCGAAGCTCTGACCGCGCATCTGCCCAGCCATCTGACCGCGCATCGCCATTGCCTGGAGCGCGCGCTGCTCGATGGCCGCCTGGGCGTTCATCTCGGCCTGGCTCATCCGATTCGCCCCCGCCTGCTGCGCCTGGAGCTGTGCGCCGAGCGTCGTGCCGGCGCCCTGCATCCCGCGCAGCGCGGCCTGCTGGATGATCGCCTCGCGCTGCTGGCGCTCGTACTGCGCGGTGTTGGCGCGTGCCTGCTGGAGCGATGCCTCCTCTTGGGCACTTCGGCGCCCCTGGCTGATGCGGGCCATCTGCTGAAGGGCCGCCTGTTGCGCCGCGATGCTCTGCGGGTCGGCCTGCGCCCCGGCGAGCTCAGAGGTCAGCGCCGGTCCGGCGAGGTCGTCCACGGAGGGCGTGGCGCCGGCGAGCTCCATCCACGGGTCATCGATGCCCTGGGTGGCTTCGTTCGCGAGCCCACCGTAGTAGTTCGCGCGCTGCTCGCGCTGCTCCTGCTCGCGACTTCGACGCCCCTGCCGCTTCGCCCGGCGGGCGGCTCGGATGTGGCCACGCGGACCAACACCGCCGGTGCCCTCCTGGTAGGTGTCCCCGGTCTCCCAGTAGGTCTGGTTGGTCTCCGGGTCCGTGGTCTGCCGACCGCTGAACACCTCGTTGCCTGCGGCGTCGCGGTAGATGATCGTCCCGTCGGGGCGCTCGCTCCGCGAGTGGTACTCCTGTCCATTGGGTGCCTGGGGCATCAGCCGGCTCCTTCGTTGGCGGGTGTTACCCGCAGGTCTTCGCCGCCCACGTCGACGAGGTACGCCGAGCCGAGCAGCCGCGAACGGAATCGAGCGGTGTAGCGACCGGGGTTGTCCCAGTCGTCGCCGACGAGCTCGGCGGCGCTCAGGTTCGTGGTGATGATCGTTCGGCAGTCTGCGCTGGTGGCGCGGAGCTCGAGGAAGAGCTCCATGTCACGGAGGAACCGCTCCGACTGCCCAAACGCACCCTCTGCCCCGAGGTCGTCAACCAGCACCGTCGAGTGGCACCAGTCGAACATGGCGCGCGGCGCCTCGTGCGGCAGTGGGTGGAACAGCCTCGGAACGAGCGCGGCGCGAACCACCACGCCGACCGGCGGTCGCGTCGTCAGCGCATCAGCGCCCGGCTCTTCGCCGTGCTGCACCGCGTCCGCGGCCTCTCCCATCTGCGCCTGCGCGACCGGGTCGCGATACCGTTCGAGCAGCCCCCACTGGCCCGCGAAGCTCTTGCCCACGCCCGGAGGACCACAGAGCACGAGGGCCTGGGCACCCGACGCGAGGAACAGCCGCACGGCCTCGATGGCGGGTGTCTCCACCACGTACCCGCCGATCAACCGCTCGCGGTCTTCTGGCGTCACGAGCGCGCCCATCTCTGCCAGCGCTCGAGCACGCCAACCCACCCGCACCTCTTCGGTCGCGAGCAGCGTCCCCCACTTCGATGCAGCCTCGTGCTGCGCCGATCGGAGCGCGCTGCACTGCTCCTCTTCGGGCGGAAGCCACGCTACGCCGTCCGGATGTTCGGGAGGCGGAGCCTTCGGGTGTCTTACGGCGCCGAGCAGGCCGCGGGCGAACTCCTCGGCGAGCGGCGATGCTTCACGCTGCATTGGCACCGTGCCCCCCTCGCACCTGCTTCATGAACGCCTTGGCATCCTCCACCGAGACCGCGGGATGCTTCAGGTGCTCCTGCATGCTCACCTCGTGTCGGGCCGGCGCGTCGTAGCCGCGCAGCTTCGAGAGCTCCACAGCGGCCTTCGTCCGTTCGCGAATCGAGGGAGGCTCGATGGCGCCGGTGGGCTGGCCGGCGAGGTTGAATACCGGCGTTCCGATGTCGCCGCGCATCACGCCGGTCAGGAACTCCCCGACCTCTCGGGCGTCGGCGATGAGCTTCGAGGCGGTCGTCGCGGTCACCGCCTGGATGACCTCCGCTACCGCCGGGTCGGCGAGCAGCCGCGGCGCTTCCTGCTTCGGGTAGGCGTAGCCCGCCGCACGCGCCGCCGCGGTCGCGTTGCAACTGGCGCTCCCCAGGTACGCGACCACGAACGCCCGACGCATGACCGGCAGCTCCTCGAGCAGAGCGAGGGCGGAGGCAAGGGCTCCACCATCGTCCTCGGAACCGTCGGCCGCTGCGACCTCAGGAAGGTGATCGGGCTGCGTACCGGGGGAGGCCATGGAACTGAACATAGCATCAGTGCTACCGAGTCGCCATCCGAAGAGGTTGATTCATGGGGTCCGAATCTCGAAGAGAGCGGAGGGCAGCATTGGGGGACGTATCCTGGAAGAATGGACACGATTCTCGAATGGCTCGGTACCTACTGGCCATGGCTGGTCACCTGGTGGCTCCTCGATCGAATCTGGCGACAAGTCGATACGGTTCTGCGGGCGGTCCGAGAGGTTCGCGACTCGGAACCGAAGCGCGCCTTCGCAGGTCGCCCAGGCGACCCACCGACCCTGCACGACTTGCAGTTCCAGATTGACCACGTTCGTCGAGCCGTCTCCCGAGTGGAGGCGTATACGATCTGGGAGTTGAAGAAGGAGGGACTCGGCGTCGCTGACAACCGAGAGTTGCCCGCCGAGGTGCCGCCCAAGGTCGCGGAGCACGAGCTGTCGCACGACGCCTTCATGACGGGGTGCAAGGAGGCGGAGCGTGACCTGGCGCGACTCCGGGCCCTCCACTCAGAGCGTTCCGCGCAGAGACGCGAGCGGAGCGAGGAGCAGCGAGAGCGAGAGCTTGCAGCGGGTCCGCCGCCACTCCCACCGGAGGAGACCTGATACTAGGCGCTCGGCATCGTGCCGGGAGAGAGGGCGCTCAGTGGTAATACTTCCACCGCTGGGGCGTGCCTCTCCCTGACCACCCTGGCGGTGCCTCCTGGGTAGGCCGGGAGCGACGCCTGTCCGAGAGCCGCAGCCCCAACCGCCAACATCACGGCGAGAACGGATGCCGCGACAGTGGTTGCGAGCCTCATGACGAAGAGTGTAGCTCTGCACCGAGCCTGCGCTCTCATGGGGTCTGGCCGCGACGAGGCCGGACGTCAGCAACGGAGGCCGGCTCGGGCTCGGGCACACGCTGGCGGTGCTCTCCAGAAAGCCAAGAGGGAGAGGGCCCAGTGGAAATATTTCCACTCGCAGGCGGAGCGTGCGCCTCTGCCACCCTCCCTCATTGCTGCGGTTCTGCGTTCTTGCAGCCTTGCCGCCGAGCACCCGACGGCGGCGGACGCCAGGGAGCCGCCGGAGGGGATCACCAGATCCTGATCCGTACAAGCGCCAGATCCCGAAGTCGCCGGAATCGCTCAGCAAGCGTTGGGGGGCTTGGGGAAACGACCCGGGGGGCTTGGGGAAACGACCCGGGGGGCTTGGGGAAACGACAGGATCCCCCGTCATTTCCTGCCCTTCGCCCGATTGCGCTTTCGCGCGGCCGACTTTGAACGCGCTCGAGCACTCTTCGCGCGCCCATCCTGTCGGGCACTTCGGAAGACCTCGAGCGCCCGGTCCTCGGCGAGGGTCACCCGATCGCCAGGCCTAGCAGCAAGCCACCCGCCCTGTTCAGTCCAGTGGCCGACCGCCAGGTCCGCCGTTCGCTGGGACACGCGCGCACGGTCTGTCGCGCCCGGCAGGTGCTCGGCGAGGATCCATCCCTCATCAAGCGCAGAGAGGTCTCCACGGAACGAGTGAAGCAGTTCCCACTGGAGGTCGTAGCAGGCTCCAACTTCGCGCTTGTCGATGCCGCGTGGCAGCGTGGGCACCTCAAGCGTGGGCAGCAGCCAGGTGTCAGGAGTCCTCGCGCCCTCCCTCTTCATCGTGGTGGCGTAGCCAGGGAGGATCGCCTCGCCGACATCGACCCGAAGCTGCGCAGGTCGGCCGGGTGCCGCGGGCGTCATGTAGAACTGGAGCGCCGGGGGAATGTCCCGGCGCCCTCCGCGGTACGCCTGCAGAGCCTCGAACAGGTCCCGCAACTGACTCCTCTGACGCTTTGATGTGATCCCCGCAGCCTCGGAGAAACCGGAGAAGCCCCTCTCGTACACGATGCGGGTGAACGGGTTCATCCCCTGAAGCAGCTGCATGTGCGCTGTCCGGTTGAGCTCTCGGATGACTCGCTCGACGAGCGCCCGCTTCATGTGGTCCACGCCCTTGCGCAGTGAATCGATCTTCGTGCTCTCGATGGCCGCGTACCGGGCGACAACCATTCCGCGACCCTCTTGGGCAACGGCCTCGATCTCGCCATCTCGCTCGCGCACGATCACAGCGGGGGCTCGTCGAACGGCGAAGAGGTCTCGGCTCACTCCGTACGGCAGCGCCGCGTGGGGCAGGCGATCGAGCTCGGACGATACGACGTCACGCCACAGCGCTCGCGCGAGCCATTGCACCATCGGGGAGCCCGTAGGTTGGTTGAGTCGAGCACTCGCGAACAGGCTCGCGCCTGGTCCACCCTCGCCGGAGCCGGAACGCAACTCTCGTGCGAGTGCCGTACCCGTGTCTCCAATCCCTGCCAACACATCCGCGAGCGCCGTCTCGCAGTCGCGCACGCTGAGTGGCACCAAGTCAGCAATCGACCGCAGTCGTCGCCCTGCATCTCGCGCAAGACGCTCTACGGCCACTTCGTGTTCATGCCCCGCGGACAGCTTCTCGTGAACGAGGGCGGCCCGGCACGCCTCCTGGGCGACGGCCACGAAGGAATCGGAGAACGCGACACCCCTTACGTTCCTGGCGATTACTCGCCACGCAAGCGACTGGTCCACCCGGAGCTCAGTTCGGAGTTGGCTCTCGACAAGGTGGAGAAGAGTGGCGGCATGGGGGTGGAGCAAGCCACCGTCGAGGGCCCCATCCCAGTAGGGCATCAGGCGCAGGGCTAGTCTCTCGACCTGCTGCGGGTCGGCCACCACCTGACCGATCATCTCGCGTTGTCGCTCGAGGGCAGCAAGGTACCACTCCGGCTCCCCGGTGACCGCCGCCGCTCGCTCCCGCGCCTGGTGCACCCACGGAAGCAGGCCAATGGCGGTCGCGGGGTGACTGGTCTTCCCACCCCCGAGTCCGAGGGCCGCTGGGCCGATAGCGGAGGTCCGAGCCCACTCGAGAGCCTGGCCAAGCGGGCCGCTCGTTGGGAAGGGCCACAGCCATGGGAGCACCGGCTGATCTTCCCAGCCGCCCGATGGCAGCGGCCAAGCGAGCGCATCAGTGGTCAGAGAGTCGAGCTCGTCGAGGAGGGCCGGGTCAATGTAGAACGCCGCCGCACCGCGCAGCTCTGTCGACATGTCGTGGACCAGTCGGTCCGCGCCCTTCTCTACCCACTCCGCGAGGTCCGTTGTCGACAGACACGCAAGATGGATCACCTCGTCGGCGTCGCCCGCGCGAGCGTCGAACGCGCGGCGCAACCCTGGGTAGCGTGCGACCGTTGCCGGGAGCGTCTGCGTTGCCCACCGGTCTCCCTCTCGCAGCAGCCGCGCAGGCGGATCGCATGTGTCGAGACCAAGCCATCGGCAGAGACTCGCCGAGTCCTGACGCAGCGCATCGATCAGCCGGCCGAGTCGCCCCTCAAGGGTGGGTCGGAGCAGCGGCCAACTCATCGCCGAGGAAGCCCAGCGGATGCTGGCGAAGCGGCCGGCTCGGGCTCGACACCCGAGTTCTTCCGCGTCCTCTTCCCGGGGCGCTCAACGTTCTGGAGCTCCTCGCGCTCCGCGCGCTCCGCGGCGGTCTCGTCGCGAACGGCGCCCCAGTCGTCGAAGGTGCAGTAGAGAGTTGGGGGGTCGGGCGTGTAGTTCGCCTTCGTGCCCGTGATGCGAAGGCGCTGGATGCGTACGTCCTGACCCTTCTCTCCGATCCTTTCCTTCTGGATCGCCAGCACGGCGCGTGCGTTGTCGGTGATCGCGGTGACCCCACGCACGTCGGTCGCCTTCGGGTCCCCTCCAGACACGCGCGAGGCCTGACTTGTGTGATGCGCGACGATCACGGTCGGGGACCCCTTCACCTCTGCCAGCGACTCGAAGACGGCGAGCATGCGGGTTGCGCCGACCTGGTCCTTCTCCGCGTCCATGGGAGCGAAGCGAGCGAAGGGGTCGAACGCGAGCAGCGCCCATCCCCGTTCTCCCGCGTCCGCGTCCAGCTTGCTCCGAAGCAATGTCAGCGCCTCCGTCGGCCTCCAGTCGTCCGTGAGCACTGCCGCGGAGCGACCCATCAATGGCACCGTGACGATGTTCCTCGATGCCCGCTCCAGATCCTCTGGACTGAGTTTCATCGCCTTCGCCGCTCGGTACAGCCGCCGCTGAACCTCTTCCGCGTCTTCCTCGCCGAGCACCAGGAGCACCCGGCCGGCCTCGGCCTCAGGGACGGCCCACTCGCCCAACCATCGGCGCCCGAGCGCGACGGCGAGCGCGAGGCGACACAGCGCCGCCGTCTTCCCGCTGGCGCCCGCGCCGGCCAGCATCGCTAGCTTCCCGCGAACGAGCACGCCGGCGGTCTTTCGCTCCGCGCGCGACTTGTCCAGGCGAGTGAGGAGGTAGCGATGGGGCTTCGGCTCCTTCGTGAGCGCGTCCATCGTCAGGGGTGTCCAACGCTCCTCGAACGGGCTGGTGCTCTGCTTCGCTTGCTCGAGGCTCTCCGCCTCCATCGGCTGGTCCGACTGCCTCTGATCCTGGTCACCCATGCTGCTCCTCCTCCTTGGTCACGCGTGCGACCCCCAAAGCTGTCGGCGGTGCGTCTGCGCATGCGTTCGCCCGCTCCGTTCCGGTCGACCCATCGGGCCCTGGCACGCGTGGCACCTCGCCGCCGATCACCGGACTCGGCGGAGTGGGTCGCTGGGGCTCCCGCCGGGGACCTTCGGCCGGGCACGGCAGAGACCCCTTCTCCCGGATCTCGCGGAGCCAGTCGGCGAGGGTGTACTCGCGATGCTTCGGGTCGGTCACGCCGCACCCTTCGCCCACTCTGCTGGCTCGATTGGGCCAAGCTTCCATGAACGGGTCACCGCGGAGATCCGCGCGGAGAGGTCGAGCCCAGGCCGACGCTTTCCAACGCAGATGCGCTGGCAGTGTGACCAGTGAACGCCCAGCTGCTGACCAAGTCCCCGATACGAGAGCTTCTTCTCTCGCCGAAACGCTTCCAATCGCCCGTGTGCCGACATGGGGGCACCGTAGCCAGCAGGACAACATCGTGCAAGATCACATTTCACTACCTAGCACCCGTCGGCGTGTTCACGACTGTTGTCCCCCAGCCGACACGAGCTATGCTCGCGCTGGTGGACCCCGACCTGCCGAGCGCGCGCTACAAGGCGCTGATCGAACAGCTGCGTGACGAGCTCAACGGAGCCTATGGCTGGAAGTCGAAGGTCGCACGGCGCCTCGGCGTCGCACCGTCGTACATCTCGAAAATCACCAGCGGCAAGGCCGGACACATCGGCCCCGACATCATCGAGCGTGCGATGGAGTCGCTTCGTCTTCCTCGAAACTGGTTCTACAAAGAGGATGGGGGAGGCCCGTACCGTGACCACCAAATCAGCCCCGCCCCACCGACTTCCCCTGCAGACGCCGGCGAACGCGAGCTCCTTGAGGCGGTGATCTGGCGCGACTGGGTCCGTATCCGCGACCACGCACGCGCGATGCTCGACTCTCCCGCTGGGGTGACCGCCGACGCCACCCGAGATCTGGCCACTCGCCTCAGTGAGTTCCCCCTGGTGTCGGTTCTGGACCAGTATCGCGAAGCGACCACGGACGCACAGCGAAGGAGCGCCGGTCACGCTCTGGCAGTGTTTGTCGCGATGTTCGAGCCGATGGTCGCCCGGCACTGGCAGTCTCCATTTGTCACAGGTAGTGATAAATAGTGTTGACTAGGAGGCGACAGCGACTAGGGTGGTGACTCCAACCAAGGAGCCACCCGTGACCACCGCCACCATCGACCGCCCCCGCACCCACCACGCCAGTAAGAGCCCCACGCTCGACGCCGCGCCGCGCCGCAACGACCGCCCCAAGCAACCGAGGCGCGCTCCGCGCCGCGCGACTGAGCAGGTGCCGCCGGCTCCGCTGGTCGACCCGGACATCGTGCTCGACCAGTTGAAGCGAGAGCTCGCGGACGGCTTCCCGCCGGACGAGACCTGGCGGGACATCCTCGAAGCCGGCTGGTCGCCCTACGACTGCGGGCGCCGCCTGGTGCTCCACATGCAGAGCGGAGACGCGGGCGCCCTGCTCGACGCCCTCGACTTCGTGGACGCGGAACTCGACCACTTCGAGCGCGAGACCATCGCGGAGGAGCTCCACCCCTCCTCCCACCTCGACCGTCCCCGCGCGGCGCTCGAGGTGGCGCGCAAGCTGATCGACGAGCCCACGAACGAGAAGCTCGCCTCGGCCCTGGCATGGCTCACCGACTCGCCGGACTCGCTGCTCGGCGAGATCGTCAACCACGCCGCTTCCCTGGCCCACTGCTGGGTGCGCTGGCGCGCCGAGTCGGACCGCCTGAGGGACTCCGTAATGATCGACACCGCGGACCTGATCCGGAAGCTCGCCCTGTGGCACGACGACCTCGACAACGCCGGTCTGCGCGAGCGCGCTGACGCGGTCGCTGCTCGCTTCCGCGCCGCGCTGGGGCTTGCGCAGTGAGCCGCCGCAGCATCGAAGAGCACGACGGCGACCCCGAGGTCTGCGCGCTGTGCAGCTCGCTCGCCACGTTCATCCTCGACGGCCGTACGCCGCTCTGCGCGGACCACCTGGACCTCGCGATGGAGTACGAGCCGCCGTCGAGCCAGCCGGCGCCGGCGGGGAGGCGCCCGGAGGGTGGTAACGTTTCCACCCCCGACTCGCTGAGCGCGGGCGGCGTGGAAATATTTCCACCGCGGCACCTCAGCACCGAGCTCGCCGCAACCACCCCCTGGCACCCGGGGGAGAACCAGAGGGCCGCATGAAGACCGAGATCGATGAGCGCGTCTGGAGCGGGGCGCTCGCACACTACTTCGAGTGCCTCGGGGAGAACGCCTCGGAGCCGTCGCGCGCAGACTCTCACCTGGAGCACGACCAGTGGAGCGAGTGCGGAGAGACCGGCCAGGTGATCGTCTTTGCCAACGGCGAACGCCACCTGGCCCGGATGCCGGTGCTCGGCGAAGACGACGAGGCGTTGTTCTTCGACAGCCCGCGGCTCCCGCGGCGAGTGGTCCGGAATCGGGCCAAGGCGAAGCGTCGCCGAAAGCGTGGAAAGCGATGACCAGTCACGACCTCAACCAACTCACCACCCGCGCCGACCTCGAGAACCTGAGGCGCGAACTGCTGGACGCGATCGGCCGCATCGCTGCGGCAAGTCCACCCTCCCCCGTGTGCGGCTCGAAGGAAGCGGCCAAGCTCCTCGGGGTCTGCACGAAGACGCTCTACGGGATGGTGGAGCGGAAAGAGATCCGCGCGGCCCGCCTCGGGACCGGCTGGCGCTTCCGTCGCTCCGACCTGCTCGCGTACATCGACGCGAAGCTCGACGAGGCCGGCTGATGCCGAAGGTCGACAACCGAGGCCTCGTGAAGACCACCTACGGCTGGTCGATCATCTACCGCGACCCGCGGAACGGGAAGCAGGTCCAGGAGGCCGGCGGCCACACGAAGGGAGAGGCGCGCGAGCTCCGGCGGAAGCGACTCGCGCAGATCGAAGCGGGCACCTGGGTCCACCCGCGGGAGCGCGCCGGCCGGCCAGGTGAGACGCTCGCCGAATGGAACGAGCGATGGCTCGACCAGCGAGCCCGCAGCCCGAAGGCGCCGAAGACACTCGGCGACGATGAGGCGCGGATGCGTGACCACGTGCTCCCGGAGCTCGGCCGTCTCTCGGTCGAGGACCTCACCGACCGCCACCTCGTCGAGCTCGTCGCCACGCTGCGCGCGAAGGTCAGCGAGACGACGGGGAAGCGCCTGGGCCGGAACACCGTCGCGAACATCTGGGGGACGCTCTCGAAGTGCCTCCGCGACGCGGAGCGCGATCTGAAGCGGCGAGGCGTACAGTGGATCAACCCGCTGGACACCATCGACCCCGCCGAGAAGCCGAGGCGCGTGAAGCGGAAGCGCGGCTACTACCGCCGGCACGAGCTCGAGGCGCTCATCACCGACCCACGCATCCCGCTCGACCGGCGGACGCTCTGGGGGCTGCTCGGGCTCGCGGGCATGCGCCACGACGAGGGCGCGGCACTCCGCTGGGGAGACATCGACACGGACACGCCGGAGATGCCGCGCATCACCCTCGCGCGGCAGGTGTCGGGCCCCCTGAAGGAAGACCGCCACGACGAGGGGCTCACGCGAGAGATCCCGCTGCACCCCACCCTGGCGACGCTCCTGGAGCGATGGCGCCACAAGGGGTGGCCCGAGTACTTCGGTCGCTTCCCCGAGCCTGACGACCTCGTGGTCCCCGCGGAGCGCGGTCCGGAGTTCTTCCGCCCGAAGCGGTCGAGCCTGAAGCAGATCCGTCGCGACGCTTACGAGGTCGGCGTCACCGAGCGCACCGTGCACGAGCTCCGGAACACCTTCCTGACGCTCTGCTCGGAGAACAGCCCGCACCTCGAGGGCGTCATCAAGCTGATGACCCACACGCCGAAGGGCGACGCGAGCGACAACTACATCGCCCAGCGGTGGCTCGCGAAGTGCGAAG